>CAVQRE010000001.1:0-84197 GCA_963715115.1 uncultured Thermoleophilia bacterium
TCGCCTCGCGGCGCACCGGCTGCGAGAGCAGACCGCGGTCCTGCGCAAGCGGTTCACGGACGAAGCGCGTGCCGACGTGGACGTGGACGAGGTTCGCATCGACGCCGACCGAACTCGCCGTATCGCCGAGGAGCAGAAGACGTATGCCGCGGCGCCGCACACCGGGCTGGCAGGCCCCTCCGGCGCGACCGCCTGAACGAACTCGCGGCTTTTCGACGAGACTCTCAGGCGATTCACAGCTTTCAGCTCCGGATTCTCAGCCCACTCCCAGCAACCGGTGGCAGGTTGAGCTCATGAACAGCGGCGAACAGCAGGCGAACGGAGCGGCGAAGGTGCTCGTCGTCGACGACGAGCCGTCGATCGTCGACGCCGTCGCCACCGCCCTTCGCTACGAGGGTTTCGACGTGCGCGAAGAGGCGTCGGGACGCGGTGCGATGGCGGCGGTCGTCGAGTTCGAGCCGGATCTGATCGTGCTCGACTGGATGCTTCCGGACATCGAAGGCATCGAGGTCGGCCGGCGCCTTCGCGACCGCGGGTTCAAGACGGCCATCCTCTTCCTCACCGCAAAGGACGCCGTAGAGAACAAGGTCGACGCCCTCCGCGCCGGTGGCGACGACTACGTGACGAAGCCGTTCAGCCTCGCCGAAGTGGTCGCCCGTGTCCAGGCCGTGCTTCGACGCACCGGCGGAGAGCTTCCGGGCGATGTCCTGCGCTTCGCCGACCTGAGTCTCGACGAGGGCCGCCACGAGGTCTTCCGCGGCGACACACGCGTCGACCTGACGGCGACAGAGTTCTCGTTGCTGCGGTTCTTCCTGATGAACCCGCGTCGTGTTCTGTCGAAGGGGCAGATACTGCAAAACGTCTGGCGGTACGACTTCGGCGGCAACTCGAACGTCGTCGAGACCTACGTCAGCTATCTCCGCAAGAAGCTCGATGCACTCGGTCCTCCGTTGATCCGCACGGTCAGACAGGCGGGGTACATGCTCGAGGCGGACTAGATGGTTGATCGCCTGTCGCTGCGCGCCCGGCTGCTGCTCGGCGTCTTCGTCCTCGCGGCGATCGGCCTCACCGTTGCCGACGCGGCGACGTACGCGTCGCTGCGCTCGTTCATGCTCGATCGCGTCGACAAGACGCTCGAGGCGGGCCACGCCCAGGTCGAGCACATCGCCTTCCCGCAGAACCGTTCCCCTGACCGGGGCCAGGGCGCGGGACAGGGACCTGGAGGTCAACCGCCCCGTGATGTCGGACCGCCGGCGGAGGGGATCGACTGGTACCAGGTGCGTACGCTCACGGGAGGGGTCGTCAAGGGCGGCTTCCTCGTCGGCGGCGGCGCGGCGCCGAAGGTGCCCGCCGAGATACGGCTTCCGGCGGCCGGACATGGGCCGAACGCAGAACGAGCGACCTACTTCACCGTCTCGTCGGCCAACGGCTCGACGAGCTACCGGATCCGCGCCTCGGTCGAGCCACAGCAGCCCAACCGTGTGTTCATCATCGCGACCTCGCTCAAGGATGTCTTCGGCACGCTGCACCGGCTCTTGTTGATCGAGCTCGTGGTGACGATCGGCGTGCTCGCAGCGATCGCGGGTCTCGGGCTCTGGGTGGTACGCCTCGGTCTTCGTCCGCTGCGTGAGATCGAGAGCACGGCCTCGGCAATTGCGGCCGGCGACTTGTCCCAGCGGGTCGAGCGCGCCGAGCCCAAGACCGAGGTCGGGCGTCTCGGGTTGTCGCTGAACGCAATGCTGGCTCAGATCGAATCCGCGTTCAAGGCGCGACAGGCATCGGAGGACCGGCTACGCCGCTCGGATCAGAAGCTCCGCCGGTTCGTCGCCGACGCATCACACGAGCTGCGCACACCGCTGGCCGCGGTCCGTGCCTACGCCGAGCTCTTCAGCCGCGGCGCCGCCAGCCGGCCGGCCGACCTCGAGCGATCGATGTCCGGTATCACCCGCGAGGCAGAGCGAATGAGCCTGCTGGTCGAGGATCTGCTCCTGCTCGCACGGCTCGACGAGGGTCGGCCGCTCGAGCAAAAGCCGGTCGAGCTCGCCGAGGTCGTCGGCGAGGCGGTCGACGCAGCTCGCGTCGTCGACGTCGATCGGATCGTCTCGCTGGACGTCGAGCCCGCGACGGTGATCGGAGACCGCGACCGGCTCCGGCAGGTGGTCGACAATCTGTTCGCCAATGTCCGCGCACACACTCCGCCCGGCACGCCTGTCACCGTCAGCCTGCATCGAATCGATGGGAGGGCGGAGCTCAGCGTCACGGACTCCGGGCCCGGCGTGACCGAGGAGGACGCGGCTCAGGTGTTCGAGCGCTTCTACCGCGTCGATACGTCGCGCACGCGCGCCAGTGGCGGCGTGGGCCTTGGGCTCTCGATCGTCGCCGCCGTGGCCGAGGCTCACGGGGGCATCGCCACGGCGCGACCGGCAGCAGGCGGCGGCGCGGCGTTCCTGGTCGAGATTCCACTCGCGGCCAACGGCGCACTCGCGGAGTGACGAGCCGCGCGCGCGCCCAGCGTCGTCTCAGCCCGTAGGCCCGCCGTCGTACCGGACCGCCGCGAGCGCCGCCTCGCACGCGGCCTCGAGCGCCGGGTGAAGCTCCAGGCCGCGGACGAGTGAGACGAGGAGGACGCCGGCCAGGGCATCACCCGCTCCGGTGTTTCTCCCGGGGATGGGGCGCGCGCCGACGTGGACGACGGTCGAGCCGGCGGCCGCGAACGCCCCGGCCTCGCCTGCAGTCACACACACGAGCCGGTAGCGCCGTGCGAGCTCGCCGACCGCGGCGGATGGGCCCAGGCCGGTGAGTGCGCGAGCCTCGTCGGCGTTCGCGAACAGAACCGCCGTACCCGCCGCGCGCTCGTGGAAGGCCGTCGCGCCGAGCGACTCGATCAACCGCGCCGAAGCCGCAACGACGGCGACATGCCGTGCACGCGCCGAGGTGAGGGCGAGACGGGCCGCCGTCACGGTGTCGTCGTGGAGCAGCGCGTGCCCCGACACGAGCACCGCGCCGGCGACGAGCGGCGACGGAATGTCGCCTGGGGCGAGTGCAGCGCTCGCGCCACGATCGGCAGCGACCGCATCCCCGGCCTCGACGAACGTGCCTGACGGGCGCTCTGCGTCCTCCGCCAGAAGCGGCTCCGCACCCGCGCGCGCGAGCGCGTCCCTGATCGCCACCGCCGCCGGGTCCGCTCCGACGCGGCCGACGACTGCGACGCGCCCACCGGCCCGGGCCGCTGCCAGGGCAGCGTGAACCGGCACGCCACCCGGCCGGACGACCACCGGCCCGTGCACGACCGCTCCCGCGGGGAGCGCCGGCGCCATGACGTCGAGGAGAACCTCCCCGACAGCGATCAGATCCAGCTCAAACCTCGCCGTCGAGGCGAGCCATCTGCGCCGCCCCGACCGTGGCGAAGGCCGCCACCGGTCCCGAAACCCCCAGCACGTGCGTGTTCATCTCGCACACGCTAGTGGCCCATCTAGTGCGAGTGCGCTGCGGCACCGTCCTTGCGGTCGGGCGATGTCCGGAACCAGCGACTGACGCCGTTCGCCTCGTAGCGGTCGACCTTCCCCTGGAGTTGCAGTCGCCGGAGCCTGCTCCCGATCCGCTGCGGAAGTTGACGAACCGACGGCGCATCATCGCCGTACAGGGCGCGACCGACCTCCGCAGCGGTTGCGCCGCTCTCACCGGCCACCTGGTCGAGCGCTCGAAGCAAGAACGGGTCCGCGATGCGCGCAGGGCCCACGTCCGTCAAAGGCGGCTGCTCGACTTCCGGCGGCTGAACGAAGACGCGTCGCTGCAATGCATTCGACACTCCGTCGGCGTGCCAGCCGCGACGGGAGAGCTCGGCCGTGAGCTCCTGAAGCGCTGCCGCGGCGAGGGGAGACTCCTCGAGCGGCAGCTTCGGCTGCCACGGTGGCCGCCACGTGCGAAATGGAGGCGAGCACAGAAACGGCTCGACGCCCGGCGCACGGAACGCCAGAAACTGCCCTGTTACGTAGCCCTGCCAGAAGACGACGACGACCTCATCGGTCCCGTCGACCTGGCTCTTCGTCTCGCGATGCACCCGGACCCCCCTCGCCTGGTCAAAAACACCAGTGCCCGAGCGCCGCATCTCAAGGCAACCTCGAGAGAGATTATCGCAAGCGGCCGGCTCGAGGACAACCGACCCCACCCGCACCAACATTACGATCTCGAGATGGCGCGTCTGCCCCGAAAGGACGAGATCGCAGATGCATACAAGCGGTCTTTTCGCAGCGGACGCGAAGAGCGACGTCTGATCAGCTCGTTGAGCTTCGGCGCGACCTTCGGTGTCGTGCGCCTGATCACGCATTCGATTCGCGCCGGCCGCGGGCCGTTCCGGAACCTCACGCCAGGTGGACGCCACATCCACCACATGACGTTCGGGATCATCGGCCTCATCGGGGTCGGGTACGCGTGGCTGAACGAAATCGGGGTCGGGAGTGGCGGTGCGTTCGCATCGCGGTCGACCGCATTTGCCTACGGCGCCGGAGCCGCTCTCACGCTGGACGAATTCGCGCTCTGGCTCAACCTGCAGGACGACTACTGGACGAAGCAGGGACGCGAGTCGATCGACGCCGTCGTTGCCTTCGGGACGCTCCTCGCGATCTCAGCCTCGGGGCACCGGTTCGGCATCGAGCTCGCACGCCTCGGGCAAGATGCGCTTCGGGACGTCCAAGACACGTAGGAGCCGGGATGTTGCTTCGCGGGCCGGCCCTGACTATCCTTTTCGAAGCGATGACCGAAGCGCGTTTTGACCCGCCCGTATTCCGCTTCGGCGTGGGGTCTTCGGCGCTCCTCCTTCCCCGCTAGGGGAGGCGTTCGAGCGACATAACCGTCTCGCGCTCCCGCACCAAGGGAGTCGTCTGCCCAACTGGAGGAGTCACCCATGCCGATGCCCTACTGGAAATACCGCCCATACCCGTCCGTCGATCTGCCCGACCGCACGTGGCCGAACCGCGTGATCGAGAGCGCGCCGATCTGGTGCTCGACCGACCTCCGCGACGGCAACCAGGCGCTCGTGAAGCCGATGGACGCACAACGGAAGCAGCGGATGTTCGATCTGCTCCTGCAGCTCGGCATCAAGGAGATCGAGGTCGGCTTTCCATCCGCGTCACGAACCGACTTCGACTTCGTCCGACAGCTGATCGAGGAGAACCGCATCCCTGACGACACGACGATCGCCGTGCTGACGCAGGCGCGTCCAGGAGCTGATCGAGCAAACCTACGAGGCGATCGCGGGCGCGCGACGCGCGATCATCCATCTCTACAACTCGACGTCTACGACACAGCGGCGTGTCGTGTTCCGGATGGACGAAGCCGGGATCGTCGATCTGGCAGTCCGCGCGGCCGAGCTGTGCAAGGAGCTCGCCGGCCGGTCCCGGGCGGAGGTCGTGTTCGAGTACTCACCGGAGAGCTTCCACGGCACCGAGCTCGAGTTCGCGCTCGAGATCTGCGAGGCGGTGATGGCGGCATGGCAACCGACGCACGAGGCGCCGATGATCGTCAACCTCCCGACGACGGTCGAGGTCTTCCCGCCCAACGTGTACGCCGACCGGATCGAGTGGTTCCAGCGCCACGTGTCGGCGCGCGACAAGATCATCCTGAGCGTCCATCCGCACAACGATCGAGGCACGGCGGTTGCGACAGCGGAGCTCGGCCTGATGGCCGGAGCCGACCGCGTCGAGGGAACGCTCTTCGGCAACGGCGAGCGGACCGGGAACGTCGATCTCGTGACGATCGCGCTGAACCTGCTCACGCAAGGCGTCGACCCGAAGCTCGATCTGTCGCGAATCGACGAGGCGAAGCAGATCGTCGAAGAGTGCAACGAACTGCCTGTTCATCCGCGCCATCCGTGGGTCGGAGAGCTCGTCTACACCGCCTTCTCCGGCTCGCATCAGGACGCGATCAAGAAAGGGATGTACGCGCAACAGCGCGGTGGCTCAGATCTCTGGGACGTCCCCTACCTTCCGATCGACCCGGCCGATCTCGGTCGCGACTACGAAGCGATCATCAGGGTCAACTCGCAGTCCGGGAAGGGCGGCGTCGCCTATCTGATGGAGGCGGAGCACAGTCTCGAACTGCCGCGCGGGCTGCAGATCGACTTCGCGCAAAAGGTGCAGTCGATCACGGATCTGCGAGGCGACGAACTGAGCGCAGACGAGCTGCTTGCCGCCTTCCACGAGCACTACCTCGCGCACACACAGCCCTTCGCGATCGAGTCGTACACCCACTCGAGCGGCGACGAGGACTTCATCGTCGCGCAGGTAAGCGTCGACGGCGAGTTGCAGGAGATCCAGGGCGTGGGGAATGGGCCGATCGCGGGTCTCGTCGATGCTTTCGACAAGAGCTTCGGGATCTCGGTCCGTATTCCGCGACTATCACGAACACGCCATGGCGGCGGCGGCCGACGCGACTGCGGCGGCGTATATCGAGGCCGACGTCGACGACGATCCGATCTGGGGCGTCGGCGTCCATCCCGAGCATCGTCACCGCGTCACTTCGAGCCGTCGTCAATGCCGTCAACCGGGCGCTCGCGCAGCGAAAGGCAGTGGAGGAAGCGGCTGCACTGTTCGACTAGGCACGAGCCATTACTTTACTTTTTGAAGCCGAGCGGCTAGTGTCGTGCGCGTGAGCGTCCTGGCTCCGATGATTTGCCTCTGTTGCCCGCTCCGGCTGATTGCCGGCTAGCGGGCGCGCTCTCCTCTTTCTCAGCGTCCCGATTGCCTTGGCCGACAGAGCTACCGACACACCCACCCTCGAATCCGTTCTCAAACGGAACTCCATCGAGCGGCTCAAGCGCGAGAAGAGCCCGCTGCGGATGCTCGACGAGCTACCCGCGCTGATCGCATCGGGCTATGAGCAGATCGACGAGGAGGACATCGTCCGGCTCAAGTGGTGGGGCCTGTACCACGACAAGCCGAAGATCGGGACGTTCATGCTGCGCGTGAAGATCCCGGGAGGGATCGTCACACCGGCGCAGCTCCGGGCGATCGGAGAGATCTCGAATCTGCACGGGCGCGGCGAGGGCGAGCTGACGACACGCCAGAACGTGCAGCTGCACTATCTGCAGCTCCCGGCGCTGCCGGACGTGTTCGACAGGCTGCACCAAGCCGGGCTCACGTCCGCGGGTGCCTGTGGCGACACCGTCCGCAACATCACGGGCTGCCCTGTCGCCGGGCTCACGCCTGAGGAGCTGTTTGACGCGACGCCGGTGATCGAGCAGGCGGCGGCCTACTTCTACGGCAACCCGGACTACTCGGACCTGCCGCGCAAGCACAAGATCTCGATCACCGCCTGCGTCGACAGCTGCGCAGCACCCGAGATCAACTGCATCGGCCTGCTGGGCGCCCTGCGCGACGGCGAGGAAGGCTTCGGTGTCCTGGTCGGGGGCGGCCTTTCGTCGGTGCCGAGAATCGCACGTGAGCTCGGGATCTGGGTACCGAAGAGTGAAGCAGTCGAGGTGGCGGCGGCGATCCTCGACGAGTGGCGGGAAGACCTCCGGTATCGCGTATCGCGCGTGAAGGCACGTCTCAAGTTCATGGTCGACGACATCGGGCCCGAAGGGATCCGCGAACGCATCGAACGAAGGCTCGGCCGCTCGTTCGACGACTTTCTGCTGCCGCCGAAGCCGCCCCCCGGCAACCATCTCGGGGTTCACGAGCAGCGCGACGGTCGGCTGCTCGTCGGTGTGCCGGTTCATCTCGGCCTCGTCAGCGGCGACCAGCTGGCGAAGCTCGCCGACCTCGCCGGGCACTTCGGCGGCGACGTGCGTATCACCCGCCAGCAGAACCTCGTCCTCACCGGGGTCAGCGATCTGACCGTCGCGGCACGGACTCTTGCAGAGACAGGCCTGCCGCTCGATGCGGGACCGCTGCGCGGAGACGCGATCGCCTGCACCGGCGAACCGCATTGCAACTTCTCCGTGACCGAGACGAAGACACGGATGGACGGCCTGGTCGACCTGATCGAATCGCGCTTCGGTCGTTCGGTCGAAGGCCTTCGCATGCATCTCGACGGTTGCCCACACGCGTGTGCTCAGCACTGGGTCGGCGACCTCGGCTTCCAAGGAACGACGGTGCGCGACGCGGACGGGAGGCCGCAGCAGGCCTACGACGTCTACCTGCGCGGCGGTCTCGACCGTCCTGCCGCGATCGCGCGCCCGGTGTTCCGCCGCGTACCGACCGACGAGCTCGACGACGTTGTCGTCCGGCTGGTCGGCGCTTGGATCGACGTCCGCACCGAGGGGGAGACCTTCCGGTCGTTCTGCGACCGATCGACCGACGACGAACTGAGCCGGCTCGCAGGACGCGACGCCGCCCCGGCCAAGCGAAAGGAGGCTGCATGACCATCGACCTGCTCGACGACCTCGAGGCCGGTGAGTTGAGTGTCGAGTTCGAGACCGAGCCTGCGGAGGCGCTGCTCGCGTGGGCCGTCGAGCGCTTCTCGCCGCGCCTGTCGATCTCGACTGCGTTCCAGACAGACGGCGCCGTGCTGCTCCACATGGCCTACGCGATCGACCCGTCGATCCGACTCTTCAGCGTCGACACCGGCCGGCTGCCGCAGGAGACCTTCGAGCTGATCGAGCAGATGCGCGACCGTTACCCGAGCCTGCAACTCGACCTGCTCTCACCCGACGCCGACGCGGTCGGCGCAATGGCCAAGCGGCATGGGCCGAACCTCTTCTACCGCAGCGTCGAGAATCGGCTCCTCTGCTGCCAGATCCGCAAGGTGCAACCGCTGCAGCGGCACCTGGCGGGCCTCGACGCGTGGATCACCGGGCTGCGCCGCGACCAATGGGCGACGCGCAGTGACATCCGCAAGGTCGAGATCGACCACGACCACGGGGCCGTCGTGAAGCTGAACCCACTGGCCGACTGGACCGAGGACGAGATCTGGGACTACGTCCGCGAGCACGACCTGCCGTACAACTCCCTCTACGACAAAGGCTTCACCTCGATCGGCTGTGCACCCTGCACGCGGCCGACGAAGCATGGCGAAGACCTTCGCGCCGGACGCTGGTGGTGGGAGACGAACGCGCCCAAGGAGTGCGGGATCCATTGCGCAATCGAGACCGGCGGCCTCGAGCACGAGCTCCACGCCCTCCTCGGAAGGCACACCGATGACTGAGCCGCTCACGCTGAGAGGGGAAGCCCGCGAAGTCGCGCTCGCCGAAGCACAGACCGTGCACTCGATGGTTCGCGACGACGACATGCGCGTTCGTGTCGCCGACCTCATTGCGGCGATCGACGGCGGCGAGGTGGGCGGCGATCCCGCAGAACTGCTCGAGTCCGTCCTCGAGCTCGGCCTGCAGACGGGGCGAATTCGCGCTTACTACGGGCCGGGCGGCGAGCAGGCTGCCCTCGGGACCCTTCGCCGGCTCCCGAACGGACGGCTGCGGTCGAACAGCGCCCAGGCAGTGACAGATGCGCTTCGTGGGCTGTCGGGCGAGCGGCTGGACGCGGTCAAGATCGCCGCGGTCGCACCCGGTGCCTTCAACATCTCGATCGAAGCCGGCGGCATCGAGGCATCGATCAGGCTCGACGCGACGGGTGCCAGGCTGGTGAGTCTGGGAACGTGACGGAGACCCGCTACTACATGGCCTGCCTCGACCTCCGGGGCCGCGACTGCCTCGTCGTCGGCGGCGGGCGTATCGCAGCCGAGAAGGCGCGCGGGCTCCTCGACTGCGGAGCAGCCGTGACGGTCGTCGCCCCCCGGGTCGAAGACGAGCTCGCGGCGCTCAACGTGCGCCTGATCCATCGGCCCTTCACACGCAGCGACGTTGTCGGGCGCTTCCTCGTGGTCGCTGCGACGAACCGGCGCGACGTGAACATCGATGTCTCGACCGCCGCCGGCGAGCAGTCGACGCTCTGCAACGTCGCCGACGACCCGGCGCTCTGCAGTTTCATCCTTCCGGCAATCGCGCGGCGCGATCCGATCGTCGTCGCGGTTTCCAGCGGCGGTGCCTCGCCGGCACTTGCAAAGCGCATACGAGACGAGATCGACCGGCAGATCGGCCCCGAGCACGTCGCGCTCGCGCGCCGGCTCGCCGTTCTGCGACCCTGGGCGAAGAGCAACCTGCCGACCTACGAGGCGCGGCGCGACTACTTCGAACAGCTCGTGGCGGAAGCGCTCGCATGAACGTGTCGATCGTCGGCGCCGGGCCCGGCGATCCCGGCCTGATCACGGTTCGCGGCCTCGAGCTCGTGCGCGCCTCCGAGATCCTCGTCTACGACCGGCTGGTCTCGCACGACCTCGTCGCCGAGGCCCGCCGTGCCGCGCTGATCGAACGCGACGGAATCCCACAGTCGCGGGTCAACGAACTGCTCGTCCAGTACGGTCGCCGGGGGCGGCGGGTCGTGCGCCTCAAGGGCGGCGACCCGTTCGTGTTCGGACGCGGATCCGAGGAGGTCGAGGCGCTGGAAGCAGCCGGCTTGCCCGTCGAGGTCGTCCCCGGCGTCTCGACGCTCACGGCCCTTCCCTCACTCGCCGGCATTCCGCTGACCGCCCGAGGCATCGCCTCCCAGGTCACAGCGATCACCGGAACGAAGGCCGACGACGGTGACCTCGACTACGACCGGCTCGCGCAGACACCGGGGACTCTCGTCATCTTCATGGGGCTGAAGCGCCTCGAGCACATCGCCGACAACCTCATCCTCGCCGGACGAGCTGTCGACGAGCCTGTCGCCGTCATCTCGCACCTCTCGCTCCCCGACGCCGTCACGCGACTGGCGACGCTCGGGACAATCGCTGCGGTTGCGGCCTCTGTCGATCCGCCGGCATTGGTCGTGATCGGCGAGGTCGTCCGCGCCGCCGTCGATCGCAGGCCCGTGCGCCGCGACGTTCGACGACGGAGCGCAACCTCGATGTAACGGGGCGTTAACCAGCCTCGGGTTGAGTCCCGTCTCGTGCGCCGTGCTCGCCTTCCCCGACCGACGCGCACTGCCATGGTTCGTACGGCCCCGCTGCTCGTCTACGGCGGGCTCGTCGTTGTGCTGATCGTGCGACTGCACGGCGTCCCCGCGTCGCGCGAGGTTCTCGTCGTGGTCGTGCTCTCCGGCGGCTTGGCCGCGTCGGCGACGAGCATCGGGCGGCTGCGGAGGCTCGTCGTCGGGATCGCCTTCGACTGGTTTCCTTTCGTCGTGATGCTCGCCCTGTACGACCTGATCCGCGGATTCGCGGACGGCCTCTGGCTGCCGACGCACGCGCGTCCCCAGATCGAGATCGATCGCTTCCTCGGGCACGGTGTCGTCCCGACCGTCTGGCTGCAACGGCACCTGTGGCACGGAGGACGCCATCTGCACTGGTACGACTATGCGACGTGGCTCACGTACGTGAGCTACTTCTTCGTCCCGACGCTGGTCCTCGCGGTCCTCTGGTGGCGATCGCGCACAGAATTCCGGCGACTGGCATGGATGGTCGTGGCGCTCGCGTTCGCCGGGTGCGCGACCTACGTCCTGTTCCCGGCGGTACCACCCTGGCTGGCCGGGCAGGAAGGGCTGATCCCGCCCGTCCACCACGTGATCGCCGTCGTGAGCACGCGCACACCTGTCATCTCCTTCAAGCCGCTGTGGAAACGGGGCTCCCTCTACGCGAACAACGTTGCAGCCATCCCGTCGCTCCACGCTGCGTACACGATGCTGATCGCCCTGTTCCTCGTCGATCGCCGGCGCTCACGCTGGAGGCACCTCCTGTGGCTCTACCCGGCCGCCATGGCGTTCGCGCTGATCTACAGCGGCGAGCACTACCTCACCGACGTCCTGCTCGGCTGGGTGTACGCGCTCGCCGTCTTTGCGATCGGCACCAACCGGAGGCTGGCTCCGATCCGCTTCGAATCGCGCCTCCACCCGCAACACGTCGTGCCGATCGTCGGTGACTCCCGCCGTACCACCATGTAGCGTTCGTCGCAATGATTCGGTGGCTACTCGTGTCGTGGATCGCGAATGCGGTCGTGCTGGTCCTGGCCGGTTGGCTCCTGAGCGGGGTCACGTTCCACGGCTCGGCCGGAGCCGTGATCTTCGCCGCAGCGGTCTTCGGGGTGCTGAACACGATCTTGAAGCCGATCCTCAAGCTCATCACGCTGCCGTTCGCGATCTTGACGCTCGGCCTCGTGTGGTTCTTCGTCTCGATGTTCACCCTCTGGCTGACTGTGCTGCTCGTCCCCAAGTTCGACATCAACGGGTTCTGGAACTACGTCTGGGCGACGATCATCATCTGGGCGCTCAACATCGTCGTCGACGCGATCTTCTCGCGCTCGGCCGGCAAGAGCACCGCCGGCGCCTAAGGGGACGCCGCCCTCCTACTGGTTCTCCAACTCGCGCCGCGGCTGCCGAATCCCGGCGTCCTCCAGCGCAGCCGAGACGAGCTGGTCGTAGCGTCCGTCCGCGAGGTCACCCAACGGATCGCGGGTGAAGCCGATGAGCGTTCCATACGGGAGCCCGAATGCAGCCCGCATCGCGAGCAGCCGGCGCCGCTCCGGATCGTTCGTGTCCACGAGGGCAGCGCTCGCCGCACTCAACTGGCGGATCTGCCGGGCGCGTGATGGAACCAGCAGCACGAGCAGGAGCAGCGTCGGCAGCACGAAGACGAGCAGGCCGAGCAGAAGGGCGAGGCGGTGGACCTTGTCCTCCCCCTGCTGACCGAGCGCAGCCACATTGCCACCGCTTCCCTGACCTGCGCTCTCGAGCGCGCCGGCGAGGCTCCCACCGACAAGCGGGATCCCCCTGACCGCCCCGGCAGCCGACCCGAACCCACTCTCGACCGAGACGCCGGCGTTCTTGACGCCCGTTCCGAGCACCGCCAACCCGTCGACGGCGTGATACACCCGGTACCCGCCCCAGGCGAACAGCACGACGAGGACGACGGCGGCGACATCGCGAAAGATCGTCGACCGGCGCTTCGCCGGCACATCCGGGTAGAGCTTCATCTGTTCGGCACCCCCCACCGACGATACGCCGGCCGGCGGGCGACACCCCGTGACTTCGTCGGTTCGAATTTGAAAGGGTGTGCCCTTCGGCTGCTGCAGGTCCGCGGGTTCGCCACGGGCCAGATCAGCAGCCGAGGGAGGTGTTTCGATGCACGGTCGCGTAGCGATCTACACGTTCAGCGGCGACGCTCAAGAGCTCGCCCGCCGCGCCGAGAGCGGCCTGATGCCGATCTTCAAGGCCCAGCCCGGCTTCAAGGCGTACTCGGTGCTCGAGAGCGACGGGATGATCATCTCGTTCAGCGCCTGGGATTCAGCGGCGAGCGCCGAGGCGGCGAACTCCATGGCCGCCGACTGGGTCGCAGAGAACATCGGCGACGAGATGACGCTCGAGCGGTCGGCGGTAGGCGAGGTCCTGTTCAGCACGACGCTCGGGGTCTCTGCGCTCGAAGGCGTCAAGGCCTGACCAAAGACCGGGCGCACGAGTACGAGATAGTGCGCCGATGACGTCACGCTCCGACCCGCGGCCCCGACGCGCGCCGCGAGCCGGAGCGTGGCTCGTCGACGTAGCGGCGGCGAATGCCGGGCGGGCCGTCTACGGCGTGGTGATCGGTCATGGAAGGCGCCCTGATTCCCGTCCTGGTCCTGGTTGCGACGTGGGCGACTGGCTCACGCTCGTCGGGTTGAAGCTCGCTCTCCACTGAGCCGGAGGCGCGCCTCAGCCGAGCCGGGCGCCGCTCCGCCGAAGCCGCTTCCAGGCGTCCGGTAGCGCCTGGCGAACGAGCTCGCGACGAGCGACCTGCCGTTCGGCGATGCGTCCGGCGACGAACGCCCTCGCCGTCTGGTCGTCCCCGACGGTTGCCAGACGGAGCTGCTTCTCTGCGACGAGAGAGTCCTGGTACTCACCCAGCAGGTCTTGCAACGCCTTGGCGTCGTCGACGAAGCGCCGGTCGTCAGCACTTCCGGGCGACGCGAGCTCAGCGGCGTACCGCGCTCGTTTGAGCTGGATGCGAAGTCGGTGCATTGCCGAATCAGCCGGGTGCTTTCCGAGGCGCGCAACGGTCTCCGCAAGTCGGCGGAACTCCTTCCGCGAGACGCGCTCGAGACGAACGCGTTCGACTCCGGGTGCGAGCCTCGGGGGCAGACGAAGCCGCGCGAGGAGCAACCGGTAACGATCGCCGTCCAGGACTGCAAGCAGATCGTGGCGCTTCACGCCACGCTCGTGCTCGAGCTTTGTCACGAGTGACTGCGCTCCCCGCCGGTCGGGCTCGGGCAATCCACCGACCTCTTCGCGAACATGGTCGAGCAGAACGTCAAGGTCGCGGACCGGGCCGGTGACCGCTCCGAGCTCACGAAGAGCAACGGTCAACGATCGCCTCCACCCCGGATCGACGAATGCTCTCGTCGCGTGCAGGAATGCGCGCGTGCGCCTGCTCGCCACGCGATGCTGATGCAGGTTCTCAGGGTCCTCGCCCAGCCGCGCGCCGGGGTCGTGCCCGACGAGCGCCCGCCGTTGCACTTCGATCATCTTGCGCAACCGCCGCGCGCCGGGCTCGCGGATGAGAGGCGGACCGGGCACGAGCGATTTGTCCGCGACCACGCTGTCGACCAGCTGCGCAATCTGCGCCGGGAGGGTCAGCCCGGCATTGCCAGGCTCCCACTCCTCTACCACCTCGCCGCGAGGTAGCCGAAGGCGCCAGACAACGCCCGCCTCGAGCGGAAGCCGCGAGATCGTCATCCCGAGGTGCTCGAGATCGCGATCGATCGTGTCGTAGTCGTGCGCGACACCGATCTCCTGCTCGGCGCGCAGCCAGTTCTCGACGGCTGTCCCAGCTTCGTGTCCTTGCGAGAGCTCGAACGCGCGAAGACGAACTGCGTCCTCGTCCGGTGGAAGAGCTCGGCGATCGCTCACCCCGACGATTCCACCGTCGAGCGGCGTCTTCCTGCCTCTGGCTACGCCACGAGAAGCGTGGCCGCCGCCCCCACGCCGAGTGCGTACGGCCAGAGGCGGTCGAGGTTGAACCAGCGTCGCCGGAGGATGCCGACCCCGAAGACGTCGTACACGAGCAGGGCGACCACGCCGGCGACGGCAACCATCGCGGCGGTGTGCACGAGCACCGCTGCGCCGAGAGGGGGAAGCGATGCGGGCATGAGCATGTCGTCGTGCGAGCGCACTCCCACACCGAACACCACCGGAATCAGCATGAGGCCCGCGCCGTGCGCAGTGGACACCAGAAACGACCAGAGCGCAAGCTCACGCCGCCTGAGGCGCATCCCGACTGAACGCGGATGACGATGGCTGCACGTGATCTGGCGCAGCGCAACGGCGACGAGCGCAGCCGCGCCGGCCGCTCTGAACACGGTGTCGGATGCGACCACGCGGAATTGCTCGACCGCGAGAACCGTCAGTGCCATCGACGCTGCGTGACCAACGGCGATCGGGCCGAGCGCAGCCAGCACTGCACGCCGTGCTCGAACCTGCATCGCTCGCCAAACTGCGAACAGCCAACCCATCGCGGGATTGACGCCATGGAACGCTCGGAGCAGGACGAGCACGCTGTAGTCCCAACCCGACATGCCCGTGGCCTGCCCGCCCATGTTCATGCCGGACATCGGCATGCCGTGCATCTGCATGTGCTGCATCGAGCCCATCTCTCCGACCAACCAAAGCAGCGCGAGCTCGAGGAGGCGGCACCATCCTCACAGCAGAACGCTCACCAAGCATTCACAGAACCCTTACTGCATCGCACCAGTTTGAGGACGTAGCGTGGGAGCGATCGCAAGAGGAGGAATGCCAATGACGGTGCATGAGCACGAGGCAGAGCAGCAGCACCTGCTGCTGATGGTGGAGTCGGCACAACGGGCCGGTCTCTCGGAGACCGAGATCGAGAAGGTCATCGAAGACGCCCGCGAAGACGACGCCGCGTTCGAACACGCGGCGTAGGTCCCACTAACCATCTAGCCGGAGAGCACGCGCAAGAGCTCGGCGACCGACCACGCCTGGAACGGACACCCCGTTGCGAGGTGGGGCGCCGCGCCGTCAGCGGTCTCAGAGATCGAGCCGACCCCCCAGTCGGCAAGGTGTGCCTCGAGACCATCGAGCACGCCCTCGACCGGCATTCCGGCGATCCGCGCCGCATCGACGTACGGGCCGATCAGCCAGGGCCACACGGTGCCCTGGTGGTAGGCGGCGTCTCGCTCCGCAGGACCACCGCGGTGATACGGCCGATAGCGTGGATCGTCGGGAGAGAGCGAGCGCAACCCGAGCGGTGTCACGAGCGAACGACGACAGACGCCGAGGACGGCGTCGGCCGCGTCCGAGCCGAGCGGGCCGTTCGGCAGCGAAACGGCGAGCAGCTGATTCGGACGAACGGACGCGTCGTCACCCGCCGGACCATCGACGACATCGAAGAGCCCGACGCCGTCAGGGCGCACGAACCGTCGCACGAACGCCGAGACCGCGGTGTCGCGCAGGCTTTCGAAGCCGGGCACGAGGTCGAGAGTGCGGAGCCAGAGCGCGTTGATCTCGACCGGCTTGCCGGCACGAGGCGTCACCGGCACACCGTCGATTCGCGCATCCATCCAGGTGAGCGCGAGACCGTCTGCACCCTGCGCGAGTAACCCGTCGGAAGGGTCGACGCGGATCCCATATCGCGTCCCGTCGACGTGATGCTGCACGATCTGCTCCAGCGTCGGTACCAACTCGGCGTGCAGATCGTCGTCCCCGGTGACCGCCACATGACGGCCGACTGCGTGTACGAACCAGAGCGTTCCGTCGACCGTGTTGTATTCCAGCGACCCCGTGTCGGCGGTGTTCGCCAGCATCCCTTCCGAGACCGTCGCCGCAGACGTGCGCAGCACTTCGCGACCCTCGTCGTGACGGCCGGTGACGAGGTAGAGGCCCTCGTACGACGTCATCAGGTCGCGTGACCACTCACCGAACCAGGGGTAGCCGGCGACGGCCGTCGGACGGCCCGACGACGTGATCGCGAACTGGTCGGCTGCGAGAACGAGCTGCCTCGAGGCGTCGCTCGCAACGCCGGCCCGTCGCACGAGCTCACGGGCACGTTGCCGCGCAGCGGCAACGATCGCAGTCGCAGTCGGTGGCAAGCCGCCGACGGAAGATGCGACCGCCGTCACCTCGTGGCACTCGCCCGGCTCGAGCTCCGCGACGAACGTACCGGCAGCCCACAGATCCTCGCAATCGGCGAGACCGCGCGCTGCCTCTTCGCGTGCACGGACATCGTGGTACCAGCTGCCCCCCTCTCCGCTCCAACCGAGGCCGTCGACGCGGTAGGCGCCCTCGAACACGAATCCGCGCGACGTCTGTTCAACCTCGGGCGGACCATTCGCACGTCGCTCACCGTGCACGCTTCGCCAGGTGCAAAGCGGTGTCAGCTCGAGGCGCACCGGCCGGTCGGCGGCAACGAGTCGATGGACGACCGCAACGACCGGCGCTCCGTGCGACATCGCGATCTCGCGCTCCACCACGATGCCGCCGATCTGCCAGCGCCAGCGCGGGACGCCGTCCTCGAGCTCGAACGAAACGAGCAGCTCGTGGCCGCGAGGATCGATCGTCCCGCTCGCCCACTCGTCGGTTGCGAGGCGAAAGCGAGCGTCGCCCGAGACGACGACGGGATCGAGCGCGGCCAGACCGAGCATGCGGTTGGCGGGACCGTCGACCGCAACCGCGAGCAGTCCGTGGTAGCGACGCGTGCGCAGGCCTGCGACCGTCCCCATCGCGTAGCCGCCCACTCCGTCGGCTAGGAGCCACTCGCGCGTCGCCGCCTCGTCGAGGGTTCCGCAGGCTTGAGGACCGAAGCGAATCATCACCGACGCCCAACAGTGTCGGCCGCCATCAGCTCGCCGAGCGTCGCCAGCGGCCCGCCGCGCGCGCGCAGGATCAACTCGGCGGCGAGCCCCGTCCAGCCCGTCTGATGGCTCGCGCCGAGGCCGGCGCCGTTGTCCCCGTGGAAGTACTCGTTGAAGAGCACGTTGTCCTTCCACGCAGGATCGGTCTGCAGACGCTCGACCCAGCCGAAGCAGGGACGCCGGTCGTCGTCGCCCACGAGGAAGAGCGCGATCAGCCGCTCGCGCAGGTCGGCCGCGATCTCATCCAGCGTCGACTCGGTTCCCGAACCCGTCGGATACTCGACCTTCAACGCATCGCCGAAGAACCGCGCATAGCGGCCCAGTGCTTCGACGATCAGGAAGTTGACGGGCATCCAGATCGGCCCGCGCCAGTTCGAGTTGCCGCCGAACATGCCGGTCGTCGACTCGGCCGGCTCGTAGTCGACACGTGCCGAGGTCCCGTCGACGTCGAGTGAGAACGGGTGCTCGGCATGCCAGCGCGAAATCGCCCGCAAACCGTAGGGCGAGAGGAACTCCGACTCGTCGAAGAGGCGCTCGAGCAGTCGCAGGAAGCGATTGACGGGAACGACACCGAGCAGCATGCGGCGGTGCCCGGGCGTACCGCTGATCGGATGCGCGCCGCTGAGCAGCGATGCGGCGTTCTTGTGCAGGCTCTCTGCTCGATCGATCACGTCCTCGTCGATCGCCGCGACGCCGAGCAGAGGCAGCACACCGACGATCGAGCGCACCTTGACCGGGAACGAGCGCCCGTCGGCGAGCCGGAGCTGGTCGTAGAAGAACCCGTCCGCCTCGTCCCAGAGCCCTTGCGTCTCGAGCGCCTCCGTGATCAGAGCGAAGTGCTCGAGGAACTTCAGAACGAGATCGGTCGCCGGCCGCCCCCTCCGGTTGAGGATCGACGCGATCGCCGCCATGGTGAGCGCGTAGAAGCCCATCCAGCCCGTCCCGTCCGATTGCTCGAGCAGCTGCCCGGCCGGCAGGTGCGACCGGTCGATCGGCCCGATGTTGTCGAGACCGAGGAACCCACCTTCGAAGATGTTCGAGCCGTCGCGATCCTCGCGGTTCACCCACCACGTGAAGTTGACGAGCAGCTTGTCGAAGATCCGGCTCAGAAACGCGACATCGGTTCCCCCGTCGATCGCGAAGACCTCGATCGCAGCCCACGCCTGGACCGGCGGGTTCACGTCGTCGAACGACCACTCGTACGCGGCGAGCGCGCCGTTCGGGTGCTGGAACCACTCGCGGCAAAGCAGCGTGAGCTGGTACTTGGCGAACGCGGGATCGACTCGCGCGAGGGCGATGCAATGGAAGGCGAGATCCCACGCGGCGAACCACGGGTACTCCCACTTGTCCGGCATCGACATGATGTCGAAGGCGTCGAAGGTCCTCCAGCGCGTGTTCCGACCCCCGAGCCGGGAGGTAGGCGGAGTCGGCTGCGTCGGGTCACCGTCGAGCCAGCGCGCGACGTCGTAGTAGTACAGCTGCTTGCTCCAGAGCATCCCGGCGAGCGACTGGCGAAGCACGAGCGCCTCGTCGACCGTCGCCGCCGGCGGCGTCAACTCGTCGTAGAACTCGTCGGCCTCCTCGAGCCGTGCGCCGGCGATCGCATCGAAGTCCGCCCACGGGTCGCCGCCGCGAACGACAGGCCGCAAACGAACGCGTACAGTCGCCGTCTGCCCGGGCGCAACGTCGAACCGGTACCAGAAGGCGGCCTTCGTGCCCGCTCGGACAGCGACCGTTTCGGCACCCTCGACGACGTGGTCGCCGATGCCGTCCTTCGGCGTCGCACTCGCGGACGCCGTCCCGAACAGCCGTTGGTCGTTCGTCTCGTTGTCACAGAGCAGAACGGTCGGTGTCCCGTCCGCCACGATCTCGAGCGTCCCGAGGAAGGGGTGCTCGGTGACGAGCCGCGCTCCTCCGTCTGCACGCAGCTCGGGCTTGTCGGCGTCGACCTCCCACGCCCAGGTGTTGCGGTACCACGCGGTCGGTAGGACGTGGATCGTCTCGGTGTCCGGCCCCGCGTTCGTGATACGAACCGTCATCAGGAGGTCGTGTGGGTCGCCTTTCGCATAGTCGACTTCGACGATCCAGTAGCGGTCCTCGTCGAACGCGCCGGTGTCGAGCAGTTCGTACTCGGGGTCGAGCTTCCCGCGCCGTCCGTTCTCCGCCACGAGATCGTCATACGGGAAGGCGCGCTGCGGGTAGTGGTAACGCCAGCGGTTCCACGCGTGACTCGGAAGCGCGTCGAGATACCACCAGTACTCCTTGGCGTCCTCGCCGTGATTGCCCTGATTGCCGGTGAGCCCGAAGATCCGCTCCTTGAGGATCGGGTCGCGCCCGTTCCACAACGCGAGCGCGAGACAGAGCCGTTGCTCGACGTCGGAGAAGCCGGCCAGGCCGTCCTCGCCCCATCGATACGCCCGCGAGCGGGCGTGGTCGTGAGGCAGGTACTCCCACGCGGTACCCCCCGGGCTGTAGTCCTCGCGAACCGTCCCCCACTGGCGCTCGGAGAGGTACGGACCCCAGTGGTACCAGTCACCGGCCTGGCGCAACCCGTTCTCGAGCCGGCCGAAGCTCTCGACTCGTTCACGTTCGACGCTCATTTCTGTATCCCCCTCAGCTCGAATTGGCGCGCGGGCTCGGCGTGGTCAGCGGTTCGTCTCGTCCGTGGCCGAGCGGCAGCTCGCCGATCCGCTCTCCCTGCTCGGCGTGGATGACGTGCATGACCGCGTTGATCAGCGCGAGGTGTGTGAACGCCTGCGGAAAGTTGCCGAGATGCCGGCCGCTCTTCGGATCGATCTCCTCGGCGTAGAGATCGAGCGGGCTTGCGTGCGACAACAGTTTCTCGCACAGGTCCCTCGCTCGATCGAACTCGCCGATCTCGACGAGAGCGGAGACGAGCCAGAACGAGCAGATCGTGAACGATCCTTCCTCGCTGCCCAGGCCGTCGTCCGTCTCACCCGTCCGGTAGCGGAGGACGAAGCCGTCCACCGTCAGCTCGTCGGCGACGGCGAGCACGGTTCGCCGGATGCGCGCGTCCTCGGCCGGCAGGAACCGGACGAGCGGCATCAGCAGCACCGACGCGTCGAGTGCGGTCGTCTCATAGTGCTGGCAGAAGACGCCTCGAGCGTCGATGGCGTTGGCGCAGATGTCCGCTTTGATCTCCTCGGCGCTCGACTGCCAGCGCGCCGCACGCTCCATGTCGCCCCGAATCTCGGCAAGTCGTGCGCCACGGTCGGCCGCGACCCAGCACATCACCTTCGACGACGTGAAATGCCGCGCCTGGCCACGCACCTCCCAGATGCCGAGGTCGGGGTCGCGCCAGTGCTCGAGCGCCGCCTCGACCTGCTTGACGAGGATCGGCCAGATCCGCTCGGGCAGCTGGTCGCGCGACTTCGTGTGCAGGTAGAACGAGTCCAGGATCGCACCCCAGACGTCATGCTGGTCCTGGCGGAACGCGTCGTTCCCGATCCGCACCGGCCGCGCCCCCTCGTAGCCGCTCAGGTGGTCGAGCGTGTGCTCGGGCAACTCCGACTCGCCGCCGATGCCGTACATGATCTGCAGCTTGCCTTCCTCGGCTTCGGCCACATCCGCGAGGAAGTAGAAGTAGTCGTTCGCCTCCCACTCGAAGCCGAGGCTGTACAGGCCCCAGAGCATGAACGTCGAGTCGCGAATCCACGTGTAACGGTAGTCCCAGTTGCGCTCGCCGCCGAGCGCCTCCGGCAATGACGTGGTCGCCGCGGCGACCAGGGCTCCGGTCGGCGCGTACGACAACCCTTTCAGCGTAAGCGCGCTTCGCTGGAGGTAGGTCCGCCACGGATGGTCGGGGAACTCCGCATGGTCGAGCCAGTGCTGCCAGTGATGGGCCGTTCCGACGAGACGCCGGTACGCGTCATCGCGATTGGTCGGCGACGGGTGATCCGACCACGACAGGGCAGCGAAGAGGACGTCGCCTTCCTTCATCAATGTCCGCGCAGTCGCCCTCGGCCCTTCGAAACCGAGCCGCATGTCGGTGGTCAGGCTGAGCGTAACGGCGCTGCCGTCGGCCGACGCGGCCGCGGAGTGGTAGCCAGGCCCGTCATAGCTCCACTGGGCGGCTCTGCGCCCGTAGTCGAACTTCGGCTCGCAGTCGAGATTGACCTGCACCTCGCCGTTGACGCACCGGACCATCCGGAGCAGCACGTGGTCGGCGTCGTAATCGGTCGGGGAGCGGCGGTGCGAATGTGAGCGTTCGTCCTCGTGGTGCCACGGCCCGATCAGAAGCACGTCGCGCACGATGATCCAGCCGCCACGCGTCCCCCAGCTCGTCTCGAGCACCATCGTCCCGGGCAGGTAGCGACGGGCGGCCGGGACGCTCACGCCGTCCGGGCCGAGCCGAAACATGCCTGCGTCCCGGTCGAGGATCGCACCGAAGACACTCGGCGAGTCGAAGCGCGGCAGGCAGAGCCACTCGACCGCCCCGTTCGGAGCCACGAGCGCACAGGTCTCGCAATCGGACAGGAATCCGTAGTCGGCGATCGGGGCGAACGGGCTGGCGTTCGTCGTCGTCGGCCAGGTGCTCATAGCGGGCCGATCATGTCGTCACCCCGACCGGGACGTCCAACGTTCACGGAACCGACACAGGATTGCCACCAACGTGATTCGCCGAGTGTACGGCGGGACGAGCGAACCGGTTCGCACCCGCTCCGTGACCACGCCGTAACCGTCGCCGGACGTAGCGTCCGGGTCGGCCGTA
Source organism: uncultured Thermoleophilia bacterium (assembly GCA_963715115.1). Taxonomy (GTDB): domain Bacteria; phylum Actinomycetota; class Thermoleophilia; order Gaiellales; family Gaiellaceae; genus PALSA-600. Next base: position 22,542 of record CAVQRE010000001.1, read on the forward strand.
GATGGTTGATCCGCTGGGGGTCGGAGCACGACGCCACCCAGGCTCCGCGGTGGGATTGCCGTTCCCCGCCGCGTCGAGCCGGGCGCGTTCTCCGTCAGCGTCCGGCTACGGGCTCTCCCTCCGGGCACGCTGCGTTGACGTAGCCCGAACGGAACGGGCGCGTCTGGCCGGTCTGCTCGTCGTACACGTGCCGGAGCACGCAGCCGGTGTCGTTGGCGAGCAGGTGAATGGAGACCGACGTCTCGGTCGAGGTCGTGCGGACCCGGTGGACGTCGTTCGCCGGTGGTACGAGCGCGTACCAGTCACCGGGCTCGAGCGGACGCCGCTCGGCGAGCTCGAGCCCGCCGTCGATCGGCCGGTAGAGCTCCTCGTCCTGATTGCCGTGGTAGAGCCCGACGAGACCCCACGCACCGTGATCGTGGATCGGCGTCCGCGAACCGGGCGGCACGACCAGGCTGAAGAGACTCAGGTGACGGTCGGCCGACCGGTAGAGCAGCCACTGGCCGATCCCGCCGCCCATCCCGCTGACGGGCGCGTCCTCCTGATAGGCCGGCGGCAGCCAACCGGGTCGCGACAGGAGCCCTGCGAAGTGGGGCTCGATCGCCGCGATCGCGTCCTTCGGTGCCGCAGCCCGGTCGATCGCGCTTCTCACGAGGTCCACGAACCGCCGGATGAACGGGGTGTCCAGCACGTACTCGTCGTGGTCGAGCGGGTCGAGCCCGTGCGTCTCGTGGTCGTGGAAGTCACACACGCTCGGTCACGCAAAACCGATGACGCTGCGGATGCCGTCCTGGCGTTCCATCAGCTCGAAGCCGCGATTCACATCTTCGAGCGGGAGCCTGTGCGAGATGAACGATTCGACGTCGATGTCTCCGGCCAGCCAACGCTCGACGAGACGAGGGACGCCGTCGCGCCCCTTCACGCCGCCGAACGACGAGCCGGCGACACGCCGGCCGGTGATCAGGAACCGCGGCACGATGTCGAGCGTCTCACCCTTACCGGCCACACCGGCGACCGTGCAGAGGCCCCAGCCCATGCGCGCAGACTCGACCGCCTGTCGCATCACCGCGACGATGCCGGTCGCCTCGAACGTGTAGTCGGCGCCGAAGCCGTCGGTCAGGTCGACGATCCGCTCGACGGTGTCCGGCCCGCCGAAGAGCGTCTCGGTCGCGCCGTGCCTGGTCGCGAGCCGAAGCCGCTCGGCCGAGAGATCGACGCAGACGATCCGCGCAGCACCCTGCAGGCGGCAGCCGATCACGGCCCCGAGGCCGACCATGCCGGCACCGAAGACGACGCAGGTCGATCCGGGCTCGACCTTCGCGGTGTTCATGGCAGCGCCGAGCCCGGTCGAGAGCCCGCACGCAAAGAGACACGCTCCCTCGAACGGCGCTTCGGGCGCGATCTTCGCGAGCGCGATCTCGGGCATCACGGTGTACTCGGCGAACGTCGACGTGCCCATGAAGTGACGGATTGGCTCGCCGTCGCGAGAGAGCCTGCTCGTGCCGTCGGGGAGATAGCCCTTGTTCTGCTGCTCACGGATCGCGAGGCAAAGGTTCGTCCGCTCGCTCAGGCAGTGGACGCACTCACGGCACTGAGGAGAGAAGAGCGTCACGACGTGGTCGCCCGGCCGAAGCGACGTGACGCCCGCGCCGACGCGCTCGACCACGCCGGCCCCTTCGTGGCCGAGCACGGTCGGTGCATAACCGGAGGGATCGGCACCCGAAGCCGTGTAGAGATCCGTGTGGCACACGCCGCAGGCGACGAGCCGCACGAGCACCTCGCCGGTATGCGGTTCCTCGAGGTCGAGCTCCTGGATCTCGAGCGGCGCTCCGAACCGCTCGAGCACGGCGGCCCTGATCTTCACCCGGCTGATCCTAGAGTTCAGGTCGACGCAGGTGCGGCCGGAAGTCGCCGCGCGTACACGCCTTCGACGTCGCGCATGCCCGGGATGAACAGCGCGCCGAGCGTGGCTGCCGCCCCGATCAGCCCTGCGCCGACGAGCGTCGCACGCATGCCGACGACGTCCGCGACGGGACCGGTGAGCGCGAACGACACGGGCAGCAGGCCGATCGAGATCAGCCAGTCCATGCTCGAGACACGGCCGAGGAGGCTCGAGGGCATGTGGCGCTGCTTGATCGTCGACCAGACGATCGTCCCCGTCGTCTCGAGCGCGTTGAAGAGCAGACAGGCGACCATCAGCTGCGGGATCGTCGAGGCGAGCCCGTAGCCCGACGACGGCGAGCGTCGCGATCGTCCAGCAGACGTACATGCACGTGACGTCGCGCCTCGGCTGGCCACGTTGCCCGACGACGACCGCGGCGCCGACGGCGCCGATTCCACCGGCGGCGAACACGTAGACCGAGGTCGGTCGCGGACCCGTGCAGGACGTTCTTGACGATGAACGGCACAAGCGTCTCGGTCGGTCCGAGGAAGGCGAGATACGCGATGGCGGCCGACAGAAGTGTCCCCCAGAGCCAGACGTTGGCCCGGACGAACCGCCACCCGTCTCTGAGCGCGGCAACCGTCGAAGCCGGTGCCGGCGTCCCGGCGACGACTCTGCGCAGCCCAAGGACCATCAAGCCCGAGACGATGAACGACACCGCGTCGATCGCAAACGCGGTACCGACGCCGACGAGCGCGATCAGCCAGCCTCCGAGCGCCGGCCCGATCAGGCGCAGCGCGATCGGCCGGACGAACTGGTCGAGCGCGTTCGCCTGGGCGAGGTCGTCTGGGTCCACGATCGACGGGACGATCGACTCGAACGCCGGCGTGAAGAAGGCAGCACCGACCCCGTAGGCCGCAACGATCACCGTCAGCATCGTGAAGTCGAGCCGTGGGTGATCGCCAGGAAGGCGAGCAACCCGACGGCGAGGCCGCGGCCGAGATCGGACCAGAGCATGACGCGCCGCCGGTCGAAGCGATCGCTGATCACGCCGCCGACGAGGAGGCACGCGATCGTCGGCACGGTCATCGCGATGCCCACGACCGAGAGGGCAACGGGGGTGTTCCACAGCGAGTACGCGGTCCACGCAATCGCGACGAGAAAGATGCCGTCGCCGACGAGCGATGCGGTCATGCCCGTCCAGAGGAGTGCGAAAGTCACGCGATCGGAGCGGACGCAGCAGTCCGATGCGGGTCGTGCCGCCTGGCCGGTCGAGACCCTCGAAGTTATGCTGCATCGGAGTCGAACTGCGCGGAGATCGACTCGCCGTGGCCGCTCAGGTATATCGTTGAGCGGGCCTTGCGGCATCGGGCGCCCGAACAGGAAGCCCTGGCCGAGGCCGAAGCCGAGGCTCTGCAGTGAGTCGATCTGATCGCGACGTTCGATTCCTTCGGCGACGACCTCGAGGCCGAGACGCTCGCCGATCGCCATGATCGCGGCGGCGAGACCGTTGTCGTCGATCCCCCCGCCGAGGAACGAGCGGTCCATCTTGATGATGTCGACCGGAAGCCGGCTCAGGTAGCTGAGCGACGAGTAGCCGGTGCCGAAGTCGTCCATCGCGATGCGCACACCGAGCGCCTTCAGGCGGTGCAGCCGCTCGGCGGCGATGTCCGCGTCCGCGAGCATCACGGTCTCCGTGACCTCGAGCACGAGGCACGACGGCGACAGGCCGCTGACGTTCGAGGACCTCGTGGATGTCGTCGACGATCGTGTCGTCCTGGAGCTGCTTGACGGAGAGGTTGACGCTGATCCGGAGGGGCTCGGGCAGCGGGAAGCGCTTCTGCAGCTCGACCGCCTTGAGACAGGCCTGCTCGATCACCCACTTCCCGATCGGGATGATCAGCCCGGTCTCCTCGGCGAGCGGGATGAAGTGGGCCGGCTGAATCAGGCCACGGATCGGATGGTGCCAGCGGAGCAGCGCCTCGACGCCGTAGTCGCTCCCGGAGCTCAGGTGGACGACCGGCTGGTAGTAGATCTCGAGCTGGTCGAGCTCGAGCGCCTGCTGGAGCTCGGCGCGCAACTCGAGGCGCTCGACGACGCGCTCGTGCATCGCGGGCTCGAACATCCGATAGCGCCCCTTGCTGTCGCGCTTCGCCATGTACATGGCGACGTCGGCGTTCCTGAGCAGCTCCTCGGCGTCCTGCGAGAGCAGATCCTCGTCGCTGATGCAGATGCCGATGCTGGCGCGCGGGTAGACCTGCTTGCCGTCGATCTCCGCAGCGACTTCGAGCTCGCTGAGCAGTCGTTCTGCGATCAGCGCAGCCTCGTCGGAGCCGCTCGACGCCGTCGAGCAGGATCGCGAATTCGTCGCCGCCGAACCGCGCAACGGTGTCTGCGGGACGGATCGCCCGCTCGAGCCGCCGAGCGACCTCGAGCAGAACGGCGTCACCGGCCTGATGTCCGAGGCTGTCGTTGACCGTCTTGAAGTCGTCGAGGTCGATGAACATGACCGCGATCAGCGAGCCCTTGCGAACCGTCGAGCGGAGCGCGTGCTCGACGCGGTCGGCGAACAGGGCGCGGTTGGCGAGGTCGGTGACCGGATCGTGGAAAGCCTGGTGGGCCAGCTGTTCTTCGAACGCCTTGCGCTCGCTGACGTCGCGGCTGTTGAGCACGATCCCCTGGATGTGCTCGTCCTCGAGCAGCTGCGTGTGTTGCACCTCGAACTGGAGCCAGCGGCCGTCGCGATGTCGCAGCGAGCAGTCGAACGTGTGCGACTCCGGTCCCGCGCCGTTGCCTGCGCTGATCATCGGCACCAACCGAGAGCGATCAGCCTCGGCGAGCAGCCTGTCGAAGCGCTGATTCTCGATCTCGTCGACCGCGTACCCGAGCACCCGCTCGATCGACGGGCTCTGATAGGTGACGACACCGTCCTGGTCGAGCACGGTGATCAGGTCGCTCGAATGCGCGACGAGCGAGCGGAAGCGGGCCTCGCTCTTCGAGCGGTGGAGGTTCTCGGCCAGCGACGCGGCCTCGAGCGCGAGCGAGACCTGCGAGGCGAACGCCTCGAGCGAATCGAAGATGTCCGTGGGGACGTGTGTCGGCGACTGCACGATGATCGCGCCCTGATCCTCGTCGCGCACCGAGAGCCGGACGACGAGTGTGTTCCGCACGTCTCCCAGACCGAGCGGAACGAGGACGTGCTCGGGCGGTGTGACGACGGCGACATGCTCCCGCATCCCCAGCTGCGCCTGGAGCCATTTCGCAGCCTCGGGAGAGATGTCCCAGGAGCCCGCGCCGTTCGAAGCCGCGACCTGCGCGCCTTCGAGTGACCAGAGGACGAGCCTGACCTTGGCCGACGGGCCGACGATCTGGGCGGCGGATGCGGCGACCTCGTCGTTCACGCTCGCACGTCCGACGGCTTCGACAAGCGCGAGGCCCGCGTGCCGCAAGGCGAGCTCGCGTGCCGTGGCCCGCTCCTCCTGCCGGACCAGCCCGGCCATGCGCAGGACGACGAGCAGGAACAGGATTGCCGAGGCGCCGATCACGACGAGGAGGTCGGTGTTGCCGAGCTCCTCGACGAAGTGGATGCCCGGCGCGATCAGACAGGCAAACGCGAGCAGGGCAAGCCGGGTCGGCGTCAGGCGAGCGCGGGTGTCCGAAGCAGGTTCCTCGAGACCCCGCATCGACGGATGCAGAGCTGCTGCGCCCCACAGCACGAGATATGCGAGCCAGCCTGCGTCGTAGACGAGCTGGTGGTTGTACGTTCCCGCGAGAAGCGCGTAGTTGTACGCGCAGTCCGTGGCGAGGAGGCCGACGGTGCCGGCGACGAGCAGGTAGAACGCCGGGCCCTTCGCACCCGCCTGCACAGCGAAGCGAATCAACGCACCGAGCAACAGCACGTCGCCGAGCGGATACGCCACCGATACGAGCTTCGCGAGGATCGTCAACCCGGACAGGTGGAGGTTCGGTGCGACGAGGAACACCCACGAGAGCAGCGCGAAACCGACCGTGAGGATCAGGGTGTCGACGACCGCCGCTCGGTCGCGGCCGTACGGATCACGGCGGCGGACGAGCAGCATCAGCCCGGTGAACAGCGCGGGATAGACGGAGAGGTAGATGGCGTCTCCGGCGGAGGGGAACCCGACCTTCCCGCCGAGGAGATCCGGATAGGTGTAGGTGTAGAAGTCGCCGACGACGTACAGCCCCTGGCCGAGCAGGATCAACAGCCAGGCGAGCAACGCCCTCGGGCGATGCAGTCGGATGCCCGTGGCGATCGCGACGAGCGACGAGACCCCGATCACGTTGACGACGACGGCATAACCCTGGAGCGGCGGCACGAAGAGATACGCAGCCGTCAGGAGGGTCAGCGTGACGATGTACCAGGCCCAGAGGGTCTGGCGTCCTGGCGCGAGCCGGCGCACGAGCGTCATGCGGCCTGCTCCGTGACCGACTGCAGGTCGAACGCGTTCGCGAGCTTGCCGAGCACGTCGACCAGACGGTCGACCTCGGCGTCGGAGTTGGCAGCGGTGAGCTGAACCCGGAAGCCGACCTCGGTGCGTGGCACGAGCGGGTAGGCCGCAAGCGTCACGTAGATGCCGTTCTCGAACAGGAACTTCCCGACATCTCCGATCTGCTCGGCGTGTCCGAGGGGCACTTCGATGATCGGCAGGCCGTGCTGGTTCGGTGTGCGCACTCCGAGGCGGTCGAGGCACTCGAGGACACGCTGCGTCTTCGCCCACAGATCGGCGCGCAAGGCGTCTCCCCGCCGGTCGTTGACCTCGAGCCCGCGGATCGTCGTCGCGAGCGAGGCGATCGGCGACGGCCCCGAGTAGAGGTACGGCGGCGCAGCCGTCTTCAGCAGGCGCTTCATCTCGGGCGGACAGGCGATGAAGGCGGCCAGGGAGGAATAGGCCTTCGACAGCCCGGCGACGAGCACGACGTTCTCGTAGCTCTCGCCGAAATAGCGGACGATGCTGTTTCCGCGCCGGCCGTACGGCGACGACTCGTCGTCGCTCCGCTCGCCGATCACGCCGAAGCCGTGAGCGTCGTCGACGTAGAGGATCGCGCCGTGCTCGCGGGCGAGGGCCGCATAGGCGGCGAGATCGGCGACGTTGCCGGTCATGCTGTTGACCCCGTCGATGCAGATCAACCGCGCCGACGAGGAATCGCTGCGCAAGAGGGACTCGAGCTCGTCGAGATCGTTGTGGCCGAAGCGCTTGAGCGTGGCGCCTCGGAGCGTGGCGAGCTCCGCTCCTTCGTAGACGGTCTTGTGCGCGCGACGGTCGACGAACACGGTTCCGCTGGCTGCGAGCAGTGGGATCACCGAGAGATGGATCAGGGTGATCGTCGGAAACACCAGCGCGTCGGGTGCCCCGAGCAGTTCGGTGAGACGCTCCTCGATCTGCGTCGTAGAGCACGGGGCTCCCGAGCAGTCGCGACCAGCTGGGGTGGGTGCCCCACTTCTCGACGTACTCCGGGATCGCGTCGATGATCTCCCGGTCGAGGTCGAACCCGAGGTAGTTGCACGAGGCGAAATCGGCGAGCCAGTGGTCGCCGATGCGGATCATGCGCCCGTCGATCTCGTCGATCACCGCATCGGTCATCGGGTTCGAGCGCTCGAGATCGGCCAGATCGGAGCATGCCGCGAGCCAGCGAGCAACCCAGTCGTCGCTCGCCCTCCGCCGGTCTTTCCGCCGAGAGCCCACCGCAGCCATCGCCCGAATATCGGCTCGGTGCCGGGAAAACTTTATGGGCCGAAAGGCACGTCTTGAACGGTCTTGAGACCCCCTTCAGAGCGTAGAAACGGCTCAATCAGGTATTACTTCATTATCTATAGCGTCGGCACCCACCCCAACCGGGCCGGCGAGGGGACGAAAGGAGCGAACAGTGAGCGTCACGGATGAGTTGCTGCAGAACGCCGAGCAGTACGCAGAACGGTTCGACCGGGGCGAGCTGCCCTTGCCTCCGGCCAAGCGGATTGCAGTGCTCGCCTGCATGGACGCCCGTCTGAACCCGTACGGGCTGCTCGGCCTGAGCGAGGGTGACGCCCACGTGATCAGGAACGCGGGAGGGGTCGTCACCGACGACGAGATCCGCTCGCTCGCGATCTCGCAGCGTCTACTCGGGACGGAGGAGATCATCCTCATCCACCACACCGACTGCGGGATGCTGACGTTCAGTGACGACGAGTTCCGGCACCAGGTCCAGACCGAGACCGGCATCAAGCCCGAGTGGGCGGCCGAGGCGTTCGACGACCTCGAGGAGGACGTCCGTCAGTCGATCGCACGAATCAAGAGCAGCCCGTTCATCCCACGCACGGACGGCGTGCGCGGATTCGTCTACGACGTGAAGACCGGTCGCCTCGACGAAGTGAAGTAGAGGTATCTCCGGCGCCGGTGGTGGCTCTGAGGGGGAAAGCCCCTCTCGGAAGGAGTCACAACGTGGTTCAGCCCGGCGACACAATCGAGAATCCGTGACCGGCGAGCGGATCGTCTTCCTGGCGACGTCACCGTCCGGCTGCCGTTCCCGCCCGCCTTCGTCCAGCGCATCGGCCTCGTGGTCGGCGCGCCGTTCGGTCGCGCGCTCGGCATGAGCCCGACCCTGGTCATCGACCGCTCCGCGCCCGTGGCGGTCTGAGCCTGTGATGCGCCGCCACCGCCTGATCCTGACCGCCCTGATCGTCGCCGCCCTGGTGCTGGCGCTGCTCGGTGTCGTTCTCGACGGCGCCGGCCGGGTGCGTTCGCTCGGACGGCTCGCCACCGACCACTGAGCCGTAGCCGTTCGGCTGGTCCGGTCTGGCGGGAAGTCGGGCGAGGCCATCCGAGCCGAACAAGACTCAGTCGGCGATGAAACCAGCATGGTGGAGACCGATCTCGCCGGACGGGAAGCAGATGGCCTTCTACCGCGCACACGCCTGGATCGCAGGCTGAACGACTACAGGCTCGAGGCCTGTGCCACGCTCCGAGCGCGGCCCAGATCGCCGAGGCCGTGCTCGAGCAGTTCGTAGGCGCGCTCGAGATCGTCACGCAGCCGCTTCGCCGCCGCGGCACCGTGCTTTCCCGCGAGCGCCTGCTTGCGCGCACCTCGAAAGAGTTGCCGGTGAACGCTGACGAGCAGGCCGGCGGCGATCCGCGCATCGCGCTCGTCGACGCCGAGCTCACTCTCGATCGCGAAGGCGAGCACCTGTGCGAAGTGCGCCATCACCTCGAGCTCTTTCGCCTGAAGCGCCGGCGATTCTTCGATGATCCGGGCAAAGGTCGCAAACGCGGGACTGCTCAGGCGGCTGCACTCGCCGACCTGGAGCCGTCGCAGCGCGGTGAGAATCGACTCGCCGGGCGCACGACCATGGAGTGCGTCGACGATCGCGGCCTCGCGCTCGGGCACCTCGTCGAAGAACAGGTCTTCCTTGGTCGGGAAGTAGTTGAAAACCGTCTTCTGTGAGACACCCGCGGCGGCCGCGACCTCCGAGACGGTCACGTGGTCGAAACCGCATTCGACGAACAGCCGCATCGCCTGATCGGCGATCTCCGTGCGCATGCGCAGCTTCTTGGTCTCGCGCAGTCCCACTTGCGCAGTGTAACGTCCTTGTTACTGTTGCTGAAAGATTTCAGCGTGTGTACGTTTTTAGAAGGGTCGTCGTTCGCCGGAAGGAGCCCGCTTGCTCGTTCGCCTCGCACACTTCACCACCCGTCGTCGCTGGTATGTCATTGCGGTCTGGGCCGCGCTCACGCTCTTCGGCGCCTACGCCGCCGGCCAGGTGTCGAAGCGCTGGTACCAGAGCTTTTCGATTCCCGGCAAGTCCGCCTACGAGGCAAGCCAGCGCACGTTCAAAGCATTCGGCGTCGGAGTGCGTCCGCCGAACGTCGTCGTGTTCCACTCGAACGGCGATGCGACCAAGAGCGAGCCGATTCGCGCAGCGATGACTCGCGCAGCCGCCGCAACGCCGGGCGCGTTGACGAGCTCCTACTTCTCGACCGGCAACCCGATGTACGCGTCGGAGGACCGGCACACGACGTTCCTGATGATCTACCCACCGGGGCTGGCGCAATTCTCGACGACGAGCGGGGCGGCGGCCGAGCGCAAGGCTGCCGCGGCCGGGCTTCCACCCGGCATCACGGTGCACGTGACGGGGCACGATCCGCTCGAGGAGGCAAGCTCGAACGGAGAAACGGGTGGCCCGAGTGTTCTCGCGGAAGCGCTCGTCGGCGCCCTCGGCGCGCTCGTGATCCTGCTCTTCGTGTTCGGGACGTTGCCGGCAGTGCTGATGCCGATCGTCGTCGCAGCAGCTTCGATCCTGAACACCTTCACGCTGGTCTGGGCCCTGACCTACATCACGAACGTCTCGATCATCGTCCAGTTCCTGATCGCGCTGGTCGGCCTCGGCGTCGCAATCGACTACGCGCTGCTGATGATCTTCCGCTTCCGCGACGAACTGCGCGAAGGAGCGGATGTCGAGTCGGCGATCGTCGAGACGATGACGCACGCCGGGCGGTCGGTGATCGTGTCGGGCACGACCGTCGCGGTCGGACTGCTCTCGTTGCTCGTCCTGCCGCTTCCGTTCATCCGCTCGATGGGCATCGGCGGGATGCTGATCCCGGCAGTCTCCGTCACCACGGCGATCACGTTGCTGCCGGCGATGCTGTCGGTGCTCGGGGCGCGGATCAACAGCGTGCGCGTGATGCCGAAGCGCCTCGTCAGCCCCGATCATCCCGAGAACGGAGGCTGGGGACGCTGGGCGCGGTTCGTGCTGCGCCGGCCGCTCCCCGTCGCGATCGTCGGGTTGATGATCGTCGGCGTGCTCGTGACCATCGGCCTGCGGCTCAACCCGAACGAGGCGCAACTCGCGCACTTCCCGGGAAGCGGCGACGCAATTCAGGGCCGCGATGCGCTGCTCGCGGCCGGCATCAGCCCCGGCGTCATGAAACCTCTCAACGTTCTCGTCGAGCGCGGCGGCAACCCGCAAGCGATCGCCGTCAAGGTGCGCGCGGTCAAGGGCGTCGTGGGTGCCGAGGCTCCGCCGACGTGGCGGCGGGGGCCCGATTCGCTCGTCGAGGCATTCCCGACGATCGACGGCGCTGCGCCGGGCATCCAGGGGATCGTCAACGACGTCAACGACTCGCTCGACGGGACGAACGGCACGCTCGGCGGCGTCGCCGCGGTCGACCGCGACTTCGTTCACGCCATCTACGGCAACTTCCCGTACGTGCTCGCCTTCGTGATGATCCTGACGCTGATCCTGCTGGCGCGGGCGTTCCGGTCGATCGTGCTACCGATCAAGGCGGTCGTGCTGAACCTGCTCTCGCTCGCCGCGGCCTACGGGATCATCGTCTTCATCTTCCAGGAGGGGCATGGCTCTTCGCTATGGAACATCCCGGCGACCGGGGCGATCACCGCCTGGATCCCGTTGATGGTCTTCGCCTTCCTCTTCGGGCTCTCGATGGACTACGAGGTGTTCATGCTCACCCGCATGCGGGAGGCGTACGACGAGACGGGGTCGACACCGAAGGCAATCGAGCTCGGCCTCGCGCGGACCGGCAAGCTGGTGACGAGTGCCGCGCTGATCCTGATGTTCGCGTTCCTCGTGCTCTCCGCGAGCCCCGGCTTCGAGGTCAAGGAGTTCGCGATCGGCCTCGCGGCCGGGATCATCTTCGACGCGACCGTGATTCGCGCCCTGTTGGTTCCGTCGCTGATGGCGCTGCTCGGTCGCGCGAACTGGTGGATGCCGAGCTGGACCCGCTCCGCCCTCTTCATTCGTGACCCCGAGCCGTCGCGCGAGCCCGCGACCGAGGGCGCGTAGCGAGAGGCAGACCTACGACGTCGACTCGACCAGCACCGCCTGCGCCTCCCGACCGGCGCGCATCTGCGCCCGGTCGGGAATGAGCAGTCCCGCGAACGTGCACAGGACGAGGAACAACGTCGCCATGAGGAACGTCTCCTCGAAGCCGGTGACCGTGGCGACGCCGGCTGCGGTGTGCCCGGCGATGAAGGTCGCAGCGAGCTGACCGCCGATCGCACCGCCGATCGTCCGCATCACCGTGTTCATTCCCCCCGCAACGCCGGTCTGCTCGGGCGGAACGGCCTGCACGATCAGATTGCCGAGCGCGGCGAACGCGAGCCCGACCCCGATCCCGAGCAGCGAAGCGCTGAGGAGCATGTCGTACGGGTGCTCGTGCGCGACGGCAATGAGACCGAATGCTGCGGCGGTGATTGCGGAGCCGGCGACGACCGCCGCCTTCGAGCCGAAGCGGGCGGCGATCCGGCCGGCGGAGAAGCCGACGACCACCATCCCGAGCGTCGATGGGAGCAGATAGAGCCCCGAGACGACGACCGACGCACCGAAGCCGAAGCCTGTGCTCGTCGGGAGCTGCGCGAACTGCGGGAAGATGATGAAGGACGAGTACATCCCGGCGCCGAGCAGAAACGCGGTCACATTGGTCGTCCAGACACCGCGGATCCGCATCATCGTCATGTCGATGAGAGGAGTCTTGCTCCGCAACTCGACCATGACCCACGCACAGCAGACCAGCACGCCGGTGGCGAACAGCGCGAACGTGCGGGACGAAGTCCAGCCCCAGGCGGTCGTCTGGCTGACCGCGATCAGCAGCGTCGAGATCCCGACGCTCATCAGGATCGCCGCGAGCCAGCTTGGGCGACCGGGGATGCGCACCGGCGACTCCGGCACGAAGCGCCAGGTACAGAACGCCGCTACGGCGATCACGACGAGCGGCAGCCAGAACAGCCACTGCCATCCGAGGTGCTCGACGATCAATCCCCCGGCGACGATGCCCACACCCGCGCCGATCCCGAGGATCGCCGACAGCAGGCCGATGCTCCCGGCGACCTGGTCGGCGGGGAACTCGTCGCGCACGATGCCGAACGAGAGCGGAAAGATGCCGCCGCCGACGCCCTGGATCACGCGTGCCGCGATGAGCACGGGGAGCGTGTGCGAGACGGCCGCGAGCAACGTCCCGCCGCCGAGGATCAAGAGCGTCCACACGAGCACCCGCTCCTTGCCGTAGGCATCGCCGAGACGTCCGAGGATCGCGGTCCCGACCGACGCCGAGAGCAGGTAGCCGGTCAGAACCCACGTGATCCCGGTCTCGCTCGCGCCGAGGTCGTGCTGGATCGTCGGCAGGGCGGGGACGACAGCCGAGCTCAACACCGCATACGCGAGCCCACTGATCGCGAGAATCGACAGGGTGAGGCTCGGGCGAAGGCGGCCGGACGACGAGTTGCCCACGCTCGGAACCTAGCGAACCGATGCGGTCTCGCCGGTTCCGCCTTTCGGAGGAGAGCGTTCCGTCGAACGACTGAGCCTGGCACCGATACCGTGGCCCTGATGATCGAGGCGAAGGCGCTCACCAAGGACTACGGGAGCAAGCGGGCCGTCGACGGGCTGTCGTTCACGGTCCGGCCGGGCGTCGTGACCGGTTTCCTCGGTCCGAACGGCTCGGGCAAGTCGACGACGATGCGGCTGATCCTCGGTCTCGACGCGCCGACCGCCGGCGACGTCCGCGTGAACGGCAAGCACTATCGTGACCACGTCGCCCCGTTGCACGAGGTCGGCGCGCTGCTCGAAGCGCGATCGGTCCACACCGGCCGTTCGGCGTACAACCATCTGCTCGCGCTCGCGCAGACACACGGACTGCCGCGGCGGCGCGTCGACGAGCTGATCGACCTCGTCGGGTTGCACGACGTCGCCCGCAAGCGCGCCGGTCAGTTCTCGCTGGGAATGGGCCAACGGCTCGGCATCGCCTCGGCGCTGCTCGGCGACCCTCACACCGTGATGCTCGACGAGCCGGTCAACGGGCTCGACCCCGAAGGGATCCAGTGGATCCGGCATCTCCTGAAAGAGCTGGCCGCACAGGGCCGAGCGATCTTCGTCTCATCGCACCTGATGAGCGAGATGGCGCTGACCGCCGACCACCTGATCGTGATCGGCCGCGGCAAGCTGATCGCCGACGCAAGCGTCGAGGAGCTCGTTCGCGAGGCATCGGGAAACGTGGTCAGAGTGCGCTCTCCTCAGGCCGAGAAGCTGCGAGACCAAGTGGTCGACACAGGCGTCACCGTCGTGTCGCTCGCTCCTGGCCTCCTCGAGGTGCACGGCCTGACAGCCGCACAGATCGGAGACGCAGCCGCGGCGAACGGCGTCGTCCTGCACGAACTGACGCCACAGCAGGTATCGCTCGAGCAGGCGTTCATGGACATCACCCGGGACGACGTCGAGTTTCGCACCGGCGATCTCACCGGGGCAGGTGCCGCGTGACCGGCGCCGCCGAAGCGATCTCGCTTCCACCGCTCACGGAGCGGGGCCGCGTGACCCAGGCCCGCGTCATACGGTCTGAGTGGACGAAGCTCTTCTCGCTGCGCTCGACGCGGTGGTCACTGTTCGTCGCCGTTCTGCTGACAATCGGCCTGCCGCTCCTCTTCGCGGCAGTAACCTCGTCGCACTGGGGCAGCATGGGCCCGAACGAGCGCGCCAACCGGCACCCGCTCGACATCGCGCTGGCGGGCGTCAATCTCTCGCAACTCGCGATCGGGGTGCTCGGTGTGCTCGTGATCACGGGCGAGTACTCGACGGGGATGATCCGCGCCAGCCTCACCGCGGTCCCCAAGCGCCTGCCGGTGCTCTGGGCGAAGGCGATCGTCTTCGCGGTGGTGACGTTCGCCCTGATGCTGCCGTCCGTGTTCATCGCGTTTTTCGGAAGCCAGGCGATTCTCTCGCGCCACGACATCCTGCAGATCTCCTTGTCGCAGTCAGGTGTGACCCGAGCGATCGTGGGAGGCGCCGCGTACCTGATGTTGCTCGGCATCTTCACCCTCGCGCTGGGCACGATCGTGCGCAACACTGCGGGCGCGATCGCGGCTTTCGCTGCGATCTTCTTCGTCATCCCGCCGCTTTTGAACATCCTGCCGGCGAGCTGGAACGACGCCGTCTCGCCCTACCTCCCGGACGCCGCAGGTCGCTCGATCTTCTCCCTCACGCACGGTGCGCACAGCCTCGCCCCCGGCCCCGGGCTCGCGCTGTTCGTCGGCTACTGCGCGGTCGCGCTGGCGATCGCCGCCGTCGTGCTACTGCGCCGCGACGCCTGACGCAGCTCCCGGCACGGCTACCGTGACGCGATGATCTGGAGCTGGCTGTACCGGCGACCACAACTCGTCGATCTCGGCATCGCCATCGCCGTCTGGGTGCCGACCGTCGCCATCGCAGCGCGCCGCCCGCATCCCGTCGCGACGACCATCCTCGTCACGCTCGGAACGCTTCCGCTCCTCCGCCGCCGCCAGGTGCCACTCGCAGCGGTGGGGATCACCACTGCAATTGCCGTCGCGGTCATCGCACTCGATTCGCCGTTCGTACCGCTCCAGCTCGGTGTCGCGCTGTACACGCTCGCGGCTTCCGGCGAGTCCCGCGCGAAACGCGGGCTCGGGCTCGCCGCGATTGCCGTCGTCGCGACCGCGCTCACGATCTCGAGCGGCGATGGCGAGTTCGGCAGCACCGCCTTTCACGTCGTCTTCCTGGTCGCAGCGTGGCTGCTGGGGGATGCGATCGGCTCGAGACGGGCGTACGTGAAGGAGATCGAGCAGAAGGCCGAACGGCTCGAGCGCGAGCAGTTGACCGAGTCGCGCCGGGTGGTCGCGGAGGAGCAGGCGCGCATCGGTCGCGAGCTGCACGACGTCGTCGCGCATGCACTGAGCGTCATCGTCGTTCAGGCGGGAGCCGCCGACGAGGTATTCGAGCTCGATCCCGCGCTCGCCCGCGCACCGATCCGGGCAATCGACAAGGCCGCCCGGGCGGCGCTGACCGACCTGCGCCGGGTGCTCGGCGTCGTCAACGGCGAGGCTGGCTACGAGCCGCAGCCGGGGCTCGCGCGCCTGGACGGGCTGATCGACCAGGTCCGTGCAACCGGCCTCGATGTCGCTCTCGAAATCGAAGGCGCGCTGCAGCCCTTGCCCGCGACGGTCGACCTCTCCGCGTTCCGCATCATCCAGGAGGCGCTGACGAACACGCTCAAGCACGCGGACGCCCGGCATGCGCGGGTGAGCGTTCGCTACGGCGACGACCTGCGTCTGCAGATCCGCGACGACGGCCGGGGCGAGGAGCCGGGCAGCCGTCCCGGAAACGGCCTGACCGGAATGCACGAGCGTGTCGCAATGCTCGGCGGGCACGTCGAGGCGAACTCGCTCGTCTCCGGGGGTTACCTCGTGACCGCCGAGATCCCACTCGGCAGCGACGGGTGAGCATCCGCGTCCTGATCGCCGACGATCAGGCGCTCGTGCGCAGCGGGTTCCGGTTGATCCTCGAGACGCGCTCCGACATCGACGTCGTGGGCGAAGCGCAGGACGGCGGTCAGGCCGTCGCTCTCGCTGCGGAGTGCACGCCCGACGTCATTCTCATGGACGTGCGAATGCCGGTGGTCGACGGCATCGAGGCCACGCGGCAGATCGTCGCCTCCGGAAGCGCGACCCGCGTCCTCGTCCTCACCACCTTCGACCTCGACGAGTATGTCTACGCAGCGATCCGGGCCGGAGCGAGCGGCTTCCTGCTCAAGGACGTCCGCCCACACGACCTGGTCGACGCGATCAGACTGATCGCGGACGGAAACGCCCTGCTCGGACCGACGGTGACACGCCGTCTGCTCGACCGGTTCGCCGATGTCGGGCCGCGCCCCGAGATCGGCTCGGACCCGTTTTCGACGATGACGACGCGCGAGCTCGAGATTCTCAAGCTGCTCGCGGCCGGGCTCTCGAACGCCGAGATCGCCACACGGCTGTACCTCGGCGAATCCACGGTGAAGACGCACGTTTCGAGCATCCTCCGCAAGCTGGGCGTCCGTGACCGCGTGCAGGCCGTGATCGTCGCCTTCGAGGCCGGGCTCGTGCTGCCGCAGCTCGAGTCGGCACAGGCGCCGGGCGCGCCTTCAGAATGACTTCGTGTCGACCTCGAAGCGCCTGATCGACGAACTGCGCGTCGAGCCGGGGTCGTCTCCCCACCTTGCCCGACGCGATCCCGGCGCACGGATCGGGGCGCCGGACAAGGACGAAGGGCTCGCGCATCTGACGAAGCTCGTCGAACGCCTCGGCCTGCTTCACAACCGCCTGTTCGCGGAGGCGACGCGCTCGGTGCTGCTCGTGCTCCAGGGGATGGACACCGCCGGCAAGGACGGGACCATTCGCAGCGTGCTGACCGGTGTCAACCCACAGGGCTGCCGGGTCGCCTCCTTTCGCGAGCCGACGACGACCGAGCTCGCGCACGACTATCTCTGGCGCGTCCACCTGGCGTGCCCCGCACGCGGCGAGCTCGTCATCTTCAACCGTTCGCACTACGAGGACGTCGTCGCCGTTCGCGTGCGCAAACTCGCGGAGCGACACATCTGGCAGCGCCGGTACGAGCACATCCGCGATTTCGAGCGGCTCCTCTCCGACGAGGGAACGACGATCGTCAAGGTGTTCCTGCACCTTTCGCGCGAGGAGCAGCGCGTCCGGCTGCAAGAACGACTCGACGACCAGGAGAAGCGGTGGAAGTTCCGCGCCGGCGACCTCGACGACCGGCGGCTCTGGGACGACTTCACCGCCGCCTACGAGGATGCGCTGCGGGAGACGTCGACCGAATGGGCTCCGTGGTACGTCGTGCCCGCCGACCACAACTGGTCGCGGAACCTCGCCGTCGCCGAGATCCTGGTCGATGCACTCGAACGCCTCGACCCCAAGCTGCCCGCGCCCGATCCGGGCGTCGAAGACATCGAGATCACCTGACCAGACATCCGGCGGGCTGCTTCGCGCGGCCCGCCTCGTGTCGCCGTCTTGTAGTGGGACGTCGTGCACGAGCCGCCCGGATCGCCGGCACAGGCGGCCTTCAGGTAGTCCGTGTAGTTCGCGACGGGCGGCTTCGTGAACAGGCCGTCCTCACCGTCGCTCAGCGTCGTCGGGGACGGATAGCCCGCATCGACTCCGACGCCGTCGGACGTGAGGTTCCCAAGCGTGGCCGCCTCCTGCGCGGCAGGACGGCCGGTCAGGAAGTCGATCGAGTACCCGGCTCGAGCCGCCGCCCACGCCAGCTGGACCATCCCGGGGACTGCCGGGAACTTCTGGTCGATCACGAACTCCGCATTCGTGGTCGGGTTGAACGCCCAGTTGCTCGCAACTTCGTAGTTCCATGTCGCAAGTGTCGTGTCGTGACGTCGAACAGAACCACCTTGTCGTGCGAGACGCGCGTGATCCCTCGGCCGAACAGCGTCGGGCCGCGGAGCCTTCGACGGCCTGGGCCTCCTTGGCGTAGTTGCTGTCGGGCGCCGCGGCCGGGACCCTAAACGTTCTGCAATTTCGGGAATCCGTTCGGCGATCGAACCGCGTAGAGCAATGCATCGACAGAAAGGAGCTCTTCTCTATGCGCCGCACGACAGCTCTCGCTCTCGCAGCATTCGTCGCCGCCGTCGCCGCCGTTTCCGCGTTCGGACGCCCAGCGGCAGCTCCGACGCTCGTCGGGACGGTCGGTCCCGGCTTCACGATCACGTTCACACAGGGCGGCAAGGCCGTGAAGACGCTGAAGGCCGGGAAGTACACACTCGTCATCCACGACAAGGCGAGCATCCACGCATTCTCGCTCGATGGACCGCACGGGTATGCGAAGGACTTCACCACCGTCCCGTTCGTCGGCACCAAGACCGTCTCGGTCTCGTTCAAGGCCGGCAAGTACAAGTACTACTGTCCGCCGCACGAGCCGGTGATGTTCGGCCACTTCACGGTCAGTTGACCGTCGATCTGCGCCGCCAGGAGCTACTCGCGCGCGCCCGGTAGGACGGTGTTGCGGCCGCGCGCCGGGCGCGCGGCCGCTATTGCCGCTGCTGGGCCTCTTTGGCCCGCTTCTCGTTGCGCTTCTCCTTCAGCGTCTTCTGCGCAACCTTCTTCTGGAGCTTCTTCGGTTTGTCCGCGCTCTTCACGACGAACGCTCCTTCTTTCCGGTGGCCGACCCACCCATCATCGCACGATGCCGTCCCTCGTTCGAGCGTCGATGCCCATCCGGCACCTAGCCGGTGGTCCATGCAGGGCCGCCGAAAGAGCCAGTGGCTGGACCGCCGGCAGCGTGCAATTCTCAACAAGTGGGGGCTGGGGAGAAGCCGAGGAGCACGGACAGCCGCGATGGACGGCCTGTCAACGTCGCCGCCTGCCGCGAGTGCGGGCGCTCGAGCGGGGTGCACTGGCGCGGCTGGCGTGCCTACCGGACCGACGACCCGGAGACGTGTGAGCCGCCGGCGCTCGCGTTCTACTGCCGGGCCTGTTCCGAGCGCGAGTTCGGCGCGCGCTAGCTCGGGCCGTGAAGGGCGCGCTCGACGCCGTCGAGCAGGCCCCAGTTGGCAGCCAGCGCCGACTCTGCGCACGCAAGCGCAGCCACTGAGCTTCCATTGGCCGTCGCCAACCGATCGGCGGCCTCCGCGGCATGCTCCTTGTCGAGCTCGGCATGGACGCGGAAGTAGGTGGTCCCAGCGCCGTCGGGCGCGAACCCGTAGTGGCCGACCAGCCCCTCGAGCTTCGTCTGCGATACGGGCGGCTGGGACGCCTCGATCGCGTACAGCACGGCGTCGGCCTCGGCTCCCGGCGCGACTGCCGCAAAGGTGGCGACCAGCTCCCGCGTCTCGGGGAGCGGCTCGGCCTGCTCGCCGCCGCAAGCGTCGACGAACTCGTCCCAGAGGGCGACGTGTGCGCGCTCCTCGCGAGCGTGCTCGGTGTCTCCGCTCTTCGCCGCAAGGTCGGCGAGCGCGACGACTGCGTGACGGTACTGGCCCGAGTACAGGGCGAGGTCATGGCGGCTGAGCTCCCCGCGCTCCCACCGCTGATAGAAGGGATGACGCAGGGTGTCCCACCGCCGGCGGGCCTCATCCAGCTGCGTGGTCAGATCCGACATCTCAACGCCTCCTTCTTGCTCGCCGCGCTCCTCCGATCCGGAGAAGCTACCCCAAACGTACCGTCCACCCGTCGGCCGTCTGGTCGAGCAGCGGCAGCAGGCCGCGCGGGTCTCCCTTGGGCGCAACGCCGGCCAGCGCGAAGTCGAGCGCGGGACACGCGCCACCGCTACCAGCCCGGTAGACCTCGACCGCGGTCGACGTGCCGGTCGCCGGCGCTCCCAGGTCGGCCGCGAAGGCCTGCTTCCCGTCGATCGCGACCGTCCACATCGACCCGCTGCCGGAGAACGCGAGCTCGACCGGAACGCCGGGGGTGGCGGGCTCGAGCTCCGTCAGCTGATAGCCGGCCGCAGTCTGTGCTTCGACGTAGACCCAGCCACGACCGTCGTCCGCGTATGCCCCGATCGCGCCGCGGCCGATGCCGGCCTGCAGCCACTCCCGGGGAACCTGCTGCGCGTCACGCGCCACGATCGAGGCGTACGCGAGCGCGTGATCCATCGGAGAGACGAGCGCCGGCAGGCGCTCCATGGTCAGCGTCGCGGTCAGATGCGCGGCCGGTGAGCTGACGAAACCGGCGTAGCTGTAGCCGGCGGGGCACGTCGGTGGCGCCTGAACGGTCACGCCCAGCCGCCGCGGCACCGAGAACGCGACGCGAGGCACGGACACGAGCTGGACCCAGTACCCGGCGGCACTTCCGTTGCAGGCCGCACAAGGGATCTGGCGAACCGTCAGCGCTGCGCTCTTACCCGCGCTCGAGAGCTCCGCGACTTCGACCGGACAGCATCCCGCCCTCGTCGCGACCGCGATCAACAGCAGCCGGCGGTAGCCGAAGTTCGTCGACGCGCGCGCCCGGGCGAGCAGAGACGCGAGTGGAGGCGCAAACGCCGGCAGGACACGCGTGACGTCGCTCGCCGAGGAGAAGACGAGAACCTGCCAGCCGGCACCGCTGAACGAACTCGCCGGCAGCAGGCGCTTCGCCGGCAGCGTCGCTTCAGGCGAAGAGGCGAGCGTTCGCCACGAGACCGAGTCGTCGCGCGATGATGCCGGCGCAGCACCCGCACCGAGCAGCGCACACGAAGCGACCAGCAGGACGACCCGGGACATCGACCCGACGGTAGCGAGCCTCGTCCAAACCGGTGGACCTCGCCCGACGAAGCACCACTCGACAGCTCAGGTCGGACAAGGAGGATCGAGTCGTGAAGAGGTTTGCTCTGCTCTCGGCCGCGGGAGCAGTCGTGCTCCTCGTGGCCGCGGCGCTCGCGGTAGCGGGTGCCCTCGACAACTACAAGGTGAGCGCGACGCTCAAGGCGGGCAACGAGACGCCCAAGCCGACGGGAGTCAAGGCATCCGAGCAAGGTGCGTTCAGCGGCACCTACACGGAGAACAAGGCCGGGGGCGTGCTGAAATGGAAGCTGACGTTCTCGGGGCTCACCGGCCCTGCGACGGCCGCCCACATCCACAAGGGCAAGGCGGGCGTCGCCGGCCCGGTCGTGGTGCCGCTCTGCGGCCCGTGCCACAGCGGAGAGACCGGAACCGCGAAGATCAGCAAAGCGGTGATCGCGGCGCTCGAGGGCCACGACGCATACGTCAACGTCCACACGGCCAAGAACCAGGGCGGCGAGATCCGCGGCGCCGTCAAGGTGACCGGGAGCTAGTCGAGCGTTCGGCTCGGGCGGCGGGCTACTCGCGCTCGTCGCCCGGCCGGAGCCGGTAGACGATCCGGCCGCGGTCGAGGTCGTAGGCCGACAGCTCGATCCGCACACGGTCGCCCGGATTCATCCGGATCCTGAACCGGCGCATCTTGCCGGCCGTGTAACCGAGGGTCTCGTGCCCGTTGTCGAGCGCGATCCGGAACATGCCGTTCCGGAGGGCCTCGACGATCTCCCCGGTCATCTCGACCTTCTCTTCCTTCTGCGGGATGGTGAACTCCTCTCGTTCTGCGTCAAGTCTTGTCTGCCGCTGCGGCGGGCACGAGGCCCGCCGCACTCGTTCCGTTCTCGCCGCTACGCGACGATGGTGACGTTCGCGGCCTGAGGGCCCTTCTCGCCCTGCTGGGCCTCGTACTCGACCTTCGCACCCTCGGCGAGCGACCTGTAGCCGCTCCCCTGGATCGCGCTGAAGTGCACGAACAGGTCCTTCCCGCCCTCGTCAGGGGTGATGAACCCGTAACCCTTGTCCGCGTTGAACCATTTCACGGTTCCGGTTGCCATATCTCTTTCCACCTCCTCGCCAAACTCATGAACGGCAAGAAGGCGCAAACCGGCACCATCCAGACTCGCTCAATTCGCCCGCAAGTGTAGATGATCCGCAGCGGCGCTACCCGCGCGGGAGCACGTAGAACGCAACTGCCGCGTACATGCAGCCCGCCGCGACCAGAGTCAAGACGTGAAAGACCTCGTGGTAGCCGAGCACCCGTGGAAACGGGTTCGGACGCCGGATGGCATACGTCACGGCTCCGAGCGAGTAGGCCACGCCGCCGATGACGACGAGAAGCCAGCCCCCGACCGGCAGCTTCAGGAGCTGGGAGAACGCGACGACGGCGACCCAGCCGAGCGCGAGGCCGATCGCGGCCGACACCTTCTTCGGCTGCGTCGACCAGAAGACCTTGAGCAGGATGGCGATGAGCACCCCGGTCCAGACGATCGTCAGCACCGGCACGGCCCAGCCGACGGAGAGCACGAGCAGCCCGAACGGCGTGTAGGTCCCGGCGATCAGCAGGTACAGGCCGGCGTGATCGACGCGCGCGAGTCGCGCGCGTACGCGCGGCGACCAGGTCGGGCGGTGGTAGAGGGCACTCGCCCCGAAACAGAGAGCGACGCACGACGCGAAGACGATCGCCGAGATGCGCGCGCGGCCGGGCTCGGCCGTCAGCGCCAGCGGTACCCCGAGCCCCAGGGCGACGTAGAAGCCGGCTTCGTGAAAGACGCCGCGCAGACGAGGCTTGGTGAGAACCGGTGCCGTCGCGATCCATCGAGGGTACCCCCAAACGACCTCGGCAGAGACCTACAGCCGGATCCGGTACGTCCGCCGCAAGATCGCGGCGCCGGGCCGCGGGCGCCGCACGGCCACGGCCGCCTGAGCCCAGCCGCGCGCGCCTCCGACGTACCGCAACGCCATCACCGCGATGCTGTGCGGCAGGATCCGTCGACGGGGAGGCAGCAGGGTCGCGAGCAACCGCCGGCCGCGCCGGAGAACGATCTGCACGCGCCTCACCAGCAGTACCTCCGAGACGTTTCCGCGATTCCAGAGCGTGAGCAGGATCGTGCGCCGGCCCGCGTGCCGAACGACCCGCAGACTGCGGATGTCGAGCCGCCGAACGACGCGCCCACGAACCCGAACGTCGACCACCACCCCGACCTGCATCACGATCGGCACCGGTGCGCCTGCACGCGGGCGCGTGCGCAGCAGGACGAGCGCGTCGTGCTCGCCTGGGCTTGCCCGCCGGGGAATGACCGCCGAAACCGTCACGCTGGCCGACCGACCCGCCGCGAGGACGAGCCTCCGCGGCGCAACCACGAGCCAGCCTCCTACGCCACCCACGTCCGCGATCCGGGGTCGCCCGCGAGGGTCGAGCGCGAACCCGGCCGGTGCCACATCGACGACCACGCTCGACGCTCCCGGGTTCGTGACGCGAACCGTCGACCACGATCCCCCTTCGACCACGATGCGCGTCGGCGACGCAGAGAGTGCGAGCGGCGGCCGATCGGCCCCCGCGCCCGCAAACGCGGACGCGAGGGCCGACGCTGCGGCGAGCGCGACGGCGGCGATCACCGGGGAATCGCCGTGAACGTGACCGTCGCGGCGTACCGGCCCGAGGCGACCGCAGGCAGGGGCGCCGCGAAGCCGACCGTCGTCGGCCAGACGTCACCGCCTGCGCCGGTCGCTGCCTGCGCGGTGCCGACGACCAGGTCGGCGGCCGGTGCGACCGGGATCGGCACCAGGCCGGCGCCGAGCCCCGTGCCCAGCTGGGCACCGGCGGGAGCGCTGGCCGCGAGGCCGAGCGGCAGGTCACCCGGCGTGAAGGCCGTCCGATGGACGGTGAGCGTGTAGCCGGCACCGTCGTTGCTCGAGACCGTGACGCGCTCCGACAACGGGCTCGGCGTTGCGCCGGTGAGGGCTTGACCGAAGCTGATGCTCGTTCGTTCGAGCGCCAGCGAAAGCACCGGCTGGACGTCCAGGTCGACCGCGGCCGACTGGCCGACACCGCCGCTTCCGACCGGCGCGCCTGAGCAGGGGCTCGCCGCGCCCGTGGAGTTCCGCGGCGTCGGCGCCGACGCCGTGAAGTCGGCCGAGCTCGCGTCGGTGTCGGTGCACCCGGCGCCCGCACGCAGATCAGCCGTCGTCGAATCGAGCGCAGGCGCAGCTCCCGCGCCTTCGTAGTCGGCGGCCGACCCGTAGCCGATCAGGTCGGCGACCGCGGCCGACGAGCAACTGCCCGGCGACCCGCCGCACGTCAGTGCGGCGGCGCTTCGGACGAGCGCCACCTTGCCACCCGACGCTGCTAGGTTCGTCGTCCCGCTTGCATCCGGTGTAGGCAAGGCGGCTCCGACGGCCGCCGTCGAAGCGAGCTGGACGAGGTAGTGCCTCCCGGGCGCGAGCGATCCGGCGAGCGCCGTCGCCTGCCACGACGTGCTCGCAGCGGAGGCGTACTGGATCGTCCAGCCGGTGAGGTCGACGGAGGTCCCGCCGCGGTTGAAGAGCTCGACGAAATCGTTCGCGTACGACGCGCCGGCATTGCCCCCGCCGGCGTAGACCTGGCTGATCACCGCGTCGGGCGAGGCAGCGTGCGCGAGCGGGACCGAGAGCAACGCCGCTGCGGCGAGGGTCGAGACGAGCAGATGCATTCGATGCATGGGCGACTCCGATCTGACGGGAACGTTGGTCGTCCACTGGTACCTGCCGCCCCGTGAGCCCGACAGTGTCCTGCGGCGAATCGACACGCATCCGGCACGGATGCGGCACACATCGTTGTCCTGTCAGGACAGTTTTGCGACCGTGGCGCCGTCGTTCGAGTCCGGCTCGCTGCTCGCGACGAGCGGGTGCCCGACGAGCTCACCGCGGACGGCCGAGCGCAACGCCCCCGTTCCCCGTCCGTGGACGACACGGACCGAACGCAGGCCGGCGAGCGCAGCGTCGTCGACGAATGCTCGGACGCGCTGCCGCGCGTCCTCGGACCCGAGGCCACGCACGTCCAACTCGTCAGGGGCGTCCCGTCCGATCGCCGACGCGTTCACGCGCACCGGCGGCTCGGCCGGAGCTTCGCGCTCGGCAGACGGGCGAAGACGCTCGAGCGGGATGCGAACCCGCTGTGCACCGGCACCGGCGACCTCGGCCTCGTCGCCACGAATCGCCACGATCGTGCCGCGGACGCCGAGCCCCGGCGCCTCGACGGGATCTCCGACCGCCAACGGAGCAAGCTGCACGACCGGCTCCGAGATCCGGTTCACGGCCTGCTCCGCACGCCCGATGCGTTCGGCCGCACGACCCAGTGCGCGGTCGCGGTCCCGCTCGGCCCTCGTGACCACCTCCCGGCGCTCGCCCTCGAACCGGCGCGCCGTGCGAACGTCCTCGCGGAGGAGCTCGAGCTCAGCTCGTGCCTCCGCGAGCTCTCGTTGTGCCTCCGCCTTCGCCTCGGCCCGCACATGCTCCCTCGAGGCACGCAGCGACTCGAGCTCGCGCCCGAGCTCGACTTCACGCTCTCTCGCCGCCCGGACCGAGCCGTCGAGCTCGGCCTGCCGCTCCGCGACGCGCCGCTCTCCTGCCTCTGCCTCGGCAAGCAGCTCTGCCGTCCGCCGCCGCCCCGGATCGACACGGTCGCGAGCGTCCGCGACGATCCGACCATCGAGCCCCAGTCGCTCGGCAGTGCGCAGCGCGTGTGAGATGCCGGCCCGCCCGAGCACCAGCGAGTAGAGCGGCTCGTCCGTCTCGAGGTCGAGACCCGTCGCAGCATTCGCCGCGCCGGGCGCACCGCTCGCCCACTCCTTGAGCGAGGCGTAGTGCGTCGTGACGACGGTGAGCCGCGCCTGCCCGGCGAACCGTGCGACGAGCGCCTGTGCGAGCGCCGCACCCTCGTCAGGGTCGGTCCCGCCCGCCAGCTCATCGAGCAGGACCAAGGAACGAGGCCCGGCTGCGGCAAGGATCTCGACGATGCTGCGAACGTGGCCCGAGAAGGTCGAGAGGCTCATCTCGATCGACTGCCGATCGCCGATGTCTGCCAGCACGTCGTCGAAGACGGGCAGGGCTGCGCTGCCAGCCGGAGGCCGGAGGCCGCACTGGTGGAGGATCGCCGCCAGGCCGAGAGTCTTCAGGGCGACGGTCTTGCCGCCCGTGTTCGGACCGCTGATCACGAGCGTTCGCAGGTCGCCCAGGTCGAGGTCGATCGGCACGGCGCCGGCGGGGTCGAGGAGTGGGTGCCTCGCCGCGAGCAGCCGGATCTCGTCGGAAGCCGCGACCGGTGCCCCGTGCCAGCGGTGCGAAAGGGTGCCGGCGGCGAGCGCGAGATCGACGGCGCCCGTGGCCGCGACGAGCAGCCGCAGGTCGTCGCCGCGTTCCGCAACGCCCGCCGAAAGCTCGGCGAGGATGCGCTCGGCCTCGTCCCGCGCCGCGGCCGCAGCCTCCGACAGCCGGTTGGAGAGCTCGACGACGGCAGTCGGCTCGACGAACAGCGTCTGGCCGGAGCTCGACGCGTCGTGGACGATGCCCGGGACCTTCCCTCGCTCCGACGCACGCACGGCCAGCACCGGGCGGCCGCCTCGCTCGGACAGGAACGATTCCTGGAGCGCGCCGGCGACGGCGTCCGACCGTGCGATGCGCGCGAGCTCCTCGCGAACGCGTGCGGCACCGTTACGAAGCTCCGACCGCAGTCGGCGAAGGAGGGGCGATGCCGTATCGCGCAGATCGGAGCCGTCCTCCTCTACCGCACGGTCGACGGCAGCCGCAACCGATTCGAGCTGGCTCGGCAGCGGGTCGAGCAGAGCGTGCAGCAGCGGCGCCAGCGAAGCCGCCTCGCCGACCGCGCGTCTCGCCTCGAGCGCGACACGGATTGCCCGCGCACAGGCCCGGAGCTCCCCCGGCGGCAGAGCCCCGCCGCGCTCGGCGCGCTCGACCAGGCCCCGGACGTCCGCGATGCCGGCCAGCGAAGGCTCGGCGGCAGCCTGCAGCAGTGCAACGGCCTCGGCCGTCAGCGCTTGGCGCCGGGCGACTTCGACGGGATCCGGCGACGGCTCGAGCGAACGGGCGGAGGCCGCCCCATGTTCCGTCTCGGCGGCCGCCGCCAGGCGTTCGACGACCGCAGGCAGCTCGAGTGCCGCCAGCGCCTGCGCATTCACCGGGCCAGTCTAGAACCCTGATTCGACATGCTCCTCCTACCGCCGCTATAGGCTTCCGCGCGATGCTCGACTCCGACGTCTCGACGGATCTCGCGCGCTTCGCGATCGGCTTCGACCACCGCGACCGCACACGGCTGCACGAGCTGTGGGACCGAATCTTCGATGCCGACCGTTGGAGCGAGGGGACGCTGACGGCCGAGTTCGAGGAAGCGTGGGCCCGCTGGAACGGCCTGGAAGGGGTGGCGTTCAACGGGTGGACGGGTGCCGCGCTCGCCGCCCTGACCTGGGCCCGGGTGGCAGGCGAGACCGTGCTGTGCCCCTCGAACACGTTCATGGCGACACCGCTGGCAGCGCTCCACGCCGGCGCCCACGTGGAGTTCGTCGACTGCAACCGCGAGGACCTCTGCATGTCGTTCGCCGACCTCGAGCGAAAGGTGCGCCAACACCAGCCGAGAGCGGTGTTCCTCGTCCACATCGGCGGTCACCTCGCCTTCGACATCGAGCCGATCACCGAGCTCTGCCGCAGCGAAGGGATCATCCTGATCGAGGATTGCGCGCATGCCCACGGCGCCGAATGGAACGGCCGTCGGGCCGGGACCTGGGGAGACGTCGGCATCTGGTCGTTCGCGGCCACCAAGACGATCTCGACCGGAGAGGGCGGCATGCTCGTCTCGCGTCATCCCGACGCGATCGAGCTCGCGCGTTCCTTCCGCAACTACGGGAAACCCGACTACGCGCTCCACGGCCTCAACTTCCGGCTGAACGAATTCACCGCCGCACTCGGAATCGTCCAGACGGGGCGGCTCGACGAGATCGTCCGCTGGAAGAACGAAGCGGCGCGGACGCACCTCGACCCTCTATACACCTCGCACCTGCAACTGCCGGACGGCATGACATCGGGTCTCTACAAGTACGTCGTGTTCGAGCCGATCGAACGCTCGACGGGCAAGGTGTACGACGAGCCCTGCCACCGGCTCCTCGGTCGCAGCGACCACTTGCCGACGAGCGACTGGATCGCAGAGAATCACTGGTGCGTGCCTCTGTATTACCGACCGGGCGGCGAGCCCGCATGAAGGTCGTCGTCACGGGCGGCTCCGGCTTCATCGGCTCGCACGTCGTCGATCGCCTCGAAGCCCACGGGCACGAGCCTCGCATCTTCGACCTCGTTCCATCGCCGTACCACGCTGCCGGAACCGTCGACACCGTGATCGGCGACCTGTGCAGTGCCGACGACGTTCGGCGCGCCGTGGACGGCTGCGACGCGGTGCTGCATCTGGCCGCCGTCGCCGACGTCGACCTGGTCGCGCGCGATCCTGCCCACGCAGACCTCGTCAACGTCCGCGGCACACAGTCGCTTCTCGACGCCGCGCGGGAGCACGGTACCCGCCGCTTCGTCTTCGCGAGCACCGTCTGGGTCTACGGCGACGCGTCCAGCCCGGCACTCGTCGATGAGGACACGCCGCTCGGATTGCCGAAGCACTTCTATACGGCCACGAAGATCGCGGGTGAGATGTACACGGCGAGCTACGGAGAGCTCTACGACCTCGAGCACACGATCCTCCGCTTCGGGATTCCTTATGGGCCGCGCTCGCGCCCGACGGCCGTCGTCGCCGCATTCACGGACAAGGCGCTGCACGGGCAACCGCTCACGATTGCGGGTGACGGCACGCAGTCGCGCCGCTTCGTCTATGTCGAAGACCTTGCGGACGGAGTTGTCGCGTCGCTCGCTCCAGCCGGGCGGAACCGCGTGTTCAACCTCGTGCGCGACGAGGACGTCAGCGTGCGCTCGATCACGCGAACGGTGCGAGACGTCGTGGGTGAGGTTCCGATCGTCCACGTCGACGGACGGGCCGGCGACCTGCGGGCGGCCAAGGTCTCGGGCGAGCGAGCGCACCGCGAGCTCGGCTGGGAGGCGACGACGACGTTCACCGAAGGTGTGCGGCGCTACGTCGACTGGGTGACCGAGTCGACGGACACGCCGAGTGCTGCGACAGCTTCGAGGATCGACGGCAGCGCAGCAGCAGTCCTCCGCCAGGAGTCCGGCGAGCTGTAGGCATCGGAGTCGT
This sequence comes from uncultured Thermoleophilia bacterium, assembly GCA_963715115.1. GTDB lineage: Bacteria > Actinomycetota > Thermoleophilia > Gaiellales > Gaiellaceae > PALSA-600. Next base: position 51,715 of record CAVQRE010000001.1, read on the forward strand.
GCAGGAGCACGACGTCCCCCGGGGTGAGCCGCCGCGTCACCCGGCGGGAGATCGATGCGGGGCTCGCCCGGCGCTCCCAATCGCGGCCCCAGGCCGACCAGAGCAGCGGCTCGAGGCCGCGCCGACGCACGTGCGCAAGCGCGCCTCGACTGAAGACCCCGTACGGCGGCCGGTAGAGCGTCGGCACGACGCCGGTCGCCTCGGCAATCGTCGCCGACGCACGGTCGAGATCGGCAGCGAACGAACCCACGCGCCGTCGCAGCAGGAGCACGTGGCGGTCGCCGTGGAGAGCGATCTCGTGGCCGGCATCGGCGATCGCACGCGCCACCGCCGGCTCCTTCCGCACCTGTTCGCCGACGAGGAAGAAGGTCGCACGAGCTCCGTGCCGTGCGAGCGCATTCAGGACGGCGGGAGTTCCGTGGACGTGAGGCCCGTCGTCGAACGTGAGCACGACCGCATCCTGGCGCCCGAGCCGACAGGGAACGCCGATCTCACGGGCCAACCGGTCCGAGTGAGCCGCAAGCGGGGGCGCAACCCAGCCCGCGCCGATCACGCGAGGAGCGCGAGCACGGTCGACGCCGCGGACGGCAGAGCCGCAAGCGTCGGAACCGGCTTGGGCCGGCCTGCGAGCGCGCGCCGCAACGCCACGCGCAGCTCGTGGTCCGACTTCGCGACGTCGGCGATGCCGAACCGGAGAAACGCCTCGTTGTTGGCGCGAATGTGCCCACGGCCCCAGCCATACGAGATCGTCGGACAGCCCCGCACGTGCGCCTCGAGGACAGTGAGCCCCCCTGTCGAGTGGACGAGCGCGTCGCCCGCTGCGAGCCAGTCACTCATGTGGTCGGTGAAGCCGACGACACGACAGCGCGGCTCGTCCCCGTATCGACGCAGCAGCCTTTCGCGAAGCTCGTCGTTGCGGCCCGCAAGCACTGCGACGATCGCGACCTCCTCGACGCCGAGAGCCTCGTCAACGGCCTTGCGGAGGTCGCCGACGCCCCAACCTCCGCCCGAGACGAGGACGATCTTGCCGCGACCGGGAAGCCCGAGGGCGCGCCGCGCCTCCAACGGATCCCGGGGCTCGCCGAACTCGGGACGCGTCAGCCCGTGCACCGCGCGCACAACCGTGTCGTTCCCGGCGACCTGCTGGACCTCGGCAGCCGACTCGGGATGCGTGATCAGATGCAGGTCGATCCCCGGCGCCGCCCAGTAGTGCATCATCGCGAGGTCGGTGATCGCGGCCACGACTGGAACGTCGAGCCGGCCGCTGCGGCGAAGGCCGGCCAGCACCTCGGTCGTCGTCGGGTACACCGAGACGACGACGTCGGGCGAGACGTCGTTCACGAGCCGGAGCAGACCGCGCGAGCCGAGCTTCCGGACGAGCGCCTGCGTCGCCCTCCGTGTCGGCGCCAGCCCGACGAACAGCCAGAACGCGGCGTCCCAGAGCCAGCGGAAGCGGAAGAAGACGACGCCGGGCGCCCGTTCGCTGACGAGCACGAAGCCACGCCCCATCGCGCGCAGCCCGTCCTCGACGACGACGTCCACGGTCGGGTCCTCCGCGCGCAGTTGGTCGGAGAGCGTGCGGGCCGGGAGGTCGTGCCCCTCCCCGACACTCGCGGTGAGGATGAGCACACGCGTCATCGGTCGACTGTACAAGGCGGGGTGGACTACTGGTGCGACGTCGTCACCGGAGGCCAGTGTGGGGAGATGTCGGGATCGCCGAGCTCGCCGTAGGGCACGCAGCGCGGCGGCTCTTGCAGCAGCTGCCGGTCGGCGATCAGCAGCTCGTCGACCCGGAGGTTCGCCGGGACAGCGCGCTTCCAGCGCTCGCGCAGCGACCGGCCAAGCGCGATCAGCCCGCGGGGTGCAAGCGCCGATCGCGACCGAACGACAAAGTAGTGGCGCTCGACCTGCTGGACCGTCACGCCCGACTCTCCGTCGAACGCCCGCTCGCCGGCCGCCACCTCAGGGCCACCCGCCGCGTAGAAGAGCCAGATCGCTCGGCGCGGTGCGGTGCCGCGCACGAACGCGAGCGCGCGCTCGCACGAGTCGTCGTCGACGAGATCGAGCTTACGCACCCGGAGAGCGACCAGGTGATCGAGGATGTTCGCCGGGTGCCCGTAGTCGAATGACGAGAAGAGCTGGCCGCTCGTCCCCGTCGACCCGAACAGAACCGTGCCGGCCGGCGCCTTCGCGACGGCCTGGACGACCTGGTCGACGTGGATCTTGCGCACGGCATCGCGATGGTGGGCGTCGTAGCGAAGCTCGATCGCGAGCAGCCCGCCGACGAGCAGCACGAGAACGAGAGCCCGCAGCCTGCCTGCGCGAGCGGCAAGCGCAAGGCAACCGCTCATGACGACGGCGAAGAACGCCGGAGCGACGGGAATCATGTAGCGGTCGAAGAAGATCGCCGAATCGCCGCTCGCCGGAACGACCGAGAAGAAGATCACCGGGGCAGCGACCGTGATCGCACAGAACGCAAGCGCGCGACGCCGGCGCGCGACGGCCAGCGCCACGACACCCAGGGCGGCGAGAACCGTGAAGTAGTTGACGTCGTGACGGCCCGGCGCAACGAAGTGGAGCGCGTCCTCCCAGACGGGACGACCGCTGAACGTGCGCCCTCCGGCCCCGCTCCCCACGCCGTAGCGGTCGCTCAGGACGTGCAACGTCTTCACGTAGTACGGGACGAACGCGACGAACAGCGCCACCGCCCCAGGCCACGCCTCGCGCACGACGGCGCGGACGGGTTTCGGACAGTAGACGGCCGCCGCCCCGAAGGCAGTCACCGCGTAGAGCGGAGCCGTCGGATGGACGAACACCGAGAGACCGAGGAGGAACCCGCCCGCGATCCACCAGCGCGTCCCACCGCCGTCCGCCGCACGCAGCACGACGACCGTGCTCCACATCAACCAGGCGAACAGCAGCGTGTGGGGCCGGCCGAAGGTCGCGTAGAGAACCGGGATCGGCGCCGCGGCTGTCAGAAGGACGGCCCCGGCCGCAGCCTCCGAACCGGCGAGGCGTCGCACGACGAGGGCCGCGCCCGGTAGTGCCAGGCACGCGAACACGAGCGACGGAACCCGGAGTGCCGGCAGTCCCGGCCACCACCGCAGCAGGAAGTGCTCGAGCCAGAAGTGCAGCGGGCCGCCGCCGCGCTGCGTCGAGACGATATGGAAGATGTGCCCGAACGAGAACTGCGCCATCCGCAGCGTCAGCTCCTCGTCGACGTTGAGCGGGCCCCACCAGACGGTCGGCAGGGTCAGCCAGACGAGCAAGGCGGCGCCGGCGACGACCGACGCCGGCAGCAGCAGCCTCCGCATGGCGGTCGTCAGGGTGCGGCCCGGCCGCTCAACGCCTGCATCTCGGGCGTCTCGGGAGCGGCACGGTACGGATGCTCGTCAGCCACGTCGGTCTCGTGGTACACGCTCTCCGCGTTGACTTCCCAGATGTCGTGGTGAGCGCCGGCGAGGAGATTGTCGACGGCGCGCATCGCGGTGAGCATGGAGTGGTCCGAATTGTTGTAGCGGTGCAAGCCGTTGCGACCGACCTGCTGGAGGTTGTCGATCTCGTCGAGCCAGCGCCGGATCGTCGCGACGCGCTCCGCGTAGTCGGTGTCGTAGATCGGGTAGGCCTTCGGCACGCGGGTGACGAAGCCGCGCTCGACCTTCGAGAACGCCGCGAGCCCGAGCTGCTCGAGCTCACGCGCAGCGAGATCGACGAGTGCGTCGTCGTCCATCGTCCAGAGATCGTCTCCGGCGAAGCAGAAGTACTCGAGCCCAACGCACGCCTTGTCGGGATCCGGGACCATCCACGGCGACCACGAGCGGTAGTTCTGGATCCGCCCGACGCGGACGCTTGGCTCGTGGATGTAGATCCAGTTGTCGGGAAAGAGATCTTGGCCGTCGACGACGAGCGCCACCGTGAGGAAGTCGCGGTAGCGGAGACCGCGTGCGGCCTCACGCACATCGGCGGGCGGCGGAGGGCTCGTCAGTTCGACCACGGTCCGGAGCGGCAGCGATGAGATGACGGCCTGGGGAAGCGTGTACGAGGTGCCGCCGGCCTCGACCTCGACGATGCGGTCGCCGGCCAGCTCGAGGCGCTCGACGGGCGCCCCGGTCCGAACCTCGCCGCCGCCGTCTTCGATCGCCTCGCTCATCGCCTCCCACATCTGGCCCGGGCCGAAGCGCGGATAGTGGAACTCGGAGATGAGACTCTTGACCCTGTTCCCCTTGTTCCCGAAGAACGCCGCCTTCGCCGCCGAGAAGAACGAGAGGCCCTTGATGCGCTGTGCGGCCCACTCGGCGCGGATCTCCGTCGTCGGCACGCCCCAGAGCTTCTCGGTGTACGACTTGAAGAAGAGCTCGAAGAGACGCCGGCCGAAACGGTTCGAGACCCAGTCCTCGAACGAGTCGTCGACCTTGTGGCGGCGCGCCGCAGCCCGCAGGTAGGAAGCCATGCATCGGGTCAGCTCGACCGCGCCCAGCTTCTTGATCACGTCCGGGCCGCGCAACGGGTAGTCGAGGTAGCGCTTGTTCCAGTAGATGCGCGACATGCGCGGCCGAAGCAGGAATTCGTCGCCGAGCACCTCGTGCCAGAGCGTGTCGACCTCGACCGACTTCGTGAAGAAGCGATGACCGCCGAGATCGAAGCGGTAGCCGTCGACCTCCACGGTCTTGGCCAGGCCGCCGATCTGGTCCTCCGCCTCGAGCACGACCGCGTCTGCGCCGGCCTTCCCGAGCACGTAGGCCGCGGTGAGGCCGGCCGGCCCGCCGCCGAGGACGAGCGTCGTCTGCGAGTTGTCATGCGTCATCGTGAGAAGGACCGCCCGAGGGACGTTATCCGACGCGCCGATACACGTACGCCTGCAACGGCTTGAAGTAGTTGACCTTCAGTGCGATCTCGTTGCTGGCCACGTGACGCACGAGCCTCAGGTTCGGATCGGCCTGCAGGAGGGCCGTCCATGCCTGCGACTTCTGCCAGACGAGCTTCGTCCACGTCGCTCGCCAGGCACGGTAGTCCCTGAACACCGGCGTGACGACGACGAACTCCTGCCCTTTCGGAACCGATGCAACGAGCTGGTCGAGCGTCGGCCGCGACGGGGTGCCGCGAAGGCGCGAGACGGCGTCGACCCAGTCGAACGCCTGCTGGTCGGCCACGGGACCGAGCGTGGTCGCGAAGCGCAAGCCCGACCCGAGGTAGTAGCGAAGCACCGGGACCTGCTCGGGATGCGTCGAGATGACGAGCTCACCGGGATGCAGTCTGCCTAGTCCGGCCGCGATCGCTCGGGCGTTCTCCTTGTTGTCCTGCGCGGCGTAGCCGGCCCAGAAGAAGACGACGATCGCCAGTGCGGCGACCCCGAAGCGGCCGGCCCGCACGATTCCACGGGCGGCGAGGACGAGCAACGGCCCGACGACGATCGCGAAGTAGCGGATCGTCCACGACGGCGACACCTGCGAGACGAGCCACGCGATCAGAATCGCCACTCCGGCGGCGATCGAAAGGGCGAGGATCGCCGTGCGCTCGGCGTTCGGGCGTCCACGGACGAGCGCGCCGAGACCCACGACTGCCGCGAGGGCGCACGCGACGTACGGCCCGTCGCCCGTGAGCACGGCGGTCGGCGCCTCGATCAGGTCGCGCCACGACGGCACCGACGCCCACGGCGCGCCGGTGTGCCTGATCTGGAAGAGCAGCGAAGGAAGCCACGGCAGATACAGGACCGCCACCGCTACGGCGACGATCGCGAACAGGCCGAGTCGCTCGCGAACGACGACGGCGGTGGCAACCGCGAGCCCCAGGCACAGGAAGAGCGCCCAGTTGTGCGTGTAGACCATCAGAGCCAACCCGGCGACAAGGAGAGGCGCGAACGCGCGGCGTCCGCGCACGATCGCCTCGAGGTAGGCGAGGCCGACGACGAGCGAGAGGAACGCCTCGAGCTCGTACATCCGCGTCTCCTGCGCGTAGTACGTGAGGTACGGGTTCAGGGCCGCGAGCAGTGCGCAGCAGAGACCGGTCATGCGGTCGAACGCCGCCCGTCCGAACGCGTAAGCGAGCGGAACGCAGGCGACTCCGAAGACGAGTGACAGGGCGTGCGTCGCGCGCTCGCTGTCGCCGAACCACGCCATCCAGACGCGCAGCAGGAGGTAGTACGCAGGCGGGGAGCCGTCGTGACGAAGGGCGTGCAGGAGAGAAGGCCACGGATGGTGCGCGATGCCGACGGACAGTCCTTCGTCGATCCAGAAGCCGGCGTGGAGCTGACGCGAGCGAAGGTAGAGCGACAGGACGGAGAGTGCGGTGAGCGCGACGGGCACGGTCCAGGGCGCTGCGATGACGTCTTCGAGCCGCGTCGTCCGGACACGTTCGGTGACCGCGGTCATCGACGCCGCCAGGGGGTGCGGGCGAGGAGCAGGGCGAGACCGACGACTGTGATCGGCACGAAGAGCACGAAACGGAGAACGAGGAGGTAGCCGAGCGCCGGGAGATGGAGCGAGCCGAGCGCAAGCAGGACCGCCGCATCGAAGGTGCCGACGTAGCCGGGTGCAGCCGGGATGAGCGCAGAGAGGTTCGTGAGTGCAACGACGTAGAGAGCGCCGGTCAGGCCGAGCGACGCCCCGGTCGCCGAGCCCACCGACAGGTACACGGACGCCTCGACGAGCCAGACGACCAGCGACACGCCGAGCAGGGCGAGCCCGCGCGCGCCGACGAGGTCGCGAGTCGACCCGATCGCCGGGCGGATCCACTCCCTGGCCTCGAGCAGTCGCCGGTTGTGCGGCGCGACGCTCCACACGACCACGAGCACCACCGTTCCGATCACACCGGCGGCGACGACGTATGGCAAAGGGCCGAACGAAAGACCGCGCGCCGCGACGACGAAGACGAAGATGGACGCGAGAGCCAGTCCGTCGAGTGCGCGCTCGGCGACGACCGTGCCGAGGACGAGACGCCGGGGCGACCCGAGCATCATCACTCGCATCACGTCGCCCGCACGCGCCGGCAGGGTGTTGTTGCCCATGTAGCCGATCGTGGTCAGGCGGTAGCTCTCGCCACGCCCTCGGTCGACCTTCGCACCCGTGAGCAGCCGGTGCCAGCGTTCCCCCCGCAGGAGTGTCGCGCCGGCGTAGAGGGCGAGCGCCACGATCAGCCAGGCGACCGCGTGGACGTCGAGCGGGATGCGAGGCGCGTGCTGCCGGCTCGCCCACCAGGCGATTCCGGCCAGCGCAACCAGCGAGACGCCGACCTGGAGAAGGCCGACCCTCGGCCTCCGACCTACGTCGACGCTCGCCACGAGGCGAACCTACCGAATCGTCGCCTCCAAGCTGGCCACCGTCCGCCTGCCGTTCCGGTCGTACACCACGTCGACCGTATCGTTCCGGCGATAGGTCCCGGCAACGCCGAGGAACATCGAGAGCCAGCGCCAGAACCCCAGGCGCCCCTCCTGGACGAGCTGCTCCCGGAAGACGAGGGAGCGGCCGACGACGTCGAAATCGACGCCGCGCTGCTTTGGCACGCCGTTCACGAAGACGTCGAACGTGCTGCCGACGTCGCCCGGCAGGTCAACCTGACTCCTCGGTTCCACCTCTATACGATGCCACTCGGCGTGCGCCGGATCGCCTTTGCCACACTCGCAACGAGCGCGGTGGCGCTGACCTTCAGCGCCGTCGCCCTTGCGGGCAACGCGGGCTTCCTGCCGGGCGAGCCGGCCTCGCCCAACGCGCAGCGCGTCCAGTCGGCGTTCATCTTCGTCGCAATTCTCACCGGGCTCATCCTCGTCGCCGTCGAAGGGACGCTGATCGTCTTCGTGATCAAGTACCGGCGCCGCGGTCGTCCACGGACCGCCGAAGGACCGCAGATTCACGGCTCGACCCGACTCGAGGTGATCTGGACGGTCGGTCCCGTGATCATCCTCGCTGCGATCGCCTCGTTCGTCTTCTACGAGCTTCCGGGCATCATCAACGCGCCGGCGGCGTCGGCTGCGAACTCGACGACGATAACGGTCGAAGGCCATCAGTTCTACTGGCTCTTCCGCTACCCGAACGGTGCGATCTCGATCGACACGATGATCGCGCCGGCGAACCAGGTCGTGCACGAGCGGGTCGTCGGCCTCGACTACGACGTGAACCACTCGTGGTGGGTGCCCGACTTCGGGCCGAAGTACGACGCGATCCCGGGCAAGGTGAACAAGACCTGGTTCAAGGCACCGGAGGGCGCCTACGTCGCGCGGTGCGCCGAGTTGTGCGGCATCCAGCACGCGCTGATGGACGCCCACGTCGTCGTCGTCCCGCGGGCCGTGTACGACGAGTTCATCTCGAAGCGGCTCGCGAACAGGAGCGGGGTTCAGCTGGGGAAGGAAGAGTGGCGAGGCGTGTGCGAGAAGTGCCACCGCCTCGACCACACGTACATCGGCCCCCCGCTAGGAGGCAACCCGCTGCTCGCCGAGCCGCTGCAGATCACGACGTTGCTCAGGAACGGCCAGGGAGCGATGCCAGCCGTCGGCCACGACTGGACGAGGGCGCAGATCGACGCACTGACCTCGTACACCAAGCGATTCGCGAAGACGGGAGGATGATCGCGTGGCGGTGAACGTCGAGGAGGTCCAGCCTTACCGCGCAGACTGGCGGCGCGGGAGGGTCGCGTCGTGGGTGACGACCGTCGACCACAAGCGGATCGGGATTCTCTACCTCTGGACGACGCTCGGCTTCTTCGCGGTCGGCGGACTGCTCGCGCTGCTGATCCGCACCCAGCTGCTGACGCCGAACGAGGGCTTCATGACGAAGAACTCGTACAACGCGGCGGTCACGATCCACGGTACGACGATGATCTTCCTCGTCCTCGTCCCGGTCGCCGCCGCCTTCGGGAACTACCTGGTGCCGCTGATGATCGGCGCGCGCGACATGGCGTTCCCCCGGCTGAACGCGCTCTCGTACTGGCTGTTCCTCCTGGGCGGCATCGTGCTGCTGCTCAGCTTCTTCGCCAGAGGCGGGGCGGCGGACACGGGCTGGACGGCCTACGTGCCGCTGTCGACACTGCACTCCCCCGGCCACGGACAGGACATCTGGATCCTGAGCCTCCACATCCTCTCGCTCTCGTCGGCGGCGGGGGCGATCAACTTCATCGTGACGATCCACAACATGCGCGCACCGGGCATGAGCTGGACGCGCATCCCGCTCTTCTGCTGGAGCATCCTCACCTACGCGTGGATGCTGATCATCGTGCTGCCGACGCTCTCGGCCGGGCTGACGATGATGCTCCTCGACCGAGAAGCCGGCACGAACTTCTTCAATCCGGCGAAGGGCGGCAGCCCGCTCCTCTATCAGCACGTGTTCTGGTTCTTCGGGCACCCCGAGGTCTACATCATCGTGCTACCGACGATGGGGATCATCTCAGAGATCATCCCAGTCTTTGCCCGCAAGCCGATCTTCGGTTACAAGGCGGTCGCGTTCTCGACGCTGGGAATCGCGTTCTTCTCATTGCTCGTCTGGGCACACCACATGTTCGCGGTCGGCTTGCCGGTCGGCCTCAACATCTTCTTCATGCTCAGTTCGATGGTCATCGCGATCCCGACCGGCGTGAAGATCATCAACTGGCTCGCAACGATGTGGCGCGGCAACATCTCGTTCGACACGCCGATGCTCTGGGCGATCGGGTTCATCAGCATCTTCACGATCGGCGGGCTCTCAGGGATCTTCCTCGCGGCGTTCCCGATCGACCAGGCCGTCACCGATTCGTACTTCGTCGTCGCCCATATGCACTACGTGCTGTTCGGCGGTTCCGTCTTCGGCATGTTCGGCGGGCTCTACTACTGGTGGCCCAAGATGTTCGGCAAGCGCCTCGACGAGCGACTCGGCCGGTGGCACTTCTGGCTCGTGTTCGTCGGGTTCAACGTCACGTTCTTCCCGCAGCACATGCTGGGGCTGCTCGGCATGCCGAGGCGCGTCTACACGTACCACGACCACGGATTGTGGGAGGCGTACAACATGGCTTCGTCGATCGGGTCGTACCTGATGGCGATCGGAATGTTGGTGTTCGTGTGGAACGTCATTGCGACCGTGCGCCACGGGAAGCGCGCGGGGAACGATCCCTGGGTCGCCAACACGCTCGAGTGGTACACCACGTCGCCGCCGCCGCCCTGGAACTTCGACAAACTGCCGTACGTGACGAGCGCAAGACCGCTCCGCGACCTTCGGCGGCGGCTCGCGGAGACCCGCGGGTTCTGATGGGGCCCTGGGCGCGTCTCGTCGCCGTCGCCGCGGTCGCAGGAACCGGGCTTGCGGTCGTCTCCGGCGCGGCAGGCTGGGGGACTGCGCACCGCCTGCTCGCAGCACTCGCCGTCCCACCCCTCGCCGCACTGGTCGCGATCGCATGGGTCTCCGCTCGCCGCTTCCTGCCGACGGCGCTGGCCGCGCTCGTGCTGTTCGGGCTCGCGGCGTTGCTGACGGGTCACGACGTGCACCTCGCGTTCGCGGCGCTCGCCCTCGGGGTCACCGTCCTGCTCGCGGCACTCGTCTGGCGGGGTGAGACCGAGCAGGGCCCGATACGCGACTACGTGACGCTGACGAAACCGCGGATCATGTCGCTCCTACTGCTGACCGGTGCCGCGGGCGTGTTCGTCGGAGCAGGCGGAGTGCCGGTTGCCTCGACATTCGCCTTCACGATGATCGGCCTCGCACTGGCATGCGGCGGTGCGTCGGCGCTCAACCACTATCTCGACCGCGACATCGACCGGTTGATGGGGTCTAGGACCGAGCAGCGACCCGTCGCGTCCGGCCGCGTACCGCCCGAGCGCGCACTGGAGTTCGGGCTCGCGCTGAGCGCCTTCTCGTTCGTGCTGCTCGACTCGCTCGTGAACCTTCCGACTGCGTTGCTCGCGCTCGCAGGAAATCTCTTCTATGTCCTGGTGTACACGCGCTGGCTGAAGCGCTCGACATCGCAGAACATCGTGATCGGCGGCGCTGCAGGCGCCGTGCCCCCGCTGGTCGGGTACGCAGGCGCGACCGGCCATCTCGGCTGGGCGGCGGTGGCGATGTTCGCGATCGTCTTCGTGTGGACGCCGCCGCACTTCTGGGCACTCGCGCTGATGATCAAGGAGCACTACGCCCGTGCCGGGATCCCGATGCTTCCGGTCGAGCGCGGCGAGCGAGAGACGGCGAGACAGATCGTCTGGTACACGCTCGTGCTGGTGATCGTGACGCTCGTCCCCGCCGCGGTCGGAATCTTCGGCGTCGCCTATGCGATCGCGGCAGCCGTGCTCGGCGCGGTGTTCGCCTGGTACGCACTCGAGCTTCGGCGCACGCTCGAGCGTCGCTCGGCGGCGAAGCTCTTCCACTACTCGCTCCTCTACCTCGCGCTCCTTTTTGTCGCGATGGCGCTGGACACGGTGATCTAGTTGACCGACCTCGACACCGAGGCGACGCATCCGCTAGCCGATCCGGACGCCGAGCTCGCCCGTCGGAACCTGCAGTTCGGATGGGCGCTCGTCGGACTGTTCATCCTCCTGTTCGCCGGCACGGTCGGAATCGCGTTCGTCTACCTCTGGCTGAGCTAGCTGGCATCTGGATCACCGAGCTCGGCGGCGAAGCGCCCGCCGGGCGCCGGCTCGCTGTGAAGGACCTCTTCGACACGGCCGGCGTCAGGACGACCTACGGCTCCGCGGTCTTCGCCGACCACGTGCCGACCGCGAGTGCCGAGGCCGTTCTACGGCTCGAGGCGGCCGGCTGGGTCGATGTCGGGAAGGCGAACCTGCACGAGTTCGCGTACGGCGTCACGTCGCAGAACCGTCACTACGGGGTGGTGCCGAACCCGATCGCGCCGAGTCGAACCGCAGGCGGCTCGAGTGGCGGTTCGGCCGCCGCCCTCGCCGCCGGGCTGGCCGACGGTGCGCTCGGCTCCGACACGGGAGGGTCGATCCGGATCCCGGCGGCGTGCTGCGGCGTCACCGGCTTCAAGCCGACTTATGGCCTCGTCCCGGCGAGCGGCGTCTTTCCGCTGGCGCCGAGCTTCGACCACGTCGGCCCCATGGCGCGTGACGTCGCGGGGTGCATCGAGCTGATGAAGGCGCTCGTCCCGGGCTTCGATGTTGCGACGGTGGGAGCCGTCGCGGATGTTTCGGTGGGGGTCGCGTGGGCCGACTCCTGCACGCAGCTCGTACGGGATCGGGTGCTCGAAGCAGCGGCTGCGTTCGGCCGGGCCGAGTCGATCGCGTTCCCCGACGGCGCTGGGACACAGGCGATGTTCATGCGCGAGATCGCCGATGTCCATCGCGAGCTCTATGCCGAGTCGGCCGAGCTGTACGGCGAGAACATCAGCCCCAAGATCGAGCGCTGTCTCGCGATCTCCGATTCCGAGGTCGTAGCGGCGACGCGGGCTCGCGAGGCGTTTCGCGTGGAGGCGGACCGAGCGCTCGGCGATCATCGCGCACTGCTCGCCCCGACGCTTGCTTTCGTCGCGCCGATGGCGGACATCGACGAAATCGGCGAGCGTGCATCGTTCGTGCAGTTCACGTATCCGTTCAACGCGCTCGGCTGGCCTGCGCTCGCGCTGCCGGCGGGACGTGCGGAGGACGGGCTGCCGGCTTCGGTTCAGCTCGTCGGACGGCCGGGTGACGATGCGTTCGTGCTCGGCCTCGGCCTCGGCCTGGAGGCGGCGCTTGGACGCTGACCTGCGCTTCGCCCACACGCTGGCTGACGCGGCGGACGAGATCACGCTTCGGCGGTTCCGCGCGCTCGACCTGCGCGTCGACACCAAGCCCGACCTCACGCCGGTGTCGGACGCCGATCGCGCCGCCGAGGAGGCGATCCGCGAGCTGGTCGCGGCTTCCGGCCGGGGCGAGAGCGTGCACGGGGAGGAGTTCGGCGACGACGGCGGGGACGCGAAGTGGATCGTCGACCCCATCGACGGAACCAAGTCGTTCGTCCGCGGCATTCCGGTCTGGGCGACGCTGCTCGCTCTCGAGCGTGAAGGCATCGTCGTCGCCGAGCTCGTCTCGGCGCCCGTGCTGTCGCGGCGCTGGTGGGCGGCCCGAGGAGAGGGAGCATTCGCCAACGGCCAGCCGTGTCGCGTATCGACAATCGCTCGGATCGAAGACGCGGTTGTGTCGACGACCTCCCAACGAGGCATGCCGGCCGGCTGGCGCACGATCGTCGAGCGCTCGTGGTCGAACCGCGGCTACGGCGACTTCTGGCAGTACTGCCTCGTCGCGGAAGGAGTGGTCGAAGTCGCGTGCGACCGCGAGGCGCGGGTGTGGGACTGGGCGGGCGCGCAATTGCTCGTCGAAGAGGCCGGCGGCCGGTGCACCGCGTTCAGCGGGAAGCCGCTCGAGGACGGCGGCAGCGTCGTCGCGACGAACGGCGCCCTGCACGACGAAGTCGTGGCCCTGCTCGGCGCGGGGGGGTAGCGGTTCGCCTTGGTCTGACCGCGGTCAGACGCTCGTCAGACCGCGGCGCTTGCGCGGGTCCGGCTCTTCGACGAACGCGCGGAGACGCGCACGTGCGACTTTCGGACTGGTCCCGAAGAGGCCGAGGAGCTCTCGCTCATCGATGATCGAGTCCGTCGGGACGACGCCGATCGCACTCCCGTAGTTGCACCAGGCCCAATCCTCGGGCGCCGCGACGGCGTTCCCGCGCGGAGCGTTTCGCGCGATGTAACGGATCGACTCGAGAAGGTGCGCGTCACTCTCGACGATCGTGTCGTGGAAGCGGCGCTGCCAGAGCGCACCGCGCCGCTCGTGGCGCACGTTGTAAGTCTTCGCATACGTGCTGTTCAGTCTTCGAAAACCGCTGCTCAACGTGGCTTTGTTCAACCTCAACAGGACGTGGTAGTGCGTCGTCATCAATGAATAGGCCAGAAGCGTCCAGCTGCTCAGTCGAGCCTGCCGCCCGAGCAACTCGAGGAAGGCGAGCCTGTCGACCTCGTCGCGGAAGAGGTTCGTGCCGTGCACGGCCTTCCCATTGACGTGGTAGATGCACCCGACGACCTCGATCCGCGGCGGCGCCATGCACCGAGGGTGCCAGCGCGCTATCGATCCGGCCAGGTTGGTAGCGAATTCGCCTCGAAGCCGACTCGCTTTCGTGTGTCAGACGTTCGTCTGACCGCGGTCTGACCGCGGTCAGACGACGGCGGACGACCCCGGGGTTACCCCCCGGCCGCCGCCACCACCGCCGTCTCGTAGATCGGGTCGCGGGAGAAGTGGTCGAGCTGCTCGCTCAGAAGGTCGCTCGAGGTAGCCGCGTCGCCTTTCGGCTGCGGGAGATCCTCGCCGCCCAGGCGAACTCCGAGCATCGCCGCCGGTTCGACTGCGCGCACCGCGCGATCGAGTCTGGCGTTCAGCCACCCGCGCAGGAGCGTCGCTTCGGCTTGCGGTCCCCGCACGCGAATCTCCTGCTCTCGTATCCCCGGCCAGTAGCCCGCAAGCTCATGCCTCCAGTCGTCCGTCCGCGCCCACGCGATGTCGGACACCGCGACACGCCCGAACAGCCCGGCGAGCTCCGCGTACTGCAACTCGTCCCACTCGCTCGAGTCGACGATCAGCCGATCGACGATGTCGACGAGTTGCTCGAACGGGCCCGCACCGAACTGCGGCTCACCGCGCCAGCGGCAGAACACCGGCAGATCCGAGATGAGCAGCGGCAAGACGATCGACGCCGGCGCGTCGGCTCGGTCGCCGCGCAGCGTCAGTTCGATCACCTCGCCACAGATCGCACGATCGGCGACCGGAAAGCATCGGATCGCCAGCCTCGCGTCGAGCCCGTCGTCGGCATCCGGGCCGCGGAACGAGCAGCAGCGTCCGAGACGGGTGCCGTTCGGCCATGCCGGCAAGCGTCTCCTCGGCCTGGCCCTTCCAGACCGGCGGCACCCACGCGATGTGCGTCATCACCGACGTCCGGAGATTCGGCTGCGCCGAGTCCGCCGACGACGCATCGCGCAGCCGCGCCAGCTGCTGCTCGATCTCCGCGATCGTCGTGTCGTCGCCCGACCAGTCGACCTCGATCACAGGACTCGAGCGTCGACATCGCTAGTGCCGCCGCCACGAGCGAGAGTCGCGGTGCAGCAGCTCGTCCGCCGCCGCCGGGCCCCAGGTGCCCGCAGCGTAGTTGGGGAACGACGGACGGTCGCGTTGCCAGAACGCGACGATCGCGTCGACGAGCGCCCACTGCTCCTCGATCTCGTCCGACCGCGTGAACAGGGTCGCGTCGCCGAGCATCGCGTCGAGGATCAGACGCTCGTACGCGTCCGGCAACCCCTCGCGAAACGCCCCGCCGTAGAGGAAATCCATGTGCACGGTGCGAATCGCCATTCCCTGGCCCGGCACCTTCGCGCCGATCGCGAGCGACACTCCCTCGTTCGGCTGCACGTGGATCAGCAGCACATTCGGCCGCAGCGCCTCGGACGAGACGTCCTCGAACGGCGGATGCGGCGCGCGCTTGAACTGGATCGCGATCGTCGTCTCGCGACGCGCGAGCCGTTTGCCCATGCGCACGTAGAACGGCGTGTCGGCCCAGCGCCAGTTGTCGACGAACAGCTTCGCGGCGACGAACGTATCGGTGAGCGAGCCCGGCGCGACACCGTCCTCCTCGCGGTAGCCCTTCACCTCCGCCCCTTCGACGAACCCGCGACCGTACTGCCCGCGAATCACGTGCTTCGGCCCGGGCGTGTGCATCGCCTTCAGCACCTTCACCTTCTCGTTGCGCACCGACTCCGCGGTGAAGTCGATCGGCGGCTCCATCGCCGTGATCGCGATCAGCTGCAGCAGGTGGTTCTGGAAGATGTCGCGGATCGCGCCCGCCTGCTCGTAGTAGCCGGCCCGACTCTCGATCCCGATCGACTCGGCGACCGTGATCTGCACGTGGTCGATGAACTGCCGGTTCCAGATCGGCTCGAAGATGCCGTTCGCAAACCGCAGCGCCAGCATGTTCTGCACCGTCTCCTTGCCGAGGTAGTGGTCGATGCGGAAGACCTCGTTCTCGGAGAAGTGCTGCTGGATGACGGCGTTCAACTCTCGCGCCGACGCGAGATCGCGCCCGAACGGCTTCTCGATGATCAGCCGGATCCAGCCCTGCGCCGACCGTCGCTTCGCGATCTCGGTGACGCAGCGTCGCGATCGCGCTCGGCGGCACCGCGAAGTAGTAGACGCGGTTCCCGAGCGTCCCGCGTTCGCGCGTCGATCTCGGTCAGCGTGTCGCGCAGGACGTCCTCGCCTCGCTCGTCCGCGAAGTCGAGCGTGACGTAGCGAATGCCCTTCGGCGAGCTCGTCCCATACCTCCGCCTCGAACGGATCGCGCGCGTGCTCGGAGACGGCCTGCTTCATCCGCTCGCGGAACGCGTCGTCGGTCTCTTCGCTCCGCGCGGCGCCGACGATCGCGAACTTCTCGGGCAGCAGCCCGCGAAACGCGAGCGAGTAGAGCGCCGGCATCAGCTTCTTCGACGTCAGGTCGCCCGACGCACCGAAGATGACGAGCAGGCATGGATCGGGGCGCCGCCGCAGCCGCAGCCCGTCGAGCAGCGGGTTGCGGACAGCCTCTTCCGGCGACTCGATCACGCGCCCTTCTTCTTCCGGGCCGTTCGCTCCGGGAGCACGGCGTGACCGCCGAACTGGTTGCGCAGCGCCGCGTTGACCTTCGCCGCGAACGACTCGTCCTGCCGCGACGCAAAGCGCGCGTAGAGCGCCGCGGTGATCACCGGAACCGGCACGTTCTCGGCGATCGCCTCGTGGATCGTCCACCGCCCCTCGCCGGAGTCCTCGACGTAGCCGCGGATCGCCTCGAGGTCGCTCCCCTCCTGCTCGAACGCTGCGTAGAGCAGCTCGAGCAGCCACGAGCGGACGACCGAGCCGTAGCGCCAGATGCCCGCGATCTCGTGCAGGTCGAGGCCGAACTCCGAGCCTTCATCACCTCGAACCCCTCCGCGTACGCCTGCATCAGGCCGTACTCGATCCCGTTGTGCACCATCTTCACGAAGTGGCCTGCACCCGACGGCCCGACGTGCGCGTAGCCGTCGTCCGGCGCGAGCGACATGAGGATCGGCTCGAGCGGCTTGACCGCCGATTTGTCGCCGCCGGCCATCAGGCAGAAGCCGACCTGCAGTCCCCAGACACCGCCGGAGACGCCGACGTCGACGAATGAGATCTTCTGCCGTCGCGCCTCCTTGTACCGCCGCTGCGAGTCGCGGAAGTTCGAGTTGCCGCCGTCGACGATCGTGTCGCCCGGTTCGAGCAGCCGGAGCAGTTGCTGGAACGCCTTCTCGGTGATCTCACCGGCGGGGATCATCAGCCAGACATGGCGAGGCGCATCGAGCTGCTTGCAGAGCGCTCCAAGCGTCTTCGCGGTCGACGGAACCTTCGGGTCATACGTCTTGACCTCGTGACCGTTCTTCTCGAGCCGCTTCGTCATGCCGTTCCCCATGCGACCGAGGCCGACCATGCCAAGTTGCATCTAGATGTCCTCCAATCTGATCCGCGCGACACGGCGGCCACGCTCGGACAGCGATTCGAAGTCTCCCATCGCCTGCGCACAGATCAGCTTCCCGAAGCCGAACGGCTGGCCCGGGATGGGGATCTCGTCGCCGGTCGAGTCGACGACCTGCAGGAAGTTGCCGGTGTTCGGCCCGCCTTTGTGAAGCTGCCCGGTCGAATGGAGATAGCGCGGCCCGAAGCCGTGCGTGACGACGCAGCCCGTCGCTTCGCGCGCCCGATCGGCAAGCGCTTCCAGCTTGCGCTCGTTCTCCTCGGTCGGATTCACGAAGCCGAGGATCGCGACGTAGTCGCCGGGCTTCGCGCCCGCGAACAGCTCCTTCGCCGAACCGACCGGATCGACCGACGGTTCGGCGCCCGAGGCGAGAATCTCCTTCGTCTTGTCCTTGGCCGCCTGCACGTCAGGCTGGTTGAACGCATCGATCCCGAGGATCGACCCGGCCACCGCCGTGGCGAACTCCCAGCGGAAGAACTCCTGGCCGAGCTCGTACGGGTCGGCGGCGCGCACCTCCTGCGCCTGCCTGTCGGGCCCCGCCCCTGTCTCGCCGGGGCAAGGAACCAGGCCCTTCCCGTGCTTCCCGGTCGACTCGGCGATCAACTGCTCGGCCCACAGACCGAAGCCGCCGGGCGTGGGGTTGATCAGCACCTTGTCGCGGCCCTCGCGCCAGTTCTCGCCGAGCGAGACGCCCAGCTCGAGTCCGGGGTTGCCGTCTGCGAACCGGCACGCTTCCGCCATCTCGCGCGCCCGCAGCAGGAACCTTCCGACGTCGATGCCCATCAGCGCGGCCGGCAACATCCCGAACGGCGACAGCGCCGAGTAGCGACCGCCGATCGACGGGACGCCCGCGAACGTCGCCGCAAAGCCGCGCTCTGCTGCGAGCCGATCGAGCTCCGACCCCGGGTCGGTGACGGCCGCGAAGTGCGCGGCGTCGGGATTCAGTGACCAGAAGTGATCGGTGTGCGAGCGCGTCTCGAGCGTCGAGCCGGACTTCGACGAGCTGAGGAAGAGCGTGCGGCGGACGTCGATCTTCGCCTCGAGGTCGCGGATCGCCTGCGGATGGGTGGTGTCGAGCACGTGAAACGTGTCGACGTCGAACGTGCGCCGCAGTACCTCGGGCGCAAGCGACGAGCCCCCCATCCCGAGCAGCACGACGGTGTCGATCCTGCCGGCGAGACCGTCGACGAACTGCTCGAAAAGTTCGACGTCCTCGGCCATCCGCGTCGGCTCGTCGAGCCAGCCGAGCCACTGCGCCTCGTCGGTCCCGGTCCACAGCGACGCATCGTGCTCCCAGATCCGCTCGACGATCTCCGCTCCCGTCATGCCGTCTGGAGCGCACCGCGCTTCGTTCGGATGCTGTCCATGATCTGGTCGAAGGAGTCGCTGAACTTCTGCACACCCTCGGCCTCGAGTGTCGCGGTCACGTCGTCGTAGTCGACGCCGGCGCCGGCGAGGTCGGCGAAGAGCTGATGCGCCTCGTCGACGCCGTCGAGGACCGTGTCGCCCGGGACTCGACCGTGATCCTGGAACGCTTCGATCGTCTCGAGGGGCATCGTGTTCACCGTGTCCGGCCCGATCAGATCCTCGACGTACATCACGTCGTTGTAGGCAGGGTTCTTCGTCGAGGTGGACGCCCAGAGGCAGCGCTGAGGACGTGCGCCCTTCGCAGCCAGGAAGTCCCACCGCGGCCCCGAGAACGCCTGCAGGTAGTGCTGATAGGCGAGCTTCGCGTTCGCGATCGCGAGCTTGCCCTCGAGCCCCTGCTTGCCGATCGCCTCGAGCCGCTTGTCGGCCTCCGAGTCGACGCGCGAGACGAAGAAGGACGCAACCGACACGACGGACGACGGATCGCCACCTCCCGCGACGAGCCGCTCGAGCCCCCGTAGATACGCCTCGACCACGGCCTCGTACCGCGCGAGCGAGAAGATCAGGGTGATGTTGATCGGCGTCCCGTGAGCGATGCAGTCCTCGATCGCCGGCAGGCCGGGTTCGGTCGCGGGGATCTTGACGTACAGGTTTGGCCGGTCGATCTCGGAGGCGATCCATCGCGCCTGCTCGAACGACTTCCGCGTCTCGTAGGCAATGCCGGGCTCGACCTCCATCGAAACGAACCCGTCGACGCCACCGCTCGCGTCGAACGCAGGCCGGAGCACGTCGCACGCATCGCGGATGTCGTCGAGCGCGAGCGCGAAGAAGATCTGCGTCGGATCGTCAACCGACCCGAGCAGGTCCTTCAGTTGGGCGTCGTAGCCGTCGCCCTCCGAGAGGGCTTTCTGGAAGATCGTCGGGTTCGACGTGACACCCGTGACTGCGTCCTCCTCCATCATCCGCTTCAGGCCGCCGGAGTGGACGAGATCGCGCGAGAGCGTGTCGAACCAGACCGACTGGCCCCGCTCGGTCAGCTCATGCAGATGTGACTTGGCCACCTTTCATCTCCTTCTCCATCGCAGCGACCTTCTCGAGCCGCTCCCGATAGCGGTCGCCGCCGTTGAACGTCGCGTTGAGGAACAACTTCACGAGCTCGCCTGCAAGCGAAGGCCCGACGACCTCCGATCCGAGGCACAGGACGTTCATGTCGTCGTGCTCGACGCCCTGATGTGCGCTGTAGCTGTCGTGGCAGATCGCCGCACGAATCCCGGTGAGCTTGCACGCAGCCACCGCCGCGCCGACACCCGAGCCGCAGACGAGAACGGCCCGCTCGGCTTCGCCGCGCTGAATCGCCTCTCCCACCTCCCGCGCCTTGTCCGGATAGTCGATTCGGACGGCGTCCGTGTCGGTTCCGAGATCGATCACGTCGTGGCCGTCGAGCGCGTCGAGAACGGCCTCGCGGAGGTGCACGCCGCGGTGATCGAACGCAACCGCGACCCGCACTACGCGACCCGCTGAAGAAGCGCCGAGGCGCGCGCGACGACGTTGTCGACGTTGAAGCCGAACTCCGAGAGCACGGTCGGACCGGGCGCCGAGGCGCCGAAGTGTTCGATCGAGATCGAATCGCCGTGGTCGCCGACCCACTCGCGCCAGCCGAGCGCGACGCCCGCCTCGATCGAGAGCCGCGCGGTCACCTCCGGCGGCAGGACGTCGTCACGGTACTCGCCCGACTGCAGTGCGAAAAGCTCCCAGCACGGCATCGAGACGACGCGCACACCGGTCCCGTCTTCTGCAAGCTTTCGCCCTGCATCGAGCGCGAGCGAGAGCTCACTCCCGGTCGCGATCAGGATCAGCTCTGGCGATTCGCTCGACTCCCACAGCGTGTACGCGCCACGCTCGAGCCCGGAGGCAGGAGCAAGGTCGGAGCGGTCGAGCGTCGGCACCTTCTGCCGCGTGAGCGACAACCCGACCGGGCCGTCGCTCCTCTCGAGTGCGACCTTCCACGCAGACACGGTTTCGTTCGCGTCGCCCGGCCGGATGAACCAGAGATTCGGGATCGCGCGTAGCGCTGCGTACGTTTCCACCGGTTGGTGGGTCGGGCCGTCCTCGCCGAGGCCAACCGAGTCGTGCGTCCAGGCCCAGACGACCGGGAGCCCCATCAACGCCGACAACCGCACCGACGGACGCATGTAGTCGCTGAACATCAGGAACGTCGACCCGTAGGGCGAGACGCATCCGCCGTGCACGGCGATCCCGTTGACGATCGCGCCCATCGCGTGCTCGCGGATGCCGAAGGCGATGTTGCGCCCCGCCCAGCGCGCGGAGAAGAGACCGCCGCCGTCGAAGTCGGTGTACGTCGACTCGACGAGATCGCCCGCACCGCCGATCATCGTCGGCACTGCATCCGCGAACGCCTGCATCACCTGACGTCCCGCCATCCGCGTTGCCAGCTCCTCGCCCGCAGCGAACGTCGGCGGCGTCCAGTTGCCGACACGTCCGGCCCATGCGGCATCCCACTGTTCGCGTTCCTGCGGAAACGTCTGCGACCACGACGAGAAGGCGGCGTTCCATTCTGCCTCGAGCTTCGTGCCACGCTCGACACCGTTCATGTGCGCGTACACCTCGTCGGGGACGTGGAAGAACTCGTTCGGGTCCCAGCCGAGCGCTTTCTTCGCCGCGGCAACCTCGTCGGCGCCGAGCGGAGAGCCGTGAGCCTTGGCGGTGTCGACCGCGTGCGGCGCGCCGTACCCGATGTGGCTGCGGACGATGATGATCGACGGCATCGCCGTCTCCGCCTCCGCGCTCGTGATCGCAGCGCGCAGCGCGTCGAGGTCGTTCACGTCGGGAACGCGCTGGACGTGCCAGCCGAGCGCCTCGAACCGCTTGGCGCGGTCCTCCGTGAACGAGATCGAGGTCGTCCCGTCGATCGTGATGTGGTTGTCGTCGTAGAAGTAGACGAGCTTGCCGAGCGCATTCGTCCCTGCGAGCGACGCTGTCTCGTAGGAGACGCCCTCCATCAGGTCGCCGTCCGAGCAGATCACGTAAACGCGATGATCGACCGGCTCGTGGTGCGGCCGGTTGAACGTCTGCGCCAGGAAGCGCTCTGCGAACCCGAGCCCGACGCCGTTGCCGAACCCCTGCCCGAGCGGGCCTGTCGTCGTCTCGACGCCCGGCGTGTGTCCGAGCTCGGGATGGCCCGGCGTCGCCGATCCCCACTGCCGGAACCGCTTCAGCTGCTCCATCGGCAGGTCGTAGCCCGCGAGGTGCAGTGTCGAGTACTGCAGGACGCAGGCGTGGCCCGCGCTCAGCACGAACCGGTCGCGGTTAGGCCAGGCCGGATTCGCGGGGTTGTGTCGCATCACCTCGCGATAGAGGAGGTAGGCCAGCGGCGCGAGCGCCATCGCGGTCCCGGGATGGCCGGCGTTTGCCTGCTGCACGGCATCCATCGAGAGCGTGCGGATAGTGTCGATCGAGAGCTGTTCGATGTCCGACTGGGCCACAGCCCCTCCTCGCGTCGTCGTCCCCGCGACCTTAGCGTCTACGCAACGGCTGCTGCGCCGGCTCGAATCTCGTCCTTGAGCGCGTTCTCGGCCTCATCGCTCTGGCCTGTGAGGACCGCCCCGACGGTGGCTCCTTCCTTGAGAAAGCGAAAGACGGCATCGCCCTCCACAAAGTCGCCGTCGAGCCGCGTGTCATCGTGGCCGGCCGGATCCCCGAAGAGCCTGAACGACCGACCGAACTCCTCCGAGAAGAACGCCGACACGATGTCGTAGCGTGCGTCCACGTCACCGGCGAGGATGCGGCCGAGCGTCGTACCGTGGTAGGCCGCGTTCGACCAGTGCTCGATGCGGCGATGGCGCCGGAAGACGGGATCGAAGAACTCCGCGACGTCGCCGATCGCGTAGACGCCCGGACGAGACGTCGAGAAGCGATCGTCGACGACGATGCCGCTCCGCACCTCGAGGCCCGCGTCACGGGCGAGCTCGACGTTCGGCTCGACTCCGATCCCCGCGACGACGAGCTCGGCGTCGGGGATCTCCGTGGCCTCGAGCCGGAGGTCGACCCCGTGCGCACGGTACGTCTCGTGGAGTGCCTCCGAAAGCGGCTCTGCCTGCAGCGTCGCGAACACCATCGGCTCGCGGACGATCTGCGTCACGCTGACGCCGAGCAGCGTCAGCGACGCGGTCACCTCGCAGCCGATGAACCCGCCCCCGACGACGACAGCCGTCCGCGCGGTCTCGGCCCGCCGGCGCAGCTCGAGCGAGTCGTCGAGTGTTCGCAAGGCGAGTGCGTCGCCGAGCGCGCGCGGACGTGCACCGGTCGCGATCACGATCAGATCGGCACCGACGTCGTCGAGCGTCGCGATACGTTCGCCGACGCGCAAGTCGACGCCGTTGTCCGCATACCACTCGAGCGGATGGACGAGCGCGTCGGCCGGCTCGGCCTCACCGCGCAGGAGCCGCTTCGAAAGCGGTGGCCGATGGTACGGCCCGTGCGGGTCCTGCGACCAGACGACGATGTCATCGCCGCCTCCCGCCTCGCGGTAGCTCTCGATGCACTTCGCGGCCGCAAGCCCGCCGCCGACGATTCCGATCATCCCGCCTCCCTCACGTCGCCTACCTGTGCTGGACCTTTCTCCGTACGGTCGGCAACGGATCTCCCGAGGAGCTCGTCGACCAGCCGCTGCAGTCGTTCGGCGGCCCTCCTGACGATCTCCAGGTAGCGCGCCTGCTCCGGCGTCAGCGGCCCGGCACCGCCGTCCTCGAGCAACTCGATGAAGCCGGTCATCGAGGTCAACGGTGTGCGCAGCTCGTGACCCACGGCCGCGACATGGTCGTCACGGACACGATCGGCTCGCCGTTGCTCTGTCAGATCGCGCAGCGTCCACAGCCGCCCCGCCGCATCGACCGCGGAGACGCGGAGCTCGTAGACGCCGCCGACGGCCGCATCCTCGAACTCGACACACCCCGCATCGTCCTGGAGCCGCTCGACGGCGGCGGTGAAGGCGTACGGTTCGTTCGTCCGGTCGGCCAGCTCGAGCAGGCGATCGGAGAACGTACCGTCGAGGCTCAGACCCAGCCCGTCCGCGAAGCGGCGGAAGGCGCGGCTGGCGCGCAGGATCTGCCCATCGGCGTCCACGAACAGGACGCCGTCGGCCAACTCGTCGAGCAGCGCCAGCAGGGTCTCGGCCTCGGTCGTCGGACGCACCTCCCGATACTTTCATCAACGTGGCGGTCCTGATCGCATCTGCGTTGCGCAAGGAGCTCTCCGGCGAGCCGCTCTTCGACGGCGTCTCGTTCAAGGTCGAGCGACGCGACCGGCTGGCGCTGGCGGGCCCGAACGGCGCCGGAAAGACGACGCTCCTCCGGGCGATCGCAGGCGAGACGTCGCTCCAGGGGGGTGAGCTCGCTCTCGAGAAGGGCACGCGGATCGCGCTCCACGACCAGCGCCCGCCTGCGCTCAGCCGTGTGGCGCTCAGCGAATACGTCCTCACCGGCACCGCCGACCTCGCTGCGGTCGAGGAGGAGCTCCGCACGCTCGAGCGCGGGATGGCAGACGGCGCTCACGACGCCTCGACCCTCCGCCGGTACTCCGAGGCTCAAGCACGTCTCGAGCACGCGGGCGGATACGACTGGCGCGACCGGGCGGCGGCCGTCGTGCGCGGTCTCGGTTTCACCGATGCCGACCTCGTCCGGCCGCTGCACAGCTTCTCGGGCGGCGAGCTCACGCGCGCATCGCTTGCCCGGGCGCTCGCCGCCCAGCCCGACCTGCTCCTCCTCGACGAGCCGACGAACCACCTCGACATCGAGTCGCTCGAGTGGCTCGAGCAGATGCTGCGGACGATCGACGCCGCCGTCATCATGGTCGCTCACGACCGGTGGTTCCTCGAAGCAGTGACGACGGCGGTGCTCGAGCTCGACCGCGGGCGCTCGACGTTCTTCCCCGGGGCCTGGCACGTCTGGCGACTCGAGCAGGCGGCCCGTGCGATCCACCTACAGAAGCAGGCCGAGCGTCAGGCGGAGCAGATCGCTCGCCTCGAGCGGTTCGTGGAGCGCTTTCGCTACAAGGCGTCGAAGGCACGGCAGGCGCAGTCGAAGCTCAAGCAGATCGACCGCATCAAGGCCGACCGCGTCGAAGCACCGGACGGCCGGCGACGCGCTCTCGGGTTCGACTTTCTCAAACCGCCGCGGTCAGGTCGCGACGTCGTCGTCGCAGAAGGCCTGGCCGTCGCCGCGGGCGACAAGCGGCTGCTCGACGGCGCGACCTTCGCGATCGAACGTGGCGAGCACATTGCACTGGTCGGCCCGAACGGCTCGGGCAAGACCACTCTGCTCGAGACGATCCTCGGCCGGCGCGAGCCGATCGCGGGGCGCGTGCGCCTGGGGCACGGCGTCGTGCCGGCGTACTTCTCCCAGCACGAGGCGGAGCTCGACGAGCGGGGATCGGTGCTCGAGGCGGCGATCGCCGGCACCGGCCTACGCCGCCCGGAGGCCCAGGCGCTCCTCGGACGCTTCCTCTTCTCGGGCTGGGACGAGCACGAGAAGCCGGTGGTCGCGCTCTCGGGAGGCGAGCGGCGGCGACTCGCCCTCGCGATCGTCGTGGCATCCGGCGCGAACTTCCTCGTCCTCGACGAGCCGACGAACCACCTCGACCTCGAATCGCGCGAGTCGCTCGAAGCCGCGCTCGAGGCGTTCCCCGGAACGGTGCTGCTCGTGTCGCACGACCGAGCACTGCTCGATGCGGTAGCAGAGCGTCTGCTCTCCGTCGAGGAGCGCCGGATCGTCTCGTACACGGGCGGGTTCGCCGACTACGCGCGGGCGCAGGCCGCCGAGGCTCCGGCCGCGCCCGAGCCCGCCCCCAAACCACGACGCGAGCGGCCGGCGCGGCCGGCCAAGCCGCAGCCCACCCCGCTCGAGCTCGTCGAGGCCGAAGTCGCCCGTGCCGAGGAACGGATCGCCGAGCTGGAGCGCAGGCTCGCAGTCGACTGGACGGACGTCGACCTGCTCGCAGCCCACCGCGACGCGCGCGCAGATCTCGAGGCGCTGCTCAGACGATGGGAAGCGCTGTTCGAAGAGAGCGGATCGAGTGCTCGTTGATCGGATCGAGCACGAGAATCGCCTCGTCGACTCCGGCTGCCGCGAACTCGCAGAGCTGCTCGGCGAGCTGATCCTCGCGTATCGGGGGTGACGTCGCGTCGGTAGGTCTCTCGCCGCCGCCGCCCTCGACCTCGACGAGCAGGCACACGCTCCGAACGAGGGTGGCCGGATCGCGGCCCACACGCTCACACGCCTCGTCGACGCGATCGTTCAGCGCAGGGAAGCCCTCGGGCCGGTTACCGAAGCGGTTGAACCATGCGTTCCAGGCCTCGACATACGGCAGCGTCGCCGCGAGCAGCCGCACTCCGTCGCCGCCGACCATCATCGGAGGACGGCGCGCGGGCGGCGGGAGGAGCACTGCGCCGTCGACATCGTGGTACCGGCCGCTGACCGTCACACGCTCGCCCGCGAGCAAACGCCGCACGATCTCGAACGCCTCCTCGAAGCGAGAGACCCGATGGTCGAACGGGAGCCCGAAAGCGCGAAATTCGTTCTCGTTCCAACCGGCACCGACGGCCACCCGGAGGCGTCCCTGACTCAGCTCGTCGACCGCGGCCGCCGCCCGCGCGAGAAGGCCCGGCTCGCGAAACGCCGTGCACGCAACGAGCGGACCGAGCGCGACGCGCTCGGTGGCAACTGCGAGCCCGGCGAGCAGCGTCCAGCAGTCCCATGGGCCACGCTCCGGCCGAGCCTCGCCACGGTAGAGCAGATGGTCGCCGACCCAGATCGAGTCGAAGCCGGTCTCCTCCGCCGCTCGGGCGAGCTGCGCATACTCCGGCCAGCGCACCTCCCGCTCCACCTCGGGGAGCTGGACGCCGACCTTCACGCCCAGAACTCCGAGAACGCGTCGGGGTCGGTCGGAATCGCGGTCACGTCGGTCCAAACGCCGCGCAAATGCGAGATCAGGAGCACCTGGTCGATGTCGAGGCTCCGCCCCAGTCGTGTGCCGCGCGCCCGATACACGGCGACGGCGTGCTCGTCGTCTGCCACCGCCCAGCGAAGCTCGCTCAGATAGGTGCCGTCGGTCAGCCGGCGCGTCTCCCGGAAGAGGTCGAAGATGCGCTCGCGCCCGCGGTACTCCTGGGCGACGGAAACCGATCCGGGAACACGCCAGACGGCGTCGCGGTCGATCACCTCGAACAGCGCACGCGCGTCGCCGCCCGCGAAGGCAGCGAACACTCGGTGGATGCCGTCCAGCGCGTCTATCGCTCGAGCGGGGCCATCGTGAGGCCGTAGTCCTCGAGTTGCGTGTGGTACAGCTCGGCGAGCTCGCGGTGACCCGACCACACGATCGCCTGGCCCGTCGAGTGGATGCGATTCGCGATCGCCATCCCGCGGTCGTAGTCGACTCCGGGAACGACCTGCGCGAGTGCGAACGCGACGCCCTCGAACGTGTTGTGGTCGTCGTTCAGCACGATGACGCGCCAGGCATCCCCGAGCCCCGATCCGCCCGACCGGCGCGTGCGCTCACGAGGTGGCGTGATCGTCTGCGTCATCGAGACTCGAATGTAGCGATCACAGCCTCGGCGATCACGCGGAGCGGCCGTCCGGTTGCCTGGCTCGCGCTGCGCAGGCGGCCGAAGGCGACATCCTCGGTGAGCCCTTCCTTCTCCATCAGGAGGCCCTTCGCGCGCTCGATCACCTTCCGCGCCGCAAGTGCATCCGCCAGCGACTCGGCCTGGCGGCGAACCTCCTCCAGCTCGGCGTGCCGCGCCTGGGCGGCGGCGATCGCCGGGACGAGATCCTGCTCGCGGAAGGGCTTGACCAGGTAGCCGAAGACGCCGGCCTCGACTGCGCGGCCGACGAGTTCCTCCTGCCCGTACGCGGTGAGCATGACGATGGGGATGGCCTGGTCGGCAAGGATCCGCCGCGCCGCCTCGATCCCGTCCAGGCGCGGCATCTTGACGTCGAGCACTGCGAGCTCGGGCGAGTGCTCGCGCGCCAGCGCGACTGCCTCTTCGCCGTCGCGCGCTTCGGCGACGACCTCGTGACCCGCCCGTTCGAGCAGGTCGCGCAGGTCGAGCCGGATGATCGTCTCGTCCTCGGCGATCAGGATTCGCACGGCCGTAGGTTCGCAGGTGTCCGTCCCCTCGGGCGTGCGTCACGGTCGCGTCACCCGCCCGCGGGACGATGGAAGCTCACCGACCCCTCCGGGGTCGACCATGTCATCACTTCGGCCTCGAGGCGCCCCGCCTGCACCGACGGATCCTCCGCTGCGAGTGCGCGTGCCTCCTCGACCGTCGTCGCGAAGAAGCACAGGCCACGCAGCGACTCGTCCGGCTGGTCCGAGAACGGGCCTGCACCGACGAGCTTCCCCGCCTCGGCCAGCCGGTCGAGATAGGCGAGATGCCGCTCCTGGAGCGCGTCCTGCTCAGGTTCCGTGAGCGCCGGTGCGTCCGCCGGACGCCGGAGCAGCACGAACGCGTACGACTCGAGCTCTCTCAACCGCGCGCCGCCTTGACGTCGAGCGTCTGGGCGAGCATCCACGGCGTACCGTCGGGGTCGTAGAAGGTCGAGAGCCTGACCATCCCCGGGATCTCGTGCCAGTCCTCGACGTTCACATCTCGCTCGCGCAGGTACGCGATCGCTCCATCGATGTCGTGCACGCCGAACGTCGGTGTCACGTTCCCCTTCTCCACCGTCTCGGTTTGCCCGAGCCCGACGTTGAACGAGAAAGGCGTCCGGAGCTCGCACCAGCCGTACTCGGCAAGCTCGTACTCGACCTCGAAGCCCAGGACATCTCGGTACCAGGCGAGCGACCGGTCGTAGTCGCTCACGCCGACCGAGATGACGCAGTTCGATGGGTTGTAGTCGATCGTCACCAGCTTCCTCCTTCGTCGCAACGTCGTCCGTCCGGCGACTACTTTTATACTTACTTGCTTTCTATGTCAACCGAAGATCTGATCGACCTCTTCCACCATCGGTGGGCACCGCCCGCTCTCGCACTGCTCGGAGAGCGCGGCGGCGTTCGGTTCGTCGAACTACAGCGACGCCTCGGCGTCGGCCGCGAGTCGCTTCGCCGCGCCCTCGACCGGCTGGTCGAGCTCGGTTACGTCAGACACAACCCGAGTTACGGCCATCCGCTGCGGCCGGAGTACGTCCTCGGTGCACGAGGAAGGCCCGCGGCCGAAGCCGTGCTCCGCGTCCTCAACGCCGGCGACCCCGAGACGCTGCTCCACAAGTGGTCTGTGCCCGTGCTCGCCGAGCTCGCCCGCGAGCGCCGATTCTCCGAGCTCCGAGCGGCGCTTCCCGGCGTGTCGCCGCGTGCGCTCGCACTGGCCCTGCAGGAGCTCGAGTCGGCGCAACTGATCCGGCGCGAGGTTCGAGCGACGCGACCGCCGTCGACCGCGTACAGCCCGACGGCCGCCGGCCGGCGCGTCCAGCGTGCCCTCGCCCTCGACTGACTCGCGTTACGGCGGGAAGACGACCGAGGCCAACGTTCCGGCATCGTCCGAGCGGAGGTCGAGGGTGCCGCGAAGCTCGTCCCGGACGAGAGCGCTGACGATCGAGAGGCCCGTGCCGGCTGGCGGCCCGTCGGCGACACCGGCAGTACCGTTGTCGGCGATCGAGAGCTCGACGTCCGAGCCGCGCCGGTGCAGCTCGACCCGCACGCGATTCCCCCCGTGCTCGAGCGCGTTCTGCAAGAGCTCGGCGAACACGAGCGCGAGCGCGGTTGCGCGGGCGCCGGGCAGCTCGACCGGCTCGAGCTCGGCCGTCACGTCCTTGCCGCCGCCGACCCCCTGGACCAGCATGGCGCGAAGACGGTCGATGAGGTCGGCGAGATCGACCTCCTCGTCGCGCCGCTCGGTCAGCAACTCGTGAACTGCGGCGATCGCGAGGATCCTGTTCACCGAGTGCTCGAGCGCCTCCCGCGGATCCGTCGTCTCCGCAGCGCGAGCCTGCAACCGGAGCAACGAGGCCACGGTCTGCAGATTGTTCTTCACCCGGTGATGGATCTCCTGAGCGAGCACGCCGCGCAACACCGCGCGCCCGTGCTCGAGGGCGACCGCCGCGTGCGTGGCGATCGAGGCGAGGAGCTCGCGGTCGGCCGCCGAGAACGGCGTCTCGCGGTCGGCGACGAGCTCGCCGATCTGACGGCTCCGCCAGCGCAGAGGCTGCCGGATCGCGTGCGTGCTCGCGACGCCTTCCGGCCATGCGATTCGGCCGTCGTCGAGCACGAGTGCCGCCCCTGTTGCGTGCAGGGCGTCCATCGTCGTCTTGACGATCGCCTCGAGCGACTCTTCCAGGTACAGCGAATTGGAGACGGCTTCCGAGATGCGCGCAAGCGCCTCGAGCTCATGGACGCGCCGCTGGGCCTCGGCGTAGAGCTTTGCGTGCTCGATCGACTGGGCGACCTGTGCCGCGATCGCGAGCAGCAGTTCGACCTCATCGTCGACGAACGCCCGTGCTTCCCGCGTGCGCACGTTGAGGGCGCCCTCGAGCGTGCCGTCGCGCGTCAGGATCGGCACGGCGAGGATCGATTCGTACTCGTCCTCGGGAAGGTTGGGAAAGTGCTTGAAGCGCGGATCGAGGTGGGCCTGCAGCTCGATCATGACGGGGGCGCGGGCCGCGGCGGCCGACCCGGTGATGCCTTCACCGGGCCGCATGCGTGGACGACGAGTCAGCTCGTCGATCGGCGAGCCGTGCGTCGCCCGGAGCACCAGCTCGTCGGCGTGCTCGTCGTAGAGGTAGACGAAGCACGCGTCCGCCTCGAGCGAGGCCGCGACGTTCGTCGCGACCTGCGACAGCACCTCCTGTAGATCGAGTGTCGAATTGACGGCCTCGATCGTGTCCGTCAGCAGCTTCAGGTGCCGGTCACGCGTCTCCACGACCTCAGACTAGTGCTCCCGGCCACAAATACCGTTGTCTGTTCGGCCGGCTGCAAACCGGGGCATGGCCGCGTCCTCGGTCGCCCCGATCGCACTAGGCTCTCGCCCGTGAGCACGGCCCAGTGGCTCCTGATGTTCCATGTCACGGGGGCGTTCTTCCTCGTCGGCGGGTCGGTCGCAGCAGGCGTGCTGAACGTCCTCTCATTGCGCGCCGCGAGGCCGAGCGAGACCGCGCTGTTCCTTCGCCTGATTCGCACGGTGCTGCCGGTGATCGCGATCGGGTCGTTTGCGACGCTCATCTTCGGCCTCTGGCTCGTCCACGAGTTGCACATCGGTTTCTGGAGCTTCTGGATCATCGCGGCGATCGTCCTGTGGCTGGTCTCGGGCGCCCTCGGCGGGGCCGGGGGCAAGCACCAGGAGCGCGCCCGCAAGCTCGCGGAGCGGCTCGCCGCGACGAACGACGCACCGGACGCCGAGCTGCGCGCGATCTTGCGCGATCCGCGCGGCAACGCGATGTCGTGGCTCGCCGGCCTCGCCACGCTCCTCCTGCTCGTCGACATGGTCTGGAAGCCCGGCCTGTGATCGGCTACAGCCGCCCGTTCTGGCCGCTCTTCCTGCACATCCTCGGCGCGATGACCCTCGTCGGCGCGATGTTGGCCGTGATCGTCCTGACGATCGCCGCCGGGCGGCGTCCCGAGGTGGCCGCACTCCGGCGGGCGGCCTTCCGAACGCTCCTGATCGTCGCGATCCCGGCGTGGATCGCGATGCGTGTGGGTGCCGAGTGGATCTACTCGAAGGAATTCGGCTCGTCGAGTGGGAACAATCCGACCTGGGTCGGGATCGGCCTTATCGTCGCGGACGCCGGCCTGCTCGTCCTGCTGCTCACGTCCGGGGTCGCGTTCTGGTGGGACCGGGCCGGCAAGCCGTTCGCGGGCCGCTTCGTGGGCGGCCTCGCGGGCCTCTATCTCGCCCTCCTCGCCGTGGCCTGGCTCGCCATGACCGGCAAGTGGTCCTGAAGCGCTTACAGAACCTTTACGGCCGGGGAGGGAGTTTCCTCGTAAACGAGGAATAGCGTCACAATCGTGAGTGCGCTCGCCGCCGATCTCCGCCGCACCGCAGGATTCCTCGTCGCCGACGCCCGAGGACGGATCGTCGGCCGGGTCGAGTGCCCGATGTACGGCACCTCGCCCGAAGAGCCCGACGCGCTCTCGGTTCGCTCCGGCTGGCTCGCCCGCCGGCGCCGGCTCGTCCCGGCCGAGTCGATCGAGCAGATCGACGACAGCTCGCGCGTGATCGGCCTCCGCGTCGAGCGCGAGTCGATCCGCACGTTCCTCTAAAGAGCGTCTTTTTAAAGACCACAGGGCGCCGAAGAACGACGCCCCGCGATCTGCCGCCAGCAGCGCGGCGGGTCAAACCGCGCTGGGTGTTTCGAGCGTAGCGCCTGGCCCCGGCTCCGCCAAGCCAGGACCGGGGCTAGGTTTTCCGCCCTGCGAGGCGTTACTACAACACCCCGAGGTAGCGGTCGAGCTCCCACTGCGTCAGCTGGACCCGGTACTCGTCCCACTCCTTGCGCTTCAACGCCACGTAGTTGTCGAAGATGTGAGTCCCGAACGCGCGGCGCATCAGATCCGAAGCGGCGAACTCGTCGATCGCCTCGCCGAGCGTCTCCGGCAGCGACACGATCCCTCGCTCGCGCCGCTGCTCGGCGGTGAGGTGGTAGAGATTCGTCTCCATCGGAT
>CAVQRE010000002.1:0-80284 GCA_963715115.1 uncultured Thermoleophilia bacterium
CAGGCGTGCCTGGCCCGGCTTCCGGCAGGACCGATCGGGCTGTCCGGCCAGATGCACGGGCTCGTCGTCCTCGATGCCGACGATCGGGTCCTGCGGCCAGCGATCCTCTGGAACGACCAGCGCACGGCGGTCGAGTGCGCGGAGATCGAGGCCAGGGTCGGACTCGATCGGCTGATCGCGCTGACCGGCAATCGCGCGCTCACCGGCTTCACGGCCCCGAAGCTCCTCTGGCTCCGCACGCACGAGCCCGAGACGTACGCCCGAATCCGCCATGTGCTGCTGCCGAAGGACTACGTCCGCTTCCGCCTGACCGGCGAGCGGATGATCGACGCCGCCGATGCATCGGGGACGCTCCTGTTCGACGTCGCGGGACGCCGCTGGTCGGCCGAGGTGCTGCGACGCGCTCTGCAGATCCCCGCCGAGTGGCTCCCGACCGCCTACGAGTCGACGGAGATCGCCGGCGCCGGCGATCAGGCTGCCGCCGCCCTCGGCGTCGGGATCGCCTCGCCCGGGCTCGCGTCGGTCGTCCTCGGTACGTCGGGCGTCGTGTTCGCCGCGCTTCCGTCCTACGCTGCCGATCCCGAGGCACGCGTCCACGTCTTCTGCCACGCCGTGCCTGCGACTTGGCACGCGATGGGCGTGATGCTCAGCGCGGCCGGCTCGGCGGCATGGGTTCGGCGTGCGTTGGGAGTCGGGTTCGAGGTCCTCGACGCGGAGGCCGCGCGCTGGGATCCGACGACCGAGGGGCTGCTGTTCGCGCCCTACCTCTCCGGCGAGCGGACGCCGCACGCCGATCCGGACGCGCGCGGCGCGTTCACGGGGCTCTCCCTTCGCCACGACCGCGGCGCGCTCTGGCGCGCGACGCTGGAAGGTGTCGCCTAC
Organism: uncultured Thermoleophilia bacterium; assembly: GCA_963715115.1. GTDB lineage: Bacteria > Actinomycetota > Thermoleophilia > Gaiellales > Gaiellaceae > PALSA-600. Next base: position 883 of record CAVQRE010000002.1, read on the forward strand.
GGCCTGCGCGACTCGCTCGAACTGCTGCGCGCACTCGGCGTCCGCGCCGATGTCGGGCGAGTGTCGGGCGGCGGCGCGCGCAGCGACCTCTGGCTACGAATCGTGTCCGCGGTGCTCGGGCTCCCGCTCGAGCGGACGGAGTCCGACGAGGGTTCCGCCTTCGGCGCTGCGCTGCTCGCGGGCGTCAAGGCCGGTGTGTTCTCCGACGCCGCCGACGCCGTCGCCCGCTGCGTCCGTGTGCACGACCGCATCGAGCCCGACGAAGCGTGGCTGCACGCCTACGAACGCGGGTACACGCGCTACCGGCGGCTCTACCCGGCTCTCCGACCACTGGAGGAGCAATGAGCGGCGTAGGCTCGACGGAGCCGCCAAGAGCGAAGGGCCGGCTCAGCCGGCCTGACGCGGGCAATGAGCCTGGAAGGAAAGACGGCGTTCATCACCGGCGCGAGCCGCGGCATCGGTGCGGCGCTTGCCCGCATGCTCCACGACCGCGGCGCAATCTCGGCCTCGCATCGCGACGCGGCGACGATCTCGGGCTCGACCGCGTCGTCGCCGAACCATGCGACGTGCGCGACCTGGAAGCGCTCGAGCGCCTGTGTGCTGCGACCGCGGAGGCGTTTGGCGGCATCGACATCGTCGTTCCGAATGCGGGCGTCGGTGCATACGGCACCTTCCTCGACCTCTCGCGCGAGCACTTGGACGAGATGCTCGACGTGAACCTGAAGGGGACGGTGTACGCAATCCGGGCGGCGCTCCCGCACATGCTCGGTCGCGAAGGCGACGTCGTCACCCTCGCGTCGGAGGCCGGGCGCCGAGGACTGCCGAACGAGGCGGTCTACTGCGCGTCGAAGTTCGGCCAGGTCGGCCTGGTTCGGGCACTCGACCACGAGCTCCGCGAGCAGGGCATCCGCTGCACGAACATCTGTCCCGGCGGGGTCGCGACCGATTTCGCGCTCGAGCCCGGCCGCGGCCGCACGCACGACGTCCTCGCGGGGATGATGACTGCCGAGGACGTGGCCGAGGTCGTCGTCTTCGCCCTCGAGCGCCCTCGCCGCTTCCGGATCCTCGAGACGGCGCTCCGGCCGATGACCGAGGAGTCCTGGGGTTAAGGCACGTGGGGGTCTACCGCTTGCCGATCGCGGTCAGCACGTAGCCGCCCTCGAGCATCGCCGGCGCACGCTGGCCGAGCCGCTCCCAGGTCGGGACGTCCCAGCCGAACGAGTCGGCGAGCCGCACGATCATGTTGAACAGGCCGCAGACGGTCGCGGCGTCCCGCAGCGCCTGATCGGAGACGCCGGCGGCACGAACGGCGTCGGCGTCGGCCGGCTCCAGCTCGTCCGGGCGAAGCGTCTGCTTCTCGAGGAAGACGAGCGTGGCCGCGAGCTCCGGCCGGAGCGGCGCGGTGCGCCAGTCGTCGACGACCGCCTCGCCAGACTTCCTCTCCGAGTGCGTACGACGCAACTGCGCCGTGGGAACCCGTTCAGAATGGACACTGGTTGAGCAGCGACGTGAAGCCGGCGAACAGCTCGCGTTCGCCCGCGCTCCAGTCCGACGGGCCGCGCATCACCCGGTCGAGCTCCTCGGAGAACGGCGTGCCGAAGAGCTCGGGCCGGTAGAGGAGCGTCTTGACGACGCCGAGCGGCTCGTTCCCCGACCGCTCGCGGATCATCGCGAGCATCGCCGCCTCGTCGGGCGCGTGGCCGTGGTCGAGGACATCGAGGCGGATCATCCGATCACCGCCTGCGCCGCGTCGAGCCGGCGGAGGCCCTCGCGGATCGCGACCCCGACCGTCTGCTCGAAGATCTCGTCCTCCGGCAGGCCGGCGGCCTTGAGCTGCTCGACATCTTCGTCGGTGATCGTGTACGCGCACTCGCGCACCTTGTCGAGGTAGGCCGCGAGCTCCGGGCGGGCCGGGGGCAGCGCGTCCGCGTTGGCGCGCAACCGGTCGAGCTGTTCCGTCACGACGCGCAATCTAGCCGTCATGACCCGCGGCATCGGCTTCGGGCTCACGACGATGTCGGGGGTGAAACGTCACGAGCAGCCGCTCGATTCGCTGCCCCTCCACCGACTCGACGTGGAAGTTGAGCCCGTCGTGCGCCACCTCGTCGCCGGGAACGGCCGCCCGTCCGAGCCGGCCGAACACGAAGCCCGCGACCGTGTGGTAGTCCTCCTCGGGGAGCTCGACGTCGAAGCGCTCGTTGAAGTCGTCGATGGTGAACGTCCCGTCGATCCGCACGGTGTCGTCGTCGATCCGCTCGACGGTCTCGTCCGGCAGGTCGAACTCGTCCTCGATCTCGCCGACGATCTCCTCGAGCAGGTCTTCCAGCGTGACGATGCCCTCGGTCGACCCGTACTCGTCGATCACGATCGCGAGGTGCTGGTTCGTCCGCCGGAACTCGGTCAGCAGCGCCGCGAGATCCTTCGTCTCGGGGACCATGTAGGCCGACCGCACGATCTGGGCGAGATCGACGGCGGCGAGCCCCCGGTCGTAGATCGCCTCGACGAGGTCACGGATATGGAGCACGCCGACGATGTCGTCGAGCGAGTCCCGGTAGACCGGGTACCTGGTATACGGCGAGTCGAGCACCGCCTGCAGCGCCTCCTCGGGCGGAAGCGAGACCGCGATCGCCGCGACTTCGGGCCGAGGGACCATCACGTCCGCGACCTCTTTGTCGGCGAAGTCGAAGACCTTGTAGAGCATCTCCTGTTCGCCGTGCTCGATCTCCCCCTGCTCGGCCGAGCTCGACAGCAGCATGCGGAGCTCGGCCTCGGAGTGAGCCTCACCCTCCGCACCGGGCGGCTCGAGCCTCAGGGCGCGAAGGATCACCTCTGTCGAGCGGTCGAGGAGCCAGATCAGTGGACGGAAGACGACGAAGAACACGCGCACCGGCCCCGACACCCAGAGCGCCGTGCGCTCCGGATGCCCGAGGGCGATCCCCTTCGGAACGAGCTCGCCGATCACGACGTGCAGATACGTCACGATGAGGAGAGCGAGGATGACGGCGAGGAACGACGCCATCACGGTGTCGAAGCGATGTGCGAGCACCTGCTCGCCCAGAGCACCGATTGCGAGTGACGAGATCGTCACGCCGAGCTGCATCGCGGCGATGAAGCGCGGCGGGTCCGACGTGATGCCGAGGACCCTGCGGGCGCGCCGGTTCCCCTGGTGCTCCAGCTCCATGATGCGGGTGCGCCGCGAGGTCACGAGGCCGTACTCGGCCGCGACGAAGAAGGCGTTCACGGCCAGTAGGCCGGCCAGCGCCAGCAGCTCGAGCGAGAGGGTCACGTTGTGCGCGTGCTGGGCGGCAGATCGTCGTCCACGCGGATCAGTCGTTCGAGTATAGCTGGGGCTTCCGGCAACACGAACATATGTTCTATGATCGGGCGATGCAGGCCGCCTACCGCGAGGAGCCCTGCCGAAGCGCCTTGAACCGGGTTCGCGGCATGCCCTTCTCCTGGTCGCTCAACCCCTACATGGGCTGCGTGCATCGCTGCACGTTCTGTTACGTCCGTGCCTTCGAGCGTCGTGCCGACCGGCCCTCCGACGATCGCTACGGCCGCTCGATCCGAGTCAAGGTGAACGTCGCCGACGTGCTGCGCGCCGAGCTCGCCCGACCCTCGTGGGACGCAGGTGACGTCGCGATCGGTGCCGCGACCGATCCGTACCAGCCCGCCGAGGGCCGTTACCGCCTGACCCGTTCGTGCATCGAGGTGCTCGCCGCGTTCGCCAACCCGTTCGGGATCATCACCCGCGGCCCGCTGATCGTGCGCGACGTCGACGTGCTCGCCGCCGCCGCGCTGAAGGCATCAGTCTCGGTGACCTTCTCGGTGCCGACGCTCGACGACGACGTCTGGCGCACGACGGAGCCAGGGACCGCGCCGCCGAAGCAGCGGCTGCGTGCGCTGTCGGTGCTCGCCGATGCGGGGATCCGGGCATCGGTGGGGATGGCGCCGATCCTGCCCGGGCTCTCGGATCGTCCCGATCAACTCCGCCGAGTCGTCGCGGCCGCGCGCGCCGCAGGCGCCTGCGGCGTCTGGGCGAACCTGCTCCACCTGAAACCCGGAACCCGAGAGCACTTCCTCGACTGCCTCGCCCGCGATTGGCCAGAGCTCCTGCCGAGGTACGAGGCGCTGTACGACGGTGGTCGCGCCTACCTTCGCGCACGAGAGGCCGAACCTGTGCGCGATCAGGTGCGCGAGCTCGCCCGCTCGCACCGGATTCGCGACCGCCGGGCCGAGCCGCTGACGCCGCCTGCGCGCAACGAACAGCTTTCGCTGCTTTCCGCATAGGATGGGCGCTCGCATGGCCGACGAGATCACGACGCTGATCGTGGACGATCACGAGGTTGTCCGCGAAGGGCTCAGGCTGTCTCTGTCCCGGGCGCCGCACATCCGGGTCATCGGTGAGGCATCCGACGGAGCAAGCGCGGTCGAGCTCGCCGCACGGCGTAAGCCCGACGTCGTGATCATGGATGTTCGAATGCCGGGCATGGACGGCCTCGAGGCGACGAAGCTGCTGACCGAGAGGGTCCCGGACGCGAAGGTGCTGATCTTCACCGCGTACTCGGAGCGTTCGCTGCTCGGCCGCGGCCTCGAGTCGGGCGCGAAGGGCTACATCCTGAAGGAGGCGCCGCACCAGACGCTCGTGCGCGCAATCGAGAAGATCGCGCAGGGCGAGGGCTACGTCGACCCGGCGTTGATGCCGGCATTCCTCGCCGGCAAGGACTCGACGGACATGCTCACCACCCGCGAGCGTGAGATCCTGCAGCTGCTGGCAGACGGGCTCTCCAACGCGGACGTCGCCGCACGCCTGTTCATCTCGGCCGAGACCGTGAAGAGCCACGTGCGCCACATCCTCACGAAGCTCGAGGCCGACACCCGCACGCACGCGGTCGCGATCGCGCTGCGTGAAGCGATCATTGACTGAGCCCAGCGGCCGTGAGGCGCTCGACCGGCTGATCACGGCCGAGCAGGACGAACGGCGGCGGATCGCACTATTCCTGCACGACGGGCCGGTGCAGAACCTCTCGGGAATCGCCCTGATGCTCGATGCGGTGCTCCATGCGATCCAGACAGGAAACGCCGACGATGCCGCCCGTGTGCTCGAGAGCGCGATGGAGCGCCAGCGCGCGACCATCCGGGAACTGCGTGATCTGTCGTTCGCACTCGAGCCCGTCGTGCTCCGCGACCAGGGATTCGGTGCAGCGCTGCAAGCGCTCGCCTCTCAGGTCGGGGAGGCGTACTCGATCCGGATCGATGTCGACGTCGAGCAGGCGGACAAGCTCGGCGAGTCGGCCCAGATCGCCGTGTACACCATCATCCGAGAGCTCCTCGACCAGGCGGCTCGGCGCGGGCCGCCCACGCACATCCGCGTCGCGATGGCCGAGGCCCCCGGCGGCGGCGTCACGACGGTCGTCTCCGACGACGCGGAGCCCGAACGGCGCCGACGGTCGTTCGAAGCGATCGAAGAGCGTGTGAAGCAGCTGCACGGGATCATTGCGATCGAGGCGTCGGACTCCGGAGGGACGCACGTCGTCGTCACCCTGCCTCCGTACGCGACCCGGCGGTAGCATGGATTCGAATGACCTTCGGGGGCACCGACTACCTCCTCTTCGTCTGGTCGCCGGCCGGGTACACGCTCCGCGAGGCACACGGTGAGCTGCCGCGGGTCGGCCAGGAGCTCGAGGACGACGGGCGGCTGATCGTGGTCTCGAAGATCGGGGCCTCGCCGCTACCGGGCGACCGGCGACCGTGCGCCTTCTCGGTCGGCAAGAGTTAGCGTCCGGCGACATCCTCGGCCGCAGCCAGACCGAGCACGAGCGCCTGGGCCAGGCCGCTCGCATAGCCGCCGGTAGCGATTCCCCCAGCGTCGACGCCCGCGGCCCAGAGGCCCTCCAGCGGTGAGCCGTCGGCGCCGAGCACGCGTGCGCGGTCGTCGACGCGAAGGCCGCCGATCGTGTGCGTGATCGCCGCGGCGACGCGGACCGCCGCGACCGTGCCCACGGGTGGCGAGAACGGAAGCTCAGCCGGCAACGGCCGCGCCGCAGCGGGCGCGCCGGCGACGATGTCGGCGACGGGCCGGCCGCGGACCGTCTGGTCGAGTCCCCAGTCGTCGAGAACGTAGTACGCGCGGGCCGCGGGCCGCCGCGCCGTCGCGGTGACGACATTCGTCTCGGACCAGGAGACCTGTTCGCGCAGTACGAACTCGATGCCGTCCTCGTCGAATATGCGAGCGAAGCGCGCGTAGAGCTGCGACAGGGTCACGAACTCCGACTCGTTCCATGGAGCGTCGGGCATGTTGCGGCCGTAGAACTCATCGAGCCCGTCGCTCGTCGCCCCGCCTCGCCCAATCCCTGCCTGTAGGCCGTCGCCCTGTGACCACGGGTTCGCGCGTAGACGCAGGGGCGCGGCCGGCCGGATGTGGCGCGAGACGAGCTCTGAGGACCCCCCGAAGCCGCCGGTGCACAGGATCAGCGGGCCTGAGGGCGGGATCGACCGCTCGCCGAGCCTGACGTTGCCGATCCGCGCCGCGAGCGACCGCGCGAGCTCCGCAGGCTCGAACCGCCACCCGGTCGTGAGCGGATTCCCCGTCTCCACCGAAATCGGATCCGCGCCCAGCCCGGCGAGCCACTCGAGCGCCGAGTCGAGCCGGCTCCAGACGAGGCGTTGGAGCGCCGGGTCACCGTACGGGCACTCGCGGCGGAAGTCGCTCCATTCGCTGTGCCGCCAGATCACGCACGAGGAGAGCAGCATCGAGCCGCCGAGCCGCGTCCCTTTCTCGTGGACGACGGCCCGCACACCGAGCTCGCGTAGGCGGGCCGCGGCGACGAGCCCGGCCATCCCGCCGCCGGCGATGATCAGCACGGGTTTAGCTAGGTGAGGCTGAATGTCGGCTTGTGCTCGACGTATTCGATGCGCGCGCGTTCAGGCCCGACCAGGAAGGCGGCATACGTGTTGGCAGCGTCGACGACCGACTCGACCTCGATCGCGAGATCGGTCGCGTCCGCGATCACATCGTCGGCGGAATCGACGAGGACGGCCAGATGGTTGAGCAGCGGGCGTTCGGTGTCGGCCGCCACTCCGTCGTGAAGCTCGACGAATGCACCGCCGACCTCGACCCGCGCCGGTCCGGCCGGCTCGAAGCCGTAGCGCACGTACTCCCCGGCGGTCGCGACCGGCGACGACGACCACAGCGCGACGTGATCGAGGTCGTAGTCGACGTCGGTCTCCGCCTCGACGAGGACGACGTTGATCCCGTCACCGATGTCGAAGACGTCGGGCGTTCCGGCGGGTAGCGCGGCGCGAGCCGTCGCGAGATCCGCGACGCGCAGGCCGACGTGGCGGAAGAGCCCGGGGTCGCGCGGACCGTCGGCGTCGAAGAGTGTCAGCTTTCCGCGCCGGGCGTCGCTGCCGAGCAGCGTGAAGGCCTCCTCGGTCACGATCGCGTGCATACCGAGATGCCGTTCGGCGAAGCCCGCGATCCGGTGACGATCGCTCACCCAGAACGCAACGTGATCGAGGGTCTTCGCCTGCACGCCTCGAGATTAGCGAACCAGGTTCAGGCGACAGCTGCCGGGTTCCGCACCCGTAGGAGCGGAACCCGGCCTGCCGTATTTGCTACCTCGAGCTGCGCCGCGACGACGAACGCGAGCGCGATGCGGGGCGACGGGCCACCGTCTTGCGGGCCGCCGTCTTCTTCCGCGCGACCGTCTTGCGAGCGGCCGTCTTCTTCCGGGCAACCGTCTTGCGGGCCGCCGTCTTCTTCCTCGCGACCGTCTTGCGGGCCGCGGTCTTCTTCCGGGCAACCGTCTTGCGGGCCGCCGTCTTCTTCCTCGCGACCGTCTTGCGGGCCGCGGTCTTCTTCCGGGCAACCGTCTTGCGGGCCGCCGTCTTCCGAGCCGTCGTCTTGCGCGCGACCGTCTTGCGAGCCGCCGTCTTCTTCCGTGCAACCGTCTTGCGGGCAGCCGTCTTCTTCCTCGCGATGGTCTTGCGGGCCGCTGTCTTCTTCCTCGCGACGGTCTTCCGGGCCGCTGTCTTCTTCCGCGCGACCGTCTTGCGGGCCGTCGTCTTACGGGCAGCGGTCTTCCGCGTGCCGGACTTCGCAGCGGCCTTCCTCTTCGGAGCCGCCTTGCGCTTCGGAGCCGCCTTGCGCTTGGCTCCCGACTTCGCCTTTGAGCCGCTACGCGAACTGGAGCGCGTCTTTGATCGCGAAGACGAGCGCGTCGCCGCGGGAACGGCGCGCGCCGGTTCGGCGATCTCGTCGGTGGACGTCTCTTCGAGCGCAGAGTCGCTCCACATCGGCTCGGGGGTCGCCACTGCCGTGTCGATCGACTCACCGATCGAGTCGGCGGACGCGTCGTCCGTCGATCCGGTCCCGCTCCAATCCTCTTGGGTCATCTATGACCTCCTGTTCGCAGTCTGCGTGCACGATTCCCTACCACGTTGGTTTCTAACGTGCAATGCGGACGACAGACATCGCTCGCACGTTGCTGGAAAGGAAAACGCGTCGCGTTACGCGACCTTACACATGCGCGCTGAGAAGTGGAACAGTCGTCGGCGCGTCGACACCGCCCGCAGTCTCCAACGTCACCTTGACGGTCGTTCCCGGCACGACGCGCCGTTCGAGCAGCGTCGGCGCACCGTCGAACAACCGATCCCGGTGAACACCCCCGTCGATCACCCACGCTTCGTAGGTCTTGCCGGCCGGCGGTGCAGGAAGATCGACTGCGAGCGCAGCTTTGCCTGACTGCGCGACGACGAGCGAGCCCGGAACGCCCTGGACCGCAACGCGGGTCGCGTGCGGATCGCCGAGCACACTCACCGCCGCCTGCTCACGGGAGAGCGAGTGATGCAACGTCGCCGCCCATATGCCCAGCGCAACTGCGGCTGCGGTCGCCGCAACGGCGACAACCGCGGCGAGCGAGACGGCGAACGACGGACGGCGACCGCGGATCGCCGTGACGTTGATCGGCTCCGCGCGGACGCGTTCGAGAACGCGATCGCGAAGCGCGGCCGGGGGCGCAGGGCCGGTGGCGACGAAGCCGATTCCCGCCGCGGCCTCGCGAAGTCCCCGCAAATCGCCCTGACAGCGTTCGCAGCCGGCGAGATGCTCCTCGTACCGTGCGCGCTCCTCGTCGTCGAGGACGTCGAGAGCGTAGAGGGCGGAAAGCTCGTGCGGGTTGTCGACCATAAATCCTCGAGCCGGATTCGCCGCGCCGGCCGCGTTGGTTCGCTAGGCGAGAGGCTCGTTCTGGACGTTGTGCTCGGTCGCGTACTCGTTCGTCAGCCGGTTGACGGCCTCCGCGCCCTCCGGGAAGGCGTAATTGATCGGGACGAACGCGTTCCACTTCTCGGGGAGCGCATCCTCGGGGAAGATGGCCTCGACCGGGCATTCCGGCTCGCAGGCTCCGCAGTCGATGCACTCCTCGGGGTCGATCACGAGGATGCGGTCGAACTCGTGGATGCAGTCGACCGGACAAACGTCGACGCATGAGCGATCTTTGATGTCGATGCACGGCTCCGCGATGATGTACGTCATCGGCGCCTACTCTACCGACGCGAGAAGTCGATCGATCAGCTCGGGACCTCGTTCGAAGAGCGCCGATTTGGCGATCACCTGGTCGAACCCCGCTGCGTGAGCACGGCGCAATCCGGCCGTGTCGGTGTGGTTCGTGAACCCCAGGATGGGGACGTCCGGGAAGCGATCGACGACGTCGTCGGGGTCGAGTCGCGCGATGTCGGCGATCACGAGATCGGGCGGGTCCACGCCGTCGGACGTCTCGAAGCGATGCCCGGGAACGAGCGCCTCGAGCTTGCTCCTGATCAAGAGATCGACCCCACACAACAGGATCGTCGCCATGCCCGACGCCGAATCTAGCATTGTCACACTCGAATACAAGCGCGGACTGCGACTCGCCCGGGCCGGAGAGTTCTTCGAGGCGCATGAGGCGTTCGAGCTGGCGTGGCGCGCCTGCGAAGCCGACGAGCGGGACTTCTTCCAGGGGCTCGTGCACGTTGTGGTCTCGGCATACCAGCGCGGACGCGCCCGACCGGTCGCCGCGGAACGGCAGCGCGAGAAGGCGCTTCGCCGCCTGGGAGCGTTCTCGCCCGAGCACCGCGGGCTGGACGTCGCTGCGCTGCTCGCTGCCCTAGACCGTGCCGAGCCCGATCCGCGTGAACAGCTGGTCGAGCGCGACACGCAGCCACCAGTCGCGGTCGAAGAAGAGCAACAGCCCGAGGACGACGAGCGTCGCGCCTGAGGCCATCCGCAGGATGTTGTAGTGGTCGCGGGTCCAGCGGAAGACGCGCATCGCGTGCGCGAACGCGACGCCGGCAGCGACGAACGCGGCCGCGAGGCCGAGCGAGTACGCGACGAGGAGGACGACGCCCCGGAAAATCGTGCCCGTGGAGGACGCGAGCACGAGAATCGAGGCGAGCACGGTGCCGATGCAGGGTGCGGCGCAGACGGCGAACGCCCCGCCGAGCAGAACCTGCGAGCCGGAGCCGTGCGCACGCGCCACGATCCCGGGCGCAACCACCCGCTCCGGCCACGGGAGCACGCGAAGGAATGCGAGGCCGATGACGATCAAGACGAAGCCCGCGATCTCGAGTTGCGACCGCTTGTCGACCGCACTGCCGACGGCCGCGGCTCCGGCGCCGAGTACCACGAAGACGACGGTGAACCCGATGATGAACGGAATGCTCGATGTCACGACGCGCCGCGCCACGCTTCGTTCGCCGAGCCTGGTCACATCGACGGCGGAGAGGGCCGACAGATAGCCGGGAACGAGCGGCAGAACGCAGGGCGTCGCGACGGAGACGAGGCCCGCGAGAAACGCGATCGGAAGCTTCTCAAGCATCGAAGCGCGCGAGCTCCGCATCGAGCCGCGCCTCGTCCTCGGGAGGGAGTGCCGATGCCTGCATCGGCGGGCCTCGCTCGGTCGTTCGACCCCGAGACCAGTACCAGGCACCGACCGCCAGCCCGACGGCGCCGACCGCGATCCCGCCGATCGGCAGCACCCACGCCAGCAGATCGAACCCGTGTGTCGCCGGCGTGGAGAGCACGCCCGGCCCGTAGTTCGCCACCATCTCGTCGAGGATCTGCCTCTCCGTCCACCCCTGCGCGATCCGCCTTCGGATCTCGGCCTTCATCTGCCGGGCAACAGGAGCATCAGACTCGTCGAGGGTCTCGTGACAGACCGGGCACACGAGCTTCGTCTCGAGATCCGATTCGCTCGGCGGCGTCGCGGCGAGCGCGGGTGCAGCGAAGACCAGCACGAGCAGCAGGGCGGCGAGTGCCCTCATGAGCGGAGTGCGCGGTAAGCGCCCGCGGTGAGGGCCGCGGTTGAGACCGGCCCGAGAACGTGGTCGACGATGCGTCCGCGACGATCGAGGAAGAACGTCTGGGGCGTGCCTTCTCCAACCCCCCACGGGTCGACCGTCGAGCCCTGGGGGTCGAACACCATCGGATAGGTGGCGCCGTAGCGGCGCGCGAATGCCCGCGCCGGCCCTCTGGCCAGCTCGTCGACGTCGACGCCGACGACCACGACGCCCCGGCGAGACCAGGTGCCGGCAAACGAGACGAGGCGCGGCATCTCTTCCTTGCACGGAGCGCAGTCCGACGCCCAGAAGTTGACGACGACAGCCTTCCCGCGAAGCGACGCGAGCGACAGCTTGCCGACGCCGGAAAGCCTGGCGAGGTCGAAGTTCGGAGCCTGGACGACCTGATGCCGCGCCACCTGCGGCGCGACCGAGGCCGGCTGGTGCGTCAGATGCCAGACCAGTACGCCCGCGAGCGCGGTGACGACGACAACCGCACCCACGCGCACGAGGGTACGGCCGCTCACGAGCGAATCGCGTTCCGGATCGCCGCGTTCAGCCTGCTCGCGGGAATCGGTCCGTCCACGTGCGGTGGGATCACCTTGCCCGATCGATCGATGATGAACGTCTCCGGATAGCCGGTGACGCCCCAGCGGTCGCTTTCATCCCCACTCACGTCGCGCACGACTCCGTAGTTGACCTTGTAGTGGGCCATGTAGCTCTTGGCGGCCGAGGAAAGGTCCTTCGTGTCGACGCCGATCACGACCGCCTTCCCGCGCCAGCTGGCCGCTGCATCCCGGAGTGTCTTCGCCTCGAGCTTGCATTCGACGCACCACGAAGCCCAGAAGTTCACGACGACGACCTTGCCGCGATACGAGGCGAGATCGAGCTTCGGACCGCCACCGAGCCGAGGCAGGCTGAGCGCCGGCGCTGGAACCGACTCACCGCGGTCGACCTTGGCGGCGATGCCCTTGTTCTGCTGGTGCACGACGTCCCAGACGAGCAAGCCGAGAAGAGCGGCCACCGCAACGACGGCGACGGCCCGGACCGGCCGCATCAGATGATGTCGACCGTTGTGCCGACGTCGACGTGCTCGAACAGCCACTCTGCGTCGGGCACCTGCATCCGGATGCAGCCGTGGGAGGCGCTGTACCCGATCGACGCCGGCTCATCGGTTCCGTGGATGCCGACGCCGGGCACGGACAGCCCCATCCAGCGGGTGCCGAGCGGATTGGCGGGGCCTGGCGGCACCGGCTTCAGCCCCCGTGCCCACGCGTCCTGTACGGGCGGGTACCACCATGGGTTCTCCCACTTGACGACGATGTGGAACGTGCCCTTCGGCGTCGGGTAGATCGCCTGCCCGGTGGCAACCGGGAAGGAGCGGACGTAGCGCGCACCGTCGTAGAGCGTCAGCCGATTGAGCGCCCGGTTGATGACGATGTCGGGACCGAGTGACTTGAAGGTGACGGCAGGCAGGACGGTGCGCGTGTGCATCCGGACCGGGAGCCGGGAGTTCGACTCCAGCGCTGCGACGACGCGCACCGTCAAGGCGTGAACGTCGAGCCTCCGTCCGACTCGCTCTTTCGTGACCCGAGGCCGACCGTTGCGGAAGGTGAGCGTCGCGTCGACCGCCGGACGGACGAACCGCTCGGCGACCCGGTTCGCCCACGCACGAAGTGCGGGCCCGCGTACGGCCACAACGAGCCGGGCATTCGTCCCGGGTGCCGAGATGCGCGCACGCGCGACCGCGGTCGCGGCATACGCGGACGCGAAGTCGGCCGGCATGAGTGCCAGCGTGCTGCGATCGACAACGACACTGAGAGGCTGTGCGAAGGCTGCCTGCACAGCCGCCACGGCATCGGCCGGGGCAAGACCCCCGACCTTGACGCCGGCCACGCGAACACCGTCGGGGACGACCGCGGGAACAGTGGACGTCGAGGTGGTCGGTGCGGTCGTCGTGGGCGCGGTGGCGGTCGTCGTCGCCGTCGTAGTCGTCCCGACGATGGTCGTCGGAGCCGTGCTCGTCCCGCCGGTGGTCGTGACGTCGGCAACGACGACGCCGGTGAACGTGCCGGCGGCCACGAAGCCGGCAGCGAAGAGTGCAGGGAAAAACAGCCGCTTCACGGGTGACTCAGTGTACCCAGCACCTCGCGAGCCATCTCGGGATCGTCCGAGACGATCGCATCCACGCCGAGATCAGACAGCCGGCGGACGGCTCCCGGATCGTTGACCGTCCAGGCGAGAACCGGTGCTCCGGAGCGGTGCGAGGCTGCGATTGCCGCCCGCGAGCACAGCGTGTGATGGAGCGAGAGGACGTTCGCCTGCGATCGATGGATGAGCAGCGGCAGCCGCAGCGGCATCGCCTGGCGGAGAGCCGTCGCACCCGTTTTCGACAGCGCCGGAGGCCAGCGGAATCGCGAGACACCGTAACGATCGTGCGGGTAGCCGATCGCGCGCGGAAGCGATGGGGCGAGTCGCGCGAGGCGGCGTGTCGTCACCGAATAGGCAGTCGAGACGACCGCTCTTTCTTCGAAGCCATGACGGTGAACCGCCTGCACGATCGCACCTTCGTACCCGGGAGCCTTCGCATCGACGTGCACGCCGACGTCTGCCGTCGCGAGAAACGTCAGTGCGTCGTCCAACGAGAGCTGGTCCGACGGCCGCTCACGCGGGGAGTGCGCCAGGCAAAGGTCGGCGCCCACGTCGAACTCGACCAGATCGGCGCCCGCGGCGACGGCTGTCTCGAGCGACGCGAGCGTGTTCTCCGGCGCCCGCGCAGCGGCACCGCGATGGCCGATGACGAGTGGAGGGCCGCCGGCGCGCCGGAGGTTCACGGCCGGCGGATCACCACGATCGCGCAGTCGTCCGCAAGCTCGCCCCCCGAAAATGCACGACAGTCGGCCACGAGCAAGTCGGCCAGTGACTGCGCGTCGAGGTTCGCGGCGGAGGCGAGCGCGGCATCGAGCCGCTCGACGCCGTACAGCTCGCCGTCGCGTCGCGCCTCGACGAGACCGTCGGTGTAGACGACGATCGCTTCGCCGGGTGCGAGCTCGAGCCGTACCTCGTCGTACGCCTGTCCTTCCGCGATCCCGAGCGCGAGGCCGCGGCAGCGAAGCTCCTCGACGCGTCCGTCGCGGCGGACGAGCCGAGGCCGGGGGTGCCCGGCACTCGCGCAGGCGATCCGGCCCTGCGAGTCGGCGGTCAGATACGCCATCGTGATGAATGCGCCGCCGGCGATCTCGGCGACGACGACCTCGTTGGCGTGGGCGAGGAAGTCGGGCGGCTCGGCGTGACGGCGCGCCAACGACCTGAACACGAACTTCCCCATCGCCATGTCGGCGGCTGCATCGATCCCGTGGCCGGTCACATCGCCGAGCACGACCGCGAGGCGGCCGTCCGGAAGCTCGAGAAAGTCGAACACGTCTCCCCCGACCTCCACCTGCGCCGCCGATTCGTAGCGGTGGCCGACGTCTAGCCCAGGCACGGACGGCGGCTCCTGCGGCAGGAGCGACCGCCGCATCGTCTCTGCGAAATGCGTCAACTGCTCGTGCAGCCGCGCGTTCTCGAGAGCCAGCGCGGCCTGCTGTGCCAGCGACCGAGCTGTTGCCAGCGCGTCCTCGTCGATCGGGTCGGCGGGGTCGAGCGAGATGATCGTCAGCTCGGCGAGCAGCTCGCCCTTGGCCGCGATCGGAACGACCGCGGCGCTCGAGCCCTGGGCGAGGAAGGGCACGAGTAGCGCCTGCGCCCCTCCGAGCCGGCGGGCAGCCTCGGTGTCGAGCAGCTCCGGCATGGGTTGCCGCCGAGCTCTGAACGCCTGGGGGCGCGAGAGCACTGCCCCGAGCGCCTCCCGCAGCCGCTCATCGGCGACATGGACCGCGCGAGGAACGAGAACGTCGCCCCGCGCGTCTGGAACACGGATCACCGCCGCGTCGACACCGAGTGCGCCCACGACCGTCGTCGTAATCGCCTCCGACGTGCGCTCGAGCGAGAGGCTCCTCGTGAACGCGCTCGAGATGTCGTAGAGGGAACCGAGCCGCCGACCGGCTTCGCGTGCCGATCGCAGAGCAGTCGAGCGTTCCTGCGAAAGCTGTTGCGACTGTTCGTGGAGCCTTGCGTTCTGCACCGCCACCGCAAGCTGGGTAGCCAGTGCGGCAAGCAGTGAGGCGTCCGTGCTCGCGAGCTCACCGCCGCTCGGATACGCGACGAGCAATCCGATCAGGTCGTCGTGAACCTGCAGCGGAACGGCAACGGCGCCCGGTTCGCGGGTCGCCTGCAGCGCGTCGCGCACGCGGTCGAGCGCCGGCTCATCGCCGTCGAGCGTCACGTGCACCGAGCTGCGCGCACGGAGCGGGCCAAGCATCGAGTCGAGCAGGGTGGCCGCAACCTCGAGATGCAGAGGCGGGAGCGCTCGTCCGGCAGCAAGGTGAAGGCGTTCCTCGTCGCGGAGATACAGACCGAGCCGCTCGAGGGGGAGAAGCTGTGCGATCCGCTCGACGGCCGTGTCGAGCGTGTGCGCGAGCGAGAGCCGAGAGCTTGCCTCGCCGACGACGCGCAGGAGCGCCCGGGTGCGGGCTAATTCCCCGCCCTGCTCTTCGAAGCGCTCACCCTCGCGCAGCGCGTGCGCCGAACGGGCCGCGAACGACGCCAATGCCGCGAGCTCCTCCACCGACGGGGCGCCGTCATCGGCGAAGAAGAGCTGCAAGACGCCCGTCGGCGGCTGGCCGAGCGGCAGCGCAGCGACCTGCCGCAGTCCGGCGGGGAGCCGGGCGTCGGCCAGCATCGCGGGCGGCGGCCGCTCGCGTAGCGATGCCTCGGCGAGTGCGCCCGCGCTGCGACACAGTTCCTCGGTCAGGCCGTAAGCCCAGGCGAGCTCTGGAACGCCGGCGGCGTTTTGCCTCCAGAGTGCCCCGGCCTTTGCCCCCGCCGCGTCGACGGCGATTCGAACCGCCTGCTTCGCTGCGCGCTGAACGTCGCCCCCGGCGGCGAGCGCGTCCCCGGCGAGCCCGAGCATTCGATCTCCGAGCCAGGTCGACCGGGCAGCACCGTCGGGAGCATGGCTCTGCACCGCGAGTGCCAGCTGCGTCGCCGCGAGCCCCGCGAGCAGACGGTCGTCTTCCTCGAACGCCGAGCCGACGCGCACGGCCTCGATCGATCCGACGACGCGGTCTCGCACGAGGGCGGGCACCGCGAGCATGCCGGCAGCCCGCGCCCGCCTGGCGGCTCGGCGGGTCGGCTCGGCAAGAACGCCCCGAACGACGGCATCCGCCGAGACACGGGTCGCCGCGAGCTCCGCCCCCAGCGCCGAGCCGCTGGGCGCCACGGCGCGCGCCTCGAGACGGCCGTCCTCGTCGAGGACACGCAGCACGACGGCGTCGGCCCCGACCGCCGAGCGGGCGGCCCGGGCGAGCAGCTCGAGCGCGGATCGCAGGTCGCCCGCGGCGGCGACGCCTGCGCCGGCTTCCGCCAGCGCCTCGACCGGCCTGCGTCCCCCTTCGACCGCCATCTGCCTGCTGATACTGCCTGGATCGAGCGCCCCCTAGCGCCCCGCCCGCATCGACGGTCGACGGCCCGGCCGGGAACGCCCTTCCGGCCGGAAGCACTAGACTTCTCGCGTGACCGAGCCTGCGCGCGGATCTGCCCCTGCACTCACCGAGGACACGCCCTCGCTCGATCCGCTCGCGATCGAGCGTGCTTACAGGCGCGAGCGAGCGCGGCGGCGGGCACGGGTCGAGCGCCGCCATGCGGCCAGGCGCTCCGGGCTTCGCTTCTGGTTGACGGCCCTCATCCTGCTGTTCGTTGCGGCAGTGGTCATGCTGGCGGCCTGGCAGCAGGTGCAGACCCTCTTCGGCGTCTAGCCCATCCCAAGCCGTGGAGACCCCCGACTTCTTCGACATCGACGCGCCGGCAGGTTCGCCCGCCGCCGACGACCGGCCCGAGCTCGCTCCGAGCGGCCTGTTCGCGTTGGGAGACCGCGTGACGTGGATCGCCGGGCTCGTGCTGGCGCTCTCCTCGTTCATGGGTTGGTATGCCGGCTCTGGGGTCGGGATCAAGCTCGCCGTGATCGGCTGGCACACAGGCATCCTCGGCAAGCTCGTCTTCTTCATCGGGTTGGCCGTGCTGGTGCTCGTCACGCTCCGCGAGCTCGGGTTCGAGCTGCCCCCGGCGATCCCGGAGAGCCTGGTCGTGCTGGCGCTCGGCATCCTGGCCACGGTCTTCGTCCTGATCCGCGTGATCTCGATCCCGGATGCGGTGCTGCCGGCCGACGGGCGCGGGATCGGCATCTGGATCGCGCTCATCGCCGGCCTCGGCGTGATCGCGGGCGGCCTGCTGCGCGCGCTCGAAGAGCTCTAAGAGGCTCACAGAATGAGCTTCGTCGATCCGGGTGCGATCGGCGAGTGCGATGCAAGGACGCAGGGAGCGCTCGTGGCCGAGGCTACGGGCGCAACCGAGGACGCGGCAGCGTGCCGCCGAGTGCAGTCGGGCGACACAATGCTCATTGTCTGAGAGCCTCTAAGAGGGTCTCAAGCCGGGAGCAGCTGCCGGGCGCGGTCGACCAGCTGCTGCGGGTCGAAGGGCTTCCCGACGAACGCCTTGGCGCCAAGCTGCCGGGCATCGGCACTCGAAGCGTCCACCTGGCCGCTGAACATGATCACCGGAACGGCACCGTGCAGCTCCTGCAGGCGCTGCAGGAGCTGCCAGCCATCCGTCCCCGGCAGCACGACGTCGAGCAGCACCAGGCCCGGCGTCCGCTCGGCCGCGACGTCGAGTGCCTCGTCCGCGCTGCCGGCTTCCACGACCTGGTAGCCCTCCCGCTCGAGATTCGCGCGAACGAGCCCGCGAAGCGCCGCGTTGTCGTCGACGACGAGGACGCACGGGCTGCCCTCGGAACCGGCCGGGCCGGACCGATCGACGAACTTCTCGAGATCGCTGCGGAGGAACCGCCGGTGACGTCCAGGCGTGTAGAAGGCCGGGACGCGCCCCTGATCCGACCACTTGCGAATCGTCGATTGGGCGACGCCCAGGAACTTGGCAGCCTGACCGAGCGTCAGCCAGTCCGGGTCACCGCGCTTCGGCTGGGGAGAAGTCACCTCGAAAAAGTAACCAAAGCTGCGCGTATCTAAACACGCGCGTGCGGCTTCTAAGGCGTCGTCACGGTCACCGTGGCGGTCGACCGGGCGGCTGGCTCGAGCGGGAGCGGCTGCAGCGTGCGCACCAGCGTCTGCGTGCCGCCGGGCTTGGGGTTGTCGTGCAGGGACTCTCCGACCGCGATCCCGACGACGAACGCGAGGATCAGGCCGACCCCGATGAGCGCCCAGGACGGCACGCGGCGCCGCCGGCGGCTGCGCGGGCGCGGACGTTCCGGTGAGACGGTCACGGACGGTAGTCCGAGGCGCCGCGTGCATAGTGATGGAAGGCGGCATCGGCGACCGTGGCTGCCTCGATTGCCGGCTTGCCGTCCGGGTCGGCGTCGTCGAGCAGCTCGCGGACCCATGTATCCGCCCCGTCGTAGGCATCGGCCAAGTCGGCGAGCGTGAACGTCTGGCCGACCCGGCCCCTGAGCGCGGCGAGCACCAGTTCGACTTCGGCGACCAGCTGGTCGTGGCGACGACGGTCGACCCGTCGCGCCTCCTCGACGCGGCGTCGGCCGTCGTCCCATTGATGCCGCGCGACCTCGAGCTCCACGGCTGGAGTTTGCACGTCAAGCAGTTGAGGGGGTACAGCACGTCGCCGGCCACAGGGACGGGAGCTCGGCGATGATCCGGTCGCCGAGCTCGTAGCCCGGCCGCGCGAGGGCGAACGCTGCGTGGGCGTGGAGGCATTTGAGGCTCCCGGCTCGGGTCGAGCCGCCGATCCCCGCGTCGAGCTCGGGCCTGATCGTCCGTTGTTCTGCATCTGCGCGCGCGAGGCTCGCCGCAAGCGCCGGCTCGTCTCGGGCCGCGCGTGTGAACCGCTCGACCCCCCCGGCAGCCTCGAGGCGCGAGATGGCGGCGACGAGGCTCCGACAGGTCACGTAGAACTGCGTCGGGAACGGCCGTCCCGCCTCGTCGCGCGCGAACTGCTCGGTGACAGCTGGGCCTCCGAACGGGCAGCGAACGGCGACACACTTGAACGCTCGAGGTTCGCGGCCGAGCTGGAGGGCGACGAGCTCACGATCTGTCACAAGGCCGAGGCTAGACGCTCGGCCGCCCGGCAGACTCGAGTGCAACGCGGCAACCAGTCGCGGCCGGAGCCGGGCTTCGCCCGGCGGGAGGCCAGAAGGCGGTGGCTGAGAGCTGCGAAGAAGGAGGGGGCTCGCTAATGCTTCTTGCGCCACGCGGTGATGCCCTTGACGATGAACAGCCGCTCGCCGGGCTTCACGAGCCCGAGCCGCCTCGCTTCTCGAACGAACTGGTCACCGGTGCCGGCGCGCGCGATTCGACGCTCGAGTCGCGTGCGCTCGGCTTTCAGCGCCCGGACGTCGGCCCGGCTGCTCTCGAGCTGGTGCTTCGCGTGGAGATACGCGTGTGCAGGCTTCCAGTAGAGGAACGCGACGAGAACGAGCCCTCCGATCGCGAGCAGCCGGATCCCACCGAGGCGCATGCGTCCCGTTTCGGCGGCGCCCCCGGGATCCCTACGCGACTACGCGACGTCGACCTTGATCACGTTCGTCGAGCCGGGCAGGTTGACCGCCGTGCCCGCGGTGAGGACGACGCGGTCGCCGGCGTCGATCGTCCCTGAAGCGAGCGCGGACTCGATCGAGCGCGCCCACAGGTCTTCGACATCGTGCGTCTGGGGCATCAGAACCGGGGTCACGCCCCACTCGAGCGCGAGCTGCTGCACGGATGTCTGATGGTGTGAAAGCGCAACGATCGGGCGCCGCGGCCGGAGCCTCGCAACCGCCGACGCCGTCCGCCCGGTGAACGTCGGGACGAGGATCGCACGGGCGCCGAGCGCCTCGGCGAGATCGCACGCCGCGTTGGACATCGCGGTGCCGACCGTCGTCTCGTCGCCCGGTTCCGGCATCTGGTGGCGGTAGCCCATCGACGGCTCGACCGCCCGGGCGATGCGGTCCATCGTCGCCACCGCCTCCACCGGATAGTTGCCGGTCGCGGTCTCCGCGGAGAGCATCACCGCCGACGTGCCGTCGAGAACCGCATTGGCGACGTCGCTCGCCTCGGCGCGCGTCGGCTCTGCATGCTCGATCATCGACTCGAGCATCTGCGTCGCGGTGATGACCGGCTTTCCGGCCTCCAGGCAACGGAGAATGATTCGCTTCTGCAGCAGCGGCACTGTCGCGGCGCCGATCTCGACCCCGAGATCGCCGCGGGCGACCATCACCGCGTCGGCCTCGTAGAGGACCTCGTCGAGCACCTCGATCGCTTCGGCCTTCTCGATCTTCGCGATCACATGGGCCGCTGAACCGTGCTGCCTGATGATCTCGTGCAGGTCGCGGACGTCCGCCGCAGCACGGACGAACGACAGTGCGACGAAGTCGACGTCGAGCGAAAGGGCGAACTCGAGATCGTCGAGATCCTTCTTCGTCAAGGATGGGATCGGGATCGGGACGCCCGGGAGGTTCACGCCCTTGTGCGACTTCACCTCACCGCCCACGACCACGCGGCAGCGCGCCCGCCCGTTCGCCACCTCTACGACGTTGAGCCTCACGAGTCCGTCGTCGATGAGCACATCGTGGCCCGGGCTCAGCACCTCGCCGATCACCGCCGGAGCCACCGGGAGCTCGCCGTCGACGGCACGCTGATCGCCGACGACCACGACCTCCTCGTCCTTCAGGAGCACGCGTGGCGTAGGCAGGTCGCCGATCCGCAGCTTCGGCCCCTGCAGGTCGGCGATCACCGCAAGCGGCTTGCCCGTCTCCTGCTGCACAGCGCGGACCACCTCGGCACTCGCCGCGTGGTCCGAATGCGTTCCGTGTGAGAGGTTGAGCCGCACCGCGTCGACGCCACTTCGGACGAGCGTCTGCAGCACATCGTGGGTCGACGAAGCAGGGCCGATCGTGGCCACGATCTTCGTCCTCCGGCGCTCAACCGACATCCGCGTGTCCAGAGTAGATGAACCTGCGCCGGCGCTCGTTCTCCGGAACGACATCAAGATCGTCCGCGCCGACGATGACGCTGCCGCGCGACACGCCTACCCTTCCGCCATGTTCATCTGCATCGGAAACGCGGCCCCGAGGCTCGAAGCCGATGCGTTTGCGCGTGGAGAGGAGCGCCGCAGGATCACGCTTGCCGAGTACCGCGGCGGCTGGACGGTAGTGGCATTCGGCGTTCGCCGCTTTGACGCACTGGAGTTCGCCGACCTGGAAGAGGCGTTCGCCGCCGACGGCGCCGTCGTGCTCGCGGCCACCCCGGACGACTGGCACGAGACCGAGAGCATCTTTCGGAACGAGCCGGTCCGCTTTCCACTCCTGACCGGCGTCGAGGAGACGCGCCGGATCACGATGATCGTCGACCCCGGCGGCGTCGTGCGACACGTCGGCCTGCGCCGCACGGCACGCGAGACGCTGGCCTCGCTGGAACGCCTGCTTGGCTCGTCCCGCCTCCGCTCAGCGGCCTAGCGGCTCGGCCCGGTCAGGCTCGCCCGTAGCCACCGCTACGAGCCACGCCTGCCCCGTCCAAGCCGCTTGGTCTCACGCATCCCCGCGAGCACCTCAATACCCATCAAGCCTCTAGAGAACTGCGCGGAAACGCGTCCCAGCCGGGATAGCGGGCGTTGGCACCGAGCTCTTCCTCGATCCGGAGCAGCTGGTTGTACTTGGCGACGCGATCCGACCGTGCCGGCGCACCGGTCTTGATCTGTCCGGTTCCGAGCGCAACGGCGAGGTCGGCGATCGTCGTGTCCTCGGTCTCGCCCGAGCGGTGTGACATCACCACCGTGTACCCGGCATCGTGAGCGAGACGTACAGCGTCGATCGTCTCGGTGAGCGTTCCGATCTGGTTCACCTTCACGAGAATCGAGTTTGCGACACCGCGCTCGATCCCCTCGCGGAGCCGGTCGGGGTTCGTCACGAAGATGTCGTCACCAACGAGCTGGACGCGATCGCCCACCTCGCGCGTCAGCGCCCCCCATGCGTCCCAGTCGTCCTCGGCGCAGCCGTCCTCGAGCGAGACGACCGGGTAGCGGTCGATGATCTCCGCCCAGAAGTGCGCGAGCGTCTCACCGGTCTCGGTTCGGCCCTCGAAGCGGTAGACGCCGTCGTCGAACACCTCGCTCGACGCGGGATCGAGGGCGATCGCGACGCGACTTCTGTGGCCTGCGCGCTCGGCTGCCTCGAGAATGACCTCGATCGCTGCGTCGCTCGAATCGAGATCGGGTGCGAACCCGCCTTCGTCGCCGACGGCGGTCGAGAGCCCGCGCTCGTGCAAGAGGCTCTTCAGCGCGTGGTAGACCTCGGCTCCGATTCGAAGCCCTTCACCGAACGACGACGCGCCGGCCGGCACGACCATGAACTCCTGGAGATCGATCGAGTTGTCGGCGTGCACCCCACCGTTGATCACGTTCATCATCGGCACCGGGAGCATCACCGCCGCTTCGCCTCCGAGATACCGCCAGAGTGGCTGTCCGGCCTCGGCCGCGGCGGCCTTCGCAGCCGCGAGCGACACGCCGAGGATCGCGTTCGCTCCGAGCCTGCCCTTGTTCGGAGTGCCGTCGAGCTCGGTCAACCGCCGGTCGAGCGCGCCCTGGTCGCCCGCGTCGGCGCCCCGGACCGCGTCGGCGATCTCGGTGTTGACGTTGCCAACGGCGTCGCTGACGCCCTTGCCGCCCCATGCGGGCCCGCCGTCGCGAAGCTCGACGGCCTCGTGCGCCCCGGTCGACGCTCCTGACGGCACCGCGGCACGACCGCGCGCGCCTGACTCGAGGACGACATCCACCTCGACCGTCGGATTCCCACGCGAGTCGAGGACCTGCCGACCCGCGACCGCTGCGATCCTCGTCATGCGCCCGCCTCCTTCAGCTTCGCCTTGTCGTAGTAGCCGTCCTGCTCGTCGAGCGGAAGAGCCTTCCAGTCCGAACCGTCGGCAGCCGCGATCTGCTCGGCAAGCTCGACCCGCGCGCGGAACCGCTTCGCGGACGCCCGCAGCTCGACCTCCGGGTCGACATTCATGCGGCGCGCGACGTTGACGAGCGCAAAGAGGACGTCGCCGAGCTCCGCGGCGACGCGCGGCGAGGGCTCACGTTCGGCCGGCGGCTCGTCTTCGGGGAGCTCTGCGCGGAATTCGCCCAGCTCGTCCTCGAAGTCGGCCAGCGCACCCGCGAGGTCCGGATACTCGAAGCCGACACTCGTCGCACGACGCTGCACCTTTCTCGCGTACAGCAGCGCCGGCAGATTCTCCGGGACGTCGTGGAAGATGCCCGAGCGGCCCTCCTGTTCGACCTTCAGCTCCTCCCAGCGCGAACGGACCGCGCCGGCCGTTCGCACCGCCTCGCCGCCGAACACGTGCGGGTGACGCTGGACGAGCTTCGCGTGGACCTGCCGAATCACCTGCTCGAGATCGCCGTGGCCGCGCTCCTCCAGCAGAAGCGAGAGGAAGACGCACTGGAAGAGAAGGTCACCGAGCTCGCCGAGCAGCTTGAGGTCGTCGCCCGCAATCGCTGCGTCGGCGACCTCGTACGCCTCCTCGACCGTGTGCGGCACGATCGTCCGTGATGTCTGCTCGCGGTCCCAGGGGCACTCGCGACGCAGACGCTCGGTCAGCTCCTGCAGCTCGTCGAGCGCGCCGGCGAGGGACACGGCAGGAACTTAGCCGCTAACCGGTGGTGGTGGCGTTCGTCGTCGTGGCCGCGCAGGGATCCGGGCTCGGCTGGTAGCCCGTCTCGTACTTGATCTTCGACCCGGAGCAGTAGCTCTTCTGCAGCTTCGTCGCGAAGTCCTGGACGGCCGTGGTCTTGCGCTGCTGCAGGATGGTCTGCCGAATGGTCGCGGCGACCTTTGCCTCCGGCGTCACGGAGCTCGGCTTGATGCTCGAGGTGGGCTCGATCACGAACCAGCCGTATTGCGCATTGTGGATTGGCGCCTGCACCTTGTTGGTCGGCGCGGAGAAAAGGATCTTGTCGAACTCGGCGACGGTCTGACCCTTGGTGAAGCTGCCCTCGCCGCAGGCCTGCTTCGAGCCCGGGTCGAGGGAGTACTTCTTGGCAAGGGTGCACCACGTCTTGTTGGAGCCGCTCCGGAGCTGGCTGTACAGCTGACCGGCCGTCTTCTGTGACTTGACGAGGATGTAGCGCACGTCGCGCGATTCCGCCTTGGCGTACTCCTGCGCGTGCTGCTGGTAATAGGTGTGGACGTCGGAGTCCGAGATCTTGATGTCGCCCGTGGCCTTGTTCTCGAGTGCGGTCTGGATCAGCTGCAGCTTGATCTCCTGCCGCACCTGTGCCTCGGTCAGATGCTGCTTCTTGAGCTGGGCCAGGTACTTCGTCTGGCTGCCGGCGAAGTACTGCTTCTTGATCGCTGCGAGCCGGTTCGAGACCTGCTGGTCGGTGATCGTGATTCCCTGCGAGGTCGCGCTCTCTTGCTCCTCGGCCTGCTGAACGAGGAGGTTGACGACTTGGCTCCTGACGGCCTGGTAGTCGGTCGTTCCCTCCTTCGGAAACGCGCGGCCGTTCGCCACGAATGCCCGCTTCGCCTGAACCAGCAGCGCCGCGAACTGCGCCTGCGTGATGTGCTGGTTACCGACGACGGCAACGTCGGTGCTCGACAAGGATGAGCTCGAGCCCCCGCCGCACGCTGCGAGAAGCGCTGCGCCGACGAGCAGGAACGTGAGACGGAGAATGGTCTTCTGCATAGAAAAGCGCCGCACTAAGCCGCTCGGCGCGCCGCCAGCATAGCATCGACCAAATCGAGCGCCGCCTTGAATTCATGGTGTCTTAATGACACTTCACGCGTTCCTGACGAATAGACCGCGGTGTCGACAAGCCGGCGCAATTCGCGCAGTTCGCCGGACCCGAGAACGACTGGACCGACCGACGCGCGACCGCCCCGGAACACGAGGTAATCGGCACCGAGGCGCGCCAGCTTCAGCTTCGCCTCCTGGATCGCGAACAGGTTCGACACGGGGTCCGGCAGCGGCCCGTACCGGTCCTCGGTCCCGACGCGAAGTTCGTGCAACTCGTCTTCGGACTCCGTCAACACGATCCGTCGGTGCAGGTCGATCTTGAGCGCTTCCGCGGCGATGTAGCCCGCCGGGACGTAAGCGTCCACACGCACGTCGACGCGCAGCGGTCGGGCTGCGAGGCGCCGTTGCCCGCTCAACTCGGCGACGGCCTCGTGCAGCATCTCGACGTACAGCTCGAATCCGAGTGCCGCCACGTGGCCGGACTGCTCGGCGCCGAGGAGATCGCCGGCGCCGCGGATCTCCAGATCGCGCATCGCAATTGCGAAACCCGCGCCGAGCTCGGTGTGGTCTGCAAGCGTCGCGAGGCGCGCGCGCGACTCCGGCGTGAGCTCCGACTGGTCGGGATAGAAGAGGTACGCGTGCGCGAGCAGGTCGCTGCGCCCGACGCGACCGCGGATCTGGTACAGCTGGGCGAGCCCGAGCAGATCGGCGCGCTCGACGACCAGGGTGTTCGCCTGGGGGATGTCGAGCCCCGACTCGATGATCGTCGTCGAGACGAGAACGTCGGCGTCGCCTGCCAGGAACGTGAGCATCTTGTCCTCGAGCTCACGCTCGCGCATCTGTCCGTGCGCGACGAGAAAGCGGAGCCCCGGACAGAGCTGACGGAGCTTCTCGGCCGCGTTGTCGATCGTCTCGACCCGGTTGTGCAGGTAGAACGCCTGCCCCTGCCGTGCGACCTCGCGCTCGAGCGCCTGCTTGATCAGGTCGTCGTCGATCTCACCGACGAAGGTGCGAATCGGCCGGCGGCCTTCGGGCGGGGTCTCGATCACGGAGATGTCGCGGAGGCCCGACAGCGACATGTGGAGAGTGCGCGGGATAGGGGTCGCGGAGAGTGCGAGCACGTCGATCTCGAGACGGAGCGAGCGCAAGAGCTCCTTCTGCGCGACACCGAAGCGCTGCTCTTCGTCGACGATGACGAGGCCGAGCTCTTTCGGGATGACGTCGCGCGAAAGCACACGATGCGTCCCGATCAGGACGTCGACCTTGCCGTCGGCGAAGTCGCGTAGCACCTGTTTCACGTCGGCCGGTTTACGGAAGCGCGACACCATCTCGATACGAACCGGAAAGTCGCGGTACCGCGCCCGAAACGTGTTCCAGTGCTGTTGAGCGAGGACCGTCGTCGGGGCGAGCATGAGCACCTGTCGCCCGGCGACTGCGACCGTGAACGCTGCACGCAGCGCGACCTCGGTCTTCCCGAAGCCGACGTCACCGCAGACGAGCCGGTCCATCGGACGAGGCGCCTCGAGATCCTCCTTGACTGCCTCGATCGCGGTGCGCTGGTCCTCGGTCTCGCGGTACGGGAACTCCGCTTCGAGCTGCTCGACCCACTCGTGCTCGACGTCGTAGGCGATGCCGGGCTGCGTCTGCCGCTGGGCGTAGAGCTGCAGCAGGTCGCCGGCCAGCTCCCGCAGATGTTCACGCGCGCGCGACTTGAGGTTGTCCCATGCCTTGCCGCCCAGCTTCGACAGGGCCGGCGCGCGTGCGTCGGCGCCGATGTAGCGGCTGACCTTCCCGATCTGCTCGTGCGGGACGTAGACGCGATCGTCGCCGCGGAAGGCAAGGAGCAGATAGTCGCGGGTGACCCCGGCCACTTCCTTCGTCTCGAAGCCGAGCAGCTGCGCGACGCCATGGTCCTCGTGCACGACGTAGTCGCGGGTGCGGAGGTCCGAGAAGCTCTGCAATGCGCGACCCGGAGCGGTCGCCGCTCGTGACGGCCGCTTGCGAAACACCTGTGTGTCGGGCAGGAGCGCGACGCCGAGATCGCGCCACACGAAGCCCCGACGTGCAGGCGAGACTGCGAACGTGAGGCCGGCGGGGCCGTCCCCCGGCTCGAGCATCGTCGCCGAGACGCGCCGCAGGAGCTGCTGCTGGCGTAGCGCTTCGCCGCGGTGCGGGAACGTCACGACGACGTCGAGCTCCTGGCGCAGCAGGCCGCCGAGCTCGTTCTCGGCTTCGGAGAGGCCGCGCGCCGCAAGCGCCGGCCTCTGCGCGTCGAAGCTCGAGCGCTGGCCCTGCGGTAGCGGGCTCAACTCTGCGGCTCTGCCGAGGTCGACGGGCGTCAGGCCTTCCTCTGCCCAGACCGTCTTGACCTCGTCGAGCTGCCACACGACGTCGGGCGGCGCAGCGAGCGGAGGCACGAGATCGTCCGGAACCGGTGCAACGGCATCGCCGTCCTCCGGCCCAAGGTCGACCTCGACGCTCTCGCGGCGACGTTCGGCCGCCGGATAGACGACGGCTTCGTCGATCTGCCGGAGCGCCCGCTGGGTGAACGGCGAGAAGACGCGCACCTGCTCGACCTCGTCGCCGAAGAGCTCGATGCGCAACGGCTCGCGGCCGGTCGTGCCGAAGACGTCCACGAGCCCGCCCCGGACGGCGAACTGGCCACGCTCCTCCACGCGTTCGACGCGTTCGTAGCCTGCAGACGACAGATGCTCGGCGAGCGCGTCGAGCCCGGGCTCGTCGCCACGAACGACGCGAAGCGGCGCCGGCCGGGCCGCCGCCGGCGGCAGCCCTTCTGCAATAGCGGCGGCCGACGCGCAGACGAGCCCTCCTCGCTCGAGGATCTCGAGCGCGCGAGCGCGCTCGCCGACGAGATGCGGCGGCGGCTCGAGGCCCGACCCGAAGTGCACGCCGCGCGAAGGGAAGAGCGCCACGGCTTCCTCGCCGAGGAACCACCCCGCCGCCTCGGCAGCATCACGTGCATCTGCATCTTCCGGGAGCAGGGCAACAAGGCCTCGCCCGAGCTCCGCGTGCAGCGCCGCGAGCACGAGCGGCAGGACCGACTCCGACACCCGTGCGCGCTCCGGGAAGGAGGTGACGTAGTCCTGGAAGCGCTCCTCGGAGCGCAACCGCTCGACGAGCCCGGCGAGGAGCGTCGGAGCGACGGTGGTCAATTGACCTGCCGTTGTGCTGCCTCGAGGCCGTCGGCGTCCAGCGCCTCGACCGCGTCGGCTGCTCGATTCACGATCGCCTCTGCGTCGTCGTGCGGCGCGAAGTCGGACAGCACCCAGTCGGCGAGCGGGCGCGGATCGCCGCGTTCCGGCCTCCCCACCCCGACGCGCAGCCGCAGGAAGTCGGGCCCACCCAGCCCCGAGGCGACGGAGCGCAGGCCGTTGTGCCCCGCGAGCCCGCCACCAAAGCGCAGCTGGAGGCGGCCGAGGTCGAGGTCGCTCTCGTCGTGGACGACGAGGACCGCATCGGGCTCGACCTTGAAGAACCGCGCCGCGGCCTGCACGGCGCGTCCGGAGTCGTTCATGAAGGTCTCCGGCTTCAGCAGGGCAACCTTGTGGCCGTCGATGCGCACCTCGGCCAGCCGACCGTTGAACTTCGCCCGCCACTGGCCGCCGTGCCGGCGCGCCAGCTCGTCGACGACGAGCCAGCCGACGTTGTGCCGGTTGCGTGCGTACTCCGAGCCTGGGTTGCCGAGGCCGGCGACGAGTAGGTCGAGCGAGGTGCCCTGCCGGCGCGGCCAGAGCCGCATAGCGATCAGCCTTCGGCTTCGCCGTCGCCTTCGGCGGCGGCTTCCGCTTCGGCGGCAGGCTCTGCTGCACCCGGCTCTGCCTCACCCTCGGCGGGCGCCTCGACCTCGGGCTCCTCGACGCGGGTGGCGTGCGTGACGCTCGCGAGGACGGTGTCCGGATCGTCGAGCAGCTTGACGCCCTCGGGCACCTGCAGCGACTCGAGGCGAGCGGAGTCGCCGATCGCGAGCGCGGAGATGTCGAGATCGAGGTGCTCGGGCACCTCCATCGGCAGCGCCTCGACGTTGACCTCGATCGTCACCTGCGAGAGCACGCCGCCTTCCTTCACCCCGACCGGCTCGCCCACAAGCGACACGGGGACGGTCGCGTGAATCGTCTGGTCGAGGCGCACTTCCTGCAGGTCGATGTGCGTGATCACGCCGCGAACCAGGTCGCGCTGAAACTCCTTGAGGACCGACGGATGCGCCGTATCGCCGGCATCCTCGACGACGACGTCGAGCACCGCGTTGAGGCCGCCGGCCGTCGTCAGCGCCGCGCGGAGATCGCGCTCGGGGATGCTGATCGCAACCGGCCGCTCGCGTCCGTAGAGGATCCCCGGGATGAGGCCGCGCCGGCGCAGGCGGCGGGACTCGGCGGAGCCGAGTACGTCGCGGTGCGAGACCAGGAGTTGATGGCGCTCGGAAGGCACGGCCGAGCAGTGTACCGAGCCGGCGAACCTGGACTCGGAACGGTTCGAAAGGCAGTGACGCGTGCTTCCGGTTGTGTGTGGGTTTCCCGCACCGGAGCTCCGCTCTGACCACGATCCGGTGGCTGTGGGGCTCGGCTAGAACGCCGGTGTGTGGCGATGGCTGCGCGTCGCGGAGCAAGGACTGGTCGGTGCCGTGCGTAACCGATCGGCGAGGCTGATCGCCGTCGCCGCGTTCGCAGGCGTCTGCGGCGGGCTTGGTCTCTGGGCGGTCGGACAGCAGGTGGCGGCCGATTGGTTGTGGGCCGCTACCACGGCATTGCTGCTCGGACCGTTGACACTGTCGGTCACCCGCTCGCTGCGTAGAGGCGATATCGGCGTGGATGCGATCGCGCTGGTTTCGATGGCGGGCGCACTCGCGCTTGGCGAATATCTGGCCGGCGCGGTGGTGGCCGTGATGCTGGCGGGCGGCAACGCCCTCGAAGAGGCGGCCAACCGGCGGGCGGGCCGCGAAGACGCCGACCGACTCGTGCCGCGACTCCGAGCGGCCGGAATCCGCCACGTCGCGATCGTCAGCGGAGACAAGTCAGCCGTGGCACAGGCAGTCGGCGACGCACTCGGCGTCGACCGCATCTACGCCGAGCAAACACCCGAGCAAAAGCTCGACGTCGTCCGTGCCCTCCAATCTCGATCCGAGCTGCGCTCGATCGTCATGGTCGGTGACGGGATCAACGACGCACCCGCGCTCGCACTCGCCGACGTCGGCGTCGCGATGGGCTCCGCCGGAGCAACCGTCTCCTCCGAAACCGCAGACGCGGTTGTCCTCGTCGACCGAATCGACCGCGTGGCCGACGCGATCAGTATCGGCCGGAGGGCGCTGCACATTGCCCGCCAAAGCGTGCTCCTCGGGATGAGCGCCTCCCTGATCGCGATGGGGTTCGCCGCCGCAGGATTCCTACCGCCCGTGACCGGCGCATTGCTGCAGGAAGGCATCGACGTGGCCGTGATCTCGAACGCACTCCGCGCCCTCAAGGACTAGACGGTGAGGCGAACCATCACCGGTGCCAAAGGTGTGGCACGCCGACGGACCACTTCAACGCGTCGAAGGATGATCCACCCGCCTCGCCCCCGAAAGGTGGCGCCGGCGGCTGAGTCCGGGGAGACTCGTCTTCGGACGAGTCTCCCCGTAGTCGCTTGCCGCCGGCTAGAACGCTCCGACCGACCCTGGGGATTCAGAAGAGCTGGTTTTCGCCGCCGAAGATGGCGCTGACCGAGTCGTCGGCGAAGACGTTCATGATCGTCTCGGCCAGCAATGGGGCGACGGTGAGCACGGTCAGGTTGTCGGGCTTCGCGATTGGGTCGATGGGCACCGTGTCGGTGACGACGATTCCGGCAATGTCGGCGTCGGCGAACCGCTCGAGCGCGCCGCCGCAGAACAGGCCGTGCGTCGCGAAGACCCAGACATCTTCGACCCCGTGCGCCTTGAGCGCGTTCACGTTCGCCAGCAATGTGCCACCGGTCATGATCACGTCGTCCCCGAGCACCGCCTTCTTGCCGCGCACACGACCGGTGATCTCCGTCACCTCGGCGACGTCGTGGGCCGGGCGCGTCTTGTGCATCAGCGCGAACTCGGCGTCGAGCATCTCGGCAAATCGCACGGCCATCTTCGCCCGGCCCGCGTCCGGCGACACGGACACGATGCCGTCCCCGATCAGCCCGAGATCGCGGAAGTGCCGCGCGAACAGGGGGAGCGCGGTCATGTGATCGACCGGGATCGTGAAGAACCCCTGGATCTGGCCGGCGTGCAAGTCCATCGTGAGCACGCGGTCTGCGCCCGCCAGTTGGAGCATGTCGGCAATAAGGCGCGCCGAGATCGGCTCGCGCGGCTTCGCCTTGCGATCCTGCCGGGCGTAGGGGAAGAGCGGGATCACCGCCGTGATGCGCTTGGCGGAGGCGAGCTTCGCCGCCTGGATCATGAACAGCAGCTCCATCACATTGCGGTCGACCGGCTCCGAGCCTGTCTGCACGAGGAAGACGTCCGCTCCGCGAATCGACTCGTCGAACCGGCAATAGGTCTCGCCGTTCGCGAACGTGCCGAGGTCGATCTCGCCCAGCTCGACGCCGAGTTGCTCGACGATCCGCTCCGCCAGCACCGAGTGCGAGCGGCCGCTGAACACCATCAACCGCTTCTGCGGCCCGCGCTCGATCCAGTGTCCTGGCGCGTCCTGCGTCACGGGCTCGAGCACCTCCAGCCCGGGAAGGGCGAGCTCACTCGTCGCGCTGCCGGCGGACTGCATACCCCTCCTTGTTCTCCTGCCGTTGCCTCGCAATCGCGAGCGCGCCTGGCGGCACGTCTTCCGTGATCACCGAACCGGCCGCGATCCATGCGCCGTCACCGACCTCCACTGGAGCGATGAAGCCATTGTGGATTGCGGTTCTGACGTTGCTGCCGATCGTCGTACGTTTCTTCGGCTCGCCGGGCCGGTGGCTGTAGTTCGCAGTGATGTTGCCGGCACCGAGGTTCGAGTCCTCGCCGACATCCGCGTCGCCGATATACGACAGGTGAGGGACCTTGGTGCGGTCTCCGATGCGCGAGTTCTTGATCTCCACGTAGGTGCCTGCCTTCGAGGACTCGCCAAGGCTCGTTCCGGGGCGAAGGTAACAGAAGGGACCGACAACTGCGCGCTTCCCGATCTCGGCGTCGACCGCGACCGTGTGGGGGTGGATCTCCGCCCCCTCGCCGATCCGCGTCCGGCCGCGCAGCACGGTGAAGGGGTTGATCGTCACGTCCTCGGCGATCTCGACGGAGGGGTCGATCCAGGTGGCTGCGGGGTCGACGATGGTCACACCGGCCAGCATGTGCCGCTCGTTGATGCGGTCACGTAGGACGGCTGCGGCAAGCGCGAGCTCAACACGCGTGTTCACCCCCTCGGTCTCGTCTGGATCGGGCGCGACGTGAGCCGCGACGCGCTCACCGGCGTCGACGAGCACCGCTATCGCATCGGTTAGATAGAGCTCGCCCTGGGCGTTCTTCGGCTGGAGCCGCTCGAGCGCCGGCCAGAGCGCATCCGACCGGAAGGCATAGATCGACGAGTTGATCTCGGTGATCTCGAGCTCCTCGGGCGATGCATCCGTGCCCTCCACGATGCGCACGACCGCACCACCCTCATCGCGGACGATGCGCCCGTAGAAGCGCGAGTCGGCCGGCCTGGCAGTGAGGATCGTCGCCGCGGCCCGCTCGAGACGGTGCGTATCGAGAAGCGCACCGAGCAGCTCGGACGTGAGCAGTGGCGTGTCGCCCGACAGCACGAGCACGTCCCCGGCGTGGTCGGCAAGTGCGGACCGCGCCGAGCTCGCGGCGTCACCCGTTCCGAGCGGCTTTGGCTGCACGGACACGGTGACGGGCGCGTCCTCGAACTGATCTCGGCCCGAAGGCGAGGCAACGACAACGACGGGGTCGGCACCCGTCGCGACCGCGCTGCCGATCACCCAGTCGACGAGCCGTCGGCCGAGGATCGGATGGAAGTGCTTCGGCACGGACGAGCGCATCCGGGTGCCGAGGCCTCCGGCCATGATCAGGGCTGCGAGCGGCGGATCGGCCATATCGTCGTTGCCTCAGCGAGATGGCTGGGGCGCCAGGATTCGAACCTGGGATCGCGGGACCAAAACCCGCTGCCTTACCGCTTGGCTACGCCCCACTGCGACCCGAGTATAGGGACGCCCCTACTGGTGATCGGTGAAGAGGAAGAAGAGCGCCACGATCGCCAGTATTGCCACCACCGCGATCGCTACCGCCTTCACGATCCCGAGCGCGAGCGGCACCAGGAGGACGAGCAGCTGCGACGTGGCGAGGATCCAGCTCCCTTCGCGCACGTAGTCGGAGCGACTCGACCGCCCCGCGAACCACCAGAAGACGCCCGTGATCACGGCGAACAGCGCTGCCTCCCACCAGCCGAGCACGCCGAAGAGGTAGAGAAGCCCCTCGAACGCCGCGATCCCGAGCGCGAGCCGGATGCGCCGGTGACGGAGCCAGCGGCCGAGGCGCGTGGAGCCGTGCTCGATCGCGTAAGTCATCCTCAGATCAAGCTACCAGGCGGGATTGGCGATCCAGCACGAGCCGGTCTCCGCCATCGCGCCGCACGCTTTCTCGGCCGCCGCTCGGTCGTCGAAGAGCCCGTATACCGTCGGCCCCGCACCGCTGACGTCGGCGCGGAACGCTCCCGCGGTCCGCAGCGCATCTGCGTGGACAGAGCGTGCGAGGTCGTTCGATGGGAGCTCGGCGAGGTCGCGCGCGACGCGGACGCGGGCGAGCGCATTGCGGAGCGCCGTCGCGCGGTCGGCGAAGCACTCGCCGCCGCCCCGGGCGTCGAACGCTTCATAGACGGCGCGCGTCGATGCCTTGTGCGCACCGTGCGGCAGCAGCAGGCAGACCACGAAGTCCTGCGGGATCTCGACCGGGTCGAGCGTGGTTCCCACGCCACTGGCGAGCTGCGGCCCGGTGCGCAGAAAGAACGGAACGTCGGAGCCGACCGAGGCAGCCAGCTCCTGGAGCCGCCTCTCGTCGAGCGGCTGGTCGAGCTGGGCGTTCGCCAACCGCAGCGCCGTTGCAGCATCCGAGCTGCCGCCCCCGAGCCCTGAAGCCACGGGGATCCTCTTCTCGATCACGGCGCGCCAGCCGTGCGGGGCGCCGAGCAAGCCGAGCGAGGCAACGACGAGCGTGTCCTCGGGGAAGCCCTCGACCGTGGTCTCATCCGCCGGCTCGACGGAGATCGTGTCGGCCAGGTCGAGCCGCTGGAAGACCGTGAGCAGATCGTGCATGCCGTCGGCGCGCCGAGCACCGACGACCAGCGTGAGGTTCAGCTTCGCGGGCGCCGCGCCGGTCAAGCGAGCGCCTCCTCGAGCGCGACGAATTCGGGCGGTGAGAGCTCTTCCGCGCGAACGCCGGCACGAAGACCGATCGCCGCGAGCCCGGCGACGGCGTCCTCACGCGAGCAGAGCCCGGCCAGCCCGACCGCGTTCGCTAGCGTCTTGCGCCGATGCGAGAACGCCGCCTCGACGAGACGCTTCACACTCGTGGTGGCCGCAGGCGCGACGCGACGGAACGCGACCAGCGCCGAGTCGACGTTCGGCCGCGGCCGGAACACCTCGCGCGAGACCGGGTGGACGCCCGTGCGCTCGGTGGCGAGCTGAACGAGGACCGAGACCGCTCCGTACGCCTTCGTCGAGGGGACGGCGAAGAAGCGCTCGGCGACTTCGCGCTGCACCATCACGCACCAGGCACGAAGCTGGTCGAGCGCGAGGCTCTCGACCACCAGCGGGGTCGCGATGTTGTACGGCAGGTTCGAGACGAGCTTCCCGGGCGGCGGCTCGAAGGTCGAAAGGTCGAGCGCAAGCGCGTCTCCCCAGTGGAGGCGGGTCCGCGGTATGCCTGCAAGCTCGCGCTCGAGGCGGCGGTCGACCTCGACCGCGTGCACGAAGGCGACTCGTTCGGCGAGGAAGCGCGTGAGCACGCCGAGCCCTGGGCCGACCTCGAGCACGACGTCGGCCGGGTCGAGCGCGGCGAGCCGGCCGATGACACCGAGGATGTTCGCGTCGGTGAGGAAATGCTGCCCAAGCGCCTTCCGCGGCCGGACGCTCACAGGCCGAAGACGGCGTCGGCGTTCGCGTCGATCTGCGCCACCAGCGTCGCGAGCTCGACACCGCGGGCCTCTGCCAGCGCGCTGTACGTGTGGACGACGAAGGCCGGCTCGTTGCGCCGGCCGCGGACGGGCTGCGGCGCGAGATACGGGCTGTCCGTCTCTGCGAGCAGGAGCCCGGCCGGCACGGCGCGTGCAGCCGAGCGCAGGTCGTAGGCGTTCTTGTAGGTGACGTTCCCTGCGAACGACACGTACCAGCCGCGACTCGATGCCTCGGCGAGCAGCGGAGGTGACGAGAAGCAGTGCAACACGACTGCTCCCTCGTGCGCCGAGAGCAGCTCGAGCGTGTCGTCGTCGGCGGCGCGCGTGTGGATCACCACAGCCTTTCCCGTCTCGGCCGCGATCTCGAGTTGCGCCTGGAACAACCACCGCTGCGCCTCTCGCGGTGCGTAGTCGCGAAAGTAGTCGAGGCCGGTCTCCCCAACCGCAACTGCCTTCGGATGACCGAGGAGCGCCCGGAGCTCGTCGATATCGCCGTGCGTCGCCGAGCCTGCCTCGTGCGGATGGATACCGAGCGATGCGTAGACGCCCACCTCGGCCTCGGCGAGCGTCAGCGCAGCGCGCGCGCCGGCAACCGTCGTCGCCACGACGACGACGCGATCGACGCCGGCGCCCCGCGCGCGAGTGAGCACCTCGGCGGCGTCGTCGCCGAGGTGCGCATGGGTGTCGATCACCCGTCGCCGGCGCCGTCGGTCATCCGACGCAACTCCTCCTCGACGACCGACTCGTCGAGCTTACGGAAGAGCGGCCTGGGCTCGGCGAGCTGCTGGCCTGGACGGAGCGCGCTCGGTTCCCAGCGGCCGACCCAGCCGGCGTAGTCGCCGGTCAGCACCTCGTGCGTCCGGCCACCCTCCTCTTGCACCTCGCGGAACTCCAGCGAGCCTGCCAGCACGCCCTCGTTGCCGAGAAGCTCGTGCACGACCTGTGAGGTGTGCGGCAGGAACGGCGTGAACATCGTCTTCAGGCTGTCGACCGCGCGGAGAGCAACGAAGAGCACGGTCGCCGCGCGCTGCCGGTCGGTCTTCACGAGCGCCCACGGCGCCTGATCCGAGAGGTACTGGTTCACGTGCGACGCGAGCCGCATCGCCTCCGCGAGGCCTGCGCGAAACCGGCCCTGTTCGATGTGCTCGCCGACGGTGTCGAAGCCTCTGGCAACCGCCCCGAGCAACACCTCGTCGGCGGGGTCGAGCGCAGCGGGCTCCGGGACGCTCCCGAAGTTCCGGTGGGCGTTCGTCAGCGTGCGGTTGACGAGGTTGCCCCAGTTGGCGAGCAGCTCATCGTTGTTGCGCCGCACGAACTCGGCCCACGTGAAGTCACTGTCCTGCGTCTCCGGCCCCGCGGCGACGAGGTAGTACCGAAGCGGGTCGGGGTCGTAACGATCGAGGAAGTCGCCGACGAAGATCGAGTGCTGGCGACTCGTCGAGAACTGCTTCCCCTCCATGGTCAGGAACTCGGAGGCGATCACGTTGTCGGGAAGCTCGAGCGGTGCAACGCCCGCGCCGTACTCGCCCCCGGTGCCGTAGCCGAGCAGGATCGCCGGCCAGATCACCGTGTGGAAGACGACGTTGTCCTTGCCCTGGAAGTAGGCGTGCTCGGCCGCGTCGTTCTGCCACCACGTCCGCCACGCGTCCGGATCGCCGGTCAGCGACGCCCACTCGATGCTGGCGGAGAGATAGCCGATCACGGCGTCGAACCACACGTAGATCCGCTTGTTCGGGTCCTCCGCATAGCCGGCGATCGGGATCGGAACGCCCCAGTCGAGATCGCGCGTCATCGGGCGCGGCCGGATGTCGTCCAGCAGGCCGAGCGAGAAGTTGCGCACGTTCGGCCGCCAGTCGCGGTGCCCCTCGATCCACGTCCGCAGCACGTCGGCGAACCGCGGCAGATCGAGGAACAGATGGTTCGTCTCGCGAAACTCGGGAACCGACCCGTCGACCTTTGATCGAGGGTTGATCAGGTCGGTCGGGTCGAGCTGGTTCCCACAGTTGTCGCACTGGTCACCGCGCGCCTCGGGATACCCACAGATCGGACACGTTCCCTCGATGTAGCGGTCGGGGAGGGTGTGCCCGGTCGTGGGCGAGAACGACACGAGCATCGACTGCTCGATGATCGCGCCGTGCTCGTACAGCGTCCGGAAGAGGTCTTGCGTGACGCGCTCGTGATTCAGGGTGGTGGTGCGCGAGAAGAGGTCGTAGGACAGTCCGAGCCGTCTGAAGTCCTCGCGGAACGACGCGTTGTAGTGGTCGGCGACCTCAGCGTAGGACTTCCCCTCGCGATCGGCGGCCACCATCACCGGCGTACCGTGCTCGTCCGTCCCGCTCACCATGAGGACGTCGTTGCCCTTGAGGCGGTGGTAGCGGGCGAAGGCGTCGGACGGAACGCCGAACCCCGCCACGTGGCCAAGGTGCCGGTGTCCCGCCGCATACGGCCAGGCAGGCGCCACCAAGACCTTCTTCCGCTGGTTCGACATTGGCGGCAATCATACGAACGGGTTCTTCCCTTCGCCCTCCGGCGCAGACCGAGCAGTGCGGCGCAGACAGCCGCGAGCACGAGCAACGTCGCGACGGAGACCGCGTCGGGCAGTCGACGGCCCGGGCGCCGGTGAACGGCGGGCGAAACGCGGACCGCAGGCCGCTGCAGACGACGCGGTTCAGCGCTCACGCGACGCCTCGGGTCAGCGGCGGCCGGAGCGTTCCCGCTGATCGGAGTCGAGCTCGGCGCTGCACGAGTCGAGCGGATCGGGGCCGAGTCACTTCTTCGCGTCGCGGCCGGTCGCACGCCTGTCGTCGCGGCCGGATGGATCGTTGCCCGAACGAGATGCGAGGGAACGCGCGTGAGAGCCGTCTCGGGCACCGGCCTCGCCGGCGACACGGGGATCGTGAGGGTGCGGCCCGGGGCCGGCCGCGGCGCGGGCGCAGCTGAGACCCAGCGGCCCGCGACGGGTGCCGGCCGCCGCGCCGTGGCTCGCGGCTGCGCCGAGCCGGCAGCGGCCGGACGCGGCGACGGCAGCGGCGTTGCGACCGGCGCCGGGGCGACCTCGGACGGGTCGGTCGTCGACGGCGGATCGCTCGAGACGACCGGGACGGCGACGGGTGCGCTCGGGGAGGGTGCGCCGAGCGGCGCAGCCGGTGTGGTCGGGACGTCGCCGCTCGTCGGTGTGGTCGCAGGAGGTGCCGGTGACGGCACCTCGTCCGGCGGCGGTGGGGCCGGCGCACGCGCCGGCAAGAACTCGACCGGGTCGAGATAGCCCTCCTCGTCCGACGCGATCCGGACGCCGAGGTGGACGTACGGCGTCGCGACCTCGGGATCGCCGCTGGGGCCGATCGTCCCGACCGAGTCGTCTTCGGCGACCGCCGCTCCCTTCGCGACGGCGATCGTGCCGAGGTGGGTGAGCGTGACGGCGTAGCCGTCGGCAGTGAGGATGGTCACGCTCTTGCCGGAGGAAGGAACCGTCCCGGCGAAGGACACGGAACCACTCTCCGGCGCAACAACGGTGGCGCCCTGGTCACCGGCGACGTCGATGCCACGGTGCTGTCCGGCGGCATACGGATGCGCCGGATCGAAGGAATACGGCTGAACGACGACGCCGGCAGCGGGCCAGGTCCACGCACCCGCCCCCGGGACGAAGAACAGCGCTAGCAGCACGGCCGCTGGAAACACGGGTCGCATCGGGACCTCCCGAGAGGTTCGTTGTCAGATCAGAAAACGTCTGACCACGGTAGGCGCAGCGGCCTCAGGGCGTCAAGCGAGTTGACGAAGTTGTCACAGAGTCCGCCGGTACAGATCGTTCCGCGCCGCTCCCGTGAGCCGCGCAACGACGTCGGCAGCGGCCCGGCGCGGTGACCCGGCCGCCACGAGCTCGGCGACGGCACGCAAAGCCTCCGTTGCGTCGGGGGCCGTTCCGGAGGGCCCGGGCCCGAGCACGAGCGTGATCTCGCCCTTCGGCGGCTCGGCAAAACGCTCGGCGAGCTCGGCCGCCGAACCGCGCACGACTTCCTCGAACCGCTTGGTCAGCTCACGACACACAGCAGCGGGACGCGCGGGGTCGTGGAGCGCGAGGGAACGCAGCGTCGCAGGCAGCCTCCGGGGCGATTCGTACGCGACGACCGCACCGTTCCAGCCTACGAGCTCGTCCCACAGCGCCCGCCGCTCGCCCTCCTTCCTCGGCACGAACCCGACGAATATGAATCGTGTCCCGCCGAGGCCGCTCGCGATGAGCGCCGTCGTCGCCGCCGACGCGCCGGGCAGCACCGTGACGTCGAGCCCGGCGTCGAGCGCCGCGCGAACGAGCCGCGTGCCGGGATCGGACACGCCGGGCAAGCCGGCGTCCGAGACGAGCGCGATCCGCTCGCCGGCAGCGAGTCGCGGCAGCACCTCGTCCACACGCGCTGCCTCGTTGTGCTCGTGAAACGAGAGCATGGTCGCGCGAATCCCGTGACGGGCGAGCAGCGTTCGAGTGCGCCGCGTGTCCTCGGCGAGAACGAGATCGGCTTCCCGCAGCTCCGCGAGGACGCGCAAGGTGACGTCGTCGAGGTTCCCGATCGGCGTCGCGCAGACTGCGAGCGGCACTACAACTCCCGGTGAGGATTCAAGCGAGCGCCTCGAAGGCGACGAGCCCGGCCCCGATCAGGCCGGCCGAGGCACCGAGCTTCGCGCACTCGATCTCGAGCTGCTGCCCTGCCGGTGCAAGCGCTTCGGTGAGCACCGCCAGTCGCGCACTCGGCAGGAGCTGGTCGAAGGCGGCAACGCCGAACCCACCGCCGATCACGATCCGTTCCGCGCCGAAGATGTTGACGAGCGACCCCATCGCAACTCCGAGGTGGTGCCCGATGACGGCGACGGCTGGGTTGCGGTCGCGGACGAGATCATGCGCGTTGGCACGCGGGCCGATGAGCTCCTGCGCGAGCCTGTCGGCGGCGCGGCCGGAGCAGTACGCCTCGACGTGACCCCGACCGGAGCACGCGCCGGCGCACGGCGCACCGTCCTCGACGATCACCATGTGCCCGAGCTCGGTCCAGGCCTGGAAGAGGCTCCCGGCCGCGATCACCCCGCCGCCCACCCCCGTCCCGAGCGTCAGCATCACGAGGTTTTGCACGCCCTGGCCCGCCCCGTGGCGAAACTCGGCATACGCCGCACAGCTGGCGTCGTTCTCGAACCCGATCGGCAAATCGAGCCGACGTTGCATCTCGGCGCGAAACGGGACGTCCCGAAGGGGGATGTTGACCGCGCCGAGGGCGATACCGGCGCGATGGTCGATCCGCGACGGGATCCCGAACCCGACCGCGCCGACCCCTTCGTGCGGAAGTCCCCGGACGACCTCCGCGAGCTGGTCCAGCAGCGCGGCCTGTGATGTCGTCACCGTCGGCTGCTCGACCGTCTCGTGGACTCTCCCGCTCGTGTCGACGACGCCGGCGAGGATCTTCGTCCCGCCGAGGTCGACGCCGATCACACGGTCAGTCTTCATATCCGCTCGGTAACGTAACCCGCCGGATGGCGTCGGACCCGAAGCCGTATCGCCTCTATCGCGGCGGCCGTGTCAAGGGAAAGGTTCCGGCGCCCGCGCGGCCCGGCCGCGGCACACGCGCGCCCACGGACTACCGCGGACCGGGTGCGGTGTCGAAGCGGAGGCGGATCGGCCGCGGGCGCCTGGCCGGGTTGATCGCCCTCGTGCTCCTGCTCCTCGTCATCGCATGGGCGGTCGCGAGCTGGTTCGCGGTGGCGAGCGGCGTCTCGGACGCGAACGCGCGACTCGACCCGAATGCCAAGCTCGCGCTGTCACATCAGAACGGCCTGCTGATGTCGCACTCGACCACCGTGCTCCTGCTCGGGACCGACAACGCCCGCGTCGGCGGTCGCGAAGGAGACCGGCACTCGGACTCGATCATGCTCCTGCGCACTGATCCCTCACACCATCGTCTCTACTACCTTTCGATCCCGCGCGACCTGGTCGTGCCGATCCCAGGAGGGGGCACCCAGAAGATCAACGCGGCGTTCCAGATCGGCGGACCGGCACTCGCGATCCGGACGATTCGAAACTTCACGAGCCTGAACATCAACCACGTCGTGGTGGTCAACTTCGCCGACTTCAAGGATCTGATCGACGCGCTCGGCGGTATCGACGTGAACGTTCCGAAGCCGATTCGGTCGAATCGCTTCGACTGTCCGTATGCAACGCAGGCGCGCTGCGACGCATGGCCGGGATGGCGCTTCGAGAAGGGCACGCAGCACATGAACGGAGAGCGCGCCTTGATCTACTCGCGGATCCGCGAGAACGAACTCGATCCTACGGAGACAGACTTCACGCGCGGCGCCCGCCAGCAAGCCGTCCTGAACGCGGTCTCGTCGAAGCTGACCTCCGTCGGGACGCTCGTGCGCCTGCCGTTCTCGGGCTCGTC
This sequence comes from uncultured Thermoleophilia bacterium, assembly GCA_963715115.1. Taxonomy (GTDB): domain Bacteria; phylum Actinomycetota; class Thermoleophilia; order Gaiellales; family Gaiellaceae; genus PALSA-600. The sequence goes on from CAVQRE010000002.1 coordinate 42,568, forward strand.
GTTCGTCAAGCCGCTCACCACCGACCTGACCACGAGCCAGTTGCTTCAGCTCGGCTGGGTGAAGCTCCGGGCGGGCGGTTCGAGCTCCGTCCATTGCCGCCTTGGCGGCGACTTCGGCGGCGGCGGTACCGGAGCGCCGAGCGAGGACAACCCGACGACGATCGCGATGTTCCTCGGCCGGTCGGCGCCGCAGCCTCCGACGGGCCAGTTCGAGCCCGGCTGCGTGGTCGGTCACACGCTGCAGTAGGACGTGCCGGGCTACGCCTCGGCGGCCTTCTTCGTCTCTCCGCCCTTCGTCTCCGAGGACCCCGAGCCGGACGAGTCTCCCGAGGACGACGAGTCCGACGCCCCGGCGCCCTCTTTCGCTGCGGCCTTCTTCTTGCGCCCGTAGTCCGTCGAGTAGAAGCCGCTCCCCTTGTAGTGGACGGCCACCGGGTGCAGCACACGCTGCAGCGGCGCCTCGCCGCAGACCTCGCAGGCACTCGGACCGTCCTCCGTCATGCCGTGGATCACCTCGAACAGATGCCCGTTTGGACACTTGTATTCGTACAGCGGCATGGGAGCGGCAAGGCTAGCAGCGGGGTACGCTCGCGCACGTTGGCGCGAGCCCTCGCCGTCCTCGTCTTCGTCGCACTTGTCGTCCCCGCGGCGGCCGCCGCGCACGCGAGGCTGATTCGCACCGTTCCGGCAGGCGGCTCCGCCGTCGAGCGGGCTCCTTCTGCGGTGCTCGTCGAGTTCGACGACACGGTCCGTGTCGGGCCGGGCAACGCCGCCGTGGCGAACAGGTCGCGCCGCTCGGTGCTGGACGGCCCGGCGCGGACCCGCGGGCGCGTCCTGACCCTGCCGCTCGTGCGCGATCTCGCGAGGGGCGCGTACTCCGTCCGCTGGAGCATCGTGTCCGAAGACGGCCACCCCGAGCGGGGGGTGATCGCGTTCGCCGTGGGAACGGCCGGACCGCGTCCGGAGCCAGTGCTCGGCGCCTCGACACCGACCGGGTTCGGCGACGTCGCTCTGAGGGCCCTCTACTTCGTCGGCCTGCTGGTCGCCGCCGGTGCGACGGTGTTCGCGCTGCTCGCCCGGCGCCTGCTCGGCGCACGCCTGCGACGACCTCTCGCTGGGCTCCTCTTCGTCGCGCTGCTGGCGGCGTTCGTCGGGGCGAGTGGGCTCGAGGCGGATGCGGCGGCCGGGACGCGTTTCGCACTCGTGATGAAGGTGGCAGCGGTCGTCTCGCTCGTCGGGGCGGCGGCTGCGGCACTCGCACCCGCAGTTCCCGCCCTCCTCGCGGTCGCCGGCGCCTGTGCGCTCGCCCTCACTGCAGCGCCCGCTCTCGCAGGGCATGCCCTTGACCGCGACCAGCCCGCGGTGATCGCCCCAGTGCTCGACGTCACACACACGGCCGCCGCCGCCGTGTGGCTCGGTGGCCTGGTCGCCGCGATCTGGGTGCTGCCCCGCTCGTCGAGGGACACCTGGGAACGACGTGCGGTCCTTCGGCGGTTCGCCTCCGCAGCGCTGGTCGCGGTCGCGGTCATCGCCCTCACCGGCCTCGGACGCGCACTCACCGAACTTGGCAGCGTCGAGCATCTCTGGTCGACGTCATACGGTCGAGCGCTGCTCGCGAAGACCGCACTCTTTCTACCGCTCCTCGCGGTGGGCCGCGCCAACCGCTCCCTCGTCGAACGCCGGTCTCCGCTCCTCGTGCGGTCGATCGCCGCCGAGATCGTGGTGATCTGCGCGATCGTCGTCGTCGTGGCGGTGCTGACGCAGCTGCGCCCTGGCTCGGAGGCTCCGACCAGGCAGCTCTCAACTGCGCCGGTCGGCGTTGTCGCGATTCCGCGGCGGCTCGCCGCCGACCGTCTCGAGGAAACACGGCGCATCTTCGAACGCGCCGAGCCCTGAGGGGACGCCCCGGGGCCGACGTGAGCGCGACGCCACTTGCCGCGCAGTCGCGATCGCTCCGGCCGCGCCGACGACTCCCCCGATCGCGAACGAGCGGAGCCTGCCGCCGCGCCCGATGCGTTCCATGCGAGCATCGTACGCGTGCGCATCACGGCTCTCGGCGATCTGATCCTGGACGTCGTCGTCTCCCTCGAGGCGCCGCTCGTACCCGGAGACGACCGGCCCGCGTCGATCAGGGCCGGTGCCGGAGGCCAGGCGGCGAACGTCGCAGCGTGGGCACAGGTGCTCGGCGCCGAGGCTCGCCTCGTCTGCCACCGTGGCGCCGACCCCGCAGGGGAGCTCGCCGCGACGGAGCTACGGGCGCACGGCGTGGACGTCGTGGGCCCGGTGGGCGGCCGAAACGGCGTCGTCGTCTCGCTCGCGGCGTCCGGCGATCGCACGATGGCATCGGACCGCGGGGGCGCAACCGACCTCGACCCGCACGGGCTCGAGGATGCGTGGTTCGATTGCCACGTGCTGCACATCTCGGGATACGCATTGCTGGGCCTTCCAGTCGCCGCCGCGGCGGCACGGGCAGCCGAGATGGCACGCGCGCACGGCGCGCGCGTCTCGGTCGATGCGTCGACCTACACGCTCGCCGACGAGAGCTTTCGGATTCGCGTGCGATCGCTCGCGCCCGATCTCGTGTTCGCGAACGAGCGCGAATGCGCAGCGATCGGGCCGCTCGACGCACGACTGGTGCTCAAACGCGGCGCCGACGGAATCGTGGTCGACGGGCACTCGTATCCGGCGACACCGACGACCGTGGTGGATGCGACCGGCGCCGGAGACGCTCTCGCCGCCGGGTTCCTCGTCGGCGGCCCCGAGCTGGGCCTCGAGGCGGCCGCCCGATGCTGCGCAAAGCTCGGAGCGATGCCGTGATCGTGATCGCCGACGAGGTGCGGGACGCACAGACCGACGGACGCGGTGTGGTCGCGCTGGAGACCACGCTCGTGGCGCACGGCTTCCCGCCGGGCGAAGGGGTAGCCGTCGGGCTCGCGTCGGAGCAGGCCGTCCGCGACGGCGGCGCGGTGCCCGCAACGGTCGGCGTCCTCGACGGCGTCGTTCACGTCGGCCTCACCACTGCGCAGCTCGAGCGCTTCGACGTCTCCGCGCGCAAGCTCGGGCCGCGTGACATCGCCGCGGCTGCGGTGCAGGGCGCGCCCGGTGCGACCACGGCCGGTGGGACGCTGGTGGTGTGTCGCGCGGCGGGCATCCGGTTCATGGCGACAGGCGGCCTCGGCGGCGTCCACCGCGGTTGGCCGACGCCGCCGGACGTCTCCGCCGATCTGCAGGCGCTTGCGGCGACGCAGGCGCTCGTCGTTTCGTCCGGCGTGAAGTCACTGCTCGACGTCGGTGCGACCGCCGAGCTCCTCGAGACGTTGGGCGTGCCCGTGCTGGGCTGGCGCACGGACGAGCTTCCGCTCTTCTTCGCAGCCGCGGGTGGGCCGCGTGTGTCCGCACGCGTCGAGTCGGCGTCCGAAGCGGCGGCAGTGGCGGCTGCGCACTGGGAGCTCTCGGGTGGAGGGCTGCTCGTCGGGCGGCCGCCCGACGAAAGCCTCGACGACATCGAGCCCCTGATCGAGCGGGCGCTGGCGAATGCCGGCGCGCAGGGGATTGAGGGCCAGCAGGTGACGCCGTTCGTGCTCGCGTACCTGCACGCCGAGAGCGACGGACGGACGCTGCGTGCGAACCGCGATCTGATCGTCGAGAACGCGCGGCTCGCCGGTGCGATCGCGGCGGCCGCAGCGCACTAGCGATTCAGACCAGCCACCGCCCGTCCTGCTGGACGAGCCGGCCGTCGGCGTACAGCCGCCCCTCGTCGCGCAGATCCTTCACCAGGTCCCAGTGGACGGCGCTCATGTTGGTGCCCCCGGTCACGGAGTACGAGTTCCCGACTGCGAGGTGGACGGTGCCGTCGATCTTCTCGTCGAAGGCGACGTTCTTCATGTAGCGCTGGATACCGGGGTTGCAGCCTATGCCGAGCTCGCCGATCCGCCGAGAGCCCTCGTCGGTGTCGAGCGTGCGCAGCAGGTGCTCCTCTCCGGCGCGCGCCGAGGCGTCGATGACGCGGCCGTTTTCGAAGACGAGGCGCGCACCTTCGACCTCCCGGCCGAGGTAGACCGCCGGGAACTCCGAGAACTCGATCGTGCCCTCGGCCGAGTCCTCGAGCGGCGAGTAGAAGACCTCGCCTCCCGGCATGTTCACGTGCCCGGCCTCGATCACTCCGGTCCGACCGGCGAGCGACAGCATCAGGTCGGTCCCGCGACCTTCGATGCGTACCTCGCCGGTCGCATCGAAGACGTCGGCGATACGCTTCATGCGTTCCGCCTCCACGTCCCAGTCGCGCAACACCGCCTCGAAGATGAAATCTTCGTACTGGCCGATCGACATGCCGGCGTCCTGAGCGCCGGCCGGCGTCGGGTACTCGGCCACGACCCACGGCACCTCCATCGCCATCGTCCGCGTGCGCAACGGGCGGGTCGACTCCTGCACGGCCGCATGACGTTCCTCCGAGAGCTCTGCGCCTTCGCGCGCGTTCTCGGGAGCCCAGATGACGATCAGGCCGTCGGCCTGTTCCCAGATCGCTCGCTGGAGCGGCGAGGCCTCACGCAGGATCTCGAGCGGTGCCTCGCGCGCAAACGGCCCACCGACGAGCTCGAACGCGAGCTGGAGCAGCGTGTGTGCACCTGTGCGGGCCGTCTGTTCGACCACGGCCTCGATCAGCGGGCGTGCAAGCGGCGTCGAGCGCACGACGATCTGCGCGCCGGACCGCGCCGGAACCGACCGTTCGACGAGCAGTCGTGCGTATTCGTCGATCCTGGGATCTCGCATATGCCGCAGTTCTCAGTGTCCGCACCGCGACGCCGCGCGGCAACGGCCGTTTCGGACAGTTCCCTACTCGAGTGTGTGCAGAAACTCCTCGATCTCGAGCGCCGGCAGCGTCTCGATCTTCGTCGAGCCGCGCGAGCCGAGCGCCACCGAGACCTTGGCAATCGTCGCGATATCGGGTGCCTCGACGACGTTGACGAAGTCGAACTCGCCCAGCGTCGCCCACTGGTGGATGACCCGACAGCCGAGCTCCTCGACGTCGTGATTGACCTGCCGCAGCCGCTCAGGGTTCGACTTGAGGGTCTGCACGCCCTGCTGCGTCAGCGTCGACAGGAGGATGAAGGTCGGCATCGCGTCGTCTCCCTTGCGTTGTGCGACGGGGCTTTGACCAGCGGGACCCTACACGCGCCGCCTGGTCGAGATAGAGCATGGCGCCGCCCAGGAAGAGCAGCGGACTGAGCACGACGTCGGCGAGCGCGTGGGCGAGACGCTGACCGTTGTCACCCTGAGTGCGAAGCAGCAGGATGAGCATCAACTCGGAGATGGCGACGACGAGCACGAGTGCGGCGAGCGAGCCCAGCGCGTGCACGAAGTCGGCAAACGCAAGCCGACGGCCACGCTCGAGCGCGGCCCGGAAGCCCAGGCGCTCGACCATCGCAGCCGGAACGGCGAGCCCGAAGAGCGCGAGCCAGGCGACACCTGGAAGCAGGAAGGCGCGGATCAGAATCGGCACCGGCGCGAACACGAGCACCGCACATGCGTACGCAGCGACTGTCGGCCGGACCGAGTGCACCATCGCGCACGCGTAAACGAACGCCGCAGCGATTAGCGGCGAGAACGAGAGCAGAATGACGGTCTGGACGTTCGCCGAGCGGCCGAGCGACAGCTGGGTGGCGACCGCGAGCGGGATGCCGAGAGGCAGCGCGCGCCAGAACTGCGCACCATAAGCGCGGATCGTCTCGCCGATCAGCTGGCCGACCGTGCGCTCGTGCGGCGGGAGCGGCGGCGGCAGCTCAGGCATCGAGTGCCTCGAGGAGCACCGGGACCGCCGCGGCAAGCGCATCGAGAGCCTGGTCGATGCGCCAGCGGGCGCGATCGGGCTCGGCGACGGCGTTCGAGACAGCCCGAAGCTCGACCGCGGGCACCCGTGCGAGCGCCGCCGCGCGCAGGACGCCGAACCCCTCCATCGCCTCGACCTCGTACGACGCACCTCCACCGATGTGACCGGTGGTCGCAACCGGGAGGACGCGCGGCGTCGGGCAAGGCCCGCCTCGCTGCGGCGAGAAGGTTCGCGTCGGGGGATTCGCGGTCGACGCGCGGCAGCGACGAAGACGGATCGATGACGTCGCAGTAGACCGCCTCCGACCCGAGGACCAGCGTCGCCGTCGGCAGCCGACGGGCGCCGGCGATGCCGACGTGAAGCAGCGCGTCCGGCGGCCGGCGGGTGAGGGCTGCGCCGGTCGCGAGCGCCGACTCGACCGGGCCGATGCCGCAGACGAGCGTCGGCACGCCGTCCAGGTAGTCGAGCTCGCGCTGTGTCGCAGCGACGACGAGGATCACGGCCCGACGCCGGATGCAGGCTCGACCACGTCGAGAGTCTACGATCGGAGCATGGGCTACCACTGGATCGACGTCGCGAATCTCGCCTTCGAAGAGCGCCCGCCGAGGGAGGGAGAGAACGCGGGCCGCGCAACCGGCGACCTCACGAGCCGGCTCGGGCTCGCGCAGTCGCGCGCTCGCCTCTGGCGCTATCCGCCGCACACGACGGGTCGCCGGCACCAGGACCACGCGCAGGAGGAGGTCTTCGTCGTCCTGTCGGGGACGGCGACGATGCTGCTCGGGGACCCGCCGGAGCGCATCGATCTCGGTCCCGGCGGGGTCGTCGCCGTCGAGGCGATGACGCCGCTGCAGCTGCGGAACGAGTCTGACGACGAGCTCGTCGCGTTCATCTACGGCGCGCCGCCGCTGCAGGAGGGCGCCGACTTCCTCGACGACGTCGAGCTTCCGCCGAAGACGTAGGGCGTAGACACGCTGGCCCCGGCCGACGCGTCGACGGGCAGGGTGAAGCAGTCACGCGGCGCGCATCCCACGCACCGCACGTTCCGCGCACAGCGCGAACCGTCGATCCGAGCCACACGCGGCGCCCTCCCGGCACGTCCCGGTGCGTCGTACGGCTGCAGGATCGCACCGGTCTCGCCCCACCGCATCGGCTGTGGAGAAAACGTTGCAGTTTCGTCACACCGCCTCACCACCGTGCCTGGCCCCGGCCGAGTGGCTCCCAGGCGACGCCGCGATGCGACACGGGGCGGCGCCTGGCACCGTCGGGCGGGCACCGTCGGCGACGAACTAGACGCCGACGGCGGTCTCGAGGCGCTCGAAGACGAGGTCGCCGTTCTGGGCGTCGACGCGGATCGTGTCGCCGTCGACGAAGTCGCCCTCGAGCAGGCGCAGGGCCAACGGATTCTCGAGCAGCCGCTGGATTGCGCGCTTCAGCGGGCGAGCGCCGTATGACGGATCCCACCCGGCTTCCGCAAGCGCCTCCTCCGCAGCATCGGTGAGCTCGAGGCCGAGGCCGCGCTCCGTGAGCCGCTCGCGCAACCGCTCCAGCTGCAGCTCGACGATCTCCGCGATCTGCTCGCGCGTCAGCGCCCGGAACTCGACGATCTCGTCGATCCGGTTCAGGAACTCCGGCCGGAAGTGCTCGCGCATCGACTCTACGCTGCGGATGTTCGACGTCATGATCAGCACCGTGTTCCGGAAGTCGACCGTTCGCCCCTGGCCGTCCGTCAGGCGACCGTCGTCGAGCACCTGCAGCAACACGTCGAAGACCTCGGGATGCGCCTTCTCGATCTCGTCGAGCAGCAGCACGCAGTACGGCCGCCGACGCACCGCCTCCGTCAGCTGGCCTCCCTCGTCGTACCCGACGTAACCGGGCGGTGCGCCGATCAGCCGCGCAACCGTGTGCCGCTCCTGGTACTCGCTCATGTCGAGCCGCACCATTGCGCGCTCGTCGTCGAACATGAACTCGGCGAGGGCGCGCGCGAGCTCGGTCTTGCCGACACCCGTCGGGCCGAGGAAGACGAACGAGCCGATCGGCCGGTTCGGATCCTGCAAACCTGTGCGTGCGCGCCGCAGCGCATTCGCGACGGCAGCCACCGCCTCGGCCTGACCGATCACGCGCTGGTGCAGGCGCTCCTCCATGTGAATCAGCTTCTCCGTCTCGCCCTCGAGCAACCGGTCGACGGGAATGCCGGTCCAGCGCGCGACAACCGTCGCGATGTCGTCCTCGTCGACCTCCTCCTTCACGAGGAGATCGTCCTGCGGGCGGTCCGCGAGCACCTGCTCGAGCTCGGGAATCTCGCCGTAGCGGATCTCGGCGACGCGCTGCAGGTTCCCGTCACGCTCGGCACGCTCGGCCTCCATCCGCAGCTCGTCGATCCGCCTGGTCGCGTCCTTGACGCGTTCCAGGACCGCCTTCTCGCGCGCCCAGCGCGCCGCGAGCTCGTCTCGCCGCTCCTTCGCATCCGCGAGCTCGCGCTCGAGCGGCTCACGCGTCGCCGGCGACTCCTTCGCCATCGCCGCCAGCTCGATCTCGAGCTGCATCACCCGGCGGTTCGCCTCGTCCAGCTCGAGCGGGCTCGAATCGATCTCGATCCGCAGCCGTGACGCGGACTCGTCGACGAGGTCGATCGCCTTGTCGGGGAGAAAGCGGTCGGCGATATAGCGGTGGCTGAGCACGGCGGCCGCGACGAGCGCGGCGTCGCGGATGCGCACACCGTGGTGCGCCTCATAGCGTTCCTTCAACCCACGCAGGATCGCGATCGTGTCGGCAACCGAAGGCTCGCCGACGAGCACCGGCGCGAACCGGCGCTCGAGCGCGGCGTCCTTCTCGATGTGCTTGCGATACTCGTCGAGCGTCGTGGCGCCGATGCAGCGCAACTCGCCGCGCGCGAGCATCGGCTTCAGGAGGTTCGCTGCATCGACGGCACCTTCGGCCGCACCGGCGCCGACGATCGTGTGCAGCTCGTCGATGAAGAGCACGATCCGGCCGTCGCTCGAACGGATCTCGGTGAGCACCGCCTTCAGACGCTCCTCGAACTCGCCGCGATACTTCGAGCCGGCGAGCAGCGCACCGATATCGAGTGCCCACACGCGCCGGTCCTTCAACCCCTCCGGCACATCACGCGCGACGATCCGCTGCGCGAGGCCCTCTGCGATTGCCGTCTTGCCGACTCCCGGCTCGCCGATCAGCACGGGATTGTTCTTCGTACGGCGCGAGAGGATCTGAATCACGCGCCGGATCTCCTCGTCCCGGCCGATGACCGGGTCGAGCTTGCCGGCCTCGGCGGCCTCGGTGAGGTCGCGCCCGAACTTCTCGAGCGCCTGATAGCTGCCCTCCGGGTCCTGCGACGTGACTCGCTGGCCGCCGCGCACCTGCTTGACCCACGAGAGAATCTCCTCGCGCGGCACAGGCTCGAGTGCAAGGAAGAGATGCTCGGTTGACACGAACTCGTCCTCGAGCTGCTTGCGCTCGTTGTCGGCACGGTCGAGCAGGCGCGAGAACGCGGCTGACGGGCTGGGCTGCTGGGTACCGCCCTGGACACTCGGCAGCACGGCCACCTTGCCTTCCGCGTCCGCGCGCAGGCCGCGCCAGTCGGCGAACAGCTCCTGGTCGAGGAGCGCGAGCAGCAGGTGGTCGGGCGTCAGCTCGGGGTTGCCGTTCCTCAGTGCCAGCGCCTGCGCCGCCGCGATCGCCTCCTGCGACTTGATCGTCAGCTTGTTGAAATCCATGTCTTCAGTCCCTCGTCATCGGTGGTTGAGCCGGCCGGTAGAGGACGAGCTCGCGTCGGTAGGACCGGTGCACCTCGTCGAGCGCACGCCGCATCTCCAGCTCCATGCGCTCGAGGCGGCGGCGCATCCGCTCGAGCTCGTCCTCGAGCCGAAGCACGCGCTCGGCGCCCGCCAGGTTGAGGCCGACCTCGGTGGTCAGCCGCTGGATCAGCCGCAGGCGCTCGACGTCGGCGTCCGAGTACAGACGCGTGTTGCCGGCAGTCCGCTTCGGCCGCACGAGTCCCTTCTGCTCGTAGATCCGAAGCGTCTGCGGGTGCATGCCGACCATGTCGGCGGCGACCGAGATCATGTAGCGCGGACGGTCCTGTTCCATCTCATCCAGCGGTCTTTCTCAGCTCTTCCAGAAGCTCGCGCTCCTGCTTGTTGACCCGCTTCGGGACCTGGATGCGGAGACGGGCGAGCACGTCGCCCTTCCCGGAGCCCTTCAGCCGCGGAGCACCGCGCCCCTTGATCCGGAGCAATTTGCCGTCCTCGGAGCCCGACGGCACCTTCAACGACACGGCGCCATCCGGCGTCGGCACCTCGACGTTGCCGCCGAGCGCTGCCGTTGGGTACGACACGGGAACCTGCACGATCAAATCGTCGCCCCGGCGCTCGTAGATGTCCGACGGCTCGACGCGCGTGACGACGTACAGGTCGCCGGCGGAGGCGCCGCCGTAACCCGCTTCGCCCTTGCCGCGCAGCTTGATCCGCGTCCCATCCTTGACGCCGGCCGGGATCTTGACCGTGAAGCGCTTCGTGCGCCGCTCGCGTCCGACTCCACCGCAGGTCGGGCACGGCGTCTCGACGATCGTCCCCATGCCGTGGCAACGCGGGCACGGCTGCTGCAAGGCAAAAAGGCCCTGCGAGGTGGCGACGACGCCCGACCCGTTGCACTGCGGACAGGTCGTCGGTGCCGTTCCCGGTGCCGCGCCGGTGCCGTGGCAGGTGTGACACGCCAGCTCGAGTTGGACGGGCACGGTCGTCTGCACGCCCTTCAGCGCGTCCTCGAACGACACGCGTACCTCGACCTCGACGTCGTTCCCGCGCTGGCCGCGCTGCGGAGCCGGCCCGGAACCCGCGCCGCGGCCGCGGCCGAAGAGCCCGCCGAAGATGTCGCCAAGATCGAAATCGGTGAAGTCGAACGTCGTCCCGCCCGGGCCCGGCCCGCGGCCGTTCGCGCTCCCGACGGTGTCGTAGGCCTTGCGCTTCTCGGGGACGGAGAGGACGTCGTAGGCCCCTTGCACCTCCTTGAAGCGTGCTTCGGCCTCGGCGTCGCCCGGGTTCTTGTCGGGGTGGTACTGGCGCACGAGCTTCCGGTACGCCTTCTTCAGTTCCTCGGGGGTCGCGTTCTTCGCAACGCCGAGCGACTCGTACAGCGACTTAGCCACGGTCCTCCTGCTGCGGGCCCGCCGAAATCACGACGCGGGCCGGCCGAAGGACACGGTCGCCGAGCAGGTAGCCCTTCTGCAGCACCTGGATGACCGTGCCCTCCTCCTGGTCGGAGGATTGTGAGAGCAGCGCCTCCTGCGAGTGTGGGTCGAAGCGACCGTCGGTCGAGACCTGGGCAAGCCCTTCACGCGCAAGCAGGTCGGCGAGCGAGCGGTGCACGAGACGGACGCCGTCCTCCAGCTTCGCCTCCTCGTGTTGCGCGGCCGCCTCGAGCGCACGCTCGAGGTCGTCGAGCACGGGCACGAGCTCCTTCACAAGCCGCTCGTGGGCACGCGCGGCCAGCTCCTGCTGGTCGCGCGCAACCCGCTTGCGGTAGTTGTCGAACTCGGCCTTGAGCCGCTGCAGCGCGTCGAGGTACTCGTCGCGCTCCCGCGTGGCCGCCGCGAGCGGATCGGGCTCGGGCTCGCGGTCGGCCTCGCCGACCGGCTCGACACGCTCCTCGTACGCCTCGCTCGATCCCGCTCCGGCACCGGCCAAGCCGGCGCCTTCGCTCTCCGGCGGCTCCGTCCAGCCTGCGCCGCTCACGACTCGTCGACCACCTCGTACTCGGCATCCTCGACGACCTCGTGATCGGCGTCACCGGGCTCGCCCTCACCGTTGGCGGTGGGCTGCTGCTGCGACGCCTGTGCATACAGGGCGGACGCAGCCTGCGTCCACGCCTCCTGCAGCGCGTCGGTCTTCGCCTTGATCTCCGAGACGTCGGGGGAGTCGAGCACCCCGCGCAGCTCCATGATCCGTCCCTCGATCGTGCCCGCGAGCGTGGAGTCGAGCTTCTCGCGCTGCTCGTTGAGGGACTTCTCGATCTGGTAGGCGAGCGACTCCGCCTGGTTGCGGGCGTCCGCGAGCTCGCGCAGACGATGGGCATCCTCGCTGTGCGACTCGGCCTCCTTGATCATCCGGTCGATCTCGTCCTGCTTCAGGCCCGAGCCGCCTTCGATGCGGATCTGCTGCTCGTTGCCCGTGCCCATGTCCTTGGCCGAGACGTTGATGATCCCGTTCGCGTCGATGTCGAACGCGACCTCGACCTGCGGCATCCCGCGCGGCGCCGGCGGAATGCCGACGAGCTGGAACTTGCCGAGTGTCTTGTTGTAGGTGGCCATCTCCGACTCGCCCTGCAGCACGTGGATCTCCACCGACGGCTGGTTGTCCTCCGCAGTCGTGAACACCTCGGCCTTGCGGGTCGGGATGGTCGTGTTGCGCTCGATCAGCCGGGTCATCACGCCGCCCTTGGTCTCGATTCCGAGCGAGAGCGGCGTCACATCGAGCAGCAGCACGTCCTTGACCTCGCCCTTGAGCACTCCGCCCTGGATTGCAGCGCCGACAGCGACGACCTCGTCCGGGTTGACGCCCTTGTGCGGGTCCTTGCCGATCAGGTCCTTCACCTTTGCCTGCACGGAGGGCATTCGCGTCATGCCACCGACGAGCACGACGTGGTCGATATCGGATGCCTGCAGGCCAGAATCCGCCAGTGCCTGCTTGGTCGGCGCGACGGTGCGCTCGAGCAGCGCGTGCGTGAGCTCCTCCAGCTTCGCGCGCGTCAGCTGCAGGTCCAGGTGCTTCGGCCCTTCCGGCGTCGCGGTGATGAACGGCAGGTTGATCTGCGTCGTCATCGTGCTCGACAGCTCGATCTTCGCCTTCTCCGCCGCCTCGTAGAGCCGCTGGAGCGCCATCGGGTCGGCCCCGAGGTCGATGCCCTGGTCCTTCTTGAACTCGGCGATCATCCAGTCGACGATCGCCTTGTCGAAGTTGTCGCCGCCGAGGTGGTTGTCGCCGTTCGTGGCCTTCACCTCGAACACACCCTCGCCGAGCTCGAGCACCGACACGTCGAACGTGCCTCCGCCGAGGTCGAAGACGAGGATCGTCTGGTCGGCGCCTTCCTTGTCGAGCCCGTACGCGAGCGCTGCCGCGGTCGGCTCGTTGATGATGCGCAGCACGTTGAGGCCGGCGATCTTCCCGGCGTCCTTCGTCGCTTCGCGTTGTGCGTTGTTGAAGTAGGCGGGGACGGTGATGACCGCGTCGGTGACCGCCTCGCCGAGGAAGCTCTCGGCGTCCGCCTTGAGCTTCTGCAGAATCATCGCGCTGAGCTCCGGCGGCGCATACTCCTTGCCGCCCGCCTCGACGCGCACGTCGTCGTTCGGGCCCTTCACGACCTTGTAGGGGACGATGGTCATCTCCTCGTCGACCTCGTCGAACTTGCGGCCCATGAAGCGCTTGATCGAGAAGATGGTGTTCTCGGGGTTCGTGACCTGCTGCCGCCGCGCCGGGGCGCCGACGAGCCGCTGACCGTCCTTCGCGAAACCGACGACGGACGGGGTCGTCCGGCCGCCTTCGGCATTCGGGATCACGGTCGGCTCGCCGCCCTCGAGCGTGGCCATGCACGAGTTGGTCGTGCCCAGGTCGATGCCGATCGTCTTCGCCACGGATTCCTCTCCTTGGATTGCTGGGGTTCAGAAAATCTAAGCGGACTTATAGCAGATTTGAGAAGGCCGCTTCTGCGATCATGACCCGCAATGGAAGGCGAGGCCCAGCGCGAGCTCGAGGCGACGCTCGCGGCCCGGGCCGAGCTGGGGCCGGGCCACGACGATCAGCTCGTCCAGGGCTTCCTCGACCGGATCGAGCGCGAGCTCGACCGGCGCATCGACGAGCGCGTCGCCGCCCGCGAACCGGCCAAGCGCGCGCCCTCTCCCCTCCACCCGGGCAACCTCGGCGTCTGCATCCCGGTCGTGGTCCTGGCCGGCGTCTTCGGGCACACGGCCGGGGTCGTCGTCGCACTCGTCGCGCTGGCGATCGTCTTCCTGGTCGCCGAGCTTCGCCGCTGAATCCTGCGGCCCACGGGTCAGCGCACGACCCCGATCAGGACGCCACCCGCGACGACGAGCACGGCGCCGGCGAGCAGCCGGGGGCCGAGGTGCTCGGACTGACGGATCAAGAGCGCGGAGAACGCGACGCCCCAGAGCGACTCCGTCGCGACGAGCGGCGACACGACCGTGACCCGACCGTGGAAGTACGCGCCGAACAGGCAGAGGTAGGAGAGCCCGAACAGCACGCCCGCGGGCGCGAATCGTCCGAGCTCGCGCCTCGTCGGCGCACGACGCGTCCAGACCGCCGCCACGATCGCGCCGGCGAGCAGCGTCGCGGCCGCCGCAGTCTCGGGCGTGGCGTGCCCATGCAGAGCGCGAACGAGATTGTCGCGCGTGGCGAACAGGACCGCCGCCGCGGCTGCGTAGACCAGCCCGATCCGACGGAGGTTTTCGGGACGATCTCGCTCGGAGACGAGCAGGACTCCGCCGCCGACGATCGCCAGGGCTCCGATCACCAGCGGCACGCTCACCGGTTCGCCGAGGAAGACGAGGGCAATCGCAACTGCGACGAGCGGCGCCGCGCCAACAGTGACTGACGTGCGCGACGCTCCCGCCTCCTGCACGGCTCGCGTGAACAGGATCTGCGACGCACCGGGGGCGATCAAGCCTGCAAGGAGGAACGGCCACACGCCGTGGAACGCTGGTCGCAACGCAGCAGCGACGGTCGCCACCGCCAACGCCGAGAGAACGGTGGCCAGTGCGGCCGCGCCCGACTCTCCGCCCCGGAGGCCGAGGCGGATCGCCACCGTCATCCCTCCGAACAGCGCCGCCGATGCAACGGCGAGCAGGACCGCAGTCATGACACGGCATCGCGCGGCCGGCGCACGAGACGGGCAAGCGTGGCCGCGGCCGCAGGCTCGGCGACGACGATGCCCGCCATGATCACGACGGCCCCGAGGTAGCCGGCGACACCGAGCCGGTCGCCCGCGAGCGTGAATCCGAAGAACGCAGCCCACACCGGCTCGAGCGAGAACGCGAGCGCCGTGCGGGTCGCGCTCGTGCGTCGTTGCGCCCACGACTGAGCGAGAAAGGCAAGCGCACTCGCGAAGATGCCGGTGACGAACAGCGCACCCCACACCGTCGAGCCATGCGGCATCGCGAGCTGACCGGCGGCCACGGCGACGAGCGCGAGGCCCGCGAACGCGGCCAGCATCTCCACGAGTGTGAACGCAATCGCGTCGTAGACCGGTGCGAAGCGCTCCATCAGCACGATCTGCAGGGAGTACACGGCCGCCCCGGCGAGGACGAGCAGGTCACCGGATGCGGAGCCCCGGTGCACTCCCGCCAGCAATGCCAGCCCGACCGTTGCGAGCGCGACGCCGAGCACGGCCGTTCGCCCGAGCCGGTCACGGTAGAGCGCCAGCGCCAGTACCGGTGTCAACACGACGTACATCCCGGTCACGAAGCCGGTCGACGAGACCGACGTTCGTTCGAGCCCGGCCGTCTGCAGGGCGTACCCGGCGCCGAGCAGCGCACCGGCAAGGAGCGCCGCGCCCGCTCCCGACCGTCCGAGCGAGCTCAGACGGCCGACACCGGGGACCGCGAGCGTGCAGCCGGCGATCGCGAAGCGCAACGCGAGAAACGCGAACAGCGGGTAGATCGCGACGGCGTCCTTCACCTGCACGAAGGTGACTCCCCAGACGGCGGTGACGGCGATGAGCACGAGGAGCGCGGGCATCGGGCGATTCAACCTGGTTCACATCGCTACCGTTGCTTCGGTGGGAACGCTGGACACGCTTCGTCGCCCGCTGCGAGATCTCCGCATCTCCGTCACCGACCGCTGCAACTTTCGGTGCGTCTACTGCATGCCGAGAGACGTCTACGGAAGCGACTACGCGTTTCTCGAGCGGCGCGAGCTCCTCACGTTCGAGGAGATCACGCGCGTCGCGGGCAGGTTCGTGGAGCTGGGGGTACAGAAGATCCGCATCACGGGAGGTGAGCCCCTCGTCCGGCGCGAGCTCGAGCGCCTGGTCGCCATGCTCGCACCACTCGGCGCCGACCTGACCCTGACGACCAACGGCGTCCTCCTCCCGGCCAAGGCGCAGGTCCTCGCCGACGCAGGCCTCGAGCGCATCACCGTCAGCCTGGACTCGCTCGACGACGCGACGTTCCGCGCCCTCAACGATGCCGACGTCTCCGTCGACCGCGTGCTCGACGGCATCAGCGCAGCTGCGGCCGCCGGCCTGCCCGTGAAGGTGAACTGCGTCGTCAAACGTGGTGTCAACGAGGACGAGATCGTCCCACTCGCACGTCACTTTCACGGGACGCCCCACACGCTGCGGTTCATCGAGTACATGGACGTCGGTCACACGAACGGCTGGCGGCTCGACGACGTCGTCCCGGCCGCAGAGATCGTCGCGGCGGTCGACGCGGCACTGCCGCTGGAACCGGTCGAGCCCGGCTACCGCGGCGAGGTCGCACGGCGCTACCGGTACATGGACGGCGGTGGCGAGGTCGGCGTGATCGCGTCGGTCACCCAGCCGTTCTGCGCCGACTGCACACGTGCCAGGCTCTCCG
Source organism: uncultured Thermoleophilia bacterium (assembly GCA_963715115.1). Lineage (GTDB taxonomy): Bacteria > Actinomycetota > Thermoleophilia > Gaiellales > Gaiellaceae > PALSA-600. The sequence continues at coordinate 58,995 of CAVQRE010000002.1, forward strand.
CCGAGGGCCGCGTGTTCACCTGCCTGTTCGCCGTCCGCGGTCACGACCTGCGTGCGCTGATTCGTGGCGGCGCGTCGGACGAAGAGCTCGCAGGGGCGCTCGGCGACATCTGGCGCGTTCGGGCCGATCGGTACTCGGAACTGCGCTCGTCCGCCACCGGAACGCTCGACAAGATCGAGATGAGCTACATCGGCGGGTAGACGGTCCCGCCCGCGGACTGTACGCTCCCGGCCGTGCCGCGCTACATGATCGTTCGAACGTTCGACGTGGTCGAGGGAGAGATGCCCGGAGTCGGCCGGCGCTCACGCGAGCTCGTCGAAAACGAGTTCCCGGGGATCATCTGGGAGCACAGCCACATCGTGGTCGACGAGACCGGCACCGTGCGTTCGTTCTGCGTCTACGACGCCCCGGACGTCGACACCGTCCGCGCCCACTCGTCGAGGCTCGGCCAGCACGAGATCGACTCGATCGACGAGATCGCGGGCGACGTCACGCCTGCCGACTTTCCCCCCGCCTGACGTCCGGCAGGTGGAATGACGCCGCGCTCGCCAATGCGAGACGGCGGCGGACGGCGTTGCGCTGTTCGGTGTCCTCGGCGGGAACGAGCTCGAACGCCTCGCGATACAGCTGGGCGGCGTGGTCCTTCGCCCAGCCGCGTTCGGCGATCTCGGCCGCAAGGATGAGCTGTTCCACGGCGCGCTCGTGGTCGCCCGCGGCTCGCCAGTGACGCGCCATCGCGCCGATCGCCTCGCCGGAGCCGCCCGTCGACTCGCCGAAGAAGGCCGCCACGACCGCGTGCCGCCGCGCGCGCTCGGCCCTCGAGAGCAGGTCGTACGCGACGTCGCGGATCAACCCGTGGGTGAACGCGAACTGCTGCTCCCCCTCGATGATCGACGACGTCTCGCGCCGGACGAGATCCCGGCGCTCGAGGCCGTCGAGCAGCGGCAGGAGGTCGCCGTTGCCGCCGTTCAGCGCACGCAACGCCTCGAGCCAGAACACCTTGCCGACGACCGCCGCATCGAGAAGCAGCGCCCGCTCTTCGCTCGGCAGCGCGTCCAGTCGAGCCGCCACGATCTCGCGGATGTTCGTCGGCAGCGCCCCCGACGCGACCTCTCCAACACTCGCAGCGAGCTGTTCGATGAACAACGGGTTGCCTTCGGCGATGCCGAGCACCTCTTCGGCCAGCTGTTCGTCCGCCAGCCGCCGGGCGACGAGCGCGCGCGAGTCCTCCTGGGTGAGTGGGCCCAGCGTCAGGGTCGTGTAGCCCGCCAGCCCTGATCCCCACTCTGCGCGCGTGTCGAGCAGCTCCGGACGCGCCAGAGTGACGAACAGGAGCGGGCCGCGCACGCGCTGCGCAAGGGCATGGACGAGGTCGAGCATGTTGCCGTTCGCCCAGTGAATGTCCTCGAACACGAAGATCGTCGGCTGCTCGCGTGCGGCTGCCTCGACGAACGCACGGACGGAGTAGAAGAGGGCGTCACGATCGGCCGCCTCGGTTCCCGCGTCGATCCCCACGATCGCGCCGAGATGGCCTGCCACCGCGACGGGATCGCTTTCGGTTCCGGTGAGCAGCATCGCTGATCGCGCGTGGAGCTTCTCGGCGACCACAGGAGGGGGGTCGCTCTCGAACCCGTCGCCGAGCTGTAGGACCTGGCCGGCGAGCGCTCCGTACGTGCTGCTCTCCCGGTAGGGAAGCGACCGGCCCGCGACGACACGCGCACCGGCGTCGGCCGCGCCGCGGGTGAATTCCGAAGCAAGCGTCGACTTGCCCACACCCGGAGGGCCGAAGATGGATACGAGGTGCGGCAGGCACTCCGCCGCGGCACGCTCCCACAGTGACTCCAGGATCGACAGCTCTCGCCTGCGGCCGACGATCCCCGTGCTCGTGACGGGCCGCAGGCCGGCTTCGATGGTCGCGCGAACTGCGATCCAGGCGCCGACCGGCTGCTCCTTCCCTTTCGCAACAACCGGCGCGGCCGCCTCGTACTCGATCACGTCCTTCGTCGCACGGTAGGTCGCATCGCCGACGACGACTCCGTTCAGCGGGGCGGCCGCCTGGAGACGCGCTGCCGTGTTCACCACGTCGCCGGCGACCATCGACTCGCCGAGCGCGGGCCGTGCACCAAGCGAGACGATCGCCTCGCCGGTGTTGACGGCAATCCGGATCTGCAGATCGCCGTCCGCGAGCTCACCCGCGCTGTCGCGAACGACCAGCGCCGCGCGCACCGCCCGCTCTGCGTCGTCGCCGTGAGCCAGCGGAGCGCCGAAGACGCCCATCACGGCGTCGCCGATGAACTTCTCGACCACGCCGCCGAAGGACTCGATCTCGCGCCGAACGCGCTCGTGGTACGGCGCGAGCACGGCACGAACCTCTTCGGGATCGAGCTTCTCCGCCCTCGCCGTGAAGCCGACGAGGTCGACGAAGATGACCGAGACGACGCGCCGCTCGTCGGTCGGCGGGGCCACCCCGGCGAGCGGAGACCCGCACGAGAGACAGAAGCGGGCGACCGGAGGGTTGTCCTGCCCGCAGGCGGGGCAGGCGATGTTCGCGTGTGCTGACGGCTGCAAATTGGCTTCTTTCAGCGGTTTTTGATCCTAACGGCCGCAACGGCCACTCTCGCGATTACAATTGGTCGGTCGTGTCTACGGTGGTTGCAGCGGGCCGCCGGTATCTGCCGCGCGGCTGGGCCGATCTCGGTCGCCAACTGGGAATCTGGTTCGGCTTCGCCGTCCTCTACCAGCTGGCGCGAGGACTGGCGGACCGGAACCCCTCAAAGGCGTTCGCGAACGGTTACCGCGTCCTCGATTTCGAGACCCAGGTCGCGCATCGGCTGTACGAGCTCACGTTCCAGCATTTCGTCGATCAGCGCCACTTGCTTGAGACCGCCGTCTCGTGGACGTACTGGAACTCCGAGTTCACGGTTGTCGGCCTGGCGGTGCTGTGGGTGTACCTGCGTCGCCATGAAGCGTTCGTCGGTTTCCGCAACTCGATCCTGCTCGCGAACACGATCGGCCTCCTCGGTTATGTCCTGATGCCGACAGCGCCGCCGCGGATGCTCGGAGTCGGTTTCGTCAACCAGCACCGGGACGGTCTGGTGCAACTCGCAGCGAACCCGTACGCCGCGATGCCGAGCCTCCATGCCGGCGACGCGCTGATCGTCGGCGTCGTGCTCTTCAGCGTGTGCCGGTCGTGGTGGGCGAAGACGCTCTGGGCGGCGTGGCCCCTCTGGGTCTGGTTCGCCGTCATGGCGACCGGGAACCACTTCTGGCTCGATTGCGTCGCCGGAATCGTCGTCGCACTGTTCGCGATGGCGATCGTCTACAACCGGCGAATCCGCGGCGCGTTTGCCGCTCATCCGGCATAACCGACCGTCGGGCGACGCGCGAGAGGGAACCGGCCGGGCCGGTGATACGGTCCCGCCGTTGAGCAGAGCGGCCGCAATCAAGGACGGTTACACGACCGGCGCACGCTCGCTGGCGTCCCGATCGGTGCTCGGTCTGACCCGTACCAGGCTGACCCCGAACACCCTCACGGCAAGCGGCGTCATCCTCTGCGCGGCTGCGTCAGTCCTCGTCCTCTTCGAGGGCCGGAATGAACTGCTCTTCTACTGGCTCGCCGCGGTCGTGTTCGTCCTCGGCTCGCTCCTCGACATCCTCGACGGTGCTCTCGCTCGCGCCGGCGGCAAGACAACGCCGTTCGGCGCGTTCATCGACTCGACCACCGATCGCGTCAGCGAAGGATTCATGCTCACCGCAATCGCCTACGTACTCGCGGTGAATCACCACCCGGTGTTCGTCGCCGTGGCAATGGCGGCGATGTTGGGCTCGTTTCTCGTTTCCTACACACGCGCCAAGGCAGAGACTCTCGGTCTCCGTGGCGACGTCGGCATCGGCTCTCGCGCCGAGCGCGTAGTCGTGATCACCGCGGGCCTCGTGCTCGCTCCGTGGGGCATGCTCGGCTGGGCGCTCGTCATCCTCGCCGCCACGGCATGGATCACCGTGTTCCAGCGCATCCTGCACGTCCGAAAGCAACTCATGGAGGCACAGTCACAGTGAGTGAACTGAATGGCAACGGCCGCCCGCAGGACAAGGTGCGTGTCGCGCTGATCGGCGTCGGCAACTGCGCAAACTCGTTCCTCCAGGGCTTGACGTATTACCGCGACGCCAACCGCGACGAGTTCGTCCCCGGGCTCATGCACGTCGACCTCGGCGGCTACCACATCCGCGACGTCGAGGTGGTCGCCGCGTTCGATGTCGTCAAAGGCAAGGTCGGCGTTGATCTTGCCGACGCGATCTGGGCGCATCCGAACGACACGATCAAGTTCGCCGAGGTCGCGCCCACGGGCGTCGCCGTTTCACGCGGGATGACGCACGACGGGCTCGGCAAGTACCTGTCGCAGATCGTCGAGAAGGCGCCCGGCCCGACCGCCGATGTCATCGGCATCCTCAAGGACCGCCAGGTCGACGTCGTCGTCAACTACCTGCCGGTCGGGTCCGAGGACGCGACACGGTGGTACACCGAGCAGATCCTGAGCGCCGGTTGCGCGATGGTGAACTGCATGCCCGTGTTCATCGCCCGCGAGGATTACTGGGGTGAGCGCTTCCGCAAGGCAGGCCTGCCGATCATCGGCGACGACATCAAGTCGCAGGTCGGCGCGACGATCACCCATCGCGTGCTCACGACGTTGTTCCGCGAGCGAGGCGTCCACCTCGACAAGACGCTGCAGCTGAACGTCGGAGGCAATTCCGACTTCCTCAACATGCTCGAACGGGAACGGCTCGAGTCAAAGAAGATCTCGAAGACCAACGCGGTCACGTCGATGCTCGACTACGACCTCGGCGCGAAGAACGTGCACGTCGGCCCGTCGGACTACGTGCCGTGGCTGACGGACCGGAAGTGGGCGTACATCCGCCTGGAGGGAACGAGCTTCGGCGACGTCCCCTTGAACCTCGAGATGAAGCTCGAGGTATGGGACTCTCCCAACTCGGCCGGCATCGTGATCGACGCCGTCAGGCTCGCAAAGCTCGCGTTGAACAACGGCATCGCGGGCTCGCTCGAAGGGCCGAGCTCGTACCTGATGAAGTCCCCGCCGCGCCAGATCCCTGACGACGACGCCATGGAGCTCGTCGAGGAGTTCATCGAGCGCAACCGGCGCGAGATCTCGGCGCCGGCACCCGCGGAGGTCTGAAGACCGAGATGCGCATCGCACCGGGGTTAAGCTCCGGAGCGATGCGCATCTGCCTCGTCACGCCCTTCGCGTGGTCGCAGCCGCACGACGTGAACGAGCACGTCGCGGGCATCGCGGGCGGGTTACGGGCACTCGGCCACGAGGTGACGGTCGTCGCACCGTCGACGCGCGCGAGCGACCTGCTGGCCGGCCGGCGTGCGTTGATGCACAACGAGCGGGCCGACGTGATCGCGGTCGGCCCGGCCATCCCGGTCTCGAGGAGGTCGCAGCTCGGGGTGCCGGTCGGCGTCCAGGCGAACCTCCGTCAGGCGCTCGAGCAAGGTGCATTCGACGTCGTTCACGGGTTCGATCCCGGGCTCCCTTCGCTCTCGTACCTGGCGCTCCGTGACGCAGACTCGCTGGCGGTCGCGACCTTCACCTCGGCAAACCGTCTCGGCTACCCGCCCGCGCGGTCGCTGCGAGAGAAGCTCCTGGCGCGTCTCGACACGCTGATCGCTCTGTCACCTGAGGTGCGCGACGCTGCCGAGGAGCGCTTCCCGGGCGACTACCGGATCCTCTCGCCGGGCGTCGACACGAGCCTGCACGTCCCGGGCGTGAAAGAGAAGACGATCGTCGTCGAGCTGCGTCCGAACGAGCGAATCGTCGCACGCGGTGTTCTGCTCGCCCTCCGTGAGCTGCCGGGCTGGAGCATCGTGCTGCTGCGCACGCGCCCGCTGATCGGCCGGCCGGCCATTCCGCGCGAGCTCACCGGACGGGTCCGTGTGCGCACGCTGCGGGACGGAACGGCCCGCGCAGCGTTGCTCGCCGACGCGTCGATCTTCGTGCCGGGAATCGACGGACTGCCGCGGGTCGCCCTCGAGGCAGCGGCCGCCGGATGTGCGATCGCGCGCCCGCACGGAGTCGAGTCACAGCCCGAGCTCGCAGCGGCCGCCACTGCTCGGCTCGCGGAGAACGACGGCCTGCGCGAGCAAGAAGGCGCGCGCGCTCGAACCGAGGCTGAGGGCGACGATTTCACCGTCGTTGCGGCGCAGCTCTCCGATCTGTACGGCAGCCTGCCGATGCGCCGCCGGCGCCGCCAGGCCGCGGACCCGCTCGGCGACCGTCCGCTCATCGTCGCCGACCTGCACATGCACACCTCGTGGTCGCACGACTGCTCCACCGATCCGGCGGAGCTCGTCGACTACGCCGAGGCACAAGGGCTCGGCGCGATCGCCGTCACCGACCACAACGTGTTCGGGGGCGCGCTCGAGACCGCCGACTACGCATCGGGTCGCGAGCTAATCGTCATTCCCGGCGAAGAGGTGAAGACCGACGGCCAGGGCGAGGTGATCGGGCTCTTCCTCGAACGCGAGATCCCACGCGACCTCAGCTTCGCCGACACGATCGCGGCGATCCGAGAACAAGGGGGGCTCGTCTATGTGCCGCATCCCTTCGATCGGCTGCACGCGATCCCGGATCCCCGCACGCTGCACCGGCATCTGGCGGACATCGACGTGCTCGAGGTCTACAACGCTCGACTCCTCCTTGAGGCCTACAACGACGAGGCGCTGAGGTTCGCCCGGAAGTACAACCTGACGATGGGCGCCGGGTCGGACGCCCATGTGCTCCAGGGTGTCGGCACCGGAGCGCTCCGGATGCGCGCCTTTCGCGACGCGGAGGAGTTCATCGTCTCGCTCCGCCACGCCGAGGTCCTGCGCCGCCCGAGGTCGCTGGCGTACCTCCAGTCACTCAAGTGGGTGGCCCAGGTCAAGGAGAAGGTTCGTTAGAGGAGAAGGACCTCCCTGCCGCCGTGCCCGCCGTGACGACCGACGACATCTACCAGCGGTACCTCGACAAGGCGATCACCGAGATCAACCGCCTGCACCACGAGATCGTGGAGGCGGCCGACGGCGGCTTCGCAGCGCAGCCGACCGGTCATCCGCTGGCCGACATCTTCCTGCTCAAATACGGCGCCCAGACGTCGGAGCTTCGCGAAGGGCTCGCCTTTCGCGGCCGGGCCGGCGACGCGATCATCAAGTCGCTTCGCCGCCTGGGTGTCGACGCGTCAGAGGTGTACGGCACGAACTGCGTCAAGTTCGCCGGCTGCGATCTCGGGGTCGCGGCGGACTGGTTGAGACGTGAGCTGCGCATCGTCGAGCCGAAACTGGTCATCGTCATGGGCACCGATGCGCTCGAGTTCGTCAACACCCTCGGATTCCCACTCGCCCGCCCGCTCGTGAGCACGCTCGGCGAGCTCCAGCAGTTCACGCCGACGATCGAGGCGCTCGCCGTCCCCGACATCGACTCCTCCCTCGACGAGGCAAAATCGAAAACCGCGTTTTGGAACGCATTCAAGCCAGTCGGGCCCTGGTGGGCCGCACTTCCGCCCTACTAGCGCTCGCGCTCTTCGCGGCGCTCTTCGCCTACGACAAGCTCTCGCCCCACTTGTGGCACGCGAGCGTTTGGTGGGACGTGGCGTGGATCGCCTGCGTGCTGATGCCCGCGACGTTCGCGCTCGTCCTGCTGGCGCTGCCCCTGCGTGGTTGGAGATATCTCCTGCCGGCCGGGCTGGCGTTCGCCGTGCTCGCAGCAGTGCTGACCGCCGCGGACGCTGCGGTGCTCGCGAACTTCTCCAGGCTCGCCGCCGCCACGCTGCTCGGCTGGTGGTTCCTCCGCTACTTCGAGGAGCTCTCCTGGGTCGTTCTCGTCGCCTGCGTGATCCCGTGGGTCGATGCGTACTCGGTCTGGCGGGGGCCGACGAAACAGATCGTCTCGCACCACGAGCACGTGTTCAGCGTGCTCTCGTATGCGTTCCCGGTACCGGGCGAGCACAGCGCCGCGAACCTCGGCGTCCCGGATCTGCTCTTCTTCGCGCTCTTCCTCGGTGCGGCAGCACGGTTCGAGCTGCGCGTCGTGTGGACGTGGATCGCGCTGGTCGCCGCGCTGGGAGCGACGATCGCGCTGACGGTCTGGTTCGAGCTTTCCGGCCTGCCCGCTCTGCCCGGGATCGCTCTCGGCTTCCTCGTGCCGAACATCGACCTGCTCTGGCGCCGGCTACGCCGGCAGCCCGGGCTCGGTGACGGCCCTGATGTAGCGAGCGGCGGAGCGGCGCACGACGTCTGAGCCGTCACCGACGACGCGTCCCCACCACGCTCCGAAGATCGTGTCGAAAGGAAACGGCTGGAGCGCGGCCGCGATCGCCTCGACCTTCGACGGCGGCAGCGGGATCAGGTTGGGGTACGAGTACATGAAGCTCACGAATCGCCGATCCGGGATCACCTGGACGACGTCGCCGGCGAACAGGATCCGCCGGTCGGCCCAGTGCAGGACCTGACCGCCGGCGAAATGCCCGCCGCAGCGGATGAGCGTCAACCCACCTCCCAATGCGTGTGTCTCTCCGCTCCACGGTTGCACCGCGGGATCCGGCCGTGCGACGTGGGCAGCGTCAGCCTCGTGCAGGAGGACCGGGCAGCCGAACGCGCGCGCCCACTCGATCATCGCGGAGTAGTAGTGAGGATGGGAGATCGCAATCGCGGCGAGGCCCCCCTCCGCTGCGACCCGGCGAATCAGGTCATCGTCCAGGTAGGGCACGCAGTCCCAGAGAACGTTGCCGGCAGCGCTCTTCACGAGCAGAGCGCGCTGGCCGATCGCGAACGAGGGCGACATGCCGATTCCGAGCACACCTGCGTCGTCCCGTACGTCGGCTTCGTGGGTCGCGATCACGTCGTGCCACGTCAGCCACACCTGCCCCTCGTCCGCCGGGACGTACTGCCTCGGGTCCTCGCAGATCGCGCAGGCACCAGGCGGCTCGTCGGCCTCCGGGGACTGCGTTCCGCAGGCCTTGCAGAGCCAGGTGGTCACGCGGTCCGCTCGAGGAGCGCGACGCATTCGACGTGCGGCGTATGCGGAAACATGTCCACGGGTCGTGCACGGACGAGCTCGTAACCGAAGTCGTCAGCGAGACGCTTTGCGTCGCCGGCGAGCGTCGTCGGGTTGCACGAGACATAGACGATCCTCGGTGCGCCGATCTCGCCGAGCCGGCGGAGCGCTTTCCCAGCGAGCCCGGCGCGGGGTGGGTCGACGATCACGAGGTTCGGGTCGCCGGCCCGCTCGCGCAGCTCGCGGAGCGCGTCTCCGACGTTGCCAGCAAAGAAGGCGGCGTTGCCGATCGAGTTCAGCTCGGCGTTCTCGATCGCGCAAGCGACGGACTCCTCGCTGATCTCGACGCCCCACACCGTCAGCGCATTCGCAGCTGCGGTCAGCCCGATCGTGCCGATTCCGCAGTACAGGTCGTAGACCGTCTCCGTGCCGGACAGCGCTGCGACCTCGAGCGCGAGCGAGTAGAGCCGCTCGGCCATCTCCGTGTTCGTCTGCAGGAACGCATTGGGACGGACGCGGAAACGCAGATCGCCGATCCGCTCCTCGATCGCGTCCTCGCCCCAGAGCAGCTCGGTCGGCAGGTTCGTCACCTCGGCGACGCCGCGGTTGACCGACCAGTGGATCGAGCGGACCTCGGGGATCTCGGTCAGCACCTCGATCAGGCGCTCGCGGTCGAAGCGCTCGCCTCGGGCGGTGACGAGCTGGACCAGCGCCTGATGCGTGTTCCGGCCCTCGCGGACGACGAGATGGCGCAGGTATCCCTCCTGTGTGCCCTGGTCGTAGGCCTGCAACCGTTCCTCGTGTGCCCAGGCCGCGACCCGGTTGCGAATGGCGTTCCCGGCGTCGCTCGTCAGCCAGCAGTCCTCGATCGGCAGCACCTCGTCCCAGCGCCCGGCTCGGTGGAGGCCGAGCGTGGCCCCGTCCTCGCCGGGCGCGAAGGAGTACTCCATCTTGTTGCGGTAGTGGAACTGCGAGGCGGCCGGGACAATCGGCTCGACGGGTGGGTCGGCGAGGCCCGCGAGGCGTTGGAGCGAGTCCGCCACCCATTGCTCCTTCGTCGCCAGCTGGGCCTCGTAGGCGAAGTCCTGGAAGCGGCAGCCTCCGCAAGCGGGGTAATGGCTGCAGGGCGCGTCGACCCGCTGCGGTCCCGGCGCGACGATCGCCGTGGCGATCGCCTCGGCGTGGCGGCGCTGCACTTTCGTCACCCGTGCGCGCACGGTGTCGCCGGGCAGCCCGCGGCGGACGAAGACGACGAAGCCGTCGAGCCGCGCGACGCCGTTGCCGCCGTAGGCGAGCGAGTCGACCGTGAGCTCGAGCTCCTGGTCGCGCTGAACCGGGGCGGCCATGACCGGAGGCTAGCCGTGCGACCCTGACGCGGTGCGAGGCACCGCGGTGCCTGGCACCGCCCTTACGCGAGGACGCTCACGTAAACGGAGCGCGTGCGCGGGCCGTCGAGTTCGCAGAAGAAGATGCCCTGCCACGTGCCGAGCGCGAGCCGCCCGGCCCGAAGCGGAATGACGACCTGGGGCCCCATCAGGGCGGCACGGATGTGCGACGGCGCGTTCTCCTCGCCCTCCTCGACGTGCTGCCAGCCCCAGCCCTCTGCGACGATTCGTTCGAGGGCCGCCTCGAAGTCACGTGCAACAGCCGGATCGGCGTGCTCGTTGATCGTCACTCCTGCGGTCGTGTGCGGCACGTAGACGAGCACCGCTTCCCCTCCGGCCCCGTCCACGACGCCTCGAACCTGATCGGTGATGTCGACGAGCTGCGTCCGGCGCTCGGTGGTCACGGTCAGCTCGCGCACGGCCGCTTATCCTACGGCCCGTGTCCACGGACGCACCGACCAGCCGCGAGCTCGATGCGCTGCGCGACGACGCCGACCGCTTCGTCGCCGAGCTGAACGAGGAGTACTACCTCCACTACGCCGGCCTCAAGGAGACGCTCGACATCGAGCCGGTCTACGAGCGGCACGAGGAGCTCACCCGTCTCGACACCGCACTGCGTCTCGCCTCCGCCCCGATCGAGCTCTGGCGCTTCGCATGCGAAGGCTTCCTCGGCAACCTGACACGCGAGCATCAGGCGCGCGCCGCCGCGGTCGAGGCCTCCCTCGAGACGACCGTCGACGGCGAGAAGATCCCGTACCGGATGCTCCGCGTCGCGATCGCGAACGAGCCCGACCGTGACCGTCGCAGGCGACTCGAATTGGAGCGCGTGCGTCTCCTCGACGAGCATCTGAACCCGGTGTATCGGGAAGCCCACGCGATCGATCGCGATGCCGTGGTGCAGCTCGGCTCGCCGAACTCCTACGAGCTCTACAAGCGGTTCGGCTTCCGCCTGGACGAGCTGCAGGCCGAATGCCGCGAGGTGCTCGACGAGACCGAGTCGTTGTGGGAGACCGAGGGCGACCGTCTCTTCCGCGCGCGACTCGGTGTCGCGCTCACCGATGCAGGCCCATGGGACGTGCCTCGACTCTTCCGTGCTCCCGAGCTCGACCGGATCTACCCGAACGACGCCATGGTGCCCGCGCTGGACGCGACCCTCCAGGGCCTCGGCATCGATCTCCGCTCTCAGTCGAACGTCCATCTCGACGTCGACGTTCGCCCGAGCAAGTCGCCACGCCCCTTCTGTGCACCGATCGAGGTGCCGGACCGTGTGATGCTCGTGATCCAGCCGATCGGCGGCAAGGACGACTGGGAGGCGCTGTTCCACGAGGCAGGCCACACCGAACACTTCGCCCATACGGCCCGCGACGCGACCTTCGAGGCCCGGCGTATGGGCGACATGGCGGTCACCGAGGGCTGGGCGATGCTGTTCGAGCATCTCGTCACGGACCCGGCGTGGCTGAACCGACGCCTCGATGTGCCCAAGGTCGCGGAGCTCGCGCACGAGGGCGCCGTGTCGCTCCTCTACTTCGTGCGGCGCTACAGCGCCAAGCTCCTCTACGAAATCGAGTTCTTCCAGGCGAGCGACATCACCGCGATGCGGGGACGCTACGAGGAGCTGCTCGGCGACGCGCTCAAGCTGCAGATCAACCCGGAGAGCTACCTCGACGACATCGACGGGAGCTTCTACGTCACGGGCTACCTCCGCTCGTGGGCGTTCGAAGCCCAACTCCGCGACTTCCTGCGCAGCGAGTTCGGCACCGACTGGTTCGCACACCGCCAGGCCGGAGATCTCCTGCGCGAGCTGTGGGCGCTCGGACAGGGCCCGACCGCAGACGAGCTGCTGAAGGACGTCTCGGGCGCGAAGCTGGAGCTCGCGTCGGTCGGCGCGCGGGTGCGTGACGGCCTCGCGCAGTAACCTCGCGGACGACGCGCTCCTGGCGCTCGTCGCGCGCGGCGACGAGGACGCGCTCGCCACCCTGTACGACCGCTACGGCGGGATCGCCTACGCGCTGGCGCTCCGTGTCGTTCGCGATTCGGGGCTCGCCCAGGATGCCGTCCAGGAAGCATTCCTGGCGGCGTGGCGAACGGCCGCCGGGTTCGACCCCGTGCGAGGCACCGCGTCCACCTGGTTGCTCACGCTCGTCCACCGACGAGCCGTCGACATCGTCCGCCGGGAGCAGCGCCGGCGCAGCGAACCGCTGGAGGAGGGCGCGCTCGACGCCGGCGGCGCGGTCGACGAGGACGCCTTGATCCGTGACCGCCGGCGGACGATCCAGGAGGCGCTAGCCCGGTTGTCGCCGGACCAGCGCCAGGCGCTCGAGCTCGCCTACTACGGCGGATTGACACAATCCGAGCTCGCCGAGCAGCTCGGGCTCCCGCTCGGCACGGTCAAGAGCCGCATGTTCGCCGCACTCGCCCGGCTCCGCGACCTGCTCGGAGAACCGCCCTAGAGGTTTGCCCGGAATAGGCATGGGGGACGGCTCGTTGCAGGTGACATGCGCACGCTGACCGAGATCAAGAGAGAGATCGACAGGCTTTCGGATCGCCGCTCGGATGTGATGCGTCGGCTGTCGGAGGGGTATGACGCCTCTCTGGCCGCGGAGCACAAGGCACTCGAGGAGCAGATCGCCGATCTGTGGGACGAGCAACGCCAGGCCCGCGCGACGCTTCGCTTCGGCGAGCGGGATCAGATCATCCAACGCGCTCGCCAGGAAGAGCGGCTGTCGCGCGCCGCGTAGCGGCGGCGCACCTCGGGTACCGTCGTACCCGAGGTGCGTATCGCTCGTGGGCTGGCGGTGCTTGCGGTGCTCGTGCTCGCCGCCGCGGGTGATGGACGCGCGTCACAGGAGCGGGTGACGCTGATCGGGGACTCGGTGCCCGAGGTCCTCGCCCAGAACCCGGTCCCGGAACAGATGCTCGCTCAGGGCTTCGACCTGCAGCTCCAGACCGAAGCCTGCCGCAAGCTGGCGAGCCCAGGCTGCTACTCCTCCTACCCTCCGAGCGTCCTCGACGTCGTGCACACGCTCGGATCGAAACTCGGTCCGATCGTCGTCGTCGACGTCGGCTACAACGACATCGCCCCGACGTACCAAGCCGATCTCGACGAGGTGATGAGCGCGCTCGTCGCGGCGGGTGTGCAGCATGTGATCTGGGTCACTCTCGACGAGGCGCAGGGAACCTGGGCCGAGATCAATCAGGTGATCCGGGCCGCTCCGGCGCGGTGGCCGCAGCTGACGGTCGCCGACTGGGCCTCCGTCGCGGCGGGTCAGCCCTGGTTCAACGACAGCGTCCACCTGAACTATGACGGCGCCGTCGCTCTCGCGACGTTCCTGCGGCCCTACCTTCTCGCGGCATGCGGCGTGGCGTGTGCACCGCCGCCCCCGAAGTTCTGCGGTCTCGCCAGAACGGTCAACGGCTTCGACCTGGTCAGCGCCGTCAAAGGGATCTCGTGCCCACGTGCGCGCGGGGCCGTTCGCGAGATCGAACGGGGCGCACGTAGGCCCTGGGTCTGCTCGCGCGCGGTGCACGCGGCCTTCGAGCTGGACTGCCGCACGTCCGGGGCCGAGCTCCAGGTGCTCGAGCGCTCGCCGGTCCGGGCGGTGCGTCACGGCGCGGTCGTCACACTCGGCAACTGGTCGTTTCGGCTGCACGGATCGTCCCTTCAGGGGCTCACCGGCCACGGGCGCTGGGTGACGCTGATCCCGCGGCCGCCGTATTGCATCCCCGACGCCCCGCGCGAGGTTCTTGCCGCGCTGCCGCTCCGGCGGACGACGCCGGCCGGCGGCTGTTACGCGCCGCGCTAGGGCCGCGGCTACGATCTGACTCTCCGGGGCGTTAGCTCAGCTGGGAGAGCGTCGGCTTTGCAAGCCGAAGGTCGCCGGTTCGATCCCGGCACGCTCCACTTCTTATGTAGAGCCGATTTTGCGGTAAGTACCCGCAAATCGGCTCTTTTCGCGTATCTACCGTGTTGCCCCGTACGACACCGCATGGGTCCTCATCGGTCCGGGTTCTCACGGTCTGAGGACGGTCTGGCCGGTCGTCACGGTCCCGACACGGTCTCAATTCAGCCGCATAGCCGCATAGATAAAGGACAGGCGCGCTGGTCGCGTCTGCGGTCACAGGCGGTAGGACGCTCGCCCAGGCGACGGCAAAGTCCGCGGACATTCAGTCGACCCGGTTCGGGGTAGCAGTTGAGCCCTGGTTGACTCTGATCTCTACATAGATAGACTTAAGGGATGGCTCGTGCGCGTCGCCCATCTCCTCAGACCGTGAAGGTGCTCGAGGCCCTGGCTGCCGCCCAGGGTGTTTGGCGGTATGGCTACGAGTTGGGTTTGGAGGTCGGATTGCAGTCGGGATCGCTCTACCCGATCCTCGTGCGGCTTTGCGACCGTGGATTGCTGGAGGCGAAATGGGAGGAGACACCGCCAGCCGGGCGGCCGCCTCGACACCTCTACCGCTTGACCGCGGAAGGGTTTGAGCACGCAGCGGCGCTGGCTCGTCCGGTCGTGCAGCGCCGCGCTCGGCCTCGGCCCGAACTGCGAGGGGCGTCATAGCCGCACTATTCGTGTTCGCGCTCGCTGTGCTCGCCGCGCTCTTCGCGATCCCTGGGATCGCGCGGGTTGTGCGCGATGGTGATGAGCGCGATCAGGCTCTGCGGCTGCTTGCGCTCGCCGTTCGTGGGCTGCCGCGCGATCGCCTCGACTGGGGACAGGCGATGCGGCGAGAACTCGACCAGGTAGAGGGACGACGGGCACGCTGGCGGTTCAGTCTCGGCTGCGCCTGGGCCGCTGGTCGGATACGACTTCACTCGCCCGAACCCGGCGGCGCTGAGCTGCGCACGGTCATCTGCGGATGCGCGGCCGTTTCGCTTGCCCTCGTCGGCTACGGCCTCGTTCATTACCCCGGGCTGCGTTCCGAACCGAACCTCTGGGGCGCGATCGTCGTCTTTCTGACGACTCTCCTTGTTTACGTAGGCCTCGCCCTTGTCTTCGCGCGAGGCGTCAGCCACCAGTCGATCGCCGCCCGGCGCTTCGGGCTCGCCGGAGGGCTTACAACCGGAGCCGGTTGGCTCCTCGGCATCGCTCCACCTGCTGCCCTCAAAGGCTGGGTGTTCCTGCCGCTTCTCATCGCACTGATTGGCCCGGCGCTAGTGGCAACGATCGCGGGCCACCGTTCGCGGGATGCGCGGACCGGCAGCCTCACGGCTCTGTGGAGCGGACTCGTCGCCGGCCTAACCGTCTTCATTGTCTGGACGACTGTCACCTATGCGAACGCGGGCGGCCCCTACGACAGCGGGCTCGTCACCGACTTCAACAGCAGTGGCGCGCACGATCTCCCGACCTACGCGATCAGCGACAACCTCGGGAGCGGACTGGTTCTGCTCCTCTTGATCCCGACAGTTGCCCTCGCGGTCGGAACCCTCGGCACCCGCCTCCTGAACGCAACCCGACACGCCTGAACGCGCACGCGTCCCAGTCTCACGCGCTCAGGCGTCTGTGAGTGGTCCGCTCAGCCAGTCCCGTTCAGGGTGTACTCGCGAACACTCGCGCACCCGACCGCGCGGCCGCCGGGCGCGGCAGAGAAGGCGGGTGTAACTTCCACTCGTTGTGCGTGACCGTCGCCGCCTGCTAGTCGCGATTGCGGTGGTACTGGCGATCGCCGAGATCGCGGACGCGTTCTTCATCAGCTTCCCCGCAGGCGCGGCGGTCTTCGCAGGCCTCCTTCTCGTGGGGGCGCTGTGGACACGGCGAGGTGGTCTCGGCGGCCCAATCCTCATCGGGGTGCTCTGCATCTTCGAGCTCGCCAACGCTCCCTTCTGGCCCCGTCACACAGCCGGAGAATGGATCAGCGCGTTCGCGTTCCCCGCGGTCGCGCTGGCAGGGCTAACTGTCGCGATCGTCGTGATCCGAGAGACTCGCTCAGCCCGCCGGGTCGCGGTTACCTGAAGCAACCGCAGGGGGCGCCTGCGACAAAGCCGAGCGCTACTCCTCAGGCGTTATTCCGGAACTGTGAGTGTGTGGACGTCCCGTCTGGGGCGTTTGTCAGGTTGACGTCGGTGCTTCTCGTTTGTGACTCGATTCTTGAATGACCTCGTGGTGAGTGTCTTTCCAGTGATGTGTCTGAGCGAGAGCCCGGTGTCGGCCTGGCGTCCGCTTGCTGGCCTGATCAGAAGCCTGTCCGCGTTGTGAGCGCGTGACTCGTCACAGTTCTGCCGCCCGCGGTTTCCACCCCAGACCGACACCGGATCTGTCCCCCAACGCTTGGGCTGGAGGTCGATCGAGAGATGCTTGCAGATCAGTTGGACTACATCGTTGGTGTCAATCCGCACCGTGACTCGCACGCGTTCGCGGTCGTACGGGTGGTCAGCGGCGCGATCGTGTTCGAGGCGACAGTCGCCGCGGGCAGTGAGGGGTCCGTGCGCCCGCCGGCACTGTCTCGACTCGTAGACGACCACCGCCGCGGATCGTTAGAGAAACCAGGCGCTTCTGGCGTTTTCGCCCTCACCGGAGTGAGAGGGGGCGGGCAGCCGTAGCCACCCGCCCGCCTTGCTGTCGGCTACCTAACTGACTGACCCTTCACACGTTGTCGTGCCCCGCACGCGGTCGCCGCGTGTAGGCCTCGGCTGCCCCGAGGACGTGCCAACCGCGGACCATTGAATCGCCCTCAAACGCGGCAAGCTGCCGTGCCTGCGCATCGATTTCGGTCCTCCCGCCCGTGTGTGGGGCAAGCGCATCGAGATAGCTTTGCGCCCTCGAAGACAACTTGAGCCCTATTCCGTTCCTCGATGCCTCGCCTGCTTCGCGCTGGACGTGTGCGAGTCGCGCCGCGGAAGCCGCGATCGCCTCCGGCGAGAACAGATGGTGGTAGGGCTTCGATTCGTCAACAACGATCGCCTCCACGGTCAGATCTTGGCGCCCCGCATCCTCCAAGTAGCCGAAGCCCCGAGTCGCATCTTCACGAGTGACGAGACGTTCGACGAACTCCAACACTTCGTTGTTGTCGATCGCACGACGTACAGACTGCAGATAGCGGTGCGGCCAATACGCCTTCCGCGCCCCGCTCTTCGTAACGTAGGTGACCTCACGACCAGCGATCGTGTAGATCGCCAGGAGATCCTCGATGAGCTCCGCCAGGAGCTCCTGAGACATATCGGACACTGGAGTCCGCCTTTCCGATTAGTTGTCCCGGGCACTCTGGGCCCGGCCTCGCCTCCACTCCTCGGAGGGCGATATCCAAAGGGTACACCGTCAGCGTCTTTTCATCGATCCGGCCCCTGATCCTCGCGGCCCGCTTGTGCGTCCCAGGCCCAAGGACGCTGGCCCGGGCGAGGACTAGTGAGTCACACCTTCGTGCTCCGTGCTCCGTTGGCAGAGCCACTGTTCGGGATAGGACGTGCCGATGTCACGCACGTTGCAGTCGGGACGACGTGTGTGGGACGATGCCCGGCAGGAAATGACTGGTCGGCGGTCCCTTCGAGCAGGTTTCCTCGACGTGGTGAGGGGTTCAGGCCTCCGTTGGCTCGTATCTGGGTCGTCCGCCTTGGTGCTTGGAGCCGTCGTCGCGAGTGCGGGCGAGAGCGAAGCCTCGAGGCTGCGCCTACACGGAGGTTCAACCCAATGCGCCCCAGGATCTGTCTCAGCCGTCATAGCCGGCAAGCACCGCTGCCTGAAGGCCGGACAGACTTGTAAGCGCAGCCTCGACAAGCAGTACCACCGCTACAAGTTCCACTGCCATACGGGACGGCTCGCTCGCATGAAGGCCGCGCCTGCGCCGCAGCCGCCTGCACCGCCTCCTCCCGCGCCGCTGCCCGGGCAGCGGGTCGACGTCGGCGGATACCGCCTCTACATCGAGTGCATCGGCACCGGCACTCCGACCGTAATCTTCGAGGCCGGGCAAGGAGGCGCAGCGGCCACCGCTCCGTTGGAAGGCGCGACTGGCATCCGTCAGACGATCGCCGCCGAGACCCGCGTCTGCGCGTATGACCGCGCCGGGCTCGGCGCGAGCGAGGCGCGTCCCGCCGCCATCGCACCCACCGGCACGCAATACGCCCGAGAGTTGCATGCGCTGCTCGCCGGCGCCAACGTCCCCGGGCCATACGTCCTCGTCGGCCCCTCGTACGGGGGCCTGATCACTACCGCGTACGCGTCGAGCTTCCCAACCGACACTGCCGGGCTCGTCCTTCGTAGACGCCGACACCTGCGACCAGATATGCAGTTTCGGCGCCCCCGAACCCGGGACGTTCGATCTCGCTTCGGCCACCTTCGGAGACCGGCCAACCGCCGTGCTACTGGCCGAGTTCGGCTTCCAGACCGACGGTCGCAGCCTCGTCAACCGTTCGACCAACCGGATCCTCGCGACCGCACTCAACAGCGGCCATGCGATCATCCATGATCAGCCTCAGGTCGTGACCGAGGCAATACGTCTAGTTGTCGCAGCCGCCCGCACAGGCACGGCCCTACCGCCGTGTGAGCAATCAGGCCTTCCTGCCGCAGGCGGCCGATGTGAAGCGACCGGCTAAAACGCGCGGATGAACGATGAGCGCTGACGCAGGCCCGGCAGTGGCCGCTAGGCGACTAGAGGCCTTGGCTAGAAACCGATGAACTCCGCGTAGGCAACAGCTTCTTCGCACTGCTCTTCAAATGCCTCAGCGTCTTCGCCGGTGACCTGCCGCCATGCGCCCAACGCGACAAGCTCAATGTCGTCGTGCGACTCAGCGAGGCCCTCGTCCTTGAACCGCTCCATCGCGGCGCGTACCTCGTCCCAGCGAGTGACAAGCCGCAACGCCCATGACGCGCCGAGCGAATGCCGTTCGGATGCTTCGCGTGCAGCACGGCTTCCGCGCGGTCCGGGTCTGAGGCCCGTAACGAGCGCGCGACGATGATGTGGCGCTCGTCGTTGTTCAGACGGTTGACGATCTGCCAGTCCTCCGGCGTCAGAAGCTCCGGTGCGAGCAGCACGCACCACGACAGCCCTCCAGGATTCTCTTCCGCGTAGTCAAAGAGCTCGTCAAGACAACCGACGCGCTCGCGCCAAAGCGTTCTGTACACGAGCGCGAGCAACGCGACTTGAGTTTCGCCGCGCCGCATCTAGTCGCCAGCACGCGTCACGCGCCCAGCCACCGGGGAGCGGGGGAATCCCAACTGCTCAGACCATCTCGCGACATCCTTGGCACGTGGCTTGCCCGACCCAGCCCCCAGAGGAGGTCGTTGCCGAGGCTGGGCCGGACGGCTCGCGATCGAGGCGGGCGGCCGGCCCGGAGCACGCTGATCATCTATCCCCGCTAGGCCCCTCCGGGGCCGAGGCTCTTCAACAGGTTCCGGTCACAGGCCTGGAACGTCGTGACGATGAACCTGGAACGAGCAGTCTTCAAACGCCCATGGCGCTGTCCGTCGAGGAGCTCCAATAGCTCGCGACGGTCGATGGAGGTCAGGCTCTAGCTTGGTTCGCACTCCTAAAGAGCGGTTGCGTTGCGCCTCCAACCTGCGAGAAGGGCGGCCCCGTGCCGCCCTTCTCTCATCTGGTTCTTCTCCGGTTCCGCGGTGACGGTTTTCGACTCGAGACTCGAGGCGCATTATCCCGGGCGGTGAGCGACCACCTGACCCTCAGGTTCGCGGGATGGCACAGAACATCGGCGCCCAGTCGATCTTCAGCAGGAGGGATCTACGAGACGGGTTGATCGAGGGTCGTCTGGACGCGAACGGTCGAACCTTGCGGTGTTCGTCTTGCTCCGCCTCACGCTCGACCCCAACTAACCCTTCCATAGCGAACCCCTGTGACGACCCCGGTTGGGCGTGTTGAGCGGATTCACCCCCACGCGAACGGTGTCGGCTGGTGTGCTAACTGGCTATCAGACTCGGACACACACGCGCCGTAGGCGGGCCGGTTCCTGTCGGCCCCATAGTCCAGGCGCCGAGGCTGCGAGAAAGAGGGCCGACCCCGCGTTCGGCCGGCCCTCAGTGCGGCACTTGATTGTCGTGCCTTACATCATCCCGCCCATGTCACCCATACCGCCCATGCCGCCTGTCATTCCTGCGCCGGCTTTCTCGGGGCGGCTCGGCGACGATCGCTTCGGTCATGAGGATGTTCTTGGCGATCGACGCGGCGTTCTGCAGCGCCGAGCGGGTGACCATGGTTGGGTCGATGATGCCGGCCTTGACGAGGGTCCTCGACCTCGTTGGTGTCGACGTTCAGGCCTTGGCCCTTGGCGGCCTTGCGGACCTGGTTGACGACGACCGAGCCTTCGAGTCCGGCGTTGGTCGCGAGTTGGCGGAGCGGCTCTTCGAGTGCGCGGGCAATGATCGAGGCGCCTGTGCGCTCGTCCGGATCACTGAAGCTGTCGAGCTTGATCGCGTTGATCGCGTTGAGCAGGGCGACGCCGCCGCCTGGCACGATGCCTTCCTCGAGGGCTGCGCGGGTGGCCTGCAGCGCGTCCTCGACGCGGTGTTTCTTCTCTTTCATCTCGGTCTCGGTGGCGGCGCCGACCTTGACGACCGCGACGCCGCCGGACAGCTTGGCGAGGCGCTCCTGGAGCTTCTCGCGGTCGAAGTCCGAGTCGGTGTTCTCGATCTCCGACTTCAGCTGCTTGATGCGGCCCTTGATCGCGTCGCCTTCACCGGCACCGTCGATGATCGTCGTCGAGTCCTTGTCGATGACCACCTTGCGAGCGTGGCCGAGCTGCGAGAGCTTCGTGTTCTCGAGCTTGAGGCCTAGCTCCTCGGTGATCACCTCGGCGCCGGTGAGGATGGCGATGTCCTCCAACGTTCTTTTGCGGCGGTCGCCGAAGCCCGGCGCCTTGACGGCGACGGCCTGGAAGGTGCCGCGCAGCTTGTTGACCACGATCGTCGCGAGCGACTCGCCC
>CAVQRE010000003.1:0-45816 GCA_963715115.1 uncultured Thermoleophilia bacterium
GATCGGCGAGGGGACGTCACCCGTGAGCAGGATCCGCCGTGCGTGACTCGGCGCGATCGGGGTCGGCCACGGGCACCGCCGAGAGCAGCGCCGCGGTGTACGGATGCCGCGGGCGGGCGAACAGCTCCTCGGCGTCCGCGAGCTCGACGATCTTGCCGAGGTACATCACGGCGATGCGGTCGCTCACGTGGCGGACGACGGAGAGGTCGTGCGCGATGAAGATGTAGGTCAGTCCGAGCTCGCCCTGCAGGTCGGCGAGCAGGTTGACGATCTGCGCCTGGATCGAGACGTCGAGCGCCGAGACCGGCTCGTCGCAGATCACGAGCTCGGGCCGCAGCGCGAGTGCGCGAGCGATACCGATCCGCTGCCGCTGCCCGCCCGAGAAGGCGGCCGGGAAGCGGTTGTAGTGCTCGGGATTGAGGCCGACGAGCTCCATCAGCTCCTGCACCTGACGCATGCGCGCCGGCCGTCGGCGCCCCCGTGGATCGCGAACGGATCGCCGATGATCGAGCCCACGCGTCTGCGCGGGTTCAGCGAGCCGAAGGGGTCCTGGAAGATCAGCTGCATGCGCTGGCGGTAGGGCCGCAGCTCACGGCGCGAGAGGGTCGGGATGTCGTGACCGTCGAACTCGACCGTCCCGGCGGTGAGCGGGTAGAGCCGAGTCAGGCAGCGAGCCAGCGTCGACTTCCCGCAGCCCGTCTCGCCCACGAGGCCGAGCGTCTCGCCGCGCCGCACCTCGAGGCTGACGCCGTCGAGCGGCGAAGACCTGGCCACGCGAGCGTCGCACGAGCGCATGCGAGTCGACAGCGAAGTGCTTGACGACACCCTCCGCCCGGAGCGACACATCGCCCGTGCTCACGATGCCCGTTCCGAAGCTGGCGCGAGACCGGTAGCGCGTCGGCCGGCAGCCAGCAGGCCGACTCGTGCCCGGGCCGACGACGCGCAGCGGCGGCATCTCGGCGGCAGCGGTCGAGACGTCGGACAGCGCGGGTGGAACGGGCACCCGGCGGGAGGCGGATCATGCTCGGCGGGAGCCCGCGATCGGCGTCAGGCGGCTTCGGCCCGGACCGGCGCGGAGGCGCCGAAGCAGGCCGCGCGTGTAGGGGTGGTGCGGCTCGTAGATAGAGCGGCGCTGAGTCGGCCGTGCTCCATCGCGCGCCCGCGTACATCACGAGCACGTCGTCGGCGAGGCCGGACAGCACGCCGAGATCGTGCGTGATCAGGATGATCGCGGTGCCGAACTCGGCCTGGAGCTCCGCATCAGCTCCATGATCTGCGCCTGCACCGTCACGTCGAGCGCGGTCGTCGGCTCGTCGGCGATCAGCAGCGTGCGGGTTGAGCGCGAGCGCCATCGCGATCATCGCGCGCTGGCGCATGCCGCCCGAGAACTGGTGCGGGTAGTCGTCGACGCGCCGCGTCGGGCCGCGGGATGCCGACGAGCCCGAGCAGCTCGACGGCGCGTCGCCGTCGCGCTTCCTGCTCGCCGCGCTCGTGCACGCGGATCATCTCGGCGATCTGCCAGCCGACGCGGTAGAGCGGGTGCAGGCTCGAGAGCGGGTCCTGGAAGATCATCGCGATGCGCGCGCCGCGCACGTGCGCGCATCTCGTCGACCGGACATCGCGAGCAGATCGCGACCTTCGAACAGCGCGCGTGCCGCGTGATGTCGCGCCCTGCGTGAGGCCGACGATCGTCAGCGCCGAGACGCTCTTGCCCGAGCCGGACTCGCCGACGATTCCGAGCGTGCGTCCGGCGCTCGACGTCGAACGAGACGCCCCGCACGGCTTGCACACGGCCGTCTGCCGTGGGAAACGAGACGGCGAGGTCGCGGACCTCGAGCAGGCTCCGGGCGCGGCATACCGACGCCTCGAAGACCGGCGGCGGCGAGCGCCGCCGGTCTCGAGAATCTCCCGATTCGAAGCGTTCGCGGTCGGTGTGCCCGGCTACCCCTTCAACCACACGTTCGTCGGATCGCAGCTGAGTGTCGAAGAAGAAGAAGTTGCAACCCTGCACCTTCGAGGAGTGGTAGACGGCCACTTCTGGAGCTCGATCGGGACGATCGCGGCATCCTCATGATCTGGGTGTTCGCCTTTCTCCAGAGCTGGCCGCGACGGCCGGTGGCTCGCCGTCAGCGCCTGGTTGATCAGCTCGTTCGTCACCGGGCTGTCGTAGCCGGTGTAGTCGCTCGCGCCAGGCCCGGGGCTCGTGACAGATCGGCTGCAATGACCGACCTGCCGTTGTTGCCGAACCAGTCCGGGATCCAGCCCGGCGCGGCGATGTCCCAGCGCCGCGCTTGGCGGTGCTCGCTGCGTCAGGTACTTGCCGTAGAAGTCCGAGCCCGTCGTCGGGACGATCGTGACCTTGAAGCCCGCCGTTCCGAGGCTCGACTGGATCGACTGGGCGATACGCGGCGCCGGGTCGGTCGTCGCATAGAGCAGCTTGATCGCAACGCCGCTCGGGAACCCTGCCTTCGTGAGCAGCGCCTTCGCTTTCGCCGGGTCGCCGCTGCCGCCGTTGTTCGGATACGGGTTGTAGTTCTGGATGTAGCCGACGTTGCCGGGGAGCACGATCTGGTTTGCAGGTGCGGCGATGCGCGATCCACCGAAGATCTGAACGATCGCGTTCTTGTTGAGCGCGGTCGCGACCGCCTGCCGGACGAGCTTGTTCTTCATCGGCCCGCGTACTCGTTCATCGCGAGATAGGTATTCAGCGCAACGAAATACGGCCCCGACGGACCGATCACCAGCCGCTGATCGTTCGACGCGATCAGGCCCGGGATGTTCTGCGCCGGAGGCGTGACGTCCCAGTCCATGTCGCCGGTACCCGCGACGATCTGCTGCTGCACGCTGTCCTGGGTCAGCCCTTCAGTCACCTTCATCTGGTCGACGTACGCGTGACGCAAGGAGTCGGTGCTCGGATCCCATGCCGTGTTGCGAGCGAGGTCGAACTCCTTGCCCGGCACGTACTTCGTGATCTGGTACGGACCGTCGGAGATCGTGTGTTGCCGAAAGTCCGCACTGTCCGGGACGTACTTCATGTACTCGACCGGGCGAGCCGAAGAGAACCCCATCGCCAGGATGTTCGGGAAGTCGGGGGCGGGGCTGGTGAGGTGGAAGACCAACGTCTGGCTGTCCTTCGCGACCACACCGGGCACGCGTGCCCGTTCGACGTACGCCGCGATCGCCGGCCGCGGTGCCCTTCACCTTGGCGAAGCCCGTGCAGTAGGCCTTCATCCCGATGATCGTGCTCGTGTAGTAGCCCGGCGCTCCGGTCGGGGAGACGGGATTGCAGAGCATCTTGAACTCGCGGACGAAGTCGGCCGCGGTGACCTGCCCGCGGCGGCGACGTGTTCCACTTCACGCCCGGCTTGATGTGCAGCGTGTAGGTCTTGCCGTCGGCGCTGATTCCACCGTTCGCCTTCGTCGGAACGGCCGTCGCGATGTCCGGCTTGAGCTGAATCTGCGCGAGAAACGCCGGCGCGTTCGGGTACGACACGAGCTGGCGGGTGAACGAGCGCTCCAGGATGTTGTCGACCGTGTAGTAACCGCTCGTCGTGTCGAGGTTGAAGATGTCGCTCTGTCCGAGCAGCGTCAGCGTCCCGCCCTTCGCGGGGCCGCTCGCCTTTGTCCCACCGCGAACGCCCGCACTCGCAAGGCCGCCCACCGTGAGGACGATGACCACCACCGCGAGCAGCACGAAGATGGATCCGCGACGGCGAAGACGACTCCCGCGACCGTGCTGATTGGGGAACTGGAGGCTCATTTCACTCCTCTCGCTCGCAGTCGGACCAGCCTTGCTGCTTAGTCCGCCCGCGACGTTGACAGCCGTCGGAACCCTCGACAGGGGACGAGATTGTCTGGCATCGTTGATATCTCTGTCAAGCGAAGAAATTTATTTTCGATCGAGATGGCCCCCCAGACCGCATCACCCCCGACCGAGCTGAACGAACTCGTCCGCCGCGAGGAGGATTCTCGAAGCTCGCTGACCCTGACCCAGCGCACGTATGAAGACCTCCGCGCAGCCATTCTTCGCGGGCAGTTCCCGCCCGGCACCGTGCTCGCCGAAGGCACGCTCGCCGAGGCGCTCAACGTCTCGAAGACCCCGGTACGTCAGGCGCTGAATCTGCTTCGGCAGGAAGGTTTCTTGGCCCCGGGACCGCGCCGCCAGTTGATCGTGTCGGAGCTCTCACCCGAGCGCCGCGCGGAGATCCTCGAGGTTCGCGCTGCACTGGAGAAGATCGCCGTCCGCAGGGCCTGCGAGGTACGGAGCCTCGAGAACATCGACTACCTTCGCCTCCTCCTGATTCGGCAAAGACGGGCGGCAGAAGCGCACGCCGAAGACGAGTTCATCGACCTGGATGAGGCATTTCACCTCGGAATTGCATCGGCCGCGAATCTACCGACCGTCGAGCGCATTCTCGGCACCCTCAGAGGGTTCGTTCGGATCATGCGACTCGGCACAGCTCGGAGCAAGGATCACCTCTACCAGGTGCTAGCGGAGCACGCGGCGATCGTCGACCCGATCGAGCGCCGCGACGCGCAGGCAGCGGTGGCGGCGCTCGAAGCACACTTCGAGCGCTTCGACTATCCCTCATAGCCGTGTCGCCACAACGGTCGCAGCCAGACATCGAAGACCGTGCTCGCCCATGGCCCCGCGCCTCACTTGGCGCGAGCTTCTTCGACAACAAGCGCTTGTCCTAGAAGTGCAACGAGACCTCTTCGGGGACGTAGTCGAGTGAGCCCTCGGCCGCGACCTCCGGCTTGCGTGAGAAGAACTCGCGGTACTTCAGCGCGCAGAGGATCATCAGCGGAATCCCGAGCAGGAGCGATCCGATGCCGATCACGATCGGGATCTGGATCCCGAACAACGGCTTCGCGTACCCGGCATCGGGCTGGCTGTAATCGTGGAAGGCCTTCACGAAGATCGCAGCCATCACGCCGAACCCGACGAGCGGTACGACGCCGGCTGCGAGGAAGTGTTTCCAGCTCTTCACGAGCTCCTTGCGGAAGTAGACGACGCACGCGAGGCCGGTGAAGCCGTAGTAGAAGAGCACGGCGAAGCCGAGCGCGGTGATCGAGTCGCCGAGCACGTCCTGTGACGAATTGAAGCCGACGAGCAGCAGTGTGAAGACGATCGACAGGCCGCCCATGCCGAGCGTCGAGACGTCGGGCGTCAGATAGCGCGGATGGATGTGGCCGAATGCCTTCGGGATCGCTTCCCAGCGCGCCATCGACAGCGTCGTCCGCGCAGTCGGCAGGATCGTCGTCTGCGTTGACGCCGACGCCGAAGTGAGCACGGCGATGATCAGTAGCTTGTCCCACGGCGAGCCGAACACCGAGCCTCCGAGCACGCGCAGGACGTCGTTCGAGTTGTTGATCAGGACCTGCGTGCCGCCATATGCCTGCGCCGAGGCGGAGACGATCAGGTAGATCGCGAGCAGGATCAGCGTCGAGAGAACCGCGGCACGACCGGGCGCCTCGGCCGAGCTCTCGGTCTCCTCGTTGACGGCAACACCGGAGTCCCAACCCCAGTAGATGAAGATGCCGAGCAGCATCCCGTCGACGAGGGGAGTGAAGCCAAGCGCGAACGGGTTGAACCAGTCGAGGCTCGGGTGGACGGAGTGCGGCGGCGCGTTCGCATAGACCTTGTAGAGAGCGACGCCCGCAAAGGCGGCGAGGATCAGAATCTCGGCGCCGAGCAGGAACTGCTGAACGCGTGCCGACAGCTCGATCCCACGCCAGCAGATCCAGGTCATCAACGCGATCCACACAGTTGAGCCGACGAGGATCCAGAACGTCGAGTTCGCCCCGTGGTCCCACCCGAAGAGCAGGTAGGTGTAGGTCGAAGCGATTACGGCAAGCGACGCCATCACGATCACGTCGGCGACGAAGATCGCCCAGCCATTGATCCACCCCATCCATGGGCCCATGGCGCGAGTTCCCCAAGCGAAGGTCGTGCCACAGTCGGGATCGGCGCGGTTCAGGTACTTGTAGGCGAAAGCGATGAGCAGGATCGGGATGAACGAGACAAGCAGCACGGCCGGCGCATGGAATCCCATCGCCGGCACAGCGACGATGAAGCCCAGCGTCGCGGCGAGCGAGTACGCGGGAGCGGTCGACGCGACGCCGATGACGAGGTTCGAGAGGTAACCGATCGCATCGCGCTTCAGGCCCTTGTCGCCAACGAGCGCGGCGGTGGGCTCCGCGTGCGGTGTCGCTACTGCCATCGATCGCTCCTCTCGGCCGGGGGACTAAACCCCGAAAACCTAATCGGTCGAGCGGCGGAACGGTCAGCGTGGGCTGAAATCGTTGACCCAGTTCGTCTCCCAGGTCACGCCGCCGTCAGGGGAGAACGCCTGCTCCCAGCGCGGCGAGCCGGTGGTGACGCGCGACCACGTGTAGCGGACGCGAATCGGGCGACCGTCGAACGCGTCGTCGCACTCGAAGATGCCCACGTCACCCGAGAACGCACCGACGACCGGCGGCTCGAGCGGCCCCGGAAACCGGCTGTCCGCCCAGTAGATCGACCAGGTGCGGGTCGCGGGATCGAACAGCCGCAGTGACATGCCGGAGTAGCCGCCTCCGGAGTCGGTGCGGAACTCGTCGACGTTGCCGAGCCCGTCGAGCAGCGGCCACGCGACGCTCGTTGCCTCGATCTCCTCCCACTCCTCGCAGCCCGCGAGTCGTTCCCGCAGGCGGCGGCCGCGGACCGTCCAGCTGCCCATCCAGAAGTCGAAGTCCCGTGCGCTCGAGGTGTCGGGTGCATGCACCACCATGCTCGTCCTCCTTGTCTGCTCGCTTCCGGCGAAGACGGTAGAGGCGAAATAGGGCGATTACCGCCCTCTATTATCGGGAAGCTCCACCCCGTGCCGTCTCCGACCGCACGGCTCCTCGAGCTGCTCGAACTCCTCCAGAACCGGCCGCTGACCACGGGACGGGAGATCTGCGACCGCCTCGGCGTGAACGCCCGCACCGTGCGCCGGTACGTCGCCGCGCTCGAGGACCTCGGCATCCCGATCGAGGGACAGCGGGGCGTCGGCGGCGGCTACCGGATTCGGCCGGGCTTCCGCCTGCCGCCGTTGATGCTCGACGACGACGAGGCCGTGGCGGTGTCGCTCGGGCTGCTCGCCGCGCGACGGTTCCGGTTCTCGGACGACGACAGCGCGAGTGAACGGGCGCTCGAGAAGGTCCACCGCGTGCTGCCCGACACGATCCGGCGCCGTCTCGAAGCGCTCGAGACTACAGTGGCGTTCGCGTCCCCTCGAGCAACCGGTGCACCGATCGGGAGCGACAAGGCGCTCCTGCTCGCGGATGCGATCCATCGCCGCCGGCGACTGCGACTCGCCTATGTCTCTTTTTCCGGCGAGCGCTCGGAGCGGCTGGCCAGCCCGTACGGGCTCGTGATCCACGCGAGCCGCTGGTACCTCGTCGCGTACGACCACGCCCGAGCCGGTCTGCGGACGTTCCGCGCGGATCGGTGCAGCAAGATCGCGATCGCGGACGGCGCGCTCGAGGCTCCGCCGGACGGATTCGACGCGGTCGAGGTCGTGAGCAGGTCGTTTGCGCGCGTCCCGCGCAGGTGGGAGGTCGACGTACTGCTCGACCTTCCGTTGGAAACCGCGGCGGCGCGGCTCCCGTCGACGCTCGCCGAGCTCGTCCCCGCCGGTGCCCGAACGCGGCTCCGGATGCGCGTCGATTCGCTCGACTGGACCGCCGCGGTCCTCGCCGGGCTCGACTGCAACTTCGCCGTCGAACAACCGCGTGAGCTGCTCGACGCGTTGAGGCGTGTCGCCGATCGACTCCGCACGATCAGCGTGCGTTGTTAAGCCCACGTCCGTCCTCGATAATCGTGCGCGTGACAGTCGAGAGCACGATCTCACCCTCGGTCCGGCGCGCCGCACTCTTTCCGCACGACGACCTGCCGGACCCCCCGCCGGACCACCCATACAAGCAGTTCCGGCGTCCCGGCTACGTGATCGGGATGTTCACGGGCTCGACGTTCGGAACGGTGGCGGTGACGACGATCGAACCGGAGGCTCTCGAAGGGATCGTCGAGGACGTGCGCGCAGTGCTCACGGAGCATGGCATGCGCCGGGGCGCCTGGATGATCGTGGACGCAGCTTCACCATCGGACCTCGTGGCACGGCTCGAGGCGCTCGGGATGACCCTCAGTGACGAGCCACCTTTCGAGCCGCGCATGAGCGCGATGCTGCTGACCGCGCCGCCGGAGCGCGGTCCGGCCGACGTGGAGGCGCGACTCGCGCAGACGCTCGAGGAGTACGTCGCAGCGCATCGGATCAGCGCGGACGCGTTCGAATTCAGCGACGACGATCGGGCCGCGTTCGAGGCAACGTACTCCACGCTTTGGGACCTCGAGCAGCAGGACGGGAAATACCGGACCTTCGTCGCACTGATCGACGGAGAGGTGGTCGCCTTCGCCGCGGCGGTCTTCGGCGCCAACGCGTTCTATCTCGCGGGCGGTGGAACGCGCGCCGACCGGCGTGGTCGAGGCGCGTACCGGGCTCTGGTGCGGGCGCGCTGGGAGACGGCCGTCGAGCGAGGGACGCCGGCACTCACGGTCGGCGCGGGTGCGATGTCCGGCCCGATCCTCGAGCGGCTCGGCTTCGAGCGGGTCGGGCGGATCGACTGCCTACTCGACAAGTTCGACTCGGAGAGAACGACGACCTGAAGGAGGAGCACGATGCGGGTGATCGGGATCGAGGGGAAGGATCAAGCAGCCGGGGAGTTCATCCTCGAAGCGCTGCAGCGAGCGGCCGATGCCGACCGCGTGACGCTCGAGGACATCGCGCTCGCGACAAAGGAGGCCGACGGCAAGGTGAAGATCCACCAGACGAAGGCCTCGATCCGGGGGCATTTCCACGACCGCGGCGTGAGCGACAAGCTGATGAAGAACGTGACCGAGACGCTCGAGCCCGGCCAGACGATGGTCTTCGCGCTCGGAAGCGACGCGGTGATCAAGGCCGTCGACGACCGCGTCAAGGAACTCTCCGACGGAGAGTTCGCCACGTTCACCGTCGATCAGGAGAGCCCGGACGCCCTGCAGCAGGTCACCGCGCAGCTCGCCCGCAAGAACGAAATCTAGACGCGCTGCGTGTCGCGGCGGTAGGCCCACGCCGCGAGCACGCCGAGAACGATCGTCCAGGTGATGGTGACGAACCACCCGAGCGCGCCCCACGGACGGCCGCCGCTCGCCACGTGGCTCGCCTGCACGAGCCAGTAGGAGGGCAACGCCTGCGCCACGGCGTGCAGGAAGCCGTTCGAGATCGGGAACCAGACGCCGCCGAGGATGCTGAGCAGCGCCGTCAGGCCACCGACCGCAGGGCCGAGCGAGTCGACGGTGAGCACATGCCCGAGCACGATCCCGAGCGCCGCGAACGGCAGCAGGCCGACGAGCAGCAGCGCGATCATCTCGATCCAGCTCTGCGCCGAGAGCCTGACGCCGAGCGTCGTCCCCGCAACTGCGAGCACAGCGATCGTCATCAGCGCGGTCAGGTAGGCGACCAGGATCTTCGTCGCGAGGTAGCTGCGCGGTGAGAGCGGCGTCAGCCGGAGCTGACGGGTCCACCCGAGGCTGCGGTCGAAGGCGATCCGGGCGCCGCCGGAGATGACAGCGTTCATCGTCCCGAACGCAGCCAGGCCGACCATGAGGTAGAGCGGCGCCGAGACGCCGCTTCCTCCCAGGTCGGTCTCGTTCTTGTTGGGTCCGGCGATCAGGTAGTACAGGACGAGCGGGAAGCCGAGCGAGAGCACGACGAAGCGACGATTGCGCAGCACCCGGACGAGCTCGTAGCGGACGTAGGTCGTCAAGCCGCCTCTTCAGTGTCCTCGCCGCGCGTCAGCTCCATGAACGCCTCCTCGAAGCCGGCTCCGGTGATCTCGAGGTCGCGGGCGTCCGGGTAAGCCTGGAGCAGCGCGCGAACGGCGGCGTCCGAGTCGGTGCAGCGAAGGACGACCGCCTCGCCACGGGCATCGGCGCTGGCAACGCCGGGCAGCGCGGCGAGCGCCGTCAGATCCGCACCGGGGAGCGTCGCACGGATCGTGCGCAGCCCGACCATCGCCTTGATCTCAGTGGTTGGCCCGTCGACGACGACGCGGCCGCGCGCCATCAGCACGGCACGGTCGGCATACGCGTCGGCTTCCTCGAGGTAGTGCGTCGCGAAGAGCACCGTCTTCCCGCGCCCCGCGAACTCGCGCATCGTCGTCCAGAAGGCGTGACGTCCCTCGACGTCCATGGCAGCTGTCGGCTCGTCGAGCACGAGCAACTCGGGGTTCGTCACGATCGCGATCGCGAAACGGACGCGCTGGGTCTCGCCACCCGACAGCTTCTGCGTCCGGCGCTCGGCGAGGCGGGCGATGCCGACCTGCTGGAGCACGTCGTCGACGTCGACCGGCTCTCGATAAAGCGAGCCGATCACGGTGACGATCTCGCGCACCGTCAGGTCGCGCGGCAGCGATCCGATCTGGAGCATTGCGCCGATCAGCCCCTCCTTGATCGCGTCGGCCGGAGCCCGGCCCAGCAACGCCACCGAGCCGGCGTCGGCCTTGGCCAGTCCCAGCAGGACGTCGATCGTCGTCGACTTTCCGGCCCCGTTCGGCCCGAGCAGAGCCACGACCTCGCCCGGGTCGATCGAGACGTCGACCCCGCGCACGGCATGAACCGGTCCCTCGGGCGAGCGGAACGACTTCTCGATCCCCTGGAGCGAGACAGCGGGCCCGTGAATCGCCATCTACCCATGGTGAAGGCTAAGGCGGGGGCTGCGCGGGCAGAGGGTTTTCGCGGCATGTGCCGAAGCGCTCAAGAACCGACGCGTCCACGCCGATCGATCGTCTACGGTGCCCGCTTCGCTCGTGCCTCGCCTCGTGTTTCGCCCCGTCTCACTCGCCGTGCTCGCCGCCGCCCTCGCGGCGTCGCTGGCAGCAGCTCCGACTCCGGCACCGGCCACGGCGCTCGTCGGCGACTGCACCCCTGGCGCGACCTGGGCCACCGCGCGCACCAATCTCGCGAGCGCGGTGATCAAGCTCGTCAACGCTCATCGCGCATCCCTCGGGCTGCGCCAGTTGTCCGTCTCTCCCGCCCTCACACGGTCCGCCGTCTGGAAGGCACGCCACATGGCGACCTATCGCTACATGGGGCACGACGATCCGGCCCCGCCGGTCGCCCGAACCGTCGCCGAGCGAATCACCGCATGCGGTTACTCGGGAGGCTGGGGCGAGAACATCGCCGAGGGCTACCCGACTGCCGCCAGCGTGGTCGCCGCCTGGCTCGCATCGCCGGGGCACAAGGCGAACATCGAGAACCCGTCGTACGTCGTCACCGGATCGGGTGCCGCCGTCGCGACGGGCGGGATCACACTGTGGGCTCAGGACTTCGGCACGAACAACGCCGCCGGCACCGTCGGGCCGGGTGGAACCAGGACCGCTGCGATCGTGCTACGCAACTTGCGGCTCGCGCCGCATCGACCACGCCCCGGTGGGCAGCTCAGCGCGCGCGTTGGCGCAGTCAGCGTTCCGTCGATGAAACCGCTCGCGCACGCGACGGTCGCGTGCCACGGCGTCGCGGCCGGGCAGGCGCTCCAGGTCGTCTCGCACGGCTTCAACGGTGGTGTTGCAGCGTGCACCTGGCGCGTCCCGAGCAACGCGCTCGTGAGCGCAACGATCGTCGTCTCCAGTGACGGTCACGCCGCATCGGCGGCCTTCAAGACGAAGCCTTCCTAGAGGCTAGAAGATCTCCGGGCACCAGGGCTCGGCGGTGACGCCGAAGAGCACGTCAGCCCTGGCCACTGCGCCGGGTCGGAGCTCTTCGAGCCGAAGTGCGCGCGCGAGGTCGGCGAACCGGAATCCGCCGAGGTAGGCGGAGGCAAGGGCGTCGACGCCGAGGCGTATGCCGGGATCCGCCTCCGTACGTTCCGCACCGTCCTGCGTCACGCGCCAGCGCCCAGCGTTCCACGGCGCTGACGCATCCACCACCTCGAGCACGACGTCACCCCCGTCTTCGAACCGTCGCGCTTGGAGCGCCGCCTCGACATCGACGAGGCGGGCCCAGATGCCGTCACCGATCCTGAAGGACATGCGGATCAGCTCGGCCAGCAGCAAGAACAGAGGATGGTCGAGCGGCAGCAGATCGGCAACGAATCGAGACGTCCAGTCGAAGTCGAGCAGCCATCGCCACAACTCGCGCGCCGCCTCGGGTGTCGGGGTGACCGCCTCAAGGATGCGAACCGTGCCCGTCGAGACGCCGCCCTCCCAGTCCTGGTGCACACGGTAAAGGGCGTAGCCGGCCGGTGCGCCGTCGAGCGTGAGCAGCGCGTATGCGAGCGGCCCACCGCCCCGCCGCCGCGTCGGATCGTCGTCGAGGCGGCGGGTCCGCCACCAGGCGTCGGTTCGCGACATCATCCCGGCGCGATCCTTACGCGCCTGCTCGTAGAGGCCTGGGAAGACGTGTGCCGCCTCATCGGCGTCGACCAGGCGTACCTCGCCGCGAGACATGAAGGGCTCTGCAAACCCGGTCCTCTCTCGCGGGAGCGTCATCTCGCCCATCCGCGACGCGAGGCCGTAGCCGTACCGGCCGTAGATCGCCGCCTCGGAGGCCCACAGACACG
Source organism: uncultured Thermoleophilia bacterium (assembly GCA_963715115.1). Classification (GTDB taxonomy): domain Bacteria; phylum Actinomycetota; class Thermoleophilia; order Gaiellales; family Gaiellaceae; genus PALSA-600. Next base: position 12,618 of record CAVQRE010000003.1, read on the forward strand.
CGATCGCCTCGTTCCGCGCGCGCGAGTCTGCGAGCTGCGCCTTCATCATCGCGTTCAGCACTCCACGGCGGCGATGCGTCGGCAGGACCCCGACAATGGTCACGCCCCCGCACCGGATCATCGCGCCTCCGGGAACCGAGACGTCGAACGACGCCGTCCCAGCGCCGCCGACGACGGTACCGTCGACGCGAGCGACGAGCACGCGGTCGAGCTCCAGCCACTGCGCTAGCCGCTCGGCGCTCTCCGGCGTGCTTGCAGCGCCGAAGTAGTGGTAGATCGGGGCGAGCGCCTCGACGAACTCGTCGATCGACGCGCACGCGCGAACGTCGATGTCGCGGTTCAACCGATCTTCTCCAGCGGCGCGTAGTCGAGCATCAACCGACGCTCACTGCCGTCCTCGAATCGCACCGTCACGACGCCCCCGGACTCGATCGCCAGCACGATTCCGCTCCCGAGCGACGAGTGACGCACAGCATCGCCCGTCGAGATGTCCGGCAGCGTCTCGCGCGGTGCGAACTCACGCTGCACCGAGCCGCCGTAATCGGACCAGGACGCCGGACGCAGCCGCTCGCGTTCGACGCCGAGGGATGGAAGCTCGTCGAGGAACCGCGACGGGAGGTTCGCCTCGCTCCGGCCGAAAAGATTCCGGCGCATCGTGTGAGTCAGTGTCAGCCGCTCCTTTGCCCGCGTCATGCCGACGTAGCAGAGCCGCCGTTCCTCCTCGAGTGAGTTCTCTTCGAGCGAGCGGACGTGCGGGAAGATCCCTTCCTCGAGTCCGAGCATGAACACGGCGCGGAACTCGAGGCCCTTTGCGTTGTGGAGCGTCAGCAGCGTGACCTGGCCGGTCGCATCGTCGTCCTCGCGCAGCGCGTCCTGGTCGGAGTAGAGCGATATCTCCTGCAGGAAGCCCGACAGCGAGCGTTCCTGGGCGGCGGAGTCGTATTCGCGGGCAACGCCGACGAGCTCCTCGAGGTTTTCGATTCGACCGCGCGCCTCGATCGTCCGCTCCGCCTCGAGCGCGTCGAGGTAGCCGGTCCGTTCGAGGACCGCCCCGACGAGATTCGCGACGGTCGAGTCGCTCGCGGTTGCGAGCAGGGACTCCATTGCGTTGCGGAATCCCTTCACCGCCCGCGCCGATGCGGGTGCGACCCCGGCTTCCTCGGCATGAGCGGTGGCATCCCACAGCGAGATCCCCAGGCCGTCGGCGTACCCGACGAGCCGCGCCAGCGACGTGTCGCCAATCCCACGGCGCGGCCTGTTGGCGATTCGCAGCAGGCTGACTGCGTCGACCGGGTTGTCGAGCACCTGCAGGTAGGCGATCACATCCTTGACCTCTGCACGCTCGTAGAACCGCGGACCGCCGATCACCTGGTAGTCGATCCCCTGCCGGACGAGCACGTCCTCGAGCACGCGGCTCTGCGCGTTCGTGCGGTAGACGACGGCGATCTCTGTTGCGCTGTAGCCGCCGCCGATCAACGCCGCGATCTCCGCCGCGACGAACCGGGCCTCAGCGTGCTCGTCCTCCGTCTCGACGACGTGAACGAGCTCGCCCTCGCCGAGCTCCGACCAGAGGTTCTTCTCCTTCCGCTCCCGGTTGTGCGAGATGACGGCGTTCGCGGCGGCGAGGATCGTGTTGGTCGAGCGGTAGTTCTGCTCGAGCGGGATCACACGAGTGGCGGGAAAGTCCCGCTCGAACTCGAGGATGTTGCGAATGTCGGCCCCTCGGAACGCGTAGATCGACTGATCAGGGTCTCCCACCGCCATCAGGTTCTGGTGCTCCGACGCGAGCAGCTTCAGCAGCACGTACTGCGCGTGGTTCGTGTCCTGGTACTCGTCGACGAGGATGTAGCGAAACGCCTTGGCCCAGCGTTCGCGTGCCTCGGGGAAACGCTGCAGGACGTCGACTGTGAGCATCAGCATGTCGTCGAAGTCGACGGCATTCGAAGCGAAAAGCCGACGCTGGTAGAGCTGGTAGACGTCGGCAACGGTCTGGTCGTAGAAGCTCGCGACGCGAGCCGAATATTCATCGGGCGAGACGAGCTGGTTCTTCGACTTCGAGATCTGCGCATGGATCCCACGCGGGACGAACCGCTTCGGGTCACGGTCGAGCTCCTCGAGGCATGCCTTCACCAGGCGCACCTGGTCGGCCTGGTCGTAGATCGTGAAGTTGGAGCGGTAGCCGAGCCGCTCCGCCTCGCGGCGCAGGATACGTCCGCACGCGGAGTGGAAGGTCATGATCCAGATCGCCCGGGCGACGGTGCCCAAGCCTCGCTCGACGCGCTCCTTCATCTCCTGGGCTGCCTTGTTGGTGAAGGTGATCGCGAGGATCTCGTTCGGCTTGGCGCCGACGGCAGCGAGCAGGTGCGCGACGCGGTGGGTCAGCACGCGCGTCTTCCCCGAACCGGCCCCTGCGATCACGAGCAGCGGACCTTCGGTCGTCAGCACCGCTTGCCGCTGCGCGGGATTCAGGTCGGCGAGGTAGGTCTCGGGCTCGGCGACGGGCATCGTCCGGCCACGTTAGCCTCACGGTCAGATCAGGCGCTCGACTTCGCCTTCCAGCCAGCCGCTGGCCGCTCTGAGCGCGTCTGCGTCGGCCGATTTGAGCACGACCTCGACGTGGCGCCCGTGTGGCTCGAAGCTGGGGTACGAGCCGACGCTGACAGCGGGCCAGCGCTCGGTGGCGGTGACGAGGGCCGAGACGATCGTCGCCTCGCCGGTGGGATAGGACCGCCGCCAGACGGCGATCGCCTCGCCGCCGCGGAACTCCTCGGCGTAGCGCTCGAACATCGCCTCCATCTCGCGCGGCAGCCCGGGCAGCACCCAGACGTTCGCGAGCCGGAAGCCGGGTGCGCCGCCGAGCGGATTCTCGAGCGGCTCGGCGCCCTCCGGCAGCGCAGCCCAGCGTGCGGCGTACTCGGGTGCTCCCTGGAATCGCCCGCGCAGGTCGGCGGCGAGCTCCGGCAGCACCCGCTGCGGGACGTCGAATGCGGCTGCGAGCGACTCGCGCGTGATGTCGTCCGGTGTTCCCCCGAGCCCACCGGTCGCGATCAGCTGGTCGACTCGAGACCGCTCTCGCCGAACGAAGTCGACGATCAGGTCGAGCGTGTCCGGCACCGAGGCGCTCAGGACGACCCTCACGCCGAGCTGTTCGAGCCGCTGCGCAAGCCAGGCGGCGTTCGTGTTCGGGACGTCGCCCGAAACGAGCTCGTTGCCGATCGTCAGGATCGCCGCGTTCACGCGACGGAGTATCGCCTCCGGTGCGCGGGCAGCCGCCGGCTCCTGGCCCGGCCCAGTCCCGGCAGGCATCCCACCCGCCGCTCCTTGCGAATCACCGCCACACCCGTGCGCGTAGCCGCCCTGCGGTTCCACCGATGCCTGGCACCGGCCGTGGGCATCCCGCCCGCCTCCATTCTCCTTGCGCGAAAGGCATTCGCGAGCCGCCTGTGGACGAGTTGTTGCACTTTCGTAACGGTGCCTGGCCCCTAGAACGGGAACGGCTTCTTCGCAAGCGCGGCGAGGACCTGCGCCGTCACCCAGACCGGCGTCGCGGCATAGCTCGCCGAGTAGCGAAAGCTGCCGTCCGGGCGCTTCAGACGGGCGAGATACGCGAACGCCGACCGCGGGGGCGTTCGCCCCGCTGCGACGAGGCCCTGGATCGCCCAGGCCGTCGACTGCGCATCGGACCCACGCCCCTTCGTGAGCTCGAACCCACCGTCACCGTCTCGAAAGCCGAGCAAGAACGAGACCGCCCTCGTCACCGGTCGGCCGGTGACGTGCGCGACACGGAACATCTCGAGCGCCGCGGCGGTGTCGTTCGAGTCCGGTTGGCCACCCGCGTACCACGCGAAGCCCCCGCTTCGTGCCTGCTGGGCGAGCACGAAACGCGTCGTCGCTGTCGGCGAACGGCCGAGCGCGAGCACCGACCAGATCGTCGAGTTGACGGTCTCGCCGATCTGGCCGTTCGGATGCTCGGCCGCCGCGAGCCGCACGAGCAGCGTTTGCGGCACAACACCGAGCGCCCGCTCAGCGAGCGCGACGAGCGCGACATCGGTCGTCGACTGCAGAGACGACTCCTGCGATTGCAGATAGTCGAGCGAGCCCGGTGCGTCGACTCCGGCCGCCCGCAGGCCGAGCACCCCCCAGGCGGTCAACGACGGATCGGCAGCACCGCCCGGCTCGGCAAACGAGCCGTGAACCGCGTGAGCTTGCAGAAACTGCGCCGGCGAGATCGCGAGCGCAATCGCGACCGCGACCGTTGCTACGCCGCCCACACCACCTCCGTCCGCAACCGCACCCGGTAGCGGTCGAGGAGCCGCCGCAGCTCCGGCCCGGCGGCCAGCGCGATCGCGACGTTTCCGGCGGCGTGAGCAACGTCGAACCAGAATCCGCGCGCCAGAACGGCGATCAACGACGGCAGCGTGTGCGGGAAGAAGCCCCACCACAGCCAAACGTCCATGCTCGCGCTGAATGCGAAGCCGAGCACCGCCGTGACGGCGGCGAGCGCGAAGCGGTTCCGGATGAACGGCGCGACCAGTGCGCCGACGGCGCCACACGCACCCCAGCCCAGCATCTGCTGCGGTGTCCAGATGCCCTGCCCGAGGAAGAAGTTCGAGGCGAACGCCGCGAGCGCTCCGGTCGCGGCGCCCGCCCGCGCGCCGAGCGCCGCGCCGGCGACGACTGCGATCACGGTGACCGGCTGGACGCCCGGCACGGCTGCGAACACAACCCTCCCGGCTGCGGCCGCTCCGGCAAGCGTCGCCACGAGCACCAGCTCGCGTGTGGAGCCACGACTCGACTCGAACCACGCGATACCGGCCGCGAGCAGCGCACCGGAGCCGAGCAACGTCGCGAGCGCGCCGTCCTTCACGACAAGCGCGGCGACGAGCAGCAGGCACGCAGCGACGAGCAGCCTACGCACGAACAGCCTCTCGCATTTCGAGCGAGACGATTCGGTCGGCAACCTCGCCGGCCCATGCCAGATCGTGCGTCACGACGAGCGTTCCGCGCTCGGGTGCTTCGGCGCGCAGCAACCGGCACAACTCGTCCTTGCGGTCCGGATCGACCCCACGTGTCGGCTCGTCGAGCACGAGCAGCTGCGGCTCAGTGGCAAGGACCGCGGCGAGGGCGAGCCGCTCACGCTCGCCCGACGAGAGGTCGCGCGGATGTCGATCCTCGTTGCCGGCCAACCCGACGTGCTCGAGCGCTCGCCGGGCACGTGTGACGTCCGCGCCGAGCGCCACCTCGTCGAGCACCCGCTCCGTGACGAGGTGGCGGCCCGGATCCTGCGCGAGGTATGCGGCAGGCGCGTGCTCGACCTCCCCTTCGTCCGGCACGAGGAGGCCCGCTGCAATCTTCGCGAGCGTCGTCTTCCCCGACCCGTTCGGACCGGTGAGCGCGACCACCTCCCCGTGTCTGACCTCGAGCGACGCGCCGCTGAGCGCCGTCCGGTCGCCGTACGCGTATCGGACGCGCTTGAGCCGGCAGGCGAAGACGGGCTCATGTGCCAGGTAGAGCGGCCGGTGGACCCTCAGCCAGGTGAGAGCCTCGTCACGAGGCGCGTCGAGGACGATGCGCCCTGCATCCATGAAGAGGATGCGGTCGGCCCGCTCGAGCGGTCGGGCCGGACGCTGCTCGGAGAGGAGAACGGCACAGTCGAGCGCCCGCACGACGTCGAGAAAGCTCTCGGCCCCCTCGGGGTCGAGCTGCGAGGTCGGCTCGTCGAGCAGGAGTAGCTGCGGGCGCAGCGCAAGCGCAGCAGCGAGGGCGACGCGTTGCAACTCTCCACCCGAAAGGTCGTGAACCGAACGATCGGCGAGCTGCGCCGCACCCACGACCTGCAGTGCCTCCTCGACGCGGGGCCAGATGTCAGCCGGCTCGATGCCGACGTTCTCGAGCCCGAAGGCAACCTCGTTCGCGACCTGCGACATGACCACCTGGTCCTCGGGGTCCTGGAAGACCGATGCGACCGTGCCGGCCAGCTCCGCAGGCCGAACCTCGCGCGTGTCATTACCGCCCACGACCACGCGGCCCGAGAACACCCCGCCGTGAAAGTGCGGGACGAGCCCGGCGAGAGCGCGGAGGAGCGTCGACTTGCCGGAGCCGGAAGGTCCAAGCAGGACGACATGCTCGCCTTCCCGAAGCTCGAGCGAGACGTCTTCGATCGCGGGTGAAGCGCCGGTCGCATACGCAAAGCGCAGATGTTCGACGACGGCTACAGCCACAACACTCCCACGACGACAAGCGCAGCGGCAGCCGCCATTGCGAAGTAGTCGAGGCCGCCCCACGACGGACGCGGCGCCCGCGTTCGACCCGGCCGGCCGTAGCCTCGCGCCTCCATCGCCTCGGCCAGATCCAGCCCGCGCTCGAGCGAGCCTGCGAGCAACGGCGACAGCAGGCGCACCGGGCCGAGGTCGACGTTCCGTCCACGCAGCGCGACCCGCAGATCGCGGACGTCCCGCTCGAGCAGCGGCACGAGCCTCGTCGCGAGCGCCGCCGCCAGGCTCGAGCGGCGCGCCCAGCCAGACGCGGCGAGCAGCCGGTCGTGATCGACGCGCAGCGCATAGACCGCGAACGCCAGACCGACCGCCGCCAGCCGCAGCCCCTGGAACACAGCCCCGCTCAGCTCCTCGCGTGTGACGTCGAGCTGGCCAAGCACGGGAACGGTCGGCCCTACCCACAGCTCGTGCGTGCCGATCGACTCGACGAACGGGGTCAGGATCACGACGAACAGTGCGCTGACGAGCGTGCCGATGAGATACGGCCACCGGCGCTCCGCCGGTGCGCGCAGAGCGGCGACGAGCAGCACTGCGCAGATCACCGCCACCGAAAGCGGGTTCGTCGCCACCAGCGCCGCGACGACCGCCGCCGCGAGCAGCGTCGTCATCGGAACCGCGGTCACGATCCGGCCTCGTAGCGAAAGCGGAACGCAGATGGATCGGCGGCGAGCCGTGCCGCGGCACGCAGGCCGAGCACGAGCCTGACGATGTTGCCGTCGCGCGTCGCGTGGGCGCTGCCCCCAGGCACCCCCGCGTCTACGACGATCGCATTCGGGCCGCGGCCGACGAGCGACTGGAGCTTGCGCACCCACGGGCCGGATCCCACGACGTGCGCGCCGGGCTTCGCCCACTCGAACCCGTGCCGGAAGGGCTCGGGAAACGCGCCGACGACGACCGGCACATTGAAGCCGGAGCCTCGCCAGGAACGGTAGTCCCACCACTCGACGTCCCCGGGATGCAGCCGGACCTCCGTGGCTCCCTGCTCCGCCTCGATCCCGTTGACGAAGTAGAGCCAGTCGCGCTCGGCCGAGGCGGAGCCGCTCAGACCGTCGATCGACTGAACGAAGCGGCCGCCGTATCGCGTAGTCACCTTCTGCTTCCGCTCGAGCGCCTGCATCGCCGTCAGCCCGGCCGGGACGCTTCCCGAGTAGAGAACCTGCGTGCCGCGATCACGAGTCACCCAGAGTGTGGCCGTTCCGTGCTCGCGCTCCCGGCCGCCGCAACCGGCGAGCGCGAGCGCGAGCAGCGAAACGACCAGGCATCTCACTTGAGCGCGTTCGAGCGAACGGCCCCGTCCGCGGTGGCGCGGACGAGCAGGCCCTTGTGCGCGCCGGGGCACACCTTCTGATTGACCTGTGCCGGCATCGTGCGGCTCGAGCCGATGTGCAGAACGAGGGTCGAGACCGCCGTCGCCTTGCCGTTGTCGTCGAACGCCTGCGCGATGTAGCAGCCGCCCGACGCCGGGTTCAACTGAAGCGTCGGCGGGCCGCCGTTCGGCCCGAACGTCGCGTAGTACCAGAGGATGCTTTCACCGTCCTTCAACGTCACCTGGTCGGCGCCGACCGGCGGGGACAGGTTGTCCACCTTGAACACCCAACCGGTCGACCCCGTGCCGGGGTAACGGCCGATCTGGTCGACGTACGGGCCGAAGCCGGTGACGGTGACGTGGTAGTAGAACTCGCCGAGGATCGACGCCTGTTCCAGTGCGTCGAGCGCGTTCGCCGCGCTGACGGTGACCTGGGTCGGGGCGAAGAGGGTCTGCGTCTTGCCCTCGACGCGCACCTTGACGGTTGCCGACAGTGCGGTCGCGGGTAGGGCGAGCGCCAGGACGACGAGCAGAAACATTCGCTTGGCCACGAATCCTCCTTCCACGAGGGGCTCGGGTTATGGAGGGCGACCGGCAGGTCTTCTGACTCGGGGCTCCCCCTCCACCGTCTTCCCAGGCCCGCAGGCCCAGTGACGTCGTGGTGGAGGGCATCTCCCCTCACAGCGGCGGGACCGTCCCGGACTTGCACCGGGTTCCCTCACCGCTCGCCCGTTTTGTGCTCGCGAATCTACCACGCGCACTCCGTACACTGAGTGCGGTGGAACGCAGCGAGGTCACAGACCGCCAGCTCGAGGCGCTGCTCGAACGGCTCGACCGGATCGCCGATGAACTGGCAAGGCTGAATGCGCGCGACGAGCGACGCGAGGAGCTGACTGTGATCGCGCACGAGCTCCGGAACCTGAACGAGTCGCTGCAGGCGCTCGCCTACGCCGCACTCGGGCAGCAAGGCCCGCAAGTTCGCCGCCGCCGCACCGGCTGAGCCGCCTACCCCAGGCGGTAGATGTCGAGCACACCGGCCGCGTTGTGGTCGTTCGCGTTCCCCTCGGTCACGGCGACACGCCCGTCGGCGACGATCGGGCTCTGCCAGTGCACTTCCGAGCCGAACGGCAGCGACGCCACCTGTCGACCGTTCGCAGCGAGGTAGACGTGAACCGCACCGGCCGTCGCGATGAACACGAGATTGCCGGCCAGCACCGGTGACGTGCCGCTCACATTGTTCGACCAGACCGAGTGGAGGCGTCCATTCACGAGCCGCCACGCCTGCGTGCCCGAGTCGTCGGCGACGAAGACCCACGTTCCCTGCCAGACGGCCGGTTCGCTGAAGAGCGCCGATCCGCCCGGCGTCGGAACCGTTTGCAACTCGCCGCCGAGTGTCGTGTTGACGCCCGCGAGACGGTGGAGCGAGAGCAGCCGCAGCTCACCGTCCTTCCCTCCCTGGACGGCGTAGCCACCGGACAGGAGCGCCGGGCTCGTCGATCCGAGGTCGAGGTCCGAGTCGTTGAGATGCTGCTGATCGACAGGTGTCCAGTGGCGGAGGAGCTTCGAGGCGTCGGGCGAGAGCACGAGCACGCTGTCGCCCCAGTCGGTACTGCCGTTCCAGGGTGCATTGCCCGTCGCAACCACGAGGTCTCCGGTCGAAGGGTCGACAGCCGCGCCGTTTCGAGACCAGATGGCGGAGTCACTTGCAGGACACGTGCTCGGGGTGATCAGCGCATGCCCGTCGGAGCACAACGAGTTCCAGACGTGCGCGATCGCGCCGGTGCGCTCCGACAGCGTGACGACGTGACCCTGATAGGGCGGCGCGTCGCCGACGTACCCGCCGGTCGTGACGAGCACGAGTCCGCGCGACACGTTGAGCGACGACGTCAGCTTCTCGTGCGTCGGGTCGCGCGTGACCGACGTCGTCCAGAGCACCTTGCCGTCCGAAACCCGGAGCTTCCGGATCTTCCCGTCGGGTGCGGCGGCATAGACGGCGCTGCGATCGGTGGACGCAACCGGCGTCGCTGTTGTGATCTGCGCCGTTCCGATGAGCGACCCGTAGCTCGGCGGGGTGAAGCGCCACAGCGACTTGCCGCTGGTCGCGTCGATCGCCTCGGTCTTACCGTAGGTCGTCGTGACGAAGAACACGTCGTGAGCCGCACCATGCACCTGTACGTCGTGCAGATAGATGGGAGACGAGTCGACGGTGCCGTCGAGCTGCACCTGCTGCCGCACGAGGTGGGACACGTTCGCCGCGGTGAACGGCCCGGCCGGACCAGCATCACGACGTGCCGTGTCGAACCCGAACCGAGCCCAGTCCGTCCCGCCTGCTCCCGACCATGCACTCGCCGGCAGCGCCGCGACGACGACTGCGACGACGGCGAGAGCCGCCTTCAACGCGCGGCGAGATCAGAGGAGGAGACCCATGGGCCCGGCGGCGTCAACAACGACTCGGCGTGCAGGTAGGCGAGGCCTGCAAGCGGGAGATCGGCCCAGCGCTCGAAGCAGAAGTAGCGCCGGCGCCAGTGCGGGAAGAACTTCCGGCTGAAACTGTGGAGCCGCTCGAGCTGAAACAGCCGGTCTCCCTTGAGTAGGACGAAGCGCGTGGTCCGCACCAGGCGCGGCGCCCCGTCGTCGGCACGCAGAAAGTCGGCGAACACTGCAAAGTTGAGCGAGAGCTCGGCGACCGCATGCGCACGCGCCCAGCCGATCGTCTCGGTGATCAGATACTCCATCAGCCCGTTCGGTGTGTCGCGCCGCCGCCGCATCGACGCGAGGGAATAGCCTTCGCTCGCCGGCGAGGGGACGAGTTGCAGGAAGCCCCCGACGGCACCCGTGGGGCCGACGGCGACGGCGAGCACGGTGTCCGGATATGCGAAGAGCGCATCCATCGCCATCGTGAAGCCGCGTTCCGGCCAGCTGCCGCGCCATTCGCGTGACACCGCTTCGAGCTCGCGCCGCAGCGCATCGTCGGCATCGGCCACCGAAAGCAGGCGAACCCTGAACCCGCTCTTCTCGAGCCGCGACACGGATTGCCGGACCTTGCGGATCGCTCGTCCGTCGAGCGTGAACTCGGACGGCCGGATCACAGCCTCGTCGCCGAGGTAGAACGACTTGAAGCCGAGCGCGGCATAGTCTCCCAGCGCCTCGCCCGACGCCCCGGCCACGGCAACGCGCCAACCCTTGGCGCGTGCCACGCGAACGAACTCGGCCACGAGCTCGCGTCGCTCGGACGCGTCGCCGATCGGATCCCCTGCGATGAGCGCCGTCCCGCCGACGACTCGATACGCAAGAAACGAGCGCCCGCTCGGTGAGAAGACGTACGCCTTGTCGCGGCGAAGGGCGAAGTACGCGAGGCTGTCCTCACCGTGCTCGTGCACGAGCGCCGTCGCGCGTTCACGCGCGTCGGCCGAACAGGGCGTCGCCCCCGGCGGGCGCAGCCAGAGCCAGAGAGCACGGAATGCGAGCGCGCCGACAACGAGCGCGAGAGCACGTTCGATCCTGATCGACGTGTCGTCGGTCAGATAGAGCTCGCTGAGCAGCAGCACGAGACAGACCGAGATCGCGAGCGCAACCTGAACGAGCGGTCGAACCGTCGCCGGATCGCCCGGAGCGACGAACTCCCGACGCGCGCGGAACAGTGCAAAGAGCAGCACGAGGTGCACGGTCGCCTCTTCGATGTCGAGCCCCTGGGCGAGATGCGCAACCGCCGAGGCCGAGACCAGCGCGACGGCGAGCACCCAGGCGCGATGTTTGCGCCGCGCGAGCCCGCGGGCCAGCCAGATCGTCCCCACCCCGAGTGCGAGCACGAGCGTGCGGGCTGCAGCCGGTACCCCGGGCGGCAAGACACCTTGCACGAGCCGCACACGGTCTGCCATCTCCGGGGTCAGAGCCGAGACGATCGAGAGGAGCCCCGCGGCAGCGGCAAGCCACGCGAGCAGAGTCGGAGTCGCCGGCCGGCGCACGTTTCCCACGGTAGCCAGGATTTCGGATGATTAAGGTTAAGCCCTGCGTCGAGAGCGCTAATCGCGCAGCAGGACGCGGCGGAGCTCATCTTCCTTGCCGGGCTCGAGGATCGCCAGCACCTGGTCGCCGGCTTCGAGTTGCGTCTCGGAGTCCGGAACCTCGGCCTTGCCGTCCCGGACGACCGAGATCAGCCGCGCTCCCTCGGGAAGCTTCACCGCGCGGATCCGCTTGCCCTCGCAGGCGGCGCCGCGATTGATCGTCACCTCGACGATCTCGAGGTTCTCCTGGCGCAGCTCGATCAGCTGGATCAACCCATGCTCGGGAACCTCGTGCTCGACCAGGGCCATGATCGCGCCCGTCGCCGACACGGTCGGCGAGATCCCGAGCAGGTCGAAGTACGGCTGGTTGCGCGGATCGTTGATTCGAGCGATCACCTTCGCCACGCCGTAGCGTTCGCGCGCGAGCTGGCAGATCACGATGTTGTCCTCGTCGTCTCCGGTCGCGGCGACGAGCAGGTCCGGCGGTCGCTTGATCCCTGCGCGCTCGAGCGTGTGCAGCTCGGTCGCGTCGCCACGGACCACCTGGTGCTCGAACTCGGCCTCGAGCCGGTCGAAGCGCGACGGACGCTGTTCGATCAGCGTCACCTCGTGACCCGCGCGCAGCAACGTGCGCGTGACGTTCGCGCCGACCTTGCCGCCGCCCGCGATCACGACGTACACGGAAGACCCCTCACGTCGCCACCTCTGCCGCGCGGACCGTTTCGACGAGCGTCTCGATCGCTGCCGACGTCGGGCAGACGATCCGCAGACCCTTCTCTGCGTAGAACTGCGCTCGGGCCGGATCGAGAATCCGAACCACGACGGTGGGCACCTCGAACTGCTTCTGCGCCACCTGGGCGATAACGATGTTCGTATTGTCACCGTCGGTCGTGACGACGACCGCGTCGGCCTCCTCGATGCCGCCCTCGCGCAGGAGCTTGAGATCCATACCGTGACCGACGACGAACCCGCCCGTCCAGTGCTCTCCCAGCCGCGCCAGCGAGTCTTCGTTCTCGTCCAGGACCGTGACGTCCCAGCCCGACCCGGCAAGCTGGAGCGAGACGGCGGAACCAACCCGGCCGCAACCGATGACAAGTGCCTTCACGACCCGGGAGGGTACAGCGGTGACTCAGGTTGCGGCGAGCTCCTCATCCATCACGGACTGCGGGAACGCGACGATCAGGACCTCGCAGGGCGCATTGCGAAGCACATAGTCGACGGTCGGCGAGAAGAACCGTGACTGGCGGCGCCAGCGAGGAGCCGAGCCGAGAACGATCAGGTCGGCATCGACCTCACGCGCATGGTCGACGATCGCGGAGCCGATCGCCCGCGCCCGGACGGTGGCGCCCTCGACGGTGACGCCGTAGTCGGCTCCCAGCTGCTTCGCCTCGACCAGAGACTCCTCGGCGCGCTCCTCGTCGAACTCGAGCGGCGCGTCGATCGCGTTGGAGAGGCCGACGCGAATCACGTGCAGCGCCTCGACATCAGCCCCGTGCTCGGCCGCGAGCTTCACCGCGGTCGCAACCATCTCCTCACCGATGATCCCGAGCTTCATCGGCACGAGGATGCGGTGCACGTCGAGCGCCGACGTGACCGGCAGCTCGTCGGGTGCGCGGACGCGCTCGAGGAGGCCCTCGCCGCGGGACAGCCTGACGGTCACGAAGACGGCGAGCCCCAGCACGAGCCAGATGGGCCCTGCGTAGCGGGCCGCAGGATGCGTCGCGAGGGCGATGATCCACACCGTGAACGTCGCTACCGCGCCGACGAGCGCCGGCAGCGGGAGCTCGACGCCGCGGATCATCACGTTGAAGGGCGCCCGAAACGGCCGCGGCAGCTCCGGTTCGTCGATCCGCAGCTTGATCACGGCGAGCTGGGCGGCCGTGAACGCGAGGAGAACGCCGAACGAGAACAGGCTGGCGAGACCGGCGACATCGTTGTTGACGAACGACGTACCGATCACGAAAGCGGAGGCGACAACCGCCACCGACACGATCGCGACCGGAGAGACGTGCGCACGCCGGCTCAGCCGGCCGAAGCCGCTCGGCAGCTGGCCGTGCTCGCCGAGGGAGTACGCCAGCCGCGAGAAGCCCGAGATCGAAGTGACCACGGCGGCGAGCAGGATCAGCGCACCGGTGACGCCGACGTAGAACCGAAGCACGTCGGCGAGGCCCGACGGCAGCTCGGTGCCGATGCGATCGGCGACGCCGAGCAGCGGAGCATGCACCCAGGTCGTGCCGAGCTCAGTCTCCGGGCCGGGAAAGGCGGACAGCGCGACAACGGCGATCGCGACGTACAGCGTGATCACGGTGGCGAGGCCGCCGAACACGGACCGCGGGAGATCGACGCCCGGACTGCGAGCCTCCTCCGCCAGGTTGGCCACCGTTTCGAGGCCGGTGAAGGCGAGCATGGCCAACGGAATCGAAAAGGCGATCGCATGCCAGGACGGGTCGCTTCCGATCGACGTGCCCTGCGTCAGCGCATGCGGCGAGACGACGAGCGCGAACCCGAGGACGACGAGCAGAAGCTGGGTGAGCAGGTCGAGTGCGGGGATCAGGATCCCGACCCCGTAGAGAGACGGCCGGCGCACGAGTCGCACGACGGCAACGCCCCCAATGACGAACACGGCGACGATCACGTCCCACGGGTTTCGGTCGAGCGCACCGACCCGCAGCGCGCCCGCGAGGTAATGCGGCAGGAAGAGCGCCGAGAGCGCGATCACGATCAGGTAGTCGAGGAAGAGCGCCCAACCGGTGATGAACCCGGCGAGATCGTTGGAGGCACGGCGGACGAAGGTCGCCGCACCACCCGTCTCCGGCAGGGCCGCGGTGCCTTCGGCGTACGAGAGCGAGACGACGAGGAAGAGCACGCCGACGCCGAGCAGGACGAACGGCGTGAACCCGAGCGCGTTGGCGGCGATGACGCCGAGCGCAAAGTAGATCGACGACGCGACCTCGCCGTAGGCGACCGAGAAGAGGGCGCGCGCATCGAGCTCACGCGTGAAGCCGGGGAGCTTGCGTGCCACTAGTAGCCCATCACTAGTGGCTTCTCCGCCGGAGGAGATAGAGACGGCCGCCGCCTGCGGCGATGAAGAGCGCGCCAAGCAGGATGCCGACGCCGCCCCCGCGCGCAAGCGTGATCGCGAGGATCGCAACGCCGAGGCCGACCATCACGACCGCCAACAGCTGCACCGCATTCCGGTGCATCACGCGGCCTTCCGCCCCGCCGCGACCATGACGCGGCACGGTGCATTCTTGAGCACGTAGTCGACGGTGTGGCCGAAGATCGCCCGGTGACTGCCCCGCGGGGCCCCGAGGACGATGATCTCGGAGACGCGGCGCTCCGCCTCGTCGACGATCGCTCGTCCGGCATGTCGTGCGCGGACGACGCGCTCGACGACGCGGACGCCGTACGGTGCAGCGATCGCGCGCGCGTCATCCAGGACGCGGTCGGCCTCGGCCATCTCCGCTGCGAGGTCGGCGTCCAGCGGCAGCTCGAGCGGTACCACGATCACGCGGAGCAGAACGATCCGGCCGGCGCGCTCCGTCGCCAGGCGCGCGGCGACCTCGACGGCGTCGTGCGACTCCGGCCCGCTCACGATCGGAACGAGGATCGACCGGTACTCGAGGGCAAGCGCAGGCCCGAGCGGCAGCGGCGCCCGTGCGGTGACCGTCAGCGACAGGTGCGCGTGTCGGCGGTAGAGCGGATAGAAGATGAAGCCGACCGCGAGCCAGGCGAAGCCCGCGTAGCGGGTCGCCGGGTCCTGGACGACGACGACGAGCCAGGCAATTCCCGTCCCAAGCCCGCCGAAGATCGCGAACAGGGGCCACGAGACGCCGCGAATAGTTAGGTTCGGATGCGCGCGCCACTGGCTCTCTCCCTCGCGATCGCGGATGCGCAACGCGATCACCGACGCAGCCGCGATCGTGAACGAGAGCATCGCGCCGAACGCGTACATCCGCCCGAGGAAGTCGACCTTGCCGGAAAGCAGGAAGATCGTCGGACCGACCGCCCCGAACACGAGCAGGGCGAGCCACGGCGTCTTCAGCTTGGGGTGCAGGCGCCGGAAGATCTCCGGCAGCTGGCGATGACTCGACATCGCATAGGTGATGCGCGATGCGCCGATCACCCCGGCGTTCGTGGCGATGAACAGAATCGTCGCCGCAAGGATGCCCACGTAGACCTTCGCGATCGCCAACGTGAAGCCGTGCAGGCCGAGGTTCTCGACGAGCCCGAGAACGGGGTCGTTCTTGAACCCGAGCGGCGGCGGCTGGCCGAGCTTGGTCACGTACTCGCCGCCGACATGAACAACCGGCATCGCCGAGAGCGCGATGAACGGAAGCGTGAAGTAGATCGCGAAGACGGCGATCGCAACCCATGAGATGGCCCGGGGAATCGACCGGACCGGGTCGCGCGCTTCTTCGGCGAGGTTCGAGACGGTCTCGATCCCCGTGTAGGCGATCATCGCGACCGGGATCGCGAGCAGGAACTGGCTCCACGTCGGAGCGACACCGAGATGCACGTTGTGGACGAGCACATGCGGGCTGAAGATCAGGAAGAACCCGAGCCCGACCAGGAGCAACTGGGTGGCGAAGTCGATGACCGCGAGGAAGATGTTGAGACCCGCCGCCTCCTTGATCCCGATGATGTTGATCCCGACGAGCAGCCAGGTGAGGACGATCCCGACGACGATGTCCCAGGGGTTCGTGCGCAGCGGCCCCCAGAAGATCGAGAGGTAGTGCGGGACGAAGATCACCGAGATCGCGACGGTGATCACGTAGTTGAGCATCTGCGCCCACGCCGCCCCGAAGGAGACGAGCTCGTTGAACGCGTGGCGGGCGAAGCTCGACGAGCCCCGGCCTCCGGATAGCGGACCGTCCCCTCCGCGTAGGTCGCGGCGATCGCCGCGAAGATCACGCCGCTGATGATGAAGACGATCGGCGTGAGCCCGAGCGCGATGCCCGCCGTCAGCCCGAGCGCGTAGTAGATCGACGAGCCGACGTTGCCGTACGCGGTGGAGAACAGCGCAGGTGCGCCCAACACCCGCTCGAGACCGTGCGTCTGTCGCCGCCGCCTGGGCACGGCACGAGACTAACGGGGGAAACCATGTTTCCCCCGTTGACCCCCTTCTTCCTCGCGCGACACCGCGCTTAGTTGGTTGGGCCTCCCGCCGGGCCAAGCCCGGCTCCGGCCACGAAGCGCAGCCGACCCTGATCGAGGAACAACAGGCCCCAGATCGCGTCGCGTGAACACGAAGAACCCCGCGCCGCACTGAGGGTCACGCGAGCCTCAGCGGCCGAAGCCGGGCTTCGCCCGGCGAGAGGCCAGGCGCGGCCGGCGATGCCACGCGAAGAAGAAGGAGGCTACTGGGGGAAACATGGTTTCCCCCAGTTCGATTACCTGAATAGCTGGTACGGGACGCTGGAGAGGATCACGTGCGGCTCGAAGAGGAGCAGCCGCTTGACGTAGAGCGCCCGCTGGTTGTGCAGCACTCGCGACCAGCCGCGGACGACGATCTCCGGCATCACGACGTTGACCACCGTCTCGGGATCGGCGGTCAGCTCCCGAATGTAGGCCAGGAGCGGCGTGCCGACGTCGCGGTACGGGGCGTCGCTGAGGTCGAGCGACATCGTCACGCCCGTCTGGGCCCAGCGGTCGGCGAGCCGGTCCGCCTCCTCGCGGTCGAAGGCGAAGGAGACCGCGCGGGTGTCCTCGATCCCAAGCGACTCGGCGTAGGTGAGCGCGCGGACTGATCCGGCGTGGATCTCGGAAAGCAGGACGCGCACCGCAAGCCGGCGGGGCGTTACTCCCTCGGGGCCGTGGCTCTTCGAGACGACCGGCACGTCGGCGATGACGGTTCCGGGCTCGGAGAGGAGCCGCAACTTGAGCCGGAACGACGTCCGGGTGGCCGCCCTGAGGAGCGACCGGCCGCGGAACTGCTCGGGGATCACGACGGTGACGAAGTCGGACTCGCTTCGCGGCAGACGCCACACCTCCTCGAGCACCGCCTGTGTCCTCCCCTCGTCAGTGGTGAGGCGCTCCAGCTTCGGTCCGGACGGCGCGTAGTCGAACCACCGCGGCCGGATCGCCGGATCCGTGTGCCTGCCCGCCGTGAGCAGAGCACGGATCAACCGGGGGTCCGCGATCTGTCGTGCGTACCAGAGCGCACCCTCGGTCGCGACGTCAATCGACTCGACCCACAGGAGGACGTGGTTGGTCGGAGCGCCGGCGGCGCGGATCGCGCCGACACCCGCGGCGAGCCGGCGTGCGAACCGCCGGTAATGGCGGTTGATGCCGACGAAGGCGAGCACGAACAGCGGGATCGCGACGATCACGAGCCACGCGCCTTCCGTGAACTTCGTCCAGATCACGATCAGCGTCACGATCCCGGTCGCGGTGGCCCCGACACCGTTCACGAGCGCCCTGTGGCGCCAGCCGGGATCGTGCGTGCGCAGCCAGTAGCGAACCATCCCGGCCTGCGAGAGCGTGAATGCGCTGAACACCCCGATCACGTAGAGGTGGATCAGCGAGTCGACGCTCGCGTTGTAGATGACAAGCAGCGCGGACGCGACGGTCGCGAGAACGATGATCCCGTTCGAGAACACGAGCCGGTCGCCGAGGTTGGTGAACTGACGCGCGAAGAAGCGGTCGCGAGCGAGTAGCGCTGCCAACCGTGGGAAGCCCTGATACGACGTGTTCGCAGCGAGGACGAGAACGGCCAGTGTCAGGATCTGGACGGCCCAGTACATGAACCCGGCCCAGGAGCCAGCCGGGAAGACTCCCCGCGCCAGCTGCGACAGCACCGACGGCGTTCCGGACTCCGCCGGCACCGCGTGCATATGCACCGCGAGCCACGAAACGCCGACGAACATGGTGATTGCGATCGCACCCAGCGTCGCCAGCGTGGCAGCTGCATTGCGCCCGTGTGGCCGGCGGAACGCGTTCACGCCGTTCGCGATCGCTTCGACGCCGGTCAGCGCCGTCGAACCGGACGCGAACGCACGCAGGACGACGAACAGCGTGATGGCGCCGGTGCCGGCCGCGATCGGATGCGTGTCGACGGCCTGCGGGCAACCCGACGTGGCGCAGCGGGTGACGCCGGTCCCGATCAGCAGGAAGATCGACGCCACGAAGGCATAGGTCGGCAGCGCAAAGAGCACGCCCGCCTCCTTGACACCGCGGAGGTTGGCAAAGGTGATGAGGATGACGCACGCCAGGGACAGTCCCAGCTCGTGCCCTTGCAAGCTGGTCACCGCCGAGGTGAGCGCGAGCACGCCGGCGGCCACCGAGACCGCCACCGTGAGGATGTAATCGGTCAAGAGCGCCGCTGCAGCGACCAGACTCGGCACCCGCCCGAGATTCTCCTTGGCGACGACGTAGGCACCGCCCGACGTCTCGTACACGCGGACCGTCTGGCGGTACGACGTGACCACGATTGCGAGCAGGGCAGCGATCCCGAGCGAGATCGGAAATGCCAGATACGCCGCACCGGCCGACGCCCCGACGAGCACCACGAGCGCAGCCTCCGTTGCGTACGCGACCGATGAAAGAGGGTCGGACGCGAAGATCGGAAGCGCCAGCCACTTGGGGAGCAGCGTCTCCTCCATCTGGTGGGACGCCATCGCGCGGCCGACGACGAAACGCCGCAGGCGCGGGCGGCCCGCCTGATCGGTGGTCACGTGGTCGCCCGACGCTCGAGCGCCGTCAGTGCGCGCTCGACTTCGCGATGCACCGCATCGGCGCGGTCGCGGTCGTAGAGCGGGCTGTGCGAATCCGTGACGAGCCGGTCGGCGAGCAGAACGCCCCGAGGCAACACGTGCACGTCGAGGTCGGCGAGCCGGCTGGCGAGCGCCAGCAGCTGCGGTCGCGCCGCGCGGACGGCTACGCGATTGAGCGGCGATGCGCCCGGTAGACGGCCGCTGTCGGCATCATGGACGAGGCCTGTGATGCCGCGCGAGACACCGAGGCGAAAGTCAGGCGCGACGAGCTCGTGGACGCGCCACGCGAGCCGAGGCGACGGCAGGACCGATGCGATCAGCTCCTCGTCGGCCGCACGGCGCTCCGCCTGCAGCGCACGGCGCTTCTGGAGCTCGCGAACGGGTTGGAGAACGCGGAGTGAAACCACACTTCCACGGTAGGAGCCGCTGTCTCAACCGCGACTGAGGATCCAGCCTCCCGTCCTCAAGGATTCCTCAACGTCAAGGGCCGACGACGAGGCGGTACCCCGCGCCCGGCTCGGTGAGCAGGTGGCGGGGCGACGAGGGATCCGGTTCGATCTTCCGCCGTAGCTGCGAGACGTAGACGTGGAGGTAGTTCGACTCGTCGCCATACGCCGGGCCCCAGACCTCGCGCAGGATCGTCCGGTGCGTGAGCAGCTTGCCGGGGTTACTGGCGAGCAGGCGGAGGATCGCGAACTCGTGCGGCGTCAGGTGCACATGCCGGCCCGAGACCTCGACGGACTGCTTCTCGAGGTCGAGCCGGGTGTCCCCGAACTCGATGACGGGCTCTCCGCCCGCCGACGACCGCCGAAGGGCAGCCCGCAGCCGTGCAAGCAGCTCTCCGATCGCGAACGGCTTGGTCACGTAGTCGTCTGCGCCGGCGTCGAGCGCCGCGATCTTCTCGTCCTCGTCGCCGACCGCCGAGATGACGATGATCGGCACCTCGCTCCACTGCCGGAGCTCCCGGCACACGTCCGTGCCACGCCCGTCGGGGAGCACGAGGTCGAGGATCACCGCGTCGGGTGAGTTGAGACCGGCCGCCGTGATCGCCTCACCGGCGCTGGCCACGGTTTCCACGTCGTAGCCGGCGCCCCGGAGGTTCGTCGCAAGCGCGCGGAGGAACTGGGGCTCGTCGTCGACGACGAGCACCCGGGCCCCGCTTGTCATTGCAGAGCCTCCGTTGCAACCCGTTCCGCGGGCAGCGTGAGGCAGGCGCGGGTCCCACCGCCATCACGCGGCGAAAGCGAAAGTGATCCGCCGTTCGCAACGGCGAAGCCGTGGGCGATCGCGAGCCCGAGCCCGGCACCTTGCGCGACCGCGTGGCCTCGCGCGAACGGCTCGAGCAGCGCGTCCGCCTCATCCGGACGAATGCCGCGGCCGCGGTCGTCGACCTCGATCGTCACGCTTCCGTCCCCCTCGCGTGCCGACACCGACACGGGCGCACCCGCCGGAGAGAACTTGAACGCATTCTCGATCAGGTTCACGAGCGCCCGCTGGACCTGGATCGCATCGACACGCGCGGCCGGCAGGCCGTCGTCGATGTGCACCATGACCGAGCCGCGCCCCGCCTCGTCGACGGCCAGGCCGACGAGCTCTCCGATGTCCCAGAGCTCGGGACGCGGGGCTGCGGCGTCAGCCTGAAGACGCGAGAGGTCGAGCAGGTTCTCGACGAGGCGGCTCAGCCGCGCAAGCTCGCTTCCGAGAGCCTCGAGAAGCTCGGCGCGGCCCTCGCTCGACAGCTCGACCTCGGCGCTCGACAGCCCGCCGAGCGCTGCGGTCATCGTGGCGAGAGGTGTCCGGAAGTCGTGCGACACGGTCTGGATGATCGTCGTCTTGATCGCATCCGACTGCCGCAGCGCCTCGGCCTCACGCGCCTGCTGCTCGAGTTGATCCCGCTCCGCTGCGACCTCGAGCAATGCGTCGAGCGCCGCGTCGAAGCGCGTCCGCGCACGCTCGTCGGCGTCACGCAGGACGCTGTCGGCCCGCGACCGGATCTCATCGAACGCCGCGTCGCGATGCAGAAGCTCGGCGGCAGTGTCCGCGAGCAGCGCCGCCTCGCGCTCGCGCTGCCTGGCCTCGGCGGCGCGGCGTCGCGCCTGAGCCGCGAGCTGGCTCGCGATCACGGCGCTCAGGACGTAGACGGCGAGCGCCGCCCAGTTCCGCCCGTCGGCGAGCGTGAGCGTGTGCACCGGCGCCAGAAAGAAGAAGTTGAAGGCGAGCATCGAGGCGATCGCGGCTCCGATGCCGTAGCCCATCCCGTAGAGCGCTGCCACCACGAGCACCGCCGGCGTGTAGACGACGCCGAGGCTCAGCGTGGGCGCAACCGGCCGCAGCGCATAGACGATCCCGGTTGCCGCCGCGAGCACCACGATCGTCCCGACGATCGGCGGTGCAGCGTTCAGCGCCGAACGAAGCCGCATCTCGCAACCGTAGCGTCGTCAGACTCGGCGATCACGAATCACTATCCACCAAAGATGCCGAAGCCTCGTCCGGGGGGCGGTGCGATCAGTTCGAGGATGTCGTCGACGGTGATGATTCCGATGGGGTGTTCGTCGTCGTCGAGGACGGGGACGATCGTCAAGTCATAATCGGTCATCGTACGAACGATGTCGTCGAGGTCGGCATTGGCGTTGACGTTCCGCGTGTGGGCGATCAGGTCGGTGATCGGAGTGTCCGGGTTGGCGCGGACAAGGTCGGGGAGTGAGACTGCGCCTCGGTAGCGGCGGTGGTGGTTGATCGTGAAGATCCAGGCGAGTGCGTCGCTCGGGGCCACGGATCGACGGACGCGGTCGAGCGCTTCCTGTTGAGTCGCTTGCGTGTAGATCGCGACGAAGTCGGGAGTCATAAGACCGCCTGCCGTCAGGGGCTCGTAGCCGAGCAGTGTGCGTAGCCGTCGGCGCTGCACAGGTGGAAGGAGCTCCAGGATGCGTGTGCGCCGGTCGCCGTCGAACTGAGCGAGAAAGTCGACGGCGTCGTCGATTTCCATGCGCGCGACGAGGTCGCCGATGTCGCTGTCGTCGCGGTCTTCGCTGAATTCGAGCTGGTGGTCGTCGGCGAGTTCTTCGAACAGGTCGGCTTCTAGCTCTGGGTCGTGTTGGACGGCGGCGATGATCTCTTCGCCCTGTCCGTGTGGTGCGGCTTCGACGAGGTCGGCGAGCTCTGCGGGATGGAGTCGTGCGAGCTTCGGGTGGGGGACGCGCAGCTGAATCGTGGGGATGTGCCCGGTGAACGGTTCGAGGCTTGCCCAGTCGAGGAAGTTGGAGACGCCGACGCGGGGTGCGAGCTGCCGTGGCAGCAGCCGGCGGAGAAGGCTCGGAGCGCTGATGTCGATGCCGACGACGCGCCACCAGCCCTCGACGCGGGCGATCTCGATCTCGTTCGCGCGCACGAGCCGGGCACCGTCGACGTTGATGAGTTGCCGGTCGAGCAGGTCTTCCCGGAGCAGTAGCTCGCCCTCTCTGCGCTCAAACGGTTGCAGGTCGAGCCGGGCTTTCGTGAGGGTGATCCTGCCGTTTTGGATCTCGCCGATCCGCTTGGTGGGGATGTAGACGTTGCGGCCGGCGATCTTCGCGACAGCGCCGCTGATCGGCGGGTACTCGTCCTCGCCGAGATGGGCGAGTAGGTCCTCGATCTTGCCGAGCCTGCGGCCATCTGCGTCTGTGAGGTCGCCGCCGACGACAAGCGACAGGTGGAGGATGGCCGGGGCAGTCGTCGTCATGGAGCGAGATAGGTGATGACGAGGGCGATCGACATCAGGCCGACCACGATCGTGACGAACCAGCCTGCTGAGAGCAGAAACTGGCCGCTTGCAAGCCGGCCGAGCAGCTTCGTGCGGCGGCTCAGCAGCATGACGAAGACGAGGATCACCGGTAGGAGAAGGCCGTTGACGACCTGCGCCAGGAACATGACACGGATCAACGGCAAGCCGGGAATCAGCACGAGCACGGCGGCGACTCCGAGGAAGAACGCGAGCAACCCGTAAAACGCGGGCGCCTGCCGAGGACGGAGGTCAAGCCCGCGCTCGAGCCCAAGCGCCTCTGTTGTTGCGTACGAACTCGTGAGTGGAACGACCCCCAGGCCGAGGAACGCCGCCCCGAGCAGTCCGAGCGCGAACACCGTCTCAGCGGCGTGCCCGGCCAACGGCCCGAGTGCCTTCGCCGCGGCGGCAGCATCCGGGATGCTCCGCTCGCCGTGCGCCCAGAGCGTCGCCGCAGCCGCGATCACGATGAACGCAGCGATCGAGTTCGTCAGGAACGCGCCGAGACCGACGTCGAAGCGCGTCGTCCGCAGATCCTCCGCGCCGAGACGCTTGTCGGCGCAGTACGACTGGATGAACGCCTGGCCCCACGGCGTGATCGTCGTTCCGACCGTTCCGACGACCGCAAGCAGATACGCGGAGGTCACCTGCCCGTGCGGGGCGACCAGGTACTCCACGCTCCTGCCCCAGTCGGGCCGGGCAAGGATGGCCGAAACGACATACGCGACGGAGACGCCGGCTCCGACGAAGAGGAAGACGTACTGGACGCGCAGGAACCCGGCCCGAGCGAGCAGCAACCCGATCAACACGACCGAAATCACCACCGAGACCGCGACGGGGACACCGAACAGGGACAGCGCCGCTCCGATACCGGCAAACTCGGCCAACGTCGTCCCGAGGTTCGCTATCAACATCGTCCCGATCGCGAGGGCTGCCCAGCGAATCCCGAAGCCTTCCCGGACAAGATCGAGCAGGCCACGCCCCGTCGCCAGCCCGAGTCGAGCACCGACCTCCTGCGTCACGAACAGCGCCACCATGCTCGCTAGCACCACCCAAAGCAACGCGTAGCCGAACTGAGCACCGACCACCGAGTACGTCGTGATCCCACCCGCATCGTTGTCCGCGAAGCCACTCACAAGCCCTGGCCCGAGCACCGCCAAGAACGCCAACTTCGGCAACTGCACGCCCGCAACCCAGCCAAACCCACGCAGGCTCAGACGCCGACGGCTGCGCCGTCTCCGACCTACAAAGATCCGCGACCACTTCTCCATCCGCTGTCGAGCAAGCAGCAGCCTGCGTGCACAGACGAAAGAGAACGCCTAGAAGCGCCCAGGCAACGTCACGCGCACACGCACGAGTCTTCGACCCGTACTGCCAGGGCCAGGCACCACTGGCTCACCTCCGCGCGTTGTTGCCATCGCCGACAAGTCTACCCGGGACGCGCCCTATCGCCACGACCCATTTGACGGCGGTGTCCTTAACCGTGGATCGAGACGAGCAGCGGGATGATCAGGATCGCGACGATGTTCGCGATCTTGATCATCGGGTTGATCGCAGGCCCGGCCGTGTCCTTGTAGGGGTCGCCGACGGTGTCGCCCGTGACGGCCGCGGCATGCGCTTCGGAGTTCTTGACCTCCGAACGCGCCGTCCTCGATCAGCTTTTTCGCGTTGTCCCAGGCGCCGCCACCCGACGTCATTGCGATCGCCAGGAAGAGGCCGGTGACGATCGTTCCGATCAGCAGCCCGCCCAGCATGCGCACGCTGATGATCCCCACGACGATCGGGACAGCGATCGGGATCAGCGCCGGAGCGAGCATCGACTTGATGGCCGAACCGGTGACAATGGTGACCGCGCGGCTGTAATCGGGGCGCTCGGTGCCTTCCATGATCCCCGGGTGCTCGCGGAACTGGCGGCGCACTTCCTGCACGACCTCGCCGCCGACACGCCCGACCGCCTGCATCGCCAGCGAAGCGAACAGGAACGGCATGAGTCCGCCGATGAACAGACCGGCGATCACCCAGGCATCCGAGAGCGAGAACGCCGTGGGCAGACCCTGGTTCGCGAGGCCGGTGGTGTACGAGTCGAAGAGGACGAGCGCGGCGAGCGCGGCCGACCCGATCGCGTAGCCCTTGGTCACGGCCTTCGTGGTGTTGCCGACGGCGTCGAGCGGGTCGGTGATCGCCCGCACGCCCTCGGGCAGGTCGGCCATCTCTGCGATGCCGCCTGCGTTGTCGGTGACGGGCCCGTACGCGTCGAGTGCGACGATCAGGCCGGTCATCGAGAGCTGCGCCATCACTGCGACACCGATGCCGAACAGCCCGGCGAAGTGGTGGGCGACGAGGATGCCCGCCACGATCACGATCACCGGGGCCGCGGTGGCCTGCATGCCGACCGCGAGACCCTCGATGATGTTGGTCGCGGAGCCCGTCTGCGACGCCCGCGCGATCATCTTCACCGGGTTCCAGCGGGTGCCCGTGTAGTACTCGGTGATCGCCACGAGCAGGAACGTGACGATCAGGCCGACGAGCGACGAGACGTAGAGATCGGTGAAGTTGTACTTGCCGGTGTCGAACGCCATCGTGATCGGGATGAACCCGAGCGCTGACAGGATCGTCGCGACGAGGACGGCCTTGTACAGCGCGTTGATCACGGCGTTGTCCCCGTGCCCGACCCGGGCGAAGAACGTGCCGATCACCGACGTGATCGCCGACACGCCGCCGATCGCGAGCGGGTAGAGGTAGAGCTTCGCATCGGGGAACGCGGTGCCGAGCAGCATCACCGCAACGGCGGTGACCGCGTACGTCTCGAACAGGTCGGCCGCCATGCCGGCGCAATCGCCCACGTTGTCGCCGACGTTGTCTCGGTAATGTCGTTGCGATCGACCTTGTGGGTAGGTCGAGAGCTTCCGCAAAAGCTTGTGTTTTGCAGTAGGCGTTCGCGGCGGCGGCACCGCATTTTTCACCGCCGACGAGGCATCGATCGATGCGATAGCCGTCAGCGTCGTTGGCCACGATGAACATTCGGCACTCGGCTTTGCAGAAGTCGCCGAAGCCGAGGCACAGCATAGCAGCGAGACCGACCGCGACCGTCCGCATTACGGAAGTCCCCGTGAATCGAGGCGCCGAACCGCGCCCGGTAGAATTCCCAGAGTGTGAGCAAAATCGTTAGGCAGCGATCAACCGGGTGGGCTATGGAATTTTTTCCTGTTTTCCACGGTTTTGTGCCAGGACCTTGACAGCAGGACGCGACAAATCATTGTGCGGCCATGAACGGCCTTAACCATATCTGCGGCATTTGCCCGGAGATTATTCGCTAGCGCATCACGCTGGCTGCGGCCGTCTTTTTCATCGTTGAGATAGCAGGACGCCCGGCCAGCGGGGCCGACGGGGATGTCAATTGCTATGGAACTCAAGCTCTAGATACGCTGACACGCGAGAAGCGGGTATTCGCCCCGCTCGATCCGTCGCGCGTGCGCATGTATGTGTGCGGGCCGACGACTACGACTTCGCCCATATCGGCAATGCACGCCCGGTGATCGTGTTGACGTGCTGTTCCGGCTGCTGCGTACATCTACGGGCCGGATCACGTCACTTACGTCCGCAACGTCACCGACGTTGATGACGAAGATCAATGCGCGTGCGACCGAGCGGGGAATCTCCATCGGCGGGCTAACAAAGACTATGCTATTTTTCATAGCGATGTGCAGGCGCTCGGCTGCCTTGATCCGAACTCGATGGAGCCTCGCGCGACCGCTTAGACATCGAACCGATGAAAGAATTGATGGAACGGCTGCTGAAATCCGGCCATGCGACTTGTAGCGGAAGACAATGTTTTGTTCCACGTACCGTCGATGAAGGATTACGGAAAGCTCTCAAATCGACCCGCTCGATGAAATGATCGCAGGTGCGCGCGTCGAGGTCGCACCGTAGGAGGAACCCGCAGGACTTCATCTTGTGGAAGCCGTCGAAGTCGGGCGAACGGCATGGACTTCACCAGCGGTGTGAAGCACCGGGCGCCGGCCGGGCTGGCACCATCGAATGCTCGGCGATGGCCTGAAGCACCTCGGCGAGACCTTCGACATCGATGGCGGCGGCATTGATCTCGTGCGTTCCCGCACCACGAAGACGAGATCGGCGCAGTCACGTTGTGCATTCATAGGCCGGTGATGGCGAATTACTGGATGCGATGATGGCTTCTTGCAGGTGGAAGGCGCAGATGAGCGAGAGCCTCGGCAATTTCGTGACGATCGACGAGTTGCTGAAGGGATCGGCCGGGTGAGGTGGTGCGTTTCACAATGCTCCGAACGCAATATCGGCAGCCGATCAATTGGACGATCGCTGGATTGCGTGAAGCGCAGAAGAGTCTCGATCACTGGTACGATCTGACCGCTGACGTGGAGCCCGGCTATCTTTGTGCAGACGCGCTTGGCGCGCTGCTGGATGATCTCAATACTACCGAAGGCCTTCGCCGCGCTGCACGATTGCGTGGCGAGGCTGCGAAAGGTGTCAAACCTGCGGCGGCCTCTCTGACGGCCAATGAGGCCATGCGCTGAAGCTCGAAGGCCGCGATTGGCGGAGCCGTAGACCTCACCGAGCGAACGGAGGACGGACTCTGCGATGCATATCTCGGCTCGAAGGTGCTCCGCCCACATCGGGCCGAGGCTCTCGAAGAGGCGGCGAATCGAAATTTCGTAGCCGATGATCTGCGGCAACTTTCCGAATGTGACGTCGAGAAATCGATAGCGGTCAGCCGTTCGGGAGCCCGGCCAGACGAGATCGTATCGTGCGACGAGGTCTTCGGGGACTGCGAGCGCCCAGACTTTCCAATCGACGAATCGGGGACGAAGATCTCCGTGCTGCCAGCTGAAAGCAGGATTGCCTGCCAATAGCGTTCGAAGGAGTCCGACTGTACGACACGCTCAACAAGGTCTTCGCAGGGCATGTTGACCTCGGACATGTCCATACTCGTCCGCTCGTGTTCGAGCGTGAACGACAAGGTCAAAGTCAGCTGGAAAGGCAGCATAGGTGCCACGCGACGTCGAGCCTACGTTCACGACGCGCTCGACACGATAGCGCAGCAAACCCGGACTCTAGAATCACTCGTGCCGCAACGGCTTCGATCTCCGCCTGAAGCGATGCCACGAGTGAGCGATGGGCCACGACTTCGCACCGCTGCCGCTCTTCGGCATACGCGCGATCGAACGGATCATGAATCGAGTTCTGGAATGCTCCTTGCCTCGCCAACGTTCAATTTCATCCTCTGTCACGCCTGGAAGGAAGGACCTGACGAAAAGTCCTCGCGATGGAATCGAACAGCCTCGAGGGCGAACAGCACCTTGTGAAGCTCGATTTCGCGATCGCGTGGCCATCTGACGAAGATCTCATTCGCAGCGGCGGTGGCCGTTCTAAGCACCGCGTCATCGATCTGCACCAGCGATGACGGGCCATCGTCGCCAGGATGTCCCGGCGAGATAATATAATGTGGCTTGAACCGGCGTACCCCGCGAACATCCGCGTCAGCGCGCCATAGATAAACAGGACCGGACGCCCGAATCGCAAAGCCAACCGGACTATTGCATGCGGTCAGATCAGGTTGTTTCGGATGCCGCGCCATCTGCGTTCCAATTTTTGATATTGGGACCTAGGGGGATTGTCTTTGAGTTTGCGTGGGTCACCTCGCGGCGAGAAATAGCGGCAAGTCGCAGAAGGCACTCACTTCGCCGAGGTAACCTTCCGGCGGGTCGCCAGGGTCTTGATCGTCGGGACCGACCCAGACCTGCCAGAACCCGGCCTTCGCCGGCGCCAGTCATATCGAATCCATCGTCGGCCCCAACCATCACGATCGTCGGCTGCAACTCCAAGGAATTCTGATGCCAGCCGGAAGGCGCCGCCGTCTGCCTTGCGGACGCGACGGGCCTTAGTCCGCAATAAAGTCGTTACGATTGAGAGAAAGCCCCAGGCGCTCGGCAATAGCGCCTCGCACATCGGGCGTATCCTTCTGGTCAAGACCATCGGACGTGTCTCGGCCTCGAGCATGCCGTAGGCTTCCAAGGCTCCGCAATTACGAACGCGTATAGTAGCTCGCCTCGATAAAGTCGGCGAATTGGTCAGGCTCGGCGAGACGCGTCGGGCCACGTTTCAAGCAACAGTCTCATCTTGCGACGCGCAAGTCCCGGCCCGACGCAAACGTCGCGGCCTGCTCATCGGCAATCAATTGCTCGTATCGCGCTAGAACGAGGTCGCCAAATACCGTGCTTTTGCTTGATCAGAATGGCAAGCGAGGATCGAGTCTTCCTGCAGCGCCCCCGTAATCGTGAAGCGCGTCGTCAAGATCGACGGCTACCACTGAAGGCCAGGGGCATTAACATAAGGGCGACACTCGATACTCCCGTTGGCGCCCCGCAGTCCCAAACACCGGAACATCGAATCCGTAACAGCGGCGGATCACCTGCGGTCAGCAGTAACTGCGTCACGAGTTGACAAACCCCGTCAGATCGAACCTTGGGAAACGACATCTACAGGACGCGAAGTTCTGTCGCGGCGGCAGGAGAATATATGAGCTTGCCATATTCATCCTTGGTGGTTGAGACGGAAAGGTAGGTCTCCCGTGTGGTCACCGCAATCGCTGGGTCGATAACGATAGCGGCGAGTACTTCATCCACAAGCGTACCGGTTCGCCCTTCGCGCCGGCACGATCAAGGTAAGCCTGCAAGTGGCTCGCAGCAAAGTTGCGCGGCGTGGAGTTTCGAAGCGGGACGCACTCGTACGTGATGCCCGCGGTCGCATCGAGCTGCACCAGCGTCAGCGGCACTTTGGACGCAAGGATTGCCGCCATCGCTTCGGGGTCGAACCATACGTCGAACTCAGCATACTGCGTAGACATTTCCCGCAACTGCGATCGCTCCCCCATCGCATAGATGTGGTGGATGTGATCGCCGAGATGCGGCTCCCTTCTCATGGCCTCGGCTAGGACCGTGGCGGGGCCGATCAAAATGATCGTCAGTTCTTCCTGGTAGTGTCGATGGTCGATCAAGAAATCGGCAGCTTCGGTGTTCGAGGCGTCTTTTCCAGGCACTCCGCCGTCCCCCGCGGAATCGCACGATCGCGGATCGGCAAACGCGCCCGACATAGGCCGCGCGCTGCCATGCCGGCCGAACTTCTACCTCCTCGTAAACCTCCGCCTATCGTCGTGCCAGCGAAAAGGAAATCCCTGAACAATAGGAATGGAGGCGGCGCCGGCCGATTGCACGAGGCGGGTAGCTTCTTGTTGCGCCGCGGCTCGCGCAAACATTGCCGCTGGTCGTGATGATGTGACGGACGTCGATCTGGTGGACTTCAGAAGCATGAGGATGGCAATACTGTCGTCTCCGTATTCCACGGGATCTGAAATGATGACCACCGGCAGGCGACTGTTCGTCGGGAGTTGAACATCGACGCTCACCTGGACCGCCCGAAAGTTAGCATGTTGGTGAAGTTCTCGACCCATTAGCAAGAAGATCTGCGGCGATAGATGAGCGCCGGTCGTCGACGCAACGTCCGCCGCGTACGAAATCCCACCCGACAGAACGGCGGCGATGACAAAGTGCTCCTGAGCGCAGCGCCTTCGCCAAATCGTCACTGCATCGTAATCCTTGTCTGGCACAGACCGAGCAACGGATTTTGGTACTCTGTGCTGCCGCATCAGCTAATCGAGCCGCCGAACGCACCCGGCCGCCGTCGATTTCATCGTCGCCGCTGGCGGCTCAAAACTTCGGGCGCCTTGAGCAAAGTTCTGCTTCTGGCGCATCGGACCATGGGTTCGCTGCAAGGCCCACGAGGCGGCCGGAAAGACCCCGCACAATAGGCCCTCGAACTCCGCGCGCGCGATTCTAATTCCGCCCCATCGAGGGGCGGCCTGCCGTCGAACAGCATTTCGAACAGCATCTCGATATAAATGAGCGTGGCTGGCTGCCCGGCGAGTTTGGATAGATGTGCGAGCAGACCTGTAAGATCGCTTACATCGCGCGCGCGTCGGAACACACCCGTGCAGATCACGAGATCTGCAAGGCCCGAGGACTTAATCGAACGTCGCGAAGGTCACAGTCAAGAACGAAACATCACCGCTTGTTGGCGGCAGAGTAGTCAGATTTCTTTCAGGCGGTCACACACCGCTTCCTCACGGTTTACTGCCATACTTCGTGACCCGCGGCTGAAGCCACAAATTCGGTGCGGCGGCTGTAGCCGGAGCCGAGATCGAACACGACGCTAGATTTGGGGAGGCTCTGGATCATGACTTTGAGAGATGCTAGTGCCGCCGGTCAGCTACGTCACCCGACTGAGTTCATCCACGGAAACCTCTCGTCTTCGATATTCAGCAGATGAAGCGCGCGGGCTCTGACGTCCCGCATCAGAGTTCAGGTCTGCCAGTCAGTCTTTGCTGCGACAGCTTTGCAGAGATCGGTCCGAGTTAGTAGCAAAACCTCAGTGCTGGCCTCACGCAAACCGTGGATCCATTTGAATCAAATTCCTCGTCGGTAACGTGAGCCGCGTCGCTTGAAAGAGCGACGAGTCCGGCGCCGGTATCTGAGGCGAGAGACGCAAGATCCTGCAACAAGGGAACGCAGAGCGAATGAGGCTCCCCGATGGCTGTGAGTACCGCGACTCCGCTGACGGTACTGATATGCACCGAATAGTATCTCCTCCAGGCGACCTCGTTCGGGACGATCGACAAAGTGCAGGATAAACGAGCCTCTTCCGTCGCGAGACCTTCGGGTTGGGCACATGAAGTAGCGACAACAGGTCTTCATGGAGTTCAGAGCTCCGCCGATGCCGTTGCTTCGCACCCGACCTCAAGCGACGCTGGCACCGTCTCCAGCTTCTGCATGGGCGCCGTCAGCATTGCGTAGAAGAACCGCGCTATGACGAGGTAGCCGCTCAGAGCGACAATGATTGCTCCAAGCGCCACGGGAACGCCGAAGAGCGGGTCGATAACGTGACGTAGAGGCCACATGCTGACGCTGGTTCCCAGGGCGTGCGTGACCGCGGAGCGAAGGACCGCTGTTTGCTGGTCCCGCCTCGAAGAGCTGACGGGTGGCTTCGCGCCGGCGACGGTACAGTGCATGGAGACGGCGCGGCAGTTTGTTGGTGGTGCGATAGGCGAGAAATCGGAAGGCCAGAATGGCGATAACCAGAGGCGCGTAGAGTAGCAGCACCATGGTCGGATCGCCGAGCCAGGCAATCTCGTGCGCCGCGCCAAGGTATGGAAATCGTGGGGTGTGTTATTGTGCCAGAAAAATGAATGCTGAATAGGAATGCCAAACACGAAAATTGAAGTGACATCGGTTCTGAGTTCGGGTCCAGAGTTGTCAACGACCTGTGAGCGAAGGTCGGCACTAAGTGCTAAGATCACCAGAGCATGGGCCATTGGAACGACGACGAGCTTGTCAGCGAAATCGCGAAAAGGTCTCAATGGCCGGGCGAGCGAAACGTCTGGCGTTGCGGCACTCAAACAGCGACTGCAATTTGGCGTGGGCGTCGACATAGAGCGGACCGTAGACGAACGGATGCCTGAGCTGGCAGAAAGCACCAGCTTGACGCAGGTCGACGTCAGCCTGCAGGCCAACCCTCCTGCCACGGTGAAGAGCATGGTCCAGAGCACGAAACGTTCAATGCGTCCCGGACTTGACACGAATACGCGGTTGGAGGTCCTGCCGCGCGCGCGAGATAGCCTGAGATGAGTGCTGCGATGTTGACGACTCCAAAGGGAAATAGCTTTCGAAGAAATTGCCGTTGACGATCGTCGTTGCCGCGGCGACGGCGGGCGGCCGACCATGGCCCCAGGATAAATGCGGTAAAAGGGTGCCCGTCATGTCGACGAAAAGTCTGCTGAAATATTCGGCGATCTGGCGGCCAACCACATTCAACAAAATTCGGCGAGCGCGATCGGCAACACCTCGGCGAAAAGATCAAATTCGTGAATGATCCGATTGCGACGCACGAACGACCTCTTCCATGATGAGTAAAGCCCAATACCGATCGCTACCGAGCCAGAACGGAACAAAATCGCGCCTTGATCGCATTGGCTGCGCCACGAGGGAACCATCGGGCGGTTTTGCCTTAGCCCGCCATTCGGAGCTCTTGTCGACAATCAGGTATAAAAGCGG
>CAVQRE010000004.1:0-73795 GCA_963715115.1 uncultured Thermoleophilia bacterium
TCGGGGAACGCGGTGCCGAGCAGCATCACCGCAACGGCGGTGACCGCGTACGTCTCGAACAGGTCGGCCGCCATGCCGGCGCAATCGCCCACGTTGTCGCCGACGTTGTCGGCGATCACCGCTGCGTTGCGCGGATCGTCCTCTGGAATGCCTGCCTCGATCTTGCCGACGAGGTCGGCGCCGACGTCCGCGGCCTTCGTGAAGATCCCGCCGCCGAGCCGGGCGAAGACGGAGATCAGCGAACCGCCGAACGCGAGCCCGACGAGATCGTCGATCGCAGAGGTCGGCGTATGGTTGAGAACGTCGGTGAGGAACCAGTAGTACCCGGTGACCCCGAACAGGCCCAGTCCGACGACCATCAGCCCCGTCACCGAGCCGGCGCGGAACGCGACGTTGAGCGCAGGCTCCAGGCCGTGGCGCGCCGCCTCGGCGGTGCGCACGTTCGAGCGGACCGCCACGTTCATCCCGATGAAACCGGCCGCGGCCGAGAGCGTCGCGCCGATCAGGAACCCGAACGCCGTTCCCCAGCCCAGCTTGTCGTAGACGCCGAGCAGGATGAACGGAACGATCGCGACCACCGCGATCGTCGTGTACTGCTTCTTCAGATAGGCGGCTGCGCCCTCCTGCACGGCGGCCGAGATCTCGCGCATCCGCTCGTTTCCGGCCGGCTGCCGGAGGAGCCACACCGTCAGATACACGCCGTACGCCACAGCGACGGCGGCTCCGACGAAGCCGAGCAGTACCGCGTGATGCATGAACCAGTCCATCGATCTAGTGCTCCCTCACAAAGTCAAGCGCCGAAGGGCTTCGGCGCGGGCAGTTATGTATCACAAAGAACCGGAGTCCGACCCGGCGGAACCCGAAGAAACCCTCGCCGAATAGGCGATTTGCAGGTTGGCCAGAGCCGCGCTCAGATCCCGCCTGGCATCGGCTTCGAGCAGCGGAGTCAGCGCAGCGAGAGCGTCGATACCGAGCTTCGCCTGCGGCAGGTCGCCTCGCTCGAGCTTGGTGTAGGAGAGGCTCGCGATCGTCGATGCCGTCGATGCGAGGAGCAGCCCGAGGTCGAGCGCGGCGAGCTGCTCGCTGAAGTCCTCCTGCGGCCCCTCAGCCTTCAACCGGCTCACCCGCCCGGACCTGCTCGGCGAAGATCTCCTCGAGCGTCATGCCTTCCTCGACCTGCGCGATCTGGCGATCGGAAGCGGTCTGGGCCGGGACGGCCAGGTAGGGAGCCGCACCGATCTCATCGGCGACGGGCTGAACCCATTCGACGAGCGCCTCGAGTCGCGCCCGCGCCGGGATCGGCTCGCCGCGATCGAAATCGAGCAACTCGCCCGAGAGCCCGTAGCGAATCGCACGCCACAGGTTCTCTTCGAGCAGACGGTTGGGGAGGTTCGGCAGCGGCTCGCGTTCGTCGTACGCACGCGCGCACCGCGCGGCCAGCGCGTAGCAGAGCGCAGCGACCGCCTGCGCCTCTGCGAGGTCGGGCTGCGCGTCGCAGATGCGAAGCTCGATCGTCGGATAGGCGAGATGCGGGCGCACGCTCCACCAGATCTGCGTGTGCTCGGTGATCGACCCGGTGCGGTAGAGAAAGGCGACGTAGTCGGAGAACCCGCGCCAGCTCCCGTAGGGATCGGGGATCCCGCATCGGGGAAACATGCGCGTGAAGATCTCGGTGCGCGTCGAGTGCAGGCCGGAGTTGACCGCTTCGATGAACGGCGAGCTGACCGAGAGCGCGAGCAGCTCGGGCAGGAAGTTCCTGAGCCCGTCATGCACTGCGACAGCGCGGTCCGCGCCCGCTATACCGACGTGCACATGCAGTCCGAAGCTGTTGTTTCGCCAGACGACGTACCGCAGCAGCTTGTCGTTGCGTCGGTAGTGCGGCGTGTCGATGATGCGCTGATCCTGCCAGCGGCTCCACGGATGCGTGCCCGTGCTGCCGAGCGCGACGCCTCGCTCACGCGCGACCGCGTGAAGTTGTGACCGCCGTTCCTGCATCACGGCGCCGGCGTGTGCGAACGTCTCGCAGCGGCCGGTGCGGATCTCGATCTCCGAGGCGATCAGCTCGCCGACGACGTGCGGCGCGAGCTCGGGGACTCCGAGGGCCGCGCCGTACACGTCCTCGAACCGATTCGTCAGCTCGAGGGTCTCCGGGTCGAGCAGCGCAAACTCCTCCTCGACGGCGACCGTCAGATCAGTGCCGTTCTCGAAGGCCTCATACGCAGTCTGCAAGAGCTCCTGCCAGGAGACGCGCTGTTCCTCGCCCATCGCGCGCGAAGCCTAGTGATGTGACCGGGGACGTTGCCCGGTTCCTGGGTTGCGGGCACCAAGCGGTGCAAGGACGCAGGGAGCGGCCATAGCGGACCTATGGGCGCGACCGAGGACACAGCAGCGCGCCGCGTGCCCGCGGGCCAGGGGCCAAGCGAACGTCTCCGGTTGCATCACTAGTTCGATAGGGGGGCGAGAAGCCGCGCCGCAACGCTGCTCCACGACCAGCGCTCGACGACGACGCGGCGCGCTGCCGCACCGAGCGCTTCGCGCTCCGCGGGGGGCAGGGCGACGAGCTCCTCGAGTTTCCGCGTCAGGTCATCGACGTCGCCCGGCGCGAACGAGGCAAGGTGGCGAAAGCGTTCCGGATACCCCTGCTCGAGCCCGGCGGCGACTTCCGCCAGCCCGGAGTGACGCGCGACGAGCGGCGGGGAGCCGGCCGCGGCCGCCTCGGCGGCCACCATGCCGAACGCCTCGGGAAACACCGACGGCACGACGGTGACGTCGGCGAGCGGCAGCAGATGGACGAGGTGACGGTGCTCGAGCGGGCCCGTGAAGAGCGCGCGTGGAGGCGCCTGGGCCTCGAGCACCGATCGATACGGCCCGAACCCGAC
This sequence comes from uncultured Thermoleophilia bacterium, assembly GCA_963715115.1. GTDB lineage: Bacteria > Actinomycetota > Thermoleophilia > Gaiellales > Gaiellaceae > PALSA-600. The sequence continues at coordinate 2,880 of CAVQRE010000004.1, forward strand.
GACGACGACTCTCGCGTCGACATGTCGCATCGCCGCGAGCAGGAGTTGGACGCCCTTCTGCTCGATCAGCTTCCCGAAGTAGACGACGGTCGGCTCGTCGCCCGAGAGAAACGACCGGAGACGTTCGGCATTGCCCTCGTCCGGCAGGCGCTCGTCGCGGCGGCCCGGGTTGGGCGGGTCGGCTTCGGCTTCGGCGATCAGGCCGGCGAGGGCGCTCGGGCGGTCCTGCAACGTGAACTCGTCGACGTCGACGCCCGGTGGAACGGTGTGCACACGATCGACGTGACCGACGACATCCTCCAGCACGGCTCGAATGTGCTCGGAGCCGACGTATGTCGCCTCCGCCGCTCGCAACGCCTCTCGCCCCCACTGTTCGAGCTCCGGCCGTCCCCGCATCGAGTACTCGAGCTCCGACCCGTGCGCCTTGACACGGAACGGCGCACCGGATGCCTCTCCGACAGGACCGCCGAGGAGCACGTGGTTGACGAACACGAGGTCGGCCGGGACTCCGCGCAGCACCTCTGCGTTCGCCGCGACGTATGCGGCGCGCTCGCCGGCTGTCAGGTCTTGCAGGAGCCGTGGCTCGAGCCCGGCGTAGCGATCGAGCACGAACGTGGGCAGCAACCGGCCGGGAAGCTCGGGGACGATCACCCGCGCGCCCCCGAGGTCGTACTGCCCCGGTGCGCGCTCCTGGCAGACGACCGTCACCTCGTGACCCGCCCTGCTCCACTCGCGGGCGAGCGAGCGCGTGTAGACGTTCGAGCCGGTCCCGCCGAGCAGGTAGCCGTGCCAGAGCGAGACACGCACTGGCTTGGACCTAGGTGAGGTGGAAGTAGAGCGCGTGGAGGAGGTCGACCGCCGGGTTCGAGGTGTGGACGGTCACGTCACCGGGAACGTCGAGCAGCGCCTCCGAGTAGTTGAAGATGATCCGGACGCCCGCATCGACGAGGTCGTCGGCGACCTTCTGCGCCGCCAGCGCCGGAACGGCGAGCACGCCCACGACGATGTTCTTCTCCCGCACGACGTCCTTCAGGCGGCGCTCGTCCTCCACCGCGGATGCGCCCAGGTCGTTGCCGAGCTTGGCCGGGTCGGTGTCGAACACGGCGGCGATGTTGATGCCGTGCTCGGCGAAAATCGGCGAGCTCGCAATCGCCTGACCGAGCCTGCCGGCACCGACGAGCGCGATGTTGTGCTGACCCTGCGTGCGGAGGATCTTGCGGATCTCCGACAACAGCGACTCGATCGAGTAACCGACGCCACGCTTGCCGAACTTGCCGAAGTTCGAAAGATCTCGTCGGATCTGCGTTGCGTTGATGTTCGTATAGTCCGCGATCTCCTGGGAGGAGATGCGCTCCTTGCCCATTTTCTTCGCCTGGGTCAGCACCTGGAGATAGCGCGAGAGCCTCGCCGCGACACCGACCGTGAGGCGATCCGGCGCGCCGCCGCCGTTGGGAGCCGCATGCAGCATCGCGCGCATTGTGCCGCAAGCCCCTCCTCGGGCCGAGGGTTGTCGCACAACTCGCTCTCGACACCCGACACCACCGTAGACTGGCGGTATGTGCCGCAACATCAAAACGCTCTACAACTTCGAGCCGCCGACCACCCACGACGAGGTGCGCGCTGCAGCCGAGCAGTACATCCGCAAGGTGAGCGGGATGCAGAAACCATCACGCGCAAACGAGAAAGCGTTTGCGCACGCAATCGATGTGGTCGCCGCCACGACCGAGCACCTGCTCGCCGAGCTTGTCACCTCCGCGCCGCCGCGAGACCGAGAAATCGAGGCGGAGCGGCGGCAGGCACGCGCGGCAGCGCGCTTCCAGAACGTCGCGTGACCGACGAGGAGATGCTCGCAGAGACGCGAGCGTTCAACGCGGGCCTGGAAGCAGATCCTGCAAGGGCTGCCGCATGTCCATACGGTCCCCGCCGAGGTCACGCGGCAAGCGCGCCGCGCAGACGGGGGCATCTTCCCCGCCCCCGTCTACCTGCCGGAGGCCAGGTGGGAGCGGATTGCGGGCCGCGACGGTGAGATCCCACTGCGCATCGTCGAGCCCGAGGGAGACGCACGGGGCGCCTACCTGCACTTCCACGGCGGCGGCTGGACACTCGGCGCCGCCGACCTTCAGGATCCGACGCTCAAGGCGGCCGCAGACGCGACCGGGCTCGTGATGGTGAGCGTCGACTACCGCCTCGCACCCGAGCATCCGTATCCGGCTGCGCCGGACGACTGCGAGGACGCAGCCCGCTGGCTCCTCGACAACTTCGCCGGACGCCGGGCGATCGGCGGAGAGTCTGCGGGCGCACAGCTCGCAGTCGTCACACTGCTTCGCCTCCGCGACCGCTGCGGCATCGCGCCTCGGCAGGCGTTCGCCGCCGCCAATCTGGTGTTCGGGCCGTTCGACCTGACGGGCACGCCGAGCCGGTTTCTCTGGGGCGAGCGTGAGCTGGTGCTGTCCGACCCGATGATGGCGTGGTTCGCAGAGAACTACGTGCCGGGCCTGTCGGATGCCGAACGGCGACAACCCGACGTCTCACCGCTGTACGCCGACCTCCGCGACATGCCGCCTGCGCTCTTCACCTGCGGCACGCTCGATCCGCTTCTCGACGACACGCTGTTCATGGAGGCCCGCTGGCGGTCGGCAGGCAACGACACGATGTTGACTCTCTGGCCCGACGCAGTACACGGCTTCGTCGCTTTTGACATCGAAGCGGCGCGGAGATCGCGCGCCGAGCAATATGCGTTCCTGCTTGGCGACGAGTCTACGGCGCGAGCTTTCGCCTGAACGCGGCCTCGTCGACGTAGTAGACGAACGCGCGCCGACCGTCGACCTCCACGACCGGCAGCCATTCGCGATAACGCGCCTCGAGCTCGGCGTCGCCGCTGATGTCGACCTCTTCGAGATCGAACGGCACGTCGTCGCGCACACGAACGAGCAAATCGCGCGCACGCTCGCAGAGGTGGCAGCCTCGAGCGTGATAGAGCGTGACCCGCGTCAGGGGAGGACCCGGAACCGCACGGTCGCGCGGCTCGGCGTCGCGTCGGTCGGCAGCGTCGGCCAGGCTGCGAGGCGAAGCTCGTAGGCGCCCGGCGCGAGCGGCGCGCTCGTCGGGCCGCGCCCGGTGATGCCGAAGCTGTACGACCCGGGCAGCACGTCGCGAAGACGCGTGAGCAGCCCGACGTACCGCCCGCCTGCCGTGTACAGCAGGACGTCGAGGCGCGCGACCGGCTGCACCTCGAGTGAGCCGCCCTGCCTGACGAGGTTCCCAGCCTGCACCGTCAGCACCGAGGGCTTCGCATCGGACTGCTTGAACGCGGTCGAACTGAGCGACGCATGAGCGATCAGATTTGCCGAGGGCTGCTCGAAGCTGAGCGCCCACGGAACACGAAGCGTCTCGCTGCCCGTTCGCAGCGATCCTGATCACGCCGGTGACCGTGTGCGGCCCGGGCGGCCGAAGGCGCGACGATCCGGACCTTGACTCGGACTGCGTCGCCGATGCCGAGCACGACCCGGTCGGGTGTGACCTTGAAGCCGAGCGCCTCCGGGTCGACGTTGCTGACGATGCTGACCGACAACTGGAGGCGGCGAGAAGACACGTTGCGGACGACGACCGTGCGCGTTCCGTGCCACCTCGGGCCGCCCCAGATCCCGAAGCCGAGAGTGGTCGGCTGCGCCGCGACTTCGCCGACCGCCGACGTCCCCAGCCGGAACGTGCCGGCTCCCGCCTCGGTCACCGACGCTCCTCCCGGCTCGGCATAGCCGACGAGCAGGCTCTGCAACGAGGGGCCGTCGAGGTCCGGCCGCATCTGCACGAGGAGCGCGGCACCCCCGGCGACCGTGGCTGCCGCCGCGCTCGTCCCGTTGACCGTCCCGTAGACGGGCGAGCCGTCGGGCGCCGAGCCGGGCTCGGAGGTCGCGACCGAGACCCCGGGAGCTGCGACATTCGGCTTGACGCTGCCGTCGAACGCAAGCCCGCGAGACGAGAAGTCGGCAACGTCACCGCGATCCGTGTTCGCCTTCGTGGCGCGCGGGGCCGATCGCGATGCCGACGTCCAGGCCTGCGCGCTGCGCCGCCAGCATCTCGAGGGCAGGCGCGGTCGGGACGACGACGACGGGGGGCGTCTGCTGCCGCGAAAGGCGAAGCGAGCCGGCTGGAAGCGAGTCGCCGTACAGGACGAGGGCGGCGGCGCCTGCGTCGGAAGCAGCGGCCGCCTGCGTCTCCGGACTGCCGCCGGCAGGCGCGACGATCGCGCGACCGGCAATGCGGCTGAAGCCCTTCTTGTCGAACGCGGCTGCCGGGGCGGCTGCAACCGGGGGCGCAGGGCTCACGGTCAGGGCGTGGGACGGCCCGGCGACCCCGAGCAGCGGCACGTTCTGGTCGAAGATCACGTCGAGACCGCGCCGGAGCACGACGCGCGCCTCCGGGAGCCTGGCCCGCGTGTCGGTCGCCGCGACGGCGAGCGCACCGGGTGCGCCGGCAGGACCGCCGACGGAGCCGAAGCTCGGCCCGGCGTTGCCGTCGTTGCCGGCCGGGGCGACGACGACCGTGTTCAGCGCCAGGGCCCCGGCGACCGCGGTCGCCTCCGGCCCGTCGGTGAACGCCGCGTACGGCTCGGCGACGCCGAGCAGCGCGACTCGAACGGCGTCGTGACAGTCGCCGTCGCCGTTCGGATCGACCGCGCGTTCGAGGCCGGCGATCAGCTGATCCGTGCGGCTGAACACGAGCTCGCGACCGTCGCTCGCCGGTTGCCAGCCGGCGATACGGATCGGGAGAATCGTCGCGCCCGGGGCCACGCCGTGAATTCCGCCCGGTCCGTCGGCGCCGGCGAGGATCCCCGCCAGCTCAGTGCCGTGACGCTCGACCTCCGCCGGATCCTGGGGGTTCGCGCGCGCCGATGCGTCCGTCCCGCCGTCGACGAGGTCGTAGCCGGAGAGGAGGCGGCCGCGCAGGTAGGGCTGATTGAGATCGACGCCGGTGTCGAGGAGCGCGATGGTGACGCCACGGCCGTCGAAGCCGGGCAGGTCGGCGCTCGGCTGCCCGCTCGAGCTGCGAGAACTCCTTCGACGACAGTTCCGACGAGGAGATCGAGGCCGGGAACGCGGCCCGGACCGGGTAGACGCCGCTCGACCTCGGTGTCGTTCTCGAGCAACGGAATCGCGCGCGGATCGAGCGAGGCCGAGAAGCCGTCGAGCACGCGGGTGTAGCTGAAGTCCGGTCGCACCTGGAGCCCGTGCGCGGCGAGCGAGAGCAGAACCTCCTTCTGCGCGGCGACGGCCTGTGTGCTCCAGGAACGTTCCTGACTCTCGGTCGCGTACCGCACCTTCGCCAATCGATCGGCGACGGACTGCGTCTTCAGGACGACGATCATCCGCTGCCCCGAGGGAGTCGCTGCACGCGGTCCACCGACGAGACCGCGCCAGCTCGCGGCGTGCGACCAGCGTCGCCGGGCCGTGTCGTCCTCGCGCCCAGACGGCCGCGTGAGCCCGACGGCGTCGCCGTCGGCCGCGAGCTCGAGGACCACGGCATCGTTACGCGGCCGCCTGTGCATCGAGTGAAAGGTACTCGGGATACGGGACGGCGCGGACGTAGCGGGCGGCCGAAGCGATCATCGCCGCGTTGTCGGTGCACAGCGCCAGTGGCGCGAGAGCGGCGTCGTGCAGGGCCGCGCGCAGCTCCGAGTTGGCCGCCACGCCGCCGACGACGGCGATCCGGCCGGGCACCGGTCGCCTCGCACGCGTTCGACGAGCGCGCGTCACGATCGCGCGCTGGTAGCGCGCTGCGAGGTCGGCCCGGCGCGCTCGAGCTCGGCTGCGGGCGAGGTCACGGACGGCGTACAGCAGGGCGGTCTTGAGCCCGGAGAACGAGAAGTCGAGACCCGGGACGCGAGCGACCGGAAAGTCGAGTACGCAGACGGGTCGCCGTGTTCGCGAGCGCGTCGATCGCGCGGCCGCCGGGATAGCCGAGGCCGAGCAGCCGCGCGCCCTTGTCGAACGCCTCGCCGGCGGCGTCGTCGAGTGTCGTGCCGAGCACGCGGTAGCCACCGCGATCGGTGACGTCGAGCAGCATCGTGTGGCCGCCGCTCGCGAGCAGGCAGATGAACGGCGGCTCCAGGTCGATCGGCTTCAGGTAGAGCGAGGCGACGTGCCCGTGCAGGTGGTTGACCGGCACGAGCGGGAGTCGGCGCGCCCACGCGATCGCCTTGCCGGCGCTGACGCCGACGAGCAGCGCACCGATCAGGCCCGGATGGGTCGTGACGGCGACGGCTCGACGTCCGTCGAGTGGTGCGCCGGCGCCGGCGAGCGCCTCTCGACGACGGGGACGACGAGCTCGAGGTGGCGGCGGCTCGCGATCTCGGGCACGACGCCGCCGAAGCGCGCGTGCAGCTCGTCCTGTGACGCGACGACGCTCGTCGAGGATCTCGCCGTCGCGCGGTGACGAGCGCGGCGGCCGTCTCGTCGCACGACGTCTCGATGCCGAGGATCACCGCACCGCTCGGGGGCGGGCTTGGCGGTGCGTCGCGCCACATGATCAGCGCGTCCTCCCGGTTGTCGGTGTAGTAGCCGCGGCGGATGCCCGCGCCTCGAAGCCGAGCCTGCTCGTAGAGGTGGATCGCGGTGTCGTTCGAGACGCGTACCTCGAGGGTGTAGCCGCGGCGCTCGTCGTCGGCGTCAGCTCGAAGAGCCGCTCGAGCAGCTGCCGGTGCGATCCCGCGGCCCTGGTGATCCGGGTCGACGGCGACGTTCATCACGTGCCAGGCGTCGACGTAGCGGGAGTTGACGACGTAGCCCGACGAGCAGGTCGCCCTCGAACGCGCCGAGGCTGATCGACGTCGGCTTCGCGAGCTCAGACGCGAACATGGCGCGCGACCACGGCGTCGGGTAGGCGCGGCGCTCGATCTGCTCGATCGCGTTCAGCTCGGCGAGGTCGAGCAGCCGGATCTCGAGCGGCGACGGCGGTCACGGGTCTCCTTCGGCATCGCGTCGGGCTCGCGAAGGTAGGTCGGCTCGACCGCGCTGTGCCGGGCCGAAGGCGCCGGCGTGCGCCGACGAGCAGGTGCGCGGGTCGGGCCGTGGGCCGGGTCGTCGTCCGGCGGGATCGCGGCCCCGGCGCCTCGAAGACGGCGCGGTAGCGGATCGCGCCGTCACCGACGAGACGGCGCCCGTCGACGGTCGAGCTCCTCGGGCGGGCGACGACGGGCCGGCGGCGAAGACTTCGCCGCGGCTTGCGCGTCGATCACGGCGTCGCCTCCGGCGAAGCCGAGTAGCGTCGAGACGCCGGCTACCGGGAGCGCGAGCGCGAAGCCGAGACCGCGGGCGGTGGCCAGGCCCATGCGGATCGACGTGAAGCTACCCGGGCCGGTACCGACGACGAGCCCGTCGAGGTCGGACGCGTCAGCCCGGCCTCGTCGAGCGAGCGTCCGTCGCAGCGAGCATCGAGCGTGCGTCGGTCCGGCTCGGCAACCAGCGCCGCCGTCCCGGATGAGGGAGCAGGAGGCCACGGAGGTGGCGGTGTCAAAAGCGAGGATCGTCCGCATCGGCGATCGAGACGCGTCGGCGACTCGGGTCGACGTGACGGAGGGTAACCACGACGCGGGCCTCGGGCAGCCAGTCGCCGCCGTGCTCGGGCCATTCGACGAAGCGACGGTGCCGTCGAAGTACGGCTCGAGGTCGCCCCACTCCTCGGGATGAGGCCGGCGAGCCGGTAGAGGTCGAGGTGCGCGACGGGCGTCTGCCCGTGCGTAGCGGTGGCCGATCGTGAACGTCGGGCTCGAGATCGGGCTCGGTCGACGCCGAGCGCCCGGGCCGCTCCGCGCACGAACGTCGTCTTGCCGGCCCCGAGCTCGCCCGGAGACCGCGACCACGTCGCCCGCCTCGAGCCGGGCCGCCAGACCCGCCGCAAGCGCGTCGGTCTCCTCCGGGGAGCGGTCACCATGTCCATCCCGCCGAAATGGGGCCTAGAAGAGGCCGAGCTGGACCGGCGGACGTCGCCGACCGGCTCCGGCTCGACAGAGACGGGCTCCGGCACGCGGCCGAGCAGCTCGGGCAGGCGCGCGAAGTCCGCTTCGAGCACGTCGAGCATGCGCGGCGTGTAGAGCGCCGCGGCCGGATGGAAGATCGGGAAGAGCAGCACCTTGCGGCCGCCCAGCGACCTCCTGCGGCACGCCGTGCACGCGCGTGATCCCGTCGGCTTGCCGGACAGCAGCTTCGTCGCGAAGTTCCCGAGCGTCGCCACGACCTTCGGCTGGATCAGCTCGATCTGCTTGAAGAGGTGCGACTCGCAGGACTCGATTTCGTCCGGGCAACGGGTCGCGATTACCCGGAGGCCGGCATTTCAGGACGTTCGCGATATAGACCGTCTCGCGGTCAGGCCGATGCCCGCGAGCAGCTTCGACAGCAGCTGTCCGGCGGCTCCGACGAACGGAACGCCCTGCTTGTCCTCGTGGAAGCCGGGCGCTTCGCCGACGAACATCAGGTCGGCGTGCGGTGAGCCGGAGCCGAAGACGACCTGCGTTCGCGTGGCCGCCAGCGCGCACCGTTCACAGCCGGCGACGACGTCGCCGTAGGCGAGCAGCGAGAGCGAGGGGTCAGCAGCAGCCACAGGAACCGCCGCAACAGCCGCCACCGCCAAAGGTGGGCTGCCCGACGGTGCCGTGAGCCACGAAACCGCTCAGCTGCTTGGCCACCTTCGCATTGCCGCAGTCGGGACAGGCCGGATCAGGGGCCGACATCCCGACGAGCTCCTCGAAGTGGGACTCGCAACTCATGCAGACGTATTCGTAGATCGGCACTCGTTCAGCACCCTACCAATCGGAGATCTTTGCGCGGCCCCCGGACGGTATCGGCCGCGAGTCGGCTAGAGGATACACTGCCGGTGCCCGGTATCCCGAAGGAACTGGAGCCACAGCTTGTTCGAGAGCGTCACCGTCATCGGCGCGGGTCGCGCCGGCTCAGCCATCGCCGCGCGCCTGCGCGAGCGCGGCGTTCGCCGTGCGGCCCGGACGGCGAGTTCCGTCTCTTGTGCGTGCCGGACGCGCGCAATCGCCGAGGTCGCCGCTGCGATCCCGCCCGGCCCGTGGGTCGCCCACGTCTCCGGGGCGACGCCGCTGGCCGCGCTTGCGCCTCACACGCGCCGTTTCTCGGTGCATCCGCTGCAGACCCTGGTGCGCTCGCGCGGTCCCGAGCAGCTCGACGGCGCCTGGGCCGCCGTCACCGCCGAGACGCCGAGGCGCACGGACGCGCGCTGTGGCTCGCCGAGACGCTCGGCCTGCACGCCCTTCGACCTCGCCGACGACGCGCGGGCCCTCTACCACGCCGGCGCGGTCGATGGCATCGAACTTCCTCGTCACGCTCCACCGCGCCGCCGCCCGGCTCGCGGTCGATGCCGGCGCGCCGCCCGAGGACTCCTGCCGCTGATGCGGCGCACGATCGACGAACGACTTCGAGCTGACCGGCCCGATCGCACGCGGCGACCGCGAGACCGTCGAGCGACACGTTGCGGCGATCCGCGAGCACGAGCCCCAACTCGAACCGCTCTACGCCGCGCTGGCGGAGGCGACGGCCCCGTGAAGGTCGTCCGACACGATCGCCGAGGTGCGGGCTGAGCTCGCGGGACGAGCACGGCGTTGTCGGGCTCGTGCCGACGATGGGCGCGCTGCACGCGGGTCACGTCGCGCTGTTCCGGGCGGCGCGCCCGGTCTGCGACGACGCTCGTCGCCAGCGTCTTCCTGAACCCGGCGCAGTTCTCCGAACGCAGCCGACGTGACGCGTATCCGCGCGACCTCACGGCGGACGTCGCGCCGCGGCCGAGGCCGACGGGCGTCGACCTACTCTTCGCCGCCGAGCGCCGACGAGATGTACCCACCCGGTTTCGCGACCTGGGTCGATGCCGAGGGAGCGGCGCTCGGTCTCGAGTCGGCCATCGCCCGGGCCATTTCCGCGGCGTCGCGACCGTCGTGCTCAAGCTCTTCAACATCGTCCGCCCGCAGATCGCCTGGTTCGGGCACAAGGACGCCCAGCAGGTCGCCGTCGCTGAAGCAGCTCGTCCGCGACCTCAACCTCGACGTCGAGATCCGCGTCGTCGAGACGGTGCGCGACGTCGACGGCCTCGCGCTCTCGTCACGGAACGCACGCCTCACCCGCACGGAGCGCGAGCCGGCAGCGGCCATCTCGCGCGCACTCGCGACACGCGACCCCGACTGCGCCCGCGGCGTTCTCGCCGAGGCCGGGATCACCCCCGACTACGTCGCGGTCGCCGACCTCGACGGCCCGACTCTCGCCGTCGCGGCCCGCGTCGGCGACACACGCCTGATCGACAACATCCGACTCGAGAAGGAGACCTCGAGCCATGACGCACACGCCCGCGGACAGCCCGCCCCCGGCGACACCCGCTCCCGGCAAGCTGCCGCTGCCAGAGCTCGCCGAGATGAAGCGTCGCGGCGAGCGGATCGTGATGATCACCGCCTACGACGCACCGGCGGCCCGGATCGCAGACGCGGCCGGCGTCGAACTCGATCCTCGTCGGCGACACGGCGGCGATGGTCGATGCTCGGCCACGACGTCGACGGTGCCGGTCACGCTCGACGAGATGATCTTCCTGACGCGCGCCGTGACACGGGCGCTCGGCGCCCGCTCGTCGTCGGCGGACATGCCGTTCGGGATCGTACGAGGTCTCGGACGAGCAGGCGGTCGCGAGCGCGATCCGCTTCGTCAAGGAGGCCGGCGCCGACGCCGTGAAGCTCGAGGGCGCCGGGCGCATGCTCGGACGCGTCCGGGCGATCACGGACTCGAACATCCCCGTGATGGGCCACGTCGGGCTGACGCCGCAGATCGGCGACGAAGCTCGGCGGCTTCAAGGCGCAGGGTCGCACGGCCGATGCGGCGAAGCGGCTGCTCGAGGACGCACTCGCCTTGCAGGACGCCGGCTGCTTCGCGCGTCGTGCTCGAGGCGGTGCCGGCGGCAGTCGCTGCGCGAGATCACCGGCGCGCTCGACGTCCCGACGATCGGCATCGGCGCAGGCGCGCGACCGACGGGCAGGTGCTCGTCTGGCACGACATGCTCGGGCATGTACGAGGGGCCGACGCCCGCGCTTCGTGAAGCAGTACGCCGAGCTGGCGGCGATCATCGGCGAAGCGGTCGCGCGCTATGCGGCGGACGTTCGCACCGGCGCGTTTCCGGAGGACGAGCACACGTACCGGATCACCGCCGGAGGAGCTGGCGGCGTTCGAATCGGCGCTCGCGCCTCGCTCATAGCGCCGTGACAGTTCGGTAACGGCGGCAGCCACCTGTCGGCCGCGCGTCGCCCGGCCGCCCCACCGCGCCCCCAGTACCGCCCGTCCCGGGCGGCTTGCAGGTGAATCGTCGCCGACGCGAGGCCGGCGCGCCCCACTCCGTTACGAACTCGGCACGGAATTGACACTGTTCCGTACCGGCGGCTGGCACCCGGTCTCACCGCAGGTGGAGGGCGATGGCAACGACGGCCGGAACGCCGACCGCGAGGGCCGTAGCCGCACCGGCGCGGGCCCACGTCCAGCCGTGGACGGCACGAATGCCGATGACGAGCAACGCGATCGACCACACGAGGAACACCGCGCCGAACAGCTCGAACACGCGAGCGCCGGTGCCGGCATCGCTGCCGCCCGACCGGAACACGTCCTCCCCGTAGAGCGCGAGACGGATCGGCCAGACGACGAGCGAGAGCACGATCGGGACCGCCGCGAACGCAACGACGTGCCGCGTTCGCCGGTAGCTCCCCTGCGACCCGAACAGCTTCACGGCACCGTGCACGAACGCACCGAACGCGAAGTAACCGAAGATCCCGTAGAGGCCGCCGACGATGAAAGCCCAGACCGCGACGAGCATACCGTCGTACTGCGAATCGTCCATCAGGTGCCCCGCCGTGCCGCGTCGCCAGAACGAGCGCGATCCCGGCGAGAATGACGATCGCGAGCACCGGCTCGGACCGGTCGGAGAGCGAACCGGGCGCGTCGTCCCGAAGCGCGACGAAGACGGGCCGCGGGTGCTGCAGTACGAGCGGCGGCGCGCAGCCACCAGTCGCGCATGCCGTGCGACGCGTCGACCGAGCTCGTCACAGCCACGGCGATGAGCGTACCGGGCCGTTACGAGCTGAGCGTGACCGTCTGGCCGTTGTGGCAGCGGAACTCGGTGTTCCCGAGCAGATCGGACCGTTGCGCCACGGGCGCCTTCCCGTTCTTGCAGATCGTGTGGTGACGGTTGACATAGCCGGCGAGGAAGCCTCCCGCGAAGATCACCGCACAGGTCGCACCGAGCAGGATCAGGACGGTGCGGCGGCTACGAAGGTTCAGGCGAACCTTCATGCCGCAACGGCGTTGCGCGCGAGCAGCGCCCGCAGGAACTGGCCGGTGTACGACTCGGCGACCTGCGCGACGTCCTCGGGCGTACCGACAGCGATCACCTCACCCCCGGCCTCACCACCGTGCGGGCCGAGATCGACGATCCAGTCCGCCTGCTTGATCACGTCGAGGTTGTGCTCGATCACGAGCACCGTGTTGCCGTTATCCGCGAGGCGCTGCAGCACGTCGAGCAGCTTCTCGATATCGGCGAAGTGAAGACCCGTCGTCGGCTCGTCGAGGATGTACAGCGTCTTCCCCGTCGCCACCTTGGACAGCTCCGCTGCGAGCTTGACGCGCTGCGCCTCGCCGCCCGACAGCGTCGTCGCCGGCTGCCCGAGCGTCATGTAGTCGAGCCCCACATCGTGCAGCGTCTGCAGTCGCCGGCGGATCTTCGGGATCTTCGCGAAGAACCGCAGCGCCTCTTCGACCGACATCTCGAGAATGTCCGAGATCGTCTTGCCTTTGAACCGCACTTCGAGCGTCTCGCGGTTGTATCGCTTTCCCTTGCACGTCTCGCATGGCACGTAGACGTCGGGCAGGAAGTGCATCTCGATCTTGATCTGCCCGTCGCCCTTGCAGGTCTCGCAGCGCCCACCCTTGACGTTGAACGAGAAGCGTCCGGGCTTGTAGCCCCGTACCTTTGCATCGGGTGTGAGCGAGTACAGCTCGCGAATGTGCGTGAACAGATCGGTGTACGTCGCCGGATTCGACCGCGGTGTGCGACCGATCGGCCGCTGGTCGATCTCGATCACCTTGTCGAAGACGTCGATCCCCTCGACGTCGTCGTGCTTGCCGGGCTTCACCCGCATGCGATTCAGCCGGTTGGCGAGCGCCTTGTAGACGATCTCGTTGACGAGCGTCGACTTCCCCGACCCGGAGACGCCGGTGACGGCAATGAACTTCCCGACCGGGAACTCGACGTCGATCGACTTGAGGTTGTGCTCGGCCGCGCCGCGCACGACGAACCATCCGTTGTCGAGGTCACGACGCTCCGGGACCGCGATCGCGCGTGTACCGGCGAGGAACTGCCCCGTCACCGACTTCTTGCTGCGCTGCACCTTCGCCGCCGTGCCTTCGGCCACCACGTGGCCGCCGTGCTCACCGGCGCCCGGCCCCATGTCGACGAGCCAGTCGGCAGTCCGCATCATCTGCTCGTCGTGCTCGACGACGATCACGGTGTTCCCGAGGTCGCGCAGTCGCTCGAGGGTGCCGATCAGCTTGTCGTTGTCGCGCTGGTGCAGCCCGATCGACGGCTCGTCGAGGATGTAGAGCACGCCGACGAGCTGGCTGCCGATCTGCGTTGCCAGGCGAAGGCGCTGCGCCTCGCCGCCGGACAGCGTCGCCGACGCGCGATCGAGCTGCAGGTAGCCGACGCCCACGTCGTCGAGGAATGTCAGGCGCTCGCGGATCTCCTTGACGACCCGATGCCCGATCAGCTCCTCGGTGTCCGTGAGACCTAGCTCGGAGAGGAACTCGAGCGCTCGCGACACCGACTGCCGCGTGAACTCGTGGATGTTCTTCTCCCCGACCGTCACCGCGAGCACCTCGGGCTTGAGCCTCGCGCCCTTGCAAACCGGGCAGGGACGGAACGACATGTACTCCTCGATCCGCTCGCGCTGCGAGCTGGAGTCGGTCTCGCGATACCGCCGCTCGAGCGACGTGATGATCCCCTCAAAGGCGATCATGTACGACCGCCGCCGCCCCATCCGGTTGCGGTACTGCACGTACACCTTGTCTCCGTCCGTGCCGGAGAGGAAGTACTCCTGCTGCTCGCTCGTCAGCTCTTCCCAGGGCACGTCGGTCGGGATCTCGTACCGGTCGGCGATCGCCTGGATCACCGCCTCGTAGAAGCCGGAGCCGCCGACCGCCCACGGCACGAGTGCGCCGTCGTCGATCGACAGCGTCGGGTCGGGGACGAGCAGATCGGGGTCGATCTCCTGCTGGGCACCGAGCCCGGTGCAGCGCGGACAGGCGCCGTGTGGTGAGTTGAACGAGAAGACACGCGGCTGCAGTTCCGGCAGCGAGACGCCGTGCTCCGGGCACGCGAACTTCTCGCTGTAGGTCCGCGTCTCACCGGTGTCGACGAGATCGATCACCACCAGCCCCTCGGCGAGCGCGATCGCGGTCTCGACCGACTGCGTGAGCCGTGTGCGCAGATCGTCCTTCATCACGAGCCGGTCGACGACGACCTCGATCGTGTGCTTGAACTTCTTGTCGAGCGTCGGAGGCTCGTCGAGCGTGTGCTGCTCGCCGTCGACCTTCACGCGTGAGAAGCCCTCGTTGCGAAGCTGTTCGAACAGATCGCGGTACTCACCCTTGCGGTCGCGTACGACCGGCGCGTTGACCGCGAACCGCGTGGCCGGCGGAAGGGCGAGGATCTGCTCGACGATCGAGTCGATCGACTGGCCGGCGATCGGACGTCCGCAGATCGGGCAGTGCGGGCGGCCGACGCGTGCGTAGAGCAGCCGCAGGTAGTCGTAGATCTCGGTCACAGTGCCGACCGTCGAGCGGGGGTTCCGCGACGTCGTCTTCTGGTCGATCGAGATTGCCGGACTGAGCCCGTCGATCGAGTCGACATCCGGCTTCTCCATCATCTGCAGGAACTGGCGCGCGTACGCGCTCAGGCTCTCGACGTAGCGCCGCTGTCCCTCGGCGTAGATCGTGTCGAAGGCAAGGCTCGACTTCCCGGAGCCGGAGAGCCCGGTGATGCAGATCAAGGCGTTCCGCGGGAGCCGGACGGTGATGTCCTTGAGGTTGTGCTCCCGGGCGCCGTGGACGACGAGTTCGTCGGCAGCCATGGGACGGCCATTGTATCTCCCGAACGTATGTTCGTCTAGGCCGGCAGCGCTTCCCGAAAGATCTCGTACATGCGGTCGCCGAAGAGCACGAAGCGCACGAGGTCGAGGTCGTGACCGCGCACGGCTTCCACAGCAACCGGGGCCGCGAGCTCAGGCGGATACCCGTAGATTCCGCACGAGATCGCCGGAAAGGCGACCGAGCGCGCGCCCAGCTCGGCTGCCACCGCGAGCGAGCGCCGGTAGCAGGACGCGAGCAGGTCGGCCTCCCGCGCCCCACCGCCGCGCCACACGGGCCCGACGGTGTGGATCACCCAACGCGCGGGCAGTTCCCCGGCGGTCGTCGCCTTCGCGTCGCCGGTGTCGCACCCGCCGAGCAACCGGCACTCCGCGAGGATCTCCGGGCCACCGGCCCGGTGGATCGCTCCATCCACGCCGCCGCCGCCGAGCAGCGTGCTGTTCGCGGCGTTGACGACAGCATCGACGTCCTGCGTCGTGATGTCGCCGCGGACGACCTCGATCAAGCTCTGCTTCGACAGCCGAGCCCCCTCCATGTCTCGACTTCAGCGTATGCCAGTTCGAGGTCGTCCGCGCTACCGCGGTCGGAGACCAGTCTCGACCGGGCCGCTAACAGCCGCCTAACACGCGCTGCGTCTCAGGCATCTCTCAGGCCTTGCGCCAGCGGCCGAAGACCAGACCGCCGAGGGTGAACCCGAGCCCGAAGGTGCCGACCGAGAAGCCGCCGATCGCGACCGCCTTGCGCCAGGCGGAGAGACGCTGCCACCGCCCGAGTGCCTCACGTTCCTCCTCGGTCAGCGGCTCGCCGCGGCGCTGCTTACGCAGCGCGCCGCCGGCCCGGAGCCCGAGATACAGGTCGTCGAAGATCTCCGACTGGTCGTCGGCCATCGCACTCACTGTATAGCCTGCTTCGCCGGTGGTTACGCGCATCCTGCACGTCTCCGATCTCCACATCGGCGCGCGTGACGATCCGGTCGTCGAGCAGGGCCTCGTCTCACTCGTCGAACGGGTCGAGCCCGACCTGATCGTGGCCAGCGGTGACCTCACCCACCGGGGCCGGCGTGCTCAGCACGAGGAGGCCGCCGCTCTGCTGCGCTCACTAGGCCCACTGGTCCTCGCAGTGCCCGGCAACCACGACATCCCGTACTCGTTTCCGGCTCGCTTGACGGCCCCGTGGCAGGAGTTCGAGCGCCAGTGGCAGACGACGGAGCCCGTCCTCGACGCCGACGGCGCGCTCGTCGTCGGGGTCAACTCCGTGCGGCCGTGGCACAACCAGTCGGGAGGGATCACGACCGCACAACTCGATCGCGCGCAGGAGAGGCTGCGCGCTGCTGCAGCCGGCTCGTTGCGGATGGTCGTTCTCCACCACCAGTTGATTGGCCCTCCGTGGCGGACGCGAAAGCGCGCGCTCGCCCGGAGAGACGCGGTGCTCGGAGGGCTGACGGCCGCGGGCGCCGAGCTGATCGTCGGCGGGCACGTCCACCAGGGCGCCGTTACCGAGCGTCACGAGTTCGAGGTGACCGACGACGCGGCGGCTGTGGTCGTGACGACCGCACCCGGCCTCGGACAGCCTCGCCCGCACCGGCTCGGAGAGGCCCGCGGCGCGCTCGTCTACCGCGTCAACGCGTCGTCGATTGCAGTCGACACGTACATCTGGCTCGCAGACGACTGGAAGCTCACGGCTGCGCGGACGTTCCCGCGCTAGGTCGCGCCGTGCGAGCGTGACGCCATCACCCGGCCGTACACAGCAGTGAGAACGACCGCGATGATCACGCCGAGCACGAACCGCCAAAAGCCGTGCGCGACGATACCGCCGATGATCAGCGACACGATGCCGAGCAGGATCGTCACGATCCAGCCCATCGGGTCGACGCCCGGGTGGAACAGCCTCCCGAGGGCACCGACGATCGCACCCACGATGATCAGCCACAGCCATGACATGCCCGGAGTATTACCCGATCAAGACCGAGTTGACTCGCGCTCGAGCTGAGCGCGCTTCACCGCAAGCTCGTCGTCGTCGAGCAGTCCGGCGCGATGGAGCTCCTCGAGGGCGGCGGCGAGCCGTGCGTGCTCGATCAGCTGCGGATCGGGCCGGAGCTGGTCAGGGTCAACCCCCAGCTTCTGTAGCCGAGTCCGCTGCTCGTCGACGCCGAGACCCGTCTTCGGAAACGTGAGCGCTCCCGGTCCAAACAGTGGCCGTCTCTGCACGAAATGCCGGTACGACGCGACGAGCGCGATCGCCACGCCGAAGGAGAGGAACGAGATCACGTAGGCGTTGTCGTTCGAGATCGCCTTCCCGACGACGGCGCCGACGATCGAGCCGGTGAGGCCGATCGCGAGCGTCAGCCAGACAGGCATCGGATCCGGGCCGGGGATGGCGAACCGCGCGAGCGCTCCGGTGAAGAACCCCGAGATCAGGATCGCGAGCACCAGCCCCAACGTCACGCAGGCGTCTCCGCGAGCGCGTTCAGGTCGCGCCTCAGTTCCTTGAGCTCGTCACGCAGCTTCGCCGCATACTCGAACCGCAGCTCTTCAGCCGCCTGGAACATCTCCTCTTCGAGCGTGATCACGAGACGCTCGAGCTCCTCGCGCGACATCCCCTCGACCTTCGCGCCGCCGCGACGGCGTCGCGACGACGGCACGTGCGGCTGCTCGAGTGCGAGGAACTCCGCGATGTCCGACACGCCTTTCACGACCGAGATCGGCTTCGTCCCGTGGTCCTCGTTGTAGGCGAGCTGGGTCGTGCGGCGCCGGTTCGTCTCGTCGAGCGCTCCCTTGATCGCCTCGGTCATCTTGTCCGCGTACATCAGGACGCGGCCGTTGACGTGGCGTGCGGCCCGGCCGATCGTCTGCACGAGTGCAGTGCGGCCGCGCAGGAAGCCCTCCTTGTCGGCGTCGAGGATCGCAACCAGGGACACCTCGGGCAGGTCGAGACCTTCCCGCAGAAGGTTCACGCCGACGAGCACGTCGTACTCGCCGAGTCGCAGCTCGCGGATGATCTGGATGCGCTCGAGCGTGTCGATCTCCGAATGCAGATAGCGCGCCTTCACACCCGCCTCAAGGAGGTAGTCGGTCAGATCCTCGGACATCTTCTTGGTCAGCGTCGTCACGAGAACGCGCTCACCGACCTCCTCGCGCCGGCGGATCTCGTTGAGCAGGTCGTCGATCTGGTTCTTGGTCGGCCGCAGCTCGACCTCCGGATCGACCAGGTAAGTCGGGCGAATCAGTTGCTCGGCGACCCGCGAGCTCTGGCGGAGCTCCCAGGCGCCCGGCGTCGCGGAGACGAACACCATCTGCGGCACCTTCTGCAGGAACTCGTCGAACCGAAGCGGCCGGTTGTCGAGGGCCGACGGCAGACGAAAGCCGTAGTCGACGAGCGTCTGCTTCCGCGAGCGGTCACCCTCGTACATCCCGCCTATCTGGGGGACGGTCTGATGCGACTCGTCGACGAAGATCACGAAGTCGTCAGGGAAGTAGTCGAGCAGCGTGAACGGGTGCGAGCCGGCGGGCCGACCCTCGAGGATCCGCGAGTAGTTCTCGATGCCCGAGCAGAAGCCGAGCTCCTGCAATAGCTCGAGGTCGTACTCGGTGCGCTGACGAATGCGGTGCGCTTCGAGTAGACGCCCGTCCTTCTCGAACGCCGCGACCTGCTGCTCGAGCTCGCCGCGGATCTCCGACACGGCGCGCTCGATCGTCGGTTTCGACGTCACGTACTCGGTCGCCGGCCAGATCGCGAGGTTGTCGAGCTTGGAGTAGACCTCGCCGGCGAGCGGGTCGAAGTGCGTGATCTGCTCCACCTCGTCGCCGAAGAACGAGATGCGGTAGGCCGTCTCGGCGTTCGCCGGTTGCACCTCGAGGATGTCGCCCTTCACGCGGAACCGCCCGCGGCCGAGGATCGCGTCGTTGCGGACGTACTGCGATTCGATCAGCTTGCGCAACACGGCGTCGCGGTCGTGCTCCGCCCCGACCTCGAGGTAGAGCAACCTGTCGCGCCATTCCTCCGGCGACCCGAGCCCGTAGATGCACGACACCGAGGCGACGACCACGACGTCGCGTCGCGTGAAGAGCGACGACGTCGCGGCCAGCCGGAGCCGCGCGATGTCGTCGTTCTGCGAGGAGTCCTTCTCGATGTAGAGGTCGGCCTGTGGGACGTACGCCTCGGGTTGGTAGTAGTCGTAGTACGACACGAAGTACTCGACGGCGTTTTCGGGAAGAACTCGCGGAACTCGTTACAGAGCTGCGCCGCCAGCGTCTTGTTGTGTGCGACCACGAGCGCCGGTTTCTGCACCTGCTCGATGATCCAGGCCATCGTCGCCGTCTTGCCGGTGCCGGTCGCACCGAGCAGCGTCTGGTAGTGCTCGCCGGCGCGCAGGCCGGAGCGATCGTCTCGATCGCGACGGCTGGTCGCCCGTCGGCGAGTACGACGCTGATGTCTGCAGCGGCGGCACGCCCGAAGGGTACTGAGAGGTTAGTGCGCGGCCGCGAGCCGTGACCGGGCGAGTCGGACCAGATCATCCAAGGGGCGGCAGAGCGTGCACGTGTACGTGCGAACGGTTCCATCGCGCGAGGTGACCACGACGCGATAGCCGGCGGGAGACCAGCTCGGCGTCGGTCAGCAAGTCCGTCGGACCCCGGAGATAGAACAGCCTCGCACCCGTCGCCGCATTCCAGATTGCGGCGCTCGCCGGGCCTGCGGTGACGATCCAGCGTCCGTCCGCACTGAACGACGCAGCGGCAACGGTGCCCGCATGGCCGATGAGCACGTTTTCGAGTCGACGGTGGTCGATGTCCCACTCGATCGCGTTCCTGACGGGTCCCTCCGATGTCGTTACGGCGGTCTGCCCCGATGGGGCGAAACGAGCCGACCTGACCGCACGCGGATGACTGCCGAGACGGCCCAGCGGCTTGCCGTCCGTCGACCACAGACGAACTGCGCCATCGCTTCCTCCGGTCAGCACGAGCTCACCGTTCGGCGAGATCGCCAGGCAGGTCACGCCGGGACCAACGACGAATCCCGCCCGCGAGGTCGGCCGGATCCGGTGTCCCAGACGTGAACATGGCCGCCAGTCACCGCGGCGACCTCTCGGCCGTCGGAGGTGAGCGCCAACGCCTGGACGGCCGCCGGTGCGCCGGTCATCGCTCTGGCGCTTCCCGAGGACGGGTCTGTGATCAGCACCGAGGTGCCGCGCGCCGTGGCGACCAGGCCGCCGCCGAAGGCGACAGGCCCGCCGTTGGCGAAGCCGCCGACGACGCGGCCACCCGGGACGAGCCGGAGCTTCCCACCGCTCGCCTCGACGATCGTGGTCCCTGCGAATCCTGCTGCTGCGATGGGCACCTGCTCGTCAGCCGCAACCGGCAGGGTTTGCTCGAGTCGCGTGTCCCAGAGGCGCGCCGTCCCGTCAGCACTGCCGGTGACGAGCCTTGCGCCGCCCGGCACATAGGCGGACGCGAGGTAGGCGCTGCTTCCACCGGCGAGGACGGCGGCTGACACGCCGGCCTCGATACCGGCGACCTCGAAGATGCGCGACGTGCCGTCATCGCTCGTGCTGACGACGGACGCCCCGTTTGGATCGAACCGCACCGACGTCACTGGCCCGACGTGCCCGGTGAAGTAGAACAACCTGCCCTCGCCGTGGAGCCCCCATACGCGAACGCCGTCGTCGTCGCTGCCGGTCGCCAGTTGCGAACCGTCGGGGCTGAAGGCAACCGACGTGATCGAGCCACCCCCGTCGTCGAACGTCTTCACGACGTGACCGCTGTGAGCCGCCCACACGACAGTCGACCCCAGCGCGCTTCCGGTCGCGAGCAGCGACCCGTCCAACGAGAACGAGACAGCCTGCGTGCCGACCAAGGGCAGGCTGCGAACCAGCCGGCCCGTCGCGGAGTACACCACGGGCGAAAGGTTTCCCTTCCCGTCGCCGCCGATCGCAGCGATCGAGCAGCGGCCGTCAGAACTGACGGCGACCCGCACGTCGAAGCGGCTGTGGGGAAAGCGACGCAGTAGTCGCCCGTCGGCGACAGGCCAACCATGCGCGAAGCCCTGCAGCCGATGCTGTGAGAACATCGCGCCCGCCGTTCGCGAAGACGGCGTCGGCCGCGTGTGGGAGGTGAACCTCAGCGCGGCCGGAGCGCACGTCCCACACCGTCGTTGCCACACCTCCGGCGGTGAGCAGACTCGAACCGGTCGCGTCGTAGTGCACTACTTGTGTTGCGGGGCCACTATCGAGCACTCGGGCCTGCCCCGAGCTGAGATTCCAGATCACCGTGCCGCGACCACCGGATGCCGCGAGGGCCGCATGGCGTCCGTCGGGTGAGATCGCAACGTCGACGACGCGCCCTCCGACATGTGCAACCTTCCGAAGCCGTGAGGCGAGGAGGACGTCAGGACGTCCTCGGTTTGTTGGTCCGGCCTCAGCCGGGCCGCGTCGAGAGCCATCGCCAGGCTTGCCTGCGGATCCGAGGTCTGACCGAGCAGCGCCTGCGCGCTCAACTCGCCGGCACGCGCACGACGCGCCTGATCCCGCGCTTCATGTCGCTGCGCCACTGCGAAGATCGCGATCGCGCTGACGACGACGAGCGCGAGCAGAGCGGCCGCTGCCAGAACGATCAGCCGCTGCTGCCTTCTTCGAGCCCGCGCCCGCTCGGCCGCCAGCTGGTGGCGCCCCCGCCAGCCGACCACGGCCGCGCCAAGCACGTCGTGGAAGATCTCGTAGCGGTCGCCGCCACCGCCGCCCTCGTCGAGCGGCCGCACGATCCGCTCCCGCCCGAGGACGGCGAGCATCGTCGCCGCCTCGACCTCCGGAACGTGCGCGAACTGCGCGAGATCGGTGACCCGATGGGCGATCTTCGTCCCCGACGGCGTCACCAGGTGGTCGAACATGAGCGCGGCCGCGTTCTGCTCGCGCTCGTCGAGCACCGACATGGCGCGGTCGAGGTGCTCGCGGACGATCGCCCCCGCACCACCCAGCTCGGCGAGTGTCGAGGCGCGCAGCACGCGCGAGCCGCGCTCGCTTTCCTCGTTCCACAGACGTTCGAGCACGAGCTGCAGGTACGGCGGCTGGATCCGGTCGGGCTCACCCGCGACCGCCGCTTGCGCGAGCACTGCGTCGACGAGCGCCGGCTCTATCTCGACGCGCTGCTCGGCCGGCACGAGCTCGTTCCAGCGCTTGACCGGACCGACGATCGCAGCCGTCGCAGCCGCCCGATCGAGCCGGTCGAGCCGCAGGTTGTTCGCGAAGAGGTTCGGGAGGCGCGCCTTGAAGACGTCGAGCTGCGCGAGCGCGTCGTCGCGCAGCGAGAGCAGCACATTCGCGCGCAGGCGCGTGCGCTGCACCACCTCCGGGAGCTCGTGGTCGAGCGTTCCCGGCCCACCGCCCTCGTGGTACACGAAGTACTCCTCGAGCTGGTCGAGGACGAGGTAGAGGCTTCCGTCGAGCACGCTCGTCCAGTGCTCGACGACATCGACGAGCGGCGTTCCCGGCACGGGCCGTGCCACCGGACGCTTGACCAGGGACGTGACCTCGTCGGCAATCGCCTCGGCGAGGTCTCGCGACCGGATCGTCGGCCCAGGAGGCGAACACGATCGCGGCGCCGTCCGGCCCGCGTCCGATGGCGCGGTGTCCCCCCAGCTCGCGTACACGTCGCGCCACCCCCGCGCGAAGGAGCGGAGCTCTTCGCCACACCGCTCGGCCCGTACAGGATCGTCAATCTCGCTGCGAGCAGATTCGCGACCGCGATCTCGGTCTCGCGCTCACGCCCGAAGAACAGCAGCGCGTCGAGCTCCGACTCTCCGAACGGCGCTAGCCCACGGAACGGCGCGGCGAGCGGCGAGACACTCGTCGTGGTCACGCCGCCCACCCCTCCGGGGCTCCGACGCTCCCGGCAAGCCCTTCGACGTACAGCTCGAGCGGCGTCTCCGCGAGCTCGACGTCGAGCCGCCGCCAGAGCTCGCGCTCGGCCGGCCCCGGCTTGGGGTGCACCGCCCAGGAGCGGTACGCCACCGGCTCGTCGCCCCACATTCGTCCGAGTACCAGCCGGAGGTGCCAGTCGCGCACCGTGTACCCGAGAAACAGGAAGTGGCTACGGCGAAGCGTCGCCGCGAGACCGACCGGGACTGCACTCGCCACGTCCGCGCGCACGAGGTAGTCGATGTAGTCGTCCTCGGTGACGACGAAGCTGTCGGAGCCGTCGGCGCCCGGGTCAAGCTGGCCGCGGATCTTGAGGATCACCGTGCGCCGGTCGAGCGAGAGCTCGGTCGCATACGTATTCGGGACCTCGATCACCCGAGCGGTCTCGTCAGGTGAGCGGTGGAGAACTTGCCGCGATCTCGCCCGGACGCGATGTAGGAGACGACGTCGACCTCTTCGCCCGCGTCGGCGAAGGCACGCTCGAGCGCCGACCCGTACGACGTTGTCACGAGCAGCTGATGTGGCGAACCGGCCGCGCGGAGCACCGGCGGAAGCGATGCGAAGAAGCGGTGGACGGCGCCCGGCCCGCTGTCGTTCCCCTGACCGCCTCGCGCAGCTCGTCGTAGAGCGGCCCGTACCCGCGCATCGTCGCCACGTACTGCGAGACGCGCGGCAATTCCGGCGGCTCGCTGCGTGGATAGTGGAAACGCTCGGCGAGGTGCGCGGCGAGACTCTCGGCGTCCTCGCCGAGGACCGGCACGACACGACCTCCGAGGATCGCCGTGGCGACGTCGCCGAGCTCGTCGACAGCCGGTGAGCCGCGCGCCCTCGTCGCCGATCCGGGCACGTCGACCTCCTGGCGAATGATCGCGCCATGCAACTGCTTGAGCGCCGGGCCTGGCTCGATGCCGAGCTCGGCCAGGAGCATCCGCCGTGCGTCCTGGTACGCCTGAGACGCATCGCCCTGCCGACCGCTGCGGTAAAGGGCGAGCATCAGCTGCCCCCACAGGCGCTCGCGCAACGGGTTCGCGGCGACGAGGGCCTCCAGTTCCGGCACGACCGCGTCGTGCTCGCCGAGTGAGAGCTCGGCGTCGATCAGATCCTCGCGTGCAACCAGACGTAGCTCTTCGAGCCTGTTCGCCTCCGTCGCGGCGAACGATTCGTACGCGACATCGAGCAGAGCGCCGCCGCGCCAGAGCGAAAGCGCCTCCCGGAGCGCAACTGCCCGCGCAGCCGGCTCTGCAGCACGGGCGGCGCGCACCAGGTCTTCGAAGCGGAGCGCGTCGACGTGCGCGCGCTCGACGCGGAGGACGTATCCAGGAGCGCGAGTGACGAGGTTGTCGCCGACCACGCGCCGGAGCTTTGCGACGGCGTTGTGGAGCGACGTGACGGCGTTGCGGGGCGGCGATCCTGCCCACAGGTCGTCGACGAGGCGGTCGGTGGCGACCACCTCGTTCGCGTGCAGCAGGAGCAGGATCAACAGCGCGCGCAGCTGCTGGGCCGCCACTTCGAGCGGGCGGCCTCCGTCCTCGACCTCGAGCGGCCCCAGGACGCGGTATTCGGGCATGCGGACTACTTGTAGACACCCGTCTCGTACGGCCGCTACGGGGCGCCCTCCAGGCCCCGGACTGCGACGGCGTGCGTCGACGAGGCAATCCGCCCGTCGAAGGTCGCGAGCGTGAGCGTGATCACGAACGCGCCAGGCCCTGCGTACCGGTGCGTCGGCGACGACCCGGTCGCCGTCCCCCCGTCGCCGAAGTCCCAGGCACGCCAGGCCACGCCGACACCGTCCGGGTCGGAGGACGAGTCGAAGAGCTCGATCGTCTGGCCCGCGCGCGGCAGGCGCGGGCGAAATGTGAAGTCGGCGATCGGTTGCTCCCTTCGGCTCGTCGCTGGCACCACGGTCAGTGCAGCGTCCACCAGGGCGCTAACAGCTCGCTAACTACGGGGAGTGGGTGCCTGGCACGAAGGGTGCCGGGCACCGGTTCATGAAGGCTACGGAACCGTGATCACGTCGCACCCGGCGGCGCGCTGCACCTCGCCGCTGACGTCCCCGCCGAGCAGCCTGCCGAAGAAGCCGTGGTGGTGCTCCCCGATCACGATCAGGCTCGCACCGCGCTCCTTCGCGATGCCGATGATCTCCCCGGCCGGCTCACCGGCCGACCAGACGTAGTCCGCCGTCAGCCCGGCCGCCTCGACTCGCTGGCGCGCCTCGGCGAGAACCGGCTCGAGCTCCGGCGGCTCGACGAGCGGCATCATCTGCACGGGGCTGTCGTCGAGCGTGCCGTAGTTCTGCAGGCCTTCCGGGTTCAGCGGCATCTCGGCGATCGCGACGACCACGAGACTCGACCCGGACTTCTGCGCCTCCTCGATCGCACGCCCCAGGGCGTGCTGCGCCGATTCGTGCCCGTCGTACCCCACGATGATCGGCCCGGCCATTCGCCGATCGTAACGAGGACGGCCTTCGGCAGTGATACGTTCGGCCTCGGCCAGGCATGGACTACCGGCTCCTTGGTCCGCTGGAGGCGCGCGCGGGTGACCGCGTTGTGCCACTCGGCGGCCCGAAGCAGCGCGCCGTGCTCGCCGTCCTCCTCCTCCGGGCCGGCGAGACCGTCTCCGTCGACACGCTGATCGACGAGGTCTGGGGCGCGCGGCCGCCTGTCAACGTCACGGCGACGCTGCACAACTGCGTGTCCCGCCTGCGCAAAGCGATCGGCGCGGAGACGATCGAGACGCACCCTCCCGGTTACGTCCTCCACGCCCGCGACGAGGAGATCGACGCGCGGCGCTTCGAGCGCGCGCTCGTTTCCGCGCAGGCTCTCGAGCCGGCGGAGCGGGCGGCGGCGCTCCGCGAGGCACTCTCGTCTTGGCGGGGAGCGGCTCTCGCCGACCTGGCCTTCGAGCCGTTCGCGGAAGCCGAGGCCGCGCGGCTCGAGGAGCTGCGACTGGTTGCGCTCGAGGAGCGGATCGACGCCGAGCTCGCACTCGGCCGCCACGAGCAGCTCGTCGCCGAGCTCGAGGCGCTGGTCGCGCGCCACCCGTTGCGCGAGCGTCTGCGCCGCGAGCAGATGCTGGCCCTCTACCGCGCGCGGCGAAAGCCGGAGGCGCTCCAGGCGTTCCAGGACACGCGGCTCGCGCTGATCGACGAGCTCGGCCTAGAGCCGAGCGATCAGCTACGCGAGCTCGAGCGGAAGATGCACCGTGACGATCCGTCGCTCGAGTCCGCGACCGAGATCCGCGCCGAGAGCGCGCCGCGCGAGGTGCGCCGTCCCGCTGTCGTGCTGTGCGTCGAGCCCGAGGCCGGAGACGACACCGACCCGGAGACCGCGGAGAGCGAGCTCGGCGACTCCATCGCCGCAGTTCGAGCCGCGGTCGAACGGCACGGCGGCTCCGTGCAGCAGCTCGCCGGCGACGAGATGCTCGCGTTCTTCGGGCTGCCGTCGGCACACGAGGACGACGCCCTACGCGCCCTGCGTGCGGCGATCGAGCTGCGTGACGAGCTCACGGCATTGAACACGCCGGCCCGCGTCGGCCTGGCCGCCGGCGAGGTGGTAGCGGGCACGGATGCCTTGCCGCGGGCAGGCCCGGCCGTGCGACGAAGCCGCCGGCTGAAGGAGCTGGCCGCTCCGGGAGCGATCGTGCTCGGCGATGCAATCCTCGCGCTCGTCGGCGGTGCGGTCGATGCCGTGCCGGTCGACGTCTCGGGCTCGGCGTTCCGACTGCTGCGCCTCGATTCGGATGCGCCGGCAGTCGCACGCCGGCTCGACGCACCGCTCGTCGGCCGCGAGCATGAGCTGGCGCGGATCGAGGCGGCCGTGGTGAAGAGCATTGAGCGCCGCCGCCCCGTCCGCGTCGTGCTCTCGGGCGAGCCCGGCATCGGCAAGACGCGCCTCGCACGGGAGTTCGCGGCCTGGCATCCCGACGCCCGCGTGCTGACCGGGCGCTGCGTCGCCTACGGCGAGGCCGCGCGCTTCCTGCCGCTCGCGCAGCTCGTCACGGGCGGGGCCGACCTCGTCGGCCGCGCCGTCGTTCCCACGGAGCTCGCGCCGCTGCTCGCGATGACGGCGCCGACCGTTCCGAATCCTGACGTCTTCCGTGCGACGCGGCTTCTGCTGGAAGCGGTCGCAGAGCATGGGCCGGTGGTCGTCGAGCTCGAGGACCTGCACTGGGGCGCACCCGGCCTGCTCGACCTGGTCGAGTACCTCGCCGCCTGGGGCGGCGAGCTGCCGCTGCTCGTGCTCTGCGTCGCGCGACCGGAGCTACTCGACGCGCGGCCGGGCTGGCGCGAGGACGAGCTCCCGGTCGGCCCGCTCGCGCCGGACGAGGCGCTCGCGCCTCGTCCGCGAGCGCGAGCCCGAGGTGACGGCCGGGCGCGCCGATGCCGTCATCCGCGCCGGCGAGGGGAACCCGCTCTTCCTCGAGCAGCTCGTCGCGTTCGAAGGTGACGAGCTGCCGCCGACGATCGAGACGCTGCTCGCGAGCCGGCTCGACCGGCTCGAGCCGCAGCAACGGGCGCTGCTCGGCCACGCCGCCGTGGCGGGCCGCGAATTCTGGCGCGGCGCCGTCGAGGCGCTGACGGCTGACGATCCGCGCGTCGTCGCAAGCTCCCTTTCGGCGCTCGTCCGCGGACGGCTCGTGCAGCCGGCGACCTCGTCGCTCGCCGGCGAGGACGCCTTCGTCTTCCACCACGCCCTGATTCGCGACGCCGCGTACGCCTCGGTGCCGAAGACGGCGCCGTGCCGGGTCCACATGAGCGGCTCGCTCGCTGGCTCGACCCGCACGCCGAGAGCAGCGACGACGTGGTCGGCTTCCACCTCGAGCAGGCGTACCGCTACGGCGAGGAGCTCGGCCGCGGCGACGAGAGCGCTCGCGCGGGAGGCGGCAACGCGTCTCGGGAGCGAGCGGCATCGCAGCGCTGAAGCGAATGACGATCCCGACGACGATCGACCTGCTCTCGCGTGCGACGCCTTGCTACCCGCCGAGCGATCCAGAGCGGCTCGCGCTCGCGTGCGAGCTCGGGACCGCGCTGAAGGCAACCGGCGACTCGCGCGTCGTCGAGGAGATGCTCGCCGACGGTCGCCGAGACTGCGTCGCGATGCGGCGACCGGCCGGCATCGAGCTGCGCGCGCGTCTCGAGCTCGTCTGGCCGCGTGTGCTGCGCGGCGCCGAGCTCGCTCGACGATGCGCTGCGATTCGTCGAGCAGGCGCTCGACGAGCTGGACGGCGCCGACGACCGCACGCTCGAGCGGGCGTGGTTCTGCCTCGCGGCGCTCCGTGGCCGGCTGCAGTTCCGGCACGCGGCGAGCGAGGAGGCGGCGCTCCGAGCGCTCGACCACGCGCGCGCAGCGGGTTACGCGCCGGCGCAACTGTTTCGGCGTGCTTGCCAACGATGCGTGCGACGGCCCACGCCCGGTGCCGAAGGCATCGAGCGCTGCGAGAGAGCTGCTCGCGGAAGCGGACCGAGGTTCCGAGGCGAGGATTCGGCTGTCGCTCGCGCACCTGTCGCGATGCGCGGCGACTTCGCGGGCGCCAGACGGCGAGCTCGACATCGGCGCAGGCGCTCATCGACGAGTTCGGCACCCGGCAGCGCCACACGCGGGACGAGGCCATGCTCAAGCCGAGATCACGTGGCTGACCGAGAGATGCAGCCATTGCGCGAGAATGTCTTGCGCGATGCCGCTCGCGCAGTCCTCGAGCGCGAGGGCGACACTGCCTGGTCGCGACGATCTCGGCGCAGCTCGCGGAGCTGCTCGCCGATGCCGACCGTCCGGAGCAAGCACTAGCTCCAGCTGACCGAGCAGGCCCGCGAGCGCGTCGTAGCCGGGCGACGTCCGGACCGAGGCCGCGTGGCGGCGGGCTCACGCGGTCGTCGGCGGCGCAAGACGGCGAGGTGCTCGCCCGCGAAGCGGTCGCGCTGCTCGAAGCGACCGACGAGCTCGAACGAGCAGGCGAAGGCGCACCTGGCCCTCGCGCACGTTCTCGAGCCGGCCGGGCGCGACGACGAAGCGACGTAGGCGAAAGCGTCCGCGGTGCAGCTCCTGCGCTAGAAGGAGAACGAGGCGCTGCTCGCCCGCATCGAGGAGTAGGTGGAGAGGACCCAACTCCGGGACGTCCAGGTGCAAAGGCGGTGGGGGAGCGCCGAAGCGCTCCCCACCGACGGCGGCCTCAGCAGCCGCCGCCGCAGCCGCCGCCCGGCATGGGCGCCGATGCCGAGCCCGACGACGTTGCGTCTGCCGACCGCGACCTGCGTGGCCGCCGAGAGGCCGATCGCCACGGCGAGGATCGCGGCGGCGATGGCGGACCGGCGAATGCCGGTCCCCTGAACGTGCGTGTGATTGGACATAACCGCAACGTCCGGCCGGCCACAAACGGCTCGACAACGGACGGCACACGCAAGACCAACTGAGTCCGAACACGGCGAGGGCGGCGCTCACGCGCCGCCCTCGTTGACCCCCGCTCAACCTTCGAAGGTCAGACGCCGACCCAGCCCGTGTGGTTGTGCACCGAGAACCGAAGCGACGAGCTCGAGCGGTTCCCGCGCACGTCCGCCGCGGTGACGACCAGGCGGTACACGTTGTCCGCCAGCCGGAGCGTGTTCAGCATCCCGAGCCGGAAGCGGAAGCAGCCGGGCTGTCCCCACGAGTAGTGCGGGCCGAACACCGACATGTTCTGGAACGTGCCCTTCGCGTAGTAGCGCCAGAACAGACCGTTCGACGGGATCGTGTGCCGTGCGTCCCAGGCAGTGGTCTCGGGGATCTTGACCTTGCCGTTCCAGGTCTCGACGTGCCAGGTGATCAGCGCCGGCGTCATCGGCATGTCGTGCCACTCGCCGGGCACCGGCACGGTCGGCGTGTCGTACGCCTCGGCGACGATGTTCACCGAGCCGCGGATGAAGTTCGTCATCTGCGCCGGGCCGTCGTCACCCGTGCGCAGCTCGATCGAGGTGACCTCCGGCTTCGTCGAGTCGCGGTACGGCGTGAGGTGGCCGGGCAGCAGCGGATCGGTGACGACGCCGCCGTCGACCTCGGTCAGATGAACGTGGCCGGTGCCGCGGATGATGTGCCCGAGCACGGTGCTGTCGGTCGTCGACCTGCTGGCCGAGCTTCACGGTCGGCGCGATGTGCCAGTACTCGAAACGGTCGCCGTTCCCCGACGAGACGAAGACGCGGTCGGCGTTGAGGCTCATCACCGTGCCGTCGGCGACCGGGTAGACGGCGGTGCCGTCGGGCGCCGAGATGTCGACGCCCTGGTGGAACGAGAACGAGCCGGCCGGGTGCATGAGCGTCGCGTGGGTCGGCGGGTCGAGGTAGACCGTCCGCGGGTCGCCGAAGCCGCCGCGGATAGGATGCTGCCGGTTGAACGGTGCGACCGGCCAGCCGTACGAGCGCCCCGCCTGCTTGACGGACGCATGTGCGGCCTCCGAGTGGAAGCCGCTCGATGCCGACGCGATCAGCGCGGCGAGCAGGAGCGGCGCGACGGCCGTGCGCAGGCCCCTGAGGTGTGTATGAGCGGTGAAGTTGGTCATGTCGAGCACCGTCGAAGGGGCCCGAAACCGCTCGGTCACCGGCGACTAACGGCGCGCCAACGGCTGTTCCTGCTGCTCCTCGCGGCGGCGCTCGTGCTCCCGGGCCGCGCAGCCGCGAGCCCGCTGATGCGGGTGGAGCTCCACCTCGCGCCCGGCGCGCGCTCGACCCCGCACCTGCTCCTGCTCACGCTCGGGGGGCCGATCTACTGCGACCAGCTCAGGAACCTCGCCCGCAACGTTCACGCCTCGCTCGCGTGCACCGACTACGGGCCGAACCGCTACGAGGTCGCAGGCGGTCGCGCGGGTCGCCGTGAGGACTGGGGCGACCCGCGCTACCTCGCGCAGGTCGCCCAGCTTCCGGCGCGCTTGCGC
The DNA here is from genome assembly GCA_963715115.1 of uncultured Thermoleophilia bacterium. Lineage (GTDB taxonomy): Bacteria > Actinomycetota > Thermoleophilia > Gaiellales > Gaiellaceae > PALSA-600. Next base: position 33,865 of record CAVQRE010000004.1, read on the forward strand.
GCGCAGGGGATCCGGATCTCGAAGCTGGTCGTCGTGGGGGTGTCGTACTCCGGTTTCGCCGACGCGGAGCTCGTGGCGTCACACCCGGAGGTGGGCGCCGACGCGCTGGTCGTCGTCGACAGCTACCTCGACCTCGCGGCACGCTTCGACGCACTCCCTGCGCACCACGAGACGCGGACCGAGATGGAGACGGTGCTCGGCGGTACGCCGGCCCAGGCATCGGCCGCCTACCGCTCGCGCTCGCCGAGCCATCATCTCCCCGGCCTCGCCGACGCAATCCGGCACGGGACGCATCTCGTGGTCGTCTGGAGCACGAGCGCCGGCGAGCGGCACGAGTTCAACGGCGCCACCTGCTCGCGGCTCGCGAACGCCGAATGGCTCGCCCGACTGGCAGGAGCCCTCGGCCAACCAGTAACCGGCTATGTGACCAGGCTGCCGCACGCCCACGCATTGTGGGACCGCGGACAGGGGCTGCTCGCGCTTGCCGGGATCGCGCCGGCGAGTAAGCCGCTCGACGCGCACGCCGTGACGTTCAGGCCGGGCGCGTCGCCGCCGCGCGACAGCTACTGCTGATCAGAGTGCCTGGCACCGACGTGCCAGGCACCGGACCTTCGTACGTCAGTCGCCCCAGTCGAAGTCGCGCGAGCGCGACCAGAGCGCTTCGTCCGTCTGCTCGACGGGCTCGCTCGTCTCGACGGTCACTTCGGACGGCTCTGTCGGCTCGGCGGTGAAGGTGTCCTCCGCCGACGGCCAGTCGAGTGTCGTCTCGTGCTCGTCGATCTGGACGACGCCGTCCATCGTGTCTTCGATCCGCGCCTGCTCCTCGGTCTTGAAGAGCGGATGATTCTCGAACGGGTCGTCCGACATGTACTTCTCGAGCGGCATCTCGTGCTCGAGTGCCGCGTTCCGACGCTTCAACTCGAGGTGCTCCTGGATCACCTGGGTGAACACGGACGGAGTCTCGACGGCCATTGATTCCTCCTACTGGTACGTCTTATCTCTTCCCGGCGCGGGAGTTTAGACGACTGATTGGATCGTCGCGCCGCCCACGACCCGGTTCCGGCCCCCGCGCTTGGCCGCGTACAGGGCCGAATCGGCTGCAGCAATCAAATCGTCGATGCGCGCTCCGCCGGCGCATGCCGCGACGCCGAAGCTCGCGGTGATGTTCACCGGACCGCCGCGAACGGTCATGATGGGACGCGCCGAGATGAGCCCTCGTGCGCGCTCTGCAAGGTCGATCCCACCCGAGACGCCGATGCCGACGAGGATGAGCGCGAACTCCTCGCCGCCCCAGCGACCGGCGACGTCCCCTTCCCGAACTGCACCGGCGAGCGTGTGCGCGAACGATCGGAGCACCTCGTCGCCTGCGGGATGACCGAAACGATCGTTGATCAGCTTGAAGTGGTCGAGATCGGAGAGCACTCAGACACAGCTCGCCGTCGAGTCGACGTGCCCGCGCAAGCTCGGAGGTCAACGTCTCCTCGAGCGAGCGTCGATTGGCGAGGCCGGTGAGCACATCGACGAGCGCCTGCTGCTCGACGAGTCGATGCAGCCGCGCGTTCTCGAGTGCAACCGCTGCGTGAGCGACGAGCGCTCTCGCGGTCTCCACCTGGTCCGCGTCGAGCGCCGAGCCGCGGATCACGAGCGATCCGAAGTCGGAGGCACCGACCCGTAGCGGGAACGTCACTTCCTCCGGCCCTGTGGACTCGCCGGCCTCGAGCACTTCGCCCGTGCGGGTGCGAACGACTGCGCCCGACGCGCCGGTCGCCTCCACGACGGTCTCCGCGACGACACGCAGGAGCTGCTGCGGATCGTGTGTCGCTCCGAGCGCCTGTCCGAACCGGGTCGTCGCCTCGTGCGCACGGCGACGCTCCGTCCGCAGCTCGGTCATCTGCTGCTGCAGCTGCTCCGCCATCCGGTTGAAGGCACTGCCGAGCTGCGCGAACTCGTCCTGACCGCGCACGTCGACGCGCTCGTCGAGGCGGCCGTCGGCGATCGCATCGGCGGCGCCGGCAAGACGCCCGAGCGTGGTCACGACCGACCGCCCGAGGAGGAACACGACCAGGGCGAAGACGAGCAGCGAGGCGATCAGCACCGCCGTCAGCCGCATCTCGGCCATACGCGCAGCCGTGTCGATCGCTGCCTGCGGCGTCAGCGCGACCAGCTGCACGCCCGCCGGTTCTGCGAGCGACGTGGAGAGGCCGCGACTCGACGTGCCGGCCACCATGACGCGCGCGGACTTGCCCGGCGAGATGGCGAGCGGCTCGCTTGGCGGGCCGCCCGCGACGAGGTGCGAGTTGCGCACCGCCACGAGACGCTCGCCTGCACCGAGACCCACCCCGATCGTCGTGAGCAGGCGATCGTCGATCGGGACGGCAACCGTCACGGTGCCGATCGTGCGCCCGCGATCGACGATCGCAACGGTGCGCTGCGCTGCGAACGGCGGGAGCGAGCCGACCGTGAGGCCACCGCCGCTGATCCTCGTCGACGGTTCACCGGCGGCGACCACGGACAAAGAGGAGCGATCGTGTCCGCGCAGAGCGCGCTGGAGGCGCGGCTCGGCAGCCAGCCGACGGGCAATGGTCGCGGCCAGGTCGAGCTGCTGTGCGTAGCCGGCGACCGCGACGCGGAGGGCGGCCTCGAGCGAGGCGTCGGCACGGCGGTTCTCGCTCCGCCGGGCGAGGTTGTCGTAGCCGTAGAAGGCGACGGCAAGTGGCAGCAGCGCGAGGAGCGCGAACCAGGCGACCAGCTTGAACCTGAAGCTGCCCAGGCGGCGGCCGCCCTGCAGGCTGATCCTCCCCCTCAAGCCATTGCGTGCCGTTGCCGATACCTCTCCTGGACAGGTTTCGGCAGATCCAGGGGGAAGCATGAGAGGTGTTTGGTTGCACGTCGCCGCCGTCGGCCTGACGGTCACCGTCGCCGGTGGTCTATGGGTGCTGCCGAAACACGTCCTCGCGCCCGACAACGTCCCCCGGGCGCTGCCCGGCGCCTCGACGATCCCGGCCCACGGGCCGGTGGCGGTCGAGGTGGTGCCGGCCCTGCGCCCGGTGCGCCGAGCACGCTCCCAGCCGCCTCCGAAACCCCAGCAGGTCCTCATCTCCTACGTCGAACCGGTGCACGCAGCCGCCCCGCCGGTGCTCCCGAAGCCGAAGCCTGTCCCGGCCCGGCCGGTCGTGGAGCCGGCGATCCCGGCGGCCCTGCCGCCGCCCAGCACGACACCCGCTCCGGCTCCCGAACCGGCGCCTCCACCTGCTCCCGCGCCCACGCCTTCACCAGCGCCCGCCCCCACCCCGCCGCCCGCTCCGGCCCCCGCTCCGGCCCCGGCGCCCCCGCCCCCTGAGCCGGCTCCGGCCCCGCCGCCGGCTACGCCACCGCCGGCCGAGCAGCCTCCCGCGGCCCCGACAGCCCAGCCGACGAGCGTCAACCCCGGCCGGATCGACGCGACTGGCCCGTATCACCCGGTGACGCTGGAGATGCTCGACCCGTCGGCCGAGCCGCGGCTCCACGAGCAACCTCCGCCTCCGCCGCCCCCGACCGACGGATGCGACACGACGGCCGGCAGCGGCAGCTCCCCGCGCACGAGGTGATCCTCAGGCGGCACAATGCCGCGATGCCACGGACTTCCCTGTCGAAAGCAGTCGGCCCGGTCGGCATGGCGCTGACGGCCTGGGACGTGTGGCGCCGCCTGTCGCCGGAGCAGCGTCGCTGGGTCACCGCGCAGGCGCGGACGCACGGGCCGCGCCTCGCGAAGCAGGCGTGGGCGGCTCAGCAGGCCAAGCGCGCACCCCGCTGAGCGTCGTTTCTAGGTGAGCGCCGCGCGCGCGATCCGGTCCTGCTCGATCGCGTGTGCGGTCGGATAGCCCTCGGATGGGCTCGCGCGCCACGGCCGCCCGACATAGCGAAGAGGCACGCCCGCCGTCGACTCCTCGAGGCGGTGCCGGATCGAGCGCCACGGCCCCATGTTCTGCGGCTCCTCCTGCGTCCAAACGACCTCGCGGAGGTACGGGTAGGAGGCGATCAACTCGCGTGCGCTGTCGGAGGGGAACGGATACAGCAGCTCGACCCGCGCCACGGCGACGCCGGCCGCGTGTGCGCGTGCCTCGTGGCCGACGAGGTCGTAGTAGACCTTGCCGGAGCAGAGAACGAGGCGCCGAACGGCTTCCTTGTCGACGGTGACGTCGTCGACCACGGGCCGAAAGCCTCCGGTCGCGAGGTCCTCGAGCGTGCATGACGCCTCCTTCAGCCGGAGCAGACCCTTCGGGGTCGCGACGACCAGCGGCCGGGCCGTTGCGTCGAGCGCCTGCCGGCGGAGGAGGTGGAAGTACTGCGCGGACGTCGTGCAGTTGACCACCCGCAGGTTCTCCTGGGCTCCCATCTGCAGGAAGCGCTCCAGCCGGGCGCTCGAGTGCTCGGGGCCGTTCCCCTCGTAGCCGTGCGGGAGGAGCAGCGTGAGGCGCGACGTCTCACGCCACTTGGAAAGACCGGACGACACGAACTGGTCGATCACGACCTGCGCGCCGTTTGCGAAGTCGCCGTACTGCGCCTCCCAGACCACGAGCGCCTCGGGGGCGGCCGCCGAGTATCCGTATTCGAATCCCATGCACGCGTACTCCGAGAGCGGCGAGTTGAAGACCTCGAAGGACGCCGTCCCGTGCTCGAGGTTCTGCATCGGCGTGTACGTCTCGCCGGTGTGGGCATCGTGGAGGACGAGATGGCGTTGCGCGAACGTGCCGCGCTGCGTGTCTTGCCCCGTGAGGCGGACCGGGATCCCGTCGACGATCAGCGAGGCAAACGCGAGCGACTCTGCCTGCCCCCAGTCGATTCCGCCTTCGTCGAGAGCGGTGCGCCGCCGCTCGAGCTGGCGCGCCAGCTTCGGGTGCACCGTGAAGCTGTCGGGTGCATGCAAGAGCTCGCCGGTCAGCTCGCGGAGCTTGTCGGCGGAGACAGCGGTGACGACCTCGATGCCCGACGAGAACGGGATCGCACCGTCGTGCTCGCGCTTCGAGCCTTCGCCGAACGACGCCTTCAGTCGTTCGTGTGCTTCGCGCAGCTCTGCCTCGACCTCGGCGACAGCCAGGTCCGCGTCCGCCTCGGTGAGCACGCCGTCCTCGATCAGCCTCGCCTGGTACAGCTCGCGCACGCTCGGGTGCGAGGCGATCTGCTCGGCCATCAGCGGTTGGGTGTAGGCGGCCTCGTCCTGCTCGTTGTGGCCGAACCGGCGATAGCCGACGAGGTCGATCACGACGTCGTCGCCGAACCGGCGCCGGTACGCCATCGCGAGCCTCACCGCGGAGAGCGCCGCCTCGGCGTCGTCGGCGTTGACGTGGATGATCGGCACGTCGAAGCCCTTCGCGAGATCGGACGAGTAGCGCGTCGAGCGGCCCTCGCTCGGGTCGGTCGTGAAGCCGATCTGGTTGTTCGTGATCAGGTGCAACGTGCCGCCGGTCGAATAGCCGGCCAGGCTCTGCAGGTTCAGCGTCTCCGCAACCACCCCCTGACCCGCGAAAGCCGCATCGCCGTGCAGCAGAAGCGCGAGGGCGACCGAGGGGTCGTGCGCACCGTTCGGCGTCGAGCGATCGGTCTGCTCGGCGCGTGTCCGGCCCTCGACGACCGGATCGACCGCTTCGAGGTGGCTCGGGTTCGCCACGATCCGAACGCCGACGCTCCCGTTCAAGGTCGTCCGTGTGCCGTGGGCGCCGAGGTGGTACTTGACGTCGCCGGTGCCGCCCTCGGGGTCGGCGGAGACGGCATCGAGGGTTCGCTCGCCTTCGAACTCGCGCAGGATCTGCTCGTACGGCATCCCGATCGTGTGGGCGAGGACGTTCAGCCGCCCACGATGCGCCATCCCCATCACGATCTCGTGCGCCCCGTTCTCCGCTGCGAGCTCGATCGTCTCGTCGAGCATCGGGATCATCACATCGAGTCCCTCGAGCGAGAACTGCTTCTGCCCCAGGAACCGCTTGCGCAGGAAGCGCTCCATCCCCTCCACCTCGCAGAGGCGCCGGAAAAGCGCGCGGCGATCGTCGGCCGGGAGCGGCTCGCGATAGGCACCCGACTCGATCGCGCGGCGCAACCACACGCGCTGCTCGTGATCGGAGAGGTGCTCGAGCTCGTAGGCGATCGTGCCGCAATACGTCTCGACGAGCTTGGGCAGTACGTCGGCGAGGGTCTCGCCGGGAACGTGCACGCGAAGCACGGAGGCCGGGATGCGGGCCTGCAGCTCGGGCGTCAGCCGGGGCTCGAGCCGGAGAGGCTCGAGCGACGGGTCGCCGACCGGCTCTGACCCGAGGGGATCCAGCCGCGCCCCGAGATGGCCGTGCGTCCGGTGTGCCTTGACCAGGGCCATCGCGGCGGCGACGCCTCCGAGCAGCTGCGGGTCGACGTCGGCGGCCGGCGGCGCCTCGAGCACGGCGACCGGGGCTGCGTCCTCTTCATCCGGTACCGGCACCGGTTCCGGCTCGGCTGCCGCATGGTGATCGTCGTCCGCCCCGTTGCGGGGAAGCCGCTCGAGCAGCCGTGCGAGCCCGGGATGGGTTGCGATCAGCTGCGTGTCTCCGCTTTCGAACAGCGCACGCCAGGCGGGCGGGACGGCGTCCGGGTTCTCGAGATAGTCGTCGAGCAGCGCCTGCGCGTAGCCGCTATTCAGACCGTCGACGTCGCGCACGCTCACTCAGGTGTTGTACCAAGGAGGGTGCGGATGTCCTCCTCATTCAGCTGCTGTTTCCGCGAATCAGTAGAGGGGATGGTGCGTGATCACCTGCAGCGACGCTCCGACGACGAAGCACACGCCGATCACCGCGATCGCAATGCTCGTCAGCCGCTGGTGCCGACGGCTCATCACCGTCGCGACGAGCGCGAGCAGGAGCGCCACGGGTGCGAGCCGGAACGGGCGGTAGACGAGCTCGAGCGCGCCGAGGAAGAGCGCCGCTGCGGCCAGCAGGCCCGCAACGGCCTCGACCGCGCTGTGCGGGTCGCGGTCCTCGGAGGTCACGACGGGACTCTATCCCGACGCGCGACGCGCGCACGCCGGTCCCGGTGCCCGTGCGGACCGCCGCGGCGGGGGCGCGGGCCCGGCGGTGTGCGCCAGGGGCGCCACACCGAATAGTCGTTCGGCCCGGCACCGGGCTCGGGCTCCTTGCAGGCGTACCAGACCACGATCCCGAGATAGACGATCGGGATCTTCAGGATCACCATCAAGAAGACCAGTCCCCAAGCCTGGCCCGACATATCCGAAGTCTACGACACCCGGACGCCGGCGGGTCTCGGATTCGACGTCCGCCAGTAGAGTCGGACGGGTGGCGTCCCCCGACGACGAGATGACGCTGTACGACCTGCGCGTGACCGTGGAGCGGATCGAAGGTCGGTCGGTCTGCGGCCTCGAGGTCGGCGACTACTTCGAGCTGACGGAGTCGAGCCGCGTCCGCATCCCGTCCGGCCGCCATTTCTGCCTCTATGCGCTGCAGAGCGTTTTGCCGCTCCTGCCTGCGAAACAGCGTGCGTTGCCGGCGTCGGACTGGCTCGAGCAGGACTCCCTCGTCGCCTGCCCGGATCCGGACGAGCGGGTGATCATGCGCATCGAGCGGACCGCGCGCCGGACGATGGCAACCGGCGACCTCACGTGACGCCGCCGCGGCGCGAGCTCGGGCTCGCGCTGCAGACCGACAAGGGAACCGGTGAGTACGCCGCGCTCGCGCGCAGCGCGGACGACGCGGGCTTCGACGTGGTGACGGTCTTCAACGACCTGTGGTTCCAGCCTGCGCTGCCGGCCCTCCTCGAGATCGCGGGCGCGACGGCGAATGCCCGCGTCGGGCCGTCGTGCCTCAACCCGTTCACGCTTCACCCCGTCGAGATCGCCGGACAGATCGCCGCGCTCGACCGGGTGTCCGACGGTCGTGCGTTCGTCGGGCTCGCCGCCGGAGCGTGGCTCGAGTCGCTCGGCGTCGACGACGGGCGGCCTGTGACCGCCGTACGCGAGGCGTGGGAGGTGATCCGGCGGCTGCTCGCGGGCGACCGCACAGGCTTCGCGGGCGAGCGCTTCTCGCTCCGCGCGGGCGACGGCCTGCGCTACGAGCTCCGGCGCGCCGAAGTTCCTCTACTCGTCGGCACCTGGTCGCCGCGGCTCGCCGCGTTCGCGGGCGAGGCCGCCGCCGAGGTCAAGGTCGGCGGAAGCGCCAATCCGCTCGTCGTCGACGTGCTGCGCCAACGGGTCGGAAACGACGACGTCGGCATCGTCTTCGGCGCCGTAACCGTGGTCGACGAGGACGGAGACCGCGCGCGGGCATTGGCGCGGCGCGAGGTCGCGATGTACGTCGACGTGGTCGGCGCCCTCGACCCGACGACCGAGCTCGAGCCCGAGCTGCTCACGAGGCTCTCGCAGCTCGTCGCGGCCGGGGACCAGGACGCCGCGGGGGCCCTGCTGCCGGACGCGCTGCTGCGACGGTTCGCATTCGCCGGAACGCCGCACGAGGTCGCCGCGCAGGCCGAGGTGCTGTTCGACGCCGGCGCGCGGCGCGTCGACTTCGGCACGCCGCACGGAATCGACGAGCGCCACGGCGTCGAGCTGCTGTGCCGCGACGTGCTCCCTCTGCTTAGGGTCTCGTCGTGACGTTCGACTACGCGGAGCGACGGCGGCGCCTGTCGGAGCGGCTCGAGGCCGACGGCGTCGAGGCGCTCTTCCTCGCCCCTTCCGCCGACCTCGAGTACCTGACCGGGGTCGAGCGCGACATCCCGAACTTCGGTGAGGCGGCGTACGCCCACGGCTGGGTGACCGGTGCGTTCTTCCGGCCGTGGGCCGACCCGGTGTTCGTGCTACCGCGGATGTTCGCGCTGTTCCCCTACCGATCAACCATCTAGAACAACGTGTAGCTCCCGATCGCGAGCGCGGTCGGAGGCGGGACCCCGTCGGACAGGAGCAGCAACCCAGGCGTCGGTGACAGCCGGAGGCCCGCGGCGAGCGCACAGCTGACGAGCCCGCGCGACGATCCGGGGATGCGCACGCTCACCGGGCTCTCGGCCCGCGCGAGCTCTCCTCCGAGCGCCGCGACTGCAGCCTCGGGATCGACGCCGGCGACCGGGCCGACCGCACCGCCGGGGAAACGATAGGAGTAGGCAGCCGGGCGGTCGTCGCGAAACCAGATCGTGCGCTCGGCGATCTCGCCCCAGAGGCGATGGTCGACGGACCGGTCGAAACCGTAGGCCGCCTCGTCGATCGCGACGAACCTGCTTCCCGGGCCGGTGGACAGCATCGTGTCGGCGCCCGTGAGCGACGGCACGCCGGCGAACGACAGGAGCGGTGTTGCGGGAACGAGCCCGCGCCGCGCATAGAGCGCGTTCGAGATCGGCTGAATCGCATCGGTCAGCGTCCTCCGCCGCAGGTCGCCGTCACCCCACGCCGCCTCGAGCAGCCGGCTGCCGACACCTGCGCCCTGGGCCGCCGGGGCGATGAAGAGCGAACCGAGAAACCAGTCGCGGCCCCGTAGCCACGCCGCGACGTAACCGACCCGCCTGCCGCTCTGTATTGCGACGAAGCACCGCTCCTGATCAGTCCCGAGCAGGTGGAGATGCTGCGCCGTGAACGCACCGGGCGGAGGCACCGGCGGAGCGAATCCGTGTGGCTCGTAGACGGACCCGATCGCGGAGAGGAACAGCTCCTCCAGCTCCGGCAGGTCCTCGGCGGTCGTGGGGTGGAGCTCCACGGCCGCCGAGCATAGTCCGACGGCAACTAGCGCGAACCGCCCGAGACGCTACCGTGCCCCGCGACGAAGAAGACGACGAAGAGCACGACGAGGACCAGGACCACGAGCGACCAGAACACGAACCGGTGCGTGGTAGGGAGCCTCACGACAGCCCGCCTGCGAACCACGTCGATGGTGCGGCGCTCGCGTAGAGATCGAGATACGGCGATCGCGACGAGCCGCAGACTCCGATCGAGGCGACGCCGACACAGGCGGCGAACTTGCCTTGGGCGAACGCGTGGACTGCGTACCCTGGCGGTGACGTGATCCAGCGAGGCTCGACCGCGTTTCCCTGGAACGACCAGGGCCAGGCGGCGTAGGTGCCGTGCGCGTTGAGGCCGGATACCCGAACGACCTTCAGGCCCGGGATGTAACAGAAGTCGAACGAGAGCTGGTACCGCCAGAGCACGTACAGGTGGACCAGGTTCGTGTACGTGTACCGCGCCCAGGCGTTCTTGCACGGCAGCAGCGCCAGTGTCCCCGGATCGATGACGAAGTACGAGCGCTCGGAGCCGATCTCGCTGGTGAGCGTTCCGTTGACGAAGTCGGACGGGACCGTCGCGTCGCAGGCGTTGCCGACGTGGTCACCATCGGCGTCCGCCTGGTCGGGGTTCCAGGCGTCCGGGCAGTTGTCGGACGCGTCCGCGACTCCATCGCCATCACGGTCCGACGGCTTGGGAGCCGGCGGAACCGGACACGTTTGTGAACAGCCGCCACCCCCGCCCGACGGCGGGATCGCGATCGACGTCGCCACGGGTGTCGAACAGCCGTCGACGTTGCATGCCACCACGGAGGCGGACACGGTTCTGCCGGCATCGGCAGGCTGGACGACGTAGCTGTTCGTGCTGCTTGCGCCCGCGCCCGACCACGCGTACGTGTAGCCGGTCAGGGACTCACCGCATGAGGTCCACGTGCCGGTCGAGACCGTCAGGGTGCCTCCGACGGCGGTGTTGCCCGAAATCACGGGTGGGCTCTGGGGCGTGATCGCACCTGTGATGCACGCAGGCTGCGGATACGCCTGCGCCGCCGGGCCGGCCAGAGTGAGCGAAACGATGGCGAACGCCACGATCGAGATGCTCCTTCGCACCGGTGCCTCCTTTCGTTGTCAGATATGACAACGATAGAGAGACGGCAGCTACGCGTCTGTGCAGAATGCGTGTCAAGAGTGACAACCCGGCGGTGACCGCACCAGTGTCCAAAGCAGACATCAGCCCGTTCGCCGAACGCGACGTCGACGCCGTCCGCCTGCTCTTCGAGGAGTACGCCGCCTCACTCTCGATCGACCTCGCGTTCCAGTCGTTCGACGATGAGCTCGCCGGGCTTCCCGGTCGATACACGCCCCCGGACGGCGCCCTCCTCGTCGCCCGAGTCGACGGCGAACCGATCGGATGCGTCGGCCTGCGGTCGCTCGATACGGAGACGTGCGAGCTGAAACGGCTGTTCGTGCGGCCGTCGCAGCGCGGCGGTGGGACCGGCCGGCGGCTGCTCGAGGAAGCAGTTGCGGAGGCTCGCAGACTCGGCTACCGCCGACTTCGCCTCGACACCGTCCCGGGAATGGAGCGTGCGCAGGCGCTGTACGAGCGCTTCGGGATTCCGCGAGATCGCGGCCTACACGCAGAACCCGATCGCGGGCACGCGCTTCCTCGAGCTCGACCTTTGACCCGAGCCCGCGACGGGCAGTCCGCGAAGGTCAGCCGACGAGCGCCGGCTCGCGCAGCTGCTCGACCGCGCAAACCGATCGCGCCGCCTCCAGGAATGCCGACGCGTCGACACGCGGAGGCTGCGCACGGCTCCAGACGATCGCGATCGTCCTCGGCTCGACCACACCTTCGGCGAGATCGAGGATCGTGGTACCGGCCCACCGAACATCGGTCGCGAGCTCGGGCACGACGGCGGCACCGAGCCCCGCGGCGACCAGGCCGTGAACCGCTGCGCCCGTCTCCGCCTGCAGAACGAAGCGCGGCTCGACACCGCTCGCGATCAACTCGGATTCGACCTGGAGACGCGTGGGCGCGTGGGCGATCAACGGCAGCCGTCCGAGCTCGACGCAAGAGATCGTCCGCCGGCGTCGAGTCAGCGGCGCCCCCTCCTGCAGGAGCACGACGTACCTGTCGACGCAGAGCGGCAGGGCTTCGAACGGCCCGCGGGACACCGGGGTGTCGATCAGCGCAAGGTCGAGGTCGCCGCGGGCGAGCGCAGCGAGCAGAGCACGCGCATCGGCATCTTCGCGCAGGACGACGGGCGCGGCGAACAGTCGGAGCACGGCGGGCACGAATCTGGTCTGCAGGTCGGGAGCCGCACCGACACGGAGCGCACCCGGCCCCATGCCCTCGAGCTCGGCGAGGTCGGCCTGAGCCGCCCGCACCCGGGCGATCACCGCCTGCGCGTGGGCGAGCATGATCTCGCCGGCCGGCGTCAGCGCGAGCGGGCGCGTTCCGCGCGAGCGTTCGATCAGCCGCCGGCCCGTCAGTCCTTCGAGGGCAGCGATCTGATGGCTGATCGCCGACTGGACGTACCCGAGACGGGAGGCGGCGCGGCGGAACGATCCCTCGCGGGCGACGGCCTCGAGCGCGATGAGATGCCGCAGTTCGACACCCGGCCACCACTCGCCCGCCATGCAGACTCTGACGTCGCTCCGCCGAGTTCGTTGCCGCGCTGACGTTTTCTTAACAATTGGCCGAGGGTAGGCTCGACCGATGAGCCCGGCACCACTCGCCCGCTCCGCCGTCGCGTCGTCGCTGGCCGTCGTGCTCACCGCGATCGGACTGCTCGGCGCCGGGTGCGGCGGAGCGAAGACGACGACGTCGACGAACGCTCAAGGCCAGACGGTGGTCAGCTGCCAGATCCGCTTCGCCAAGACGAAGTTTCTCCTGCACACGGGCGTCGCCGCCGGAGCGTTCTACCGGTACATCTACGACCCATGGCGGGCCGGCGCGTTCAAGAAGGGCGCACCGGGACGAAAGAAGGCGCTTGCGAAGGCAGGCGCATCGGGGCTCGTGGTCGTCCACGAGTTGAAGATCGCCGCGCGCGACGCTCAGTGCGACGGCCCGGCGCTGAAGGCGCTCGCTCGGCCGATGACTTCGGCGCTCGCAGCTGCCGCGACCCTGAGCGCGCTTGCCGGTGGGGGCGGGCTCGGATCGATCGGCACGGCGGGCGCCGCGTTCGACGAGCTCAAGTCGGCGGCAGCGGCAGCGGGAGCCACGATCAAGCAGAAGTGATCGTGAGCTCTCGATGGACCCAGGCGGGCTCGAACCGCCGACCTTCTGGCTGCCAGCCAGACGCTCTCCCAGCTGAGCTATGGGCCCTCCGGAAGCCCGAAGTGTAGCCCTACGCCGTCGCGGCTTCGAGCGCCTCGTGCGGGACGTCGTCCCAGAGCTCCTCGAGCCGGTAGAACGCGCGCGCATCGGGTGTGAAGACGTGCAACACGACGTCGACGTAATCGGCGATGATCCACGTCGCCTCGACACCACCCTCGATCGACTTGGGCAGCAGCTGGTTCTCCTGCTTGAGCCGGCCGTGCACCTCGTCCCAGATTCCCTTGGTCTGCCGCGCGTTCCCACCCGTGCAGATGACGAAGTAGTCGGTGTACGCGCAGACGGGTCGCATGTCGAGGATGACGACGTCGCGTGCGAGCTTGTCCTGGACGAGCGCCGCGATCCGGCGTGCCTGTTCGAGTGGGCTCAAGCGTGAGGAAGTGTACCGGCGGCTACCGCGTGTAAAGATGCTCGGCCCGGATGATCGCGAGGGCGGCGGCCGGGACGTCACCGTCAACGTCATCGCCGTCCTTGAGCCGTGCGCGCAGATCGCTCGACGCGACGGGCGTCGGCTCGAGCTCGAAGAACGTGACCCGGTCGGGGGCGGCGAGCTCGCGCAGCACAGCGTCGAGGCGGTCGCGGGGAAACCCGGGCCGTGTCGCAACGCCGAGACGCGCGCGTCGAAGCACCTCGTCGGGCTCCTTCCACCTGCCGAACGCGCAGAACTCGTCGGCCCCGATCAGGAACACGGGCGCACTCCACTCGGGGTGCGCGCGCAGCATGTCGACCGTGCGGGAGTGCCGATCGAGAATGACCTCGTCGTCGGGGAATGCAGCCCGGGCGAGCCTCAGGCGGATAGCGGCCGAAGTCTCGACGCGCTTGTGCCCAGGATCAGCGACGACGAGGACGATCACCCGGTCGAGCCCGAGCTGCGAGCGTGCCTGGCGGAGCAGCTCGACGTGACCGCGGTGCGGCGGGTCGAAGGCGCCGCCGAAGAGCCCGAGCGGCGACTGCGCGTCAGGCAAGCTCGAGCTCCTCGTCGCCGATCTCGACGGTCGCGCCGCGCTTGGCGCCGGCTGCACGCAACGCGCGCTCGAGCTCGTCATCGGAGGGCGGAGAACCGAGCACCCGGAATCCACGCTCCGTCCGCAGGAGGCGCCAGGAATGCGTTTCCGGCTGAGGTCGGTAGACGAGGAAGTCGACGAGCTCGCTCTCGTCGCGCTCGCTAGGTTCCGGTGACGGGACGAGCGTGAAGAGCGCACGGCGGAAGTCGGGCAATCCCTCCCCCGTCGCACACGACAGGCGGTGCACCGCGACGATGCGGGGATCGTCGATCCCGAACGGAGGGTCGGGCGCAAGATCGATCTTGTTCAGTACGACGATCTGGGGACGTAGATCAAGACCCGCCCCGTATGCGCCGAGCTCCGCATCGATCACCCGCCACTGCTCGTCGGCGCCTTGCGACGCGTCGATGACATGCACGAGCATTCGGGCACGCTCGAGGTGCGCGAGAAACTCGTGACCGAGCCCGACCCCTTCGCTCGCTCCCTCGATCAGACCGGGAACGTCGGCGACCACAAGCTGGCGTCCGTCCGGTGACTCGACGGTCCCGAGCACCGGTTGCAGGGTCGTGAACGGATAGTCGGCCACCTTCGGATGAGCGTTCGAGATGCGCGTCAGCAGAGACGACTTGCCGGCGTTCGGAAGGCCGACGAGTGCGGCATCGGCGAGCAGCTTCAGGTGCAGCTCGACGTCGAACTCCTCTCCGACACGGCCGACCTCTGCGAAGCGGGGAACCTGCCGCGTCGACGAGACGAACCGCGCGTTGCCGCGACCGCCGCGGCCGCCGCGCGCGAGGACGAGCCGTGCTGACGCGTGCGCAAGGTCGGCGATCAGGGCGCCGTCGTCGGTGAGCACCTGCGTGCCGACCGGAACGCGTAGCTCCGCGTCCGCGCCACGCGCTCCATGCTTGCGCGCGCCGCGCCCGTTGCCGCCCCTCGCCGCCTTCAGCAAGCGACGACGGCGCAGAGCGGACAGATCACGGAGCGACGGATCAGCGCTCAGCACGACGTCTCCGCCGTCTCCACCGTCGCCGCCGTCCGGCCCGCCCTTCGGCACGTACTTCTCGCGACGGAAGCTGAGGCCGCCGTCCCCTCCCTTGCCGGCCTGAACGTGGATCTGCGCGCGATCGTTGAACATCGGGGCAACGGTAGCGCCGAGTCCTTCTGGACACGGCGGGCGGCGGCGTGTCCTGTTGCCAGGCGAGGGTGACAAAACCGTCACGAACAATCCACCGGGAGACATTCGCCCTCGTGGAGCCAGGCGCGCCCGACCCGTCCGGCCGCAGGTCGTCAGGCGAGGGTTACGAAAGTGTCACACGGCCGCGAGGCCCGAAGGCGGCGTCCTACGCCTGGTCGGGCTCGAGGACCGACACGCTACGGCGCTCGCCGCTCGTGCGGAACGAAACGGTGCCGGCACGCACGGCGAAGATCGTGTCGTCGCGACCGAGCTCCGTTCCCGGGCCGGGGCGGAACCTCGTCCCCCGCTGCCGGACGATGATGTTGCCGGGCACGACCGACTGGCCGTCGAACATCTTCACCCCGAGGTACTTCGGATTCGAGTCGCGGCCGTTCTTCGACGAGCCGAGTCCTTTCTTGTGCGCCATCTAGTGCTCCTCCTTCGCCTTCAGCGCGGAGTTGAGCGCAGCGATCGCGCCCTTGCGGGCAGCGTTCGCCTGCTCGTACTCGAGCGCCGCCTCGAGCATCGGGCGGTTCCAGCCCTTCGCGCTCTCTGCCACCTGCGCAACCGTCATCTCCTCGTAGCCCTTCGGCATCCCCTTGACGTGCTCATGCACCTCATGCTCGTCGACGGGAACTACCGGGATCGCCTCGGTCGCCTCGACCACCACAGGCGACACCTGTTTCGGCTCCTCGACCGCCTTCGCCTTCTTCGCCGGCGCACGTCCGGCGCCGCCGAGCGAGATCTCGATCCTGGTCATCGCCGCGCGGAACCCTGTGTGCCGCTTGTAGCCGGTTCGCCGCCGGTATTTTCCGATCCGGATCTTCGGCCCGCGCTCATGGGCGACCACCTTCGCGGTCACCGCCGCGCCGTCGCCGAGCAGGACGTCCGGCGCGAACGTCTGGCCTTCTTCGGTGCGGACGCGGTCGACGAGCAGCGTCTCGCCCTCGCGGACGCGATACTGCTTGCCGCCGACACGGATGATTGCGTAGTCCATAGCGCACGAAACGCGGGCACGCGCCCGCGAAGCGGATGCAGTGTAGCCGGAGCCGCTACTCCCCGTCGAGACCCCACTCGGACATCGGCGTGTAACCCCAGTTGTCATCGCCGTTCGCCGCGCCGGGTGCAGCCTCCACGGCTGAGACGTCGTCCGGAGCCTCGACAGCGGCGGTCGCTCCGTCCGCAGCGGGCTTCTTCTTCCGGTTTCGTCCGCCCCGCGTACCGCGGCGGGTGCGCTTGCGCGGCGCCGCCGGCCCGTCGCCGTCCCCATCGGCGCCGAGCGCACGGTCCGGGACGTGGATCACCGGGCCGCCGCCGTCTCCGTTCGCAGACGCCTCGGCGTCCTGCTCGACCACGTCCTGCGCGGTGTCCGGCAGCACCGTGTCGGTCGGTTCGGATCCGTTCGAGGCATCCGCCGCGACCGCTGTCGTCGCCGCGGTCTTCTTCTTGCGATTGCGGCCGCCGCGGGTTCCACGGCGGGTGCGCTTCTTCGCCGGCGGCGGGCCGTCGGCGCTCGCGCCGGGCGCCTCCTCGGCAGGCTCCTCGGGGTTCTCCTCTGCAGCCTCCTCCTCCTCGGCCACCGGCTCGTCTGCGACGGCATCCTCGGCCGCGGGCTTTGCCTTCGTCGCGCGGCGTGCGCGTGTCGGCTTCTCCGCCTCGGCCTCCGCCGTGAGCGGCTCGCGCGGCGCCTCGACCGGCGACAGCAGCTCGGCCCATGCCATCCCTTCGGTCACCAATGTGATGCGCGCCTTGATCTTCTTGCCGACCAGCTTCGCCGCATCGGCGACGTACACCTCGGCTCCGTCGAGCTTCGCCACCCCTGCGTGCGCGTCGTACAACCCGACCTCGCCGAGACTCAGCTCGAGCTCCTGGCCGACCTGCACCGGCGACTCGGGCGCGACCTTCTCGAGCGTCCCCTGCGCGAGCACGCGGAAGTGATCGACATGCTCGTCGGCCTTGCCGACGAGGAAGAATTGGCGCTTGGTCGTTTCTTCGATCTCGCGCAGTCGCGAGCCCGCGGGGCCTGCGACGATCGCTGCGGTCCGGGCGCTGACTTCAACCTTGAACGCCTTCGAGCGCGATCCCGGCGTGACGAGCGCGCGGAGCCGGCGCTCGACGTCGACCGCCGCTGTGTGCTCGGAGATGACGATGCCGTCGCCGCCGCAGGTCGGGCACTTCTTCGTCATCACCTCGCGCGGGCCGTCGGTCACGTTCTGCCTCGTCATCTCGACGAGCCCGAGCGGCGAGATCTCGACGACATAGGTCTTCGTCCGGTCGCGCTCGAGCTCGGTGCGCAGCGCCTCTTCGACGGCGGCCCTGTTCTTCGGGTTCGCCATGTCGATGAAGTCGATGACGATGATCCCGCCGATGTCGCGGAGCCGCAGCTGGCGGACAACCTCCTTCACCGCCTCGAGATTGTTCTTCGTGATCGTGTCCTCGAGCCTCGCGCTGACGACTTCGACCGCGAGCCGACGAACCGCCCGGTGTTCACGTCGATCACCGTGAACGCTTCGGCGTAGTCGAAGACGAGATAACCCCCCGAGGGAAGATCGACCCGTCTGTTGAGCGTCGATCGGATCTCCTGTTCGACACCGAACGCCTCCATCAGCGGTTCGCGTTCCTTGTACCGGACGACGCGCTCGGCCATGTGAGGCGACGTCTTCTTGAGGTAGCCGACGATGCGCTTGTGCGTGCGATCGTGGTCGACGTACAGCTTCTCGAAGTCACCCGTGAACAGGTCGCGCACCACGCGGAGCGGCAACTCGGCCTCCTGGTAGAGGAGTGCCGGGGCAGTCGACTCCTTGGCGCGGGCCTCGATCGACTTCCAGAGGCGCTGGAGGAAGTCGAGATCGCGTTCGATGTCCTCGGCCGACGCTCCTTCGGCAGCCGTCCGCACGATCACGCCGCCCTTCTTCGGGGCGCAGTCCTTGAGGATCGCCTTCAGCCGCGTCCGCTCGTCGTCTTCGAGCCGCCGCGAGACGCCCAGCCCTTCGCCGTGCGGGACGTAGACGACGAATCGCCCGGGAAGCGAGATCTCGGTCGTCAACCGGGCGCCCTTCGTCTTCATCGGATCCTTGACCGCCTGGACGAGCACCGTCTGCCCGCGCTGGATCAGATCCTGGATCTTTCGGGCACCGCGGCGCCCTTCGAGCTCGGGCGAGACGATCTCGTCGACGTAGAGGAAGCCGTTCTTCTCGAGCCCGATCTCGATGAACGCGGCCTCCATGCCGGGCAGCACGTTGTCGACGACGCCGAGGTACACGGCACCCGCGATCGACCGCCGCTCCGGCCGCTCGAGGTACACCTCGGCGACCTTGTCGTCCTCGAGCACGGCGACGCGCTTCTCGCCCGCATCGACCGAGATCAGCAGCTCGCGTTTCGCCTTCGGCAACGGCGCGCGCTTCGGCGCCTGCCGACGGCGCGGCTGCTGCGTGCGCGCCTTGCGCTCGGCAGGCTTCTTCTTGTCTGCGCCGTCCGCCTTCGCGGCCTGCGCCTTCGCTGCGGGCGCCTGAGCGGTCGCCTCGGTGCCCGTCTTGCGCTTGCGGTTTCGCCCCCCGCGCGTGCCGCGGCGCCGCTTGTTCGGTGCGCCCGCCTCGTCGGAGCCCGCCGCCGGCCGGGCCGGGCGGCTTTCCGTGATCGTCAGCTCAGGGGTGTGTGGTGCTGCGTCGGCGGCCGTCGTCGGCGCCGGTCCTTCCGGCTTCTTGCGCCGGAACCAGGGTAGTGGCAAAGAGTGTCTCCCGAATCGTGCGCGCGCTCGAGCCTGAATCGGCGAGCGTCACGCTGGTGTGGTTGAAAAGCCGTGGCATGGCCTGCTCTCAGGGTACCAGCAGGCCAGGAAGCGTTCCTACGCCACCTCGAACGCAGGTGAAAGCCTCGCCCGCCGGGCACGAATCGCACGCAGCCGCTGCGCGAGACGGGCCCAGGCCCACGGCTCGACCTCGCCGTAGCGCGTCTCGGTCTGGCCGCGCGTCGACTCCAGATACTCGAACCACGCGTCGGCCTCCTCGATCAAGAGCAGCTCGAGTGCCTCCTGGCTGCCGGTCAGACTCATCGAGCGTCACCTCCCAGTCATTTGCCAAGAGCGTAGGGACCGGGACCGGACGTCAATGGTCCGAGAGCTACTTGAAGGCGTTGAAGTAGCGCACTGCGGCCTCGCCGACGGCGCGTGTGCCCGTGTAGGCGATCGCGCCCTTCACGGCCCAGCCACCGAACGGCACGAAGTCGAGCAGGCTCCGTGCGATCGTGCGGAACGTGAAGCCGGCGCCGACGACGCCGGCCAGTTCGATCGCGCGCGCACGATCGATGCCCTCACCGTGGGCGAGCCCGATCCGGAGCACCAGCCGGAGCTGATTGAACGTCAGGATCGGGAAGTCGACGCCCGGGATGAAGACGGCGACACCGATCAAACCGTTCCGCATGCTCGCGGCGGCGATCAGGCGGTCGGTGACGGCGCCCCGGAGAACCGGAAGCCGGGCTGCAAGCGCCAGACCCTCGTCGTCCAACTTCCGCGCCAACACCGTCGTGATCCGATCGATCGGGAAGCCTTGTCCCGCCGGAATGCGCACCAGGTCGTCGGGGAGCACATACGGGAGCGTTGCGGCCTCGGTCACCGCGATGATCGGGATCTTCGCCCGGTCGGCGGTTCGCAGCCTCTCCTCGTCGGCATCGCCGACCCAGATCAGTGCCGCGGCGACACTCACGTCCTGCTCGACGACTGCGTCCGGGTCTCCGCCCACCCGTAGCTCACGCGCGAGGATCGGCACGAGCTCACGCGCCCCCGCGATCGCGAGCGGCTTGGTGTCGCTCTCCGCGCGCCGCACCTCGCGCAGGAGCGCGACGAGGCTCATCGGCCCGACCTTGTTCTTCAACTTCGGCATCCCGGCCATCAGCGCCTCCGCACGTTACGGCGCATGTAGATCGCCTGCAGAATCCCGATCGCCAGGAAGTCGGTCAGCATCGCGGACCCCCCGACGGAGACGAATGGCAACGGGATGCCGGTGATCGGCGCAATCCCCATCGCCATCGCGCTGTTGACGAACACCTGGAACAGGAACATCGCCGCGATTCCCCCGGCAACGATCGCGCAGTAGAGGTCGCGCGCACTCGCCACCACCTTCAATGCGCGCCAGACGACGAGCAGGTAGAGCAGCAGCAGAATGGACGCGCCGAAGAAGCCGCGCTCTTCGGCGAGCGACGCAAAGGCGAAGTCCGTCGAGTGCTCGGGCAGGTAGTTCAGCCTGGTCTGCGTCGCGCCGAGCACTCCGCGGCCGCGAAGCCCGCCGGCGCCGACCGCCGTGATCGACTGGCGCAGGTTGTACGTCGCGTCGCGTGGGTCGTTGTTGGGATGCGTGAAGCCGGTCAGGCGCGCCGACTGGTACGGCTTGAGGACGTTCACGCCTGCGGCCGGAAGCACCCAGAGAACGGCCAGGGCGCAGAGGACGGAGATCGCCGCGAGGATGGCCAGGTGGCTCCAGCGCACGCCGGCGACGAACAGCATCGCCGCCAGCGCCGCCGTGTAGACGAGCGCGGTGCCGATGTCGGGCTGAACGAAGACGAGCAGGATTGGAGCGATGCCGTAGCCGATCGCTCCCAGCACCACGCCCGGGCTCGAGATCGACTTCGCACGATCTGCGAGGAACGCCGCGAGCGCAAGAATCAGCAGCACCTTCCCGAACTCGGACGGCTGGAAGCGGAAGAAGCCGACGTCGAGCCATCGCTTCGACCCGCGGGTCGCCGCGCCCGCGACAAGCACGAGCAGCATGACGCCGAGCGTGCCGAAGTAGATCGGGCGGTGGAATCGCCGGTAGACCGCCGGGTCGACGAAGATCGCGCAGACGAACAGCAGCAACCCTCCGAGCACGTAGATCCCCTGCCGCTGCACCACAGAGCCGCCCGGGTCGTGCATCGTGATCCCGTTGATCGCCCACAGCCCGTAGGCGGCGAGTGCCGCGAGAGCAGCGAACAGCAGCCAGTCGAGCCGGCGGATGAGCGCGCCCGCGCCGATCGAAGGCGCGTGGCGGCGGGGACGAAGCCCCCGCGCTGTTGAGTCGACTGCTTCGATCGCCATCAGTCGGAGGGATGTGCGTTCGGGGTGGCCGTGGTGTGGAAGTACTGCTCGAAGACCCTGAGCGCCGCAGGCGCCGCAGCCTCGCCGCCGTGGCCGCCGTTCTCGATCACGGCGCAGACGACGATCGACGGGTCGGCGTACGGCCCGTAGCCGCACCACCACGACTGGGTCAGGTTCTGCGGCGTCGGATAGCCGGGAAGCGTCACTTCTTTCTCCGCCGACCCGGTCTTGCCGGCGATCTCGACCGGGAAGTTGCCGAAGACGCCGTACGACGTGCCGAGCGGCGACTGCGTCGCCTCCTCCAGCCCGCGCTGGACGTACGTCAGCGCGGTCGGGTCGACCCCGGTCGGCTCGGGCGGCTGCGCTCCGAAGGTCCGCAGGACGTGCTTCGGGCCGTTGGCGGCGCTCACCTCGACGTCATCGGCGATATGCGGTGTCACGAGCTTCCCGCCGTTCGCAATCATCGAGTAGACGCGCGCCATCTGAAGCGGCGTGACGAGGAGTTGCCCCTGGCCGATCGCGAGCTGGATCGAATAGCCGGGCTTCCAGGTGCGGTCGATCTCCGTGTACCCCTTGCTCGCCGGGTACGCCTGGCGCCGCCACTCCGGCGTCGGCATCAACCCTGCGGTCTCGGGCCCGAGGTCGACTCCCGTGGGCTGACCGAGTCCGAACCGGTTCGCCCATTCCTGCAACGGGTGCCCGCTGTTGGGAGGCAGCACGTAGAACCGGCGGCCGAGCTCGTAGAAGTACGTGTCGCACGACTCGGCGAGCGCGTTGATCAGATCCATCGGCTGGTCGATCAGCGGCGTCCAGTTGTTGAACGTTTGCTGGTACCTCGTGTACGTCGGCGTGCACGGGATCAGGTCGTTCGGCTGCATCAACCGCTCCTGCATCGCGGCCAGTGCCGTGACAGGCTTGAACGTCGAGCCCGGCGGGTAGCCGACGTCGATCGCGCGATCGAGCGCCGGGAAGTTGCCGGTTTCGGCTTGCTTGCCGATCACCTTGTCGAGCTTCGACGGATCCGGGCGACCCGAGAACACCGACGGCTCGTAGGTCGGGTTCGATGCCATCGCCAGGATCGAGCCGTCACGCGGATTCATTGCGACGATCGCACCTCCATCGGCGTGCTCGCCGTCCAGGTTCGCGTGCGCGAGATGGATCCCGTACGTCAACGCGCGCTCCGCCGCGCGCTGCAGTCCGATGTCGAGCGTCAGACGCAGCGTCGATCCCGACTGCGGCAGCAGCTGGAGGGTCGACGACTTCGGGCGACCGCGCGAATCGACAGTCCATTGCGCCTTGCCGTCGCGCCCACGGAGATAGGTGTCGTAGGTGCTCTCGATCCCCGCCTGTCCGATCGTGTCGGTCGGTTGGTATCCGCTCCGCTTCAGCTGCTTGTACTCCTGTGGCGAGATCTGGCCGACGTAGCCGAGTACCTGCGCAGCGAGCGACTGGTACGGATACTTTCGCAGCCAGCTCTGGGCGAGCCTGACGCCGGGGAACGATTCGGCGTTCTCGCGCAGGTAGTAGATCTGGTCGTAGTGCAGCCCCGATTGCACGACGATCGGCGTCAGCGGATCGGAGCCGTGCTCACGCAGCTGGCTCAACATGTCGCGTACCGACACGCCAGTGACCATCGAGAGACCGCGGAGCTCACGCCGCTCGGCGGCCCAGCTCTTCGGCAGGTCGGCAGGCCACAACTCGACTCGTGTCCCCGGCACGTTGCGCACGAGAACATGCCCGTTCCGGTCGAGGATCGGGCCACGGGGCGCCTGAATGCTCAGCGTCCGCACGCGGTTGTCATTCGCCTGCGCGAGGTAGCGCGCACCGGACAGCACCTGCAGCGCCCAGAGGCGCAGGAACAACGCTGCGAAGATGGCGAGTGCGAGGAAGCCGAGGACCGCGATGCGGAACGCGAGTTGCGGCGTCAGCCGGTAGGGCTCTTCGACCCGCGGATCGCCGGGAAGGAAGCGCCCGCCGGGGGCGTTCGTGCTAGCCAAGCAGTCGCACCTCGCCGATCCGGTCGCCCAGCTGCCGCGGCGGGAAGAGCCTCCGCACCAGTGCGTAGATGGGCAGCGTCAGCACCAGGTTCAGGAGCAGTGCCAGCGGCAGGCCGTCGGCAACGGAGCCGGCCGGGGCAGGCTCGCCGAGCATGAACTGCAACAGCACCTGGCCGAACGCGAAGAGAACGGTGACGACGGCGACGGACAGGAACGGCGCATGGAAACGGTCGCGCGCGGTCGTCTCGCCGTACCGGCCGATCCAGAAGCCTGCGACCGTCAGGAGAAGCGACGTCACGCCGAGCGTCCCGAGCGTCGCCGTGTCGAGCAGCAGCCCGGTGCCGAAGCCGGCGACGGCTCCGAACACCGAGCCCCGCAGCAGGGCGATCGAGAGCAGCGCAACCAGCACGATGCTCGCGCTCCGAAACGCGGCGTACTCGGTGAGCACGGCGACCTGGATGATCGCGGCGACGAACAGGACGACTGCAGCCTTGATGCCGTCCATCAGGGTTTTCGGACGAGCACGATCACCGACTGCACCGACGAGAAGTCGACGAACGGCCGAAGTTGGATGCTGTGGTATGGGTCGATGTCGTTGTCGCTCTCGCTCGTCACGACGCCGATCGGGATCCCGCGCGGGAACATCGACGGCAACGCGTCGGAGCCGAGCGTCCCGGCGGTCATGATCACGTCGCCGACGCCGACATAGCTCGACTTCTGCACGTTGTCGACGACCAGTGTGTTGTTCCCGCTGCCGCTCGACACGATGCCGACCGAGGTCGGATGGCCAGCGTCGGCGGCGTTGACGTTGCTGTCACCGTCGGTGAGCAGCCGCACACGTGCGACGCTTGGATAGGAGCGGTCGACGACTCCGACGAGCCCGTCCGGGGTTCGCACGACGTCACCGGCTGCGACACCGTCGTTCGAACCGGCGGCGATCGTCAACGTCTGTTCGAGGGCGTTCTGCGGATTGGTCAGCACCTCGGCGTGGACCTTCGCGAAGTTCGCCTCGGTCGGCGCGGCGTGGTAGTCGAGCTCGCGCTTGAGGTACGCGTTCTCCTTGAGCGCCGACTCGCTCCGGATCAGCTGCTGCAGCAACTGCTCGTTCTGCTTACGCAGAGCGGCGTTCTGGGACTTCGCGTCGGCGAGGCCGTGCAGCCAACCCGCGGCATCACGAAACGGGCGTGCGACACGGTCTGCGCCGACCTCGAACGGGCGCAGAACCCCTGCTGCGCTGCCCTGCACACCGTCGAGCGCCGACGACCGGAACGAGATCGTGATCAACACGAACGAGAGCAGGATGAGACCGGCCACAACGATCCGGCGCTTGACGGCGCCTGAGCGGTTCGATGGGTAGCCGGGAGTCGCGGCGCGCTGGACGGAGGAGCCCAGGACCGCGACACGGACGGTCCGGTTGCGTGGCACCTGGCCCGTGAGTGTAGCCGGTCGGTTTGCGGATCCCGCCTGCTTACAGACAGGAACGACAGTGCGGAGCGTACTCCAGGCCCGCGGGTTGTCGATCTCACGCCCCTTGCGCAATTCCGCGACGGCGGCCAGGAACGTCTCCTGCGTCAGGTCTTCGGCGGTCGCGACGGATCCACCGCAGCGGTGCAGCAGGTAGCCGTACACCTGCGGCAAGACCTCGTCGTAGAACGAGCGAAAGGACTCCGGATCAGGCCCGAGCGGTCGCGGGCGAGCCGGCGTCGTCTCCGTGATCACCGACAGCTCGAGCACTAGCGAATCGACCGCGGACGCATCTGACAACTATGTCGCTTCGAGCGCCTCGATTCCGTCGCCGGGCCAGGCATCCCGGTGCAAGACGTGCACCCACAGCTCGCCCCACCGACTCGGGATCCGCTCGAGCAGCCGGAATCCGAGCTTCGCCATCACTCGACGGGACGCGGTGTTCGCCTCGGTGGTGATCGAGACGACACGCGGGAAGCCGAGATCGCCGAACGCCCATGCGATCACGGCGGCGCCCGCCTCGGTCGCGATCCCGCGCCCCCACCACGCCGGGGCGACCGCCCAGCCGACCTCCGGATCGTGCGGCCAGACGGAGTGGAACGCCGGGCCGGTGCGGCCGATCAGCTCGCCGGTCTCCGCCCACTCGATGCCGAGCGATCCGAAGCCGTGCTCGTCCCAGTGCCGTCGCCAGCGGTCGAAAACCTCGTCGCTCTGCGCCCGCGTGTGCGGGCCGCCGAGATGCTCCGTGAACACGATGTCCGCATTCCAGCGCGCAACCGTCTCCCGGTCTTCTTCTCGAAAACGACGGAGGCGAAGCCGCCCGGTCTCGATCACAACGTCACGACTGCCGTCGTCAGTGTGAGCACCGGGACGAAACCGAGCTTCCGGTTCACGGCCAGGATCGCGTCGTTCTGCTCGGCGTTCTGCGTCCCAACACGCTCGATGTCGGGCCGATCGGCGCGCAGCCGGCGCAGACTCTCGAGCTTGACGGACACTGCCAGGCCCCGTCGCCGCGCGCTCGGGACCGTCGCGGTGTCGTCGGTGTGCACGATTCTCGCGCCGACGGCGTCCGGTACCTGCATGCCCGTCAGCGCGAGAACCTCTCCGTCCTCGAGCGCGACGGTCACGTGCTGCGGCACGGCGCGCGCGATCCACCTCTGCTCGTCCAGTCGCTGCTCGTCGATCGTCCACCGCGGCATGGCGAGCCCGCCCGGCACCGGGGCGTCCGCCATCGCGTTGCGTGCGCGCACGAGCGACTCGAGTAGCTCGTCGGGCGCGGCACCGATCCACGACCGCAACTCGACGCCGAGCGGCAGCTTCGGTTCCGGGAGGTCCGCGGTACGCAGGTCGAGCACCGACACCACGTGGCGCTGGTCGTCGACCGCGCCCAGCGCGCGCGGCGAATGCGGCTCCGTCCGGCGTCGCGTGCTCGCCGAAGAACGACCGGACGCCGTCCTCGCGCGCCGCTGCGACGAGCGTGCCGAACAGAGCCTTCCCGATGCCGCGGCGGCGGAACGACGGTCGCACCAGCACTGACCCGACGACGAGCGATGCCGCCGTAGTTGGACAGGGCCCCGACACCTGTCGGCTCCCCGCCTTCGGTCGCGAGCCAGCGCCTCCGGCTCGCCGTCCCGGGATGACGGTACGAGGCGATCGCCGCGGCCAGCGGGCGCGGCCCCTCATCGAGGTTGTGCGGATCCGCCTCGCTCTCGACGCAGGTGGAGGGCAGCGAGTTTCGACTCGGCCGCCGTCCGCCCGTCGACCTCCTCGATCACAGCACGATCGTCAGCGGCCGCGGCCGTAGCGCGTAGCGCGAACGCGCGCGCGAGCTGCGGTGGATCGCGTCGAACTCCTCGAGGCTGCGGCCCGAGCCGACGGCGACGCAGGTGAGCGGCGACTCGGCGAGGTGCACGGGCATGTGCGTCTCGTGGCGCAGCCGTTCGTCGAGGCCTGCAGCAGCGCGCCGCCGCCTGCGAGCACGATGCCGCGGTCCATGATGTCGGCGGCGAGCTCGGGCGGCGTCTTGTCGAGCGTCGACTTGATCGCGTCGACGATCTGGTTGACCGGTTCCTCGAGCGCGTGCCGAACTTCCTCGCTCGTCAGGATCACGGTCTTCGGCAGGCCCGTCAGCATGTCGCGGCCGCGCACCTCCGCCTGCACCTCTTCCTTCAGCGTGTATGCGGAACCGACCTCGAGCTTGATCTCCTCAGCCGTCTGCTGTCCGATCAGCAGCTTGTACTCGCGCTTGATGTGATTGATGATCGCCTCGTCCATCTCGTCGCCGCCGACGCGCAGCGACTGCGAGACGACGATCCCGCCGAGCGAGATCACCGCAACCTCGGTCGTGCCGCCGCCGATGTCGACGATCATGTTCCCGGTCGGCTCCGCGACCGGTAGCCCGGCACCGATCGCCGCAGCCATCGGTTCCTCGATCAGGTACGCCTTTCGTGCACCGGCCGACAAGCGTCGCTTCCTCGACCGCGCGCTTCTCGACGCCGGTGACCCCCGACGGCACACAGACGACGACACGCGGATGTGCAAACCGGTGCTGGTGGACCTTTTGGATGAAGTGTCGGAGCATCTGCTCGGTGACGTCGAAGTCGGCGATCACGCCGTCCTTCAGCGGCCGGATCGCGCTGATCGTGCCCGGTGTACGGCCGAGCATGCGCTTGGCCTCGAGGCCCACCGCGTGCACCTCGCCCGACCGCTGGTCGATCGCGACCACGGAGGGCTCGGAGAGGACGATGCCCCGCCCGCGGACGTACACGAGCGTGTTCGCCGTGCCGAGATCGACCGCCATGTCGCGCCCGCCGAAGCCGGTGAGGTAGTTGAAGATGCTCATCGTGAGGCCCGCGGAACTCTAGCTTGCCGCTCTCCGCATTGATCCTGGCGCTCGGGAGCGCCGCGTTGCACGCCGCGTGGAACCTGCTGCTGGGTCGAGCGCGAGACGTGCAGGCAGCCGCGGCGACGACGTTCGTGATCTCGGTCGCCGTCGCACTGCCGTTTGCGCTGATCTGGTGGCACGCGGAGCCTTCGGTCTGGCCGTGGGCTCTCGCCTCCAGCCTGCTCGAGGTGGTCTACGTGATCGCGCTCGCGCTCGCCTACCGGATCTCGGAGGTCTCGTTCGTCTACCCGGTGACACGAGGACTGGCGCCGTTGCTCGCCCTCGGTTTCGCCGTCGCCGTCCTCGGCCACGGCGTGTCGGCGGCGGAGGTCGCCGGGGTGATCTGCGTCGCGGTCGGCGTCGTCGGCGTCCGGGGCCGCCCAGGTCACGGCGACGCACTCGCACTGCTGCTCACGGTGACGATCGCCGCGACCATCGCCGGCTACACGCTCGTCGATCGCGTCGGGATCCAGCGCGCCGGCGCGCTCACGTACTTCGTTCTCACGCTCGCGTTGCCGTGCCTCGTCTATCCGCCGCTCGTCGGTGCGCGGGCAATGCGTCGTGAGCTCGGTGTCAACGTCGGTCTCGCCGGGCTCGCAAATCTCGGCTCGTTCTCGCTCGGTCTGCTCGCTCTTCGGCATGCGAGTGCCGCGTCGGTGCTCGCGGTTCGCTCGACGTCGGTGGTGATCGCGACCGTGCTCGCCGGACGCGTGCTCGCTGAGCGGGTGTCGCGAGTGCGCCTGGCGGGATCGCTGTTCGTGTTCGCGGGGATCGTGCTGCTGGCGACCTAGAAGCGCTCTGCGAGCAGACGGACGAGCAGCGCCCCGGGCAGGCCGACCACGTTCAGGTAATCGCCGTCGATCCGCTCCACGAGTGTCGCGCCGTAGCCCTGGATCGCGTACGCACCTGCGCGCCCCTCCCATTCACCGCTCGCGAGGTAGCGCCGCCGGTCCTCGGGGGTCAACGGGCGGAAGGTCACGCGTGTGGTCTCCGCATGCAGGTCTTCCCACACATCGGTACGGAGACACAGACCCGATACAACCTCGTGCACGCGGCCCGACAGGGTCGCGAGCATCGCGTCGGCCTCCGCGACGTCCGCCGGCTTGCCGATCACGTCTCCCGCGCACACGACGACGGTGTCGACCCCGAGCACAGGCCGGCCGGCGCCGTCGACCGAGCGCGCCTTGCCGGCGGCATGCGCGACCGGATCGCCACCGGGCTCCTCGACGTACCGAGGCGCAACGATCTCGAACGGGATCCGGAGCTGCTCGAGGATCGCGCGGCGCTGCGGCGACGTGGAGGCGAGCAGCAGCGCCGGCGCGCTCACACCCGCTTCCGGACGACCCAGATCTCCTCGCAGGGCCACTGCTTCGCCCACTCGGCGGACACATACGAGTAGTACGGATGGGTCTCGGCATCCGCGGGGGCCTGGATCTCGACGAGCCGCTCGATCTCGAAGCCGTTCGCGCGCAGCAGGTCGATCCACTCGCCGTGGCCGAGGTGGAACTCGACGCCGTCTTCCGGCCACTCGATCCGATGTAGACCGAACTGCGGCCGCTGCAGCGTCTCCTTGGCCGGCTCGTCGTCGTCCGAGCAGAGGATCACCAGCGTCGAGTTGCGCAGGAACACGAGCCGCCCACCTGGACGCAGCAGGCGCGCCGCCTCCGGGATCCAGCGGTACGGGTCGACCCAGATCGACGCGCCGTATTCGGAGACGACGAGATCGAAGCTCGCCGCCTGGAGCCCGGTCTCGGCCGCGTCGGCCTCGATCAGCGGGAACTCGATCCCGGTCTCCGCCATCATCCGTCGAGCCGTCTCGAGCTGGGCCGGCGTCACGTCGACACCGACCGGCCGCGCGCCGAGCTTCGCGAGCCAGGCAGAGAAGTACGCGGTGCCGCATCCAAGTTCGCAGACATCGAGCCCGCCGACGTCTCCGAGCACGTTCAGCTCGGACTCGTCGATGCCCCAGATGCCCCAGCTGACCTCGTCGAGCGCCCAGTTCGCCTGGGCGCTGTCGTTTGTGTGCTCGCGGTTGGTCTCGGTCCAGAGCGCGCGGTTCTTCGCCGCGTCGCTACGCCAGTCCATCGGGGAACCAGAGCCCGATCTCGCGTGAGGCCGACTCGGGCGAGTCGGAGCCGTGCACCAGGTTGTTCGGCATCGCGAGCGCGTACGTCCCACGAAGCGAGCCCGGTTTCGCCTCGGCCGGATTCGTGGCACCGATCGTGACGCGGCACGTGGCGACCGCCCCCTCGCCCTCGAACACCATCGCCAGGGTCGGCCCCGACGTGATGAACTCGACGAGCTCCCCGAAGAACGGCTTCTCGCGGTGCTCGGCGTAGTGCTCCTCGCCGAGCGAGCGCGAGGCGGTCACCAGCCGGGCCGCGCGAAGCGTCAAGCCGCGACGCTCGAAGCGGGCCATGATCTCGCCGGCGAGGCTGCGCCCGACCGCATCGGGCTTGGCGAGGATGAGCGTCTGTTCGACGGCCATTGGGCGGACGATGCTAGCGCGAGCCGCGAGCCTGCCGCGCAGGTCGCTTCGCCTCGACCACCTTCGTCCCCGCCTCGTCGTGCTCGATCGGCGTCTGGCAGTACGGGCAGACCTGCCAGAGGGGCTCGAGCGGACGGTTGCAGCTGACGCACGCCTGCCGCAGCTTCGTGGTGCAGATCGGACAGACGAGGAAGTCCTCGTCCACCTCGGCCCGGCAGACCGGACAGCGAAGGTCGCGACCGCCCAGCCGCTTCTCCATCGCCTTGATCTCGAGCTCCCGCTCGCGGACGTCCTCGAGGTACTCGGGCGGACGGAAGAGCATGTAGATCAGCGGACCGATGAACGGGACGACGCCCAGGGCGGTCGCAACGCCGACCAGCAGCTTGTCGTCGATCCGGCGTCGCGCGTCCTTGAACACCCAGTAGATCGTCGCGATCCAGAACACGATCACGAAGAAGACCAGGAGGTTCCTGATCACGTACCAGGTCGACGAGTGGAAGAAGTCGTGGACACTGCTGAAGGCTGATGCGGTCACAGCAGGATCCGACCTAACGCGTACCCAGCCGCGAACGCCGCGCCGACGAAGATCGCAAGCACCGCGAGTGCGAAGAGGAAGACGCTGATCCGCTCACCGCGCCGAGCCATCGTATGCATTTCACCGGTCGCCAGACAGGTCGGCAAGCAGGTATAGCGAGCCCGTGACGAGCACCGGCCCACCCAGTGCCCGCGCCCGCGCGATCGCACCCTCCGGGTCTTCGGCCGTCTCGACCGAGGCGAACCACCGCCGGGCGTGGGCGGCGAGGTCGTTCGCGGGGAGGGAGCGAGGGTTCGACGACCTGGTCGCGACCAGGGTGCTGCCCGCGCGCGCGAGCCGCTCGAGGATGGCATCGACGTCCTTGTCGGCGAGGATCGACGCGACGACGACGTAGCTCCCGGCGTCCGGCAGCCGGGCGAGCAGCCAATCGACCGCATCAGGCGTGTGTGCCCCGTCGCGCACCTCGCCGTTCGCGCGCAGCTCGAGGCGCCCTGGAAGCGCGGCGACGGCGGCGCGCGCGACCGGTCGGCCGAGGAACGCCTCGACGGCTTCACGGGCACCGCCGTACTGCACCTCCCCCGCCGGAACGAGAGCGGAGAACTCCGCGTCCGGTAGAACCACGACCTCGGCGGCATGCGCGACGGCGAGCTTCTCACCTGCGATCGCCTCCCGCGTCGTGCCGAGCACGTCGGTGTGCTCGAGACCGATGTTCGTCAGCAGCACGACTCGCGCGTCGACGACGTTCGTCGCGTCGTAGCGCCCTCCGAGCCCCGCCTCGATCGCCGCCGCCTCGACACCGCGTGCGGCGAAGTCGGTCAGCGCTGCCGCGGTCAGGACCTCGAACTGCGTCGCCCCCACCGCCTGGGCCTGGGAGCGGACGCGCTCGAGAGCCGCCTCGAGGCCGGGCTCGTCGGTCTCGAGGCGCTCGTGCCAGCCGGACACGTGCGGCGAGGTGTAGGCCGCCGCGGCCACTCCCTCCGAGCGCAAGGTGGCAGCGATCGTCCTCGCGGCGGTCGACTTGCCCTTCGTCCCGACGACGTGGAGCGACGCGTACGCCCGTTGCGGGTCGCCGAGCGACTCGAGCAGCGCACGGATCCGCCCGAGCCCGAAACCGTCCGCCGGCCAGGGCGAGAGCGACTCGAGCCAGCGCAGGGTCGTGGGGCCAGCCACCGTTACGAGAGTGTCGCGAACAATCCACAGGCAGGGGCGACGAGCGTCGTTTGCAGGGAAAAGCGCAGCGACCCGCGGGAGGGCGCCGGTGCCAGGCGTCGTTTACGGGAGCGCTTACGGGCCGCCGATCGCGTCCAGTTCGCGGCGGTAGCGCTCGAGCTTCTCGCGCTCGCCCGCGACCACCTCCGCCGGGGCGTTCTGGACGAACCGCTCGTTCGCGAGCATCGCCTCGGAACGGGTGATCTCCGCACGCAGCCTGGCCTGCTCGGCCTCGACCTGGCCGTCCGCGGTCGGCGGGGCGCGGTCGGGCCGGACCACGGCCGCGAAGATCCGCTCCTCGTCGCCCGCGAGCCTCGGCACCACGCCGGACCGGCGGAACACCTGGGCCGCTTCCTGCACGCGGGCGAGCGCTCCAGCCTCCTCGTCGCCGCCCGCCTCCGGCCAGGCCGCGGCGAGCAATCGCGACGAGCGCGCCGGCAGGTGCGTCCAGATCTCCTCGGTCACGTGCGGCATCAACGGGTGCAGCAGCTTCAACAGCCGCTCGAGCGCCGCCGTCGCCGTCGCCCGCGCGTCGGTGTCGCCGTCGTACAGGCGCGCCTTCACCGCCTCGAGGTACCAGTCGCAGAAATCGTCGAAGGTGAGGTGGTACAGCTCGTCCGTGACGTGCGCGAAGTCGAACTCCGCGAGCAGACGCTCGACCTCGCGTTGCGACTGTGAGAGCCGCGCGAGGAGCCAGCGCTCCTCGAGCGACGCCGGGCGCTCCTCCGGCAGCGCCCCCTCGCACGCGGTGACGATGAGACGCGCAGCGTTCCAGAGCTTGTTCGCGAGCTTTGCCCCCTCCTCGATCGCCGCGTACGAGAAACGCACGTCCTGCGTCAGGGAGTTCTTGAGCAGGCCGTACCGAGTCGCGTCCGTGCCGTAGCGCTCGATCAGCTCGAGCGGGTCGATTCCCGTTCCGAGCGATTTCGACATGCGACGACCATCGGGCGCGAGCACGGTCGAATGGATGACGACGTCGGTGAACGGCACCTGCTCGAGCAACTCGAGCCCGGAGAAGATCATCCGGTTCTCCCAGAGACGGATGATCTCGCGCGCGGTCGTCTGCAGGTTCCCCGGATAGAAGTAGCGAAGGTCGTCCGTGTCATCGGGCCAACCGAGCGTCGCGAACGGCCAGAGCGCCGAGGAGAACCACGTATCGAGCACGTCGGTCTCGCGCCGGAGCGAAGTCGAGCCGCATTCAGCACACGCCGACGGCGCGGTCTCCTCGACCGTCACGTGGCCATCCGGGCAATACCAGACCGGCAGCTGGTGGCCCCACCAAAGCTGCCGTGAGACGCACCAGTCCGGCGCGTTCTCGAGCGAGTCGATTGCGAAGCGATGCTGGCTCTCGGGGTGGTAGCGCACATCACGGTTGCGGAGCGCCTCGAGCGGGCGGCGCTTGAGCTCCTCCATCGAGCACCACCACTGCAGCGAGATCAGCGGCTCGATGCGATTCTCGCAGCGCTCGCAGAGCGCGACGCTGTGCCGATAGTGCTCGCGCCTCTCGAGCTGTCCGCGCTCCTTCAGCCAGTCGAGGATCCTCGCCTCGGCCTCCGCCTGCGTCAGCCCGTCGAGCCCGTCGACGCCGCTGAGGCGGCCGTCAGGCCCGATGCACATCGGCTCCGGCAGCCCGTGATCGCGGCCGATCTCGAAGTCGGTCGGATCGTGACCCGGCGTGATCTTCAATGCGCCCGTGCCGAACTCGCGCTCTACGCGCTCGTCGGCAATCACCGGTACCCGCCGTTCGACCCACGGCACCACGACCTCGCGGCCGACCAGGTGACGATAGCGGTCGTCGTCAGGATGCACCGCGACCGCAACGTCGGCAGGAATCGTCGCCGGACGAACGGTCGCGATCGGGATGTAGCCGTCGCCGTCTGCGAGCGGGTAGCGAATCGTCGACAGCGTGTCGTCCACGTCGACGTGGACGAGCTCGAGGTCGGAGAGCGACGTCTGGTGATACGGGCACCAGTTGATGATCCGATTGGCGCGATAGATCCAGCCACGCCGGTACAGATGCACGAAGAACCGCATGACCGCGCGGATGTAGTCGTCGTCCATCGTGAAACGCGTGCGCCGGTAGTCGAGCGACGCGCCCATGCGCCGGAACTGCACGAGGATCTTGCCGCCGTACTCGTGCAGCCATTCCCACACGCGCTCCTCGAAGCGCTCACGACCGAGCTCCTGACGCGACGTCCCTTCGGCGATCAGCGCCTTCTCGACGACGTTCTGCGTCGAGATTCCGGCGTGGTCGTAGCCGGGCTGGAACAACACGTTGTAGCCCTGCATTCGCTTGTAGCGCACGACCGTGTCGCCCAGCGCGAGCTGAAGTGCGTGCCCGGTGTGCAGCTCACCCGTCACGTTCGGCGGTGGATGCGCATCGACGTACGGCGTTCGCGACGGGTCGGGATCAGCGGCGTAAAGGCCCTCGGACTCCCAGGTCGCCTGCCAGCGTTCCTCGACGCCCTGGGGCTCGTACCGCGGGTCCATCCCTGCGCTCATCGGAGCCGCACGCTAGCGGCAGACGGCGTAGCCCTGCATCGTGCGAGCGTTTGCCGCAGCGACGATCTGACCGTCCTCGAGGGCGACGGCGCTGACCCGGCCGAGCGACCATTGCTCCTCCACGGTCACGTCGTGCCCGCGCCGGCGAAGCACCCCGGCAGCGGCCTCGCCCGCCCGCGCCTCGATCGAAAGCGAGCGCGGCTGGAATCCCCGCGGGTAGAACGAGCTGATCAAGTGGTCGGTGTGCCACTCCGGCTCGTCGATCGCCTCCTGCAGGTTCCGTTGGCGATCGACATGGCGAAGGAACACGTGCAGCGCCCACTGTTCCTGCTGGTCGCCACCCGGCGTCCCCCAGGCGAGCCACGGATCGCCACCGCGCAGCGCAAGGCCGGGCGAGAGCGTCGTCCGCGGCCGCAGGCCAGGACGAAGCGACGACGGCAGGCCCTCCTCGAGCCAGGTCATCTGCAGCCTCGTCCCGAGAGGCCAGCCGAGCGCCGCGATCGTCGGCGAGCTCTGCAGCCAGCCGCCGCTCGGCGTGGCCGAGAGCAGGTTGCCGAAGCGATCGGCCACGTCGAGATGAACCGTGTCCCCCAGGGACGGCTCGCCGGAACCGAGCAACACACCGTCGCTCGCGCCGTGCAACGTCGGCAGCCGCCCGAGGCCCGGCCGCAGCTCGGCGCTCGCCTCCTCGCCGATCAGGTTCCGCCGCTCGTCGGCGTAGCCGCTCGAGAGCAGCACGTCGAGCGGCACGTCCGCATCGCCGTAGCACGCGTCGCGATCGGCGAGGGCGAGCTTCGCGCCCTCGGTGACGAGGTGCACGAGATCGACCTCGTCCAGGCTCCCGACGTCGTATCCCTCGAGCAGGCGGAGCTGCTGCAACGCCACCGGGCCCTGACCCCACGGCCCCGTCTTGCAGACGGTGACGCCGCGGTAGTCGACCGACACAGGCGATTCGAACGTCGCCTGCCAGCCCGCAAGATCGCCGCGCTCGATGAACCCGCCCTGCTCGCGCGAGAAGCGGTCGATCTCCTCGGCGACGAAACCCTCGTAGTAGACGCGCCGCGCCCGGTCGAGCTCGTCCTCGCGTGAGCCGCCCCGCGCGTCGTCGAGCAGGCGCCGCCAGGTCGCGGCGAGGGTGGGGTTGCGAAAGGTTGTGCGCGGCTGCGGCGGCGGCAGATAGAGCGCGGCCGATCCGGGCCAGTCGCGCAGCAACGGCGCCGCTCGCTCGACGGTCGCGGTGATGCCAGGAACGACCGGATATCCGTCCTCCGCGTAGTGGATCGCGAACGCGAGGATGTCGGCGAGCCGCCACGTGCCGAACCGCTCGAGCAGAGCGAGCCAGCCGCCGAACGACCCGGGCACGCAGGCCGCAAGCACACCGGTGCCTGGCACCAGATCGTGGCCGCGCGCGCGAAACGCGTCGATCGTCGCGGCCGCGGGCGCCGTTCCCTGTGCGCACAGCACCAGCGGCCTCGCCTCGCTCGCCGACCAGAAGATCGCCGGTAGATCGCCGCCGGGCCCGTTCAGATGCGGCTCGACGACCTGCAGCACGAACCCCGCAGCGCAGGCGGCGTCGAATGCGTTGCCGCCGCGCTCGAGTACGGCCATCCCTGCGGACGAGGCAAGCCAGTGCGTCGAGGCGACCGCGCCGAACGTCCCGCGCAGCTCGGGGCGAGTCGTGAAGCCACCGCGGCTCACGGGAGTAGCTTGTAGGCGGTGGTGGTGAGGAAGTCCTTCAGCGGCACGGTGAGGGCGACGTCGGCGAACACCTCTTTCGCCGCATCGGAGGCCTCGACGGTGGCGATCTCGCTGCGGACGCGGGTCTCGTCGAACCGGCCGGCCTGGATCCACGACCAGACCTGAGCGCGGGAGATCTCGGCGGTCGCGGCGTCCTCCATCAGGTTGTCGATCGCCGCCGCACCCACGCCCTGCAGCCAGGCATCGACGTAACGGACGCCGACGCTGATGTTGACCCGCAAGCCCTCGTCGGTGATCTCACCGCCCGGCACCGTGAAGTCGAGCAGCTCGCCCTCAGTCACGCTCACCTCGTCGCGCAGCCGCTCGAGCTGATTCGGGCGGCCGCCGAGCACGGCATCGAACTCCGCCTGCGCCGTCGCGACGAGGTCCGGATGCGCAACCCAGGTGCCGTCGAAGCCGTCGCCCGCCTCCCGCCGCTTGT
The DNA here is from genome assembly GCA_963715115.1 of uncultured Thermoleophilia bacterium. Classification (GTDB taxonomy): domain Bacteria; phylum Actinomycetota; class Thermoleophilia; order Gaiellales; family Gaiellaceae; genus PALSA-600. Next base: position 70,416 of record CAVQRE010000004.1, read on the forward strand.
CCTCACCCACCCGCTCGAGCGCCACCCGGTTCACCTCCGGATCACGCCTGGAGGGGATGAACGCCGCCATCCCGCCGATCGCATGCGCACTCCGCGCATGACAGGTACGCACCAACAGCTCCGTGTACGCGCGCATGAACGGCACCGTCATCGTCACCTGCGAACGATCCGGCAGCAGCGCACCCCGCTTCTTGATGCAGCTGAAGATGTAGTCCCAGCGGCCCGCATTCAACGCACACGAATGCTCACGTAGCTCGTACAGGATCGCGTCCATCTCGAACGCCGCCAGGATCGTCTCGATCAGCACCGTGCACTTGATCGACCCCCGCGGCAAACCGAGCTCCTCCTCCGCAATCCGAAACGCGCGCGCCCACAACCGGGCCTCCTCGTGCGACTCCAGCTTCGCCAGATAGAAGTACGGCCCAGTCCCCCGCTCCAGCTGCTCCCGCGCGTTCGCGAACACCGTCAGCCCGAAGTCGAACAGCGACGCCGACACCGGCTGACCATCCACCAGATGGTGCCGCTCGACCAGATGCCAGCCCCGGCAGCGCACGACCAGCGTCGCGACCTCCTCGTTCAACCGGTACTGCTTGTCCGGCGTCCGAAGCTCGATCGTGCCGCGCACCGCGTCGAACACGTTCCGCTGCCCCGCCAACACGTTCTCCCAGGTCGGCGAGTTCGCATCCTCGAAATCCGCCATGAACACCCGCGCGCCCGAATTCAACGCGTTGATCATCATCTTCCGATCAACAGGCCCCGTAATCTCCACCCGCCGATCCCGCAAATCAGCCGGCGCCAACGCAACCCGGAACTCCTCCGGCGCGGGAACGAAGCGCAGCTCCTCGCCCCGCCGCCGCTCACGAGCCTCGAGCAGCCGCAACCGCTCCGGATTCAACTCACGCTGCATGCGGTCGACGAACGCGAACGCGTCCGTCGACAGGACCTCCCGGCCGTTCATCTCAGTCGTAGCTTCGGAACACGACCTCGGCGACGCAGACCGGCTTCTCGGCACCCTCGCGCTCGATGGTCGCGAGGTGCGTCGCCTGGCGGCCACCCGGAAACTCCTCGAGCGCCTTCACCTCGAATGTCGCCCTGAGCCTCGAGCCCACGGGAACCGGGGCCGGGAAGCGCACGCGGTTCACCCCGTAGTTGATCCCCATGCTCCCCTCTTTCGGGACCACCTCGTCCGAGGTGACCGGAAGCAGCGAGAGCGTCAGGTAGCCGTGCGCGATCGTGCTGCCGAACGGGCCGTTCTTCGCGCGCTCGGGATCGACGTGGATCCACTGGTGATCGCCGGTTGCCTCCGCGAAGCCGTCGATCTTCTCCTGCGTGATCTCGATCCAGCTCGACGGGCCGAAGACGTCGCCGACCTGCACGGTGCCTACGCCGACTCTTCGGCGAGCTCGGCCTCGTCCAGACCGCCGCCCGCACTCGTGACGAGCGTCGGCTTGAGACCCTTCTCGATCGTCTCCTTCGTGATCACACACTTGGAGACGTCCTTGCGCGAGGGGAGCTCGAACATCACGTCGAGCAACGCGTTCTCGATGATCGAACGCAGACCGCGCGCACCGGTCTCACGATCGAGCGCCTTGTCGGCGATCGACCAGAGCGCGTCGTCGGTGAACACGAGGTCGATCGCGTCGTAGTTGAAGAACCGCTGGTACTGCTTGACGAGGGCGTTCTTCGGTTCGGTCAGGATCTGCACGAGGTCCTCGCGCTTCAACTGATGGACCGCCGAGACCACCGGCAGACGGCCGATGAACTCGGGGATCAGGCCGAAGTTGAGGAGATCCTCCGGCATCACGCCACCGAGCAACTCGGCGCTCTCACTGTCGCGCTTCGATGAGATCTGACGCCCGAACCCAACCGCGTTCTTGCCGATCCGCTTGGCGATGATCTTGTCGATGCCGGCGAATGCACCGCCGCAGATGAACAGGATGTTCGTGGTGTCGATCGAGAGGAACTCCTGGTGCGGATGCTTGCGCCCTCCCTGGGGCGGCACCGAGGCGACCGTCCCTTCGAGGATCTTGAGCAGCGCCTGCTGGACACCTTCGCCCGACACGTCGCGCGTGATCGACGGGTTGTCCGCCTTGCGCGCGATCTTGTCGACCTCGTCGATGTAGATGATCCCGGTCTCGGCCTTCTTGATGTCGAAGTCGGCGGCCTGGATCAGCTTCAGGAGGATGTTCTCGACGTCCTCGCCGACGTAGCCGGCCTCGGTCAGCGCCGTTGCGTCGGCGATCGCGAAGGGCACGTTGAGAATCCGCGCGAGCGTCTGCGCGAGATGCGTCTTGCCGCAACCGGTCGGCCCGAGCAGCAGAATGTTCGACTTCTGGAGCTCGACGTCGCCGTCCTCGGCGCCCATCTGGACGCGCTTGTAGTGGTTGTAGACCGCAACGGAGAGCGTGCGCTTCGCCTCCTCCTGCGACACGACGTAGTCGTTCAGCGAGGCGTAGATCTCCTTCGGGCGAGGCAGGTTGTCGAGGTCGAGGGAGCTCGGGGTGGTGAGCTCCTCGTCGATGATCTCGTTGCAGAGATCGATGCACTCGTCGCAGATATAGACGCCCGGGCCGGCGATCAGCTTCTTGACCTGGCGCTGCGATTTGCCGCAGAAGCTGCAGAGAAGCTGCTCGTTTCCTTCACTGGCCCGCGCCATCCCTGTCTCCTTTTACCCCAGTTTCGCCCCGACGGCTAGGCAGCCGCCGCAGCCGGGCCTGTCTCGCGGTGGGTGATGACCGAGTCGATGATCCCGTAGTCCCTGGCGTCACCAGGGCTCAAGAAGAAATCTCTTTCCATATCGCGCGAGATCTCCTCCTGTGTCTTCCCGGTGTGATGTGCGTAGATCTCCTCCAGACGACGCTTGAGGCCGATCACCTCGCGCGCCTGGATCTCGATGTCGGTGCCCTGGCCCTGGAACCCGCCGGAGACCTGGTGGATCAGGATCCGTGAGTTCGGCAGCGACATCCGCTTCCCTTTCGCGCCGCCCGCCAGCAACAGCGAGCCCATGCTCATCGCGATGCCGACGCAGATGGTCTGGATGTCCGGTTTGACGAACTGCATCGTGTCGTAGATCGCGAGTCCCGCGTACACCGACCCGCCCGGCGAGTTGATGTAGAGGTTGATGTCCTTCTCGGGGTCCTCGGATTCGAGGTGGAGAAGCTGGGCGATGATCAGGTTGGCGATCTGGTCGTCAACCGGTGTGCCGAGGAAGACGATGCGCTCGGCGAGGAGGCGCGAGTAGATGTCGAAGGCGCGCTCGCCGCGCGACGTCTGTTCTACGACCATCGGGATCAGTGGCATGTGTCTGTCACTCCTTGGTGCCTGGGGTCCATAGCTTCGGGGCGTCCGCCTGCTGCTCCTGCCCAGGCGTCCAGATGCTC
>CAVQRE010000005.1:0-47471 GCA_963715115.1 uncultured Thermoleophilia bacterium
TGCGTCACGTTCTTAGCGTCCTCTGATACTGATCGTGCCTTGGAAGCAAGTGTGGTCGGGCGACTGCGTGCAGCTGATCACCTTGTACTGCGCGTGCGCTGTTGCTCGTCGGACGCTGGCTTATTTCAGTCAAAGCAGCTGAACAATGCCGCGCACCGTCAGATAGAGACCGACGACGGCGAGCACGTACGCGGCGACCCGGCGTCCACTTCGTCAGCCAGTCGTTGAAGTTGTCCACCACGACCGTCGTGCGTTCGGGCACGAACACGTACGAGACGATCGGCACCTCGACGAAAGCGAACATGATGAGGTAGAAGACCACGATCGCCGCCACTTTGGCTGTGTTGCTTGCGTTCACTTCGGCGATGTCCTTGAGTGCCACGATCGGGAACGTTCCGGGCAGGATGTTGAGCACGACGCCCGCCGCGAACGCCACCGGAGCGCCGTGCCCCACCGCGCGCTCGGTCAGCGGCGGCTTCGCATTCGTTGAGGATGCTCTCGTGACGAGGCTTTGGCTTCGTGGGCGCCTGCTTGGTCCGGCGCCACAGCGCGAACGCCACGAGCAGCGAGAGAAGACCCATCGCGATGTTTACCGCTGGGTCGATCGTCGGGCTCGACCCCGAGACCAGACTGCTGCCTTGCAGCTCGAACACGACGACGATCCCGACGGAGATCGTCGTCAGCAGACCGCCGGCCAGGAACCAGGCGAGGATCTTGATCGGGTGGCTCACGCTCAGCGCGAGGACGACGATCACGATCAGCGTCGGCCAGAACATCGACGCAAACGCGAGCAGGAGCAACTCGAGCCAGGTTGGCACTCCTTCTCACCGACTCTTTCGGAACCGCCGGTTGCAACTCCAAGCCTGCACGGCCGAAAGTTCCTAGACGCCCGTCTCGGCTGCGATCACGCCGTCACCGACTACCTTCGTCAGCGTCTTGCACTCCCGTTCGTTCTCGGTCATGGGCATGGCGGAAGCTCGTACGGCTTGTCTTCGGGTTGTCAGCCACTACGAGCAGTTGAGAGACGACGCCGTCGACTGCGCCGCCGACTCGAGCTGCTGGCCGGCCTGCTCGACGCTCGTCGTCGCGTCCGAGACCGACGACGCGTTCGGGATGTCCTTGACCGCGGACTCGAAGTCGCTCCACGCGCTGTCGAGGCTGCCCGTCGGCGCGTTCTGCACCGCCGAGCGTCGCTCTGCACCTGGTTCCACGCCGTCTGGACGCCGTTCACGTCGGTCTGCAGCTCGCTCTGCGTGGCCGTGCTCGGATCGAGGCTCGTCAGCGTCTTGAGCGACGAGTCGAGTCCCTTGAGGCTCGAGCAGAGGCTGTTCACCGCGTCGGTCTTCGACGGCTCGTTGCGCGTGCCGAGCACGCCGACGAGCACCGCGAGCCCGACGCCGGCAGGCGACGAGGACGATGATCCACCACATCCTGCTCATGACGACGCTCCCCTCGGTGTGCGGGCGAGCCCGTACACGACGAGCACGCCGAGCGCGATCGCCAGCGCCCCGTACCACGGAGCGATGTTGAGCACCGTGAAGCCCTGGACGATCACGAGGACGCCGAAGATGTAGCCGATCACGCGCCCGAAGCCGCCGCCTGCCGAGGAGCGAGAGCCCGGCGAAGATCGCGACGACGGCGATGATCAGATCCCACGCGCCCCACGCCCACAGATGGCTGCTGAACAGCCCGCCCGCGAGGTTGTCGATCTTGTTGCTGTTCGCGAAGTATGCGATCGCCGAGATGATCCGGAAGAACGCGATCGCGAACAACAGCACGGCCGTGAACTCGATCCATCCGGACCGCTGCGTTTCAACTGCTTGCGTCGACATGCCCTACCTCCTTGACGTCAGGCTTCGAGTGCCCGCGAGGGCCGGCCGCCGGACAACGCTGTCGACGAGGCCGTCGACGAACGCTTTCGACTGCTCCTCGAAGCTGGGCTGCAGATTCGGCGGCGGCATCGTCAGCCCCATGACCCGCTTCTGAGGCTCGCCGTGCTTCATGTAGCCGAGCCACGAGAGCATCGACTTGACCTGGCCGCCGGCGACGACGAAGTGCGTCTTGTCGACCCATCGCCCGCCGTTCTGCTCGCCGAGCTTCTTCTGCTGCCCGAGGTTGATGCTGAAGTAGCGGCGCGAGACCGACACGCACGCGAACGGCTTTCCGTTCAGCACGGTCTTGGCGTCCGGCGATTCGAGATACGAGCGGATCGGCATGCTCGTCTGGAACCACCACGTCGGCGAGACGAGAACGACGAGGTCGTAGTCGCCGGTCTGCGCCTCCGGCGGCGTGACGATCTCGCCGGTCTTGTGGCGGAGCTGCGCCGTGAGGATCGATGCGATCTGGGGGATCGGACGCTTCATCGGGAACTCCGAGAGCTTCGGCACCCAGCGCTGGTCGGTGAACTCGATGCAGCGCCTTCGCGACGTCGCAGCCGCGCGCCTCGAACGCCTCTGCCATCGCATCGGCGACCCGACCGGTCTGTTTGGTGAGCGTGAAGTACACGATCAGCACCCTCGGCTTCGTCTCTGCGTTCACTCTGCTGCTCCTTTCGACTCGAATCGGCCACCGCGCTACTCCGGCTCGGGGAGCTTGAGCTCGCGCGCGAGCGCGAGATCCCGCTCGCGGTCGGGGAGCGCAGCCGCGATCGCGATCTCCCTCCCACCGTGGCCGGCCAGGTACTTGGTCTTGGGCTTGTCCGAAGTCAGCGCGTTCGCGATCGCCTTCGCGATCACGAGCGGTGGGTCTGCGTCCGCCGCCGCCTTCTCGGTGGACTTCCGGATCGCGGCGATCTGCTTCTCGTACAGCCCGTAGCCCGTCTCGCCGAGCTTCGCTCGAGCGCGTCCAGCTCGGCGTACGTCTTCCCGAAGATCGCGGTCGTGACCGGCGCGACCTCGATCAGCGAGACGTGGATCTTCCACTGCCGCAGCTCGAGCCGGAGCGCGTCGGTGAGCGCCCTGATCCCGAACTTCGAGGCGCTGTAGGCGCCGTTCAGCGGCAGCACGATCATCCCGCCGACCGAGCCCACGTTCACGATGCGGCCGCCGCCCTGCCGGATCAGCGGCAGGAACGCCTGCACCATCGCGACCGGGCCGAACAGGTTGACCTCGAGCTGCTCGCGGAAGTCGGCGAGCGGCTGGAACTCGAGCGGCGCCGGCTTGGCGATGCCCGCGTTGTTGACGAGGCCGGCCAGGCCGCGTCGCCGACGACCTCGGCGACGGTCGCTGCCGCCGCCGCGATCGCCGATTCGTCCGTCACGTCGAGGATCAGCGGCGTCACCGGTCCCCGGCCTGCGCCTGCAGGCGTTCGCCGTCCTTCTGCTTCCGCACGCCCGCGAAGACGTGGAACCCGTTCTCGGCGAGGTGGAGTGCCGTCGCCTCGCCGATGCCGGTGGACGTGCCGGTGACGACGACGAAGCCGCGCCGTCGTCTCACGCGCCGATCCCGTGCGCGACCGCGTGGATCGACGCGTGCTCGTGCAGGGCCTGCTCGTCGTCGTGCGACGTCGGCGGCTTGAGGTCGAAGACGACCTTCTTGACCGTTCCCGTGAACGGGTACGGCGCCTTGTCCTCGTAGGCGAGGTCGACGACGAGGCCGTTGTCACGGCTCACGTCCATGCCGGCGTACGACGTCAGCATCATCGGCGCCGTCTTCTCGACGCGTCCTTCGCCGATCTGCTCGCCGTTGGCCCAGAGCGTGACGTTGCCGCCGCTGCCCGGGCTTCGGCTCGTCGGCCTCGAACAGCATCTTCACCGTGACGTCGCCGGTCGGAAGCGGCTTCGTCGACGTCTGCCGGTAGCTCTCGACGCCGAGGAACGAGTAGGTGTGGTTCAGCTTGTGCTCGCCGTCCACCCAGAGCCCGAAGCCGCCGATGAAGTCGGCGTTGGCGAGGATCACGCCCTCGGCGCCGCCGTCCGGGATCTCGAGCTCCGCCTCGATCGCGTACGACCGTCCGGCGATCCGCGGCACGAGCCCCTTCTGGATGTTCTGGACGTCGCCCGCGAACGTGTAGCGCGTCACCGTCGGCAGCGGCGGCAGGATGCCGAAGAAGACGCAGATCGAGCCGAGCAGCGGCAGCGCGCGGTTGCGCTCCGCCTCCTGCCAGAACAGCTCCTTCAGCTCGGCGAGCTTCTCCGGCTGCTCGGCCGCGAGGTCGTTCGCCTGCGTGAAGTCGTCCGGCAGGTAGTACAGCTCCCACGTGTCCTGCTCGGGATCCCACTTGCCCGGCGCGAACTTCGCGAGCGCGGCCGGGCGAGAAGTCCCACGGCGCCTTGTCGAGACGCGCGCACGCCCACCAGCCGTCCTTGTAGATCGCGCGCGAGCCGATCACCTCGAAGTACTGCACGGTGTGCCGCTCCTCGGCGTTCGGGTCGTCGAACGTGTAGAGGAAGCTCGTGCCGTCCATCGGCTCCTGCTCGATCCCGTCGACGACCTTCGCCTCCGGGATGCCGGCCGCTTCGAGGATGGTCGGGCCGATGTCGATGCAGTGCGTGAACTGCGAGCGCAGGTCACCGCCCGCCTTGATCTTCGCCGGGCCAGGCGACGACCATCGGGTTGCGCGTGCCGCCGAGGTGGCTCGCCATCTGCTTGCCCCACTGGAACGGCGTGTTGCCGGCCCACGCCCAGGCGGCCGCGATGTGCGGTGCCGTGTGGTCGTTGCCCCAGGCGTCGATGCCGCCGTACTTGTCGATCAGCTCGAGCTGCTGCTTCGGCTCGATGTCGACGCCGTTCAGGAACGTCATCTCGTTGAACGAGCCCGTCGTCGTCCCCTCGAGGCTCGCGCCGTTGTCGCCCCAGATGTAGAAGATCAGCGTGTTGTCGAGGTCGCCCATCTCCTCGACGGCGTCGAGGAGGCGGCCGACGTTCCAGTCGGCGTTGTCCATGAAGCCCGCGTAGACCTCCATCTGCCGCGCGTAGAGCGTCTTCGAGGCGTCGTCGAGCGAGTCCCACGCGTCGAAGAGATCGGGCCGCTCGGTCAGCACCGCGTCCTGCGGGATCACGCCGAGCTTCTTCTGGCGCTCGAAGACCTCCTCGCGGACCTTGTCCCAGCCCTGGTCGAACTTGCCCTTGTACTTGTCGGCCCACTCCTTCGCGACATGGTGCGGCGCGTGCGCGCAGCCGGTCGAGTAGTAGAGGAACCACGGCTTCTCGGGATCCTGCGCGCGCACCGCGTGCAGCCATTCGATCGACTTGTCGGTCAGGTCGTCCGGGAAGTAGTACGGCTTCCCGTCCGTGCCCTCGGGCACGCCGATCGTTCGTGTTGTCCTGCGTGATCAGCGGATCCCACTGGCCCGCGGCGCCGCTCAGGAAGCCCCAGTAGTGGTTGAAGCCCCACGACTGCGGCCAGTGGTCGAACGGGCCGGCGGCGCCCTGCTCGCGGTCCGGGGTCATGTGCCACTTGCCGAAGCCGCCGGTGACGTAGCCGTTGTCCTTCAGGACCCTCGGGAACGGCGCGCAGGTGCGCGGCACGGCGCCGGTGTAGCCCGGGAACGGGCCGGGGAACTCGGCGACCGAGCCCATGCCGACGCGGTGCTGGTTGCGACCGGTGAGCGTCGCCGCCCTCGTCGGCGAGCAGAGCGCGACGACGTGGAAGCGGTTGTAGGTGACGCCCATCTTCCCGACGCGGGTCATGTTCGGGCGTGGCGACCGGCCCGCCGAACGTGTCGGGCTGACCGAAGCCGGCGTCGTCGATGAGGATGAGCAGGACGTTCGGGGCGTCCTGCGGCGCCTTCGGGCCGGGAATGATCGTCCAGTCGGGGACCGACTGGTCGATCGTCCGTCCGATCGTGCCGCCGAAGTTCTTGTCGGGGATCGGCAGCACCGTCCGGTCGGGGACGAACTTGCCCATCGCCTCCGCGAGCCCGTCCTTGAGCGCCTTCACGCCCTTCTTGTCCGTCTGCACGATCGACTTCGCGAGCGCGCCCGGGAGCGCCTGCTCCACGGCGAGCCGCTGCGAGTCGTCGAACGCGGCGATGATGCCGGCCGTCCCCGGCGGCAGGTTCTCGCCGATCTTGTCGTGCATCTCGGTCTCGAGCCGCTTGTCGACGAACTTGCCGACGAGGCCGCCCGCGACCGCGCCCGCGGCGGTGACCGCGAGCAGCGGCGGCGCGGCCAGGCCCACGAGGACGCCGACGCCGCCGCCCCACTCGACGCCCTTGCGACCGCGGTGGTCGGCCGTCTGGGCCACGGTCACGGTGCCGTCATCGGCGTGCGTGATGAGGATCGCGGCCTCCATCTCGACCTTCTTTGCCTCGACGAGCTTCGCGAGCGCGTCGAAGTCCTTCATCGCCTCGTCGATGTCCGGATAGCCGCCCACGAGGACGTCGGTCGGTGTCTCAGCCATCATCGATCTCCTCTCATTACGTCGCGGCTCCCACCGGAACCTGTCCATCCCGATCGCCGTCCTCGACGAGCAGGCCGAGGTCGCGCAGTTCGCGCTGCGACTTCCCCGCGATCTTCCGGCCGAGCAGCGGCCGTCCGTCGTCGTGCCTGTAGACGCCTGTCGGCTCCTTCGCAAGCGGCGCCTCCCACCCGCGGTACAGCGCCAACACGCGCAGCGTGTAGCCGATCCCGAACGAGAGCAGCGTCGGCCACCAGACGCTCGCACCGCCCTCTTCGACGATCAGCCAGTAGAGGACGACCCAGATGATCCCAGTCAGGAGCGCGATCCCGACGAACCACTCGCCGCGGATGAACTGCTTCGGCGTGACGCCGCTCGTCACGTCGGCGTACCAGCGCCCCGCCGTCGGCCCGACCACCGCGAGCAGGCAGACGCCCATGACCGGCAGGAAGTTCCCGGTGAACTTCCAGCCTGTGAGCCAGTTCACCGTGGGCGTGCTCGCCAGGGCGACGTGCGCGCTCACCTGACGCTACGCGGGGTCGACTCGGCGCCCGGATCTGGGAGCAGTCCCGCTTCCTGGGCTCGCGCGACCGCCTCGCCGCGGCATCCGGCGCCGAGCTTCTTGTAGATGTGTGCGATGTGCGTCTTCACCGTGCTTCGAGTTCTGCCGAGTCGCTCGGCGATCGCCTCCACTGTCAGATGCGTGGGGAGCAGTACGAGCACCCTTGACTCGGCAGCCGTCAGGTGCACCTGCTCCCGAGCGGCGCCGTTTGGATGCGCCTTGTTTTCCAGAACTCGACCACCATGACACCTGCGGGGCTCGGGTCACCTCAGCCGAAACGGCTGATGTTTTCGCCCGACGATCAGCGCTCGAACCGCCTGCAGCTGCGGCAAACCGTGCCCTCGATCAGGCGGCCGCAACCCGAACACTGCCGCGCCGCCTTTCGAAGCTGGAGCCGCCCCTTGCCTAACGCAAGACGGATCATCACGACTCCAACCGCGGTTGTCACGAGCACGGCAGGTTGAATCAGAAAGTCCATACGCGAGGACCATGACAGGCGCGGGGCTCGAGCCACCTCGGCCGAATCGGGTGAAGATTCGACGGGAAATGAGATAGCCTCGTCCTAAATGGATGACGTCTTGCCAGCCGCAGGCGGGCGGCGGGAAGACGGCGGGTCAGGATCGGCCTGATGGCCCCGCCGCACGCTCTCAGCTCGCCGAGTGCCTCGACCGAACACACGCGGACGCTGATCCGCGACTCGAAGCTCCGGATGCCCGTTCCGCGGATCGCTGCCGTCGAGCGACGGCGGTTGCTCGAGCTGCTTGCGAATTCAATCGATGTGCCGATCGTCTTGATCTCGGCCTCGGCCGGCTACGGCAAGTCGACGCTCGCCGCACAGTGGTCCTCCCGGTGTGGGCGCCCGGCGACGTGGGTGAACCTCGACCGGGGCGACAACAACCCACTCGTGTTCCTCAACTCCCTCGTCCACGCGCTCGACCGGCTCGGGCCTGTCGCTCAGGAGTTGTTCGACGAGCTCTCGGTCCCGGCGCCACGGGTCGACGACGTCGTGCTTCCGACACTGACCGACGAGCTGGCGCGCCTGTCGCCCTTCGAGTTGGTCCTCGACGACCTCGACGAGTTGACTCATCCGCGAAGCCTTGCGCTGATCAACTTCCTGCTCGAGGAGATCCCACCCGAGTCGCAGCTCGTGCTTGTGACGCGGGCACACCCTGACCTGCCTCTGACCCGCCGCCGCGTTCAGGGCGATGTGCTCGAGGTCCGCGCGAGCAAACTTGCGCTCGACTCCAGCGAGACGCGCGACCTTGCCACGAGCAACGGCGCAAACCTGTCTGAAACGGCTCTGGCGCTCATCCGCGAGCGCACCGAGGGATGGCCTGCCGGCATCGCGCTCGCGTTGCGGGCCGCGGGCGAGCATGCTTCCGGGGACATCGTCGCAGACGCCCTCCGCGGAACGCAACGCGACATTGCCGACTACCTCGTCGAGATGGTGCTGGATCAGGAGACGGAGCAGCATCGAACCTTCTTGCTCGCGACGTCTGTTCTTCGCAGGATGACAGCGCCCCTGTGCGATGCAGTTCTCGCAGCCACCGGGTCGCGCGAGGTGCTCCGGGAGCTCGAGCAAATGAACTCGTTTGTCATACCGCTCGACGACGAACGCGGCTGGTACCGCTACCACCACCTGTTCGGCGAGCTACTCCGCTCCGAGCTCGACCGGCGGAATCCCGGGCTCGCAGCTGTTTACCTCGCTCGCGCCGCGGAGTGGCACGAGCTAGAGGGCGCCGACCCCGAGGAGGCATTTCGTTGTGCCTATGAGTGTGGTGATCTCGGGGGGGCCGGAAGGATCGCCCTGGGCTCCGCCGTCGGGTTCATGAGTAGCGGCCACGTCGAGACGATGCGGTTGTGGCTTCTCGACTGCACGGACGACGACATCGGCGCTGATCCTCAGCTGGCGATCGCCGCTGCATGGATGTACATGGTCCTGGGCGAAGGAGAGAAGGCCGACCGGTTCCTCCTCGCCGCCGAAAGAGGCGATCTCGATGTGCCGTCGGCCGACGGGGCCACCTCGCTGCGATCGTCGTTTGCGAACGTCCGTTCCGCACTGGCGCCTGGTGGAATCCCCCAGATGCTCGCCGACGCCAACTTCGTCTACGCGGCCGAACGTGAGCGACAGACTCCATGGCTCTCCGCCGGGTGCCGCGCGATCGGTACGGCGAACGTCCTGCTCGGCCGGCCGCAGGCGGCCATCGCGGCCTTCCGGGAGGCGCTGATGCTGTACGGCGCTCGCCCCGGGTTGGCCTTCACCAGAGTCGTGTGCCTCGGCTACCTCGCCTTCGCCGCCGCCGATTCCGGAGCGTGGCGCGAGGCGCGTAAGTGGGCGCAGGAAGCGAAGGCACTCGTCGTCGAAAGCCGGCTCGACCACACGATGGTGGCCGCGATCGCCTGCACAGCCAAGGCGATGACGCTTGCCAAGGATGGCGACTTCGACCGAGCCGCACACGAGCTCGCCGCTGCCCGGAGCCTGGGTTATCTTGCTCGCGGCACGCGCTGGCTGAACGCCGATCTCGAGCTCCGCTGGGCAAACCTCAGCCTCGACCTCGGCGAGCGGCTGCCCGCAAGTGAGCATGCCCTAAACGCGCAGGCAGCACTGCACGGATATCCGGACCCGGGCGCCCTGTCGTCGCGACTGGACGAGCTCAAGACCCGTATCGAGCGCGCCGTCGATCTTCACCTCACGCCGGCGGAGCTTCGGATCGTCCCCTTCCTCCGGACGCATCTCACGGTCAAGGAGATCGCGGAACGGCTCCACCTGTCGGCAGCGACGGTGAAGTCGCACCTCTCCCAGATCTACTCGAAGCTCGGCGCTTCGACGAGATCTGAGGCTGTCGAGAAGATGGACCAGCTCGGGCTCGGCCCGACCGCCGCGCCGCGAGACGTGTAGCCCCCTATCAGGCCGCCGCGCCGTCGCCGACGCGGTGCCGGAACACGTGGTACGACCATCCCTGGTAGACGAGGACGAGCGGCGTGCAGATCAGGGCGACGACGCTCATCACTGCGAGCGTGTAGTGCGCGGAGGCGGAGCTCTGGATGGTGAGGCTGTTCGAGAAGTCCGTGCTCGACACCATCACGCGCGGGTAGAGGCTCGTGAACAGCGTCGCGACAATCAGGATCGCGCCGAGTCCTGTCATCGTGAACGCGATCCCCATTCGCTGACGCAGGACGAACACGAGCGCGAGGACCATCACCGCGGTCCCGAGCGCGGCGGGAAGCACAGGCGGGAACACGCTCTTGTCGTTCCGGTCGACAGCGACGACGACCGTCCAGATCAGGAACACCGCACCGACGAGCGCCGCAGGGACGGACAGCAGCCGCGCTGCACGCTTCGCCCGCGCCAGCAGGTCGCCGGTCGTCTTCAGCGTCAGGTACGTCGCACCGTGGAAGGCGAACACGAGCACCACCGCCAGCCCGGCAACGACGGTATAGACGCTGAACAGGTTCCAGAACGTGCCCGTATAGGTGCCGTTCGAGTCGATCCTGAGGGGCATGTTCAGACTCCTTCCGTTGCGAGGTCTTCGTCCGCCTCGATCGAGGCGATGATCGCCTGAATCGGAATCCTGCCGTTCGCGATCAACTGGCCACCCGACCGCCGCGCTGCTGAAGCAAAGGGCGCGGCCCACGTGTTCTCCCAGACGAGGACGCCGGCTGTGCTCCCCGGGTCCATCGCGGCGGCGAGATGCGCGACGTCTTCCGCGGCGAGGAGCTCGGCGAGCTCGGCCTCGAGAGTCTGCAGCTCCCCCAGTTCGGCGACGTCGGAAAGCTCCATTGCCTCGATGGAGCCGTGCTCGTCCTTCGTCAGGATGAGCACGTCGATGAGGCGGATGGTTCCTGCTTCGACCAATTTGACGAGCTCGGCCGCCATCTCCCCCGTGAAGCTGGTCGCTCCGGCTGGAAACTCGACGACGAGGTAGTCGACGGGGCCGAGCTCGTCCAGCGATGTGCTTGTCATGGCTACCGATGTGCTTGACATAGCTTCCTTTCAGACGCCTTCGGTGGCTTCCAGTCGTCCCGTTCGGACGGCGTCGGTGAAGGCCTGGTAGTCGCGCTCGTTCTGGTCGGCGTAGCGCTCGGAGAAGTCGACGATCGCCTTGTCGAACGCGTCGTCTTTGCCCAGGTACGCGGTGATCGCGATCGGGTCTCCGGAGCGGGCGTGCGCGCGGGCGAGCGTCCATGCGCATTGACGCGCGTAGAACCCGAGCGCGGGTGGCGTCAACGACTCGACGACGGCCGATCCCTTCATGTCGCGGAGCTGGCGCCAGTAGAGGTAGCGGTTCTCTTGCTCGCCCTTCGTCCAGCCCAGGTAGATGTCGCTCGCGGCTTGCATCATCCGCTGCCCTTTCACGACGCGCTCGCCGGGCTGCTTGTAGCGACTCTTCGGTAGGTGATCCTCGAGCACCGACGCCGTTGCCTCTTTGACCTGGAGGAACAGGGGATCGTTCTGGTCGCGCCCCTGGAGAAGGACGATGAACGCGCGCGTGCCGACACTGCCCACGCCGACGACCTTGCGCGCCATATCGATGATCTGGAACTTCTCCAGCAGGTGACGGCGGTCGTCCTCCAACGTCGCCCGGTAAGCCCGGAACTGCCTGTGGATCGCCCGCTCGAACTGCTCCGCCGAGAAGCCGTACATCGCTTCCAGCTCACGCATCGGGATCACAATGGGTGGCTGGCTGACGATCCGGTAGCCTCCGTCGACGAGCTCGCCGAGCTTCGACAGGGCCTGCAGGCTGTCGTGTGTGCGGGCCTTCTGGGCGGCCTTCTTCGCTGCCTTCGCCTCCTCCGCGGACCTCTATGCGCTGCCTTCGCCGCGTGTTTCTTCGCCGCCTTCTTCCCCGGCTTTCCGCCGCTCGCATCCACGAAGCTCTCGATCGCCGCCATCAACGTCGCCTCGGACAGATGGGCGTACCACACCTCCATCGTGGACATCTCGGCAAACTCGGCCATCGCCGCCCGGTAGGCGCTCACCGACGCGAGAGTTGCATCGCGCGCATCGGCCTTGCTGAAGCCGTTGTTCCGCGCCGCGATCGTGAAGCTCGCAGACATCCGCTTCAGGTCGTACTCGAACGGGCCGGGGAGCGTCTCGTCGAAGTCGTTCAGGTCGAACAGGAGCTGCCGCTCCGGTGAGGCGAACACGCCGAAATTCGAGAGATGGGCGTCGCCGCAGAGCTGAACCGTCAAGCCGGCCCTGGGCGTGTCCTCGAGATCCGCGGCCATGATCTTGGCCGCGCCCCGGTAGAACGTGAACGGGGAGACCATCATCCGGCCGTGGCGCACCGGAACCAGGTCGGGCTCACGGGTCGCATTCTGCTCCTCGAGGAGCGCAACCGGGTCGGGGCGATCTCGATCCGGCTTCCAGCCGGCGTGCGCCGAGGTCGCCGTCAGATTCCGTGTCTTCTTGCCCTTCGCCCGGCGCTCGTCGATGCTCGGATGCTCGATCTTGGTCGCGCTCGTCATCTACCTACCTCCCTCACTGGACCCTTTCACGGCCTCCGCGTGACGCCCATCGTCGGGCCCGCGGCGCTCGACTCCTCTGCTCCTACGCTGCCATGGCCGGGGGCCGCATGAATGCGCCGACGATCCAGAGCAGAGGGAAGAAGATTCCGAAGAAGAACAGCCATCCGTGTCCGTTTCTGAGCGTCATGATCCCGAGGGTGAACGCTACGAGCAGGTACAGGAAGACGCCGCCGATTCCGATTCCCCACCACATGTCTCCTCCTATCTACGCCTTGTGAGGGGTGCCTGCTCACCAGAACGGCCCCGCCCCTTCCTAGTAAGAGAGACGAGTGTGTCACGGGCGGCTCAGGCGGCTCATCGCCCGAAACGGATGAGATTTCAACCCGACGCAGAGGGCCGGGGCCAGCCAGACTCGTGAAACGCCACGAGCGATCTCTGCCAGTTCGGCGGATGGTCAGTCGCAATGGAGCGTACGCTCCGGCTGGTGGACCAGGCCCGCCCGATCGTGCGCGATCGAGCTCCGCTTCCGTGCGACGCGGCGGGCATTCGGCTCAAGTCTTGACGGTCCTTCGAGCGCGCGAAGCCAGGAAGCCTGAATGGCTGCGCGGCCGCCGCGGGAAAAGCCATCGTGCACCCGTAGGAACCGGAGCAGCTCCTCTTACACATCCAGATATAACGCCGTCTGACGAACGGCCCGAACCCTCAATAGAACCGTCCCGCTACCGGCCGCTCGGGCGTCCGCGTACGCGGCGGCGGCCGAGCGGCCGGTAGCGGGTAAGCGCCTCTAGCGGCGGCGGGCGGTGCGCCGGGACGTGCGCCTTGCAACCCTGCGTGCTCCGAACATCTGAAGCCTCCTTGGCTCGTTGTTCCGGCGCCCTTATGCCGGCTGTGGTGTCTTCTCGATCGCCTGGTGTGCTTTCGCCTCTTCGGCCGTGATCAGTCCGATCTCCACCAGGTCGAGCGGGCTGATGAAGCCGTCGCTGATCCGGAAGCCGCCCGCTCGCGCGATCGCGTCGCGCAGAGGAACCGCCCAATGATGCTCGAGCAGGATCAAGGCTGCCGCCGAGTCGTTCGGGATCTCCTCGAGCACGTCCCAGGCTTCCTCGTCGGAGAACACCTGCAAGCCTTCGGCCGCTGCTTCGGCGCCAAGCTTCGCACCTTTCTCGAAGCCTTCCTCACCCTCGATACCGAGGCCGATCAACGCCGCAACCTTGCTGCCCAACTCGACTGCCTCTTCCTTGCTGAGGTTGCTGAGGTGCATCACCTCGATCTCGCCCTCGGCGTCCTTGTACACCGCGAGCGAGTCGATCACCCGCACCATGTCGCTCTCGCGGAGCTTCTCGAGCTCTTCGACCACCTCGCCGTGGAAATCGGGATGGCTGAAGCCCAACACGATCAGCTGTACCGGTCCGATTGCCATTCTCTCCTCCTTCCGATTTGTCAACTCCCCCTCACCAGATGCTCGAGGACGGGATGCCCTAAACCGATCAGGTCGATGCCGATGAACGCGAACCCGCAATCGTCGGTCTCCCGTGCCTAGGCACGTCGAGCTTCACTCGATTAAAGCACCAGGCCATCGGAATTTTCACCTAAGGCAGCTGCGGCGAACTACGCCGCAGTCCCGTCGACCCGGGCGGGCCTTCCGAGCGCGAAGCGGCGGGTGCGTTTCCACGGATGCGTTGTGCTTGTCATGCCGTTCGACGAGACTCTTTGTTTGGTCGCAGTTTCGCGGGGAAGAGGGGATCGACCTTGCGCTCGGACGGGGTGATCCAGCGAGGCCGCCCGGAGCGGTAACGGCGCCAGTTTGAAATCTTGCGCAATGCCAATGCGGCGCTCGCCCTTCAGAGCCATAGTCTGCCGCTCATGACAGAGAGTCTGGGTGCGAGCGTCTCGGACGAGAACCACGCGAGTTCGAGACTGGCTCTTCTCTTAGCGATGGCGATGTTCGTGCTCGTCGTTGATACGTCGCTCATGAACGTCTCCATCTCCGCAGTCGTCAGGGATCTCGATACGACCGTCAGCGGCGTGCAGTCGGCGATCGCACTGGAGGCGCTGGTGTCTGCGGCGTTCATCCTGATCATGAGCAAGGTCGGTGACCTGATCGGCCGCAAGCGTGCCTACGTGCTCGGCCTTCTCGCCTACGCCACGGGAGCGGTGGCGATGACACTTGCTCAGAACCTGACGGCGATCATCGTCTTCTGGGCGATCATCGGTGGCCTCGGAGCGTCGCTCCTGCTGCCTGCCATGCAGTCGTTGATCCACGGAAACTTCGAGGGCGCAGCGCGGAAGAAGGCCTATGCGCTGGTCGGGGCCGCAGCCGCGATCGCGGCCGCCGTAGGGCCGCTGATCGGCGGGTTCGTCACAACTGTCCTCTCGTGGCGCGTCGGCTTTGCCCTCGAGGTCGTCGTGATCGCGGTCGTGTTGTCCCAGGTCAAGCTGATCCACGACGTGCCCTATACCGGGCCCCGACACGTCGACATCGTCGGCGCGATCCTCTCGGTTGTTGGGATGGGCGGTCTCGTCCTCGGCATTCTCGTGTGGCAGGAAGGAGGCGACTACGTCCTGGTGCTGATGGCAATCGGTGCCGTCGCGCTCGGGCTCCTGGCCTGGTGGCTCGTTCGTCGCAAGAGCGAAGGCAAAGAGACCCTGATCGACCCGGGCCTCTTCAAGTTCCCGCATTTCACGACCGGTATCTCGGGACAGCTGCTGCAGAACGTCACGCTCGGCGGCGCGATGATCGCGCTCCCGATCTTTCTGCAGATGACTCTCGAGTACAACGCGCTGAAGACCGGGCTGACCCTGGCACCGCTCTCGCTCAGCATGTTCGGGGTGGCGCTGCTGGCGGGCCGCAAGGCGGGGAAGCGTCGGCCCAGCAACATCGTCCTGGTCGGGTTCGCGCTGAGCGCCATCGGAATCGCTTTGATCATCCCGATCGTGCCGCGGTCGGACAGCGGGTGGGCGCTGTTCGTCCCCTTGCTGATCACCGGCTCGGGGCTCGGGCTACTGGTCTCTCAGCTGAACAACTACACGCTCTCCCCGATCGACGACGAGCGAGTCAGCGAGGCCGCGGGCGTCAATTCCGCTGCGGGATCGTTCGGCCTTTCGTTCGGATTGGCGGTCGCCGGCGGGATCCTGCTCGCTTTCCTCTCCTTCGATTTCACCAACCAGGTCCAGGACAGCGCCGTCATCCCGGCCGCGCAGCAACAGCAGATCTCCAACACCCTGGAAAACGACGCCGAAGTGATGAGCAACGCTCAACTCGAGCCGCTCCTCGCCGGCGAGCCCGAGGACGTGCAGGCCGAGATCCTCCGCATCAACAAACAAGCGCGCGACCGCTCCCTCCAGGTCGCCCTGCTCGTACCGGTCCTCGCCAGTCTCCTCGGTCTTGCCAACGGCTTCCGAATGCGACGGCTACCCGATCCGACTCCGTCCGAGTCCCTCGAAGGAGCGGCCCTCGGCTGAGTAGACCAGCCGGAGGACCTTGAAACGCGCGCGCGCTGCAGTTGAGTTTCGAGGCTGAACGCGCAATCATCCTGGAAAGACGTCGGTTCAGGAAGAGGCGGTGCTCGGATGAGGGTTGCTCGAGTGGTCCTCCTCGCATTGCTCAGTGCTCTGGCCGTCTCGTCGGTACCGGCGCCTGCCGCAGCGGCCGCGGCCGCCCAGCCGGACCGGATTACCGTGATCGGCGATTCCATCCTGACCGCCGTCGAGTGGTACTCGCAGCCGCGGTCAATCCTCGAGCAGGGGCTGCCTGGCGTCGACCTCCAGATCGCGGTCTGCCGTCGTCTGACGGGCGACAGTTGCCCCTTCGACGGTGAGCGGCCGCCGAACCTCGTCGAGCTCGTGCAGACACTCGGTGGCGAGATCGGGTCGACGGTCGTCGTCGAGGTTGGCTACAACGATCCCGAGGAGGGGTTCGCCGCTGCGGTCGAAGACTCGGTGCAGTCGCTGCTCGCTGCCGGTGTCCAGCGGATCCTCTGGGTCAACTACCACGATTGGGTACCGCCGTACGCGGAGCTGAACACGATCCTGGCGCAGGTCGTCGCGAGTTACCCGCAGGTCACCATCGTCAACTGGCAGGCGGATTCGCTGAATCGCTATTCGTGGTTCCAGAGCGACGGGATCCATCTCGTGTCCGAGGGCGCTATCGCGCTCGCGACGCTCATCCACGACGCACTCGTCCACGCGCTCGCTGCTCCGCCGCCGATCGTCGCCCACGCGCCGGCGGTCACCGTCGCGCAGGTCGGCAGCAGGTTCACCGCCCGCCTCAGCGCCACCGGCGGTGACGCGCCCTTCCGTTGGCGCGTCACCGGCAGACCGCTCCATTGTGGGTTGCGCCTCCTCGCAAACGGCGTCCTCACCGGTACACCGACGAGGCCCGGCCGGATCACGATCGACCTCCTGGTCTCCGACGCTCTGGGCGAATCCGCGCCGCTTCAGGTGGTGCTGATGGTCAAGCCCCGCTGATCGCTTCGGTGATCAGCGCGACGCGATCTGTCGAGTCGAGCCGACCGTGAGAACGACGGTGAGGTGTGCCATGGAGCCGCGCGCGTCCGTCACTTCGACGGGCAAGGTGAACCTTCCCCGGCGTGTCGGTGTCCCGGTCAGCTCGCCGCTCGCGAGCAGATGGAGCCGGACGTGGCGGAGCGCACGGCCGATCGTGTGCCAGCGCAACGGCGCGGTTCCTCCGGACGCCTGGAGCCGACGATTGACGCGGACGCCGACCTCGCCGTTGACTGGCTGGCGGGCGGGGACATTCAGCGCGGGGTCGGGCGGAGGTGGGGGCGCAAGCGTGTCCATGATCGCCTGGTGGAGCCAGGTTGCGATCGCCACCCCGCCGGCCGGCATCAGGTGGATGAAGTCGTTCTGGTACCACTCTGGATGCCCCGCCGAGTAGCTGTTCCAGTCCAGGACGCGTAGCTCCGGATGATGTTTCGCAGCCGCGGCCAGTACAGCGTTCCTGGCGGCAAACGCCGGCTGCACCTCGTGCAGGTTCACCCAGAGGACGTGCTGCACGCCGTGGTCGCGAAGGGTGTCGAGAGTGAGCTCGACGTCCCCGGCGAAGCTGTCCGGTAGGTCGTTGTACCCGTCGACGATGACGACGATCGACCCGAGCTGGTTGATCCAGCCATTGATCACGTCGAGCGTCGTCGGCACGTACGAGCCGTTGAACTCGGCGCTCTGACCGTTCAGACGGCGTCCGACGCCGGCGTCGATCTGCAGGTCGAGCCCGTCCGAGAGGGCGGCCAGTGCCACCCCGTCCCTGGCCCAGGTGACGGAGGTCAGGATCGAATCGGAGATCACCGACACGCGCGGCGGCGACGGGTCCGCGCCGGCGGCTGCCGGCAACAGACCGGGGAAGGCGAGGGCGGCCATCAGGGCCGTGACCAGGAGGTGGCGGCGTACGGCGATCATTTCGCGGCTGGCGCGTGACGCTGGTGTTCGGAGAGTGGTTCGGCGCCGGGATCACCAGTCCCTATGACCCATTCGAGTGACGGAGCGGCCCCCCCGCCACGACCCCGGCGTCCGCGGGGTAGCGGCGCGGCCGCCACGTCCCGCCCGTCTGCCGGCGCGCCGGTCCTTGTATCGACCAGCATTAGGCCGCGAGCGGTGAGAACGCGGGCGTCGTAGGCTCTGGCCGGCAAGCGATGACGGTCGTCTACGACACATCCGCGGTGCCGGTCGAGGACAGGGCGGAGCTATGGGTCGCCGCGAGCTCCGAGTTCTTCGTGCCGCTGGAGTGCCGGCCGCACGATCGTGACGCGTTCCGCGGGCTGATGCAGGCGGGAACGGTCGGGCCGCTCGCGCTGAGCAGGCTCGAGGTGTCCCCGCACACCGTGCGGCGGACGACGAGGCTCGCCGCGGGCACCCGGGGGGACCAGTACAAGCTCAGCCTCATGCTCGGCGGTCAGGCGCTCGTCGTTCAGGATGGTCGTGAGGCAGTTCTGCGTCGCGGCGATTTCGCCCTCTACGACTGCACCCGGCCGTACACCATCGTGGGCGGCGAGGACTTTCGGATGCTCGTCTGCATGCTCCCGCGCGACGTGTTGGGGCTCTTCCCCGAACGCGTCGCTCGGATGACCGCGACCCGGATCGCGGGCGATGAAGGAATCGCGTGGGCTCTGGCGCCGTTCTTGGAGCGACTCGCGGATCTGGTGATCCGCGGCGAGCTTGCCGAGGCGCGCGATCGTGTCGTCGAGAGCGTCGTCGACCTCGTCGAGTCACTGTGCGTTCACGCCATCGGCGACGATCCGCTCGCTGCGACGCACTCGCGAGGGGAGCTGCTGCTCCGCGCACGGGCCTATGCAGAGGCACGCCTTGCCGATCCGATGCTGTCGCCGGGTGACATCGCCGCTGCAACGCACGTGTCGAAGCGTTACCTTCACCGGTTGTTCGAGGCGGAGAACGTCACCGTCTCGGCATGGATCCGACGGCGACGTCTCGAAGGCTGTCGCCGCGATCTCGCCGACCCGGCGCGACGTGACGAGACGGTGGCGAGCATCGGGGCGCGGTGGGGGCTGTCGAGCCCCGCGCATCTGAGCAGGCTTTTCCGCGGCGCGTACGGCGTTTCGCCGACCGAGTACCGCGCCGTACGACTCGGCGAGCACGACGCGGGCTGACGACTCGTGCGCGGACGCGCAAGCGTCGTGCACGCACGCTAAAGCAGCGCGGGACGGGAGTCTGCAGGCTGTCAGGTGCCCCGATACGAGAAGGAGACCGCATGGCATCCGTCGCGCAAGTGCTCGAGACGATCGACCCGGCGACCGGGGATGTGATCGCCGAGGTCCCGGACGCAGGCCCGGCGGAGGTCGACGAAGCCGTCGCTCGTGCGCGCGAGGCGTATCGGCCTGACGGCGAGTGGCGCTCGCTCGCTCCGGCCGCACGCGCGCAACTGCTCTGGAGGGTGGCCGACCTGATCGACCGGAACGCCGACGAGCTGGCCGAGCTCGAGACGCGCGACCAGGGGCAGCCGATCGGGATCTCCAGGAACGTGAGCATCCCCGCCGCCGCCGAGCACTTCCGCTACTACGCGGGCTGGGTGACGAAGATCGCGGGCGAGACGAACCCGCTCTCGTTCCCGGGCACCTTCAACTACACCCTGCGCGAGCCGCTGGGGGTCTGCGGCTTGATCATCCCGTGGAACTTTCCGCTGCTGATCACCGCGTGGAAGGTCGCACCCGCGCTCGCATGCGCGAACACCTGTGTCGTGAAGCCCGCCGAGCAGACGCCGCTGACCGCGCTCCGTCTGGGCGAGCTGATCGCCGAGGCAGGCATTCCCGACGGCGTGGTCGAGATGGTCACCGGTGGTCCCGCCGCCGGAGCGGCCCTCGCCGAGCACCCGGACGTCGACAAGATCTCGTTCACCGGTTCCACCGAGGTCGGGCGGTCGGTGATCAGGGCGTCGGCGGGCAACTTCAAGCGCGTGTCGCTGGAGCTCGGCGGCAAGAACCCCGCCGTCGTCTTCGACGACGCGCCGCTCGAGAGCGCGGTGGGCGGTGTGCTCCAGGGTGCGTTGCTCAACAGCGGACAGGTCTGCGCGTCGTACAGCCGCGTGTATGTGCAACGCCCCGTCGCGGACGCCTTCGCGGAAGCGGCGGCGTCGGCGGCGTCGTCGATGACCGTCGGTCGCGGGCTCGACGCGTCCACGCAGCTCGGGCCGCTCGTGACACACGAGCATCGCGAGAGCGTCGAGCGCTACATCCGCCTTGGCGTCGACGAAGGCGCCGAGCTCCTCTGCGGCGGCGAACGTCCCGGAGGCGAGCTCGAGCGCGGCGCGTTCCTGACGCCCGCCGTGTTCGCCGGCGTCGAGGACGGGATGACAATTGCCCGCGAGGAGATCTTCGGTCCCGTGATCTGCGTGATGCCCTTCGACGACGACGAAGAGGTGATCGCGCGCGCGAACGACACGGCGTATGGGCTCGCCGCTTCGATCTGGACGCGCGACGTCGGGCGTGCCCACCGTCTCGCCGCGGCGGCGCGGGCCGGGAACGTCTGGGTGAACATGCCGAACCCGCTCGACGCCGCCGCGCCGTGGGGCGGTGTCAAGGCGAGCGGCTGGGGTCGCGAGATGGGCAAGGACGCGATCGACCTCTACACCGAGGTCAAGAGCGTCTGGGTGTCGCTCTCGTGACCGCTCGACGCGCGGACGTCATCGTGATCGGCGCCGGCTCTGCCGGTGCGGTCGTCGCCCGCCGTCTCGTCGATGCCGGTCGTCGCGTCCTCCTGCTCGAGGCGGGTGGCCGCGACGATCACCCGGCGATCCACGACCCCGGCCGGGTGCACGAGCTGTGGAACTCCGAGGTCGACTGGGCCTACGAGACCGTTCCCCAGGCGCACGCCGCCGGACGGCGCCTCGGCTGGCCGCGCGGCCGCGTGCTCGGCGGCTCGAGCTGCCTCAACGCGATGATCTGGGTGCGCGGCGCTCCCGCCGACTTCGACACGTGGGCCTATCTCGGCGCCGACGGCTGGTCGTGGGAGGACGTTCGACCGGTCTACGAGCGCATCGAGCGACGAGCGCCGGGCGCACCGGGAACGGTGAGCCTGCTGACCTCGTACGAGCCGGACCCGATCCACGTGTCGATTGCCGACGCGGCGCAGGAATGCGGGATCCCGCTGAACGCGGACTACAACGAAGGCGCGCAGGACGGTGTCTCGTTCATGCAGTACAGCATCGAGGATGGCATCCGTCAGAGCACCGCGGCTGCGTATCTCCATCCGGTCGAGGCCGACACGAACCTCGAGGTCGTCACCGGCGGGGTTGCAAGATGCCTGCTGTTCGACGGCTCCCGGTGCGTCGGCGTCGAGTGGTCGCAAGGTGCGAGCGTCGAGCGCGCGCATGCGGCAGAGACCGTCGTGTGCGGCGGGACGATCGGCTCGGCGCAGCTCCTCCTGCTCTCGGGCGTCGGGCCGGCGGACCATCTGCGCTCGCACGGCATCGACGTCGTCGTCGATCTGCCTGGAGTGGGCGAGAACCTGCACGACCACCTGCTCTCGCCGGTGATCTTCAGCGCGGAGCGCGAGGTCGGGCCTCCATCGGCGGGGCTGCCCGCCTGCCAGACCCACCTCTTCTGGCGCTCGCGCCCGGGGCTGGCCGTTCCCGACCTCCAGCCGATCCACTTCATGTTCCCGATGTACGAGCCGTGGATGGACGGGCCCGAGAACGGGTTCACGCTGATGGGCGGGATGGTGCGTCCCGTCAGTCGCGGCCGCCTCCGCCTCACCGGCGCTGAGCCCGATGACCCGGTCGCGCTCGACCCCAACATCCTCGCGCGCGAGCGCGACGTCGAGAGCCTCGTCGCGGCAGTCGAGCTGTGTCGGCGGGTCGGCTCCGCAGACGCGCTCATCGAGTGGGGTGCCGTGGAACGCTACCCGGGGCCGTCGGTCGACACGCCCGACGCGCTTCGCGCCTACGTGCGCGAGACCGCCATCACCTACCACCACCAGGTCGGCACCTGCAAGATGGGCACCGATGCCGATGCAGTCGTCGACCCACGGCTCCATGTGCACGGCATTGAAGGGTTGCGGGTCGCCGACGCCTCGGTCATGCCGATGGTGACGACCGGGAACACGAACGCTCCGACGATCATGATCGGCGAGCGCGCTGCGGAGTTCATCGTTGCCGATGCGTGAGGAGATCGACGCCTGGCGCGCGAGCGAACCGCAGCAGGCGGCTTCGTTCGAGTCGGCGAGCGCCCAGACGTGCGCGCACCTCGTCCAGGGCGAGCAGCTGCTGGCGCGACTACCCGCCCGCCGTGAACGGAACGAGGTGGAGGCCGAGGCCGGGACCGCCCTGAAAGACGCGCTCGACGCCGCCCGCGCCCAGTTTCTGCGCGTCCATGTCGACGCCGTCTACGGCGCGCTGACCGACGATCTCCGCCGGGCGGTACGGAACGATCAGCTCGTCCATGCGGCCGCCGAGCGCTTCCCGGGGCTCGTGCCGTCGCGGGCGCAGCTGACCGCCGAGCGGGCGCGGGCCTTGCCCGACAAGGAGGGCGTCGAGATCGCACAAGGGCTGCTTCTGTCGTTCGTGCTCGCGTCGCCGCGCTGCGGGGCGCACCTCGTGTGGTCGATGCTTCGCCCGACGGAGGCTGCGCTCGAGCGTCTCGACGAGTTCCGGTCGACCGGCATCGCCGACCTCGGCGGGACGTACCTCGAGCGCCGTGGACATGCGGCGTATCTCGAGATTCGGAACGACCGCCATCTGAACGCCGAGGATTGCGACACCCTTCCGACCACGGAGGTGGCGGTCGACCTGGCGCTGCTCGACCCCGACGTCGAGGTGGGCGTCATCCGAGGCTCGGTCGTCACCCATCCCCGCTACGCCGGCCGGCGGGTCTTCGGCGCGGGACTCAATCTCACGCACCTCTACCACGGCCGCCTCGACTACCTCTTCTTCGTCACCCGCGACCTCGGCTACGTGAACAAGCTCTTCCGCGGGCTGAGCTCCCCGGAGCACCGCCCGGGTGAACCGGAGGAGACGACCGAGAAGCTCTGGGTGGCGGCGGTCGAGACCTTCGCGATCGGCGGCGCCTGCCAGATCCTCCACACCGTCGATCACGTCATTGCGGCGCGCGGTGCGCGGCTCTACCTCCCGGCGCGCAAGGAGGGGATCCTGCCCGGTGCGTCCAACCTGCGGCTGCCGCGATCGGTCGGGGACCGGTTGGCGCGGCAGGCGATCCTCTCGGGGCTCGAATTCGAGGCGGGAACGCCGCATGGAGATCTGCTCTGCGATGAGGTGGTCGACTCGTCCGACGAGATGGACGCAGCGATCGCACGGCGTGTCGAGATGCTCACGAGCTCGGGTCTGGTAAACGCAGCCGGCAACCGGCGCGCGCTGCGCGTCGGCACCGAGCCACTCGACCTCTTCCGGCAGTACATGGCGACGTTCTGTCGCGAGCAGGCGTATTGCCACTTCAGTCCGGCGCTCGTGCGCAACCTCGAAGAGCACTGGAACGCCCACGAGCGCCGCCTCTGATCCCGTGATCTGGAGCTCTGCCGAGCAGCTGCCGCGGGCGGAGCTGCAGGCGCTGCAGCTCGAGCGCCTGCGGCTCACCTTCGGAGTCGGTCTCGACTCGCTCGCGCAGCTCGCAGAGCAGCCCTTCACCGACAAGTCTCGGCTCCGCGACGCGTATCCGTTCGGGTTGCTGCAGGTGCCTGTCGCGGCTCTTGCGCGCGTGCACGCTTCGAGCGGCACGCACGGCAAACCGACGGTGGTTGCGTACACGCCGGCCGACCTCGATGCCTGGACCGAGCTGATGGCGCGGTGCATGACGATGGCGGGCGTCCGACCCGGGATGCTCGTACACAACGCCAACACCTACGGCCTTTTCACCGGGGGGCACGGCTTCCATCAGGGAGCGGAGCGCATCGGCGCCCCCGTGGTCCCTGTCTCGGGCGGGATGACGGCGCGCCAGGCGATGCTCCTCCACGACCTCGGCCCGCAGGTCCTGATCGCGACGCCTTCGTATGCGCTCGTGATCGCGAATGCGGTCCGTGACGCGGGGATCGACCCTGTCGGGCTCCGCCTCGAGCTCGGCCTGTTCGGCGGCGAGTCGTGGACCGAGGGGCTCCGCACGCAGATCGAGAGTGCGCTGCCCGGGCTCCGTGCAGTCAACTTCTACGGCCTGTCGGAAATGTGCGGGCCCGGCGTGGCCGCCGAGTGCATCGAGGCGCGCGACGGCCTGCACGTCCACGAGGACCATTTCCTGGTGGAGATCGTCGATCCCGATACGGGAGCCGTGCTCGACGAGGGTGCAGAGGGCGAGCTCGTCTTCACGACCCTCGTCAAGGAGGCGATGCCCTTCCTGCGTTACCGCACGGGCGACATTGGCTCGCTCACGTTCGAGCCATGCCGGTGCGGACGGACGACGGCGCGGATCAGGGGACTACGGGGACGCCGCGACGACATGATCACGGTGCGCGGCGTCAACGTGTACCCCTCGAGTGTCGAGCACGTGCTGCTTTCCTTTTCGGATGTCGCGCCGCACTACCAGCTCGTGGTCGAGCGTCCGGACGAAATGGACGAGCTGACGGTTCAGTGCGAGCCGGCGGCAGACATCGAACCTGCCGCCCTCGAAGGTGCCGTCGGGCGCCTGCTGCGCGAGCATCTGGGCATTCGTGTCGCAGTCGAGGTCCTCGAGCCTGGAACAGTCCCACGCAGCGAGGGCAAGGCCGTCCGCGTCATCGATCGACGCTTCCGTGACACGGGATGAGGGACAGCTCCGATGTTCGATTGGCTGACGGCGGACGGCCGGCTGAGCCGGCGCCGCAAGGCATTCGCGGCCCGCGCGCTCGGTGTGAAGAAGGGGCAGATCCTCTCGGTCTACGACACCGAGGACGAGGAGCTGGCCGTCTACCATCAGCACCCGCGCGGGAAGGTGTGGCTCGCACTGGTCGGGACCGATGGTGCACTTCGCGGGACGCCCGAGTTCATCGGCGACTACGGGCAGGCGATCGAGCACATCTCGGCGCACATGGGCGACACCTGATCAACCGAGATGCGGCATTTTGCGAACGGGGTCGACGACGTCGTCCGCTCGTCACCACGGCGCGATCGTCGACCCACCCCATTCCTCAGGCTCGACGTCGCGCACTGTCTGGGTCAACTCCCAGCGGTGGCCGGCAAGATCCTCGAGGACGCACGACCGTTCACCGTACTCATAGGTTGTTGGTTCCTCGAGGACGCGCGCCCCAACGTCACGAGCACGACCGAACGCCGCATCGACATCGGCCACGCGCACCTTGACGAGATGCGTGACCACGCCTCCCTCCGGCGCAACCTGCTCGCGACGAACATCCGCGACGACGACGGCGCCGTCGGTTCCGACGCGCAGCTGCGCGCGGTGGGCATCTCCGATGCGGACGCGTTCCCCGAAACCGAACGCCGACTGGAGCCACGCCACCGCGGCTCTTACGTCCGGATAGATCAGCACCGGCGTCACCGTGACGGGTGGTGCAGAGCGATTCGTCAGCACGATCCGACTCTAGCGTGCGTCGGCGAATGCGTTAGCTGACGAGAACGACGACGCCGCGGACGATCAGGTAGAGGCCGACGCCGCCGAGGACGTAGGCGGCGACGCGGCGCCCGTTGCGCTTGAGCCAGGCGTTGAAGGCGTTCACGGCGACGGTCGTGCGTTCAGGCGCGATCAGGTAAGCGACGATCGGGACCTCGACGAACGCGAACATGATCACGTAGAAGACGACGATCACGGCGAGCTTGGCTCCGTCGCTCGCGTTCAGCTGGGCGATGTCCTTCAGCGCCACGACCGGGAACGTGCCGGGCACGATGTTGAGGACGACACGCACCTCAGTTCACCGCCTCTCTCGAAGTCGAACCGCGATCACGGGATCGCAAAGCGATTGTTCGGCATGAAAGTCAAAGGTCGCGACGCACAGGGGATCGAACTCACGGATGACGTTAGGGTAGGGGCTCGAGTGCTCCACAACGCGATCAAGAAATCGGTCGCGCACATCGACGGCATCAGCGCCAAGGAGCTCAAAGCCGGGCTCGCAGAGGCGCAGGCCGGAATGGGAGGCAGTTAGATGCTCATTGCATCGAGTGGCTGGTGGTTCGGCTCGATCGTTTTCATCATCATCTGGATCCTGATCGCGTTCTGGCCTGCACGGGTAGCCGGCAGGAAAGGGCACAGCTTCTTCTTGTTCTTTCTCTTCAGCCTCGTGTTCTTCCCGGCGGCGCTGATCGTGGCCTACCTGGTCCGTGATCGGAGGGTTGCGACGGCCTGACGCTCAGCCCCGCAACCGCTAGCTGCGCGAGACGAGCTTCCCTGTCTCAGCCGCGTGCCACGCCAGGCCCATCGCCTCGAAACGCATTGCGGCTTCGTTGAGCATCCGCTCGTCCTGCGCGGACGACTCCAAGAGCTCTCAGCGCGAAGGGCGCCATGTAGGTCGTTTCCCGCGTCCATCGCGGTGCTTCAGATTCGATGCGCTCGCGGTCGCCGAGCGCCGCGAGCGCATCGAACAGCACCGCGACCGTGTCGAAGCCGAACGGGCGCGGAACCGGGAACTCGACGGAGTCGACGAGTCGCCGAAGCTCCTCGACGTCATTGCGAGCCAGCGCCAGCCGGATCCTCGCCGCCTCGAAGTGCCGCCAGCGGCTCTCCATCCCAAACGCGTTGGCCTGCGCCTCGAGACGGCGGGATGCAACGTCGGCTCCGGCGTGCGCGTTCGCGACAGCGAGGTCGAGGAGCACGGTGACGTTCGCGGTACAGGGGGTGGCGAGGTTCGCTTCGACTGCGCGCTCCGCCGCCGGCGCGAGCTTCCGCACCGCGTCCCAGTGACCCGCGAGTGCCTCCACGCGAACTCGGAGATGGAACCCGTGCAGGCGATGATGCGGCGTCAAGCCCTCGACCATCTCTCCGAGGAGCGCAGCTGCCTCCGTCGCCGCCGCCAGCCGACCCGTGACGAGATTGACGTCCGCCGCGTTCATGTAGCGCGAAGTGGCAGTCGTCTGGATCGGTGAGCTCGGGAAGGAGCTCGATTCGTTCCTCCACCAGGGCGCGGGCCTGCTCGAGGTCTTGGGCGCTCCACGCCACGTCGGCGAGTGCTGCCAGCGCGCTCGAACGCAGTGCGGCGTCGCCGAGCCGCTCGGCGATCGCATTCAGTGCGCGTGCGGCAGCTTCGTCCTTCCTCCAGAGCGAGACCGCGGCGAGTGCTCTCGCATGAGTCGGCGAACCTTCTTCGGCGAGTTCGAGCGCCCGGTCGATCCATCCGTCGACCAGCTCACGGTCCGGCTGCCGTTGCCACATGCCGCTTCGTCGCGCCGTCTGCAGCGCGAGCTCCGTGTACAGGTCCGCAGACGGGCCTGCCAGATCGATCGCCGTCTCCATGGCTGCCCGGAACGCCTCTCCGTCGAACCTCAGTGCGTTCGCGTGACCGATCTCTTCCCAGAGCTGAGCTTGCGTCCGTGGATCGGATTCGAGCACGACCGCCCGGTGAAGGAGGGCAAGCCCATCGTCGATCTCATAGCGACCGACAGCAAGCTCCGCCGACCGTCGTAGCCAGCGGGTCGCACTCTCTCGGAGCATCGCGAGCTCGCTCTCATCGCCCGACCACGCGAGGTCGACGTCGTCGGGCCGCACCGCCTCGGCGTAGTGATGGGCGAGGAGTGGCGCGTACTCGTCCGCGCTTTCTCCGCCGAACCGCTCGAGCCAGCCGGCGAAGCCGGCGTGCAGGCGCGCACGCCTCGCCCGCGGCAAGCTCGCGTATGCGACTTCGCGCGTGAGTGCGTGCTTGATCGCGTACTCGCGCTGTCCCGGGATCGACGATCCTGTGCGCAGACGGATGAAGTCCCGCTCCTCGAGTGCCCGGAAGTCGGGCTCGGCAGCGAGCAGTTCGTAGACCGGGCCGGTCCAGAAGACGCGTCCGATGACGGCGGCGGTTTGAAGCGCTTCCTTGTCGGCGGGGTCGAGAAGGTCGATGCGGGCCGCGAGGAGCGCCTGGACCGAGTCGGGAACATCGATCTCGGAGGCCGAGCCGCTGACCGTCCATCCGCCGTTCTCCCGGGCGATCAGCCCGCGGTCGATCAGCATGCCGACGAGCTCTTCGACGAAGAACGGGTTCCCCTCCGAGCGGTCGACGAGCAGTTCCTCCAGGCGCACCGGCACCTCGGTCGCGAGCAGCTCGCCGAGCAAGACCCCGGAGTCCGAGGGCGAAAGCGGCTCGAGCCCGAGGACGTCCGCGCCTGCGCTCTTTCCCCAGCCCGGCCGTCGTTCGTTCAACTCCGGCCTGGCGGTCGCGATCACGAGCAGGGGTCCTTCGACCCGCTCGATCAGCCGTTCGAGGAGATCGAGCAGGGGCTGCTCGGCCCAGTGGAGATCCTCGACGAGGAGCGCCAGCGGGCGGTCCGCAGCGAGTGTGGTCAGGAACTCGATCCACGCGTCCTGGAAGCGGTCACGGGCGACGAGCGGATGAAGATCACCCGCGACGTCGAGCCCCAGTGCGAGAGCGAGCAGCGGGCGCCCGTCCAGCCGTTCGAGGACCTTCTCGGGTGGATCGGTGTCGAGCAGGCCGAGGTGCTCCTTCAGCACTTCGGCAAGCGGCCGGTAGGCGATGCCCTGTCCGTAGGAGAGGCAGCGGCCCGTGCGCTGGAGCGGGCTGAGGCTCTTGCTCGGCGAGCCAACCCCAGAGCTCGCGTACGAGCCGCGTCTTGCCGACTCCGGCGTCGCCCACGATCGTGACCAGCTGCGGTTTCGCGCCGTCGACTGTCTGCCGGTAGCTCGCGTGGAGGAACTCGAGCTCCGCCTCTCGGCCGACGAAGACGCTTTCCAGTCCGCTGACACCGCGTGGGCGCATGAGCGTGAGGGCGCGGACGAGGCGCCGGCAGGCGACGCCGCCCGGCTTGCCCTTGGCATCGACGGTGCGGAGCTCGTCGAGCTCGAAGGCGCCGCGCACCGCGGCGGCCGTTCGCTCGCCGACAAGGATCTCGCCGGGTGCCGCTGCCTGCTCGAGCCGGGCGCCGACGTTGACCGCGTCGCCGCTCACGAACGAGCTGCCCTCGCGCGGGCGGCCGACGACGACCTCGCCGGTGTTGACGCCGATCCTGAGCGACAGTTCGCCCCCAAACAGCTCCTCCAACCGTCGTTGCATGGAAAGCGCCGCGTGCAGCGCCCGCTCGGCGTGATCCTCCTGTGCCGCGGGTGCCCCGAATGCGGCCATCACCGCGTCGCCGACGAACTTCTCGACCGTGCCGCCGGCCTGCTCGATCTCGGCTGCCATCGCGTCGTAGAAGCGGTCGAGCCGGGCACGCGTGCGCTCGGGATCCTGAGCGCCTGCGAGCTCGGTCGAGCCCACCAGGTCGGCGAAAAGCACCGTCGCCACCTTGCGCTCCTCGCCTGGCGCCTCGACCTCGATCGGCGTGGCGCAGCTCGGACAGTAACGAGCGTTACTCGGAAGTGCGGCGCCACACTGGACGCACGCAGCCATCTAGGTGCCGGCCTGCCGAACCGTCATGCGCACCGCTCCTGTGAGATGAGCTCGTACGCCGCAGCTTATGCCTCCAGGACGACCTCTTTGATAGGACCCGGGACGGTAGCCAGCCGTCCGAGAGTTCAGATCGAGAGGAGCCGACCGTGGCAGAGGTGTTCAAGGGGACGATCAATGTCGACATCCGCGACTCGAAGCCCGACTGGGGTCCGTTCGAGCCGCCGAAGGCGCCGGACGGCTCGCCGAACGTGCTCTACATCGTCCTCGACGACGTCGGTTTCTCCGCGCTGAGCTCCTACGGTGGGCCGATCGAGACGCCGAACATCGACCGCATCGTGGCGAGCGGTGTGCGCTACACGCAGTTCCACACGACGGCGCTCTGCTCTCCGACGCGCTCCTGCCTGCTCACCGGCCGCAACCACACGCGGAACAGCATGGCCTGCATCACCGAGGCCGCGATCGGGTTCCCGAACGCGAGCGGCACGATCCCGCCGGAGAACGGGATGCTCAGCGAGATCCTAGGCGAGCGCGGCTGGAACACGTACATGGTCGGCAAATGGCACCTCTGCCCGACCGACGAGATGAACCTCGCTTCGACACGCCGCAACTGGCCGACCGGCCGCGGCTTCGAGCGCTGGTACGGGTTCCTCGGCGCCGAGACGAACCAGTGGTTCCCGGACCTGGTCTACGACAACCACCCCGTCGACCAGCCGAGCACGCCGGACGAGGGCTACCACCTCACCGACGACATCACCGACAAGGCGCTCGAGTTCATCCGCGACGCGAAAGCCGTCGCGCCCGAGAAGCCCTTCTTCCTCTACTACGCGCCCGGCGCCTGCCACGCCCCCCACCACGCGCCAAAAGAGTGGATCGACAAGTTCAAAGGCCAGTTCGACATGGGCTACGAGGCGATCCGCGAGCAGACGCTCGCGAACCAGAAGAAGCTCGGCATCGTTTCCGCCGACACGGGGCTGCCGCCGATCAACCCGATCGGGGACCAGACGCGCACGGGGCCCGACGGAAAGCCGTTCCCGATGCTCGATGTCACCCGCCCATGGGCTTCGCTGAACGACGACGAGAAGAAGCTCTTCTCGCGCATGGCCGAGGTGTACGCAGGGTTCCTCGCGCACGCCGACTTCCACATCGGCCGTCTGCTCGATTATCTCGAGGCGAACGACCTGCTCGAGAACACGATGATCGTCGTGGTCTCCGACAACGGCGCCAGCGGGGAGGGCGGGCCGAACGGCTCTACGAACGAGATGAAGTTCGCCAACGGAGTCCCCGACGACCTGGCCCAGAACCTGGCGATGATCGACGAGCTCGGCGGCACGAAGACGTACAACCACTACCCGAACGGCTGGGCGATGGCGTTCAACACGCCGTTCAAGATGTGGAAGCGGTATGAGTTCAACGGCGGCACGAGCGACCCGTGCATCATCTCGTGGCCCGCAGGGACGAAGGCGCGCGGCGAGATCCGCCACCAGTACCACCACGCGATCGACATCGTCCCGACCATCCTCGACGTCCTCGGCGTCGAGCCGCCGGAGACGATCAAGGGCCACACGCAGTCGCCGATGGACGGCGTCAGCATGCGCGAGAGCATCGACGACGCGTCGGGCGAGTCGAAGCGGAAGACGCAGTTCTACGCGATGCTCGGCTCACGCTCGATCTGGCACGAGGGCTGGAAGGCCGTGACGACGCATCCGACCGTCGCGGGCTGGGGCAACTTCAACGACGACGAGTGGGAGCTCTACCACGTCGACGTCGACCGCTCGGAGGTGAACAACCTCGCCGCCGAGCAGCCGGACAAGCTGCGGGAGCTCGTGAACGTCTGGTTCTCGGAGGCGGGTGCCAACGGCGCGTTCCCGCTCGACGACCGCACGCCGGTCGAGATCATGACGGATCCCCGGCCGCAGCTGACCGCTCCCCGCAACCGCTACGTGTACTTCCCGGACACGGCTCCGGTGCAGCGAGTGGCAGGCCGTCAACACGAAGGGCCGCTCGTTCGTGGTAGGCGCCCTCGTCGACATCCCGGCCCCCGGGGCCGAGGGCGTGCTCTTTGCCCTCGGGTCCCGCTTCGGCGGCCACGCGCTCTACGTCAAGGAAAACCGCCTGCACTACGTCAACAACTTCGTCGGCGCCGAGGAACAGATGATCGTCGGCACCGAGGACATTCCCGACCGGCGAGAACCTGATCCTCTCGGCCTCGTTCGAGAAGGATGGGATGGAGCCGACGTGCGCCACCGGGACTCTGTCCCTCTACCACGGGGAGAAGAAGGTCGGCGAGAGTAAGCTCAAGACGCAGCTCGGCGCCTTCGCGATCGCCGGCTCGGGGCTCTACGTCGGACGGCACAGCGGCGAGCCGGTGACCGACGACTATCCGGGCGAGGCTCCGTACACCTTCACCGGCGGGACGATCAACCGGATCGCGGTCGACGTCAGCGGCGAGCCGTACGTCGACCTCGAGCGCCAGGCCGAGATGCTGATCCGGTCGCAGTAGGCGACGAGCGGCCGAGGTACGCAGCCGGTGGTCGCGAGCATCCGCCGCTCCGGGGTGCTCGAGACGCTCGGCGAAGATCACCTGTTCCACACGATCGACGAAGCGGTGCGCGCACTCGGGCCCTGATCAGGCGTCGGTCGTGCCGCGATCGTGTGGCAGACTCGTAGCGTGCGCACGAGAGCGTCACGGCCGCGGCTCGAGAGCCGCTGGGACATCGTCGGCGGCGTCCGCATCCACTCGCGTGCCGGCGGATCGGGTCCGGAAGTAGTGCTCGTGCACGGGTACGGGGTGTCCGGCCGCTACCTGGCGCCGTTGGCGCGAGTCCTTGCGTGCAGCTTTTCTGCCCACGTCCCGGATCTTCCCGGGCATGGTCGCAGCGACCGGCTCGACGTTGCGCCGGGGATCGGTGAGCTGACCGATGTGCTGGCCGCCTGGTTGGACGAAGTTGGCCTCGAACGGCCTGTATTCGTCGCGAACTCGATGGGGTGCCAGATCGTGACCCAGCTCGCCGTGCGGTCGCCCGAGCGCGTCGGGCCGATGGTGCTGTCAGGCCCGACGGTCGACCCCGCGCGGCGCGCCGGACGCCGGCAGATCTTTGCGGGACTCCGCGAGACCGCGCGTGAGCCGGTCTCCCTGGTCGCGCTCGCCGCCCGGGACGGCATCGGCCACGACGTGCAGCAGTTGCGCGCCGCCGCCCGATCCGCGCTCGACGATCGGATGGAGGAGCGGCTGCCTTTCATCGATCAACCGACGGTCGTGGTACACGGGGAGCGAGACGCCTTCGTGAGCCGCGAATGGGCGGAGCGCGTCGCCGCGTTGCTACCCCGCGGTCGTCTCGTGATCGTGCCGGGCGAGCCGCACGCCGTCCCCTACACGCAGCCCGACCTCGTCGCCGGCATCGTCGGGGAGCTGATCGCCGAGGAAACCGAGCAAGGAGACCGCGAGCTCGTCGGGCGCCTCCCACATCGGGACATGCCCGCACGGCAACTGCACGAACCGCGAGTGCGGAAGCTGCGCCTGCCACTCTTCGGCGACCCTTAAGGGTACGAGCCGGTCGCGTTCGCCCCAGACGAGTAGCGTCGGCGCTCGAATCGCGCCGAGCTCGGCGCGAACGTCCCGCTCCCAGATGTAGACCGCACCGTGCAGGAGCGTGATCGGCCCTGTGCGCACGGCATCGGCGACGATCGTCGGCAGCTCGGTGCGAACCCCGTACAACTCCTCGAGCAGAGGCAGCGAGCGGCCCAGCAGTCCGCGGCCGCAAGGGATGCCCGCAGGTGAAACGAGCGCGAGTCGCCGAACGCGCTCCGGCTGGCTGCTCGCCAGCTCGGCTGCGACCAGACCGCCGAGCGAATGGCCGACGAGATCGACCGGATCGAGCCCAGCCGCGTCCAGGAAGCGCCCGAGCCACGGAGCGAGCTCGCCGGCGCGGAGCCGTCCGAGTCGTGGCAGTTCGACGAGATGAAGGCGATGACGTTCCTCGAGCGTCCGAGCGACCATCGACCACCAGCGCCAGGAGCCGGAGAGCCCGTGCAGTACGACGACGTCCGAGCCGTCCCCTGTCACGCGGTAGCGTGCCGACTTCCCGTCGAGCTCGAGCTGCCTCAACTCCACACGCTCATCTTGCACCACGGGGTGTGAACCGGTCCGGATCGAGATGGGACAGGAATCGCTGCAGTCCTGACGTGCTGTCGAGCAGCGACGTCGTCGTTGCGCTGATCGTGTTCATCGTCTTCCGGGTCGACCTGATCGCCAAAGGGATCCCGCCCCTCACGTAGCTAGATGGTTGAATCCAACCGATGACGGAGACACAGGCCGCACCGCTGCTGACCGTCACGAACGCCCCGGCTGCTTTTCATTTGCTCGCGAAGCCGACCGGGGCGGTGTGCAACCTCGACTGCTCGTACTGCTTCTTCCTGTCGAAGGAGATGCTCTATCCGGGCAGCCGGTTCCGGATGGCAGAGGACCTGCTCGAGCTCTACGTGCGGCAGCTGATCGAGGCGCATGCGTCGAGCCCGGTGGTGATGGTTGCCTGGCAGGGCGGCGAGCCGACGCTGATGGGCGTCGAGTTCTTCCGCCACTCTGTCGAGCTCGCGCAGCGGTATTTGCAGCGCGGTCAGCGGATCGAGTACACGATCCAGACGAACGCCACCCTGCTCGACGACGAGTGGGCGTCGTTCTTCAAGGAACACGACTTCCTCGTGGGCGTCTCGATCGACGGTCCGCGCGAAATGCACGACGCCTACCGCGTGAACAAGGGTGGAAAAGGCTCTTTCGACCAGGTGATGCAGGGTCTCGGGTACCTGCGTGATGCAGGCGTGGAGTGGAATGCGCTGACGACGATCC
Organism: uncultured Thermoleophilia bacterium; assembly: GCA_963715115.1. Lineage (GTDB taxonomy): Bacteria > Actinomycetota > Thermoleophilia > Gaiellales > Gaiellaceae > PALSA-600. The sequence goes on from CAVQRE010000005.1 coordinate 34,155, forward strand.
ATGCGGCCAACGGCGACAGTGGGCGGGACGTCTACTGCTTCCTGCGGGACGAGTGCGACGCCCGGTTCATGCAGTTCATCCCGATCATCGAACGGGTCGCGGAGGCATCGGACGACGGCACCGTTCCGTGGACGTCCTGGCGCGACCGGCCGCTGTATGTCCAGGAGGGCGATCGAGTGACCGGCCGCTCGGTCTCGGCTGAGCAGTACGGCCGCTTCCTGATCGACGTCTTCGAGGAGTGGGTGCGACGCGACGTCGGTGAGGTCTACGTGCAGATGTTCGACGTTGCGCTTGCGAACTGGGTCGGCGAGCCGCCGAGTCTGTGCATCCACTCGGAGACGTGCGGGCTCGCACTCGCGCTCGAGCACACCGGCGATCTGTACTCGTGCGACCACTTCGTCGAGCCCGCCTTCAGGCTCGGCAACATCAAGGAGCAGCACATGCTCGAGCTCGTCGCTTCCGACCGGCAGCGACAGTTCGGCCTCGACAAGCGCGAGAAGCTGCCTCGCTACTGCCTCGAATGCGATGTTCGCTTCGCCTGTCACGGCGGCTGTCCGAAGGACCGCTTCATCGAGACGCCCGAGGGCGACCCGGGGCTCAATTACCTGTGCGCCGGCTTCAAGGACTTCTTCCATCATGTCGACGGGCCGATGCGGTTCATGGCCGAGCAGTTGCAGCGCGGGCTCGCCCCGTCGGCGATCGTCGGGCAGTACGCGGCCGCGGATTCCCGTCGCGGACGCAACGATCTCTGCACGTGCGGTTCCGGGCGCAAATGGAAGCAATGCCACGGTCGCGGCGCTATGACGATTCGCTAGGGTTTCGAGTTGTGAGTGACAGGATCCCGGCGCTCGACCGGGAGAACGGCGACACCGTCGCTCTGGCGGTCGGCGCCGGTGGGCTGGTGGGCCTCGTCGTCGGCTTCATCGTCGACTCGCGCATGCTCCGCCTGCTCGGCTTCGTATCGATGGTCGCGGGTGGGGGGTTGCTCGTACGCGGGAAGCTCGCAGAGCGCAGCGAGAAGATCGCTGAGGCTAAGAGCGCCATCCGCTCGGAGCTCGACGATCTCGACCCGGTCGCGAAAGCACAGGTCCTCGCCGACATCGCGCAGTCCGAGCTTTAGGCTCCGTCAGGCGCCGCCGATCTAAGGCGGCGCTTAGCAAGAGCGGGTATCCCTGTGGGCATGCCAGTTCTTCGTCGATCCGAGTTCCGCATCTTCTTCTTCGTCGTCGTCGGTTTGGTGGCTGTCGGCGTTGCCGCAGCGTTGGCGTTTGCGCGCGGCAAGCCGATCGGCACCGGTGTCGTCGTCATCGACACGAATCTCGGTTACCAGGGTGGAGCGGCGGCCGGGAGCGGCATGGTGCTGACGTCATCCGGAACCGTGCTGACGAACAACCATGTGATCGCCGGTGCGACGACGATCAAGGTCGTCGTTCCGAACAGCAGGCACAGCTTCATCGCGCGCGTAGTGGGCTACGACCGCACCAAGGATGTCGCCGTCCTTCGGCTGCAAGGCGCCTCGAACCTGAAGACGATCTCGGTCAACTCCTCGAATGCGGCGGTCGGAGAGGTCGTGCGGGCCGTCGGCAACGCAGGTGGCACCGGAAACTTGACGTCTGCGCGAGGCACCGTCACGGGCCTCAACAGATCGATCGTCGCGAGCGACGAGCAAGGCAGCTCGGAGCAGCTCACCGGCCTGATCGAGACGAACGCCGGTGTCCAACCGGGCGACTCGGGCGGGCCACTGCTCGACAGTGCCGGCAGGGTCGTCGGTATGGACACCGCAGCCTCGGCGAGCTCTTCGTTCGCGTCCGAGGGCTCCGACGCCTATGCAATCCCGATCGGGACGGCGCTCGCGATCGCCAAGGACATCGTCGGCGGCAAGGCGTCCGCGACGGTCCACGTCGGCGCCACTGCGTTTCTCGGCGTCGAGGTGCAGCAGGCGAACGACGACCCGTATGGCTACGGCGGGTACGGGTACGCCGGAACCGCGGGCGCTCTGATCGCCGGTGTCGTTCCGGGCGGGCCGGCCGCGTCCGCGGGACTTTCTGCAGGCGACTTGATCACGGCGATCGACGGCCACTCCGTCTCGTCGGCCGACCAGGTCAGCCCGCTCATCCTCACAAAGAAGCCGGGCACGAAGATCAGGGTCACCTATCTCGACCAGAACGGCGGGAGTTACGCAACGACCGTCAAGCTCGGCGCCGGGCCGGCGCAGTAACGGCGCGGTTGCATCACTAGGTTGCGAACCAGCGGGCCCGGCGGCTTGCGCCGAAGTGCTTCTTTTCGGCGACGAGCGCAGCCGACGGGGCCTGAAACGTGCCCGTGGGCTTCGGTCCGCTGAGGAAGTCGACGTCGACGCGACCGACGTCGCCGCTGCCGAACTCGATGTAGCAGGAGCCTCGCCCGTCGTAGCCGGCGGGCTCCTCGCCGCGCCGCAGTCGCGCGATCAACGACCTGGCGACGATGCGGGCTGCCCCTTCGGCGAACACGCCTGCCTTCGGCACCCCGACCGTCGCCACGTCGCCGACCGCATAGACGGCGGGAAAACGTGTCTCGAGGGTCCTGGAGCTCACCGGGATGTAGCCGTCTTCGGCCATGCCGCTGGCAAGGACCACGTCCGGTGCACGGTGCTTCGGCACGCCGAGGAAGATGTCGAACGGCAGCTCGCTGCCATCGTCGAGAGAAGCGACGCTCCGTGCGCCGTCCAGGGAGCTCACCCGATGTCCCGGGATGAACCGGATATCGCGTTCGGCGAACGCACCGACGAGCGCCTCCGACGTCGCGGGAGAGGGGGGGACCGGAGTTCCGAACGGGATCACGAACGAGATCTCGCAGTCCTCGCGAACGCCCCGGGCGGACAGGTAGTCGTGCAGGAGGAGTGCCGCTTCGCTCGGAGCCGGCGGGCACTTGAACGGCGCGCCGCAGACGCCGACGATCGCTCGACCCCGCGAGAACGAAGGCAGCAGCTCGGCGAGCCGCTGCGCGCCGTCGACCGAGTAGAACTCGTTGCCAGCCTCCGCGAGCCCCGGCGTCGCGTCGAGGTCGTAGTCGGCTCCGAGCGCGACGACCAGAGCACCGGCCTCGTACGTCTCCGCGTCGGTCGACACGCGCCGCGTCTCGGGATCGATCGCGGTGACCGTCTCCTGGACGAAGCGGACACCGGGCTTGGCGAGGTCACGATACGGGAGGCGGACCGCATCGAGCGTCGTCCGCCCGAACATCACGTCGAGCTTCGAATACCCGAAGACGAACGAGTCGGCCTTGTCGATCAGGGTGACGTCGGTGTCGCTGCCGAACTCCTCCGACAACATGGTCGCGAGCTCGAGCCCGCCAAATCCCGCTCCCAGGATCAGCACGTCGCACTTCATCAGAGGCGCGAGCTTACTCAGCGGCGCTTGCGCTTGCGCGAAGCGGTACCGCCGCCCGTGGGACGGCCACCGCGGGACTGGCGCTCGATCCGGCGGCGCTCCTGCCGGCCGATGTTGTCGAGCGCTCCATCGCCCTGCTGCTCGCGCGCCGCGTCCATGTACGCCCGTCGCTCCGCGGGGGTCAGGCGGCTCATCGCCTTCTGCATCGCCTGCGGGTTGGGGTTGGCGGCGACGGTGTTGATCTTCTTGAGCGCGCTCGCGAGATCAGGGTTCTGACGCTCGATCGCGGCGGTGCTCATGCGCTGGAACATGCGGCGGATGAAGCCGATTCTCGAGAGTTGCGCGACGATCGGGCGGAGCAGCGCGCCGTTCCGGAATCGGCCCAGGAAGACGAGCAGCCCGAAGACGAGCAGGACCGAGCCGAGAACGATCAGCGGGATGTACAGCCACCACACGGCGTCGGATCGTACCTCGTCCGATTAGGCCCAGAACCACCTAATGGCGCGATGCCACGACGACCCCGGCCGCAACCACGACGATCAACGCGATCACGAGGCAGACCCAGACCACCAGCGAACCTGCCGGCGGCGGCACGGGGGGAGCGGGGCGCAGCGTCTCGAACGGCGGCATCGGCGTCCAGTGTTCCCGCTGCGGATGAGCGCCTGGTCGTTCGCCTGTAAACATTCCGAGAGGCTCGAGGTCTTGACCTGCACGCTGTCCCGGTTAGAGCATGGGGAGGACGGGAAGGCGAATCGCATGACTCTCGATCCGATCGGGCTGCTGCTCGAGCACGGCGATGACCACGGGTGTGTGCACCTGACGGAGCTGCGCGAGATCAGCCAGAAGCTGGACCTCGACGAGGACGATGTGGAGTCGCTGCTCGAACGGCTCGAGTCGCGCGGCATCGAGCTGACCGACGACTGCTCGCGCGCGCTGGAGGAGCCGGTTCCGTACACCAACGACCAGCTTGCCTCGGCAACCACCGACTCGCTTCAGCTGTTCCTGAACGAGGCTGGGCGTTATCCGCTCCTGACCGCCGCCGAGGAGGTTGAGCTTGCCAAGCGGATCGAGCGGGGAGACAAGGTGGCGAAAGACCTGCTCGTGAACTCCAACCTGCGCCTCGTGGTTTCGATCGCGAAGCGCTACCAGGGTCACGGCTTGATGCTGCTCGATCTGATCCAGGAAGGGATCATCGGCCTGATCCGTGCAGCCGAGAAGTTCGACTGGCGGAAGGGCTTCAAGTTCTCGACGTACGCGACGTGGTGGATACGCCAGGCCGTGCAACGAGGAGTTGCCAACAAGGCCCGCACGATCAGAATCCCGGTCCACATCGCGGAGCGCGAACAACGGATTGCGCGGGTCGAGCGCGAGCTCGTGGCGGAGCTCGAACGTGCACCGACGGACAAGGAGGTCGCGGAGCGGTCGAAGCTGCCGCTGAAGCAGGTACGTGAAGTGCACGCGGCGGCGCGTGCCGTCACATCGCTCGACAAGCCGGTGGGCGACGAAGGATCGCGCTCGTTCGGCGAGATGTTCGCCAGTGACGAAGCGCCGCCCGACGAGCAGGTCGAGGTCGAGTTGACCGAACGCGCATTGCACCGTGCGGTCGAGGAGCTGCCCGAACGGGAGCGGCAGATCCTGAAGATGCGCTACGGACTCGGGGAGAGCGCGGAGCCGAAGTCTCTCGAGGAGATCGGGCGTGCGGTCGGGCTCAACCGCGAGCGCGTGCGACAGCTCGAGTCCGCAGCCTTGCGCCGGCTGGCCGAACAGCGCGAGCTCGCAGCGCTGGTTCCTGCCTGACCGCGGCGACTACGAGCCGACGACCTTGCAGACCCAGCGGCGCGGCCGCGAGCGGTCGAGCTCGATGAAGAGAACGCGCTGCCATTGGCCGAGCGCGAGTGTGCCGTCGGCGACCGGGATCGACTCGCCGGCCGACCCGAGCAGCATCGACATGCAATGTGCGTGGCCATTGCCGATCTCCATGTCCTCTTCGCAGATGTTCTCCGTGCGCCGGTCCCAATCGTCATGCGCGTAGTACGTCTCGTGCGGGATCAGTCGGCGAAGCAGCGCACCGAAATCCTCGAACATTCCACGCTCGTACTCGTTCACGCGGACGCAGCAGGTCGTGTGTGGCGAGTACACGCAGCAGATCCCGTCGACCACACCGGACTCGAGGACGATCTCCGCGACCTCTTCGGTGATATCGGTGACGTGAAGCCCGCCGGTCGTCTGGAAGTGCCGCTCGGCCTGGAAGACCTTCATCGGAAGGCAGTCTAACCCCGCTGCTGCCAGCGACTACGCTGGACCGGCGTGGGCCCGTAGCTCAGCGGTTAGAGCAGCGAACTCATAATTCGTTGGTCCCTGGTTCGAATCCAGGCGGGCCCTTGTAGATGCCACACGTAGTATTTGCGGCGGCGGTGAAGTCGTCGACTACAAGGTCGCGACACTCCGCAGCCCGGCTGCGCGGCGACGGTCGGCCCGACGCCGGTCTCGTCGAGCAACTGCGGTGCGGTGTCCGTACGTGGTTGAGGACCGAGCTCCGCCCGAGCGCGTAAGATCGACGCTGGCGCGATGGTGGACGGCCACGTCATCCTGGTCGGGTTCTGCCTCGGCGCGGCGGGCCTCGGGCTCTGGGTCGCGGTCCGGTTCCCGGCCTTCGGCCCCCAGCGCGTCGCCACGGCGATCGTCACCGCGATGGTCGCCACCGCGGTGCTGCCGGTTGCGGCGTCGTTGTTCGACGTCGCGGCGGGATTCGGACGGTACGCGGTGGCGGGCGGCCTGCTGGTGATCGTCCTTCCGGCACTGACTTTCGCCTTCTGGGCGGCTGCCTGCGCGCTGCGCGCCGTCAGCCGGCGCGGCCTGCACGCCTGAGCGTCACCCGGGTCGACCTGGCGGCGTTCGCGACGGCCGCTGGAGGCGTGTCGTTGCTCGCGTCCGATCAGGGAGGCTTCTTCCCGCACACTTGGCCGTGGGCGGCGCTCGCCTTCGCAGCGGTCGCCGCGCTCGTCCTGATCGGAGAGACGCCGCTTCGCGTGACTCGCGCGCAGCTTGTTCTGGTTGCCGGGCTCGCTGCGCTGACCGCTTGGACGGCGCTGTCGCCGGTCTGGTCGAGCGAGCCGGGAACGTCCCTGCAGGAGACGGTCCGTACCCCCGTCTACGCGGCGGCGGCACTCGCGTTCGTCGCGTTGGCCGCCGCGGGCGGCACGCCCGGCTTGGTTGTCGGCGTCGCGTGCGCGACGACCGGTATCGCGGCCTATAGCCTCGCCGACCGGGCAATCCACGGGGTTCACGCGGCCGACCAGCAGGGCGGCCTGCTCGAGTATCCGCTCGGGTACGCGAACGCTCTCGGGGTGCTGTGTGCGATCGGGCTCGTGATCGTTCTCGTCCTCGCTGTCGCCGAGCGCCGCCGCGCCTCCGGCGCGGTGACGGCTCTGTGCGTCGCAGCCGCCGTCGTGCTCTTCGTTGCGCTGCTGCGAACGGACAGCGACGGCAGCCTGGTCGCCGCCGTTTCGGGCGCGGGAGTCGCCGCTCGCCTGCGTCTTCGGGCGGCGCTGGGGCGCGATCACGGCTGGCGTCGTCGCCGCGTTGCTTGTAGTGGTGTACGTCGTGACGGCGTTCACCGCGCCGGGAGTTTTCTCGGCCCGCGGCGACTACTGGCACGTCGCCTGGCTCGCGGCATCCCATCATCCCGTCGTCGGCGACGGCGCCGGAACCTTTGACCTCGCCTGGGCGGCATTCGGAGACGTCGCCCGGTACGGCGGCGCGCTCGACGCGCACAGCCTCTACCTGGAAATGCCGGCCGAGCTCGGTGTCGTCGGACTACTGCTCACGTGCACGCTCGTGGCCCCGGTGGTCGGGGCCTCCGCACAGCACGGCGGACGCCGATCGAGCTCGCTGCGCTCGCCGGAGCGGTGACATTCCTCGTTCACGCCGGCCTCGACTGGGACTGGGAGATGCCGGCCGTCACGGTGGCCGGCCTGGTTTGCCTGTCTGCCGCACCGGGAACATCCAGCCGCCAGGCCGTCGTCGGACGCCGCCTTCGCCTCACCGCTTTGGGGGTGGCGGTCGCGACGATTCTCGGCTACATCGTGCTCGTGATCGCTCGCAACGTCCGGTAGAAGGGGGTCGACGGCAAATGAAGGAGATCAACGCCAGGGTCACGTCCCTCGCGGTTCTGCTCGCGGTCGCCGTACTCGCTCTCGCAGGCGTCTCGCTGGCCGGGAATGGCAAGGGTCACGGCAAGGGCGACAAGAGCGGGAATGCCGCTCTCACGACGACGTCTCCGAGCTCTTCCCAGTATCAGTACGGGTCCGGCGGGAAGCAGTACGGCCTGCACAAGGTCGCCGTGTGCCACAAAGGCCGCAAGACGCTCTGGCTGCCTCAGCCGGCAGTCCGCGCGCACCTGCGGCACGGCGACACACTCGGCGTCTGCTGACGACGTTCTTCGGCCCGGCAGCCAGGAGCCTGCCGGGCCGGTTACCGTCGCGGTGGGCTCGGACCAGAAAACCGATCTTGTCGCCCCGCGGTATCCCTAAAGGGCAGGTCCAGTTCGCGTAGGAGGGACACGGCCGCTAACGCGCCAGGGTCGGCGTTCAACGAGAACGGCGGGACCGCTGGCAGCGTCTACGCCGGCAACGGCGAGAACACCGAGACGCCCGCCAACGGCCACGCCGTCTCGCAGTACGACGTCGCCTGCTACCAGGTCTCCCAACACCACTGATCAGCTCGCGTCGAGGGTGCCAAGGTGCGCGTTCGGTCTGGCACCCTCGACGCCTACTCAGCGTGTCAACGCTTTACGTGGCTTTTACGTCTGGGTGATGCGTGCTTTGCGGCGCTGGAGATGATCCGGGGAGACAGTCATTCCAAGTGAGTCGCGGGTCGGGGCGCGGCGAGTCAGAAGGAGAAGCGAGAAGATGAAGCTCAAGGCAGTCGTTGGAGCCGCCGCCGCCGCGCTGGTGTTGTCGTCGATCGCGGTCGCCGCACCACCCTCCGGTAAGGGCAAGCCGCCGACCACAGGCGCCGGCTGCAAGCCGTCGGTGGCGGTGATCCTGACCGGCAAGCTGGCCGCGGACGGCGCTGCTGCCCCCTCGTCGCTGTCGGTGACGGTGACCGGCGGCAACCGCTTCGCCAAGGCCTACAAGGGCGGCACCCTGCCGGTCTCGGTCGCGATCACGACCTCGACCAAGATCAACCGGCAAGGTGATCACAACCCGGCCGATCTCAAGCTCGGCGACCGCGTCAACATTCAGGCACGCGCCTGCGTGGCCGACCTGAAGAGCGCCACACCTCCGGCGTTGACCGCGACCCGGGTCACCGCCCACACCGCCAGCTAAATCGCGGCCCAGCCACCAACCTGCCGGGGCGGATCCACCCCGCCCCGGCACGGGCTGGATCTTTGTCACGCGAGTCTCAGGTGCGGCCGGGGCGCGGCGCCTGACACGCCGCGCCCCGACGAAGGTCGTTCAGGTAGCCAGAAGAATCGAAGCGCCCGCCACTTTCGCCGAGCCCTCCGTGCGACCTCGGTGCATCGAAGAGCCGCCCTATGCGGACGGCTCTTCGGGTAACTCCAACGGACCTCTGTCCCACAACCCGCGATCACAGAGAGGGGAATGTCGCCGGCTAACCTCGGGTTAACCCGTCTCCCGTCGAGACGAAACGGCAAACGCGCGGCCCAACCGGAGTCGTCAGAGTCACCCACAATGAGGGATGGAGAATCCCCAACCGCGGGCGTAGCTGTCCCGCAGCGGACAGCACAAAATAACCCCATGCGCATCGCTCGGCGCAGCCAGCAAGAGAGCAGGGTCTTTCTCGCTCTCCCGAAGGTGACCGACTACCGCGAGCAGCAGCTCCGTGAACTGCTCGAGGTCTCGCGAAGACCCGAGGTGAAGCTGAGCGTTTCGCAGGTCGAGGCACTGTTGATTTGGCAGGAAACACCCGGCAGTGATGTGCGACGGCTGCTCGCAACCCTCGAGGCCGACCAGCGGTTGACCGTCCTCCGCAACGCCGCCCACCAGCACGGCTCCTCGGCCGCCTAGAGCCGACTACCGCTGTACTTATTCGGCCGCCCGGCCCGCATTCTGGTTGGTCGCCGCGCTAGGTGGTCTCGTCGCGCTACCGTTTGGGGGACGTGAGACGCGCCGCCGTCGCATCGGCCGCGTTGCTCGCCTTTGTTGTCGCGGCGAGCCCGTCAGCGAGCGTGAACCTGCCGGACCTGCTGTCGGTGTCTGCGAGCAACGGGCACGTCATCGCCGTCTTCGACCTTGGCGCCGCCGGCGACCTCGCGCCGGTGCAGATCGCCGTTGCCTCCGCGCCGGCGGCCGAGCCGAGCGGCGCCTTCGTCCCGGCGAACGTTCGCCTCGCCGAGACGATCGGCGGCGTCGTTGTCGTGCCGGGAGGCGACCGCGTGCGCACGCGGCACGCGCTTCCGTCCGGCCGTTACTGGGTGAAGGTCTCCGCCCGGCCGCTCGGCATCGACTGCCTGCCGCTGAAGCCCTGCCGCGTGGACTGGTCGAACGCGCGGCTGGTTGTCGTCCCGCACCACTCCGGATAGCGGGCGGGGAGCGCCCCGGAGGACGCTCCCCGTGTGGATCCGTGCGCTAGCCCGGGCAGGGGTTGTGGTCGAGGATGTTGCGGAAGTTGTTGGCGCGGAGCCGGGTCGCCGGGTTCGGGCCCGGGTAGAAGCTGAAGAGCAGCGGCCCGTACTGAGCGGTCGAGTTCCCGCCGAACGTGTTCGTCGTTCCCTTGATCCCGGTACCGCCGAACTGCCAGACGCAGTGGCCGTTCGCGCTCGGGTTCTGCGTCGAGGTCCCGGTGGAGTAGATGGGGTAGAACGCCGCGCCCGGAGGCGGGTTGACGCAGTTCTCTCCGGTGAAGCGGTTGCAGTTGCCGCCCGAGTCGGGTGCCTCGATGCGCGGCAGATCGGCCTCGAACGCGATCCGGCTGTAGTTCTGGTTCCCGTTGAAGAGCGGGCTCGTGAACGTGATCGGGGTCGGGTGGTACTTCGCGTCCTGCCCGTTGTTCGTTCCCCGTCCCCGGCCAGTTGAGGCCGTACGACACCCCGTCGAAGTCGCTGTCCGCGGCGATGCACCCGCCGATCTGCACGAGCAGCGAGTCGTCCGCGTTGAAGCAGCCGGTGTCGTCGTCGTCGACCGCCGAGGCGTCCTGGGTGCCCTGCGTCGTGCAGTTCCCGTTCTCGTCGGCCTGGTTGCAGTACTCGAAATGGCCGATCTCGTCGTCGAAGGCGACGTTGTAGGTGTGCGCCGCCCACGGCACGCGCGTGTGCTCGCTCGAGGTAAGGGACCATCTTCCTTTTGCTTGGAGTTCTCTCCGAACTGCATTCAAAAGGGAGCTTTTTCCAATTTTCCTGCCCCCAATGATTGCATGACATTCACCGCTGTCCACCAAGGCACGAATATCGGATGAACGCCCGACAAATATATTCTGATCTTCGTCAACTTTTTCTTCAAACTTGAAGATTACAAATCGATTGGGTCCTGAAACACGCAATAACTTCCTGCGCAGGTAACCTGTTGCAGTGGGATTTTCAGAAGAAGACACAATATCAATTATGTCTGATTCAGTAAAACGATGATGGGTTTCTTTGGATAAACTCTTCTTACCCAGTCGCTGAGTAAATCGTGGGCAATTGGCGCGACAAGGATGATGTAATATCCCAGTGCCAGCCATTTTTCATCATCGATGGCTTCTTCGATTATTCTCAGTTCCTGTCTGTTTGGATTATTTTGAGTAATCAACAGGAGAACAACCTTGTTGGTCAGGGTGGCCGCACGCGGGGTTCTAAAACTGGTTTCAAGGTGAGGAAGCGGATTTGTGGAGAAGATATGGGTCACAGATCCCCCCTTTTTTATATCTCCATGTAATAACTGGGTGGTGCTGGCAAAAATGTGGCAGAAGGCCGAAATCGGTTATGTCTTCTTTATGTAAATCGCTGATAATGAAAGGTAAACCTGTGATTTTCAACCAGTATCTGAGCAGTTCCTTTCTTTCTTCCAGTTGTCTCCTCGCTCAGTGTTTCAGGTTTCAAATGAAGTCGATCCCAGTCCTTCTCTTCAAATGCCTTTAAAGTGCCTGGTACGGAGAATTCGTCTTTATTGACCTGGGTTCGCTTCACCTCCTCGCGGTGGATTGGGATGTTTCTTGCGAAGTCTCACCGCCCGGTAATAATTCGGAACCAGCTCCCGGGTATGCTACAAGGTGTTTTACTTCCGCGATGACTTCCTCACGGTCTTCAAACGGTAATATTCCTTTTTAAGATAAACCCCCTTTACAGCATTCAACGCTTGAAAAGCTTCCGTCCTTGGTCGATGAGGAGATTACGTCAGTTTCGAAAAGCTGCCGTTCTACTTCAATCGCTTCCTCATAAATCCGTTTGATTTCATCTTTTTGATTTTCCTCCCTTTTCTCGTTTTCTTTTTCCACTGCCATCTCTTTTTGTGTAAGATGATCGATGACCAGTTGATATCTCCGGTCATTCCACAGCAGAATTTCGTTTTTAAGATCAGAGAACGGATGGTCATCATCCTGTAATTTATTCACCAACCCATCAAATTTTACCTGCGGCTTGGATTTGCGAATATCTTTCGCATGATTTACAGCATCCTGGTCTCCGGTTCGACCCGCCATCCATAATGCTTATGCGGAAGCCTTCCGCCCAGGAAAACTTGGTACAGTTCTTCATTGCTCCTTGATTCGGCCAGACCTTTTATCAATACTCTAATCAGAATTTTCCAGGCAGCAGTGTCGTCGAATGAATTCCTGCTCATCCATACAGCAGCATCAGGAAATGCTTCTGATAAATCGTTGTCCAGGAGAATTCCCCTCGCAATTCGTTCTTGGATGGAAGAAATTTGTCTCGATTGTACTTTTGTTCCCGAATCACGTTTATTCTTACCGACCGCATCATTCAACCCGGCGGAAAGTAGTTTTACAAAGGATGGACCGGCAAATTCTTCAATTTCCTCAACCTCTTTTTGTAAGTCTTCATAGAAAATGGGGCTTTTTCTACAATGGTCTGGATTCTTTCTTTTTCAGAGATGAATTCCTTCAGCAGATCAATGATTGAACTGTATTTATCATCGAAAGTTTTCTTATAATGTGGATTGCCAACATAACTTAAACCAGCCGACTTGATAGCTCTAGAATATAGATCAGAAGCTGTAGCGGCCAGTATTTCGCTGCGCACGTTGTGCCATTGGTCAGTGCCAGGTTTACCATAAAATAATTGATGCCATTTCTTTTCTAATTCAGGGAGGATGATCTGCTGTTCAGCTTTTAATAAGCTTTTGTTGCCTGCAGCGGCCGGCCTGATATATCTGCCCCCATCCTTTTGAAGTTCTTTTTCAATGGATAACCTGATTTCATCTGGGCGGGCTAAATTAAACTCCTCCTTACTGGTAATCTGCAGGGCGGTATCCGTTCTGAGATCCCGGGCCAGCTTGATCCAGGTGTGAAATTTTCCTTCTGCTTCATCGAAGTAATACCAGAGAATATCTGAAACTGCTCGGTCAGGACAGGCAATATGTACGGCGGCACAAATCAGAGTGATTAGAAGCCGGTCTTCAGGTTGAGCAAAATTAACAAGGTTTGTTAAATTTCGATCCTCAATGATTGAGACTGCCAGATCCATCAATTCATCAACGCTGGTAATGGAAACTAACCCATTGATATAATGTTTTAGTCCACCAGCGGTTAATGACGCGCCTTTCTGCCAAATACTCCCATGTACTGCTGAAGCAAATATCGGAACAGCTTCTTTTTCCCTGCCTGCAAGCCAGAGGTTATTAAGAATGCCCTCTAAATTTGATTGTTCCTCATTACTTAAATAATCCTGTGCCGCCGTTATGATCTCCTGTTTCAAATCCATTTCTATTATTTGGGAGACCAAGGAATGAATATTTTCCGGAATATGAAACAGGTCATCATCTGCCGTTCT
>CAVQRE010000006.1:0-323052 GCA_963715115.1 uncultured Thermoleophilia bacterium
GCTCTCGAGTCGCGAGGCGGAGCGCCGTCTCGTCGCCTACGGCCGCAACGAGCTCGTTCGGCGCGGCGGCGTTCGCTGGCCGCGGCAGCTGGCGAAGCAGTTCACTCACCCACTGGCGCTGCTGCTCTGGCTCGCGGCCGGCCTCGCCTTCGTCGCCGGTGCGCCTCTGCTCGGCACAGCGATTGTGGCGGTGATCGTCCTCAACGCCGTCTTCGCGTTCGCGCAAGAACGTCAGGCCGAGCGCGCGATCGAGGCGTTGCGCCGCTTCCTGCCACAGCAGGCGCTGGTGCTCAGAGACGGGCAGCGACTGACGGTCGATGCGAGCACGCTTGTTCCGGGCGACGTGCTGCTGCTCGCGGAGGGTGACGGCATCTCCGCCGATGCACGATTGCTCGACGGTGCGCTCGACGTCGATCTCTCGACGCTGACCGGGGAGTCGCAGCCGGTGTACCGGTCGGCCGAGTTCCGCGACACGACTGGACCGATGATCGAAGCGCGAGATCTCGTGTTCAGTGGCTCGTCGTGTGTCGGCGGCGAAGCGACCGCGCTTGTCGTGAGGACGGGAATGCAGACGGAGCTCGGCCGGATCGCCGCCCTCACCGAACGGGTCGAGACCGAACTAAGCCCACTCGAGCGCCAGGTGCGCCGCGTGGCGTGGCTGATCGCTCTGGTCGCCGTCCTCGTCGGACTGGCGTTCCTGCCGCTCGGCTGGCTCCTCGCCGGCCTGCCACTGAAGGACGCGTTCAACTTCGCGATCGGCCTGATCGTCGCCAACGTTCCCGAGGGGTTGTTGCCGACGATCACGCTCGCGCTCGCCGTCGGCGTGGCGATGCTGGCCCGCCGCGGCGCACTCGTCAAGCGGCTGAGCGCGGTCGAGACGCTTGGCTCGGCCGATGTGATCTGTACCGACAAGACCGGCACGCTGACGGAAAACCGGATGAGGGCAGTCAAGTTCTGGACGCCGATCGGAGAGCTCGACCTCGAGGGCGACGGCGATCTCGCGGCTGCCGCAGCCGAGAACCCGGTGCTCGCGCTGCTCGGCCGCGCAGCTGCGTCGTGCAGTAGCGCCGAGGTCGATCCGGCCCGAGCAAGTAAGTCGCGCGGGGAAGCAACCGAGATTGGGATCCTCGAGGCCGCCCGCGAGATCGGCATCGACGTCGCGTCGCGGCGACGAGAGCGTCGGCGGCAGAAGCTGTATCGCTTCGACCCGACGCTGCGGCTCATGTCCACCGTCGATGCGCGCGAGGACGGAGCGCTTACCGTCCACGCGAAAGGTGCGCCGGAAGAGATTCTCGGCCGCGCAACGCGCATCGGCGGTCTCGAGAACCACCGTCCGCTCGAGGAGACCGACCGTCGCGAGATCCTGGACGCGTTCGAGCGCTACGCGTCGCAAGGGCTGCGCGTGCTCGCCGTCGCTCGGCGGCGCCTGCCCGAGGGCACCGAGGCCCCGGCTCGTCGCGAGGACGCCGAACAGGAGCTCTGCCTGCTCGGCTTGGTCGCACTCTTCGACCCGCCACGGCCGGAAGTCGCCGACGCGGTCGCCCACTGCCACAAGGCGGGGATTCGCATCATCGTGATCACGGGCGATTACGGGCCGACCGCGGCGGAGATCGCGCGCCGCGTCGGCATCGCTCGCGACGGAAGCACGGTCGTAACCGGCGCCGAACTGGAGATGCTCAGCGAGCACCAGCTGGACGAACTCCTCCGCGAGGGCAAGGAGCTGATCTTCGCACGCAGCTCACCCGAGGCGAAGATGCGAATTGCCGACGCGCTCCGCGCCGAAGCGCACACCGTGGCCATGACCGGAGACGGCGTGAACGACGCACCCGCACTTCGGCGCGCCGACATCGGCGTTGCCATGGGCATGACCGGCACGGACGTCGCCCGTGAGGCGGCGACGATGGTGCTCACAGACGACAACTTCGCCACGATCGTGGCAGCAGTCGAAGCGGGACGTCAGGTCTTCGACAACGTCCGCAAGTTCATCCTCTACATCTTCACCCATGCCACGCCGGAGGTCGTTCCCTTCCTCGTGTTCGCCCTCTCCGGCGGCCGTATCCCGCTACCGCTGACCGTCCTGCAGATCCTCGCCATCGACCTCGGAACGGAGATCCTGCCCGCACTCGCGCTCGGGCGCGAGCCCGCCGAGCCGGGTCTGATGGATCGTCCGCCGCGTGCTCGCACGAAGGGTGTCATCGACCGCTCGCTGCTCTACCGCGCCTGGATCTTCCTCGGCCTGATCGAGGCGACACTCGTCCTCGCCGGCTTCTTCTTCGTTCTGCTGCGAGCCGGCTGGAACCCCGGTGACGACGTCTCGAGCGGGTCGGCCCTGCATGACGCCTACCTGCAGGCAACGACGATGACCTTTGCCGGCATCGTCGCCTGCCAGATCGGGACAGCGGTCGCCGCGCGCACGGAGCGGGCTTCATTGCGCTCGGTCGGGTTCTTCACCAACCGTCTGCTGCTGTGGGGCATCGCCTCGGAGATCGCATTCGCAGCGCTCCTCATCTACGCGCCGCCGTTGCAGAAGGTATTCGGAACCGCCGCGCTCGGGATCACCGAAATTGCCTTCCTGCTCCCGTTCCCGCTGATCGTCTGGGGCGCCGACGAGCTCAGACGCTGGCTCCTTCGGCGTCAAGCCGACATGGCTCCAGCGTGAATGGAAGCGGCTCAAGCAGGTGCAGATCCCTTGACTGTCAGTGTGCTGGCTCCGTAGGGTCGCTTCAGTTCCTTTTTGATCTAGCTGAAGGGATCTTGGATGCCGTCGAGCGCACCGGATGTCGCGACCGAAGTTGATGTCGGGGAGCGTCTCCGGACACTGCGTCGACATCGCCGCTGCACGCTGAAGATGGTCGCGGAGCGCTCGGGGCTGAGCGAGAGCTTCCTCAGCCAGGTCGAGCGGGGCAGGTCGAACGCCAGTATCGCCTCGCTTCAACGTATCGCCGACGCGCTCGGTGTCAGCGTCTCCGACCTGTTCGAGCCGAGCGGGCCGCCCCGGCCGCGAGTTCTCCGCCGTGACGATCGTCCGGCCCTCACATTCGGCGTCCTCGGCCGGAAGCTGCTCCTGACGCCGAAGCCGCTGCAAAGCCTCGAGGTATTCGTGGGGGAACTCGGTCGTGGTGGATCGACGGGGGCGGAGCCGTACGCCCACGGCGACTCGGAGGAGCTCTTCGTGGTGCTCGGCGGCGACGTCGAGCTGGAGCTCGGGGGCGAGTCGTATGAGCTCGGGCAGGGAGACAGCATCGCGTACCGGAGCTCAACCCCACACAAGATCTCGAACGCGGGCGACGACGTCGCCGAAGTGATGTGGATCATCAGTCCCCCCAGTTATTAGGAAGGGAGTCACGATGGACGCAGACGAAGGAGCAACGCGGCGGCTGACCCGCGGCGATCTCCTCAAGATCGCCGCCGCCGCCGGTGGCGCCGGCCTGGTTGCAGGACGCCCCGGGGTGGCGCGCGCGATGCAGTCGGTACTCCAGGCCGAAAGCGGGCGCCTGCAGGTGCTCGACTGGGCGGGCTATGGGAATGACGGCGGACAGACGATGTTCGCTCAGTACGTGAAGCAGTACCCGCACAACGCGCCGCAGTTCACGTACATGACGAACGAGGCGGACGCGCTGGCAAAGATCCATGCGGGGCTCAAGCCCGACCTTTTCCGGCCCTACGTCGGCTGGGTCAAGTACTTCTCGGAGAGCGGTCTCGTCCAGCCGTGGGACACGTCGCTGATCCCGAACTTCAAGCACCTGAATCCGTTCATGGCCAAGGCCGGCCAGTACAACGGCAAGCAGTACGGGATCCCCGACGACTGGGGCTTCGACGCGATCCTCTACCGCAGTGACAAGGTGAAGCCCAAGTCGAACTCATGGGGGCTTCTCTACGACGATCGCTACCAGGGGAGGATCGCCTGGTACGACGACCCCGTCGAGAATCTCACCATCGTAGGGCTGCTCTTCGGGTTCAAGGACCCGTGGAACCAAACAGACGCCGAGCTCAAGCAGTCGCAAAAGTTCCTCATCTCGAAGAAGCACCTCGTCCGCACGATCTGGTCGTCGGAGACCGACCTCTGGCAGCTCTTCGGCTCCGGTGACGTCTGGATCGCCCTCGCCTGGCCGAACGACTGGGTACAGATGAAGAAGAAGGGTCTGCCGGTCGTTTACATGCACCCTTCCGTTGGAAAGCAGAAGCCGATCGCCTGGGTCGGCATGTTCATGCTGCTCCAGGGGACACCACGTCCTCATCTCGCACACGCGTACGTGAATGCCTGGAGCTCGGCCGCATCGGGTAAGTGGCTCGAAGACAACTACGGGTACGGACATGCGAACACGCTCGCGCGCCCATCGTCGAGTGATCTGTTGCGCGCTCTGCAGCTGACGAACCCGCGGGCCGTCACGCTTCCTAACGCATACCTCGACCGCGACGTTCCGCGACGGGCGCTCTACGCGAAACTCTGGGAAGAGGTGAAGGCCGCCTGACGACGGTCTGCCCGACGGCCTGATGACGGTCGACTCCGGAATCGAATTGCCCGAAAAGCGGGCACGGACACGGCTGCCGACTCGTGGACCCCGGTGGCTGATCACGCCGGCGTTGCTCGGCTTGCCCGTCTCGTGGCTCGTTGTCTTCTTCGTGGCGCCGATCGCGATCGTCGCGGCCTACAGCTTCGACGTCTACTCCCTCTACCCGGGCCCGCACGGCTTCACCCTCGGCGCCTGGCGCAGCTTCGTCCACGACCCGGTGTACCTCCGGCTGTTCTGGAAGTCAGTGGAGATGTCCTCAATCGTCTCGGCGGTCATCGTCGTGCTGGCCTACCCGATTGCGTATTACCTCGCGCTGTCCGGTACGAAGCGCAAGTACATCCTGCTGCTCGTCGTGATTGCGCCTTTCCTGACGAGCTACCTCCTGCGGGTGCTCGCCTGGAAGGTGATCCTCGGCGACCAGGGCGTCGTGAACACGTTCCTCTCCTGGACCGGGCTCAGGTCACCCGATCATCCGATCGCCGCGCTCCTCTACAGCAGGTTCGCCGTCATGCTGGTACTCGCCTACATCTGGCTCCCGTTCGTCGCGCTCCCGATCTTCGTCTCGCTCGAGAGCCTCGACCGCCGCCTGCTCGAGGCGGCCAGCGACCTCGGAGCCAGCCGGCTGCAGGCATTCCGGCGCGTGACGCTGCCGCTGTCGTTGCCCGGCATCGTCGCGGCGTTTCTTTTCGTCTTCATCCCGACGCTCGGCGAGTTCGTGACCCCCTCACTCGTTGGGGGAACCACCGGCTACATGTACGGAAACCAGATCGTCGATCTATTCGGGACCGGCTTCCCCGACTGGGAGACCGGCTCGGTTCTCGCGATCTTCCTGCTCTGCGTCGTGGCCACGCTGACCGTCGTCTTCTCGCGATTCCTCCAGCCCCAGCAAGTCGCGGCCGACTGATGGACGTCGCCCTCTCAAGGAACGGGGCGCGGCTCCTCCGACTGTTCTTCGTCCTCGTGGTCGTCTTCCTGTACGCGCCGATCGTCATTCTGGTGATCTTCTCGTTCAACAGTTCGGACATCCCCGCGTTCCCGTTGACGGGGTTCACGTTCCACTGGTACCGCGAGTTCGCAGCGAACTCCGATCTCAGGGCTGCGCTCGAAACGAGCGCGGTCATCGCAACCCTCTCCAGTTTGGGGGCGGTGTTGCTCGGCGTGCTCGCAGCGATTGCCCTGACACGACGCCGCTTCCACGGTAAGGCGGCAGTCTCGGCGCTGCTCTTGAGCCCACTCGTGATCCCGTACGTCGTCTTCGGGATCTCGCTGCTACTGCTCTTCCACACGCTCGGAATCCCGAACGGTGTCCTGACAGTGGTGGTCGGACATATCGTCATCAGCCTCCCGTACACGATCCTCGTGCTCGTACCCCGCCTCGAGCAGATCGACGTGTCGCTCGAGGAGGCGGCGTACGACCTCGGCGCGAGCCACCTCCGAACGTTCCGCTCAATCATCCTGCCTCTGATCCTGCCGGCGATCGTCTCCGCGTTCCTGATCGCGTTCACGACGTCGTTCGACGAGTACGCCGTTGCATCATTCGTCATCGGAACCCGGGTGACATTCCCGATCTACCTCTACTCTGCCCTGCGCTTCCCCAGCCAGCTTCCGCAGGTGATCGCGGTCGCGGTGGTCGTTCTCGTCGTCTCGCTGACGGTCGTCGTCGCAGCCGAGGCCGGCCGGCGGACGGCCGAACGCCGGGTCGGCGGCTTCTCGAGCCGCGACCAGCCGTAGCAGCCAGGCTTGGCTATAGGTCGCCGGCGCCGAGCAAGGAGGACTGCTCGGGCTCCCAGAAGAGCGTGACACTCGAGCCGGGTTCGACTCCCGCGTGCAACTCGTCCGCGAGGCGATGGCTGAGTACCGACCCTGCTGCCGTGTCGACGTGGAATTGCGTGTACATGCCGAGATAGACCACCTGGGCGATGTTCCCGTTGAGTCGCGACCCGCGATCCGGCGTGGTGCTACCCGGCGGCCGGAGTTGCACCTGCTCGGGTCTGACCGCGACGCGGATGGCGTCCCCGGCTCGGTGGACCGAGCCTGCAGGGACAATGACGCGCTCGTCGAGGCTGGGCCGAACGACTGCGTATGTGCCGACGAGTTCGTCGATCGTCAACTCGAGCACGTTGAGCGAGCCGATGAAGTCGGCGACAAAGGCTGTCCGCGGATGCTCGTAGATCTCGCGTGGGCTTCCGGTCTGTTCGACCTTGCCACCGTTCATGACAGCGATCCGGTCGGACATCGAAAGCGCTTCTTCCTGATCATGCGTCACGTAGACAAATGTCGTGCCGAGCTCGTTCTGGATGCGCTTCAGCTCGTGCTGCATCTGCCTCCGCAGCTTGACGTCGAGCGCCCCGAGCGGCTCGTCGAGCAGCAGGGCTGCAGGGCGATTGACGAGAGCCCTCGCAAGCGCGACCCGTTGCTGCTGCCCCCCAGAAAGCTGCCGCGGCCGCCGGCCCTCAAGTCCTTCGAGCGCGACGATCCGCATCAACTCTCGGATCCGCGGTCCCTGGTCGGCACGCGGCACACCCTTTACCTTGAGCCCGAACGCGACGTTGTCGTAGATCGTCATATGCGGAAAGAGCGCGTATTGCTGGAAGACCATGTTCACCGGGCGCTTGTTCGCCGAGACAGTCGTAACGTCGTTGCCCTGTAAGACGACGCGTCCCTGATCCGGCTCCTCGAAGCCCGCGATCATGCGCAGCGTGGTGGTCTTCCCGCATCCGCTCGGCCCCAACAGCGAGAAAAACTCCCCTTCGTGGATCTCGAGTGAGACATCGTCGACCGCAGGATTGCCGCTGAAGGTCTTGCTGACGCCGGTGAGCGCGATCCCGACCCGAGTGTCAATCGGCATGGAGTCTCGAGTCTAGACCGATCGCCCGGCGCGCACGACGTCTGCGAGTTCCTCGAATCGCACCCACCATCTGTACGCGTCCACGCAGGCGACTGGGCCGAGCGACGTTAGTCGAGCCCGCCGATATCGAGGACGATCGTCTTCAGGTCGGTCATGTCGAGCATCGTGTAACGGCCACCGATCCGGCCCCAACCCGTCCTCGTTCCGGCAGCTCCGCCGAAGGGCTCGTGCGCCTCCCAGTAGTCGGTCGAGTCGTTCACCACGACGTTGCCGACCCGGAGGTTGTCGAGGTACCGAAACGCACGTGCCAGGCTCGACGTGTACACCGCAGCCTGGAGCCCGAGATGCGAGTCGTTTGCGACCGCGAGCGCCTCGTCGTCCGACGACACACGAATCAGCGGCACGATCGGCCCGAACGTCTCTTCGCGGTTGACGAGGGTGTCTGTACCGACGTCGACGACCACGGTGGGCTGGTAATAGAGGTCGGTCGGACGACCATGATCACGCGATCCCCCGACGACGATCGTCGCCCCCTTGCTCACTGCGTCCTCGAGATGCGCGTCCATCTTCCGGGCGGTCGGCTCATTGTTCATCGGACCGACTTTCGTGTCGGCATCGAACGGATCGCCCAGCGTCCACTGAGCGGATGCCTTCACCACCTCATCGAGGAATGCATCGTGCACGCTCTCGTTCACGAGCACACGCTCTGTGGCGCAGCACACCTGCCCCGCGCAGAAGAAGCCGCCGAAGACAGCACCCTCGGCAGCGCGTGCCAGATCGGCGTCCTCGCACACGATCACCGGGCCGTTGCCACTCGCCTCGATCAGCGACCGCTTAAGACCCGCCGCACGCACGATCTTCTCCGCGGTCCCATGCGAGCCCACGAAGCCGATGCAGTCGATTCCGGGATGGGTGACGAGCGACTCCCCCACGTCCCCTCCCCCGTAGACGACGTTGATGACGCCGTCCGGCAGCCCCGCGTCCGCCATGATCTGCATGAAGTTCGCCATCGCCAGCGGCGTCCACTCCGACGGCTTGATCACGATCGTGTTCCCCGTCGCAATACCCGGCGCGATCAGCTCGACCGGAATCAGCGTGGGGAAGTTCCACGGCGTAATCGCGGCGTAAACGCCGTTCGGCTTCCTGAAGGTCAGGATCCGCTTGTTGGCATCCTGCGACGGAATCACCGCGGTCTCCATCCGCTTCACGTCCTCGGCCGCGATGCGGAAGTTCTCCGCCGTCTCGTCGATGTCGGGAAGCGCTTCCGCCAGATACGGCTTGCCTTGCTCGAGCGAGAGCGCATGCGCGAACACCTCTCGGCGCGCGTCGATCAGATCGGCAATCGCATGGCACACCTTCGCCCGCTCCCAGGCGGACGATGCCGCCCACTTCGGCTGCGCTGAACGAGCTGCGGCGACGGCAGCATCGAGGTCAACCCGACCGGCGTCTCCGACCTCGGCGAGTACCTCCCCCGTCACCGGAGAAACGATCTCCCGGAACCGGTCACCGCGCGGCGGCCGCCACTCACCACCGATGAAGTTGTCCAACGTGCGAACCGCAACTGCCATGGCCGCTCCCTCTCTTCGCTGTCGGCGCGAGTCTACGCCGGGTCAGACCGTTCGCTCGACCGGCCCGCTTCAACCGTAAGAGCGGCTGGAGCAACCGCCGGAGTGGTGAGTACTTGGCGAGTCGCTCCCTCTGCGACGCCTGAACAGTCGCCGGAGTTGGCGCAGCAGGTCGCTTTTGCAGAGGCCGTTACGCGGCTCGGGCGGCTGCCTCTCGTTCGACGCCGGCAGCTTGGAGAGCGTCGGCGGCCGTCCAGGAATCGCCGACGTGTTGTCCGTAGTGGGTGGCGATGATCGTGCCGTGTTCGTCGAGCAGGAAGTCGCTGGGGATGCCGATGATCCCTCCTTGGAACCTGTTGAATTGGGGCAGATATCCGCGGGCGAAGGAGGCGAACGTCTCGCGCCAGCTCGCGGCCGAGAGGAGCAGCCTCCGCCAGGAAAATTCCGTCTGGTAGGCACGGTAGAGGGCCTTCTTGGGGTCGGCGATCAGATGCAGACCGGGCACCTCGTCGAAGTTGGGGCGCATCTTCTCTTGGCTGCTGTGCAAGACGACGATCGTCTCGATCCCAGCGGCGTTGAGCGCTTCCTGGTCGTCGATCAGGTCGTGGATCTGGCGGCGTGCGACCGGGCAGCCGCTGAAGCGGTGGAACTTGACGAGCACCTTCTTGCCGTGGAACTCCTCGAGATCGATGGGACGATCAGATAGCGAGACAGCGTCGATCGGTGGTGCGGGCTGGTTCGTGCTCAGCATGGTTTCCCTTCTCCTGGGTTTGGCTGGGCCTTCATCACGGCTCAGCCTTCCGTTAGCACGATCGTTCGTACTGAATAGTGAATAGTACGACCGATCGTGCTAACCTGTCAAGGGTGATCGACGAACATTCGAGACCGGGCCGTCGAGCCGCAGGCGAGCGCACCCGCCAGGCAATCCTCGAGACGGCAGCCCAGCTTGCCTCCGTGGAGGGACTGGAGGGCCTCTCGATCGGCCGGCTCGCCGACGCCGTCGGGATGAGCAAGAGCGGGCTCTACGCCCACTTCCGCTCCAAGCTGGAGCTCCAACTCGCCACGATCACAACCGCAAACGAGGTCTTCCGAGAGGAAGTCATCGAGCCGGCGCAAGCGGCGTCCCCCGGCACAGCCCGCGTGCTGGCGCTCTGCGACGCCTTCCTCTCTCACGTCGAGCGCGGCGTCTTCCCGGGCGGCTGCTTCTTCGTCGCCGCCACCGCCGAGATGAACGTCCGGCCCGGCCCCGTGCGCGACCGCATCGCCGAGTTCGTGGTCGGATGGACGCAAGCGATTGCTGCCGCGATCCACGAGGCGCAGACCCGCGGCGAGATCCGCCCCGAACTCGACCCCGCCCAGCTCGCCTTCGAGACCAACGCCCTACTCGTGGCCGCAAACCTCGCCTACCCGCTCTTCGGCGAGCCTGGCATCCTCGAACGCGCACGCAACGGAGTCCGCGACCGCCTACGCGCGGCGGCCCCAGACGACCAGCACCTCAAGACTAGATCGACCTGAAATCGACTCTCGCCTGCACCGCGGAACTCGTGAAGTCGATTCCTCATTGGAGACCGGCACGGACGGAGGTGATCCGGCCTGTGTTGAAGCCGAGCCAGTGCATCCTGCCCACGTAGCGGGCGTGCTCGACCTTGAGGCAGCGGTCCATGATGACGGTCACGCCACCCTGCTCGGCGATCCGTGCTGCTTCTTCGTTGACGACGCCGAATTGGCCCCAGAGGGCGCCGGCGCGGATCGCGACTGCGTCGCGCGCGATCGCGGGAAGCGCATCCGGCACGCGGAAGACGTCGACGATGTCCACCGGCACAGGCACCTTCAACAAGCTCTCGTAGCTTGCTTGACCGAGGATCTCGGTCTCGTTCGGGTTGACCGGGATCACTCGGTAGCCATGGCGCTTGAGGTAGTAGCCGACGAAGTTGCTTGCGCGCAGTTCATCGGCCGAGAGGCCAACGATCGCGATCGTGCTCGCGTTGTAGAGCACGCGCTGGATCGTCAGGGAGTCCTGGTATCGCTCGGAGACGGTCATCTCACTCGGGCGAGCCCCTGCTCCAAGTCCCAGATCAGATCGTCGACCGACTCGGTGCCGACGGACAACCGAACGGTCCCGGGTCGCACGCCGGCTGCCTCCAATTCGGCGTCGCTGAGTTGGCGATGCGTCGTGCTTGCGGGATGAATGATCAGGCTCTTCGCGTCGCCGACGTTGGCAAGGTGGGACCACAGAGTCACGCCGCGGATCAGGTCCTGTCCGCCGTCCCGCCCGCCCGCGCAATCGAACGAGAAGACCGCGCCTGCTCCGCGCGGCAGGTATCGCTCGACCAACGGCTCGTATCGGCTTCCGGGAAGACCGGGGTAGGCGACGTTCGAGGCAAGGTCGTGCGCCTCGAGGAACGTCGCGACGGCCAGCGCGTTCTCGACGTGGCGTTCCATTCGCAGCGACAGGGTCTCGAGTCCCTGGAGGAACAGGAAGGCGTTGAACGGCGCGAGCGTGCCGCCGAGATCGCGTAGCGTCTCGGCCCGAAGTTTCATCAGGAAGCCGTAGGTCCCGAACGTCTCGTGGAACTGCAGACCGTGGTAAGCAGGTGATGGGCTCGCGATCACCGGGAAGCGTCCGTTCGACCAGTTGAACGTCCCTGCCTCGACGACGACGCCACCGATGCTCGTGCCATGGCCGCCGAGGAACTTGGTCGCCGAGTGGATCACGATGTCGGCGCCCCACTCGATCGGGCGGCAGAGGTAGGGCGTGGCGAACGTGTTGTCGACGATCAGCGGCAGTTCGTGCTCGTGGGCGAGTGATGCGAGCGTCTCGATGTCGAGCACGTTGCCGCCTGGGTTGCCGATCGTCTCGCCGAAGAACGCCTTGGTGTTCGTGCGGACGGCCTTCCGCCACGCGTCCGGATCGTCGGGATCGACCCACGTCAGCTCCACCTTCATCTTGCGCAAGAAGTGCTTGAACTGGTTGACCGTCCCCCCGTACAGCGCGGACGACGAGACGATGTGGTCGCCCGGCTCGAGCAGCGTGAAGAGCACGGCTGCCTGCGCGGCGATTCCGCTGGCAAACGCCACTCCGCCGGCCCCGCCCTCGAGATTCGCCACCCGCTCCTCGAAGACTGCGACGGTCGGGTTCATGATGCGGGAGTAGGTGTTGCCGTACTCCTGCAGGTTGAAGTACGCCGAAGCCGACTCGGGGTCCTCGAACACGTAGCTGGTCGTCTGGAAGATCGGCACCGCGCGCGCTCCAGTGTTCGGGTCGGGCCGCTGCCCGGCGTGGAGCTGCCGTGTTTCGAATCCGAACGCCCGATCGGGCACGGATGCGTCGCGCTCGGCGGTCATGGAAGTGGCTCGAGAAAGCGGCGGATGATCGGCGTTTGCCGCGCCTCTTCGAGCAGGAAGCAATCGTGGCCGTACGGCGCGTCGATCACATGGAACTCGACCGGTTTCCTGAGCGCATGGAGCGCTTGCTCGATCTCCGCCGAGCCAGAGGGCGGATACAGCCAATCCGAGCTGAAGGCGATCAGCAGCGTCCGCGCCTAAGACACTCTCGAGCGCACGCGTGAGCGAGCCGCGACCGTATTGCCGCGCGAGGTCGAAGTACGTCAAGGCTCGCGATGTGTAGAGATAGGTGTTGGGATCGAATCGCCTGACGAACGAATCGGCCTGGTGTCGCAGGTAGCTCTCGACCTCGAACTCGGGCTCGGTGACCGTGTAGCGAATCTCGTCGGCGAACTGAAGCCGGCGGCCGAACTTCTCGTCGAGCGCCTCTGCCGAGAGGTACGTGATGTGGCCGATCATTCGCGCAATGCCCATGCCGGCGTGCGGTGCGCCGTCCGCGCGGTCGTAGCGGCCGCCCTGCCACGTCGGGTCGCCCATGATCGCTTCGCGGGCGATCGCGTTCCAGGCAACGCCCTGCGGGCGGAGGGCATGCGTGCTGGCAATCGCGACAATCGCGTCGACCTGGTCGGGGAACAGGATTGCCCACTCGAACGCCTGCATGCCGCCGAGCGAGCCTCCGGCAACCACTGCAAGCCGCTCGATTCCGAGCTCGTCCAGGAACGCACGCTCGGTTCTCACCATGTCGGCGACGGTGATCACCGGGAAATCCGGACCGTATGGCCTTCCTGTCGCGGCGTCGATCGACGACGGTCCCGTCGTCCCGCGGCAGCCGCCCAGCAGGTTCGTCGAGACGACGAAGTACCGGTCGGTGTCGAACGCCTTGCCGGGCCCGATCATCCCGTCCCACCATCCGAGCCCTTTGCCGACCGTGCCGTCACGGTCGTCGGCGCCGAACCCGTCGCGGGTGCTCTGCTCCGCTGCCTGCTTCGAGAAGCCGGCAGCGTGCGCGTCCCCGCTGAGCGCGTGGCAAACGAGGATCACGTTGTCACGGCGGGGCGAAAGCGTGCCGTAGGTCTCATAGGCGATACGGACCGGATGCAGTTCCTGCCCGCAATCGAGCTGTACCGGGTTCGGCAGGTCGACGAACTGCAGCTCGACGGTTCCCACCGAGCCTTGCGCAGCCGGCCAGGCCGCCGCAGTGGACGCGATCATTGCTCCTTGCCGGGGACGAGGCACATGTATTGTCCTTATTTCTTCAATTTGGAAAGTGAGCTTACGACAAGGAAGGGGTGCGGGGCTATGAGCACCGTCGACAACGGAGTCAACGTACAGGCGCTACTCGACGCGCGCGAAGTCCTCGCTGGCGCTCCCGAGGCCGCCCAGTTCACGTGGAGAGCGTCATCCAAATGGGAGAACGGCGTCCACAGCCAGACGACCATCAAGAACTTCTTCGGCCTCGGCGAAGAACAGACCCACAAGAGCGAGGCGGTATTCGACGCCGACCATCCGGAGGTCTTCGCGGCGCAGGACAACGGGATCACGCCCATCGAGTATCTCCTCGTCGGTCTGGCGAGCTGCCTGACCGCAGGCGTCGCGTCGGTCGCCCAGAATCGCGGCATTCAGCTGCGCTCGATCGAATCGACGGTCGAGGGGAGCCATGACATCCGTGGGATCCTCGGCGTCGACAGCGACGTACGGAACGGCTTCAACGACGTCAAGGTGACGTTCACGATCGACGCAGACGCCTCCAAGCAGGAGATCGAGGCGCTCGTCGCGCAGTCCCAGAAGCGCTCCGCGGTGTTCGACGCCCTCACGAATCCGACGGAGGTCACCGTCGCGGTCTCCTGAGGAGACTGACCATCGAGCGCTACACCACGGTCGTCATAGGCGCCGGCCACGCAGGCCTCGCCGCCAGTCACTTCCTCACCGAGCAGTCGCTCGACCACGTCGTGCTCGAGCGAGGCGAGGTTGCGAACTCGTGGCAGCACGAGCGCTGGGACTCTCTGCGGCTGCTGACCCCGAACTGGCTGAGCCGGCTTCCGGGCCTTCACTACGACGGCCCCGATCCCGACGGCTATATGACGAGCGCCGACGTCGTCGAGCTCATCACTCGGTTCGCGGTGCATGTGCGTGCGCCACTCCAGACGGGCACGAACGTCACCTCGGTGCGCCGCACCGGCGACGGCTACGAGATCACGACGAGCCACGGCGAGCTCCAGGCGCGCACGGTCGTGCTCGCGACGGGTGCCTGCAACCGGCCGACAGCGCCCGCGTTCGCCGGGGAACTGCCGCCGGACGTCGAGCAGCTGACGCCGTTTCAGTACAGCAACCCGACCGACCTTCCCGACGGCGGCGTCCTCGTCGTCGGCGCGTCTGCGACCGGCGTGCAGCTGGCGGCCGAGCTACGGCAGTCTGGACGGCCGGTGACACTTTCCGTCGGCGAACACGTCCGACTGCCGCGAACGTATCGCGGTCGCGACGTCCTCTGGTGGATGAGCGCATCCGGTGTGTGGGATCAGCGGTACGACGAGGTCGAGGACCTCGCACGCGCGCGGAGGCTTCCGTCACCCCAACTCGTCGGCACGCCAGAGCGAACGACGCTCGACCTCAACGCGTTGACGGGGATGGGCGTGAAGCTGGTGGGCCGCTTCGCGGCCGTCCGTGCCGGACACGCACTGTTCTCCGGCGGTCTGCGAAACGTGGTGTCGCTGGCCGACCTGAAGATGGAACGGCTGCTGGAGGCATTCGACGAGTGGTGTCGCGCCGACGCAATGGACGGCGACGTCGAACCCCCGGAGCGCTTTCCGCCGACCGAGTTGCCACCGTCCACGAGCCTCGAGCTCGATCTCAGAGACGGCCAGGTCCAAGCGGTCGTCTGGGCGACGGGATTCCGGCCCGACTACCAGTGGCTCGACGTGCCGGTCGTCGACGCGAAGGGGCACCTCCGTCACGACGGCGGTGTTGTCGACAGCCCCGGCCTGTACGCCCTGGGCCTGCCCGTCCTGCGGCGGCGCAAGTCGACCTTCATCCACGGCATCGCGGACGACGCACGCGAGGTGATCGATCACCTCGCCGCCTACCTTGCAGGTTCGAGTGCTTCCTCTCGCGGGGTGCCTCAGCCGACGACGTAGTCGTTCTGCATCGCCCAGAGAGCGGCGGCGGCTCGGGTCGAGACGCCGATCTTCGTGTAGATGTGCTGGATGTGGTGGTCGGCGGTCTTGGGGGAGATGACGAGCCGGTCGGCGATCTGGCGGGTCGTGAGGCCACGCGCGGCGAGTTGGAGCACGTCGACCTCCCGGCGTGACAGTCCGCCCCGATTCTGGGGCCGCTTCCGCACACGGGCTTCGGGCTCGCCGTGGCCCGCGGCGACGAGAACGGCGCGTGTTGCGCTCGGCTCGAGCACGCCGTCTGATTCGAGGCGACGCAGCTCGGCGGCCGCCTCGTCGTCGGAGAATCGCGGCCGATCTGCGCGCTCGGTGGTCATGCCGACGTAGATCTCGGTTGCCGCCAGCACGCACGCTCCGCGATCGCCGGTGTCCGATCGGAGCCGCCTGTGGTAGCCCGACCCGTCGCACTTCTCGTGATGAGCCGAGGCGGCCGGGGTCAGGGTGGCGAAGGCCGGCGAGCGGCGGAGCATCTGCTCGGTGAGCATCGGGTGAAGCTCGACGCGGTCGAACTCCGTGCGCGTGAGCGGGCCGGGCTTGTCCCAGATCGAGTTCGGCACCGCACTCGTGCCGAAGTCGTGCACGAGTGCCGCTCGGCGAAGCGCGGTCGTGTCCTCTTCGGAAAACCCGAGTACGCGGGCGGCATCCGCCGCGAGCTGTGCACACCGGCGGCTATGCCCGCCCCAGTACGACGACTTGAGATCGATGAAGTCGGCCGCCACCTCGAGCGCGTGGTCGAGCGCCTCGCCCTCCAGCGTGCGCCGGGGCTCGGGCTCGAGCGCGAGGACGGCGTCCCACGGCTCGGTCTCGCGGAGCCGCTCGAACCAGGCGGCGCCGTGCTCGAGGAAGAGGTCGGCGAGCACCGGGTCGTAGGTCTCGTCCCGACGGTCGCGGGCCGCGGCGACGGCTCGCTCGGGCGAGAAGAGACGGCCGATCGCCTCCATGTCATGGCTCAGGTGGACGATTCGCATCGGCAGCGGAATCGCGTCGCCGCTGACGTGCCGCGGAAATCCCTTGCCGTTCCAGCGCTCGAACGTGCAGGCAAGCGCCTCGCGGATGCTCGGCCCGAAGTCGAGCCTCACCACGAGCATGTCGGCCACTTCGCAGCCCGAGGCGAAGTTGTTCACCGCCCATTCGTGGGCCGTGCTCCTGAATCATCTTGACGACCGCCTCGCGCTCGTCCTCGGGACGCCACGCGGTCGCGTACTCGAAGACGTCGCGCATCACCTCGGCGGGGTTCCCGGCGTCGTGGACGAGCGTCTGGGCCCGGATCGCGATCTCGTCGCCGAACAGGGTGGCGACCTCGTGCGCATGACCGGTGCAGCCGATGTAGCGCAGGAGCGAGACCCAGTAGGCGTCCGTCCGCACGTCGTCGTCGAACTCCGCCTCCTCGCACAGCCAGCTCGCGAGGAGGCAGGAGCGCAGCTGCGACTCGAGCGGCTGGCCGAAGGCGTTGTCCTGCGCGAGCGCCAGCGTGGCGACGAGCTCGGCAAGGCGGAGTGATGGAGAAAAGATAGGGCGTACTCCCGATGTATCGGCGCGAGCGATGGGGGAGCATTCTCTCACACCAGGCGCGCCCCGTTGAGCGATTGCTCGGCCCGGGAGCGCGTCAGAGACGGAGGGATCATGTCGAGTGCAAGCACCATCAAGGTGGGAGTGATCGCGGACCAGACCGGCCCGCTCTCGTTCGTCGGCATCGCCAATGCAAACGTCGCCCGCATGGTGATCGGCGACATCAACGCCAAGGGCGGCCTTCTGGGACGCCAGCTCGAGCTCTGTCTCGAGGACAGCGCGACCGACGACGCCGTCGCGGCCGAGAAGGCCGAGAAGCTCGTGCGGGAGGACGGGGTCGACGTCATCCTCGGCGGCATCTACAGCTCCACACGCCAGGCGATCAAGGGCCCGGCCGTCGTGGAGGGGAAGACGCTCTACATCTACCCCGAGCAGTACGAGGGCCAGGAGTCCGACCCGCTCATCTTCTGCACCGGTCCCGGGCCTGCGCAGCAGGTCGATCCGCTGATCCCGTGGCTGATGGAGAGGACGGGCGCGAAGAGGTTCTACCTACCCTCGGCCGACTACATCTGGCCGCACGTCCTGAACGAGCGCGTCACGGAGGCCGTCACCGCGAACGGCGGCGAGATCGTCGGCGAG
This sequence comes from uncultured Thermoleophilia bacterium, assembly GCA_963715115.1. Taxonomy (GTDB): domain Bacteria; phylum Actinomycetota; class Thermoleophilia; order Gaiellales; family Gaiellaceae; genus PALSA-600. The sequence continues at coordinate 17,588 of CAVQRE010000006.1, forward strand.
GAGTACTACCCGCTCGACCACACGGACTACGCCGCGACCGTCGAGCGCATCACGGCAAGCGGCGCCGACGTCGTCTTCAACACGATCGTGCCGCCCGGGTTGACGCCGTTCTTCGAGGAGCTGTACGACTCCGGCTTCGTCAGCCGCGGCGGGCAGCTCGTCTGCACGTACATGGACGAGAACTTCCTCAACCTGATGCCGGCCGCCCACTGCGAGGGTCTCTACAGCTGCCTCGACTACTACCAGGCCGTCGAGGATCCGTTCAGCCAGAAGCTCCTCGCGCAGTACGACGCGCTCTACCCCGGCGAGGCGAAGTTCACGGGTGGCAGCGCGTGCTCCGGCCTCTATCGCGGGCTGCGGCTCTGGGCCGCCGCCGTGAGCGAGGTCGGGTCGCTCGACCAGGCTGATGTGATCGCGGCGCTCGATCGGGCAGAGATCGCCGAGGGACCTGGTGGGCCGGCGGCGATGGTCCCCGGGCAGCACCATCTGCGCCTCCAGATGTACATCGCGCAGGCCCGAGGCGGCCGGTTCGAGATCGTCGAGAGCCTCGGCGCGATCGATCCGCAGGAGCGCCTGGTCGGAGCACCGGCTCTCGCCGGCTGACCCACGAGTCCACCCCAACGACGCACCACGAAAGGAGAACGACATGCTCCTCGCAACAACGCAGGTCGAGGATCTCGACCGGTTCATGGACATCTTCTCGACGCAGGGGGCCGAGAAGCGCAAGCAGCACGGATCGAAAGGCGCGACGATCTTCCGCGATCCCTCCGAGGAGGATCGGGTGTGGGTCATCTTCGACTGGGACGAGCAGGGCTGGCAGAGCTTCGTCTCGGATCCGGAGGTGCCGCCGATCATGCAGCAGGCCGGACACAAGTCGCGGCCGCAGGCGGCGCAGCTCGTCAGCCACTGCGACGCCTGATCCGACCGACGCGGCCGGGGCGGCGCCACGAGACCCGTGGTCGCCGCCCCGCCGGTGCGCTCCCTACCGTTCGAAGTGGTCGAGGTCAGCCGGGTCCGGCAGTGCCGCCGACGATTGAGGTGCTTCGGGACGTTCTCATCCGGCTCAGCAGCCGAAGCATTGGTCCGGTTGGTTGCCGGCGATCAGCGTTCTCGTCAGCGCAACTGGGAACGTGGTGAAGAGTCCGCCGCCGTGAGACGTGATCCCTGGGCTTGCGCTGAGCCTGTTTCCGAGGATTGCGCTGTCTGTCAGCGTCAGCTGAGGAACGGTGGGAGGACCGCCGTCGAAGTTGCTGTTCCAGATCCCACCGCCTTGCACAACGCCGCTTTCGGCCGACGCGGTTCCGCTGTTGCGGACCACGAGCGTCTTTTCCAGCGTCAACAGACCGAAGTTCGTGATGCCGCCTCCTTGAACGAATGCGGCGCCGGACGCGGCGGTCGCCGAGATGCTGTTGCGGGCGATGATGCTGCTCCGCACGGTCACTCCACCGACCGAGACCGAGAGCAGTCCACCCCCGGCCGCCACCACCGTGCCGTCTGGAGCGGTGGCGCCGACGCCGTTGGCGACGATGCTCGTGTTATCGATCGTCGCGGCCCCGTCGACCTCGATCCCGCCGGCATCGGTGAGCACGAAGCCCAAGCCGCCTGTGGAAGACGAGACGCTGGCGCTGGCGCGGTTGTGGTCGACCGAGCTGTTGCGGAGGACAAGCGAGCCGATGTCGTCGATGCCACCGGCGTAGGCTTCGACATTGCCGCTGACGTTGGTGACGTCGACGCTGTTGCCGCTCACGACGCTGTCCTCGATCGTGGCGGAGCCCGCGTTCTGGATTCCGCCGGAGAACGCGACTTGTCCATTCGGTGCAGTCACGGCGGCCTGGTTCCCGGTCACGAGGCTATGTCTCAGAGTGAGCGTCCCGAGTCCCTCGTTGAAGATGCCGCCGGCGCCGGCGGCATTGGTGACCGACGAGAGGCTCGAGGTGGAGCCGCTGACGTTGTCGCTGACACGCGTGTTGGTGAGCGTGAGCGTTCCGGCGTTGTCGATGCCTCCACCCCCGGCGAATCCGCACGGCAGCGGGCCGCAGAGGTCGCCGGGCGGGAAGAGCACCTGCGGAGTGACTCTGTTCCCACTGATGACGCTGTCCGCGATCGTCACGGTCCCGCCGGTGGTGAAGCCGGCTCGCGGTGGAATCCACATGCCGCCACCCGTGCCGAAGGACTCATCGGGGTGGGAGTTGTTGAGGCCACCTGTGAGCGTGACTCCGCTGATGGAGACCATCGGCTCGGTCGGTGCCTCGTCCTGGCCAATCGTGAGGACAGGCCCACCGCCGCTGATGATCGTCCTGTTCGAGCCCGCGCCGATCAGGTTGACGCTCACCAGGATCGTGACGCCGCCGGCGAAGGTTCCCGGCGCGACGGTGATCGTGTCGCCATCCTGGGCTGTGTCGACTGCCGCTTGGATCGTCGAAAAGCAGCCCGGCTTGCTGCCGACGCACAGCGTGCTGGCCGCCTGCGTGGCATACCCTGCGGCAGCGGTCGCTCCGCCCCCGACCAGTGCCAACAAGAGTGTGAGGATCAAACGTCTCATCTCACCCTCCTAGCGGGAACCGGAGCGACGACAGGACCGTGCCCGCCTTCGTGAGGAAGGCCGGAAACTCGTCAGGCGGAAGCGCGACGCTGTCGATGAAGACGACGACGGTCTTGCCCCGCACGCTCAGGACGATGACCCGGAAGGCCTCGGACCCCCCGACGAAGAACGTGTCCTCGAAGTGGTTCGTCGTGCTGAACGGCACGAAGATGTGCGTGCCTCCAGCGGCAACCTGGCCGTCGAACTCGGTGCCAGAGAAGCCGGCGAGTCTGACGGGCGAGGAGGCCCCGTAGGTCGCCGAAAGCCCCTGGCTGCGCAGGCGTGCGATCGTCTTCGCCACCGACGGGGTCTTCGCGTACGGAGCCATGATCAAGATCAGACCGCGCGGAGGATCGAGAGAGCCGCTGCCTCCGCTGCCTCCTTCGCCGACCGCGGCCCAACCGAAGAACGGGGGTCCGCCTCCGCGGAATCCGAGGCGCGCGGACTTCCACTGCGCCCCCGACCAGCTCCCGTCAGGTGGCCTCAGACGCACGGCGACCGGAAGCTGGCTGGCCCGATACGTGACCTCCGCCCGCAGGTGCGCCAACGTGCCCATCATGCGCGGCGCGGGCGGAGGCAGACCGCTCAATAGGTAGCTCTCGTGCAGCTCGCTTGGGTCGACAGCCGGCGTCGCGGACACGAGCCGCGAGCGTGTGACGTTCGCCGCGCGTGCTGTCGCCCGACCGGGGACGCCGGTCGCGGCGAGCACCGCCACCGTGAGACCCCCTGCCACCGTCACGGTCAATGTGGGCCAAGAGCGCATCGTGGTCCTCCTTCTGACTGGGTGCACTCGATTGTCAACCGCGGCGAGTCACGCTCTCTTCGGGGAGATCCCTGGTCCGAACAGGCGTAGCTTCTGAGGGGTGCTGGTCGGCAGGACAGACGAGGAGAAGCAGCTCGATGCGCTGATGAAGTGCGGTCGGAAGGGCGAGAGTGGTGTCGTCGTTCTGCGCGGAGAGGCAGGCATCGGCAAGACAGCGCTGCTCGAATATGCGATTCGGCGTGCCGATGGCTTTTGTGTCCTCCGCGCGCTCGGCGTCGAGTCGGAAGCTGAGATCGCGTTCGCCGGCCTGCAGCAGTTGCTGCACCCCGTTGTTCATGCCTTCGCGGAGATCCCGGCGCATCAGGCGCGCGCCCTTGCGACCGCCCTCGGAGCTGAGGATGGGCCTGTACCCGAAAGGCTGGTCGTCTCGGCTGCGACCCTCAGCATCCTCGCCAGCGCGGCCGAAGAGCGCCCAGTCCTGTGTGTTGTGGACGACGCACACTGGCTCGACCACGCCTCGGCGGACACGCTCACGTTCGTCGCTCGCCGGCTGCACGCCGAGGCGATCGTCATGCTCTTCGCAGCACGGGAGCCCGAGCGGGCCGTGTTCTTCGCACCGGGGATTGCAGAGCTCCGTCTTGCAGGCCTCCCTCATGTCGCGGCTAGGACGCTCCTCGACCGGCGCGTTCCTGGCCTTTCCGCGCTGACGGCGGAAGGGATCGTCGCACTCATGAACGGCAATCCACTCGCGCTCCTCGAGGTAACGCGCGCGTTGACGAACGCCCAGCGCGCGGGACACGCGCCGCTCGGCGAGCCCCTGCCGGTCGGTGCGGAGATCGAGCGAGCCTACGGCGAGCGCGTGCGCACGCTCTCCGAGCAGGCACGCAGCGCCCTGCTTCTGGTGGCGGCAGGTGACCCGGGCGACGCCGATGGGCTGTCGGAAGCCCTCACCAACGCAGGCATCGGTCGTCCGGCGCTCGCGGAGTCGGAGGACGCGGGTCTCCTGATGCTCGAGCGACTGGAATTCTGTCACCCCCTCGCGCGATCCGCCGTCTACCAGCTCGCAACACCTGCTGATCGGCGCGCAGCCCACACAGCGCTCGCGGCTGCGACGCGGGCGTCCGACAGGCGCGCCTGGCAGCTTTCGGCAGCTGTGTTGGGCCCGGACGAAGCGGTCGCCTCCGCCCTCGAGGCCGCGGCAGCGACCGCGCGTTCTCGCGGCGGCGTCGCGGCAGAGGCGAAGGCGCTGGAACGCGCCGCGCATTTGACCGCGAACGACGAGGTGCGTGCTCGGCGCCTGCTGAAGGCGGCACTTGCGGCCGAGGCGGCCGGGTGGTTCGAGCGCGCCGAGGGCTATCTCAACGATGCAGCCGAGCTGACGCGCGATCCCGAGCTTCGAGTTCAGGTCGTCGCGCGGCGCTCGTATCTCCTCGCTGATCGAGGCGAGCTCGATCGTGCCTTTGCTCTCGCCATCGATGCGGCCGAGCACGCAGCGCCGCGGGATGCCGCGCTCGTTCTCGCTCTCGGTGCGCTCATGGCGCTCACTCACAGCCTCGACATCGATGCCGCAGCGGCGACCGCCGATCGTGCCTGGCGGCTCGCGGGACCCGCTGCGCATGCGGATCTCGATGTCTGCGAAAACGTCGCGCGGACCCTGATCCTCACCGGGCGAGTTGGCGAAGCGGCAGCGCTCGTCAGTTCGAGCGCGGGACGAGCCGATGCGGGAACGTTGGTCGCCGTCAACTTCGGGACCGACTTCCTTTATCTCGAGGACTATTCGCGTGCGGCTGAGATGCTGGAGCGCAGCGTCGAGCTCGCCCGTGCGAGGGAGGCTCCCGGGGTGCTCAGCTACGCGCTCGACCAGCTCTCCAAGCTCGAGACCCGTCTTGCCAACCTAACGCGCGCGTATGCCCTCGAGTTGGAGTCCCTGCAGTTGACTGAGCCGCTGGGGAATGATGTCGCACTTGCCGCGAGCCTCGCCTGGCTGGCTCAGGTCGAGGCGATGCTCGGCCGCGCCGAAGCTCGTGCTCACGGCGAGCTCGCGTTGAAGATCGGTGAGCGTATGAACGACGCGTACAACGTCGTGCGCGCACGCGGCGCGCTCGGTCTTGCTGCGCTGGCGCGAGGAGATGCGACAGATGCCCTGGCGTGGCTTCAGCCGGCCGTGGCCAAAACGCACGACGGCAGAGTCGGCCACCCGAACTTCTTCCGTCTCGATGCCGATCTGATCGAAGCGCTCGTGCGGCTCGGAAGAACCGCCGAGGCCGGAGTGGAGCTCGGCGAAACTCGAGCAGCAAGCGGAGTCGACCGGAAGCGTCTGGGCCACGCCGCGGCCGCCCGATGCAGGGCGTTGCTCACACAGGATCCGGACGTACAGCCGGCGTTCGACCTTGCACTCGAGGCCCACGAGCGCGAGCCGAGCGTTTTCGAGCGAGCCCGGACGGAACTCTGCTACGGCGAGCGGCTTCGTCGCGCGGGGCAACGCAAACGTGCGCGCGAGCAACTACGGTCGGCAGTGGCGACGTTCGATGATCTCGGAGCGAGACCGTGGGCGGAACGGGCGCGGAACGACCTCCGCGCGACCGGCGAGCACGTCCACCGCCGTGACCCGACGGCGGCCGAGCGGCTCACGCCGCAAGAATTTCAGATCGCACTTCTCGTCGCCGAAGGCCTCACGAACCGCGACGTCGCCGCGCGGCTGTTTCTGAGCCCAAAGACGATCGAGTTCCATCTGAGCCGCGTCTTTCGCAAGCTGGACGTCCGTTCGCGCGGCGAACTGATCAGGCTCTTTGCCTCCCAGGTACCCGACCGCCTGACGCTGTAGCACGCACGGCCGCCGCAGCGAGGTAGGTGGATCCGACCCCGGAGATCGGCGGTTCGAGTCCGCCTGGCTTCGGCTCCGTGATTGTCGTGATCTGCTCATCCGCTTAGGTCCATCAGCGCCCTCCGGCCCGGGAGAGTTGTTGTAGCGTCGTCGCCGATGGCCAGCGGCGCCCGCGCCTCGGTCGTCTGCGCCGGCGTCGTCGTCGCAGACGTGTTCGTGCCGCCGCTACGGCGCCTCCCCGAGCCGGGAGAGCTCGTCGCGACGGAGGATTTCGTGGTCGAGACCGGCGGTTGCGCCGCCAACGCCGGTATCGCACTCGCGCGGCTCGGCGTACGACCCACCGTCGTGGCGAAAGTGGGAGACGATCTCTTCGGCGACTTCGTGCAGCACGAGCTGAGCGCAGCCGGAGTCGACGTTTCCGGCATCGGCCGCGTGGCCGACCTCGGCACCTCGAAGACGGTGATCGTCCCGGTGAGTGGAGAAGACCGCCGATACATCCACACGTTCGGCGCGAACGCGGCGCTCTGCGCCGCCGACATCGCACCCGCGATCGCGACGGCGCCCGACGTGCTCTACGTCGGCGGCTTCCTCGCGCTCCCCGCACTGCGACAGGACGAGCTCGCTCTGCAGCTTCGACGTGCTCGGCAATCGGGCACGCGCGTCGTGTTGGACGTCATCGCCCCGTCGGGCCGGGCACTCGCGCCCGCGGACGTCGCCGGCGTCCTGCCACAGGTCGACTACTTCGTGCCGAACGACGACGAGGCAGCCGCGCTGACGGGAGTGCGAGACACGCGCGGGCAGATCGAGCGCCTCCTCGAGCTCGGCGCCGGCACCGTGATCGTCACGCTGGGCGAGCGAGGGTTGGTCGCCGGGAGCGCCGACGGCGTGATCGAGTTGCCCGCCCCCGCGTCGAGGTGGTCGAGCCGTCGGGTGCAGGCGACGCTTTCGCCGCCGGGCTCGTCTACGGGCTGCTCGAGGGCTGGGCTCTCCCGCGCAGCCTCGAGTTCGCCAGCATGATCGGGGCCTCTGCGTGCACGAAGCTCGGCTGCACCGCCGGGCTCCCCACACGCGCCGAAGCGGACGCCTTCCTCGAGAGCAACGCGCAGTGCCGCTCGCCCCGCTGACGACGCTGCTTGCGGACGCCCGCGCGCACGGATACGCGCTCGGGTACTTCGAGGCGTGGGACGCCTGGTCGTTCGAGGCCGTCGTCGAGGCCGCAGAGGCAGAGCGCGCGCCGGCGATCATCGGCGCCGGCTGCCTCCTCGGACATCAACCCTGGTTCGACAGGGGTGGCATCGAGCTCCTCGGCGCGATCGGCAGCGAGCTTGCCCGCACCGCGCGCGTGCCGGTCGCCCTGCTGCTCAACGAAACGCACACGCTCGAACAGGCGCTGCGCGGCCTCGACGCCGGGTTCAACGCCGTGATGATGCACACCGGCGGCCTCGGCCACGCGGAAGCCGTCGCCACGATCGCGCAGTTGGTGGCCGCGGCACACGCTCGCGGAGCAGCCGTCGAGGCCGAGCTCGGCAACCTGCCCGACGCGACGCACGACGCGATCGACGACTCGGCGGCCAGCCTTACCGATCCCGGCGAGGCGGCCTCGTTCGTCGAGGCGACAGGGGTCGACTGCCTCGCCGTCTCCGTCGGGAACGTCCACCTCCTCGCACACGGCAACGCGGTGATCGACCTCGAGCGGCTGCGCGCCGTGCACGAGCGTGTCGCGGTCCCACTTGCCATCCACGGCGCGACAGGCTTTCCGCGTGACGACATCGCGCCGGCGATCGCCGCCGGGGTGGCGAAGTTCAACGTCGGTACCGCGCTCCGAAGCGCGTTCCTCCGCGGGCTCACCAAGGCAATCGCGGAACTTCCAGCCGAGCCGGACGTGCACGCGGTCATCGGCTCCCACTCGCCGGCGGACGTACTCGAGGCCGGCAAGACAGCGATGGTCGAGGTGGTACGGAACCTGATCCGGCAGTATGGCGGCGTTGGCCGCGCAGCCTGACCCGGAGACGCTCGCCGGGCTGTACCGGCAGATGCTCCTCATCCGCCGGTTCGAGGAGACGGTCTACTACCTCTTCCTCGAGGGCGAGATCCCGGGGACGCTCCATCAGTACCAGGGCCAGGAGGCGGTCGCCGTCGGCATCTGCGACGTGCTCCGGCCGACCGACTGGATCACGTCCACGCACCGGCCGCACGGCCACGCGCTCGCAAAGGGAGTGACGCCGCGGGCCGCGATGGCCGAGCTCTTCGGCAAGAGCACCGGCTGCTGCGCCGGCAAGGGCGGCTCGATGCACCTCGGAGACCCGGCGGTCGGAATGCTGCCCGCGATCGCGATCGTCGGTGGCGGCAACACTGTCGTCACTGGCCTCGGCCTCGCCTTCGCGCTACGCCACAGCGACCAGGTCGCCGTCTGTTTCTTCGGCGAGGGCGCGAGCAACGAGGGCGCGTTTCACGAGGGGATGAACTTCGCGGCCGTCCGCCGGCTGCCGATCGTCTTCGTCTGCGAGAACAACCTGTACGGCGCCTCCACGCCCTTCGACGCCGTCTCGGCCCTGGTCGACGTCGCCGACCGTGCCGCCGCCTACGGCATCCCCGGCCGCATCGTGGACGGCATGGACGTCCTCGCCGTACGCGAGGCGGGCGCTCTCGCGGTCGCGAGCGCGCGCGCCGGCGACGGCCCGACGCTACTCGAGTGCAAGACGTACCGGTTCGTCGGCCACAGCCGGAGCGATGCCCGCGGCTACCGCACAGCCGACGAAGAAACGGCCTGGAAGGAGCGCGACCCGATCCCCCGGCTGCGTGCAGTCCTCGGTCCCGAGGCGGCGGAGGCACTCGAGGCCGAAGTCGAGACGACGATCGAGGATGCGGTGGAGTTCGCGCGCGCCTCACCCGACGCCGACCCGCAGGAGGCATTCACGGATGTCTACGCCTGATTCGTCGCGGCGCCTGACGATCGGCGAAGCGCTACGCGAGGCGATCGCAGAGGAGATGCGCCGTGACGAGTCCGTCTTCCTGATCGGCGAGGACATCGGCATCGAGGGCGGCTTCGGCGGCGCATTCGGCGTCTACCTCGGCCTGCCGGAGGAGTTCGGTCACGACCGGATCGTCAACACGCCGATCAGCGAGAAGGTGATCGCCGGCGCCGCGGTGGGCGCCGCTGCGCTCGGGATGCGCCCCATCGCCGACATGCAGTACGCGGACTTCCTCTTCGAGTGCATGGACGAGCTCGTGAACCAGGCCGCGAAGCTGCGCTACATGTCGGGCGGCAAGGTCTCGGTGCCGCTCGTGATGCGAGCGCCGGTCGGCGCGACCAACCGCGGCGCGCAACACGGACAGAGCCCGGAGAGCTACTTCGTGCACGTGCCGGGGCTGAAGGTCGTCTGCGTGTCCGACGCCTACCACGCGAAGGGGCTGCTGAAGAGCGCCGTCCGCGACGACAATCCCGTCCTCTTCTTCGAGCACAAACTGCTGTACGGCAGCAAGGGTCGCGAGCAGGCGGGTGGGCTCGACCTGACGGCCGAGGTGCCGCAGGAGGAGTACCTCGTGCCGATCGGTCACGCGGTCGTGAAGCGGCCCGGCAGCGACGTGACCGTCGTCGCAACACATCTCGCCCTCTACCGCGCACTGGCGGCGGCCGACGAGCTCGCCGCCGAGGACGGCATCGAGTGCGAGGTGATCGACCCGCTGACGCTGCTGCCGCTCGACACGGAGACCGTCTGGGCCTCCCTGCGCAGGACAGGGCGGCTCGCGATCGTCCACGAAGACACGCTCACCGGCGGTTGGGGTGCAGAGCTCGCCGCGCGCGCAGCCGAGGAGTGCCTCTTCGACCTGGAGGCGCCGATTCGGCGGATCGCTTCCCACGACGTCCCGATGCCTTCGGCTCCATCGCTCGAAGACGCAGTCGTCCCCTCCGTCGAGCGGATCAAGACCGTGATCCGGCAGCTGCGCGACTGATGGCGCGCCCGGTGCGCATGCCTCCGCTCGGGGCGACGTCGAACGAGCTTCGAATCGTGCAGTGGCTCAAAGAGGTCGGATCGAGCGTCCAGCAAGGCGAGTTCCTGCTCGAGGTCGAGACCGACAAGGCGACGCTCGAGGTCGAGGCAACCGTCTCGGGCACGCTGCTCGCCGTGCTGCACGGCCCGGGCGAGACGGTCGCGGTCGGCGACGTGCTCGCGTTCGTCGGCATACCCGGCGAGGAGGTGCCACAGGAGACGGTCAAGAGGCAGGCCGTACCGGTCGCCCGCAGGCTCGCGCACGAGCACGGCATCGACCTGGCTTCGGTCCGCGGCAGCGGCCCCGGCGGGCGCATCGAGAAGCAAGACGTGCTCGCGCTGATCGACAACGCCCGGGCGCCCACGGATGAACGGGAGCTGCCGCGGCACCGTCGCGCCGTCGCCGAGCGCCTGATGCGCTCGGTGCAGACGATCCCCCAGTTCAGCGCAGCCGTCGACGTCGACATGCGCCGTGCCGCCGCGCAGCTCGAGCAGGTGCGGGCGGGAGGCCTGGCGAGCTTCACGTATACGCACCTGCTGCTGCGAGCAACGGCCCACGCGCTGCGCGAGCACCCCGCGCTGAACCGGGTGTGGGTGAGCGACGGGCCGCGCCTGCGTGAGCTCGAGAAGGCCGACGTCGGCCTCGCAGTGTCCGGCGAGGACACGCTCCTCGTCCAGGCGATCTCCGAGCCCGACGTCCTCGATCTCGCTGCCCTCGTCGAGCTGACCGAGCGCGCCGAGCGCCTTGCGCGCGAGGGGAAGACGACGGGCGGGCCGGTCGCGATCACGGTCAGCAACCTCGGGATGTTCGGCGTCGACCGCTTCTCGGCGATCGTCGATCCCGACCAGACCGCGATCCTCGCCATCGGTGCGGTCACCGAGCGGGTGAGTGCAGCTGCCGGAGAGGTGCGCATCGGCCCCTCGGTCGAGCTCACGCTGACGGTCGACCACCGCGTGGTCGACGGTGTCGTCGCGGCCCGGTTCCTCACTGCGATCCGCACCAGGCTCGAAAGCGGCACGATCTAGACGATGGAATACACCCGCCTAGGGAACACCGGATTGACGGTGAGCCGACTCGCCCTCGGCTGCATGAGCTACGGCGACCCGACAACCCCGGACGCCCACCCGTGGGCTCTCACCGAACTCGAAGAGCCCTACGAGCAGCACGGGCCGTCGTGGTATTGAACGCTCCGGCGGCGAACAGCTGGCCTGCAAAGTAGGCTCGAAATCGATGCGCGCCGGGGTCGATCTGGGCGGCACGAAGATCGAGGTCCTGATACTCGAGCAGGACCGCGACGTCCTTGGTCGCGCGCGTCGGCCGACGCCGACCGAGGGCGGCGCCGCCGCAGTGGTCGAAGCGATCGCGCGAACCGTCGAGGACGCCGCCGACGCGGCATCGGTGGGAGTCGATCAACTGGCAGGAGTCGGAGTCGGATCGCCCGGCGCAGTCGACACGGCGGCAGGCACCGTCGGATTCAACTCGAATCTCGCGGGCGGTTGGAGGGATCCCTATCCCTTCGCGAAGGAACTGGCCGGGCGCATCGGGACGCGCGTGCAGGTCGCGAACGACGTCGCCGCCGCCGTCGCCGCGGAGCTCGAACTCGGCGCCGGCCGCACCCTCTCGTCCTTTCTCGCCGTCTGGTGGGGGACCGGCGTCGGCGGCTGCGTTGTGCTCGACGGTCGGCGCTGGGACGGCAACGGCGCCTCCGGCGAGCTCGGGCACACCGTGGTCAAGCTCGGCGGACGTGTTTGCCCTTGCGGCCGTCGTGGCTGCGCGGAGGCGTACGCGGGCCGAGCGGCGATGGAGGCACGCGCGCGACACCTCCACGAGCGTGGACAGGACACCAAGCTCTTCGATCTCATGCGCAAGGCGAACCGCGATCGCCTAACCAGCGGAGTCTGGGAACGAGCGCTCGATCAGGACGACCCGCTCGCCCGAGAGCTCATCGAGGACGCGTACGACGCGATCGGCGCAGCCTGTGCCTCGGTCGTGAACCTGCTCGACATCGACGGCGTCGTCCTCGGCGGAGGACTCGGGACACGCTTCGGCTCGGGCGGTGCAGAGCGGATCCGCGACAAGATGCGACCACACATCTTCAACCCGACGCGCGACCCCGCGGTCCGACCCGCGGAGCTGGGCGACGACGGCGGCGCGATCGGCGCCGCGTTGCTCGTCAAATAGCGGCATTGCGAGCACACAGCCACATCGAGTTTTCAGGGCGGCTTCATCTCGGCCCGGCAATCTGAGCTTTCGTCAAGGTCACTCAAGCTCTCGAGGCCCGCGCCGGAGATCTGCGATGTCTGCCATTCCGTTCCTCTTCTTTGCCGTGCCGCTGGTGTTCATCGTCGTCGGACTTGCCTACTTGCTCGAAATCAGAAACCCGCTCCGCAACTGGATCCTCACGGTCGTCGTTCTTCTGCCAGTCGCCGTGTTCGTCGCGCTGTTCATGTATCAGGCTTGACGTAAAACCCCACTGACGGAGCGCGGTTGGAAATACCTCAGAACTGGGTCGCCAGGATCGTGCCGCCCGCGATCTGAGGGGTACCGCTCGGCTGCCATTGGGCGTGGACGCGACGCCTTTCACCCGTCCGGAGACGGCACGTGGCGACGAACGCCGTCGCGTGGACGCTCGTCACTCTTCCAATGCACAACTCGCCGCTCGGCAAATACTCCATCTGGAAGGACGTCTTCAGGAGTCGCTGCGATGTGATGAGAAGGTCTGCCCGAACGAGGACGTTCTGCCTCCCTGTTCCCTGGCCGACCATAGAGACGATGCCGCGGCTGAACCCGTTCAACTGGGTCACCTGACCCGTTAGCTGCTCGCGGAAGGCCGCGGCGTTCCAGGGCCTGGGCTTGAACTGCAGCGGTCCGGTACCGACGCCGATGATCAAGAGCGCTGCCCCCAGTGCTGCCGCGGCCGCGGCGGGAGCAGCGAATGCCCCGGCGCGGGCGCGGCCGAATCGCCAAATGGTCGCGGCAGCGACAGCCCCGACGGCAGTTGCGTAGAGGCCGAGTGCCCACGGTGCGCTTCGATCGGTCCCGCTGGCGATGCCGTGCACTGTCGCGGCGCTCCAAACCACGAAGTTGAGGTAGTGCGTTCGGCGCCAGAACCTGTAAGGCAACCGCCGCCGGTAGTGGTTCGTCACGGCAAGTGCGAGAAGAAGCTCGGCTCCGGCCACACCAAGCCCCACCCAGATCGGCCGATAGCGCGAGGCGAACGGAACGATGAGCGACCCGAGGGTGAACGGGAGCCACGAGTCAATCGCGATCGTCACGACATGAATCGCAACGAACGCCCCAACGAGGAGCCCGCCGAAGCGGTGGACATCCTCCAACGCAAAACGTGGCCAACGAGCGAGCGGCTTTTTCGCAGCCATCGTCAGGCCGACCAGCACGACCCCGCTGAGCAGAAGGTATGCAGTGATTCCCGCGGCGCGCGCCGCATACCAGTCGATCGGGCTCGAAGTCAGGTGCACGTCGCGGCTCCATCGAGACTCCACCGCCACGCCAGGTTCGGGACGATCTCGCCTGCCTCGGTCAAGAAGCGCGCCGGCATGCCGCGTGCGTCCAACCAGCCGGGACCGTGCACGCCGAGCAGAAAGGCCGCCTTCGCAGCGACGTCGGCGCCAAGGCATGTGAGACCGCAGACGGTGACCTGGGCCCATGGCGATACGGCGGGAATGCCCGACCTCGGGTCGATCAGATGGTGTTGGACCATGCCGCCCCTCGCCCACCTGCGCCTGTCAGTGCCGCTCGTCGCGAGGGCGCCACGGACCAGCGTCACCGTTCCGCCCCTCGGGAGGGTCGCGACCAGCGTTCCACGCACCGCAAGGTCACCTCCGGCGGAGACGAATCCGTCGCCCTCGAGCAGCTCCAGCGCGTCGTCGACCGTCTTCCCTTTGACCACACCATTGAGGTCGAGAAGCACTCCCGGCGGGACGATGACGTGCCTCGCGCGCAGTCGAACCGGTTCGTGTGTCCGAGGCAGGACGGCAAGCGTGCCGGGCCTTCCTTGCGGTGGAAGCTCCGCGAAGTCGGTGTCGTACCCGGCGGCCACGAGCTCGGCACCCAATGTCGGATCGACCAGTCCCCCGGTGTCGCGGGCGGCCTCGAATGCAACCGCGAGCATGTCGGCGAACTCCGCAGACACGTGCACCGCCTCTCCGCCGCCGGCATTGACGCGATTGAGCTCGCTGTCGGGATCGAAGCGACTGAAGATTGCGTCGCGTTCGTGAAAGAGCCGCTCGATCGCTCCTCGTGCCGCTCTCGATCCGCCCGATACGACGACGTCGCACCCCATCGCTCTGAACCTGTGCTGCTCGCGCATCGGAGATCAGGACGTGCTCGTCGTGGCATCAGGCGGGGCAGTTGCGGGCGCGAGAATCCCACCCTGCAACAGGTTCTGCCGAACGACGCGATAGAGCGGCTGGGGGATCGACAGGGGACGGGCTGGATGTTTGGAGTGGCCCGCGTAGGTGACTCGTGCGGCCGCCATGGAGGCACCGACGGCGACGAGCGCTACGCCGCCGATCCCGAGCTTCGCCGCCGCCGCCCGATGACGCGCCTCTCCGATTCGAGACGCTTCGGGACCGGGATCTGACTGGGAGGGCTCTGGCCTGGCAGGCGGCCGCACCGATCCGTGCTTCCGCTCCTTGGCGCGAGCACGCTTCGATCGGCTCATCTGCGTCGAAAGCGTGGACGACCGCGATGAGGCCGCGATGAGACACAACCCGAAGCGGCGATACTTCGCCGATGGGTCAGCCTGCGCTGTCGGTCGCGATCGTGACATTGGTGGCAGGCGCACTCGTGGCGTCATCGCCGAAACCGGCAACCTCAACGCCCCTTCAGCTGCAGTCGAGCTCGCGGGTCGTCTACGGCTATCCGTACGCAGCTCGGTGCCCGGCCGCGGGCTTCGCGAACACGGTGGTGGACCGCTGGGGGATGTACGCGTGCAACTGCACGTCGTACGTCGCGTGGGCGTTGGTCGCCAACCACCAGCGCATCGACTGGTTCGTCCCGGGAGCGATGAACGCCTGGAACTGGCCGAACGTTGCGCGCCGGGCGTCGTTGCAAGTCGATGACGTCCCGGCCCCCGGAACCGTCGTTGTTTGGCCGTCGTTGGCCCGACCGTTTGGGCACGTCGCGTACGTCATTCGCGTCGACCGCAGCCGAACGATCGATGTGGCGGAGTACAACTACCCTGGGTCCGACGACACGAATACGTACGTGTTTGACATTCGACGGCTCGTCAGCCCGGTCGGTGCGATGTTCATCCACGTACCACGCGACGGACGGCGGCCGTCGTCCCAGACCCGGTCGCCCCGCCGATGACGAGTGCCGCTGACGGAAGCTGAACGACACCCGCATCTCGCACGACGAGCGTCGCCTCGAACACGGAGAATGCGGCGGGTTCGCGGGTCGATTTCGGTGATCGAGCCCACGACGGCGCCGGTCGAATCGACCCCGCCGAGCACGTACACGTCGCCGCCCGAGCTGAACGCGGCGGCGTGGGCAACCGGCTTCGGAAGATCGCCGAGCAGTGTCATCCGATGGTTGGACGGGTCGAAGACGTACACCGCGGCGCTCGTTCCGCGCGCGCTCACCCCGCCTGCGATCACGATCTTGCCATCGACCGAGGCGACCGCCGGATAGCGCAGGCCGATTGGGAGGCGGCCGGCGACGGCGAACCGGTGACCGTCGAGCGTTCGATAGATCTCACGCCGCGGAGCCCGTCCGTCGAAACCGCCGACGAGATAGACAGCCTTCCCGACCGTCGTCGAGACGAGATCGGAGAGCGGAATCGGGAGGCTGCCGACCACCTGCCCTCGGCCGGTTGACAGGTCGAAGGTCTGCACGGTCGAGGTGCTGATCGCGGAGCCGCCGCCGAAGACGAACAGAGTGCGCCCGAGGATCGCGCCGGCGGCGTCGTGGAACGGCCGCGGCAGCGTTCCGAGCTGGGTCACCGAACCCGTCCCTGGATCGAGCCGAAAGACGCCGCTCGTGGAGGAGCTGTCTGCGGCGAGGCCACCCGCGAGCACGACGGCACCGCGATAGGTAGCTGCCACCTCTCGTTCGACCGGTGCCGGCAGACGGTACGGCGTAGAGATCGCGAGTCGGGTCGGTGCCGTCTGCGCCGGGCGACGGCTCGTCGGATGTTGGGCGAGGAGTCGCACGAGTCGCTGCGAGCCGTCGGCGGTACGTGTGGACAGCAAGTCCATTCCATCGGGTGTGTTCAGGTACCCCGGAGCAGTTCCAGGCCGGTCGGTTCGCCCGTATTGCCAGACGATTCGGTGCTCCCGGATGCTGACGACCACGACCCGGTCGCGGTAGTCGTCGTTGATCGCGATCAGCCCCGGCGCCAGCCGCATCGCGAGAGAAGGATGGTCGAGCTCGCCGGGGCCCGACTGCGGCGCGTACTTCCAGAGGACGCGGCCCGTCCGCGTCGTGATGATCGCGGCTCCCGGGTGCGAATAGTCGGCGAGGAGGACTCTGTTCGGACCGATCAGCTGCGGGTCGGACGGGTACGAGACCGGCGCGCGAAACGCCCAACGGAGTCTTCCCTCGGGGCCGATGTCGTCGATCCACGACCCGGTGATCTCGCTCACGAGCACTCCGCCGTCCGGCAACGGGGTCGCCCCGTTGACCGACCCGAGGTAGCGCGGTGGGTCGTGACGGCAGTCGCCGGTCGTCCCGATCTGCCGCACGATCACGTGCTGTCGCGAGATCCAGACGACGCGGCAGTTGTAGGCATCCGCGACGCTGACCAGACCGTCACGCAGCAGATAGGCGTCGTCGGGTGTGTTCAGGTACCCGGGCGCTCCGCCCTTCACGTTGACATGACCGTAACGCCACAACACCCGCCGACCCGGGAACGAGATGAGCTGGATCGTGTCCTGATCCTCTTGGTTGGAGATGATCCGGTCGTGGTGCGGGCCGAAGAACGTGTCGTCATCGAACTGAAACGGCATCGCTTTCGACGACCCCGCCGGATACCGCCACAGGATCCGGTGAGCGCCGTCGACAAGGAGCATCCGGTTGTTGCCCCGGTCGGCGATCAGGAGGTAGCCGGGGATCGGTGCCGCGGGGTGCAGGACCATCTGCGCCGTCAACCGGCTCACGCCGGTCGTTTCGGCGCGCGCCTTGAGACCGGGCGCCGAAACGCGTGACAGTACGAAGGCGACCACGAGCCCGACGACGGCCGTGACCGCGAGACGCGCGACTAGACGACGTCGCCGGCGACTGGACGCGCCCCGACGCCGACGTGCGACTCGGTGCTCGATCAAGCCGGCAGTATGGCGCGACGGCCAGACAGGATCGTTACGGCTCCAGCGCGTGTCGCGCGACCGGCGATCGGTGTGGTGCGGCGTGCGAGAACCATGATCAGCGAGTCGAACCTGCACGCCCGCGATGAGTCGCAGATGAATGGGACGGCCGACGCCACCGCGAAGATAGGTCGTCGCCGATGGAGGGGTCCGTGTCTTCCACCCGCGCGGGGTTCGTTCTCGTCCTCGCGGTCGCCGCAGCCGCCGGACTGGGCGGCGCTGCGGACGCGGCCTCGGCGACCCGCGTCTGGCCAGGCACGACGATTGGCTACCGCGATCTGACGGGCGGCCACGGCTACCACGCCGCGGTGCTCGCCGCGGTGGCGGCCTGGAACAGGCTCGGTCTCGGCGTTCGCTTCGTTCCGGCGCCAGCCGGCAGATCGGCGGTGCAGATCGTGTTCGTCGCTGGTCGCTGCCTGTCTGGCGTTGGCGGCCGTGCACCGATCGGGTTCCAGCGCTTCGGCGCGCGTATCGTCGTTCGCTCTTGCCCGCCTATCGTGCGTCCGCTGCTCGTCGCGCACGAGCTCGGACGGGTGCTCGGGCTCGCGAACCGACGACCATGGCTGCTCGTTGATGAACAGCAAAGGGTCGAGCGACGGGCGGGTATTCGCAGCGCCCGCGCGTTGCTCTCGCGATCAGCCACCCGCATGGTTGCCGCTGCTCATCGACCCGCTGTCCGCATCACGCGCACGGGCGTTGTACGCACCGCCGCCGGCCGCCCTCGACGTTCGATTCACCGCGGGGACGCAGCCGCGGCTCGACTGGCGGGAGCCGGCTGGATCGAGTCGCCAGATCCTCGTCCTGCGTGCGACCAGTCGCTGTCCTGTCGCCGGTGACGTCGCAGGCAACACGGATGCAACGGTCATCTACTCGAAAGCAAGCTACGCCGGGCTGCACTACGCCATCGACACGAGTCTCGGTTCGACGCCGGGGAGCTACTGCTACCGACTGTTCAACCTGAGCATCTCCGGTCGCCCGACTGCGTCGAGGACGTTCAGGTTCTTCGTCGCGCCCGGCCCGGTCGCCGTGGCCGCCATCGTCACGTCGCCGGTCGTGGCGGGCGGGCCTGTCACGTTCGCCGACCGGTCAACCGACAACGGCAGCTCGATCGTCCACTGGCGCTGGGATTTCGGCGACCCGGCCGGCGGAACGACAGACGTCGATCGACACCGCCGACCCGACGTTGGGGCAAGCCCCCAGCCACACGTACGCAACGGCGGGCACCTACACCGTCACCGTGACCGTGAGCGACAACCTCGGCCGCAGCGCGACGACCGCGATCAGCGTCACCGTCCAACCGTGAATGCGACGCTGCTATCCCCGTATCTCGCCGCTGCGGGGCTCCTCGTCGCATCTGCGCTTGCGAAGCTTCGTCATCCAGCGCCGGCAGCGGACGCACTCGCCGAGCTCCACCTGCCGGCGACGAGACTCCTCGTGCGCGCCGTAGCCCTCGTGGAGCTCGCCGCCGCCGTGCTGATGGTCGCTCAGCCCGAACTGGGCGCACCGATCGCCTGCGTCTTGTACGTCGGCTTCGCGGTCCTCGTGCTCGTCCAGCTCGTCCGCGGAAGCACGCGCTCGTGCGGGTGCCTGGGCTCGGCTGCGCTACCGCCGACACGCCTGCACGCCGCGCTGAACGTCGCACTCGCGGGATGTTGCGCGTTCGTGCGCCCCGACCCGCTCGGAGCGTTCCGGCAACCGCTCGCCGGCGCCGTCGTCTTCCTCGGCGCCGCGACCACCGCCTGGGCGCTGGCGGCGGGGCTCGAGCTCCTCCCACCCGCGCTCCGCGCCTTCCGGAGACCCGTCGCGTGAACCGCGTCGTCGAAAGCCTCTCGACCCACCTCGAGAAGAGATCGTCGAGGCGCGGCTTCCTCATACGCACCGCGACCGTCGGCTCGGCGCTCGTCGTCGCGCCGCTCCGCTTCCTTCTGCGGCCGCAGACCGCACTCGCGGCGATCGTTCGTCCATCGCACTGCGTCGGTGGGCTCTGTTCGGACGGTTGGACCGAGTTCTGCTGCACGATCAACGACGGGGTCAACATGTGCCCCTCGTACACGTTCGTCGGCGGCTGGTGGAAGTGCACCGACTACCGAGGCGGGCAACTCTGTGCCGACACCGGCGTCCGGTACTACATCGACTGCAACCGGCTGCCGGGCCACGCGATCCCGGGCGGTTGCCACTGCGCGACCGGTGACTGCGACCGGTTCCGCGTCGGTTGCAACGTGTTTCGCTACGGCCAGTGCAACACGCAGATCGCCCACGTCACCGAAGTGGTCTGCCGCGTCATCGTCTGCGAGCACCCCGCATCGATCGCTTCGTTCAACTGCAGCTCCACCTACAAGCAGGACAACCGCACGTGTGGTCATGAAGCTCCTTGCCTCGGCGCACCGGCACAGGAGTTCATCTGGTGACCGCGATCATCGCAACCGAGTCGCTCCTGCTCGCCATGCTCATGTTGTTCGTGGTCGCGCTGCTCCGAAGCCATGCCGAGATCTTGCGCAGGCTCGAGAACCTCGATCCCGCGGATGCCGTCCCACGACCCGAGTCGGCGTCGGGCGCCCGGTTGGCGCCCGACCTCACCGGCGGGACGCCGTCCGGTGGCGCCCGGCAGATCGCTCCGTCCGGCAACCTGCTGCTCGCCTTCCTCTCCAGCGGTTGTTCGTCGTGTCAACGGCTCATCGACTCGGTGCCCGAAGGCGTCGCACAGCTCCCCGGCTCGACCCGCCTCGTCGTCGTGACGAAGAGTCCCGAGGTGGAGCGGGTGCGCCGATTCCAAGCGCTCGAGAAGCTCGTCGACGTCGTCATGTCGTCGCGTGCGTGGGACGACTACGCGATTCCGGGCAGTCCCTACTTCGTCCACGTCGAGGACGGAGTCGTCGTGGGCGAGGGCTCAGGCACGGCGTGGCCGCAGGTCACGAGCCTGCTTACCGACGCTCTCGCCGAGCGCGAGCCGACCGAGAACCGGCACCGCGTCGACGATGCGCTCCTGGCCGCTGGGATCGGCCCCGGCCACCCGAGCCTGCACCCCATACAGAGCGCCGATGGCTGAGGTGGTCTTCGGGCTCGGTGTCGCCGCGATCGCAGCGCTCCGCTCGACGTGGTCTCCCTGAGGAGAGTCGATGCTCGCGAGCATCACTCCGCTCGGCGAGCGGAGCAGACGACAGCGATGGCCCCTCACCGTCTCGGCCCTGATCATCGGGGCAACGGCTGCAGGAGGCGCCGTGGGAGCCGCGCTGGTCGCGACCGGACGGCTCGCGCCGCTCGCTAGCCGAACACGGCTCGACCTTCTTCTCGCGCTCGCCGCGGCAGCGGTGGTTCTCGAGCTCCGTCCCTTCGGGCTCCGCGTACCGACGCATCGACGTCAGGTCGACGAGACGTGGTTGCACCGCTACCGGGGCTGGGTGTACGGCGCCGGGTTCGGCGCGCAGCTCGGCGTCGGCGTCTCGACGATCGTGGCGACACCGGCGGTCTACGTCGCGCTCGCTGCCGAGGCACTCGCCCCGAGCATCGCCGCCGGGCTCGCGATCGGCGCGACCTTCGGGTTCGTTCGCGGCGCCACCGTCCTCTCGACCGCGCGAGTCGACTCCGCGGCGGCGCTGACTTCCTTCCACCGAGGCTTCCACAGAGGCGAGCGAACGGCAGCGATTCTTGCAGCGGCCGCCCAGGTCGTGATCGTCCTGTCCGCCGCCGCTCTTGCGCTGTGAGCACCCTGGCGGCATACGGGATCTTGTTGGAGCTCCCTGCCGGCTGGGAGGGGTACGCCTTCCGACACTACGGCGGTGAGCCGACCATGCACATCGCGAGCTTCCAGCTGCCCCGCTCGGACGGCGAGTTCGGTTCGCGGGCAACGGCCGCAATGCCCGGCGACGGGCTCTTTCTGGCGCTGACCGAGTACCAGGTGGCCGCGGGTCAGCTCGGCACCGGGATCTTCGCCGACCCGCCGCCGCGCGTACTGCAACCGGAGGAGCTCAGCCCGCGCACCCTGCTGCGCCCCCTCCCGGGCCAGCAAGGCCTGCAACGGTTCTTTTCGTCGGGCGGCCGGGCGTTCTGCCTCTACGTCGTGGCCGGTCGCGACGGGGACCGCCGACTTCGAGCCGCGAACGGCGTGCTTTCGAGCATCGAGATCGAACCACGGCCCTGAGCACTAGTGATGTGACCGGGGACGTTGCCCGGTTCCTGGGTTGCGGGCACCAAGCGCTGCAAGGACGCAGGGAGCGTCCATAGCAAGCCTATGGGCGCGACCGAGGACGCGGCAGCGCGCCGTGTGCCCGCGAGCCAGGGGCCAGGCGAACGTTGCCGGTTGCATCACTAGGCGGCGGACCGGCCCGCAGCGAGGACTGCCCGCACGTAGCGGGAGACCGCGGCGGGAGCAGCGGCACCGGGCGGCAACTCGGCGGCGAACGCCGTCGTGCCGGGGAGCGCGTGGTTCTGCCAGTCGATCGCCGAGCCGCCGAGGGCCGGCAACGGCCGGTAGGGCAGCCCCGACACGTGCGCGAAGACCCTCTCCACGCGTCGGTTCCCCCCGGAGGCCCATACGAGATCGAGGTGCTGGTGGAACCAGATCGTCACCCGGGGGTGCAGGCGCAGGACGAGCCGGTAGGCGATCCGTGCCTCTCGCTCCGAGAGCGGTCGAGGGCCGGACGCATAGACGCCCGTCCGTGGCCGCCATCGGAACGGAAAGTTGCGTTGAGGTCGACGCCGTGGGCATTTCCACGCATGTCCGACGCCGCGGGCATTTCCACGCGTGTCGGCGGCGACCCCGTCGGGGTTGAGGTCGGGGAGGATCCAGAGATCGACTCCGGGCGGCGATAGGCGCTCGAGTGCACGGGCGACGGCGATGCCTGCCGGTTCGTTTCCATGGATGCATCCCACCACGAGCACCCGGGTGCCGTGCCGCGAACCTACCTCGACCACCCGGATCGACCTGCCCTGCAACGAACGGCCCAGCAGCTCGACGCGCAGCTGTGACCGGGCCGCTGCCGGCGCACTCGGACTGCCGACAAGGGCGATCGCCGCGAGGGCGGCGGGCGCGAGAAGAACACCCACCAACGTCCGCCTGACTTTCATCGAAGCATCACCGGCGCACGGGAGAGTCCCGGGAGTGCGAATGCGGCCCAATCCCGACGGGAATGAGCGGCTGACCGCTGCAGTCGGGGTGCTCCTGCTTGTGCCGATCCTCGTCGAGCTGGCGACGATCTTCCTCGGCGTCCACACATTCATGTCGCTCCACGTGTTCATCGGGCTTGCCCTGATCCCGCCCGTCCTCTTGAAGTTGGGGAGCACCGCCTGGCGCTTCGCCCGCTACTACACTCGCAGCCGCCCCTACGTGGCGCACGGGCCCCCACAACTGGCAATGCGGTTGCTCGCACCGCTGCTTGTCGCGGCCACGGTCATCCTCTTTAGCAGCGGCGTCGCAATGGGCATCCTGCACGGACACGCACTAGAGATCGCCCGCCGCCTACACGGCCCCGCCTCGGTCATCTGGCTGGTTCTCATCGGCGTTCACGTGCTCGTCTACCTCAAACGCGCCGTTACCGTCGGGAGCGGAGACGTCCGTTCCGTCACACGCCCAGGGGTACGAGGAGCGGCATGGCGCAGCTATGCACTTGCAGCGACGTTGATTCTCGGACTCGTGGCGGGCGCGGCCACGGTCCCTTCGCAACACCGCTGGGTCGACCTACCGCGCCACCACGATCGCAACGCCAACACCCGCTGAAGACCGAGAGAGCGGGAAGAACTGGTGCTCTTCACCCGTCGCCCGTGGCGCAAGCAGGGCATTTGTCTCGCCGGTAGGCTCGCTGGAGTTTCGATGCGATCGCGGGTGAGGCTTACGCGTCAGCAGATCCTCGCGTTCCGGCGACGGGTCGGTGGGCTCGACGAGCGAATGCCGTCGGGCGCCGAGTCGCTGCGGCGAGCGGCGTGGGCCGGCTTGCAGGACAGCATGCCGAGAGCCGCGCTGCTGTCGCTGCACGCGCGGGTCGACGGGGTCGAGCCGTCGACGTGGGAGGATCCTTCGCTCGCCCAGCTCTGGGGGCCTCGCTACCACACGTACGTGGTCGCCAAGCGCGACTTCGCACTGTTTTCGCTGGGGAGGCTTCCCGAAGACGGCAAGGGTCGCCTGCGGGCCGAGAGTACGGCCGAGCTGTTGCAAGCTCAGCTCGACGGCGCGCGCAAGACGCACGAGGAGGTCGGACGCGCGGTCGGCGTCAATCCAAACGCGCTCAAGTACGCCACGACCACGGGCACGGTTGCCATCCGCTGGGACGGCGCGCGAATGCCGCTCGTGTGGACGGTCGTCGCCCCCGACATCGACCCGGCCGACGCATGCCGCGAGCTCGCTCGACGCTACCTCCACATCTTCGGACCGACCACCGCTGACGGGTTCGCCCGCTGGGCGGGGATCTCGCGGCGCTCGGCGACCACTACATTCGCCTCGCTCGAAGGGTCGCTGCTGCCGGTCCGATCGCAACTCGGCGACGAGTGGCTGCTCACACGCGACGAGCCGGCCATGCGCGCCGCAGAGACGGCCGCCGCGCCCGCGCGCCTGCTGCCGAGCGGCGATGCTTACTTCCTGCTCGACGGAGCAGAGCGGGAACTGCTCGTCCCGCGGGAGGATCAGCGTCAGCGGCTCTGGACGTCCCGCGTGTGGCCGGGCGCCCTCCTCGTCGACGGAGAGATCCGCGGAACCTGGAGACGGGCGCACCACGCGGTGCGCATCGAGACCTGGGGACGCCTGTCGCGCGCGACGCGCGACGCGATCGAGGCCGAGGCCGGCGCCCTGCCCCTCCCAGGCGTCGAACGCCGCATCGAGGTGGTCTGGAACACGTAGCGCTCACGACGCATTGATGCGCGTTGCGGCGCTAGTCCGAGAGCGGCCCGACCATGTAGAGGCGGCCGATTCCCGGTCGATAGCCGAAACGGGCGTTCAGGCGACGGATCGGTTCGTTCCGCTCCTCGTTGCGGGTGTGGAGCTCCTTGTAGCCGTTGGCGAGCGCCCAGTTGATCTGCGCCGCCTTCAGCGCCCGCGCGACACCTTGGCCGCGCCAGGCTCTCTTGACGGCGGACAGATCGTGGTGCGCGTTCGTCGGCTGCGCTGCCGTCAGCGAGAACTTCGCGTAACCGACGACATCGTCTCCGCTGAGCGCGACGAACGTCGCCTCCGGACGGTCGCCGGGACCCTGCATGTCGTGCGCGAGCCAGTCGTCGAACGATTCGATGTCGTCGTGCTCGAAACCGGGGATGTCCGGCAGCGCCTCGAGCGAGACCTCGTACATCCCGCGCGCAAGCTCGGGCCGCTCGGCCCAGGTGACGATCTCGACGCCCTCAGGTGGCTCGATCGGCGGCGCCGCAATCTCAGCGAGGTGGAGCACGACGCCGATCTCGTGCCGCTCCTCGACGAAGCCGCGGCGCTGGGCAAAGGTGAGGCTCTCGGGGTCGTCGTCGAGGACCGGGACCTCCAGCTCGTTCAGGCCTCGCTCCGCAGTCCAGGCGGAGATCGCCTCGTAGAGCGCCGAGCCGGTGCCACGGCCACGCTGCTCTTCGAGCACGGTGATGATCGTGAAAACCCGATCGGCGCGCTGCGGAAAGATGGCGCCCACCGCAGAGCCGACAGCAGTCCCATCCGCGCGCGCCAGGAAGTCGACGTGATCGCGAACGCTCGCCTTGAACGAGTACACATCGTCGATCGTGAGCGCGTCGTACGACCAGACAGCGTTATAGACGTCGAGCGAGGTCCGCTCATCAGCCTCGCCTACGCACGGGGTGACTTCGAGCACGCAGCAACGATACGTCGCTCGCACTCGAACGCGCACTCTAGGATCGCGCGATGGCAGACAACGTTGCGCTCGTCACCGGTGCGAGCCGTGGAATCGGAGAGGCAGTCGCTACGAGACTCGCCGCGGACGGATGCCGGGTTGCCGTCGCGGCGCGGAGTCGCGACGAGCTCGCACGCGTCGCAGGCACCTCCGGCGCGTTCCCGGTCCCGGTCGACGTCACCGACGCGAATGCCGTCGCCGCGGCCGTGCGCACGGTGGAAACGGAGCTCGGCCCACTCACGCTGCTCGTGAACAACGCTGGCACAGGGGGCACGGGCGGCCCGACCTGGGAGAAAGAGCCGGCCGCATGGTGGCGCGTGTTCGAGGTGAACGTGCTCGGTGCGTTTCTGTGCGCTCGGGCAGTCCTTCCTGGCATGTGCGCGCGCAGGTCGGGCCGAGTCGTGAACATCGCGTCCAACGCCGCGTTCTTCGCGCTCGAGGACGACTGGGACGCGCGGATCGACTCGGCCTACCAGGCGAGCAAGGCGGCGCTCGTACGGCTGACCGAAGCGCTTGCAGCCGAGACGCGGACCAACGGTGTGCGCGTGTTCGCGATCTCGCCCGGGATGGTCAAGACGTCGATGACCGAAGCCGTCTTCGCCGACATCTGGGACGACCCCGAAGTCTGGACGCCCCCCGAGCGGACAGCCGACCTCGTCGCGTTCCTCGGCTCGGGCGCGCTCGACGACCTCTCGGGCCGGTACATCCATGCGGCGATCGACGATTGGGAGACGATGCCCGACCGCGCCACGGCGATCCTGACTGACGATCTGAACACGCTTCGCCTCCGCACACCGAACAGCTGACGAGGGCGTTGTGCCGAACATTCGTCAGCGAAGGCCGACGGTGTCTCCAGTCGCATCGATGTCGATCAGACGAGCAGCAGCGTTTGCGGGGAGTCCCGGCATCGTCTGCATGTCGCCGCAGACGGCGACGATCCACCCTGCACCCGTGTAGGCGCGAAGCTCCCGCACCGGCAACGTGAATCCCGTCGGCGCCCCGCGCAGCGAGGGGTCGTGCGAGAGCGAGAGATGGGTCTTCGCCATGCAGATCGGGAGCTGTCCCAGGCCGGCCTCGGCGAACAACCGTGCCTGCCTGCGCGCGACCGGTGACAGCTCGACGCCGCCCGCTCCGTAGGCGCGGGTCGCAATCGCCTCGATCTTCTGCTCGATCGACTCTTCCAGCTCGTAGAGGTAACCGCCGGCGACTGGAGCGGCCGCGGCCTCGAGGACCGCCTGCGCGAGCTGTTCCGCGCCGGCGCCACCTTGCTCGAAGCCGTCGTTGACGGCCGCCCCGGTGACGTCGAGTTCGCGGGCGAGCTTCACCGCCGCGTCGATCTCCGCCTTCGCGTCGCCGGGAAAGCGATTGACGGCGACGACGCAGGGCAGTCCGAACTCACGGACGATCCGAAGGTTCGCGCGCAGGTTGTCCATACCCCGCTCGAGCGCCGCCACGCCCCCGTTCGGATCGCCTCCGTGATGCTTCAGCGCCTGAGTGGTCGCGACGAGCACGACGGCGCTCGGCGCGATGCGGCCCAAACGGCAGACGATGTCGACGAACTTCTCGAAGCCCATGTCGGCCCCGAAGCCGCTCTCGGTGACGACGTAGTCGGCGAGCTTCAGCCCCAGCCGGTCGGAGACGAGCGAGTTGTTGCCGTGCGCGATGTTTGCGAACGGGCCGCAGTGGACGAGTGCCGGCTGTCCTTCAATCGTCTGCACAAGATTCGGTTTCAGAGCATCCTTGAGCAGGACCGCCATCGACCCGGCAGCGTCAAGCTGCTCGGCGGTCACCGGCGAACCGTCGAAGGTCGATCCCACCGTGATCGCCGCGAGACGGGCGCGCAGATCGGCGAGGTCGCGCGCGACTGCGAGGATCGCCATCACCTCCGAAGCGGCGGTGATGTCGAACCCCGTCTCGCGCGGGCTGCCGTTCGCGCGGCCACCGAGGCCGACCACGACCTGCCGCAGCGCCCGATCGTCCATGTCGACACAACGGCGCCAGCTGACCGAGTGCGGGTCGATGCCGAGCTCGTTGCCGTGCATCAGATGCGATTCGACCATCGCCGCGAGCAGGTTGTTGGCAGCGCCGACCGCGTGGATGTCACCCGTGAAGTGGAGGTTGATCCGTTCCATCGGCACGACCTGCGCGCGCCCGCCGCCCGTGCCGCCGCCCTTGATCCCGAACACGGGCCCGAGCGACGGCTCGCGCACGCACAGCAGGGAGCGCTCACCGATCCAGCCGAGCGCCTCGACCAGCGAGATCGCCGTCGTCGTCTTGCCCTCCCCCGCCTTCGTCGGGGTCATCGCCGTCACGGTCACGAGCCGCCCATCGGGCACGCCCTGCAGTCGATCGAGAACCGAAAGCTCGATCTTCGCCGCGTCGCGCCCGTACGGTTGGAACTCGTCCGGCTCGAGCCCGAGAGCGGCGGCGAGGTCGGTAATCGGGACCGGACGCCCCGTGCCAACAGTCGTCATGCCGAGAGCGTCTCACGCACCGCTCGGCGGCGCCGCGAGGAGCGGATCCCCTCAGCGTGAGCTCAAGGCCTCGGAGACAGCCTCGAGGAGCGTCTTTTCCGTCACCGGAACGTCGACGATGGTCGCCTCCCCGATCTCGTAGCCGTCACGGTCGAGAACGGATCTCGACGACTCGACGACTAGCGGGGTGCGCCTGCCACTCAGCGCTGCGAGGACGCCACGGCTCTCGCCGAGATCAGTCGTCGACACGACGACGTCCGCCTCATCAGCGAGCGAGCATCGACCATTGACGAGCAGCGGACAGGTCTGCCTCAACTCCTCCGCCGGGACCTCCTCGTCGTCAAATGTACGGAGCCGAACACCAAAGGACCGCTGGCGCACGAATGTCTTCGTCGGCCCGGTGCAGACCGCGACGTCGTACCCCGCATCCCGCATGGCCTCGGCTTCGGCCCAGAGCGTTGCGGGGTCGGGATGCTCGATCAGGACGCGCGCGCGGCCGGTGCGGCTCGGCCATTCATCGTGGTCGATGCAGGCTTCCTGCTGACCATGCCGCCAAAGTGAACCCTTCACGGCTCCTCCTCTGTCGCCTACAGCGCATCGTGACAAGCCGTCTAGAGAGAGCATCGGGGAACCCGCGGTTGGCCATGGTGCTTTCTACTGAGCCAACATGCATGAGGGCGGCACGCGCCGCCCTCATGCGTTCGTCCCTAGTCGTGAGCGTCAGGCCGGCCGTACCGTCCCTGTGCGGCGGGAGGCGAATGTCGCACCGCGATCTCCTGGCGAGGGACGATCGTGGCGAGCAATCACATGACGGCGATCGTCCCATCTTTCTTCCGTCGCCACAACTGATCTGACGCCCGAGCCCGGGCGGCGCCGGCTCAGAGCCGAGTCAACCGACGCTTTCGATGATTCGTACCGCGCTCATCGAAGTGACCCCGTGGGCCACCGATAGGCTCGTACCGTGACGCGCCCTGCCAGTCCGATGTTGTCGGCTTCGCAGCTGGCGACGCTCGAGCGGCTCGGGCAAGAGCGCACCGCGGGCATCGGCGACGTCCTGTTCCGCGTCGGCGACAAGCGCTACCCCTTCGTCGCGATCATCGAAGGGGAAGTCGCGATTCTCGACGCGGCCGGCAACGAGATCATCCGTCACGGCGCGTCGGGCTTCCTCGGCGAGATGAACCTCCTCTCCGGGCAGACCGTCTTCCTGACCGCAGTCGTCACGCAAACGTTGCGTTACATCGCGGTCGATCGCGACGCTCTGCGCGAACTGCTGTTCGACGACGGACCGTTGAGCGACCTCTTGCTGTCGACGTTCATCGCGCGGCGCGAAGCGCTCCAGCAGGTTCAGGGCGTCGGCCTGGAGATCGTCGGTCCGCGCTCGTCCGAGGCAACGATGCGGATGGTCGAGTTCGCGCGCAGCAACCGCCTGCCGTTCACCTGGCGCGATTCGGAGCGAGCGGACGACCAGGCTGCCGCCGCGCTCGTCGAAGGGCTCGACGGCGCGACCCTGCCGCTCGTTCGATTGCCGGGCGGGCTCGAGCTGCGCGGGCCATCGACCGGCCAGGTCTCCCGCGCACTCGGGATCGGCCTCGAGCTCGCCGCTCGTGAGGAGGTCGACCTGGTCGTGATCGGCGGCGGCCCGGCAGGTCTCGGCGCCGCCGTCTACGCAGCCTCCGAAGGACTCGCGACCCTCGTCGTCGAGAGCACCGCACTCGGAGGGCAAGCCGGCTCCTCGCGGCGCATCGAGAACTACCTCGGGTTCCCGGCAGGAATCACCGGCACCGAGCTCACCAGCCGCGCCGTCGCCCAGGCACGCAAGTTTGGTGCACGCACCGCGACGCCCTACCGAGCCCTGTCACTCGAACCGGACGACGGGCCTCACCTGGTGCGCCTGGAAGAGGACCACGTGATCGCGGCGCGAACCGTCCTGCTCGCGACCGGTGCGGAGTACCGTCGCCTGCCGGTCGGCGCGCTTTCCGATTTCGAGGGGACCAGCGTCTTCTACGCGGCCGGCCCCCCGGAGGCACAGCTCTGCGGCGCCTCCCGGGTCGCCGTGGTTGGCGGCGGAAACTCCGCCGGCCAGGCTGCCGTCTGGCTGGCCCGCGGCGGCGCGCTAGTGACGCTGCTCCACCGTCGCGCCGATCTGCGCGAAACGATGTCGGACTACCTCGTGCGAGAGCTCGAGCGCTACGGCGTCGCTGTCCGCGATCGCAGCGAAGTCGCCGCGCTGCACGGCGTCGACGGCCTGCTGGAGGCGGTCACACTCAAGAGCGGCGAGCGGCTCCCGTTCTCGTTTCTGTTCCTCTTCCTCGGGGCACTGCCCTGCACGGGTTGGCTCGGTGACGTGGTCGCACGAGACGACAACGGATTCATCCTGACAGGAGGCGCAGCCGACGCGGACACGCTGCTCGAGACAAGCGTGCCGGGAGTCTTCGCCGCAGGCGACGTCCGCTCGGGCTCGACCAAGCGTTGCGCGACCGCCGTCGGCGAAGGCGCGATGGCGGTGCAGTTCGTTCACGGCCGGCTCGCAACGCGCTCGCACGCGGAGCGAACCGCATCTTCGTGAGCTGTTCTACGAGCAACCGACAGGATTGACCCTGATGACCGACCCCGGACTCGGCACGGTTCACGGCACGCAACCCTTCCGCGAGTACCTGGAGGTGCTGAAGCGGGCGGTGCCCGACGCGAAAGCGTGATCGAACACATCCACGCCGCCGGCGACGCCGTGATCGTCGAAGGTCGCTTCGTCGGGACGTTCACCGGGCCTCTCGCGTCAGCCGACGGCGATCTCGCTCCGAACGGAGCCGCTGTCGATCTCCGGTTCGCCGACGTCACGACAGTCCCACTCGGCTTGATGAACGAAGGGTAAGGCTCTTCCTCATGCGTTGTCGACGAGCCCCCCGGTCGGCCTGGGGATCTACTGGGCGTGGGTTCGCCGTGACCGGCCGGCCGCGACGAAGACGATCGGTCTCGCGGCCGCTCTCTGCGGGGCACTCGTCGGTGCCTGGCTGGGCTACCACGTGACGCCGGGGCTCTTGGCCGTTCTCACCACGATCATCGGAGCGGCGGTCGGTGGGAACCTCACCCTGTTCGTCCTCGACATCGTCCGAAGCCCGGTCGCTGTCGAGGCCGCCGCCCCTGCGCGGACGAGCCTCAGCCCTGCTTGACGGCACAAGAAGGGGCCGCGGCGGCGAGCGCGCCGCCGCGGCCCACTTGACATCGCGCCGCGTCAGCCTCATAGATTGCGCGTCCCCATCACGGGCAACGAGAGGAGAGTTCGATGGAGGAGGCAGGCACTTCCGTCTCGAGCACGATCACAAGCGAGGATGCGCGGCTCGCGAGCCTCGGCTACAAGCCGCAGCTGAGTCGCGTCCTCGGGCTCTTCTCCAGCTTCGCCGTCGCGTTCACCTACCTCTCGCCGATGGTGGGCATCTACTCCCTGTTCGTCCTGGGCGTCGGGACGGGCGGGCCGGCCTACATCTGGCTGACGTTCATTCCGCTGATCGGGATGCTGTTCGTCGCGCTCGTCTTCGGCGAGCTCGCGAGCCACTACCCGGTCGCAGGCGCCCTTTACCAGTACAGCAAGTTCTCGGTCGGGCCCGGCTTCGGCTGGTTCGTCGGCTGGTTCTACGGCATGGCGTTGCTGATCACGGTCGCCTCGGTCGACTTCGGCGTCGTCAGCTATGTGACGAGCCTCACCCACAACTGGTTCGGCTGGAACTTCAACCCGGCGCACCACTCGGTGATCCTCGTCGTCGTCCTCATCCTGCTGGCGATCCAGACGACGCTGAACATCACGGGCACGCGGGTAATGGCGCGCGTCGCGCAGATCGGCGTGTACGTCGAGATCCTGGGCACGTTCGGGATCTTCCTGATCCTCGCGATTCACGGCTTCCACCACGGCCTCGGCTTCCTCTTCACCACCCAGGGCGTCCAGCACGCGGCGTCGAACCCACTCTCGCTCAACTTCAACGGCAGCTGGCTCGGTGCCGCGCTGATCGCAGTGCTCGCGCCCGTCTACATCTTCTACGGGTTCGAGTCGGCCGGCGACATCTCCGAGGAGACGAAGGACGCCGGCCGTCAGGTCCCGCGCGCCATGCGTCTCGCACTGATCTGGGGCGGCATCGCGTCGCTATTCCTGACCGCAGGGCTCCTGCTCTCGATGCCGGCACATGATCCGGTCAACGCGACGGTGAAGGGCGGAGGCGTTCCCTTCCTGCTCGGCCAGCTCTCGAGCGGCATGCAGGACTTCCTGCTCGTGCTGATCATCTTCGCGTTCTTCTCCTGCGGGACATCGGTCCAGGGAGCCGGGAGCCGCCTCGCCTTCTCCTTCAGCCGCGACGGCGCCCTCCCGGCTTCCTCGTGGATCGCGAAGATCCACCAGCGCTTCCGCACGCCGGTCAACGCGCTGCTTGCCGGTGCGGTGATCACGCTGCTCTTCGTGCTGCTCGAGTACTACAGCCCGGCCCACAACGTGCACATCTGGTTCATCACGTACCCGGCGAACACGAACGCACTCGTGTCACTCGTGTCGTTCGGAGTCAGCGGCATCTACCTTTCGTTCCTGCTGACCGTGATCGGAGCGATGATCGCGCGCGCCCGCGGCTGGGTCCCCGAGGGCAGCTTCAAGCTCGGGAAGTGGGGCTGGACGGTCTCGATCATCGCCGCGGTCTACCTCGGGCTGATGTTCATCAACGTCGTCATCCCGACCGGGCTCTCCAGCCCGCGCGCCTACTTCAACATCGACTGGATCACGCTGCTCGTGATGGTGATCATCACGGTCGTCGGCGCGATCTACTTCCTCGCGGCGCGCCCCGACAAGAAGCTCGCCCGGCACGTGCACGACGACCTCGAACCGACGGGAGCCGAGCGAGCCGAGGTGACGTAAGGGAACCGCTCCAGATTCGTACTGGCTCCTCACAGCGCCCGTACAGGACCGGCGTACGTTCTCATCGGTGAGAACACTCCCGGCACGCATTGCGATCTTCGCGGTGCTCGTCGCGGCGGCCGCTGTCGCCGGCGGCGCAGCCCGCGCCGGGTTCATCCCGTCGTGGAGCTACCTCCCGGCGCCGCTGAGAGCACGGCTCGCCGCGCAAGGCGGCGGCAGCCTGTTCCTGCCGGCCCGGACTCCGCTCTTCTACCGATATCGCTCGGGTGCCGCGGTCACCAACGGAGTGCTGACCGCTCCGTTCACCAACCGGGTGCGCATCCGGCAAGGCCTCTGGCGCTGGACGAAGGACACGTTCGTCTGGCGCGTGCAACCGCTCGCCGCATCCGTCGGCTGCTCCGACTGGAAGACGCGCGACAAGACGCTGCAGGTCGACGGCAACAAGGTGTTCTGGTCGGCGAGCGGCGACGGCGGCACCGCCTGGCGCTGCGTCACCGACCGGCGAGGGCGGCCACTCGTGCTCAGCGCCTCCGCCGGCGGGAAGATCGGTGCGGTCGGCCTTGCGATCGTGGTCGCGAGCGGGCTCGACGTCAGCCGGCGTACGAGCAGTGTCACCGTCTCGCTCGGTGTGACCCCTTCGTCGATCCGGCGTGGAGGTTCCGTTCTCGTGCACGGCGTGGCAGGCGGCTGCACGGCCGGTGACACGGTCACGATCCTGTCCCGCGCCTTCCCCGCGACGCACTCGTTCGCCGGCGTACCGGCCGTGCTCGCACAGGTGGGCGCCGCCGGGCGCTTCTCGGCGATCACGCGCATCCCCAACACACGCGGGTCGGGCACGTACCTCGTCACAGCGCGGTGTGGCGGCGGCAACCTCGGCGTCTCGGCACACCTGACTGTCAGACGCTGAGTCGTCGGTCAGTCCGCGACTCCCAGTCCCCAGCCGCCGTCGATCACGATCTCCTGCCCGGTGATGTACTCGGAGGCCGGCGAGGCCAGGAAGAGGGCGAGCGCCTTGATGTCGTCCGGCCGGCCGACGCGGTGCATCGGGATGTCCTTCGCGAGCGCAGCCTGTACGTCGGGGTTGTGCGCGTGGCCGCCGCCGATGTTGGTGACGAAGAAACCGGGGGCGATCGCGTTGGCCGTGATGCCGTACGCCGCGAGCTCGAGTGCGATCGAGTGCATGAGGTGCCTGGCACCGGCCTTCGCCGCCATGTAGGCGGAACCGATCGCAGGCTCGACCTTCGTCGCCGCGAGTGACGTCGTCACGATGATCCTCCCGAAGCCGCGAGGGCGCATGTGCCGGGCGGCGGCCCGCGCAGTCGCGAAGATCCCGTTCAGGTTGATCTCGATCACGCGGTTCCAGCGCTCATCCGTGTAGCGCTCGAGCGCGCCCTCGTCCACTCTCGGCCGCTGGCCACCGGCCCACGCGCCGACGAACCCGGCGCCGGGGTCGATCCCGGCGTTCGCGAACGCGACGTCGAGCCGGCCGTAGACGTCCGCGGCCTCGTCGATCGCCCGATCGAGTGCGGCGTGATCCGTCACATCGGCGACGGCGCCGCGCACGTCGAGCCCTTCGCCCTGCAGCCGCGTGGCTTGCGCAGCGACCGCGTCCGCGTCGAGGTCGATCAGGGTGACGCGCGCGCCGTGCGCCGCAAGCACCTCGCCGTACGCGAGCCCGAGCCCGCTGGCACCGCCGGTCGCGATCACGCCGAACCCGGCCACCTCGAAACGCGAAGAGACGTTCACGCGAGGCCGAGCCTAACGCCGGTAGAGCTGAGCCATCTCGTTGAGCGACGTCGGCTCGAAGTCGACCGCATGACCGGCCTGGCCGAACTGCCTCATCCGCTCCTCGTAGATCACGCGCATCGCATCGCGACCGGCCGCGAGGTACGTCCGCGGCTCGAACTCGCCCGGACGCTCGAAGAACTGCTGCCTGATCGCCCCGGTCACGGCCAGTCGCGCGTCGGTCTCGACGTTGATCTTGCGGACGCCGTGCCTGATCCCGCGCTGGATCTCCTCGACCGGCACGCCCCACGTCCGGCGGATTTTTCCGCCGAACTCGTTGATCCGGTCGACGAGCTCGCTGGGGACCGATGAGGAGCCGTGCATCACCAGATGCAGGTGGGGCAGCTTGTCGTGAATCCGCTCGACGACATCCATCGCGAGCACATCCCCGGTCGGCGGCTGCGAGAACTTGTAGGCGCCGTGGCTCGTCCCGATCGCGATCGCGAGTGCGTCGACGCCCGTACGCTCGACGAACTCGACGGCCTGGTCGGGATTGGTCAGCCGTGCACGGCCGGAGCCGTGGCCGTCCTCGACGCCACCGATCGTGCCGAGCTCGCCCTCGACCGTCACGCCGGCGACATGCGCGCGCTCGACGACGGCCCGCGTGACATTGACGTTGTACTCGAAGTCGGAGGGCGTCTTGCCGTCCTCGGCGAGCGACCCATCCATCATCACACTCGTGAATCCGAGCTCGATCGCCGAGAAACATGTGTCGGGCGAGTTGCCGTGATCCTGGTGCAGGGCAACTGGGATGTCTGGATAGAGCTCGAGGGCCGCGCGTACGAGGTGGATGAGGAAGCGGTCGTTCGCGTACGCCCGCGCGGCACGGGACACGGCGACGATCACCGGCGAGCGCGTGCGGTCGGCAGCCTCCATGACGGCCTGCAGCTGCTCCATGTTGCTGACGTTGAACGCGCCGACCCCGTAGCCGCCGGTAGCGGCCTCGTCGAGAAGCTGGCGCATCGAGACGAGCGGCACGCGCATCAGTATCGAAGCTCGCGGGTCACAGCTGCGTCCCGCGTCGACGAGCGGCGGCAAGTGCTCGCCGGACGGCGGAACGTCAGCCGGCGGGAGACGCTCTCAACCCCTCGAGTGCGTAGGCGATCGCCTCGTCGAGCTGCAGTGCACCGCCGTAACAGCTCCGTCGTATGATTCTCATGGCGTCAATCGACCAAGGAGACGAGATGCCGCACGCGTTCATGTCAATCCACAGGGGCTTTGTGACCTATTCGGAGGGTATGACGCAGTAGCGAGCGGTTCCGTTGCGCGCCTCGGAAAAAGCCCCGGATCGGGCGCAGCTCATGGGCGACCACCTCCGCCTGGGACACCACCATGTTCTGTGCGCTGCGGGGCTGCGGGAGCTGGCGGCCGAAGAGTTGCGCGGGCTCCCGCTCTGACGGTAGCGGCGCCCGACTGTAATCCTCAGTCGAAATCGGCGCGGTCGTATCCGGCGGACGCCAGCCCACATGTCCGCACGTTGCCGATCACTGTCACGCAACGCTCCTGTTACACCTGCGCCCCCCCGCGTCCGTCAAAATGTCATGGACGTCCACTTCCTTGGCAGGGCCGTGGTCGGAGTGCGGCCCATGAGTAGTCGGCCAGTCCTCCCGCCGGCGATTCCTAGCCAAGGCGCGCTCCAACTTGTATTGGCGTTCGTGTTCCCGCCATGTCCGCCACTTCGCTCGTAGCTGCTGAAACATGGTCGACTCCTCTCGGTGTTGACGCTGTCACATGACGGATTACGGGGTAGTGGGGATGGAGGCGGTTGCCGCGCCAACGTCAAGGCCGCACGGATTTCTCCAGCCCTCCTCGCAGCTTCCCGGCTTGACAGCCTGCGCCTTTTCTGCGATTCGGAGCCCGACCTTGAAGTTGTGTGCTTCGGTGAGGGTGTCGAACTCGCGCAGGCGCTCGCCGCCGAGGTCGTCGAGGAAGGGGACGACGTACTTGCGGCCTGAGCGGTAGACACCGCGGTGGCGGGTGCGGCCGAGCTTGAAGCTCGTCGGGTCGAGTGCGCGGGCTGCCCTCATGACCGCGTCGTCGAGTTCGGCCGTGGCCCTGGTGACACGTCCGCGGAGCGAGGCGATCTGCTCGGACGAGTCGACGAGGCCAGGTGACAGCTCCGGCGTCAGCTCCGCGAGCCCCTGTCGGCGGTCGAGCAACCGATCGACGCATGCGATCTTCGCTTCCAGCGAGTCGGCCTCCTGTCGGGCCCGCGGTGAAACGAGGGTCACCTCGCGCTGCGCGGCCAGCCGGGCCGCCAGCCGTTTGCGGTCGATCCGGCCCAGGAAGCCGTCGGCCCCCGCCAAGGCTCGATGCGCAACGAACAGTTCGCCGGCGAGCCCGGCAAGTGACTCCTGCAGTACTGGCGCTGCCGCGGGCAGCATCGCACGCACCTGCAAGGCTGCCTCCTCGAAGGTCGGCTTCCGTGACCGCCTTTTGGGCAGCCGCTGTGGCAGCCGTCGCTTATCGGCTGCCTCGACGCGAAGCGGCGGGAAGTCCGAACGCAGGCCCGGCACGACGAGCCGGAAGATCCGCTCTGGCCCGGGCAGCCCCGCAAGAGCGAAGGCACCGAGATCACGCAGCTCGACTCCCTCGCCGACCAGGTCGCGCGTCGTCTGCGACAACAGGATCTCGCCGCCATGTCCGGCCGCACAGATCCGCGCCGCACGGTTGACGTCGACCCCGAGATAGGCGTCGCCCACGACCGCCGGCTCGCCCGTATGCAGTCCGATCCGCACCCGGACCTGAGCCCCCTCCGGCCACGTCTGCGCCCCAAGCAGCCGCTGCGCCGCCACCGCAGCCGCAACACCGTCCCGCGCCCCCCGAAACACGGCGAACAGCTCGTCGGCCCGACAGTCGACCTCCTCGCCGGCCGCCTCCGCCACCGCCCGCCGAAGCAACCGCCGCAGCTCGCCCAACACCCCGCCGTAGCCGGCCCCGAGCTGCTGCACCAGCCGCGTTGAGCCCTCCACGTCCGCGAACAGCAACGTCACAGTCCCGCTCGGTAGTTCGCCCACCGACTCCTCCACGACCAGAGCTAAACGCCCGACAACCATCGTCAACCCCCACTGCGCGACCGTCAACCCTCGAATGCTTTAGCAATCGCCGCGCACCGAGGAATCCACCTCCCGGCGAGGGTTCGATTTACGAGCCGGGAGGACCACGGCTCCGTGCGCTACGCGGCGCCCGTCAAGCATCCAGAACGCTTGCGCAGTGTTCGGGAACGATCGCTACTTGCGCGGGTACGCGGCGCGCTAGCGGGAGCTTGCGGCCGAAGAGTTGCGCGGGCTGCCTCTCTGACTGGGCGATTGCCCGGGCCTCAGTTGCTCGTGCCCGGGGTCGGGCCAACCATCAAGGAAGCGTCCGGCCGCGGCCGCGATCCCGATCCCCCATTTGTCCGGCGCCGCGCGAGGGCGTTAACGTCGGCTCGTGGAGTTCCTCATCCTCGGTCCCCTCGAGGTGGTCAAGGACGGGAAACCGCTCGAGCTTGGCGGACGGCAGCAACGAGCTCTCCTCGTCGCTCTGCTGCTGGACGCAAACCGGATCGTCTCGTCGGACCGCCTGCTCGAGATCCTTTGGGGTGCAGCGCCACCGGCGACCGCCGTGAACGCACTCCATGTCCATGTCTCGCATCTCCGCAAGTTGCTCGGGCGCGAGCGAGTAGTCACACGTCCGCCGGGGTACGAGTTGCGCGTCCATCAGGACGAGCTCGACCTGGAACGGTTCGAGCGCCTGTGGGCCGAGGGAAGGATGCACGATGCGCTCGCGCAGTGGCGCTCGGAGCCGCTCCCTGAGTTCAGCTTTCACGCGTCCATCGGCGGGGAACTCGCGCACCTCAAGGAGCGTCGGATGGTTTGCCTCGAGAGGCGGATCGATGCCGACCTGGAAGCCGGCCGCCACGAGCAGCTCGTGCCCGAGCTCGAAGCGCTGAATCGCGAGCATCCACTGCGCGAGGGGCTGCGGACGGGTCTGATGCTGGCGCTCTACCGTTCACACCGCCAGGCCGAAGCGCTCCAGGTCTACCAGGACGCGCGGCAGCTCCTCACCCTCGAGCTCGGCATCGAGCCCGACCGCTCCCTGCGTGAGCTGCAACAGGCGATCCTGCGCCAGGAGAGTTCGCTCGACGTTCCTGAGTCAGTGGCGGCCGCGGAGGAGATGGAGCCGACTCGGGATGTGTTCATCTCGGCGCAGTCGACCTCCGGGCCGCCCGAGGTTCGCTACGTCCGCAGCGGGGACGTGAACATCGCCTACCAGATCATTGGCGACGGGCCTGTGGACCTGGTGTTCGTGCCTGGATTCATCTCGAACCTCGAGTCGGCATGGTGGCACCCGTCAATGGCCGCGTTCTACTGGCGCCTCGCCCGCTTCTCACGACTCATCGTCTTCGACAAGCGCGGCACCGGCATGTCCGACCGCTCGACCGGCATCGCCGATCTCGAGACCCGGATGGACGACGTGCGCGCTGTCATGGACGCCGCACGGTCGACGCGCGCGGTGCTGCTCGGGTACTCGGAGGGCGCCTCGATGGCGGCGCTCTTCGCAGCAACCTACCCCGAGCGAACGCTTGCGCTCCTCATGTACGGGGCGCTCGTCGCGCTCCGTTGGTCACCCGAGACGCCCTGGGCGGTGACCTCGGAGGACTTCGATCGCTGGATCGCAGATATCGAGACGCGTTGGGGGACGCCGGAATATTGCGACGAGCAGCTTCGAGTCGACGGCCCGAGCCGGGCGCACGACGACGAGTTTCGTCGCTGGTATGCAACTCGGCTCCGTCTGGGGGCAAGCCCATCGGCAGCCGCTGCCGCAATACGGATGGCGGCCCAGAGCGACATTGCGGCGATCCTGCCGGCGATCCGGGTCCCGACGCTCATCCTCCACCGAAGCGGCGATCGCCTCGTGCCGGTATTCAACGGCCGTTACCTCGGCGCGCGCATCCCGGCCGCCCGGTATGTCGAGTTGCCGGGAGACGATCACCTCCCGTGGGTCGGAGACCACGAGACACTCGCTCTGTTGATCGAGAGTTTCCTTGCCGAGGTCGGTGGCGGCAAGGCCCTTGAACCCGACCGCGCAATCACGACCGTGCTCGTCATCGACATCGACACCTCGACCCAGAACGCAGTCGAGCCCGGCGACGGCCGGCGAGAGCCGCTGGAGCGCCAGCGCGACTTGATTCGGCGTCAGCTCGCGCACTACCGCGGGAGAGAGCTCGATACCAATGGGGACGGCTTCCTTGCCTCGTTTGATGGGCCTGCCCGCGCGATCCGCTGCGCGTGCTCGATCAGCGACGGCATGCGCGCTGCCGGGGTCGGAGTGCGCATTGGCCTCCACACCGGGGAGTGCGAGCTCAGTGATGCCAACCTCGGGGGAATCGCCGTCGACATCGGCACCGGCATCGCCGCCGAGGCCAAGCCCGGCGAGGTGCTCGTCTCCGCCACGCTCAAGGATCTCGTCGCGGGCTCCGAGATCAAGTTCCTCGATCGAGGAACCGTCACGCTCACAGGCATGCACGGTCAAAGGCAGCTCTTCGCCGTCGACCCGCAATCGGTGTCAGCCCACCGGGCTCCTGTCGCATGAATGTCGGCGCAAACTCCACCCCCTGACAGCCGTCGGCTCAACGGGACGCCGCCGGGCTACTCAGCTGGGAAGAGTCCCGCGGGGTCGACTTCTATCGGGGTAGGTCGACTGTTTAAGTGCAGGACAGATAGCCGTACCACCCTCCGGTAAGGGGAGCGGCCGACCACAGGCGCCGGCTGCAAGCCGTCGGTGGCAGTGATCCTGACCGGCAAGCTGGCCGCGGACGGCGCTGCTGCTCCCTCGTCGCTGTCGGTGACGGTGTCCGGCGGTAACCGCTTCGCCAAGGCCTACAAGGGCGGCACCCTGCCGGTCTCGGTCGCGATCACGACCTCGACCAAGATCAACCGGCAAGGTGATCACAACCCGGCCGATCTCAAGCTCGGCGACCGCGTCAACATTCAGGCGCGCGCCTGGTGGCTCGTCACGTCGGTGACGCGACGATCGACGACGTCACCCTCGCCACCTCGACGCTGCAGGCACTCGGCAGCAGTCGGCACCACCCGCAGGCGCTCTCGACGCTTCGAGCCATGGCCGAAGAAGCGACTACCCGTTCCCGTGGAGGATCGTCCCGTTGCCGGTGACGTTTCTGGTCAGGAGTGTCGGGTGGCCGTAGTAGATGATCGTGCCGTTTCCCGGGACGGAGGCGTTCAGGCTGTGGGTCGTGTTGACCACGATGCGTCCTGAACCGCGCAGGCGCGCATGCACGTGGCTGGCTATTAGGTGTCCCAGTTGTTCATCGCCCGAGCCGCCAAGAGTGGCGATGACCTGCAACGCGCTCCCGTCGGCGCGGAGCAAACCGCTGCCCGGCAGAGACATCGTGAGGCTCGAAGACGTGATTCCGGTTGCGAACACGTTGCCGCTGCCGCTGAGGGTCACTGAAGAAAGTGACGGCATCGTGATCTCGATGCTCATCGGGGTCGTGCTCGTGAAGCTCCCTGGCGTGTTCCCGATCACCAATCTGCCTGTGCGGACTACGGTGGTGACGCGCTGGAGCAGGTTTTCGTCGGCGTGGATAAGGACTGACTGTTTGCTACCGACGTGGATCGCGACGTTGTTGCTGCCGGCGAGCTCGACACTCCGAAACGGCGCAAGGTGACGCTGCTGAGTGGCGGCGACTCCTGTGCCCTGAACAGGAGTCGAGCTAATCGAACCTCCAAAGACCTCGAAGTGGGCCAACAGCACCGTCGCGGTCGTCGCAGCCGCGAAAAGGACAACGATCAGCAGTACTGCCCGGGACGGCACTGAAGGTCGGTCTCGCCGAAATGGCGCCGACCGGCTGTCACGATCCCTCCGCTTCGCGCGCACACGCGCGCACTCGATGGCCCAACCAGTCTCTCCCTTCGACGTCGCTGCCGAATCGGGTTCTCTACCGATCCGCACGCGGACAAAGCCGCAACGCTGTATTGCAGACGCATTCGACCCTTCGCGAATGGCCGAAGAAGCGACTGGTCGAGGACCTAGCCGGAGGCATAGCGTGGCCGGAGAGCGCGCACAATTGGCGGCGTGCTCACGCTCGGAATCGACCTCGCTTCCCAGGCGACGAAGACCGCGGCGTGCCGGATCGACTGGTTGCCGGAGTCGGCCCGAGTCGAGACACTCGAACTGGGCGTCGGTGATGAACGTCTACTCAGGCTTGCTGAGGCCGCTGAGAAGGTCGGTATTGACGTGCCGTTCGGTTGGCCGGACGACTTCGTCGATGCAGTCAGCCGGCACCACCACGGCCAGGCGTGGCCCGAGGTCGACGGTCGCCGTCTGCGCTACCGGCGGACCGATCTGGTGGTGTGGGAGCGCACCGGCAGGCCGCCGCTCAGCGTCTCCTCCGACCGCATCGCCGTGCCGGCGTTCCGTGCGGCCCGGCTCCTGTCCTCCTTGAGGCCGGATCGGTCCGGTGGGGGCAAGTTCGTGGAGGTCTACCCTCGCGCCGCACGCGCCTGCTTCAAGCTCGGCCGCTCGCGTTCCGTCGCGGAGCTTCGCCAGCGGATGACGCGGCTCGACGTCGACGAACTCTCAGCTGAGATGTGCGAGCAAAGCGACGACTGCTTCGACGCGCTCATCGCCTCCCTCGTCGCGCGTGCAAGCGCACTCGGTCTCTGCGAGCCGATTCCCGCAGCCGACCGTGATGCCGCCGCACGGGAAGGGTGGATCGCGCTCCCGCTTGCAGACGCACTGGATCGTCTGGCCGGCTGATCCAACGAGCGCCGTTGCGACGTCAAATAGCGCCCGCGGCTGGGCCGCCCAAGGCATGCAGGCTGCTCGCGGATGCGGAGGAAGCGGGAGCATCGAAGGCGCGGCCGTCCTCGGCGGCCTGGTGCTCGCGACGCCGTACCTGATCGCGATCGCCGTCCTGGGACTACTCCGCGAGATCGCCGATAAGTCGTGACGTGCGCGACGGCGACCGACGCGTTACGCTGGTCTCGTGAGAACGGCGACCGCATATCTCGCTCCCCTAGCCCGCTCCTGGCCGCTTCCTGGCCCGGACGTTCGGCGAAACGAGGCGGACGAGGGGCATCGTGCGCTCCGAGATTCGTAGCGTCTAAGCGCTTTCAGCACCCGCGCGTTCCCTCCGTTCTCCGTTCAGCGGAATCGGAGGGTATGACGCGTGTCGCAGCAAGAACTCAACCTTGGAATCCTGGCGCATGTAGACGCCGGTAAGACCACTCTCACCGAGCGGCTGCTGTTCGAGGCCGGAGTCATCGATGCGATCGGCAGCGTCGACGCCGGAACGACGCAGACCGACTCGCTTGCGCTCGAGCAACAACGCGGGATCACGATCAGATCGGCGGTCGCGTCGTTCGCGGTGGGCGACGTCCACGTCAACCTCATCGACACGCCGGGACATCCCGACTTCATCGCCGAGGTGGAACGGGTGTTGAGCGTGCTCGACGGTGCCGTGCTGGTGATCTCTGCCGTCGAAGGCGTGCAGCCGCAGACGCGCATCCTCATGCGCGCGCTGCAGAGACTGCACATCCCGACGTTGATGTTCCTGAACAAGGTCGACCGCGCAGGAGCCGACGAGGCGCGCGCCTTGCGAGCGATCTCGGAGCGATTGACCCCGCAGATCGTTGCGATGGGAACCGTGCTGGCGCCCGGCACCCGCTCCGCCGACTTCAGCCCATTCTCGGACGACGCCGTCTTCCGCGCTCGTCTCGCCGAGGTCCTCGCCGAGCGCGACGACGGGATCATGGCGGCATACGTCGGCGACGAGTTGGATCTGCCGGACCGGCGTCTTCACGCTGCTCTCGCTGCCCAGACGAGGCGCGGACTGGTGCATCCCGTCTTCTCCGGCGCTGCGATCACGGGCGCCGGCGTCAGGCCGTTGCTCGCAGCGATCGTCGAGTTGCTGCCTGCCTCTGCCGGAGACCCGGACGTCCCCGCGTCGGGGACCGTGTTCAAGATCGAACGCGGCGCGAGCGGCGAGAAGATCGCGTACGTCCGGATGTTCTCGGGGACGATCCATGTGCGCGACCGGCTGCAGTTTGGTCACGGTCTCGACGGCAAGGTGACGGCGCTCAGCGTCTTCGAGCGTGGAGCCGCCGTGCAGCGCCCGTCGGTATCCGCCGGAGCGGTCGCCAAGCTCCGGGGTCTCGCAGGCATCCAGGTCGGTGACGCGATCGGCGACAGCGCCGTCGCGAGAGCGGGCCGCCAGTTTCCGCCACCGACACTGGAGTCCGTCGTCGCTCCGACGAGCCCGGACGAAGGCGCGGAACTGCGGATCGCGCTTGCTCAGCTCGCCGAGCAGGACCCGCTGATCGACGTACGGCAGGACGACGATGGCAGCGAGATCTCTGTCTCGCTCTACGGCGAGGTACAGAAGGAAGTGATCCAGGCGACGCTCGCTGACGACTTCGGCATCGACGTCACATTCCGCGAGACGACGCCGATCTACGTCGAGCGGCCGACCGGAGCCGGTGAGGCCGTCGAGGTCCTCCATGCGGCGTCGAACC
The DNA here is from genome assembly GCA_963715115.1 of uncultured Thermoleophilia bacterium. Lineage (GTDB taxonomy): Bacteria > Actinomycetota > Thermoleophilia > Gaiellales > Gaiellaceae > PALSA-600. Next base: position 61,547 of record CAVQRE010000006.1, read on the forward strand.
CGTTCAACGCCACGATCGGGTTGCGGGTCGAGCCCGCGCCGGCCGACTCAGGTGTCGACTTCCGGCTCGACGTCGACCACACCGGCATTCCGTTGTACGTCTACAAGAAGCGCGAGCTCTTCGCGGAAGCAATGGGCCAGTACGTTCGCGCGGCGATGCAGGAAGGGTTGCTCGGTTGGCAGGTCACGGACTGCGTCGTGACCATGTTCAGGTCGAGCTATAGCGTTCCCGACGGCCCACCGTCGAGACGTGGGCCGCTGAGCACGGCAGCCGACTTTCGCAAGCTGACGCCGCTCGTCCTGTTGCAGGCGCTCGAACGGGCGGGGACGGTGGTCTGCGAGCCGGTCGTTCGTGTCAACCTCGAGATTCCGGCGGGGTCGATCGGCGCCGTCTCGGCCGCTCTGGCGCGGCTGGGCGCCACTCTGAAGACCCCTTCGAGCCTGGGCGAGCTCGCGTCGATCGACGCGGTCCTCCCCGCACTCCGCGCCCAGGAGCTCCAGCGGCAGCTGCCGGTGCTGACGGGCGGCGAAGGCGTACTCGAGTCGAGCTTCGCGGGCTACGAACCTGCGGCCGGCAACCGGCCAACCAGGCCACGGGCGGCGGCCAGATAGGGCAACGTTCCTCGACGCCATGGGAATCGACTTCGACGACCGCCTCTGGCGAGGCTACCGGCAAGGACGGGCGCTTCCGCCGCAGGCGATGGACTCCTGGATGGACGCCGTCGAGCGTCATGCGAGCCCGCGGCGACCGCTGGCCGTCCTCGATCTCGGCTCGGGAACGGGACGCTTCGCACCCAGCCTCGCCGCGCGCTTCGGCGGCCCCGTCTACGGCGTCGAGCCTGCGGCCAAGATGCGCGAGGTCGCCGTCACGTCCAGCGCACACGCCAACGTCACGTACCTCGAGGGCCGCGCCGAGCAGATCCCGCTCGCCGACCGGAGCTGCGATCTCGCATTCCTGTTCTTCGTGCTGCACCACTTCACGGATCGCGACGCGGCAGCCTCCGAGCTGACCCGGGTCCTGCGGCCAGGAAGCATCATCTGCGCCCGGACACAGTTCGGCGACCGGCTGCGCGACGTTTCCTGGCGACGCTACTTCCCGCGTGCACTCGAAATCGAGCGGTCGACGTTCCCGACGTTCGACGAGACGATCACCCCGTTCGCTCGCGCGGGCTTCGAGGTCGTGGCCGTCGACGAGGTCGAGTTCGTGGTCGCATCGAATGTCGCAGCCCACCTCGAACGGCTGCGCTGCCGTGCAATCTCGACGCTCGAGCTCCTCACCGACGCTGAGATCGAAGCGGGGTTCGCGGCGATGAAGCAGGCGGCTGCTGCCGACACGAGCGGAGAGCCGGTGCGCGAGGTCGGGGAGCTCCTGGTTCTCCGCCTCGACGATTCGGTGCCCCCGTGAGCGTCGAGATTCGATCGGTCGCCGGCGTTGCAGCCATCGAGGAAGCCGAGGCGCTGTTCGACAATGCGATCGATCGGCGCGCCGCCGAACGGTTCATCGCCGCCGACGACCACCACTTGCTGCTCGCGTACGTGGACGGCACCCCGGCGGGGATGATCACGGGCGTCGAGACGACTCACCCGGACAAGGGCACCGAGATGTTCGTCTACGAATTGGGCGTCGATCCAGTCCACCGCCGCCGCGGTATCGCGACGCGGCTCGTCGAAGAGCTAGCGCAGATCGCACGGGAGCGCGGCTGCTATGCGATGCGGGTCCTCACCGACCGCGACAACCTGCCGGCTCTGGCGACCTATCGACGCGCAGGCGCGACGCGCGAGAGCGACGCGATGATGCTCGAATGGGACATCGATGGCCGCCGGCGCGACGACGCTACGGCGCCCGCGGAGTGAACGTGTGCAGCTCGTCCTGCCCTGCGCGGATGACGCCCCAGCTCGACTCGGGAACCTCATTCCAGGCACCGGGGAGGTCGCGGATCGGCTCCGAGACGATCAACCGCGACTCGTCCGACAGCGCCTTGAGCACCTCGAGCTCCGGATACAGCCCGCGAAGCGTCGCCACCGCCGTCGAGTAGAAGAGCGAGCGCGACTCGCCCTCGCTCGAATACCGGAACGCCCACACATTCGTGCCGTCGCTGGTCGCGACTGTCATCTGGATCGGATACTCGACACCGTGCCGCTTCCCGGTCTCCTCGATCAGCCCGACCGCGGCCTCGACCGCGGCAGGCGGGTCGTCCTCGAGACCGAGCGTCAGAGCGAGGAAGAAGAAGACCTCGGAGTCGGTCGAGCCTTCGATCGACGGATAGAGCGACGGGTCGACGGCGAGCACGAGGTCTCGTTTCACCGTGGAGAAGTCGCGGATGACGCCGTTGTGCATCCACAACCAGCGACCGTGCCGGAACGGGTGGCAGTTCGTCTGCTGGACGGGTGAGCCCGAAGAGGCGCGAATGTGCGCGAACACGAGCGGTGATCTCACGTGGCCCGCCAGCTCGTGCAAGTTGCGGTCGTTCCAGGCGGGCTCGACGCTGTGGAAGACGCCGGGCGTCGCGCCGACGCCGTACCACCCCACCCCGAAACCGTCTCCGTTCGTCGTCTCGGCGCCGAGCTTCGAGTGCAGGCTCTGGTCGATCAACGAGTGCTGCGGCCTGTAGAGCAGGTCCTCGATCAGGACGGGCGAGCCCGAGTAAGCGAGCCAGCGGCACATCTCAGCTCCTTCCTTTCGTCGTGGAATCCGGTCCACCATGCCTGAAGTCCTTCATCGCCTTCTCCTCGCGGCCGTCCTGGATCGCACCCCAGACATGCAAACCGAGCACGACGATCACGACGATCGCGGTCATGACGACGACGATGACGATGGCGGCAACATCGGAAGCGACCACGACCTTCACCGCGCTGCACAGCGCGTGCTGCCTGGGTCGAGCGTGTCGAAGAAGTGTCGAGCGATCCCTGGGACGCAGTCGCGGCGCCAGCCCACAGTCGGGTGAGCGGCTCGCGCGACGCTGATGAACGTCGCCCTGGGGAATTCCGCCAGCAGCGTCCGCGTGATCTCGGTGGGAACGATCGCGTCGACGTCCCCGGAGAAGATGATCGTCGGGATCTTCGCCAGCTTCGCGTTCGGTGGGACAGCCGGCTCGAAACGTTGCGGAGCGGGCCAGTCGAGGCAGAAGTCGGTCTGGTTGAACGCGTTCCACCCAGCGATCGAGAACGGAGCAGCCGCGTCTTTCGGCAGCGCGGCGACGGCGGCACTGAACTTCAGCGAGCGAATGGAGATCGCATCGGACCGGTTCCAGACGAAGTCCATGTCGTTGCAGAAGGCAGCGACGTTGTCTCCCTGCGAGAAGTCATGAGGGTCGCCCTGGCTCTCGCAGCAGGTCGGATGCGCGACCGCCAGGGTACGGAGCAGGTCGTTGTTGCCGCGTGGCAGTTGCCGAGCGGCGTCGACGATCGTCTGCGGCTCGAGCATCCGATTCTGATCGCCCCCGAAGCGGAGGATGTTGATCAGCTCGGGCTCGTCGACGACGAGTCGAGCGGCTCCGAGCTGAGCAACGACGGGGTGCGCGCGCACCTGGGCGGCGAGAGATGAGATCGCCGCCGGCACGTTTCCGTTGCAGTGCTCTCGCTTGCAGAGGAGCGCCCCGATCCGCGGAAGTGCCTGTGTTACCCCGAGCGACCACGTCCACGCATGCCGCGGATCGGTGGCCGGCATCCCGGCATCGATCGCGAGCGCGTGGAGGTGCTGCGGAAAGCGGGCAGCATAGGCCTGCTCGGCAACGCTCCCATACGAGAACGCGTAGTAGTCGATCGTGTCGTAACCGAGCGCCTGCCGGACGGCGTCGACATCCATCGCAACGTCACCCGATCCGTAGCGGTCTGCCGCGGCCCCGAGCTGCTTGCCGCATGCGGCGACGGCGACCATGAACTGCGCGTCGTCTTGCCACCCGTTCTGGAGATCCGTGCAGGCGATCGCACCGGACCGCCCGGCTCCGCGCGGGTCGATCACGACGATGTCATGACCGGCGGCGAGCGCCGTCCCTTCATAGAAGCCGTGGATCCCCCACCCGCTGTCGCCGGGACCTCCGGGCGTGACGAAGACGGGACGACTCTCGGCGTTGCCGGCGTGATGCCGGAGCACATAGAACGCGATCGGGATCGTGCCGTTGCCCGGATGCGCCCGGTCGAGCGGCACCTGGAGATGGCCACACAGCCACGTCGCGTCGAACGAGCAGGGCGAGAGCTTCACACGCATCGACCCGGAGCCGGCCCCCGCCGCGCACGCGAGTGCAATCGCGCCCGCGACCGCGGCCACACACGTCCGCGCGAAACCGGATGACATCGGGACGAAGATCATACGAACCGCCAGCTATCTACACTCGACGGCGTGGATGAGCGTCGGCTTCTCGCGACGCAGCCGAGCTCGGAATCCAGTACGTCGAGTCGGTGCCGAACCGAGCCGTCGCGCCGACGGCAACGATCGAAGAACTGAGGGCCACGCTCGACATTCCTCTCTCCGAGAGGCCTGACGGATGCCGAGCAGGTGATCGAAGAGCTTGCGCGAGGTGCCGATCCGGGGCTCGCGCAGATGGGAAGCGGGCGCTACTTCGGCTTCGTGATCGGGGGCGTCCTCCCGGTCGACGTCGAGCGGACGATCGCGGCGTTCGCTGCGGCGCGCTCGTCTCAATGACCCAATACGAGAGCGGAGCCGGAGCCCCGCCCTCACCCTGACGCCCATCGTCGTCGGCGATCAGCGGAGTGACTTCGCTGGACGAAGGACGAATGCCGCGCGTACCTTCCTCGGAAAGTGCCCCGCCGCGGGCTCCTAGCCCGCAGACCAGCTGGAACCGCCGTTGGTCGAGATCCACGTGATCGTGCGTGACGGCTGCAGGACGAAGTCGACCGCGGTGACGACGAGACGCTTCCCGGAGGCCTTGATCGTCTGCACAAGCGGATCGCCCATCCGACGGGGGAGCGTGACCGTCTTGTGACCGGCGCCCTGAACGATGATCACGCGCGGAGTGTTGTCCCAGCCTGCGCCGTCGACGCGGTTCGACACGAGTGCGGCGACACCGCCCTGGAACGGAATCGCGCTCACGATCGTCCCGTCGGCCACCGATGCAACGGTGCGTGCCCCGAGCCGTCCGCCGGTCGAGCGAACCGGCAACGGCGCGAGCCGTCGCAGGCTGCCCCTTTCCCAGAAGTAGACTCGGCCGCCGCTACCGGTGAAGTTCCCGCTCAGCGTCCTCGTGTCGTGCCAGGTGCGGCCCGCATCGGTCGTCCAGAGCTGCTGCGTGGCGCACATGCAAACGCCGGGATCGAAGCCCGTCGAGACAACCCCCGACGTGGCGGAGACGCGCAGCACTGAGAGGGCAGGCTGCGACAAGATCCTTTTCCAGCGGCTGCCGCTGTCTTCCGTCGCGTACACGCCGTTCGCGCGGCCCTGCCAGCCGTGCTCGGCGTCGACCCAGCTCGTCGGTACGAGACGGCTTGCGGCGGACGCCGGGAGGCGCTCCGGTGCGGTGCTGAACCCTTCGACAATCCCGTTGAACGTCCCGACGATCACACGACCGCCGACAACGGTCGGCGCCACGAGCGTCGTGCCCCCGAGAGGCGCCGCGAAGAGCCGCCTGCCGCTGGTCGCGTCGAAGGCGTCGAGCGTCTGCTTGCCGTTGTCGGCGAACCAGACGGTGTTCCCGGCGACGGTCGGCGATCCGTTTTCGGTGTGCGTGCCGAGCTTCCTGCGCCACACGACCGACGGCTTGCACCCGGCGCCGACCTTGATCCGGACGAGCTCCGTCCCGGTCACCGCGTAAACCGACGACGTCACCGCAGACCAGGCCAGCTGTGAGACGAACGGGTTGCTGATCGAGTACGGCTCGATCGCTACCTTCCAGACCCACCCCTGTGCAAGATCGCCCTCGCGCCAGCCGTAGACGGTGTCGTTCTTCGTCGCGGCGACCACCAGCGGCCCGCACGACGTTCCCGGGACGAGCAGCGGCGACCCGACGAAGTCGAGGTCCTGCCGGTCGGGGAGCCCCATGGGACGATTCGACGCGCGAACCTGCAGGTCGGGCCCGAACTCGATCAGCCGATCGCCGTAGCCTGCGGCCTCCGTGTAGGACGCGCCTGCATTCTGGCCGCCGGCAAACGCACCGGAGGAACCGGCGAAGAGACTCCCGGATGACGCGTCGAACGCAAGCCCGCCCCACCCCCAGGGCCCACCGCCTCCGCCCTGGTCGAGCGGGACCGCGAGCCAGCGGCTGACGGCGCGCGTCGCGAGGTCGACGCGGTACACGCCGCCCGGCGTCCCGGCGGTGTCGCAGTAGGCGGCGGTCGGCACGTACACCGACCTCTTGGCGAGCGTCAGCGCGCCCCAGTTCAACTCGGTGCCGACGTCCGTGAACACACGGACCGGCCAGCCCGGCCGCTCGGCCCCGGTTGCGAGCGCAAGAGCATGAAGCCGCCCGAATGCGTCGGCGACGTAGAACGTCTCCGAGGACTGATCGATCGCGCCCGTGCCGACGACGCCGTAGCCGTTGAGCTGCGGACAGTTGTCGGCGAGCTGGCCAATCTGGTCGCGCCAGAGCACGAAGCCGTTGCGATCGAACGCGACCACGTCGCCACCGGTGCTCGCTGCGACGAACACGCCGCCGGCCGTCAGCACCTGCGCCGTGATCCGGCCCGAGAGCGGCAACACGAACCGCCGCGCAACCCGCGAGACCGGCGCGGGCGCGGCAGCCTGGCCGAGCCGGGCCGTGCTCGCGCCGAACGTCGCCCAGGTCGACGGCTGCTTCACAGCGCCGGCCGCAGTCAGGCAGCACAACGAGAACAGCGCAAGCGCCGTCGAACCGACAACGACCCCGACCCGCAGCGTCTGGCCCAAACCAGCGCGAAAGCTAGACGACGGGCGAGCCGACTCAGCTGTCGTACGGCTCGTGCTCGGCGAGCCATGCCTTGGCGACGCGCTTCTGCGCACGCGTGAGCCAGGCGTCGACGACCAGGTCGCGCAGCTCCGCACGGTCGATGAGCGCCAGTCGCGGAATCCGCGTCAGAACCGCCGGGTATCCGTTGAAGTGCGGCGTCGTGAAGAAGACGTCGGGCCGGCCGCCGAGCAGCAGCTCCTTCTCGTCCTGATCTGCGACCCGGAACATCAGCACGTCGTCGAGGCGCTCCCCCGTCGCCGTGTCGATCGCATCAGGCCGGCGGTTGCGATGGAAGCAGAACACCTTGCCGTGCATCAGGTAGGAGGGACGCCCGTCGTCCGAGACCTCCTTCGCGACGAGCGGCATCGCCAGCGCGAGCTCGTCGAGGTCGGCCATCGTCGCCACCACCGCACTCTGCCAGCCCATCGAGGTTCGGGGGCGCCGGTCTCCGGCGCCCCCGAACCAACGCCTCACCAGGGAGCCAACCCCCCGAAGGCGTGGCTGAGGTCGTAGTCCGCGACCTCTTTCCCAAGCGCCAGGCCGGCCTCGCCGGAGAACCGGTAATGAAGGCCGCCCCAGATGCGGGCGTCGACGGTCTGCGTCCGCAGGTCAGCGGTCGTCGCGAAGTGACGTACCGCATTCAAGTTGCCGGCCGGTCCGGCCGGATCGAACCCGTGAATGTCGACGTTGATGTTGTCGGTCCCGAGAAAGTCCGCGAACACCTGAGCCTCGGCTGAGGTGAACGTGGTGTGGGCCGACGGGTACTCGGGATGGTTCGGCGTCGCCAGAAGCGGCCGCCATCCGGGCTGCTCGACCGTCGCAGGGTTCCCGTCGTCGAACCCCGGAGCCGGGCCGAATCCGTCGCTGGCCGACACCGACGTCGGATCGATCGCGGTCACCGGCCGCCAGAACAAATAGTGGTACTTGGCGTTCATGAACGAGATCCCGGCGTCGGCACCGACCACGTTGACCATCGCGACGAGCCGGGCGGTCCCGGCGTCGTCGAGCCCTCCGGCCGTGGCCACGTCGCGGGCGACTCCGTTGTACTGACGGATGATGTTGGCCGTCCAGAACTTGGCCGTCGACGTCTCCACCGAGTTTGGATTCGTGCTCGAGCCGTGCACCTTGATCTCGTTGAAGGCAGCAACCCACGTCGCGCTCGACAGTGACGGCGGAGGCGGCGGCAGGAACTGGTCGGGCCGCTGCATGATGAACGGCGTCACCGACCCGACCCAGGGCGTCTGTGGCGCCTGGTAGGCCGGCGGCGTCAGACGCCAGACGCCGGGTCCCGGCGCCAGCGTCGGGAACGGCGAGGTCGAGGCGATCGGCGTCACGAGGCCGTCACCCGTCCGCCCGAGGATCACGCCTCGTCGCGGCCACCGATCCGAAGAACGTCCCGAGATACTTCGCCAGACTGTTCGGAATTGCAGCCATCGCCTCCTGACGTAGCGAGGCGATCGTTGCCGCCTGCGTCGGGAAGTAGTGCGACAGCGTCTCGGACGCCGCCTGGACGACTGCCGCGTCGGCATAGCCGCCGCCGAAACCCCTGGAGGGATTCGTTGCGCGGTACATCGCCTCCGACACGTATGCCATGTAGATCATGCCCTCGCTCTGGAACGCACCAGAGCCGACCACCGTGTCCTCAGCGATCTTGTCCCACTGCTCGACCGCGTTGCCGGGCGGCAGGACCGCACCTGCATTCCGTGCCGACGCCCCTGCCAGCCCCGCGAGGGCGCCGATCACGAGGACCGTGAGCAGCATTCTCCTCATCGAGTGCTCCTTTCGTCTCTCGGAGTAGCTCGATCGCGACTCCGACTCGAGGCTACGACGGCTTCGGCCGCGCGCATACAGTGGCCCCGGACCTTCTCGAGGGATGCTGGCATCTCGATCCGCGCGGAGGCTGGCACGCTGCACGGAGCTTCAGCTCATCGGGAGCTACTCCTTGAACCGCGCCAGAAACCTCACTGCAGTATCGGCAACCTCGCGCCAGCCGCTGTCAATCGTGAGCGAATGGCCACGCCCTTTCATCTCGGTGATCTCCGTCACACCGTGGTTGCTTCGCTGCTTCTTGTACGACGCGTGTGCGATCGCCCACGGAACGGTGTGATCGCGCTCGCCGGAGAGGATCAGCATTGGGCCGCGATCCGGGTTCTTGGTGTCGACCTTGAGCCCGCTCCACGGGTTGAGGTTTGCCGAAGCGGCCTCGAAGATCGGCAGGCCCGGCCCCGGCACGGAGTACTTCTCGTAGAGCTCCTTCGCTTCGAACTCGCCGACGGCGTTCGCGAACGCGTAGCGGAATTGATCGAGGCTGAGCGGGACCGCACGGTTCCGGTTCAGCGGGTTGAGGAGCACGGGCGATGATGACCTGAGCGCCGAGACGGGCAACGGCAGAACCCCGCGGAACGGCGCCGGGTCGATGGCGACGGAGGCGGCGGCGAGCCCCCGCCCGGCGACGATCTGGGTCAGCAGCCCGCCGAAGGAGTGGCCGACGACAACCGGCTTCTTGTTCAGCTCAAGGATCAGCTCGGCATGGTGATCGGCGACCTGGGAGACGGACTTCCCGGCAAAGACCTCGGGGTTGGCCTTCGCCTCCGAGACGGTTTCCGGGTCGTCGGGCCACTCCGCCGCCACGGGCGCATAGCCGGCCTCCTCGAAAACTGGCAGCCAGTTTTCCCAGCTGTTCGCCAGCAGCCAGAGGCCGTGGATGAAGACGGCCGGCGTGCGTCCCGAGCCGTTTGCCTTGTCGATCTGCTGCTGCTCATGGTCGCTGATCGTCGCCATGCCGCTCCTCCTCGTGTTCGCGTAGCGACAACCTACTGGGACCCCTTCGTTCGGGCAGACTTCCCGCCATGGCCGAAGACTGGCGCGTGACCGTGACCCTTGCCGACGCGAGCAGCGTCGCGCCGCTCCTGCAGGTGCTGCACGAGCATCGCGCAGACCACGAGCTCGACGTGCCCGCCGGGGAGCGAGTCGCAGTGAGCGCCGCCGAGGACAGGGTGATCATGTACGCCGACACGCGGTGGAGCGCGCAGTCGGCCGAGGAGGTCGTGCGCAAGCTCGCAGCCGACGATGGCCTCGAAGTCGGGCTCCAGCTCGACCGCTGGCACCCCGAAGAGGAGCGCTGGGAGGACGCACGGGCGGCGCTTCCGGAGACCGCCTCAGAGCACGAGTCCGAGCACGAGCGCCTTGAGGCCGACGAGACCGCCGACTCGGAGACGACAGGGATCGCCGACTGGGACGTCCGCGTCGAGTTCCGGACGCACCATGAGGCAGTCGAGTTCGCCAAGCGCGAGGAGGAGAACGGGCAGTCGGTCGTTCGCCGCTGGAAGTTCGTCCTGATCGGAGCGAACGACGAAGACGATGCGAACGCGGTCGCGGCGCGGCTCAAGGATCAGCTCCCGCCGGGCGCCGTCGTGCACGCCGAGCCCGGCAGCGGCGTCGCGTGGGAGTTCACGCCGAGCAACCGCTTCGCGGTGTTCGGTGGCCTAGCGGGCTAGACGGCCGACGAGCGACGAAGCGGCCGTCACCCCGACGACGACCGAGAACAGCAGCACGGCGAAATCGAGCGCGAGGTGAGACGGCGTCCCGATCAGCAGGCCGCGCAGCGCGTCGACCTCGTAGGAGAGCGGATTGACCAGCGCGAGCCCGCGCAGCCACGGGGGCATCACCGCGATCGGGTAGAGCGCGTTCGAGGCAAAGAACAGCGGCATCGTGATCATCTGGCCGATCCCCATCAACCGGTCCCGCTTCAGGACGATGCCGGCAATCGTCATCGAAAGACAGGCAAAGAACGCCGAGCCGAGCATGACGACGACGAACGTCGCAATCAGATTGAGCGGGTTCCGCGTCAGCGAGACGCCGAGGATCACCGACAGGACGAGCACGACGACGACCTGGGCGAGTGCGCGGATGCCGGCAGAGAACGACTTGCCGAGGATCAGCGCGGCACGCGGCGTCGGCGTCACGAGCAGCTTGTTGAGAACGCCCGCGTCGCGCTCCCAGATGATCTGGATCCCGTAGAAGATCGCGACGAAGAGACCGGACTGGGCGATGATCCCGGGCGCGAGGAAGTCGAGGTACGAGTTGCTCCCGGTCGCAATCGCATGAATGCGGTTGAACGTCTCGCCGAAGATGACCAGCCACAACACGGGCTGAACGGCGCGGGTGAAGAGCTCGGTGCGGTCGTGCCTGATCTTCTGCAGCTCGACTAGGCAGAAGGTCAGGGTGCGGCTCGGGAACGTGCGCCAGAGCGCGGGCGGCGGCGGCCGCTCAGCCGACGCGTCCGGCAGTCCGGCGAGTGCGGCGGATCTCACGGAGCCCTCCCTTCCCGATCTCCTCACCGTCGAGCGTGTTGCCGGTCTGGCGCCTGAACACGTCCTCGAGCGTCGCGTGCCGGCCGAGGGAGCGGCGCAGCTCGTCCGGCCGACCGACGACGCGGATCGTCCCGAGGTGCATCATCGCGACGCGGTCGCACATCGCGTCCGCCTCTTCCATGTAGTGCGTTGTGACGAGCACGGTCATCCCGGTCGCCTGCCGCATCTCCTCGACGCGCTCCCACACACCACCGCGGGCCACGGGGTCGAGGCCGACGGTCGGCTCGTCGAGCACGAGCAGCGCCGGGCGGTTGACCAGCGCCTGCGCCAACTCGAGCCGGCGCACCATGCCGCCGGAGTATGTGCCGGCGAGCCGATCTGCGGCGTCGAGAAGGCCCATCGCGTCGAGGGCGTCGTCGACCCGTGCACGCCGCTCCCGCCTGGGCACGTCGAAGAGACGGGCGAACCACGCGACGTTCTCGCGCCCGGTGAGCGCGGCTTCGATCGACAGCTGCTGCGGCACGTAGCCGAGCAGCCGTCGCACCGCCGTCTGGTCGCTGCGCACGTCGCAGCCGAAGACCGAGACGTTCCCCTCCTGCACCGGCAGCAGCGTGTTGAGCACGCGAATCGTCGTCGTCTTGCCCGCGCCGTTCGGGCCGAGCAGTCCGAACACCTCGCCGGGTGAGACGAGCAGGTCGATCCCGTCGAGCGCGACGTGCTCGCCGAAGCGATGGCGCAGGCCGCGAACGTCGACGGCCGGCAGCGCGCTCATGGCTCCAGCTCCCGTCCGAGGCGCTCGAGAGCAGGCAGCGCGCTTTCGATCCGCCGGCGATCGGCCGGCGAGAGTCGTTTGATCGCGTCGTCGACCTCGGTCACGCGACGATCGCGCCACGCGTCGATCTTCCGCTTCCACGATTCCGTCAGCTCCAGCCGTGCAACGCGCCGATCGGACGCGTCGGTGCGGCGGATCAGGAGACCGGCGGAGGCGAGTTGACGGATGAGTGTGCTGACGGTGTTCGGAGCGAGACGCATCGCCTCGGCCGCGCCGGCAGTCGAGATGCCCGGATTCCGCCGGACAACGCGGGCGAGCTCGAGCTGCGCGGACGTCAGCGACGAAAGCTCGGCGGGCCTGCCACTGTGGCGACGCATCGCACGCCTGATCGCCGAGAGGGCGATCAGCAGCTGGTCGGCAACCCCGCGTTCAGCCTCGATCGTCGGTGCGGCGATATCCATCGCCCTCATAATAGCTCTGTAACAGAGCTAAAGAGGGCTCAGACGTCGATCCAGCTCGTCTCGACCGGCGGCGTCGGCGGATCCCTGCGCACGACGAGCCTGATCCGCACACCCGGCTCGAGCGTGAGCCGGAACCGTCCGAGGTCGTCGGCGCGGGCGGTCGCCGCGATCGATCCGTCGTCGCGCTGCGCCTCGATCTCCGCTGCCGTGGCCGGTGCGAGCTGGCCGAGCAACATGACCTTGTCGTCGCCGAGCTGAAGCTCGACATCGACGTCGAGGTCGCTCGCGCGGAAGGTGAGTGTGCGCTCCGACTCGGAGACCGAGCGTGTGGTCGAAGTGGACTCGAGCTGCGAGTCGACGAGCAGCTCCGCCAGCTCCGCGTCGATCCGGCGCCAGCCGAGCGCCGCTCTCGCGTAGGCGGTTACCTGGTCCGGCACCGGATCGACCAGTCCCGCCAGCCGTCTCAACTCGGCAAGCAGCGGGTCGTCCTGGGCCTCTGGATTGGTGGGGTTGTCGGTCATAGTTGGGCGGGCCTCGTGGAATAGAGCCTCGACGGGTGGGCCTGATACATCATGCGCCAAGCTCCGCTACGCCGGCCGTCCGGCGTAGCCGGTCGAGGCAGCGCATGCGCGTCGGCCCGATGGCGCCGACAGGCATGTCGAGCGCGGCGCCGACCTCCTCGTAGCTCGGCGGCTCGTCGGCCATCAGGATCCGCAGCAGCGTCTTGCAACGCTCCGAGAGCGCCGCGAACGCCCGCCACAGCTTGCCGTCGCGCTCCTGATCGAGCAGCAGGCGGTCGACTGCGTCGTCGTCGGGGACCTCGAACAGATCGGCCTCGTCCGTCGGCTGCTCGCGCCCGCCGCGACGGATCATCCGGAGCGACTCGTGGCGTGCGGTCGTCGCAAGCCACGCCCCCAGCCGCTCCGGATCGCGAATGCGGTCGAGATGCTCGACGAGCCTGAGCCACGTCGTCTGCGCGACGTCGGCCGCGTCCTCGTGCGAGAGCCGGTGCGCCCGGGCCGTCGCCCACACGAGCCCCGAGAAGCGGTCGACGATCGCGTTCCACGCGAACTGATCGCCCGCGGCCGCTTTCTGCAGAAGCTCGCTCGGTGACGCCGCAGGGGTTGACATCAGTTCGGTGGCAGTGCTCCGAGCAAAATCCCCATCTGAAGGTCGGTGGGAGACGGCCTCCCCTGCTTGACGTTGTTCCATGCAGCGAGCGGACCGCTCGGTGCGAGTGCGGCTGGGGCCGGCGCCGACATCGCCTTCGCAATTGCCGCCACGACCTTTGGCGCGGCGAACGACGTGCCATCCCAGGACGCCCACCCGTGGAAGTCCTTCTGCGTCTGCGTGCCGGCGTCGGGTCCGGACGTCTCCGCCTCCTCGGTCGAGCCACAGAACGTGACGAACGACGAGTGAACATCCTCGCCTTTGGCGCAACACGTCACCCACGTGCCGTAGTTCGAGAACAACGACTTCGACCAGGTGGGACCGGGGCTGGAGTCGGAGGATGTCAGGTGGACAGACCCAACTCCGATCACTCGATCGGGAAAGAACTGATGCAATGCCGCGGGGTACTGCTTCACGCTCGAGTTTTGGTTGCCAGCTGGAGCGACGACCAGGGACTTTGAGCCTTTGGTTCTGTCGAGGACAGCCTTGAACGTCCAACTCGCGGGACCGTTCTTCGGAGCTCCGATCGGCGGTATGTCGGGAAGCGTCGGGAACGCGAAGCCGAGGTTGATCAGATCGGGTGGCGTCGAGCGGGTAAGCGCATCGTAGAGTGATCGAGCGACCGAGGCCTCCGTCGAAATCGGCGTGTCCGGCACCCCCCCGCTGTTGTTCTCGACAAACGAGCCGTTGTGGCTTACGACGTCGATCGTTGCATCCGGACACCCCTGAGCAATGATCCCGACAACGAAGTTCGCGTGACCGACCAGCGCATCGAGGTAGTTGTCATTGTTCTGGTCCAGCGCGCTCGCCGTGCTGGGATACACCATCGGCTCCTGCACCCACTGGTATCCCCCCGGCGCGTTCGAATCCTCGGTGAACCAGTACCCGAAGTCGGGAGTGAGCAGAGCATCGGTCGGGCTTCCGGTCACGTAGCCCGAATCGATCACGGTCACCCGGACACCCGCTCCTCTCCTGAGAGTCGGCGGCGCGTAGCCACTGTCCGGCTCCTCCGGCGGGCCAAAGGGACACGTGTGGAAGTTCGGCGACGCTACGAGCACATGGTTCGGCGCGATGTGCGCGGCGAGGGGGTTGTTCTTGCCCAAGAGATGGCGGGCGTCCCAAACAGCGTGGGCCACATCGGGAAACTGGCGTAGCCCGGGCGTCTTGTTTAGCCGCCAGACTTGGATGTCTTCGAGGTCCGAGTGAACCACGCCGACAGGCTTAGCGTCCGTTTTGAGGTGGTTGTAGAGGCTCGACTTGTTCGCCGTCAACGCGTCGGTCGTTACGAGAAGCTCGTCGATCACCATCATGATTAGGAGATCGCTCTTAGGGAGGGGCATGTACGCCACCCGCGAGTGTTCCGCAATTCGTTCCGTAAACAGGCTCCTGAATTGGTTTGGCTTGTCCAGGAACGGCTTGTTCCCATCCATCGTCATCGCTCCCTGTCTCGATAGCTGCTCATCCTGGACGAGGATGCGACCCCAACACTTGATACGAATGACGAGCATATGACACTCGCCGCGCGGCGAGAAGTCGTCGAACTCGCGGAGCATGCCCGCGATGTCGTCCAAGCCGACCCGGTCGAGGGGCGACGGCTGGCCGAGGTCGCCCTGCAGGTCGCCCGCGCACGCGAAGACACGGAGGGAGAGGTCGCCGCCCTTCACACCCTCGGCTTCGCCCTCTATGCGCTCGGCGACCCGAACGCGTTGCGGACGATGCGCGCAGCGATCCGGGTCGGAGAACGTCACGGCCATGCCGAACGGGTGGCGCTCGCACGGCGAAACCTCGCTGTCTACCTCGCCTATGCCGGCAAGACGAAAGCGTCGGTGCGCGAGATCGAAGCAGCGCGGGATTCGCTACACGGCATCGAGCGGGCTCGAACCGAAGTCTTCCGGATCTCGGTCTACTGGTTGGCCGGCCGGGGGGCAGAAGCTGTGGATGCCTCGACGCCCGCTCTCCATGCCTTACGGGCGAGTCGCGATTCCGCCTGGGAGGCGCGACTTCTCTACAACCGCGCAGCGGTGCTGACACTTCTCGGTCGTCACGGCCACGCCCGTGCCGACCTCGAACGAGCACTCGACCTCTACACGACTCTCGGGCTCGATGCTGCCGCGGCCGATGTCCGCATCGAGCTCGCGCACGTTCGCTTCCAAGACGGGGACTACGTCGGTTGCCTGGCAGAGCTCGACCAGGTCGACGTCTCGACGCTCTCCGATTGGGCGTCCTGTTGGCTTTATCTCTACCGGGCAGACGCTCTGGTCGAGCTGAGACTGCTCCCGGAGGTGAGCGAGGACCTCGCCCGGTTCGAGGAACGTTCTCGTAACGCCGAAGCCATCGACTCGCTCAACCAGGCAAGACTGGACGGTGCGCAATTGGCGCTCGCCGCGGGCGACACTGCCACTGCCAGTGCAATGGCGACGTCGGCTCGCCGGTCGTTCGCAGCGCGCGGGCAGACGACCTTCAGTTCCCAGGCGACCCTCATCACGCTAGCCTCCGCGGCGCGGGAGCAATCGGTGTCACCGTCATCGCTCCGAGCCGGGTCGAAGGCGGCACGCCAGCTCGAAGCAGACGGCCGAACGCTCGACGCACTTCGCGGCCACCTCGTGCTCGCACGGGCCGCCGCGGTCGGAGGTTACCGGCGCAAAGCAGGTCGAGAGCTGGCTGCGGCTCGACCGCTTGAGCGCAGAGGGACGGTCGTGGACCGGATCGAGTTGCGCTACGTGGAGGCGCTGCAGTGCCTGAGTCGGGCCGACGTGAGTCGCGCAGAACGCCGACTGCGAAGCGGGCTCGACCTTCTCGAAGCGCACCGTTCTACCCTGGGAGCGGCCGATCTGCGAGCGACTGCGTCTGCCCTCGGGCTCGACCTGTCGCGGCTCGGCGTTTCGATCGCCGGTGCCTCCGAAGACCCGGCAAACCTCCTTGCCTGGGCGGAGCGGCTGCGGAGCAACGCGCTGCGAGCCCCGGCGGCAAGCCCGTCTGAGGACGGGCGGCTGCGCGGCGAGCAAGACGAGCTGCGTACCCTCGATCGCGCGCTCCAGCGGGCGGAGAAGAATGCCAAGACTGCTCGCGCTCTCGGCTCACGTCGCGCGAATCTCGAGACAAGCGTACGAACCCACGCGCGTCTGCTTCCGGGCCGCACCGACACGCGCGGGACAAAACTCGACGAGGAAGCTGCAACTCGCGTGCTCGGCGACAGGGCACTCGTCGAATACGTCGACCTCGACGGTCGCCTCCACGCGATCGTGCTCTCGCGGCAGTCGCTCACCCTGCACGACCTCGGAGAGGTCGATGTCTCTACCGACCTCGAGTGGCTTCGCTTTGCACTCCGGCGGCTGGCCCGAGGCGGCCACGACGCCGCCGGACGCACGTCCACGCTCGCGAGTGCCGCCGCCGCGGCAGCCGTGCTCGACCGCATGCTCGTCGCCCCACTTCGAGAGGAGATCGGCCACGCGCCAGCTCGTGATCGTCCCGACCGGGCCGCTGCATGCCGTCCCGTGGGGTGCTCTCCCGTCCCTGCGCAACCGTGCGATCTCCGTCGCTCCCTCGCTCTCGACGTGGCTCGATCTCGCGACGCGGCCACAGCGTCGGCGCTCCTCCACAACGCTCATCGCAGGTCCGCGCCTGCGTCACGCCCGCGCCGAGATCGATGAAATCGACAGTCTGCTTCCCGATTCGACTGTCTTGACCGGCAAAGAGGCGACGGTCGAAGCAACGCTCGCCGCACTCGACGGCGCAACGCTCGCGCACGTCGCGTGTCACGGACGCTTCCGCGCCGACAGTCCTCTCTTCTCGTCGCTCGAGCTCGCAGACGGACCGCTGACCGCGCTCGACATCCAGGGCCTGCGCCGCGCACCCGACGTGCTTGTGCTGTCGGCGTGCGACGTCGCGCTGTCCGAACGCCATCCCGGAGACGAGCTGCTCGGATTGTCGGCTGCGCTGCTCGCGTCGGGCACACGCACGATCGTCGCCAGCGTCGTCCCCGTTCCCGACGCAGCCGCGCGCAGGCTGATGCTCGCCTTCCACCGCCGGCTCGCCGCCGGCGCTTCACCTGCGGCCGCGCTCGCGGAGGCACAGGCCGGATTGCGCGCAGACCGAAGCGCGCTCGCCGGGTTCCTGTGCCTCGGCGTCGGCTGATCCTCGAGACAAAGCAGATGTATCTCGCGCCTCACTCGGCGCTCTCCTCGGTGTCGGGCCCGACGGGCCCAAGGTGAAGGAGGAGGGACAAGATGCACCACGTCTGCAAACCGAAGAGGATGCTCACGGGTCTCCTGGCCGTCGTGCTCGCAGGTTTCGTCGTTCAGTCCGCAGCCGCGACACGTGTACTGGCTGACGGCAGCACGTCGAGCACGCCGCTCGTGATTCCGTACCTGAGTCACGGCATCGGCGTCGACCAGAGCCTGTACAGCGGCCAGAGCTCGTCGAGCACACCGCTCGCGACCCCGGCCCTGAGCCACACCGCCGACGCGGAGCAGAGCTTCAGCAGCGGCACCGCGCAGGCACCTGACGCGTTCGATCGCGCCGTCACGCGGCACGAGGTGCTCGTCAACGACATGAACGCCGTCGCCGCCAGCTCCGGCCCCGACGCGTTCCAGCGGGCGGTCAACCGCAACGAGGCTTCGGCCGGTTACTACGATGTGGTCCGGAGCGTCTTCGTGCCCGCGCATGAGGCGACCATCGCCACGTCCCAGTCGACGGCGGTGCGGCCTGACAATCGCCCGGGCACCCGCGGAATCGGCACGATCTCCGTCGCCCAGTCAACGGGCTCGACCTCGAGCACCAACTGGAACACGGTCTTCATGGCCGGAGGCGCTCTGCTCGGCGTCCTGCTCATCGTCGCCGTTTTCGTGGCGCTGAGCCGCCGCCAGCACGGACGCGTCCTCACGCACTGATTCGCACGTCCAGCCAGGGAGAGAAGCCGGCGCTCAGGCGCCGGCTTCTCGGCGTTGGAGGGCTCAGCGCTCTACGCCGGTGCGATCGAGCCAAGCAGGCCGTGCACGCCGAGTTCGGTCGGCCCGCGCCAGGCATGCGGGCCCGAGGAGAAGAACAAGCGGTCGGGTGCGCCCGTCGCGCCGCCTTTGCCGAAGGCGAGCGCCCACAGACCGTTCAGGACGAGCGGCTTGCCGTTCTCACCCCGCAGCACACCGTCCAGACTCCACCGGCCGTCCGACCGCCGGTAGGCGTTGATCCTGCCGTCGCCGAAGTTGCCGATGAGCAGATCGCCCCCGAAGCGGCCGAACCCGTCGGGCGCAAGCGCCAGACCCCACGGCGCGTTCAGCGCTCCGCGCGCCGCGACGCGCTGGACCAGCTTTCCTTCGAGGTCGAACTCGTCGACGTAGCCGCCCGTCGGCGCGTCGTTCCCGTCGACCGGCGCGCGGCCGATGTACGTCACGAACACGTGGCCGCCGATCACGGAGACCCCGAACGGCGCGTACCAAGCAGGGATGCGCGCGTCGCGGAACGCGCCGGGCACATTCACCCGCCGCCAGCGGGCGTCGAAGACATCGACGCGAGCGTTGTGGAAATCGGTCGCGTAGAGGCGGTCGCCCGCGATCGCGAGCCCGCGGAAGACCGAGGCCTGAGCGCCAAGGTCGACGACCACGTCGGAGCGTCGACCAGCCCCTCGGCACGGTTGGCGTCCAGGCGCGAAGGCTGCCGTCCTCGCACGCGTAGACGAATCGTGCGGGCGCGGTCACGCGTCCACCGGTGACCGGGAAGCCGTGGCCGCCGTTGTACACGATGCCGGTCGGGCCGCCCGGGACGGTGACGGTCAGCAGTTGCTTGCGACCCTGCGCCGGAGTAGACGGTGCTCGAGTCATTCGCCTCGTTCGCGGCCCACCACGCGCCGCCCGGCTTGCGGCGAGTCCCCACACGTTGACGAGATCCGCGTCGCGGCGGGCTGCCGGGACGCCGCCGTCCGACACCGGCCGCACGACGGAGTACTCGCCGGACGCACGCGACCCACCGAGCGCGAGCGTCGCACCGATCGCGGCCGACGACGACCGCACCGCAGGCGTCCGAACGCGCATCGTCTTACCGTCGCAGACGGCGGTCGATTCGCGGACGACGAGCTTCGTCGACAGCTCCATGCGTATCGCGTCGACACGCTGGCCGTCGAGCATCCGCGTGAGCAGGCTGACCCCCGTTCGTCCCATCTCGGCCAGCGGCTGGCGGACGGACGTGAGGCTCGGCGTCACGATCACGGTCTGGGCCGTGTCGTCGAACCCGACGATCGAGAGGTCGTCAGGCACCGAGAGCCCGCGCGCACGGGCGGCGTGGAGTGCTCCGATCGCGACGTTGTCGTTGAAGCCGAAGATCGCCGTCGGTCGGTCACGGAGCGAGAGCAGCTGGTCGGCAGCGACGATCCCGTGCGGGATCCGCCAGTCGGAGTAGACGACGAGCTCGGGGTCGAGCAGGATGCCCGCCGCAGCGAGCGCGGCGCGGAACCCGTGCAGCCGCTCCTCGGTCGCATACCAGCCCGGAGCGCCGGCGATCGCGCCGATGCGCCGGTGTCCGAGCGAGAGCAGGTGCTCGGTCGCCTGCTTGGCACCGGAGGCGTGCATCGCAGCGACGCACGCGATCCCGTCCGGAGGCTGCTCGCGCGGATCGACGACGACGAAGGGATAGCCCGTGCGCCGCAGCAACTCCAGCTCTTCGAGTGACTCCTCCGGCAGCATCAGGATCGCGCCGTCCGTCGTCCCGCGCATCAGCCGCTCGACGAGCGAGACCTCGCGGTCGTGCTCGTGCAGCGTCGGGCAGAGCACGATGCGCAGGTCGCTCTCGTAGAGCGCCTCGGTCGCACCGCTCAGGATCGGGCCGAAGTACGCGTCGTTCACCAGCGGCAGAGTCAGGCCGATCATCCCGGTGCGCCCGCTCGAGAGCCCGCGCGCGCCGCGGTTCGTCGTGAAGCCGTGCTCGCGCACGACCTGCAGCACGGTCTCGCGCGTGCCGGCCGCCACGTCGGGCCGATCGTTCAGGACGCGCGAGACGGTCGCGATCGAGACACCGGCCAGGTCGGCGATGTCCCGGATCGTTGCTCGCCCGCGAAACGCCTGGTCCGGACGACGGTCGGTCTGCGCCATGCGGCTATTCAATCACTCGGAAGCGTTTCCGGCAATTCTCGGGACGAAACTGCACAAAACATGCGGAAAGCGAGCATGTTCCACTTGACACAGCGCCCACCATCGTGTTAACCGTTCCCGGAAATTTCCGGAAAGACCCCCGGCCCGTTCCCCGCTGCCCGTCTCGCGGGCGGAAAGGAAAGCAGATGTCATCGAAAGTCCGCTCTGCCCGCCTGATCGTCGTCGCGGCCGTCGGCGTCGCCGCGATCGTCGCGGCGCTCGTCGCGGCCCGGATCGCTCCGGCAGCCGGGACGGCCCACGCCGCTTCGGCTCACTCGTGCCTCGTCATGACCGGCTCCGGCGACCCGGCATTCGTTCGCAACTTCAACCCGTACACCGCCCAGGGCCTGCCGTCCGGCCAGTTCGTCAGAGGTGCGGTCTACGAGGGGCTCATCGTCACGCCGGCCGGCGGCCTGCCTGCACGTCCCTGGCTCGCCCGCAGCTGGAAGTGGTCGAACGGCAACAAGACGCTGACGCTCAACCTGGCGCCCAACGCCAAGTGGTCGGACGGCAAGCCGCTCACCGTCCGCCGACGTCGTCTACAGCCTCAAGGGCGGCACGGCCGCCAGAGTCCGGTGATGGACGTTCTCGGCTACTCGCGGCCCGACACCAACGTCGCCTCGATCAAGGCCGCAGGGCTCGCACACGGTCGTGATCAAGCTGAAGACGTCCGACTCGCAGTTCATCTCGTCGTCGCTGAACTCGCGTGTTCATCGTCCCGCAGCACATCTGGTCGAAGGTGAAGGACCCGGCGACGTTCACGAACTCGCAACCCGGTCGGCTCGGGACCGTTCAACGGTCATCATCGCTTCACCGGCCAGGACTACGTCCTCAGCAAGAACCCGCACTACTGGCAGGCCGGCAAGCCGCTGATCGGGTGCCTCGAGTACGTGCAGGCGGCCTCGAACGACGCCGCCCTCGCGCTGATCCAGAGCGGCCAGGTCGACTGGACGCACAACTTCGTCCCGAACGTCGAGAAGGCGTACGAGTCGAAGGACAAGGCGCACTTCCACTGCGTTCTACGCGACGACCGCGCTACCCGCAGTCGCTCGTCTTCGACGACACGCAGTACCCGTACAGCCTCGTCGCCTTCCGCAAGGCACTGTCGCTTGCGATCGACCGCAACACGGTCTCCAAGCTCGGTGAGTACGGCTACGCGCCGGCGACGGACGCGATCGGCCTCAACGGGCTCTTCCCGCAGTGGGTGACCGACAAGACGCGTCAAGGCCCAGGCGAAGGCCATGGCCACGTACAGCCCGACGGCGGCCAAGAAGACCGCTGACCGACGCCGGCTTCACCTACAAGGGCAGCACAGCTCATCGACCCGCAAGGGCAACGCCGTCAAGCTCGACATCCACGTGATCTCGGGCTGGTCGGACTGGGTCGCCTCGAACCAGATCATCACGAAGAACCTCCAGGCGATCGGCATCGACTCGAACGTGAAGCTCGAGCCCGACTGGAACTCCTGGTTCCCGAACGCGTTCGCGACGAAGAATCCGACGCTGCTCTGGCAGGTCGGCGTCCAGGGCTCGCCGTACGGCTACTTCAACTCGAACTTCTCCCAGAACGCGTTCATCCCGTCCGGACAGGACGCGACGCCGACCGGCAACTGGGAGCACTTCAAGAGCGACCAGGCGACGATCACTGCTCGAACCAGTGGAAGGACACGCTCGACACGAACAAGCAGCACGCGATCGCGACGCAGCTCGAGAAGATCTTCCTGCAGCAGCTCCCGATCGTCCCGCTGTTCGATCGGGCCGCGCTGGTCGACCTACAGCACGAAGTACTTCCATTGCTTCGACTCGCCGAACGAACTTCTACGGCGATCCGATCTTCACCACCTTCCCGGACAACCTCCTCTCCTTCACGCACAATCTGCCCCGGCGGCAAGGCCGGACAGTAGGACCCATGGTGACTCGCGGTGGGCGGGATTCGTCCCGCCCGACCGCGATACTCCTGTGCGAGTCTCATGCGCTGGTTCTTCCGACGACTCGCTCTTCTACGTCTTCGCCATCTGGGTTGCGCTGACGCTGAACTTCCTGCTGCCACGGCTGATGCCCGGCTCCCCGATCGGCGGCGTCCTTCAGCATCTCTCCCCCGCCCAACTTGCCTCGAACCCGGGGATCATCAAGACCTATGAGGCGCTGCTCGGCGGCGGCAACACCTCGATCTGGCACGACTACGTCCTCTACCTCCACCGTCTGGCCCACCTCAACTTCGGCATCTCGACCTCCAACTACCCGTCCAAGGTCTCCGAGGTCATCGGCCGGACGTTGCCCTACTCGATCTTCCTCGTCGGCGTCGCCTTCCTGATCGCATTCGTACTCGGCACGACCGCCGGCATGATCGCGGCGTGGCGGCGCGGCGGGCCGTTCGACAACATCGTCGTCCCGACGCTGCTCTCCTTGAGCGCGTTCCCGGCTTTCTTCACGGCGCTGCTCGGCGTCTACTTCCTCGGCCTGAAGCTCGGGTGGTTCCCGATCCAGCACGCGTACGACAGCGGGCTCGTGCCCGGGCTTCGACTGGGCGTTCATCTCGAGCGCGGTCCGGCATTCAGAGCTGCCGATCCTCGTGATCGTCGCCGCGTTCACCGGTGGCTGGGTGCTGAACATGCGCACGGTGATGATCAACACGATCAGCGAGGACTACGTGGCGATGGCGCACGCGAAGGGCCTCCGCGATCGCCGTGTGATGACGCGCTACGCAGCGCGCAACGCGATCCTCCCGCCGCTCAACGGGTTCGCCGCACAGTTCGCGGGAGCGGTCGGCGGCCTCGTGTTCATCGAGTACGTCTTCAGCTATCCGGGCGCAGGCCTGACGCTGCAGCAGGCCGCGCTCGGCAACGACTACCCGCTGACCCAGGGGCTGCTGCTCGTGTTCTCACTCTGCGTGATCGCCGCGAACTTCATCATGGACCTGCTCAACTTCGTCCTCGATCCACGGGTGCGAGCCGGCTGATGTCGCAGCTACAACCGCCCGTCGACCTCGTCTACAGCGTCCCCCACGCCCCACGGCGCTCGCCGCGCGCTGCCGGGCTGGCTGAGCATCCTGCTGCACAACCGCAAGTCGGTCGTCGGGCTGCTCCTCGTCGGCTTCGTGGTCGTCGTCTCGCTGATCGCGCCGCTGATCTCGGTCAGCCATCCGACCGACTTCAACCTGCTGGCGGCGCGCCAGGCGCCGTCGTGGCACCACCTGTTCGGCACGACCGACCAGGGCAGCGACATCTTCTCGCAGGTCGTCCTCGGCGCACGCAGATCGCTGATTCTCGGCTTCTCGGCGGCCTTGCTCGCGACGACACTCGCGACCGTGTTCGGCGTCATCGCCGCTTACTCGGGCGGGATCGTCGACGAGATCGTCAACTTCCTGACCAACGTCTTCCTCGTCATCCCGACGATCCCGCTGCTGATCGTGATCTCCGGCTACCTCAAGGCACGCGGCATGTCGACGATGATCCTCGTCCTCGGGCTGACGTTGTGGGCGTTCGAGGCGCGCATCCTGCGCGGCCAGGCGCTCACGCTCCGCAACCGCGACTTCGTGAACGCCGCGAAGGTGGCCGGCGAGTCGACCTGGCGGATCATCACCGGCGAGCTGATACCGAACATGATCAGCCGGATCGCCGCAGCCTTCGTGCTCGTGTTCTACGTCGCGTTGCTCGTCGACGCGGGCCTCGAGTTCCTCGGGCTCGGCGACACGACCCACGTCAGCTGGGGCATGACGCTCTACTGGGCGCAGACGAACTCCGCCGTCCTGCAAGGCGAGTGGTGGCCGTTCCTGTTCCCGGGCCTCGCGCTCGTGATCACGGTGGCCGGTCTGACGTTCTTGCTCGCCGGCATCGACGAGGTGAGCAACCCGAGACTGCGAGGGCGGCAGTGATCTCCACGGTGCCGGGCGTGGAGCAGGTTCATACCGCGACGCCCGAGAGGTTGATCGACGTGCGCGGGCTCGCAGTCGAATACGGCGCGGTTCGCGCCGTGGACGGCATCGACCTGTCGATCGCCGCGGGCGAGATCCTCGGGCTCGCCGGCGAGTCGGGCTGCGGCAAGAGCACGGTCGCGAACGCGCTCATGCAGATCCTCCGCCCGCCAGCGCGGATCGCGGCCGGATCGATCTCGTTCCGCGGCGAGGACCTGACGAATTTGAATCGCGAGCAGCTGCGCAAGTTTCGCTGGCGCAATGTGTCGATCGTCTTCCAGAGCGCCATGAACGCGCTCAACCCGGTGATGCGCGTCGGCGATCAGTTCGTCGACATGATGCGCGCGCACGAACGCATCTCGAAGCGCGGAGCACTCAGGCGCGCCGCCGAGCTCTTCGACGTCGTCGGCATCGACGCGCGTCGGGTTCGCGCCTACCCGCACGAGCTGTCCGGCGGCATGCGCCAGCGCGTGATCATCGCTATGGCACTGGCGCTCAACCCGGAGCTCGTGATCATGGACGAGCCGACCACCGCGCTCGATGTCGTCGTCCAGCGCGAGATCCTCCAGCAGGTGCGCGAGCTCCAGCGTGAGCTCGGCTTCGCCGTCCTGTTCATCACCCACGACCTCTCGCTGCTGCTCGAGTTCGCGAGCCGCATCGCGATCATGTACGCAGGCGAGATCGTCGAAGAGGCGCCGGCAGCGGCATTCCGGACGGGCGCGCTCCATCCCTACACCCTCGGCTTGATGCGCTCGTTCCCGCCGCTCACGGGGCCGATCGAGCACATGACCGGCATTCCCGGCTCGCCGCCCGATCTCGCGTCACCGCCCGCCGGATGCCGATTCCATCCGCGCTGCTCGTTCTGCAGCACCGACGATCCGGGTCTCTACACGTTGCAGACGACGGTTCGGCCGAAGTTGCACGAAGCAGCCCCGGGCCACACCGTCGCCTGCCATCTGGTCGAGGCGGGCCGATGACCGCCGCACTCGAGGTGCGCGCACTGACGAAGCACTTCCCGGCCGACCATCGCCTGGTCGGCCGGAGCACAGTGCACGCAGCAGACGACGTCTCGTTCACGCTGCGTCCCGGAACGATCACCGCACTCGTCGGGGAGAGCGGTAGCGGCAAGAGCACCGTCGCGCGCCTGATCGCCCGCCTGTACGACCCCACCTCCGGGCAGGTGCTCTACGAGGGGCACGACGTGTCGTCGAGCAAGGGCCGCCGGGCGGTCAAGCGGTACCGGTCGGACGTCCAGATGATCTTCCAGGATCCGTTCGGGTCGCTGAACCCGGTGAAGACGGTGCGGCACCACCTCGCGCGGCCGCTCAAGATCCACGGCATCGTTCCGCGCGGCGAGGTCGAGCAGCGCGTCTTCGAGCTGCTCGACACGGTCGGGCTCGTGCCCCCCGAGAAGGTCGCCGCCAAGTATCCGCACGAGTTGTCCGGTGGTCAGCGGCAGCGTGTCGCGATCGCCCGGGCGCTCGCGGTCGAGCCGGCCGTCGTCGTGGCGGATGAGCCGATCTCGATGCTGGACGTCTCGATTCGGATCGGGATCCTGAACCTGATGCGCGAGCTCAGGGACGCGCACGGCCTCGCATTCCTCTACGTCACGCACGACCTCGCGAGCGCGCGCTACATCGCAGACGACGTTCTCGTCATGTACGCAGGGCAGATCGTCGAGCAGGGACCGGCCGAGGATGTCCTCCAGCACCCGCTGCATCCGTATACGCAGCTCCTGCTCTCGGCCGTGCCGGACCCTGCACGCGGTGAGGCGCAGCTGCTCGAGCTACGGCAAGGGCACGCTGCGGTCGCCGTCGATCCAGGCGAAGGCTGCCGGTTCCGCGATCGGTGCCCGCTCGCCGTCGAGCTGTGCCTCCAGATCACGCCGGAACTCGTCGAGCTTCGTCCAGGACGTGGCGCCCGTTGTCACGTCACCGCCCCGTCACCCGCCCTCCGAGAGGACGTCCATGAGCAACCAGTTCACTAGCACGCTGCCGCGCGACTTCGTCTGGGGCGCCGCAACGGCGTCGTACCAGATCGAGGGCGCCGCCCACGAGGACGGCCGCGGCGAAAGCGTGTGGGACCGTTTCTGCGCAACACCCGGGAAAGTGCGAAACGGGGACGACGGCGTCGGTCGCCTGCGACTTCTACCACCGGTACCGCGACGACATCGGGCTCATGCGCGAGCTCGGCATCGACGCTTATCGCTTCTCGGTCGCCTGGCCGCGCATTCTCCCGGAGGGCCGTGGGCGGGTGAACGAGGCGGGGCTCGACTTCTACGACCGGCTCGTCGACGAGTCTGCTCGGAAGCGGAATCACCCCGTTCGTAACGCTGTTCCACTGGGACACTGCCGCAGCCGATCGAGGACGCCGGCGGCTGGCCGTCGCGTGGCACGGTCGACGCCTTCTGCGAGTACGTCGAGCTCGTGGCGGCACGGCTGGGCGACCGCGTCAAGCACTGGATCACCCACAACGAGCCGTGGGTCGTCTCGTGGGTGCGGCCACGCGTGGGGGCACCACGCACCGGGTGGCACATCCGACCCCGACGCCCTGGCGACAGCACACCACCTGCTGCTCTCACATGGCCGCGCGGTCGACATCCTCCGGCGGCGCTCACCGGGTTCCGAGGTGGGGATCACACTGAACCTCGACCATCCCTATCCGGCGACGGACGACGAGGCGGACGCGGCAGCCGCGCGGTGGGTCGACGGCCTCCACAACCGGTGGTTCCTCGACCCGATCTTCCACGCCCGCTATCCGGCCGACCTCGCCGAGGAGTGGGAATCGATCATGCCGAAGGTTCACGACGGCGACCTCGAGACGATCGCCGCGCCGATCGACTTCCTGGGCGTCAACAACTACACGTCCCCGCTCGTTGCAGCAGATGACAACGGCGGCCGATCGCAGATCGTGCGGCGCCAGGGTGTGGAGCTCACCGACATGGACTGGGAGATCGTCCCCGACGGTCTTCACGACCTGCTCGTGCGCGTGCACCGCGACTACAGCCCCAGCGCGATCTACATCACCGAGAACGGCGCCGCCTTCCCGGACGTCCGGGGCCACGACGGCGGCGTCGCCGACCCGGAGCGCGAGGGCTACCTGGAGAGCTACATCGACGCCGCCGCGCGTGCGGCCGGCGAGGGCGTACCCCTCCGCGGCTACTTCGCCTGGTCGCTCCTCGACAACTTCGAGTGGGCCTGGGGCTACTGGAAGCGTTTCGGCTTGATCTACGTCGACTACCCCACCCTCGAGCGCGTGCCGAAGGGCAGCTTCTACTGGTACCGCGACCTGATCGCCAGCAATCGGGAGCAGACAGAAGGCTCGGAGGCGGCTGCCTGAACGACGAGTTCCGGTGCCTGGCACCAGGGTGCCAGGCACCGGTGTAGAGCTCACCTCGCCGAAGGATGAAGGAGCGGAACCGCCGGCTCCCACCCCGCGCGGAGCACGTCCAGCAGCGAGGGCGGCGTGATCACGCGCGCGACCTCGGCCGGCCGCTCCCGCCGCTCCGTATACCCCGCGGGAGTCCACCGCAGGAGCTCGTCGCCCAACACGAGCCACGCCGCGCGGTCCTCGACGACATACGCCCCGTCCGGCAACTCGTCGAACGGTGCGTCGTGGTGGCGCTGCGAGCGCGTCCGGGCATCGACACGCTCGCCGTGGAGCTGCAGGTCGATGGCGTCCGCGCCCGACTGCCCGGGATGAAGTCGCTGCCAAAGCTCGCCGAAGCGGACGTAGTCCTCGCGGCGGCAGAGAGCGCACGGCCGGTGGCCGGCGGCGAGCGCGGTCGCCTCGTCGAGGAAGAACAGCTCGGTGAAGCGCCCGGGCTGCAGCAGCGCTGAGCGCCTCCACCCGCGGAACTCGAGGCGGCAAGCGATCCACCGGCGACCGGCGAAGCGCCGACGGATGCGCCCATGCTCGTCGTGAAGGCAGCCGCGGTTGCCGTACACGAGGCCGCGGGCCGGATCCGCAACAAGGTCGCCGAACGGGGTCACCCGGTTTTGGCGTGGCATCGAAGTCATTTGCGTTTTTTGCACAATGAGCGCTGTAGATTCTGTCCATGGAGGGGTCAGCGCAGCCACGCTCGGATGCGGAGCTCGTCGCGGGATGCCGCGAAGGCAAGCGAGACGCCTGGGACCTGCTCGTCGAGCGCTTCTCCCGGTACGTCTACGCAATCTGCGTCCAGGGGTTCCGGCTGACACCGGCCGACGCCGAGGACGTGTTCCAAGACGTCTTCAGCAAGGTCTACGAGCAACTCGACCGTTTGCGTGACGACGCCGCGATCAGGCCATGGCTCGCCCAACTGACGCGTCGAACCTGCATCGACCGTCTTCGCACGGCTTCCCGCGAGGTAGCCGTGGACGACGTCGAGCCGGTGGAAATCGACGACCTGGTGAGCATCCTCGACGAGGCCCTGACGGTTCGCGCCGCGCTCGAGCTGCTGCCGCCCGACTGTCGAGAGATCCTCGACCGGTTCTTCACGCGGGACGAGAGCTACCGGTCGATCTCGGAGGCGCTATCCCTTCCCGCCGGCACGATCGCGAGCCGGATCTCCCGCTGTCTCGACAAACTGAAGGTCACCTTGGAAGAATCCGACGCTCCACTCCGTCATGTAGCCGGGTGATTCGAGTTGGATAGCGACATCGGCCAGATTGCTCGTCTGCTTGCGGCTCTGCCGCCCGCTCCAGTGGGGTGGGTCGAGGCGGCCCAGGAGCTGCCGCACGCGCGGACGGCGCTCGACCTGCTTTGCCAGCGGGCAGCAGCCGACGCGGAGCTTCGGGCCACGATCGTCGCAGATCTCGGATCGGCGCTCGCGGAGTCGGGCATCGCCCCGACTCCGCGGCTCCTCGCCACGGCGCGCGCCCGCCTCGAAGCGATGTGACCCCGGCGTCTTTCCCGTCGACCGCTGCGACAAGCCGGTTCGGCGACCGGTTCGGGCTCGCCTCGTTCGTCGAGTCGCTGTCGTCGCCGACCGAGACGCCGGCATCGGGCTCCGCGGCCGCAGCCGCTGCCGCGCTGGCGGCCGCGCTGGTCGCGAACGTCGCGCACACGGCAGCGGATCCCGGAACCGCAGCTCAGGCCAACGCCCTGGCGGCCCGTCTCACGGCCATGGCCGCCGACGATGCCGATGCATATGAGGCCGCACTGCGCGCGCTCGACCAGCCCGGCGACGGCTCCGAGACGCACGACTTCCTGCTCGGCCAGATGCTCCGGCGCGCGGCCGACGTCCCGCTCCAGATCGCCGAAGCGGCGGGCGATGTCGCACTGCTCGCGAATGCGATCGCCGAGGTCGCCCCGGCCGGCCGGCACCCCGACATCGTCGGCGCGGCGCTCATCGCCGAAGGCGCGGCACGCGCGGCCGCCCACCTCGTCGACATCAACCTAGCCGCACGAGCGGGAGACGAGCGCCACATCCGCGCCCACGACGCCGTCACGGCGGCTTCGGCAGCGGTCGCGGCACTGGTCGGCGACAATGGCTGACCAGGAGCCGGCGCCCCCGATCGACGAGGAGGAGGACGACCTTCCAGCCTGGTCGCTGCCGCTCGACGCGGTCGGCGGCATCGCACTCGACGACCCGCTCGCCGGCCCGGTCGACCGGGAATGGGCGCTCGGGGGCTCGACGGGCAAGAACGTGAAGGTCTGCGTCCTCGACAGCGGAGTCGAGGCCGACCACCCGCGCATCGGACAGATTGCGGGAGCAGTCGCAATCCGCCTGGACGAGGACGGCAACACGGTCGCCGAGCAGGACGGCGAAGGCGACCTCTGCGGCCACGGGACGGCCTGCGCCAGCGTGATCCGCTCGATCGCGCCCGACGCACAGATCTACTCCGTGCGGGTCCTCGGCAGCGGCTTCACCGGTTCGGGCGACGTGCTCGTCGCAGGGCTGCGCTGGGCGGTCGAGCAGGGGTACCACGTCGTCAACATGAGCCTCTCGACGACCAAGCGCCGGCTGGGCGAGGCGCTCCACGAGCTCGCGGACACCGCGTACTTCAAGCGAACCGTGCTCGTCGCCTCCGCGCACAACATGCCGGTCGAGTCGTTCCCGTGGCGGTTCTCGTCCGTCATCTCGGTGGGAAGCCACGAAGAGGACGACTCGCTGATCTTCTACGCGAACCCCAACCCGCCCGTCGAGTTCTTCGCCCGCGGCGTCGACGTCGACGTCGCCTGGACGGGAGGGACCACGATGCGCGCGACGGGCAACAGCTTCGCGACCCCGTGCATCTCGGGGATCGCTGCGCTCATCCTGAGCAAGCATCCGCAGCTGACACCGTTCCAGCTGAAGAGCGTCCTCTACCAGATCTCGTCCAACGTGGGAGGAACCGGTGACCGACAGAACTGACGAGCTGCGTGCGGCCGTGGCCGCGGGCGTGCTCGCCGCCGACGACCAGTTCGCACGACTGCTCCGCTCGATCGTCGACGTTGCGCGGGCGATCTTCGGCGCCAAGGCATCCTCGATCATGCTGTTCGACCCCGTCAGCGAGGAGCTTGTGTTCGCCGCTGTGTCCGGGGAGGGCGAGCGGGAGCTCGTCGGCCGTCGCATGCCCGCGTCGACCGGGGTCGCCGGCTGGGTGCTGTCGTCGCGGACCCCGCTCGTGCTCGAGGACGTGCAGAGCGATCCGAGGTTCGCACGCGAGGTCGCCGAGAAGACCGGCTACGTCCCGAAGGGATTGATGGCCGTCCCGCTGCTCGACGAGGAGCTGGCGCTCGGAGTCCTTCAGGTGCTCGACCGGCCGCAGCGCTCGCGCTTCACGCTGCAGGAGATGGAGCTGCTCGGCCTGTTCGCCGGGCAGGCCGCAATCGCGCTCGGGCTCCTTCGCTCCGCTCAGCGTGCCCGGGCGGCGCTCGCCGGCGACGGCGACGTGGCTGCCGTGGCCGGCGTGGCGAGCGCGCTCGACGCACTCGAAGGCTCACGGCGCACCGCGGGGCTCGCGCTGCTGCGCGACCTCGAACAGGTGTTGGCGAAAAAGTAAGGGCCCGGTCTCCCGGGCCCCCCAAATCCTTCAGCCTCAGACGATCAGTGACTCCCGAGGCCCTTCTTGTGCGCCACGACGTCGTCCTCGCCGTCGTCACCCTCGTCGTTCCTATGCGACCCCAAGCCCTTCTTGTGAGCCTCGACGTCGTCTTCCGACTCGAGCTCTTCCTCAATCTTCTGTTCGTCCGACACTTCAGCCTCCTCGTTCACGTAATCCAGGGACGCCCACTAGACGGTCGAGCGTACTGAAATCTTCCCTGCTGCTTCACCTTCCCGTCAAATCCTGAAATTGTCGAGCCGTGAGCGCCTTCCTCGACGAGCGGCTCGGCCAGTCGTTCGCCGCGTTTCGCGACGTCGTCGCCAACCGGAACATCCGGAACGTCCAGCTGGCCTTCGCCGTCTCGATCGTGGGCGCCTACGCGTACGGCATTGCGCTTGCGGTATTCGCCTACGAGCATGGCGGAGTCGCTGCGGTCGGCATCTTCACGTTCGTGCGCCTCGGCATCGCGGCGACCATCGCGCCACTCGCCGCCTCGCTCGCTGATCGCCACCGCCGCGAGCACGTCATGCTCGCCTCCGACCTGATTCGCGTAGGCACGGTCGGGTCGGCGGCGGTGGTCGCGGCGGTGCATGGGCCTGCCGCGATCATCTATGTCCTCGCCACGATCACGACGATCGTCGGCACGGTGTTCAGGCCGGCCGAGGCGGCGCTCCTTCCCACGATCGCCGGCTCACCCGAGGAGTTGACGGCCTCCAACGTCTGCTCGAGCACACTCGACAGCGTCGGGTCGTTCATCGGCCCGGCCCTCGGCGCGTTGCTGCTCGCGCTCGGCGGCACGGCCACGGTCTTCACCGCGACCGCGCTGGCCTTCGCGTGGAGCGCAGCGCACGTCATGCGGATCCGTGCCCAGGCGCCGACACGGGACGACCGGAGCGATGATGAGCCCGAGTCGTCGACCCGCGACGAGCTGCTTGCAGGCCTCCGCACGATCCGGCAGGAGCCGCGGCTCAAGCTCCTGATCCTGCTGTACGGGGCGCAGACACTCGTCGCCGGGGCGCTGGTCGTGCTCCTCGTCGTCACCGCTCTTCGCCTGCTCGACATCGGCGCGGCCGGCGTCGGCCTGCTCGAGGCCGCGAGCGGGATCGGGTCGATCCTCGGCGCGGGCGTCATGCTCGCTCTGGTCGTCCGGAAGCAGCTCGCGCAGGACCTCGCCTTCGGTCTCGTGCTGTGGGGCGTCCCGCTGGTCGTGGTCGGGTTGGCGCCGAGCACGGCGGTCGCGCTGATCGCATGGGGCGTCGTCGGCCTCGGGAACACGATGGTCGACATCTCCGCCATGACCCTGCTCCAGCGCGCCGCCCCGACTGCGGTCGCGGGCCGCGTCTTCGGTGTGCTGGAAGGCGCACTCGTCGCCGGGCTCGCACTCGGATCGCTGCTCGCGCCGGTGCTCGTGGGGCTAACCGGAACGCGCGGCGCACTGATCATCACCGGCACGATCCTCCCCGTTCTCGTTCTGCTGACCTGGGCGCAGTTGCGGCGGATCGACGACGGCGCCGAGGCCGACGAGGCCCACATCGAGATCCTTCGCGGCGTGCCGTTTCTGGCGCCGCTGCCACTCGCCTCACTCGAGTTCCTCGCGAAGCGCCTCGCGAAGGTCGAGCTCCCGGCGGGAGGCAGGCTCTTCGCGAAGGGCGATCACGGCGACCGCTTCTACATCCTCACGGTCGGCGCCGTCGAGGTTGCACTGGCGGACGGCCCCAAGCGCGAGGAGGCACCCGCCTTCGTCGGCGAGATCGCGCTGCTCCACGACGTCCCGAGGACGGCAACGGTCGAGGCCGAGACCGCGTGCGAGCTGTGGGCGCTCGAGCGCGACGATTTCCTCGCCGCGGTGACCGGGCATGCCGGCAGCTCCGGGATCGCGCAGGACGTCGTCGCCGGGCGCCTCGGCGTCTTCGGAGGCGTGGCGTAGTTCACAACGCGGTGCAACTCCTCTACGATGGCGAACCAATGCCTGCACCGGTCGATCTCCTGAAGCACGTGCCCTTGTTCTCGCGGGTCGACGACCGCGCGCTGAAGCTGCTCGCCGCGACGTTCACCGAGCGTTCCTTCACGGAGGGCTCGCAGCTCACCACCGAAGGGCAGGGCGCCGCCGGGTTCTTCGTGATCGAGTCGGGCTCGGCGCTCGTGACCGTGGACGGCGCAGACCGCCGGACGCTCGGGCCTGGCGACTACTACGGCGAGGTCGCCCTCGTCGACGGAGGACTGCGAACCGCGACGATCACGGCGACGTCGGACGGGAAGGCCTACGGCCTGACCTCGTGGCAGTTCAGGCCCCTCGTCGAAGAGCACACGACGATCGCCTGGCCGCTCCTCGAGGCGCTGGCTGCCCGCATCCGCCAGATCGAAGCCCACCAGTAGCGGCCCTCGGGCCGGGGGCTGGGGCCGGGCTACAGCTCGAGCTCGAGCCCGTCGAACGCCTGCTCGAAGGACTCCTCGAGCGGCCGCTCGGCCGGGCGGTGCGTGAGCAGGAGCCGGTCGGCACCCGACGCGCGAAACGCCGCGTCCGCCTCGTCGGCCGCCAGATGCCCGCGGATGCCACCCTCCGGATTCGGCTGGAGCAGCGTCGCTTCGCAGAGGAAGAGATCGGCGTCGCGGGCGAGCGAGACGAGCGCGTCGGTCGGTCCACTGTCGGCCGAGTACGCGAGCGTCGACCCGTTCGCCGAGACGCGGAAGCCGAAGGCGAGCATCTCGTAGTGCAGAACACGGTGAGCGACGACACGCTGCCCGGCCGCCTCGAACGGCTCCTGGTCCTCGTACTCGTGGATCTTGAAGGTGTCCTCGAACATGCTCGGCTGACCGAGCTCCACGCCGAAGCGGGCCAGCGTCTCTCCACCACCCGGCGGGAGCCACAACTCGGGATGCGGTTCCCCGCTCGCCGGGCCGAACTTGAGCCCCCAGACCCACGGCACGACGTCGCCCCAGTGATCGAGATGGAAGTGCGAGATCACGATCGCATCGACACGCGGCCATCCTTCCGCAGCGCGCAGGCGCGGAAGAACGCCAGGCCCGCAGTCGAGCAGCAACCGGCCGCCGCCACTCTCGACGAGGTACCCCGACTGTGCGCCGCCTGGATTCGGCCACGCCGGCGAGCAGCCTGCGACGGTGATCCTCACCGGGGAATAGTGCCCGACCTAGAGCTCGCCACGGGCCCAGAGCAGCACGGGTCAACAGCTCTCACAGGGCGTCGGCGGCAAGGCGGTCCGAAAGGGCCTTCATGACGCTCGCCTGGACGGACGGCATCTCCTTCGTGACGCGTGCGAACGAGCGCGCGGTGAGGATGAGGAGGTCCGAATCCGAGGTCGTCGTCACCGTCGCTGTGCGGGGGCCGCCGGAGATGAGGGCGATCTCCCCCAGGAAGTCGCCGGGGCCGAGGAGATTGACGCGGCGACCGTTCTTCGTCACCTCAGCGCTCCCGTCGACGAGCACGACGAACTCGCGCCCCGCCTCGCCCTCGCGTGTGAGCACACGCCCCTTGGGCATTTCGATCTCGTCCAGCTGCGACGCGAGACTGTCGAGCTCCTTCTTCGAGCAATGCGCAAAGAGCGGAACGGCCTTGATCAGCTCCCGTTTCCGGTCCTTGCGCACCCGCATTGCGCGATCATGCAGCACACGCCTTGCGCGAGCAAGCTTCTCCACTACGCTCAGGCGGGTGACAGGCGGCGACGAGACCTTCGATGTGGTCGTCATCGGCGCGGGGATCGTCGGGCTCGCCACGGCTCGTGCGCTGCTCGTCAAACGACCGAAGCTCCGGCTCGCAGTCATCGAGAAGGAGCGTCTGCCCGGCACTCACCAGACGGGCCACAACTCCGGTGTCCTCCACTCCGGCATCTACTACAAACCGGGCTCGCTGAAGGCTCGGCTCTGCATCGAGGGGAAGCAGAAGCTCGAGCGTTACGCAACGGAGCACGCAATCCCTTTCGTCGCGTGCGGGAAGTTGATCGTGGCGCTGGACACGACCGAGTTGCCCCGGCTCGAGGAATTGCACCGGCGCGCCGTCGCAAACGGTGTCGAAGGGCTACGCGTCCTGACCGGCGACGAACTGCGCGAGGTCGAGCCGCACGCAGTGGGGTCGCGGGCGCTGCACGCGCCGCGGACCGGGATCATCGATTATGGGGCTGTCACGCGCGCCTACGTTGACGACGTCGAGCGGGCGGGCGGACGGATCCTGACCGGTCGTGCGGTGCGGGGGTTCGAGCAGCGTGACCGCCGGGTGCGGATCGAGACGGACGAAGGCCCGCTTCAAGCACGCGCCGTGATCGGATGTGCCGGCCTCCAGTCCGACCGTGTTGCGCGGCTCGCCGGCGCCCGGCCACCCGTGCGCATCGTCCCGTTTCGCGGCGACTACTACACACTCGGAGAGGAGACCGAAAAGCTCGTGCGCGGGCTCGTCTACCCTGTTCCCGATCCGGCGTTCCCGTTCCTGGGCGTCCACTTCACCAAGCGGCTCGATGGATCGGTCGTTGCCGGCCCGAACGCGGTGCTGGCATTCGCGCGCGAGCGCTACCGGCGTGCCGCGCTCGATGTGCGCGACGCGATCAGCGCGCTCGCATACCCGGGATCGTGGCGGTTCGCCGGACGCCACCTCCGTACGGGGGCGGGCGAGCTGCGTCGGGACATCTCGAAGCGAGCGTTCGTCCGCGACATGCAGCGCTACGTGCCGGGTGTGCGCGCCGAAGACGTCACGTTCGGCCCGACCGGGATCCGCGCTCAGGCGCTAGCACGCGACGGCACGCTCGTCGACGACTTCCTGATCGTCGGCACCGAGCGGATGATGCATGTGCTGAACGCACCGTCGCCCGCCGCGACCGCGTCGCTGGCGATCGGTGACGAGCTCGCGGACCGCGCCCTGCGCGACGTGATCACTTCGACTTGACGGTGATCGCGCGCTGCGGTGCCTGCACCGTGACGAACCAGGCCGTCTCACCCTTGACGTTCTGCGCGTCCTTCGCCGAGACCGTCGCCTTCACCTTGATGCGCCGGTAAGACTCGAGCAGGCTGAGCCCCTGTTTCGTGATCTTGACCTTGACCGAGGCGGATGTGATGACGTGGATCTTGAACGTGCCCGACCCGACGGTCACCGTCTGAAGCGGGGGAACCTTCTTCGCGCCTTTCTTCTTCTTCGGCCGCACCCGCACCTGCAGCGTCACCTTCCCCTGGCACATCTGCACCGCCGGTTCGGGGCAGCTCAGCGTGAAGTGCGCGTACCCCTTGGGATCGACCGTGCTTTGGCCGGTCAGGACCTGGACGAGCACGGCATGCTTGCCGCTCGTGGTCTTCGGCGTGGGCAAAGGCGTGGGCTTGGGTTGCGGCGGTGACGGTTTGACGATCGGCGGCGCCGGCGTCGGCGCATCGTCGTCGAGGATGGTCAGTGTGGCCTTCGCGTCGCCGATGGTCGCGTTGGTCGGGCTCGAGAGCGTGAACGTGAACGACCGTGCCCCGTTCAGTTGGGTGTCGTTGTTGATCGGCACGAGCACCGTCTTCGACGTCTGGCCCGCCGCGAACGTGAGCGTGCCGTTGACCGACGTGTAGTCGGTCCCCGCCTTGGCCGACCCGTCAGCCGTCGCGTAGTGGACCGTCACCGAGCCCGTTGGGCTCGGCGCCAGCGACACGACTTCCGGAATCGAGCCTGCGGACTCGAGCGCCGACGCGTCCCTGGCCGAGATCACCGGCGGGCCCGTGGGCGGAACCACGGTTACGGTGACGACGTTCGCCCCGATGAAGCCGGCAGTGGTCGTCTGGAACGTGATCGTGAACGTCTTCGGCGTGTTGGCCGTGGTTGTCGCCGGGTTGACCTGGACGTTGAAGGTCTTTGTGCCGAACTTCCCGGCGTCCCACTGAAGATCACCCGAACCGTCCGTGTAGTCGCCGGGAGAGGCCGCCGTCCCCGCCACGGTCTGCCAGTGGACGCTCACGGCCGCGGGCGTCGACGGCGGAGTCACGGGCGCGTTGAGCGTGACCGTGATCGGGACCTGGATCGAAGGCGATCCTGCCGTCGGCTGCGCTACCGGCGCCGGGTTGGCGAGTTGGAGCGACGGAATCTTGTCGGTACCGGCGTTTTGCGGCTGGTTGATCGTGCAGGTCGTGCTCCCGCCGCCGCTGAGAATCTTCGTTTGCTGCGGGTTCGACAGCGTGACCGTGAAGGTTCGATTCCCGGGCGGCGGATTCTCGTTCGTCTGGATCGTCAGCGAACCGTTACGAGAGCCAGCCGGCACCGTCGCAGTGCCACTGCCGCCGTTGTAGTCACCTGGGATCGTCGACTGATCGGCGGTTGTCCAGGTGACGGTGGCAGGGATCGGACTCGCGTATGTCGTCTGCAGAGGAATGGTCAGGACGCTTCCACCCGTGACCGTGCCGCACGCCGCGGGGAATCCGATGATCGGCGCCGCGGACGCCTCGGCGATCGTCCCCGTCTCCGACGTGGTCGCTCCGCCGGAGAAGCTCGCACCCTGCGGATTCGAGATGGTCATCGTGAAGGTCTTGTCGTAGCCGTAGATGCCGTCGCTGATCCCCTGCACCTTCACGTCGACGGTGGTGGTTCCAGGCGCAAAGGTCAGCGTGCCGCTCTGCGCACCGGACGCGGGCTGAGTCACCTTGTAGTCGGTGCCGAACTTCGCACCGGCGGCGCCGGATCCATTGGCGAGGGCGTAGTCGACCTTGATCGCGTGGGTCGTCGGCGCGGCAGCGGTGAGCGTGACCTGGAAGTCGATCGTCGCACCGCCGGCCTCGCTGACGGTCGCGTTCGCCGGGCTCGACGCGAGCCCGGCGATCCGCCAGTCGTCGTCGATGATCGTCCCCGTTCCCGAGGTCCCGCTTCCGAGCGAGATCGAGTCGGTCGTGTCGCTGGCGTCGAACGCGACGCTGGTCAGCGCGACCGTCATCGTCCGGTCGTCTTGCGGCGTCGTGTTGCCGTTGATCGGAACCTGGAGGTTGAACTGTCCGGCCGGCGTTCCGGCCGCGATCACGAGCAGCGGCACGGAGCCTTCGGAACTCGTGTACGTCACGTCGATCGCCGCCGGCGTCGTCCCCGACGAGCCGCCGTTGAGGGTGAGCGGGAACGTCAGCGATTTCGCGCCGGCCGAGTCGCCTTCAGGCGACGACGTCGGCGACGCGTTGCCGATCGAGACCGTCCACGTCTGCGGGCCGTCGGCATTGACCGTGCCGGTCACTGCGAAAAGCAGCGTCCCCGCAAGCAGAGCCGCGAGAACCAGGCGTCCTCCGAGTCCGAGCTTTCCCCCCATCCGACCCTCCAACCCCCTCTTCGGATCACGACGCGACCACGTCCTGCCCCGGTCGCTGGATGCATATTGCACCCTTTTTGACTCGACTGCAGGCTAGTTTTCCCCGGCGGAAGGTCCCACCCCCTCTTCCGTAGAGTTCGCCTCGGACAGTCGGGGAACACGCGAGGTTGTGTCCGGCCGCGCGGACTGGTAAATACTGGTTCAGGGAGCGGGTTAACGGAGGGTGTTGGTGGGACTGAAGGTCGGAGCGAGGGTCGGTCGGTCGCGCAGCGCAACGCTGTGTGCGTTGCTGTGCTGCGTCGTCGCGGCGCTCGCGATCGCAGGTCCGGCCGCCGCCGACGACTCGACGGGATCAGGCACCCCGACGGTGACCTCACCGACCGACACGACCGGCCAGCCGGCCGCGAGCAGCAGTTCGACCACGACCGGCGGAACGTCGGCGACAGCAACGTCGCCGACGGACAGCAGCACGTCGCCGGCCGTCACCGACCCGACGAACGGAACGACGACGAGCACCGGGACGACGACAACCGACGGCACGCCGCCGCCGGCAACGACAACGCCGAACGACAACGCCGCCGCCGGCAACGCACCACCGGGACGACGCCGACCGACGGCACGGCGCCAACTCCGCCGCCGGCCACGACCACCGGGACGCCGACCGTCGGCGCAACGGCGACCACGAATCCGAACGGTGCCGTGCCGGCGCCGCCGGTCACGGTCGTCGCTCCGAACACGCAAGCTCCCGTCGCCAGCCCCTCGACCGTGACGCCGGGCCCGAGCGTCACCGAGATCACGGTCAACGTGTCGGCCGATCCCGCATCGCCGAACACGCCGCCTCCGGCTGCCGCCGCGCCGCCGCCGAGCGAGCCGGTCGCCGCCCCCGCGCCGCTCGCCGTTACGCCGGTCACGCCACGTCCGAGGCGGCATCCGGCGGCGAAGCGCGCGCACGTCGCACCGGTCCATCACGGTGCAGCTGCGTACCTGCGCAGCATGCCGGCCGCGAAGCCGTTCTTCTCGCAGCCCGTTGCCCACCCGCAGTTGCTGCCGTCGGCGGCCAGCTCGTTCGTGCCGCCACAGGGCGTCACGCTCGTGCCGCCGACCGAGGTTCCCGTCGCGCCCGGCGGCAACGCGGCGCCGACCCGGTCCGCCGCGCCGCCAAAGGCACCGACCTTGCCGTCGACCCCGAACACACCGGCGAACGACTCGCCGATCTCGTTCGGCGGCGCGCTCAGCGGGCCCGCCGGTGGCGCCGTCCTGCTCTTCGCGGCACTTGCCGCCGTCCTCTCGATCATCCCGCCGTGGCTCACGTCTCGTGTCGCCCTGGCGGTGGCAGTGCCCATCGGGTGGCACCGCCGCCTCTCTCTCGAACGCCCCGGATAGTCCGCCGCCACGAGTTGGCCAGCCCGGGCCACGGGGATATCGGCCCGGGCGCATGTGCGGATTCGAACCTGCGCAAGACGCGCGAGGAGAGGGGAAATGAGGGAACGAATTGTGATGAAGACCGCGGCACGTGCCGTGGTGATCGATCCGGATCCACTGTGGCAGCAGGCGATCACCGCCGCGCTGACGCGGTCGGACGTGTCGGTGGTCGCCAACTCAGGCGAGCTCCGGCGCGCGCCCGACCTTGCCGACGCGCACGCGGCCGACCTGTTGCTGGTAGGCCTCGACGACGAGGTCGACAACCGTGAGCTGTACCGCCTGCTTCGGCGGGTGCACAAGCACTGCCCCGACCTGGTCACCATCGTCTTCGTCGAGAACGAGGACCGGCTGACGGTCGACGCAGCGCTGGCCGGCGGCGCCTACTGGGCGGTCGACCGGCAGCTCGGCGCAACCGAGCTCGTCCGTGCCGTCACCGAGGCGTACGCGGCACAGCTCGAGGAGACCGGCGCGACCGATCATTGCATCGGCGCCCGGGCGCGGCTGACGCGCCGCGAGCTCGAGATCCTTCGGCTCGTGGCGGAGGGTCGTCCCAACCGGGAGGTGGCCAAGATCCTCTGGGTGACCGACCAGACGATCAAGTTCCACCTCGCGAACACGTACAAGAAGCTCGGCGTGCGCAACCGGATCGAAGCGAGCCACTGGGCGATCGCCCGCGGGCTCGTGCGTCCGGTGAGCCCTGTCGAGATTGCCAGCGCGGACGTCGTCGCGGTCGAGGCATCGTGACGACGCACCGCCTCATCTTCGACGCCGGTGCGGGAGCGCAACGCCCCGCACCGGCGATGAAGGTCCAGAGGCGGGCGGGCTGAGAGGCTCCTAGTTCGGGAACATCGCCGTCGCGTTCAGCGAGTACGACTTCGGCCGCGTGTCGCGGCAGCTGATCGTGACCGAGTAGTTGCCCGCCTTCACGGTCGCCGCGAGGCTTCGCACGGTCTTCTCGCCCGGGAGGGCGACGTAGAGGGTGCCGGAGGCCCGGATGCTCATCGAGCAGTCGGCCGCTGCGGCATGACCGATCAGCTGAAGGTAGAGCGGACCGGCGGCGAGCTGCAGCTTGACGACGGCCTTCCGTCGCACGACGCCTTCGGTGAGCAGCACCTGCCTCGACGAGGCCGGTGTGGCCGTGGGCGTGACCGGGGGCGGCGGAGGAGGCGGCGAGGCCGGGACGAGCCCGAGGTAGTTCGCGGCCGCCCAGGCGTCGACCTCGCCGCCGCCGATCCCCTGAACGGGGTGAGCCGTCGCGCGCAGCGCGTTCTCGACCTGGTTCGCCGTCAGGCTCGGATCGATCGACAGAAGGAGCCCGGCGATGCCGGAGACGGCGGGCGGCCCGAACGACGAGCCACACCCGTAGGCCGGGCCGACGTTGGGATCCATCACCATCTCGCATCCCGGAGCCGCAAGCGTCACCCAGGGGCCGAACGTCGACCAGTCGTCGAGCACGTCGTTCTCGTCGGTACCGGCGACGGAGAGCACCCCCGGGTACCCGGCGGGGTAGAGCGGATCCGTGTAGGCGGTGTTGCCCGCCGCCCCGATCACGATCACACCGTGATCCTCGGCGTACTCGACGGCACCCAGTTCACCGAAGTCGAAGCTGTTCGACGCCAGACTCACGTTGACGATGCGCGCGCCGTGGTCGACAGCCCAGCGGATGCCGCCGGCGATCGACGAGGCGAGCGCCCCGCCCTGGCGTCCCTGTGCGACTCGTACCGGCATGATCGAGCAGTGCCAGCAGTAGCCGGCGATGCCGGTGCCGTTGTTCCCGAGCGCGCCGATCACGCTCGAGACCCAGGTTCCGTGGCCGTTGTCGTCGCCCGTCGAGGCATCGTTCCCGACGATGTCCCAACCCGGAACGACCTGCGTCAGCTCGGTCGGAAGCGGGTTCAGGCCGGTGTCGACGACCGCGATCACGATCCGCGGGTCGCCCGTCGAGACCTGCCACAGATCGGCGGCTCGCGTCAGGCGCGGCCCCCATTCCGCCGGCCAACTCGGGTCGTTCGGGTCCGCACGAGCGGTCCCGGCTGCCAGCGCCGAGAGCACCGCAAGCACGATCAGGCCTACGAGAAGACGCCGGCGCAACTTGACCTCAATGTACTGGCCTTCCGCGTCCTTCGGAAGGCGGGGATTTCCGGACCCGTCCGAAACGCGGAAATTCCTGCGGAGGCTAGGTTTTTTCCCTCGAAAGCCTACCCGCCGAACGCTTGATTCAGGCTCTCCGCGCGTCTAGAACATCAGGTGCGCCCGCCGAGGGTGGCGGGCCGTTTCAAGGTCGAAAGGGGGGATTTGTCAGTCAGCAACCCTCGTCGTAGCGTTTCCACTTCATCGCTACGACCGATGATCGGAAGTTGGGTAACTCCTAGGGATTGGAAGAGAGGGGGAAGGATGCGTCTACGCATCAGCTTTGCGCTCGCCGCTGCGGTTGCCGCGATTGCCGCGCTCACGATCGGCGTGGGCTCGGCGGCAGCCACACCATCCGAGCAGTCTTGGGTACCGGATCCTCAGACCACGAACATTCCGTACGTGGCCTGGGCCGGTGAGACCGTCAAGGTCGTGAAGTGTCTCGGGTACGGACCGAATCAGACTGAGGACTCGGTTCGAAGCCTTGGGCTTCCGTTCAACGCGACCGCCTCGATCGAGGATTGGTCGGGCGTCGACGAGACCCACTCGGGCCCCGTCATCATCTCGCCGCCGAACGGGTGGTTCACGACCAGCGGGCTCTGCTTCTCGTTCGAGGTCACCTCGCAGAAGCCAGGCCTCGCGGTTTACAAGCTGTCGATCAACAACGCGTATTTGCCTGTGTTGTTGAGCGCAGACTCGCTCGACCAGCACCAGTTCCTCGTGATCTGGATGCAGGACCAGGCTCCGACGACCACCGAGGTCGCAGGTGCGAACCTCGGCGATCCGACGGGTAACGGCATCTTCAACCCGATCCCGGGCGCAGGCAGGGGCGGCACCAATGCCTTCCTTCCCGGCCAGATCAGGGTCCAGGTCAAGGGCACGTTCCCGTTCGGCAACGACTTCGCCGGGTACAACCATCCGGTCGTGACGCTGCCTGACGATTGGGCGTGGCTGGCACAGCACCTCGCCGTCGACGACTCGCTCACGGGAAGCAACGCCCCGGGCGCAGCTTCGATGAGGTGGGACATCCACGACGATGACCTGACGACCGAGGGTCATAGTCAGTACGCGAATTGCATCGGCGCTTCGGCCGCAAACGCGATCGACGCGGTCGACAACTGCCAGGGAGCACCGTCCCCATCCAGCGATCCGGATCTCGGGCCGTTCTCGAACATCTACGGCGCAACGGACGAATTCGCCTACGGGCCGTTCGATCCAGTCCGCCCGTTCGACACGCTGCTGTCCGACGGCAAGCTGGACGCAGGCGATGCACCGATGCCGGCGCTCCGCGTCGACGTCAACCTCAGTGCGGACTCGACGGTCGGTTCGCTGTCGAAGGTCGACAAGACCGACATCTACAACCGTCACGACGCCACTGATCCGAGCGGTGCAGCTCCGCACGACCTGTATGCACCGTTCTACAAGGCGCTGATCCCGGCAACGCTGCCCGGCGAGGGAAGCATCTTCTCGTGGGCTCCGCTGACGTCGGGTGTTGCTGGACATGCGTCCAACAACTTCACCGGCTTCCTCGACGGGAGCCCGCTGGGCTCGACGGAGCAAATCCCGGGGATCTACGACTACTGGGATACGTTCAACACGAGCGTCTCCGACGGGTACAACGACTGCTTCGACGCGTCCGGCAACCCGATCCCGCTGCCGACTGGGGCAACGGGCGTCGCTGTCTACACGGACGAGCACGGCGAGGCGTACGTGCAGTTCAACCCGGACGTCGGCATCGTCCTGACGCCCGACTCGAACGGCCGCTGTGACATCTACGGTCCGGCTCCGGTCGGCAAGGCGACGATCACGGCGACCGCTGTCTACCCGGACCAGCCTGTTCTCTGGGACGGCGGCAACAAGACCTCTTCTCCCGCGCTCACGAAGACCGTGAACTTCGCGTCGAGCAAGGTCTTGAACTGCGTCAAGAAGAGCACGAACGAGGCGTTCTGTGTCGAGACGATTCTGGATCTCGACGGCAACCCGGTCCAGGGTGCCAAGGTCGTCTTCAGTGCGCAGGCATTCCAGGGCTCGGCCCCGGTCATCGGTGCCGACGCCGCCAAGGTGCCTCCGTACGACACGACGACCCAGAGCGGTTGGGGCACGGCTATCGCTGGCTTCGTCAACGTCCGCACGGGCGTGAACGGCCAGGCCGGCATCTTCGTTCGTAGCACCACCGGCACCTGTGTCGACGTCGAGTCGGAGAACTACGGCACCCGCAACGGTGGCG
This sequence comes from uncultured Thermoleophilia bacterium, assembly GCA_963715115.1. Lineage (GTDB taxonomy): Bacteria > Actinomycetota > Thermoleophilia > Gaiellales > Gaiellaceae > PALSA-600. Next base: position 106,215 of record CAVQRE010000006.1, read on the forward strand.
ACGGCATCTTCCGCTCGACTGACTTCAACCCGACCACTGGTGTGGCGTGCGGTAGCACGACTCCGCCGCCGACTGGTGGTTCCTCGGGCGGCTCGGGCGGCTCGACTGGCTCCACCGGCCCGACCGCACCGGTCGTGACGGCTGCTCCGGTTGCCGTTTCGACTCCCGTCCCGACGGCGAAGACCGCTCCTGCGGGCGCCGCCGCTTCGATGACCCTCGCCACCGCGCGGGTCGTCAAGATCGGGCAGGGCCGCTACCTGATCGTCCGCGTGAACGGCCCGGCGAAGACCGCCAAGCTGAAGATCACGCTGATCAGCAAGACGCACGGCAAGGTTTCGAGCCGTGTGATCACCCGGTATGTCGACACGAACAAGCAGGTTCGCGTCGGCGGCCTCAAGCTCGCTCCGTCCATCCGGTCGGTGCGGGTGGCACTCGGCTAGCGGTTCACTGCTAGCTCGAACACCGAGAAGGGCCCGCGCAAGCGGGCCCTTCTCTTTTGTGTGGGGGAACCCATGGTTCCCCCACAAGCCCCCTCCTTCTTCGCTCCCGCTTGGCGGGCCGCGCTTGGCCTCCCGCCGGGCAAAGCCCGGCTCCGGCCGCCACCGTTCGCGCACCGCCAATTGAAAAGAGAAAGACGGAAAGAGAGAGACGAAGAAAAAGAGAGACTGGTGTTAGCGGCTGGACTGCTGCTCGAGCAGCGCGAGTGCGTCGACTCGGCCGCTGCCGACCGCGCCGGGAAGCGGTACGGCGGTCTGCTCGAGTGCGGCCTCGACGTCGGCGGCCGAGCCGCTGCCCGCCGAGAGGGCCAGGCCGGCGAGACCGGCGACGAGGGGCGCCGCTGCAGACGTGCCGCAGAAGTTCCCCACGAAGGATGCTCCGGGTGCCGTCGTGAACGCGCAGCCGGGAGCCGCAAGCGTCACCCAGGACCCACGCGCCGACCACGGATACAGCGCGCCGGACGGGTCGACCGCCGCCACCGACACGACGTCGGGATAGGAGGCCGGGTAGGTCGGGGTGTCGGTGCCGTTGTTGCCGGCCGCGGCGACGAGGAGCACGCCGCGGGAGTGCGCGTGGTCGAGGGCAGACTCGACGCCGGAATCGGGGCCGCTGAGGACGAAGCTCATGCTGATCACGTTCGCGCCGTGGTCTGCCGCGTAGCGGATGCCGTCGGCGATCGCCGCCGCCGTCCCGCTGCCATCGGCACCGAGAACCTTGACCGGCATCACGCGACACGACCAGCAGATGCCTGCCCCGCCGAGGCCGTTGTCGGGACGCGCGGCGATGACGCCGGCCACCATCGTCCCGTGGCCGTACTGGTCGGACGTATCGCCGGTTCCGTCGGCGAAATCGGCACCGGGAACGAGAGCACCTTGTAGGTCGGGCTGCGTCGGATCGACGCCACTGTCGACCACAGCGATCACGATCGGCTTCGAGCCCGCCGAAACGTGCCAGGCTGCAGGAGCATCGATCTGTGAGAGACCCCACTGCTGCGGCCAGGCGGGATCGGTCGGGACCACGGTCGCCGGCTGCACCGCAGGCGCGGGCGGTTGCGGCGCTTCCAGGATGCGCTTGATCGAACGGGCGCTCGCGAGGCGACGGTGCGGTTTCGTCGGCCGGTGATGTCGCACGCGAGGCAGGACCCGGTAGCCGCCGCTCGTCGCCTGGAACGCAGCGACTCCGACGGCTCTCCGAGGCGCCTCGGAGGATGCGGCAGCGGTTGCGATGAACACCAGCACCAGCGCCACCACGAGACCAACCCGGGCTGTCGCCCCAATCCTCACGACCGGGATATCGGCACCGTCCCGGGCGACCTTTAGCGTCCTCCGGAGCGGCTACCCTGCGCGCCATGAAGGCCCGGGCAGCTGCGATCGGAGTCCTCGTCGCTGCCCTCGTCGGTTGCGGGTCGAAGCCGCTCACGAACGGGCGGCTCGCGTCGGAACTCTCGTCACAGGCCGGGATCGAGACGGCGTTGGTGTGCTGGAACGCGACCGGCAAGCTCGGCGGGATGTCACTGATGGGCTTCGACCACGTCTGCGGCGCCAACCGCGGCCGGCCGACGATCTACGTCCGCACCGGTATCAAGGGGAAGCCAGGCTGGTGCCTCGTCACGCCGCGGCTTCTCAAAGCGCCGCGCTGCCCCTTGTAGAAAAGGGCTAGTGCGTGCGCTCGGTGGAGATCAGCTTCCCGGCTGAGCTGTAGCCGAGGACCTCGCGAACCCAGGTGGCGCAGTTCGTCGGCGCCGGGCAGCCGTAGATGTAGCCGCCGTCCGTCGTAAGAGGAATCGTCTTCCGAGAAGTCTTGCCGACCAGCACGACCTTCTTGACCGTGGGGCCGGCGACTCCACCGATCAGCCCTTTGATCACCGAGAACGTGTAGCGACCGGGCGCGAAAAGCAGCGCGTTTGGGGTGCACCGGCTCCGGTAGGAGTTCGACTGCACCAGCAGCACACAAACCGACTGGTTCTTCATCAGCGTCGCGTAGACGAGATACGGCCGCCGCTTCGTATCGAGCGCCGTCGCGACACGCCGCGAGATCTGGACCGCGCCGATGGGCTTCGCGACCGCGGGAAGCTTGTCGTAGGCGTGAGCCGATCGCTGAAAAACCGGAAGGGGCGATGTCGCAGCCACTGCCACTGCGGCAACGGCCAGCGCCGCCAGGAACCCCCCTCCGAGAAGCCGCATCGGCGGGCATCGTAGCCGCAACCCCGAGCGCTTCGCCGATCCGTCGGCGATCATTTACAAACCATGCTCGCGCTTGCCGCCTTGCTCGCCGCCTCGGTCGCAGCAGTACCCCCGGCCCCGCACATCGTCCAGCGGCCGATCCCGTTCGGGGCGGCGCGCCGGGCAGAGACCGCGCGCTATGCCGAGCGCCATTACGGAGTCGATCGATGGCGGCTCGTGCACCCGAAGGTGATCGTCGAGCACTACACGGCAACGACCACGTTCGCGCCGGTCTGGGCGACCTTCGCCGGCGACACGCCCGATCCGGAGCTCGGCGAGCTCCCCGGGACGTGCGCGCATTTCGTGATCGACCGGGACGGGACGATCTACCAGCTCGTCCCGCTCAACGTGATGTGCCGTCACACGGTCGGCCTCAACTGGACCGCGATCGGCATCGAGCACGTCGGGACCAGCGACGCGTCGATCCTCGACGACCAGGTGCAGCTCGAGGCCTCGCTCCGCCTCACGCTCTGGCTGATGCATCGGTTCCAGATCTCGCTGCCGAACGTGATCGGACACGCCGAGAGCTTGACGAGCCGCTACCACCGCGAGCTCTACGCGCCGTGGCGCTGTCAGACGCACGGCGACTGGCAACACCCGGACATGGTCGTGTACCGCCGTCGGCTCGCCGCGCTCGCGCGAATAGAGCACGTTCCCGTCTCGCACGGGGGAGGCCCCGTCAAGTCCGCCTGTTGAGCTCGTCCTCGACCCGCGCAAGGTCGATCCCGCGACTCGCGAGCAGCACGTAGAGGTGGTAGACGAGATCGGCCGCCTCCTCGATCACGCGCTCGTCGTCTTCGTCGAGCGCGGCGACTGCGAGCTCGACGGCCTCCTCTCCGACCTTGCGCGCGCAGGCGCCGACACCCTGCGTCGAGGAGCTCCGCCGTGTAGGAGCCCGCCGGTCGCTCGGCAGCCCGGTCGGCGATCGTGCGCCACAGCGCCGGCGCGAAGCACGAGAGCGATCCGGTGTGGCAGGCGGGGCCTGCGCGGCCGCACTCGAAGGAGCAGCGCGTCGCCGTCGCAGTCGTCGCGCATCTCCTCGACCGCGAGCGTGTTGCCGGACGTCGCGCCCTTTCGCCAGAGCTGCTGCCGCGAGCGGCTCCAGAACCATGCCTCGCCGGTCTCGCGCGTCAGCGCGCTCGGCCTCGGCATCCATCCACGCGAGCATCAGCACCCGGCCGTCGTCGGCGTCCTGCACGATCGCGGACGCAAGCTCAGGCTGCGTCACGAACCTTCACCCCGAGGTCGCGCAGCTCCGCGCGCAGCGAGACGAGCCGGGTCGGATCGTCGTGCAGGATCGATGCGAGCAGCGCCGCCTGCGCCGACGTCGAGCGCGTCGGCGACGTGCGTGCGTTACCCGGCGCCGCCCGACGCGATCACCGGCACGTCGACCGCGCCGGCGACCGCCGCCGTCAGCTCGAGGTCGTAACCCGCCGCGTTCCGTCGGCGTCGATCGACGTGAGCAGGATCTCGCCCGCGCCACGTTCCTGCCGCCTCGCGCGCCCACTCGACGGCGTCGCGCGCGCGTCGCGAGTCGTTCCGGCGTGCGAGCGAACGCGCCCACCCTCGACGTCGATCGCGACCACGACTGCCTGCGTACCCGAGCCGCGCGGCCAGCTTCGGTGACGAGCTCCGGCCGACGCGAGCGCCGCGGAGTTGACCGCGACCTTGTCGGCCCCCGCCTCGCAGCAGCTCGTCGGCGTCGCGAGCAGAGCGCACGCCGCCGCCGACCGTGAACGGGATCGCAGCTGCTCGGCGACACGCGCGACGAGCTCGACGAGCGTCTGCCGCCCGCTCGAGCGTCGCCTTGATGTCGAGGAACACGAGCTCGTCGGCCCCGTCGTCGGAGTACGCGGCACCGAGCTCGACCGGGTCACCCATGTCGCGCAGCTCCTGGAAGCGCACGCCCTTGACGACCCGTCCGGCCGCGACGTCCAGGCACGGGATCAGGCGCGGGAGAGGCACGAGACCTCCTCGAGCACGCCGGCGAGGTAGCGGGCGCCGGCCGGGCCGCTCTTCTCCGGGTGGAACTGGACAGCCGATGAACGACCGGCGCCGCGCCTCGGCGACGACGCCCTCCGGCCCACGCAGTGGCGCGGGCGTCTCGCCGCGTACGAGTGCGCGAAGTAGAACGCCGATCCTCGAACGGCTCGACGTACCGACCAACCGATGCGCGGAACGCGCGAGTGTCGAGCAGCGGCTCGGAGCGGCCGGGCAGCAGACCGAGCCCGTCGACTCCCTCCGTCCTCGTCGCTGCACTCGAGCGCGAGCTGGAGCCCGAGGCAGATGCCGAGCACCGGCCTCCCACGGCGCGCACCGTTCGCGCAGCGCCGTCGTCGTGACCCCACGCGCGCGAAGGCCGGCCATCGCCGTGCGTGCGGCGCCGACGCCCGGAAGCACCGCCAGGTCCGCCGCTTCGACGTCGTCGACGATCTCGGCACCGAGCCGGCCGAGCGCGAGCTCCACCGAGCGCACGTTGCCCGCTCCGTAACGGCAGATTGCGACGTTCACAGAACGCCCTTGGTCGACGGCAGCTCGCCCGCACTCGCGTCGAACCGCCTTCCGAAGGGAACGGCCGACGGCCTTGAACGCCGCCTCGGCGACATGGTGCGGATCGCGGCCCGTCGCCTCGACATGGATCGCCGCGCGGGCCGACTGGGCGAGGCTCGACAGCATGTGCAGCGCCAGGCCGGGGTCCTGCTCGAGTGCGATCTCGACGTGCGGTCGGCCGCCGAGGTCGACCGCGGCACGCGCGAGTGCGTCGTCCATCGGCACGACGGCGTCGCCGTAGCGGGCGATGCCGCGACGATCGCCGAGCGCCTCGTCGAGCGCGCTCCCGAAGGCGATCGCCTCGTCCTCGGCCGTGTGGTGATCGCCCGTCTCGACGTCACCGGATCCTTCGAGCACGAGATCGAACCCGGCGTGGAACGCGAGCTGCTCGAGAAGGTGGTCGTACAGGCCCGCTCCGGTCGCGACGCGCACGCGGCCGGCGCCGTCGAGGGCAAGCCGCACGACGAGTCGGGTCTCGGCGGTCGCGCGCAGAACTCGAGCTTCGCCGCCCGCCGGCCGACGCGACGGGCGACGGCCGGTCGAGCAGTCGCGCGAGTGTCTCGACGAGCAGCGTCGTCATCCTCGGCATCGCGGACGGAGGCACGGATCGCGGTCTTGTAGGAACGGACGACGATACCGCGCTGGAGCAGCGCGTCACCCAGCGCCGCACCGTCCGCGACCGGGACGTAGAGGAAGTTGGTCGAGGAACGGCCCGGCTCGAGACCGAGGGCGCGCAGCGCCGAGGCGAGCCGCTCGCGCTCCTCGACGACCGGCCGAACGTCGGGCGGCGACCCGGAGCGCGGCAAGCGCGAGCGTCTGCCGACGAGCGTCGAGATCGGCGCCGGAGCCTGACGCGCGTTCAGTTCCGCCGCCACGTCCGCCGCCGCGAGTGCGTAGCCGATTCGCGCGCCCGCGAGCGCGAACGACTTCGAGAACGTGCGCAGCACGATGACATCGCCGTCGTCGAGCAACGGCAGCGCGGTCTCGCCCGCGTACTCGAAGTACGCCTCGTCGACGACGAGCGGCCGCGCGTCGGGCAGACGGGTCGAGCGTGCCCGGTCGGATTGTTCGGCCGACACGCAAACGTGAGGACCGGGTCGCTCGTCGCCGACCTCCGCTCCGGCGAGCTGGGCCGCGATCCGGTACAGCGAGTAGGTCGGGCGACGGCGGGACCGCGACTCGGTCGCCCGGCCCCGCGAACGCACGGGCACAGAGCAGGATCAGGTCGTCGGCGCCGGCGCCGAGGACGACGTTCTCGGGCTCCACGCCGTTGTAGTCGGCGATCGCCCGACGAGGGGCCCGTAGGCCGCACCGCCGGGTAGCTGCTGACACGGGCGAGCGCACCGGCGATCGTTCCCGGCCGCGTCGAGGGCAGCGGGCAGTGGCGGCGTGTTCTGGTCGAACCGCAGCACCTGCGACGGATCGATCCCCGCGACCGTGCGACCTCGTCGGTCGGCGCGGCCCAGGCGTACGGCTGCGAAGTCCGGTGCGAGCGCCCTCATCGCCGGACCGCCTCGGCATGCGCCGGCATGCCCTCGGCCTCGGCGAGCGCTTCGACGGTCGGACGAAGGAGCATCGAGGCCGTCGCGTGTCAGCCGCTGCACGGTCACCGGCTTGAGAAACGTCTCGAGGCCGAGGCCGCCAACCGACCGGGCCCAACCACCGGTCGGCAGCACGTGGTTGCCACCGGTCGCGTAGTCGCCCGCGAGCAACCGTCGACCAGCGACCGACGAATACCGCGCCGGCGTTGCGCACCTGATCGACGTCAGCGCTCGGCATGCGCCGAGCAGAACGAGATGCTCGGGTGCAAGAGCCTCCGCCTCCGTCGAGCGGTCGCGACGCGGCGACAGACCGAGTCCGGACCGTGCTCTGCCTGCGCCGCGAGCTCGAGTGAGATCACACGCTCGTCGCCGTCACCGGCGACGACGACTTCGGACGGTCCGCCGGGCAGGTCGATCGGCACGTCGCACGAGACCTCGAGCTTCGCCTGGTTCACGTACGAGCTGCCGGGGCCGACGATCTTGTCGACCCGTTCGACGTAGGCGAGCCATGCGATCGCCTGCGGGCCGCCGATCGCCCACACCTCGTCGATACCCAGCGGCTCCGCGGCGGCGGCGATCAGAGGCGCGCCGGACGGAGGTGTGCAGACGACGATCCGCCGCACGCCCGCAGCCTGCGCCGGCACCGCGCACATGACGAGCGTCGAGATGAGGCCGCGCGGGACGTAGACGCCGATCGTGTCGAGCGCAATCCAGCGTCGCTCGAGCACGACGCCGGGCTCGACCTCGAGCGTGATGTCGGCCGGGCGCTGGAGCGCATGCCAGCGACGCACGCGGTCGGCGAGGGTGAGCAGAGCCTCCTTGGGCAGCCCCGCCTCGTCGGGCACCGCGCGGGCAGGCTCCGCCCCGTCGAGCTTCACGGCCCACTCGCGCACGGCCTCGAACCCGCGTTCCTTGACGTCCGCGACAATCGTCATGCGACCATCCGCTCGACCGGGACGATCAGGATCGAGGAGCCGCCGGCGGCCTCCAGCTTCGGCAGCAGCAGCCAGAGCTCGTCGGCGGGCACGAGCACGTGGATCGCGACGGATGCCGGTCTCGGCCAGCGGCAGCACGCTCGGTGCACGAGGCGCCACCAGTGCGCAGATCTCGGGCAGAGCCGACTCCGGCGCGTTCAGCATCAGATAGCGATGGCGGCGGGCATCGACGACCGCGCGCAGCATCGACGCGAACGGCTCCGCGCGCCCGCCGTCGCCGGCAATGAGGACGGCCTGCGACTCGAGCAGCACGCCGAGCGAGCGGAGGCCGTTGGTCCGCAGGGTGTTGCCCGACGAGACGAGATCGACGATCGCGTCGGCAAGGCCGAGCCGCGGGGCGAGCTCGACCGAGCCTGTGACGTCGACCAGGCTCACCTGGGCCGGCAGGAGCTCGCGGGTCAGCCGGGGGTAGACGGTCGCCACCGAGGCGTCGCTGAGCTCGGCGAGGGTTTGCACGGTCGACTCGGCCGGCACGGCCGCCTCGAGCCGGCACGAGCCGAACCCGAGCGCCAGCAGCTCCGACACGCGGGCGCCGCGCTCGCGCACGAGGTCGAGCCCGGTGATGCCACAGTCGACGACTCCGTCCTGGACGTACTCGGGGATGTCGGCGGCGCGGACGAGCAGCACCTCGACCGGCGCATTGCGGCAGGGGAACGCGAGCGCACGCTCGCCCGGCTGCTCCGGGCCGAGGCCGGCATCCTCGAGGAGCCTGAAGGACGGCTCGCGCAGCCGTCCCTTGACCGGGAGCGCGACCTTCAGGAGCTGCGCCGCGGTCGAGCGCCAGCCGGTACCCGCCCTCGCCGTGGCGAAGCCAGTGCGCCACCCGCGTCACGGTTGTCGTCGAGGCTTCCGTTCGCTCCGCGATCTCGAGATACGGGAGGCCCTCCTGGAGCAGGCGTGCCACCTGCCAGCGGTGGGCCATCGCCTCGAGCTCCGAGATCGTGCACAGGTCGCGCAGGAAGTGCTCGACCTCCGAGCGGGTCTGCAACGACTGGATCGCGTCGAAGAGCGCCTCCATCTCCGGGTTCGCCATGGGTGTCGGCTCCTGTTCGCCATTGGTGGTCATCATGTTAGCACGGTAACATGTCACCATGAAAACCGAATCTCGGAAACCGCGGTCTGGCCCGGGTCAGACCCGGGTCTGACCCCAAGGGAATGGGCGTAGCCGCCAAAAGCGACCTGTCCAGGTGGCTGAACGGGCCGATCGAGGTGATCCCGGCGGTCGACGTGCTCGGCGGCCGGGTCGTCCGCTTGCGCCAGGGCGACTATGACGACGTGGTCGCGAGCGCCGCCGATCCGGCCGAGTCCGCCAGGCACTGGCGCGACTCCGGCGCCCGGCGCGTCCACCTCGTCGATCTCGACGGCGCACGCTCGGGCCGGGCGCGGCCCGAGCTCGTCCGGCAGATCGCGGCAGCCTGCGCCCCGATCGCGCTGCAGGCATCCGGTGGGATCCGGTCGCTGGAGGACGCACGGGCTCTGCTCGACGCCGGGGCAGACCGTGTCGTCGTCGGGACGGCCGCCTGGCCGGACCCGGCGCCGTGGGTCGAGGAGCTCGGCCCGTCGCTCGTGGTCGCCGTCGACGTGCGGGACGGTCGAGTGCGCACAGCGGGCTGGACGCTCGACGAAGGGCTCGACGCGGTGGAGGCACTCGAGCGCGCTGCGACCTGCGGCGTTGCACGATGCTTGGTCACGGCGATCGAGCGTGACGGGACTTTGTCCGGGCCCGACCTCGAGCTCGTGCGCCGAGCCGCCGCCGCAGGCCCGGCCGTCCTTGCGGCGGGCGGCATCCGCTCACCGGAGGACGTCGCCGCGCTCGCGGCCGCAGGAGCCGAAGCGGCGATCGTCGGCCGCGCTCTGTTCGCCCCGGTTACGCCGTGACGAGCTTCAGGTCGGCCTGGAGCGCCGCCAGGTCGAAGCCGTTCGGCGCCTTGCCGTTGGCCAGGAAGTCCGCGCGACAGGATCGCGTACACCTCGTCGCAGTAGCGATCCCAGAAGTCCCACGTCACGTCCTGGAGCCGTCCCCACGTGACGACCGTGAGCCCGTCCTGCGCGTAGCGAACGAGATCGACCGCGTGCCCACCCCACGAGCCGGGCTTGCGCCGGGCCGTCGAGTGAGCCCGTCCAGTCCCAGACCGGCTGGTCCTGCGCGGTGAGAGGCAACTCGACCCCGACGTAGAGCCCGCCGAACAGCCAGGCGGACGTCTGCGCGAGCGCGTGATCGTGCACCGGCACCTGCGCGTACGCGCCGATCCGGTGACGGTCGATCCCGGTGTGACGCCAGTAGCCGAGGACGTCGAGCACGACCGCACCCTCCTCCCCGCTGAGCGGATCGACCTGCTTCACCCGGTCGAAGGCGTCGAGCACCGATCTCTCCGAGATCTCCACCGGCTGGCCCCGGCTGTCGGCCGTCCAGGCCTCGATCATGTGACCGGCGGCGGCGATCGTGCAGTCGCCGACGCGGTCGTTGGCGTACATCGGCCAGTCGCCGACATGATCGGTGAGATCGAGCGACGCCGGCGGCGGAGGCAGCTCCGCGCGATCGACGTAACGCGCAACGTGGAGCGTGCGCACATCGGTGCGAACCGGAAGCTTCCCGAGCTTGCGAATCGTCGTAGCGGCTGTCGTCATTACGGCCCTCCCTCTGATCCGGACGGAGATGAAGCCGCAGTGACCGCAGGTCGCCGCTCGCCGAGCGAGAGTCTGACGCGGGCTCCGTGGTCCGTCAAGCGCCGTCGCGTGCCCAAGCCGCGATCAACCCGCGGTAGTGCGCGACGAAATGCTCGTGCTCGTGTTGCGGAAACGTCGTGCGCACCGTGTCGACCAGAACGGCGTCGAACGCCGGTGAGGTGAACCACTCGTGCGCGACCTCATCGAGATTGCCGAGCCTGCGATCGCAGAACTCACGGTAGTCGTCGACCTGGAAGTACTCGTCGGCGAGCACGCGGTAGCGGGCGAGCTTTGCCTCGTAACCGAGCGCGGCATCGTCGCCGATGTCGAAGTAGTCGCGTGAGTTCTGGTTGATCGTCATCTCGCGGCGTGTGCAGATGCAGAATGCCGTCCAACGAACGAGGGCTTTGATCGCCCATGGGAAGTAGTAGTGCAGCGACGTCACGGCGACGTCTGGTGACGCGTTGGCATAGTCGATCGGATACGCGACACCGTCTTTGACGATCGTCTCGCACGAGTTGAACTCCCAGCGGAAGAACGCGTTGATCAACCGCGAGATCGTCACGATCTCGTCGCCGAGCCTGGGACTCAGGAAGTCGTGGCGCACCTGGTAACGGTCGTGCATCGGCCGCGACGGGTCGAACCACATCGACATCGTCTCGGCGCCGATCGACAACGAGCGCACGAACACGTCGAAGTCTTCGAGCGCGTGCTGGAGGTGCATCATCCGCTCGCCCGACTCGTCGTACCGGGCACGGAGCTCCCCCGCCGACCCGACGCGCGACACGCCTACCCACTGGCCGCCGTCGAACGGCTTCATGAACAACGGATAGCCGACTTCGCCGCCGATCCGTTCGAGCTCGAACGGCGCGTTGTACCGCTCGGCCGTCGGCTCGAAGCGTGGGTTGTCGGGCGGCACCTTGTGCGGGATCAGCCACGTCTCGGGAACCCGGATGCCGAGCCGCATCATCGCGCAGTAAGCCGAGTGCTTCTCCATCGCCTGAAACGTGAACGGGTTGTTCAGGAGATAGACGTCGTCCATCAGCGAGACCTTCTTCAGCCAGGCGCGCGGCAGGTCGTACCACCAGGCAAGCCGGTCGATCACGAGCGCATAGCGCGGCTTGGAGCGTAGGTCGAAGGGCTCGTTGACGAGCCGCTCGGTCCGGAGCGTGCGGCCCTCGACCGGTCCGAGGCGGGACACGAGCGCTTCGAACGCCGCGGGCCAGTCCTCTTCGGTGCCGAGCAGGAGGCCGATCAGCGCAGCGTCAGACAAAGCGAGGAAGATGATGCGCGATTTGGCGGCGCCATGACGGCCAGTCGTGGGGCACGTCGTGGCCCCAGAGGTCGACCTCGCACCGAATGCCCTTCGAGGCGAGAAGCTCCCCGAAGCTCGTCGTCGAGCCGAGCGCGCCGGTCGTGTCCTCCCACTGGCCCTGGCCGCACACGAGGACGACCGAGGCTCGGCCACGCAGCCAGTCGAGGTGGTCGCCCTGGAGATGCGAGACGTAGTCGACCGGGTTCGAGAAGTACACGGCGTCGCCACGCTCTCCCCCGCCCTGTACCGACACGTCGTAGACACCGCTCAAACCCAGCGCGATCGGAAACAGGTCGGCGCGCTTCAGGCAGAAGTTGACCGCGTGATAGGCGCCGAAGGAACAGCCGACTGCGATCAGGTCGTGCGTGTGACAGTCGACCTGGACGAACGGCACGAGCTGCTCGAGTACCCACCGTTCGTACGTGCCGTGCCGGCGTGCCCGTTCCTCGAGCGGAAGATCACGGCGCGTCCAGCTCTCGCGGTCGTAGGACGGCACGCAGTAGAGCTTCAGCCGCCCGGCGTCGAGCAGCGGTGCGACCGCCTCGATCATGCCGCGGCTCTCCCAGTCCGACGCCCCGCCGTCCTCGGATGGGAACGCGACCACCGGCCGTCCCCAGTGTCCGTACGCAACGAACGTCCCGCCGTCGAGTGTGATCTCACGGCGAGTCACGTCAGCTTCTCGAGGAGATCGGCGAGTGCGGGGTCGAAGCCGTCGCGCCAGCAGGTCCAGTTGTGTGCGTCGCGGACCTCGATCAGGCGGGTGTCGTAGCCACGATCCGCGAGCGCATCGGCGACCGCCCGATTGTTTGCGAGATTCTCCTCGGCCGTTCCGCAGGTGAGCGTCACGGGAATCGATCTGACCGATTCGCCACGCAGGACGGTCCCGACGAACCGCGTGATGCGCTGGTACCGCGGGAACGACGACTCGACCTTGTCCCAGCGTTGCCGGAAGAAGCTGCCGGACTGAAGGAACAACCCGTCGAACGTCCTCGGGTGGCGACGATGCGCATGCAGCATCGCAAGCGCGCCGAGACTCGCTCCCATGCCGACGCGGGGGCCGTGCGGGACGCGCTGCGCGAGTTCCGGGAGTAGCTCTCGGGTGAGCGCACCTGCATAGAGCGCAGAGGCGGAGTACGTCTCGTTGCGATCGACCGGTTGGACCAGGGCCGCCGTGAGAGGCGGAATGCGCCCGGCGGTCGACGTGACGTCGAGAAACCGCGTCAGCGCCGAATACCGCGCATATTCGGGCCCGTCGTGGACGACGAGCAGCGGTGCGTCCCGGCCGGGCGGCTCGGGCGTGCGGTAGAGGAGGACCGGGACCCGGGCGACGAGCCGGCGACAGCGAAGCTCGAGCCACTCGGCAGGCCCTTGCCCGGCCGGTGCCGAGAGCCAGGCGGGCGCCGCGTACTCGGACCACTCGACGACCGACTTGTCGCCGAACGGCCCCGCCGCCCGCAGCGGATTCTCCGGATCGGGGGCGAATTCGCCGCCGATGCCGAGCAGGTACTCGAGTCGGTCGACGGGCGGGCGGGGAAAGCGCAGCCGCCAGGCACCGTCGTCCCAGTTGAACGGCGGTCCGGGCCGCGGCCGCGCAACCTCCTGGCCGAGCACGACCGAGTCGAGGTTGCGCGCGGGATCGGGCACGTCGAACTCGACCGCGTCTGGAAGCGTCCGCGGCCGGCTCAGCGCCGTTTCGATCGATGCTGTCGTGCGCGAATCTTGTACTCCCGCAACTGCTCGCGCCGAAGGAGATGGTTTCGCCGGGTCTCGAGTGCGAGTTGCTCGCGCTGCAGCTTGCGGTAGCTCGTCCAGCGCTCCGAGGAGAGCGAGCCGTCGAGCAGCGCCTCGCGGATCGCACAGCCAGGCTCGCTGTGGTGCGCGCAGTCCGCGAAGCGGCAGCGCAGCGCGATCTCCTCGACGTCACCGAACGCCTGCTCCAGGTCGGCGTCCCACAGCTGCAGCTCGCGGATGCCCGGCGTGTCGAGAACGACCCCGCCGGTCGGCAGGACGACGAGCTCGCGACGCGTCGTCGTGTGACGGCCGCGTTGATCGTCCTCGCGGACCTCCCGGGTCTCGTGCAGCTCTGCCCCGGCCAGCGCGTTGACGAGCGTCGACTTGCCGACCCCCGAGGAGCCGAGCAGCACCGCGGTGCGGTTGCCCTGAAACCACGCGCGTACATCGTCGAGCCCTTCGCCAGTCCGGGCCGACAACGGGTGGACCGGACATGAGCCGAACGTGATCGCCTCGGCCTCCGCCAGGTACGACGACGAGTCGTCGACGAGGTCGATCTTCGTGAGTAGGACCACAGGTTGAGCGCCACTCTCCCACGCCATCGCGAGGTAGCGCTCGAGCCTGCGTGCGTTGAAGTCGAGTGGAAGCGACTGCATCAGGAACGCCACGTCGACGTTCGCCGCCAGCACTTGCTCGCGCGCGGCATGCGCCGCCTCTTTGCGCGACAGCACTGTCCGCCGTGGCAAGACGGCCTCGACGAGCATCGTCTCCGTGTCGAGCCCGACCCAGTCGCCGACCGCGGGCAGACGGTCCTCGCGTGCAAGACGGGCAGCTGCGCTCACGCGGACCGAATCCTCCGTGTGCGCGATGTCGTAGGCTCCCCTGTGTTGTACCGCGACGCGGGCGGGGACGAGCCCTGCGGCACGGTGCTCGGCGAATGCTTTCTCCCAGCCGTCGTCCCAGCCGAGACGCTCGAGCGGTGAATCCGTGAGCGGAAGGTTCAAGCGAAGCTCCTTTGTCTGCGTGGTCGATGATCGGGCGCGCGGCCCGTCACCTACGACGCTCAGGAGCAGGTGTGACGGGCGGCGGCGCGGGGCTCGCAGGACACATGGACAGCCTTCATCTCGCACCACCTCCTCGTCGAAAGTCTTCGGACGGGACCATTGTGCGGCCGAACCGTGAAATGCGCAAGTCGCGCTACCGTCGCCGGATGCGGGTCCTCGCCGTCGTCCTCGCCGCGGGCCTGCTCGCCGGGTGCGGCGGCAAGCGCCCCGTGACCCTCACCGGATGCCTGAACGATGCAGGCTTCCTCGTCACCGCCACGGGAGGGAAGGTGGAGGGGACGTCGCCCGCCGGAATCGGCTTCACGCTCACCGTCTACCGGTCTCCCGCTGCGGCGAAGCGGGCGGCATCGAAGCTCGATCCGCACACGACGGCGCTCGTCGCAACGGGGGTCGTCGACTTCCAGGGCAACCCGGGCCCCGGCGCGAGGATCTCCGCCCACGAGCTCCAGTCGATCCGGCAGTGCCTGGAGAAAGCGGGGGCTAGACTGGGGCCGCCCGCGGCGCGGTGAGGTTCCGAACCGGGTCAGATCCGGGAGGAAGCAGCCCTAAGGATCCCTCACCGGTGCCGCGGCCTTCAAAATCCCCAACTTCCAATCTCCGGTGGGCGACCTAAGATCAGCGTAGGTCGTCGTCTGCGAGCCAAGGCAAGGGGAGGAGCCCGCCGTGAGGAAGTCGATCGTTCTCGTCGTCTCCGCGATCGCGATCGCGATCGCGCTCGCCGCGAGCGCCGGCCCTGCCGCCCGCGCCGGAGGCGGCAGTCCGATGCGCGACGGAGGCCACGGCTTCTGGTTCGTGCGCGCGTGCGGCGCTCCGGGCGCAGCGTTCGGTGCCTGCGGGGCGCAGGTCGTGACGAACAGCGCCGGAACACCGCTCGTGACGAACCCCGCGCCGCCGCCCACGGCCTACGGCCCTGCTCAGTTCCACACGGCCTACAACCTGCCCATGACCGCTCCGTCGACACAGACGATCGCGATCGTCGATGCATACGACGACCCGAACATCGAGGCCGACCTGGGCGCCTTCTCGACCAACTACGGCCTCCTCCCGTGCACGACTGCGAACGGGTGCTTCAAGAAGGTCAGCCAGATCGGAGGCACGAGCTACCCCGCTGCGAACTCCGACTGGGCGCTCGAGGTCTCGCTCGACGTCGAGACCGCCCACGCGATGTGCCAGAACTGCAAGATCCTGCTCGTCGAGGCTTCGTCGGCATCGCTGGCGAACCTGGGGGCCGCCGAGAACGAAGCCGCCGCACTCGGCGCGAACGTGATCTCCAACTCGTGGGGCGCCTCCGAGTACTCGACGGAGGCGAACGACGAGGCCCGGTACTTCAACCATCCGGGCGTCGCGATCACCGCGTCGACTGGTGACAACGGCTTCGGCGTCCAGTTCCCGGCGGCGTCGCGCTACGTCACCGCCGTCGGAGGGACGACCCTGACGCTCAACTCGGACAACACCTGGAAGTCGGAGACGGTGTGGTCGGGCTCGGGCTCCGGATGCTCGGCGTACATCTCCAAGCCCGCCTGGCAGACTGGCGCTTCCTGCGCGCGCAGGACGGTTGCCGACGTCTCTGCGGACGCCGATCCGAACACCGGCGCGGCTGTCTATGACTCGTTCGCGTATCAGGGACAGTCGGGGTGGTTCCAGGTCGGCGGGACGAGCCTCGCCGCTCCGCTCATCGCCTCGACGTATGCGTTGGCCGGGAACGCCTCATCGCTCAACGCCGGCTCGACGCCCTACGCGAACACCGGTGCGCTGCACGACGTGACGAGCGGCAGCAACGGCAACTGCGGCGGGACCTATCTGTGTACGGCCAAGCCCGGCTATGACGGCCCGACCGGCCTCGGCACGCCGAACGGCCTCGCGGCTTTCGGTGGCTCGGGTGGCGGCTCGCCGCCACCGCCCCCGGCGTCGGACTTCTCGCTCGGCGTCTCGCCTTCGAGCTCGACGGTCACCGCGGGGACGAACGCCGTGTTCAACCTCACGGTCGGCGCGACCGGAGGCTTCTCGAGCGAGGTCGACTTCTCCGTCACCGGCCTGCCGAATGCCGTCTTCGCTCCGGCATCTGTGACCGGCAGCGGATCCGCGACGATGACCGTCACGACCGGCGGCGTCTCGCCCGGCAGCTACTTCTTCACGGTCAGCGGAACGAGCGGCACGACGACGCACACCGCGTCGGGCACGCTCGTCATCCAGGCCGCCCAGGCACCGCCACCCCCACCGCAGGCGAACTTCTCGATCTCGGTCTCGCCGACATCGCGGACGATCCTGCCCGAGCTCCACGACGACCTACACGGTGACGATCACGCCGACCAACGGCTTCAGCGGTCCGGTCACTCTGTCCGCGTCGGGGTTGACGACCGGGCTCAGCGGCTCGTTCTCGCCGAATCCGACGTCGTCGTCCTCGACGTTCACGCTCACGGCGACCAACGTCGGCGGGGGCCGGTTCGGAGCGAGGGGAACCGTGACGATCACCGGCACGAGCGGATCGCTGTCGCATTCGGCGACGATCTCGCTCTTGATTCTGTAGAGGCACTGCGACTACCGCCCCAGTGAACGATCGGGGCGGCGTCTTACTCGGCTTCGTACTCCCGGACCTTCCGGCGGTCGATGAACCAGGCCACGATGATGAGCACGAGCGCGAGCGCCAGGAACGCGCCGAGCGCGCCCCACGCGTAGACGGCGCGGCTGAACAGGAAGAACACGATCATGAGGCCGATCCCGACCGCTAGGACGACGCCGGCCATGCCCGCCCAGAACTTGAACCCGAGTCCTTCTTCCTTCATCGGCCGCCGAGTATGAACGATCGAGCAGGGCCGCGTCTAGGGAGTGGCCGTTCATTCATAGCGGGAGAGCGCTCGCTTCACACTTCCGAATGCGCCCGGCCTGAAGCTGGCGCGCGCGGATCGGCGGCGTCCACGTCGAGGCTCCGGTCGCGGAGCAACTCGTCTCCGCAGGCCGTGCCAATGCCGTGCGCGCTGCCACTGTCGCGCAGATCACGAGCCCCAGAACGATCATCGAAAGCGCCGTTCCGCGCCGCATGGTTCCTCCGTCTCTCCTCGGGCCTCGGGGCGCAACTCTGACAAGCAGGGGTCGCGCAAGCAGCCCTCCGGCGCTCTTGGCTTACAATCACGCCCCGAGGGCGCATAGCTCAGCGGGAGAGCGCTCGCTTCACACGCGAGAGGTCCCTGGTTCGATCCCAGGTGCGCCCATGCGGCTTTGCGCGGCACCGCGAGCCCCGGCAGGCTCCCCGTGCGAGGTTCGTGCGAGGTTCACCCGCGACGGTGGCGCTGGCGACCGGGTCGGGCGGCACGACTACGTCATCCACCTAGTCGAGCCGTGCGCGGCAGGGGCTTCATGACCGAGACGCTGTCGGTCACACGTGTTCAGAGCGACGGCTGCAACGGCCACCGCTGCTGCCGTTGACTCGGTTCTAGCTACATCGACTACGCCCGCGTGAACGCGGGATCAGCTCGCCGAGGCTGGTTGCACACCTACCAGGCCGCGTCTAAGGGAACCGGCTGATCCCGGGTCGCGAGTTCGGCGCACAGCAATTCGATCTCTCGGTCGACGTCTGCAAGCGTCCTATGCGGAGTTGGCGCCATCTCCTCGACAGTCGGTTCGTGCTTGACTGCCTTGCCCCACCCTCGGTCCGCGAGCAGACGGGAAGCCTCAAGTCGCTCTGCGAGCCTGACGGTCGGGTCATTCATCGTTGCGAACCAGAACTCGGCTATCGGCCTGCCGTCGTGAGCGACAAGCTCGCGGGTGATCCGGGCGAGACCTCGGGGGCGGCCCGCTGGGTTGCCTGACCGGCCGGGGACGAACCCGGCACCGGTGATCCCGCCTCGCGTTGATCCGCCGTTGTTCTGTACGGAACTCACTGAGGCGCAAAGGGTACGACGGCGCGAGGACCCGTCATGGAGACTCCGACTCGCTTCGTGGGTTTCCAAGTTGTCGTGTTGGCGGGAGCCAGCGACGGTTATTTGAGGCAGAGGGCGGCGAGGTCGATTCCGTAGATCGGCTGGTGGATTCTGCAGTTGGCGGCGATGCGGGCGGAGAAGAAGTTCGGGAAGGTTCCGTTGAGGAGGGGTACGGCGGGTGCGGCGGTGCGGGTGAGGTAGGCGTCGAGTGCCTGGTAGGCGCGGTAGCGTCGGGCGCCGCTGAGTTTGGCTGCGGCGTCGAGTCGGCGGTTGTAGGTCGGGTCGTTGAAGTAGCTCGAGTCGAGGTTGTTGGCGGCCTGGATCGTGCGGCCGTCGAAGAGGAGGGCGAGGAAGTCGGATGGGTCGGGGTAGTCCGCGCCGTAGCCGCTCGTGGCGATGTCGAACGGGGCGCCGCGTGTGCCCGCGGCCGCGAACGGGTTGCTGAAGTATTTGGGCTCGACGGTGATCCCGATCGGTGCGAGTTCGGCCTTGACGAGTTGTGCGAGTTGATGGTCGAACGGGCAGGCGCAGCCGTAGAAGACGGCTTTGCCACCGTGGCCGTGGGCGAGTTGTTTGGCGCGTGCGAGGTTGGGGGTGTTCGGGTAGGCGTGGATGGCGTGGTAGCCGGGCATTCCCGGCGGCAGGTACTGGTCGGTCGGCCGAGCTGGGCCGTACGTACTTTGCCCGGAGGTCTGTGCGATCAGCCGGCGGTTGACTGCGTAGTTGACTGCCCGGCGGAGGTTCGCGTTCTTGAACAGCGGCCGGCTCGTGTTCAGGGATAGCCAGGTGGTTACCAGCCCCGGCGTGGTGAAGTAGCGTTGGTCGCCGGCGCGGGCGGCGGCGCTGTGGGGGCCGTAGCGGGCGTTGATGCTCGCCGCCTCGGCCGGAGTAAAGGTGGCCCCGGTGACGTCCGCGGTGCCGGCTTCGATCTCTTTCACGATCTGGGCTGGGGCGGCGTTGATGTAGTAGTCGATCTCGTCGAGCGCGTGTGGCCGTGAGCCGTGGTAGTTGGGGTTTCGTTTCAGCACGAGGCCCTGCCCCGGTTGGAAGGAGGCGACGTAGTACGGTCCGGCCGCGGGCACGGTCTTCACGCCCTGCGCGACGATCGGGGTGTCGGTGGGGACGGCGCAGAAGAGCGGGTCCGCGAGTTTCGTCGGGATCAGCGGGTCGGGGTGCGTGAGCCGGATCGTGAGCGTGTTGCCGTGTGCGCTCAGACCGGAGATGTGCTTCGCCTTCCCGGCCATGTAAGCCGGGGCGCCGACGACGCCGCCAAGGTAGTAGCCGGGGGCGTGCAGCGTCTTGCTGAGGCTTCGCTCGATCGAAAACTTGAACGTCCCGGCGGTGACCGGCGCGTTCGACGGCGGGGAGAAGCGGAAGCCGGGCCTGATCGTGAAGGTGTACGTCTTGCCGCCGTCGGTGGGGGCGGGGATCGCTGTCGCAACCTCCGGCTCGAGCCGTGTCCCGGCCGGTGCACGCCGGTCGGGGTAATTGAACAGCATCGCGCAGGTCGCATAGTCGATCTCCCAGCCACTCGTAAGTGCGAATGCCGGATCGACCGAAGCAACGTTGAACGACTCGGGCACGTGTGCAACCAGGCCCGGCTGTTTGCCGGGATCGACGAGCGCGTTTTGGACGGACACCCAAACCTTGCCAGCGCCGACCGCGATCGCCTGCGGGCTGCCGCCGACCGGGATCGTCTGCACGACCGTATTCGTCCCCGGGTCGATCCGGGAGACGGTGCCGTCGACGCTGTTGGTCACCCACACGCTGCCCAGGCCGACCGCGATCCCGGATGGGGCCCGCCCGACCGTGATCGACGTCGTGACCGAGTCGGTGGCCGGGTCGATGCGCACGACCTTGTCGTCGAACTCGTCCGTTGCCCACACCGCACCCGCGCCAACCGTGACCGCGGTCGGGTCGTTCCCGACCGGGGTGGCGGTTGAGAGCTTCGTGTCGGCGTCAATCCGGGAGACGGTGTTGTCGTAACTGTCGGTGGCCCAGATCCCACCCGCGCCGACCGCGACGCTGGACGGGTTCGAGTTCGTATCGATCGGCGCCCCGACCTGCTTCCCAGCAGAATCGAAGCGATCGAGTTGCCCGCCCTGCGACACCACCCAGACAGCGCCCCGGCCGACTGCGACACCCATCGCGCCGGAGGGGCAGCTTCCGCGCCGGCCCGGCGGTGTCGAAGTGCGGGTCGATCTTGACCAGCGCGGCGCGCCGTCGGGCTGCCGGCCGACCATCCAGACCGCATTCGAAGCCGCAGCGACACCGAGCGGAACGTCGCCCGCGAGCGGGACGTTACCGACGAGCCTGCCGCTGGCAAGGTCGACGTGCGTCACGCTCGGATCGCTCGCGTCCGTGTTCGCGACCCAGAGACCGCCCGCACCGACGGCGAGCGCCGCCGGCGCGACGCCGACCGGCACCTGGCCGCTGACCCTGTTCGAGTCCGGGGTCGATGATCGCGACCGCGTTCCCACTCACCACCGTCGACCCACCCGAACCGCCCTGCCCCAACGCAAACACCGGAATCGCAACCGCCGCCGCCACCACGCCGATCAGCGCAGCCCCGGCATACATCCGCCGCCGCTTCCGCCGCAACTCGACATCGAGCGTCTTCAGCGGGCCGAACGCACCCGGCAAACCGTCGATCACCAACTGGTAGAGGTGCTGCGGCTGGTCGAGATCCTTCAGCCGCCGCTCACCGAGATCGATGATCGAGACGCCCGCAGGCAGGTCCTCCTCCGCCAGCTCCTTCGTCGTCGACGACAACAACACCTGGCCGCCGTGCCCGGCCACCCCGATCCGCGCCGCACGATGCACACCAATCCCGACATAACGATCGGCGCCGCGGCGCGGCTCACCCGTATGCAACCCCATCCGCACCCGCACCTGCGCCCCCGCCGGCCACGCCTCGGCGAACAGATCACGCTGCGCATCCACAGCGGCCGCAACCGCCTCCTTCGCCGTCTGGAACGCGACGAAGAACGAATCCCCCTGATTGTCAACCTCAGTCCCGCCGTGCGCCACGAACGCCGAACGCAGAATCCGGTGATGCTCCGCCAGCAGCTCCGCGTAGCCGGGGCCGAGCTGCTTCAGGAGCCGCGTCGAGCCCTCCACATCGGTGAAGAGGAACGTGACAGTCCCGCTCGGGAGCTCGGCCACTCAACGGCCTTTCAATAGCGAACAACCAGCCTAGACCACAACCGCCGATCTGAACAGAGGCCGCCTGGATAACGAGGGACAAGCCGGCCGCAATCGCTGCGGGCGCAATCTCGCACAGCCGCCGCACGAAGACCGGACACGTCTATCGGGGCGGCTGGGTTGCGGCGTGCGTCGCGTCGAGTCGCTCACCGGCAGGCGAGCCTGGCGGATCACCGGTCGAGGCGCGTCAAGCCCGTGTAACGAGCTACCGCGCATGAGGCGCGGCAGCATGGATACCTCGCGGTCGCGCAGACGCTTGCCGGGGTTTTTACCACCGTCAACGCTCGCTGATGTGCTCGCCGACGAGGTGCGGCGCGGGCGCGTCAAGGTCGTCGAGGGCGGCCGTTGGGCACTGACGGCGGCGGACGCTCTCGGTCACGGTGCCCACCGGCAGGTGGACCGGCAGTGGCGCGGTGTGGCCGAAGCCGGGGACGACGGACAGGGAATATTCCATCTGAACGTCGGCGTCGCCGGTACGGGTTACTCCGTGATCTGCGGCCTCGGCGGTTATCACTCTGCGCCCGTTGTGATCCGCTAACAGCCTCCTCGCAACTAGACCCCCTCGGTGCAAAACTATGGCGATGAGGTACCTCGCCATGCTGGCGTCGGTTGCTGCGCTGTTCTTGATCGGCGGCTCGGCGGCGGCGGGCGATAACCCCTGGAACCTCAAGTGCGCGTCGATGCCCGCAGAGCGACCGGCACCGGCGGCGGTTCGGGTTGCTGCGCAGCGTTTCTTCCCCTGGGTGCGCCCAGCCGCTCGGGCACTGCACTCAGGTCCCGTCTACTTGGTCGCGCTATCGAGCAAGGACAGCGATCTCACGCGACGGCGACTCAACCGACAGCTCGGGCTACTACCTCCACCGAGCGCTGATCGCGGTAGCACCGAGCTATCAGGCGCGCCTGAACGTCACGGGTCAGAGGCTAGGAAAGAGCACGCACCGCGCCGCGCTCGGCTTCTCAACTAACGGAGCTACCGCCTGCACCGTCAACCCACCCGATCGTCTCCTGCGGATCTCGCCCGCTCCGCTTCGCACGCGCCCTCACCATCAACAGGCGCGCCGGCTGGCGGATCGTGCCGCTCGACGGAGTCGGTGGGTAACGGTTGTCCTCGAGACTGGAGAGTGCGTCGGAGGAACAAAGGACCAGGGAAGCCTGTCGTGATCAGGCTTGTGCTGACAGTACGGTCGTAAGGCTCGAGCGCCGAAGTTTGAGCAAGGACCGGGCGGCGATCCGAATGCCGGCTTCGTCACTGTGCCCGGCCCGCCGTTCAACTTACGCCGCGAGCACGTCCGCGACCAGTGTCTTCCTCGGCCATGGCTCGAAGCGTCGACAGCGCGCGCGAGTAGTGCAGCTGCCGAGCGGCCTCAGCGCGGGTAATCGCGGGTGCGAAGTCGTCGACCCTCAGGTCGCGAACGCGTCGAGTCACCGCTGCGCCAGCGCGGCACGGTAACTCGACCGCGCGCGCAGCGCGTGGTCGAAGAAGCTGGTCACGCGACGCTCGTACTCGGAGGGTCGTGCAGCGAAGCCGCCGACGTGGTGGGCTTCCGCGATCTTCCAGATCGTCTTCGGTTGGCCCGCCGACCGGAAGTAGCTGGTGTTGAGTTCTTCGCCGCCCGCACCGTGACCGGCGTAGATCAGGAAGATCGCTCGAGGTGCGATCCGTGCGACGGCGTCCTTCAACGAGGAAGGGGGAGTTGTGTCGCTAAGGACTGAGAGGGCGGCGGTCTGGATGGCTGCGCTGGGAAGGCTGATCCAGCCGCGGGCCCCGTACAGCACGGTCTCCCGGACGGAGCGCTCGCCTGCTCCTTCGGAGACGACCGCGCGCAAAGAAGGGTTCTCGGCGGCGGCTTCGAGCATTTGCTCGCCGCCGACGGAGAATCCAAGTCCGCCGATGCGACCCTGGCGGACGTCGGGCTGTCGTTTGAGCCAGTCGACGGCTGCGTCGATGTCCTTCGTTGCGCCCCAGCCAAAGGCGTTCGGCGAGCCGTCGCTTCCGTCGTAGCCGCGCATGTCGAGTGCGAGCACGCCGTAGCCATGTCGGACAAGCATACGAGCCTGGGCGGGCTTGCCGATCCGCGTCGGGAACGAGATCACGGCTGCACCGTTGCGCGACGGGACGTACCAGGCTGCGAGACGGAGTCCGTCCGCCGTGCGGATCGTGACGCTGCGATAGGGCGCTCCGAGATCGGCGGCCCTTACGTCCACGCGAGGGCGGTGCGTAGCGATGATCGCCATGCCGACCGGCAAGACAAACCAGTAAGCGCCGACTATCGATGCGACTGCAAGTGCGGTCCGACGCAGCTGGCGACGCCCTTCCGTCTTGCGTGACCGCCAGAGAACAATCGCGGCAAGACTGCACAGGGCAAGCCCTGCCGGTGCCAGGAGAAACCCCGTCCAGTCGGACGCGCGTGCGAGGGTCCGCGAAGCATCGGCGACCGCGAGCACGGCGCCTTCGAGTGCGAGCACGCCAAGCACGGCTGCGACGATCGCCCGAGCCCCGGCTACCAAGTGCTGGTAGAAGATGACACTCGCAGCAAGCACGACCAGAGGCACAAGCCCGGCAGCGAGATGGTCACTCCAACTCGTTCCCCGCTGTGGCGAGACGAAATTGTCAACCAGCGCATGCAGACCAAAAAGAACTGCCGCAACTTGGAACAGACGCTGCTCCCGGCTCGACGGACGCATCCGTTTCACCTAGCCGTCCACGGCGTGCTCGCCGCCGTTCCGACCCGTACTCGGCAAACTCATACACCTGGAGCAGCTATCCCGGCGTTCGGGCTCCGCCGGGTGAAATGACACGAACGGCCGACCGCGCACGAAGTCTCTCACGGCCGTGTCGGAGCGGAGATCACCCCAGCCCAGGATCGAGGTGATGAGGCGCATCCTCCACGGATGTCGGCGGCGGAACTCGACCACCACAGCGAAGCTCTCGTCCTCGGAGAGGAAACGCTGCTCCGGTGTGAACGACTCCCGCCCGATTTGGATCTGCAGTGCCGGGCGGGCTCGAATGTTGCGAATCCAGTCGGTGTTCTGACCCCAGGCCGAGCAGATGACCGCCTCGTGCGTTGCCGGGTCGTAAGTCAAGGCCATCGCGGCGGTGGCGTGGGCCTTGCCGGTCTTCCGTCCGGCGTTGACGAGGAGCAGGAAGGTGTCGCCCAGGAGCCAGCCCCATCCCCGGCGATACAGCGGCAGCGGCAGTCGGAAGACTGCGAGAGCGAGACGCCCTGGTTGCCGGCGAACCCCGAGGATTGGTTTCTTCGGTCTCGGGCCAACTGAGTGCGATGTGGCGGACGTCCTGCCTGCCATCACCTCGGATCCTCCGGCTAGCGATGTGGCGGTAGGAAGAGGTCGGTGTGGTAGCTGTGCAACACCGCCGTTGTGTGCAGTGTGATGTGTGCGATTGGTGCGCCGATCGGGTTCAACGTCAGCAGTGTCGGTGTGCTCCAGACCACGTCCCCGGCAAGCGGCGAGCGGAGCTTGGCCGAACGGAAGTCGCTGTAGCCGAGGTGGTAGGTGGCGGTCATCAGCATCGATGTGACGAGTGCGAGCACACCGATCGCGACCTTGCCGCGCCGCCGCGCTGCGAGGCGGCTGCCCTTGAACGCGGCGAAGACGGCCAGAATCGGGAAGGACGAAAGGAAGAGACCGTCGATCGCGCCGTAGAAGAGTCCGCGCCAGAGCACTGCCCCGGCCAGGGCGAGCCCGGCCTGCCGTGTCGTCGCGTCCTGTTGGAGGACGATGAACGCGAGGATGGCTCCGCAGAGCAGTCCGAGCAGCACTGCGAGCTGCCAGTGCCGTCGCACCATCTCCATCAACGGCTGCGCAGTCGCGCGCACCCAGGCGACGAAGAACCCGAGGACGGAGGCGCCGTAGATCAAGTAGTAGAGGTCCTTGGGGAGGTTCAGCTGGTCGGCGAAGACGAACGGGACAAGAAACCCGCCTGCCAGTCCGCCGAGGAGCCACGGCAGCTGTCTGCGTGCAGCGACCGGAACGTGAGAGGCGAAACCGACCCGAGGCTCGATCGCGTGCGTACTCATCGGATCACCTCACTTTCGCCGTCAGACTCTCCCACCGTCGGCCCGCAGGCATCCGCGGAACGCCTGACGTCGGATGTGGAAGACCCGTAGCACTAAGGCGCAACCGGCTTCCGCGGGTAGTTCCACGCGATTGAGATCCGGGTGATCCCGCGGTACGGCGCGGGCTGGTGCACAGGCGTGCTCGGGCGTGGTCGCCGTCTCCGCTTCACACGCGAGAGGTCCCTGGTTCGTAGCTAGGCGTCAAGCCACGCCGCGCGCCACCCAGGCCTTCGCCGAGACTACGAACGGTGGCTCCGGCAGCCTCTCCCTGCAGAGCTCGCGCAACGCCGTGCGCCGATCGGGCTCGAGGCCGGCGACGTGCGCACCCGACGGGGCGACGCCAAGTGTGAACGGCTCCCACCAATCCTCGAACGTGGCGTGCTCGACGTCCACCGCGACGGTGCTGTCGACGATGTCGCCGATTCCAGCCGCCTGAAAGAGGTCGGCCAGGTGGCCGGCCCTGCTGCCGGGGCAGACAGACCCAGTCTCGACCTCAGGATCGAGCGCTTGGGCGGCATCCCAGAACGGACCGATCGGGCCGCCGTCGGTGAAGTCCCACACGCATGCGGCGACGACGCCGCCGTCCCGCGTCACCCTCGCCATCTCACGGAGGCCTGCGACCGGATCGTCCATGACGTTGACCACGAGCTGGGCGAGCGTCGCGTCGAAGCAGCCTCCTTCGAACGGCAGATCCTCAGCCGGCGCCCGGATGACCTGGACTCCGGGATGGCGGCCGCGTAGGGCTGCGACGAATTCCTCGGACGGGTCGACCGCCGTGACCCGTCCCGGCCCGGCCCTCCGGGCGAGCTCCGCGGTCAGCGCACCGGGGCCGCATCCGACGTCGAGGACCCGGCCGTCGAGCGGGAGTCCGGCGAAATCGGCGAAGGGCACCGCCAGCGGCCTCGAGTAGCGGCCCATGAACCGGTCATACGCATCGGCATCGCTCAAGCTCACTTCTTCTCCTTCGGCGGCAACGCGCGGGCGAAAGCGACGCTCTGCATAGCCCAGGGCTCGAGCGCTCGCTTCGTGGAGACCGACTCGGCATCAACCCGAAGCCAGCCCTTCATCTCGCGTCCGCGCATCTCAAACGGTCGCGCACCGGGCTTGGCGAGGAGAGCCTCGGTCTCCTCCTTGGAGCAGTCGATCATCAGGCCACCCTCGCCGCCGACCCCCAACGCCATGTGGCCGTCGATCATGAAGCCGATGCCGCCGAACATCTTCTGCTCGGTGTAGCCGTCCTCGGAGGCGATCAGCTCGCGGATCCGGTTGGCGAGATCCTCTTCGTAAGCCACCGTGACAATCATGGCGCATGAGGCCTTGACGCCGATAATCGGGCTTCGCCTGCTCGCCCTTGCCGCCGGCTTAACGCCGAGATCGGTAGGAACGCTCGCCCAGTCGAGGGTTTGTAGCTTCGCTATCCGTCGTTGATCCGGCGGGGCGAGCGGGTGCCGCACCCGCGGCACTGGATGAAGCTGAGGGAGACGAGACAATCGCAGTAGAAGAAACCGAGCACCCGCGCAACCCGTCAGCTGATGCTCGAGGCCGAGTAGCTGCGTGCACCCACAGCTACTCGGCCCCATGAAGACCGCGCGTACGCGCGTCGCTTAGGTGATCGTGAAGCCGCCAATGTCGCCCCACTGGACGTGGTGGTCGACAGTGTCTTTGTACACATAGTGGCCCGGCTTGAGGAAGGTGACCCGTAGGGTCGCCGACTGGCCCGGCTTGAGCACCCTCGTCGTTTGGCCGTTGATGCTGAAGTCGTGGCCGAAGACGGCTCTGTTTGTGACCTCGAAGATCACGACGCCTCGCGGTGCGGTTTTCGCGCTGAGGTGGAAACTGGAGTTAAAGGTTGTGACCTTGATCGTCGTCGTCACTAGGGCGGCTGTGCGAGTTGCGTGTGCTGACGCCGGCCGGAGGGCGGCCTGGGCGGGAATCCCGAGGGCTGCGACCGCAGCTACGGACACGGAAACGATGGTGGTGCGGATGAGCATGAGCGCCTTGCGATTCATCTGTTTTCTCCTTTCCCGTTTCCACCGTCGAGGGTGGAGCGTGGCGGTAAGAGCGGGCGAGATCGTGGCGGTTGTCGACTCAGCCGCCGCCGTCGCCGGTGCCGCGGGGCTGCCAGCAGGGCACGTACTGGATGCCGGGGCCGGGGTGGACTGCCTGCGAAGAGCCGTCTTCATTGCTCCTTCTGCTCCTGTCGTCGATTCCGTTGATGACCCGTGATCCGCCAGGCGACTTTCACGTGGGGTTGGTCGGTCGCGATCGTGAAGCGACCGTTTCGGAGCTGGGCGGTCACCCGTGCGCTGCTGGGCGGCTCGAGGTCGCGTAGCTCGTACTCGAGCGGCGGCTCGAGTGGCCCCGCCTCGGGTGGGAGGCGAACGGTGGCGTAGCCGCGCCCGTCAGTCCAGACCTCCCCGTGGAAGGAGTCCGGCTTCGGCGCGGATGGGCTGGCTGGATGGGCCATCGCCGGCGAGCGTGAAGGCTGACGGTAAATTCGCGGCAGGAACCGGATAATGCAGCCGGCGCCGACCCGGTTTGCGGAGCTTCCATTGCGGCTCGGGGAGCGGTAAAACGCGCTGGTGGAGTTTTCGGATTCTCGGGCCGCTGGAGGTGCTTGGAGACGGCCGTCCGCTCGCTCTCGGCAGGCTGAAGGAGCGGGCCGTTCTGGCCGTGCGGCTCTTGCACGCCAACGAGTTCGTTTCCCGTGAGCGGCTGATCGACGAGCTATGGGGCAGCTCGCTGCAGTTCGACGCCGAACGGATGCGCAGCCTGGTTGCGCAGGCCAGCGGCCGCATGAGGTCACCTACTGGGTAGACCGAACGCGATGGGAAAAGGCATCGCGAGCGCAGCACTACAGATTCTTCTCGCCGAGACTGCCGAGCGTCCACTGTACGCCCGAGCGGCCTCGGACAACATAGGTTCGCTTCGAGTCCGGCGACGCTCGGCTAATACCCGAGAGCCTTGAACGCGGCCGGATAGACGATCCGACCGGCGAGGTCAGGGCTGTATCCCGGGAGCCGCTTGATCATGAAAGCGTCGTCGGGGATCTTCGGATGCGGGGAGATGAAGCCGAGCGCGCTCGCCTGCTCGAAGCCGAAGCGAGGATAGTACGCGGGAATGCCCTCGACCATGACGGCGGACTCGCCTGCTTCTTCGGCGCGGCCGAGCGCGTCCCGGATCAGCCGCGCCCCCACACCGACACGCTGGCGGTCAGGCCGAACTGACATCGGCGTGAGATTGAGGATCCTTGTGCGGGATCCGCCTTCAACGCCGACCCAGCTCAGCATCACGTGAGCAATCACACCGGAGAAGTCCTCGGCGACCAACGCCAGCTCCGGAATGAACTGTTCCGACGCCCGAATGCGCTCGACGAACGACGCGACCTCGTCGGGGTGTCCGACGAATGCCGCGCGGACCACCTCTGCGATCACGGGCTTGTCCGCGTCGCGCTCGGGACGGATGACAACGCCCTCGGCCACGGGTCGCGATGGTAATGGCCCCGCCGTGGTGGCTCGTTGATCAGACGGTCGGGTCGAACACGAACTCGCGGACCTCTTGAGCACAGCGGCAGGCGACGGCGATCTTGGCGGCCCACTCGAGCGCCTCCTCGCGTGAGGGCACGTCGACGACCGCGAATCCACCGACGTACGCCTTGCTCTCCGGGTACGGGCCGTCGGTGACCGTCCCGTCGGTGGCCACCACGCTCACTTCCTGCTGGCCCTTCAATCCGCCGCCGAACACCCACACGCCGGCGTCCTTGGCCAACCGGACCACCGCGTGCGCAGCCTCGGCCACTTCGGGCAGATCCTCCTCGGGGAACGTCATGGCGCCGTCATCGAACGAGATCAGGTACCGCGTCATCTCACGCCTCCTTGTCCCGGCGGCCTGTTCCGGCCGCATCTCACCCCCGCTACGAACGCCTCGCTCCGACCTTGCGGATCTGCGCGGTAGAGACTGACAGACCACCGAAGACTCATCGCTCCGGCCAGATGCAGCTTCACCCCTTCAGAGGACTTTGAGAGCGAGACCTTCCACTAGCATCGCGGGCTGTGCGGCAGATGGGCGGTTTCGGAACGATGCTCCGTGCCTTGGTCGGCGCCGGGGGGCTGGTCGGAATGCTCGCCATCGGGCTCGCCGCGACGCCGGCAACAGCGGCTCTCGACACGACTGCGGCGGTGGGGCAAACGTCCGCAGCGGTAGTGGCAGACTTCGGCAACCCCCAGGGGCACTTCTATGTGCCGCCGGCGGGCCGCGCCGTCAGTACACGGCATCCTGATCACGTGATCGGCGACGGCCGGCCGGCCAGTTGCACGTCGGCCGCGGTGGTGCGCGGCGTTGCGGCGGGCGGCATCATCACCTTCAACTGCGGGCCCAAGCCGGTCACCATCGTGATGACCTCGACCGCCAGCGTGATCAAAACCCGGCGTCTGGTCGTGCTGGACGGCAGCGGTCTGATCACCCTGAGTGGAGGAGGCAAGCGCAGAATCCTGTACTCGGACACCTGCGCAGGCACCTGGTCGACCGACGACTGCGTCAACCAACCGTATCCACGGATCGTCGTGCAAAACATCACCTTCGAGGACGGCTACGACGACGCGCAGCAGGCCACCTGTACGGCCAACGTACCGAGCTGCTGGTACGGCGGGATCGACGGCGGCGGGGCCATCTATGTCGAGGGAGGCCAGTTCAAGGCGGTCAACTCGCAGTTCGTCGACAACCGCTGCTACGCCTTCGGCCCCGATCTCGGAGGTGGCGCGATCCGGGCCCTGGCCCAGTACGAGAACCGCCCCGTCTACATCACGGGCGACACGTTCCGCGGCGGCCGCTGCTCCAACGGCGGGGCACTGAGCAGCATTTCTGTCCAGTGGGACATCTTCAACAGCCAGTTCATCGACAACAAGGCCATTGGCTGGGGGGCCAACCCGGCCTCACCCGGCACGCCGGGGGGCGGCAGTGGCGGCGCCATCTACCTCGACGGCAAGGACGACAACGTGCTGATCGCCGGCACCGTGATGGAGAACAACAACGCCAGAGAGGGCGGCGGCGCCGTCTTCGACGTCGTCGATACCGGCTGGGGCGCGCTCACGTTCAACGAGTCGCATCTGCACAACAACATCAGCGGAAAGTTCCAGACCTTCCCCGGGATCTACTACGACCTCGACGGAAACGACACAGTCCCGGTGATGATCAAGTCCACCGACAACTGATCCAGCTGATCACCTGTCAGGCCCTGGACGTGGCCGCACCAGGTCGCTGCCCGATCCTCCAGGTCGCCGCAGCGGCGAGCCCGACGACGACCGTCGGCAGCACGGTGAGGAAGCGGTAGATCAGCGTCGCCGCGACTGCCTGGGCGTCGCTCGCCCCGAACGCGACCAGCGCGCCTGTGAGCCCGAGTTCGACGAAGCCGACACCGCCTGGGGTGATCGGGATCGCGCCGAGGATCCGCGCCAGCGCCCAGGCGGCAAACGCCTCGACGATGGTCACCTCGCCGCGCGAGATGCCGACCGCCCGGAGGGAGGCGAGCAGCACGACGAAGACCGTCAAGTGCCCCGCAAGCGTCGCGGTCGTGAGAAAGAACCAGCGCCGGCGGATGAGCCCGATCGCCTCCTCGCGGAAGCGCACGAACGACGCGCCGTTCCACTTCACCGGGGTCTTGCGGACGAGGCTCTTCGCGCGGCTTGCGAGGCGGGCAGCGCGATCGCCTACGCGGCGCGCCAGGCGCTCACTGGAAAGGCCGACGGCGAACCCCGCGACGACCGCAGCGAAGACGACCAGCCCCACAATCGCCACGAGCTCCAGGGTGCGGTTTCGTCCGCCCTCGGCCGCGAGTCCCGCGACGGCGATGATCGGGAAGCCGAGGATCACGAACTGGTTCCAGACAGTCGTGACGACGACTGCAAGACCGACGGGGCGGCCGCTGAAGCCCCAGGCGCGCAGCATCGCGAACGAGGTCGCCATGCCAACCGCAGCGCCGCCTGGAGCGACCGCCGAGAGAGCGGTCGAGGCGAGGGTGACGCGCGAGGCATGGACATACCGGAGACCGGGAAGCGCCGCGACGAGCGGCGGCGCGTAGGTGGCAAGGTTGAGGAGCGTCGCGAGAGCCAGCACGACGAACCACTGCCACGAGAGCGTCTGAACGACGTCCCAGCACGTCGCCGTAGTTTGCAATCCGCGGCAGTGCAAACGCGAAGACGCCACCGATGATCAGGACAGACGCGACCGCTCCGATGATCCGTCCGCGTCCCTTGCGGCGCTTCCGCCGCGCTTCGTCGAGCTCGACCTGGACGAGCTCGTCCTCAGGTTGGGACGAGAGCCCCGCGTCGATCTCGCTCAAGGACACAAGCTCGTAACTGCCGTCTTATGGGATCCGTAGATCTCGGGCCGAGCATCGACTCCGTCGATCCAGAGTGACGCGATCCGTCACGAGGTTTTGTGGGCGCTCCATGTGCCGCCGCCGCCCGGGCTCTTGTACTTGCCCGACATCGATTTGCCCGACACCGTGCCCGTGTAGGTGGCGCCCGCACCGACGGCACCGAACGTGATCGCGCTGCCGTCAACGCTCCCGCCGATGCCGTACTTTCCGTGTGGGTTCGAGAGCGAGATCCATCCGCTCAGCTTCGACTTGGACTCCGTCCAGTGGAGTGTGAACGTGCCCGAGTAGGCGCCGCTGTACTTCCCCGACCAGGTCCCGGCGAGGTGGAGCTTCGACGAGCTCATCGCGGCGATCGCGGTGCCGGTGCCGCAGATAGCCAAAAAGACGGCGACCGACAGAACACAAAACGCGAGCGGGCTTCGGCGACGCACAGGGGCGATGCTCATCTCGATGACCTCCAGGTCGGGAGTTGTCGTGCGACTGCTCTGGACCGATTGTCGGGCTTTTCAGCCCGGACTGCAACGCCGGATCGCGCCCCATCCCTACGCCGCGATCGTCGCGCGAGCACGCGCCACCCGCACCGCCTGCGTCAGTGTGTCGATGTCGTAGGCGCCGTAATGGCGGCGCCCGCTGATGAAGAAGGTGGGCGTGCCCGACACGTTGCTGAGATCGGCGCTGTCGACGTCCTCTGCGACCCGGCCGGCGCCGGCGTGCTTCCTCATGTCGTCCGTGAACCGGTCGACGTCGAGCCCGAGCTCGCCCGCGTATGCGATGAGGTCGCGGGGCGTCAGGGCGTTCTGGCGAGCCAACAGGAGATCGTGCATCTCCCAGAAGGCACCTTGCTCGGCTGCCGCCTCGGCCGCCTCGGCTGCGAGCTCGGCATGCGGATGAACATCGCTGAGCGGGAGGTGGCGCCAGACGTAGCGGACGTCGCCGAAGTCTCGGAGCAATGTGCGGACGACCGGTTCGGCCTGTCCGCAGAACGGGCACTCGAAGTCGCCGTACTCGACGAGGGTGACGGGCGCAACCTCTGGACCGCGGATGTGGTCGCGCTCCGGATCCACCGGAACCGCGAGATCGACGATTGATTCCCCCACGCCGAGCAGCGCACGAAAGCGCAGTCGCCGCGGCAGCGACTCGGTCGCGCGGAAGAGGAGCCACGTCAGCACGGATGAGCAGAGCGCTGCGCTCAATACGCCGAGCTTCGCCTCGGCGAGCGGCTCACCCTGAAACGCGAGAGCAGCGATCAGCAGCGAAACCGTGAATCCGATCCCGGCGATCGCTCCGCCTCCGACGAGCGCGGCCCAGCCGACCGGAGGGCGGACATGCCCGCGGGTGACCTTGGTCACGAGCCATGATGCCGAGACGATTCCAACGGGCTTGCCGACGACGTAGCCGACGAGGATCCCGAGAGCGATCGGTCCTGTGAACGCATCGGAGAGGAACTGCCGGTCGATGTGGATGCCGGCGTTCGCGAGTGCGAACAGCGGAACGATCACGTAGCTCGTCCAGGGGTGGAGCAGCTGCTGCACCCGCTCGTTCGGCGACAGCGCGGAGGTCACGCCCAGGCGGGCGGAGCGCGCCAGCTCCGGCGTCGGCTGCTCACGAAAGAGCCGGAACAAGTCAGAGGCACGCTCGAGATCGGGGCGCGAGGCGGGCGTTGCGAACGTCATCAGTCCGATCGCAAGCCCGATCACGATCGGGTCGACTCCCGACCGCGAAAGTGCGATCCACGCGATCGCGCCGAGGGCGACGCAGACGTACCCTCGGTGGAAGCCGGATCGTTCCGACGCGACGAGCAGCGCAAACACACCGGCCGCGATCAGCAGCGGAAGAGGATGAAGCCCGGCCGAATAGACCGTGGCGATCACGATCAGCGCGACGATGTCGTCGACGACCGAAAACGTGAGCATGAACGCGCGTAACCGGACCGGGAACCGCGGCCCGACGAGAGCGAGCATCCCGAGCGCGAAGGCGGTGTCGGTCGACATCGCGACGCCCCAGCCGTGCGCCGACGACTGCCCGGCGTTGAACGCGACGTAGATAACGACCGGGACGATCATCCCGCCGAGGCCCGCGGCCAGCGGCAGGGCCGCCCTCCGCCGCTCGCGCAACTCGCCCAGATCGAACTCGCGACGCGCCTCGAGACCGACGACGAGGAAGAACAGCGTCATCAGGCCACTGTTCAGCCAATAGCGGAGATCGTGCGAGACGCCGTGGTCGCCGATCCGGATCGAGAACGTCGTGTTCCACACTCGCTCGTACGAAGCCAGGTCGACGTTTGCCCACACGAGCGCGGCGATCGTGGCGGCGAGCAGAACCGCGGCGCTGCCGGTCTCGGTCCTCAGAAACCGGCGGAGCGGGGTCTCGAGGTTTCTCACCCACGCCGTGCGGCCCGAGAGCGGAAGGCTCCCCTCGGTACCAGCGCTCACGTGCCGATCATACGGCGACTGCACCGGCGGTCAGCCGGGTCCGCGCAGCACGCGGCCGACGGCTTCCGACGGATGCTCCCGCTACCGTTGGCGCCGTGAGCACCACCCATGCGATGCCGATTCGCAAGCGAATCGCGTTGATCGCCCACGACAACCGCAAGCCCGATCTGGTCGAGTGGGCGATCTACAACCGGGGCACGCTCGCGCGGCACGAACTCTACGCGACGGGGACGACCGGCTCCCTGGTCGCTTCCGAGCTCGACCTCCCGGTGCACCTGTTCCTGAGCGGACCACTCGGTGGAGATCAACAGGTCGGCGCGGCGATCGCCGAAGGTCGAATCGATTTCGTCGTGTTCTTCTGGGATCCACTCGAGCCCCAGCCACACGACGTCGACGTGAAGGCGCTGCTGCGAATTACCGTGGTCTGCAACGTCCCGATCGCGTGCAACCGTTCGACCGCCGACTTTCTCCTCTCGAGCCCGCTGATGGGCGAGGCGTACCGGCCGGCAGCGGCGCAGACCTGACCCGGCGAGACGACCCCGCTCAGCGTCCCGAGAGCCGGCGCTCCTCGTCGACCGTCAGCTCTGCTGTCGGAACCACTTCGAGCCGCTCGTCGGGAATGGCGACGCCGCTCTCGATCGAGAGGCCGTAGGTTCCGGCAGCCAGGCGCGCCTCGGCCCGCTCGACAGCGGCGAGCTGCTCGCGAAGATCCTCGCCACGGCCCTCGTCGAGCTCGTCCTGATAGAGGTCTGAGGCAAGGTTCCCCGGATCGAACTCGTCGGCCGGCTCACCATCGTCCTCGTGAGCCGCTCGACCGAGCCCTCGCTCGATGCGCAGTCGCTCGACGCGCAGCAGCTCGCGTGCCCGCTCGGTTTCCATGCCGCGAAGAATACGCACCGGCGCGCAGGACCGAGCCGCCCTCGACGCCGGATCAGAGCTTCGCGTACAGCAACCGGGCCAGCTTCAGCACGCTCGCCGTGCCGGCGGCGCCGTTCGCCACCCATACCTCGCCGAAGTGAGCGCCCTTCGTGAGCGTCACGGCGACGAACCCGTAGCCCGGTTTGTTGTTCGTCGCGAGCTTCGCGGCCGACCCGAGCCCCGTCGTCTTGCGCACCACGGTCCCGGCCGGCCAGTTGGCAGGCTTGAACGCCTTGGGCGCCACCGAGACGACCAGCTTCGCCGACGCGTACGTCCACGTGCAGGTGTTCGCCGTCATTCCATGGGACTTGCTCGACCCCGCCGTCCCGAACTCCGGCGTGTCGGAAGAGGCGTCAAAGGCGGCGTTCACCGCGCCTGCAGTAACCGCCGAGCAGGGGTCCGGCGGCTGCTTCGCCGTCGCCGGCGCAACGACGAGCAGGCCGACGCCGATCAGGGCAGCGATCGCGGGAGCAAACCTGCGGAGGATTGCGGTCCGAGGTTTCATTGACGCGGGACTGTAGCGGTTCCACGCTCGGCTTCGACGCCTATCATCGGACGATGCTGGCCGCGCGCTATGCCACGTCGGGGCCAAACGCCGGCATGCTCGAGGTCGTCGAGGTTCCGCGGCCGCAGGCCGGCCCCGGCCAGGTGCTCGTCAGGATGGCCGTCGCCGGGGTGAACCCGAGCGACTGGAAGTCGCGTCGGCGCGGCGGGACGACGGCCGGCCTGGACTTCGTCGTCCCCGGCCAGGACGGAGCCGGTGAGATCGTCGCGGTCGGAGAAGACATCGACCCGGCGCGCGTGGGTGAGCGCGTGTGGCTCTTCGAGGGCCAGTGGCGTCGCGCCGAAGGGACGGCCGCGCAGTGGATCGCGATCGACGCGAGCCGTGCGGTTCTTCTTCCGGACACCGTCTCGTTCGAACTGGCTGCGGGCCTAGGGATCCCGGCGATGACCGCGCACCGCTGCCTGCACGCCGACGGCCCGCTCGACGACGCTGCCGTCCTCGTCCACGGCGGTGCCGGAGCCGTCGGACACGCCGCGATCGAGCTCGCCCGGCACGCGGGAGCCCATGTTGCGGCGACCGTCAGTTCGGATGAGAAAGCCCGACTTGCGAGCGCCGCAGGAGCCGACCTCGTCGTGAACTACCGGAGCGAGGACGTCGCCGCAGCGGTACGAGCGTGGGCACCCGACGGGGTCGCACGCGTCGTCGACGTCGACGTGGTCGCAAACCTCGAGATCGACACACAGGTCGTGGCACCCAACGGCGCGATCGCCTCGTACCTCGTGCGCCCCGAGCCGGTGACACTCGGCCGGGAGCTGATGGCCAACAACGTCGTCCTGCGCTTCGTGCTCGTCTACTCGATGCCCGAGGAGGCAAAGCGTGAAGCAGTCGAGGCGATCGACGCCGCGCTGCGGGCGGGCGCGTTGACGCCGCTGCCGGCGACGCGCTTCCCACTCAGCGAGGCAGCCGCTGCCCACGACGCCGTTGAAGGCGGCGCCGTCGGCAAGGTGCTCATCGAGTTTTAGATCCGGTCCAGCAGCTCGCCGATGCCGGCGACGATCTCGTCCGGCCGTTGGAGCGCAGGAAGACGGCCGAGCGGCGAGGCGCCCGTGATGCCCGTCTGCACGAGCACCGTGTGCGAGCCGCCGAGGTTCCCCAGCGCGATGTCGAGCGCGACGTCGTCGCCGATCACCGCGAGCTCGGCGGACGGGAGACCGAGACGGCCGACGATCTCGCGAACAGCGGGGCGAGACGGCTTGCCGACGATCGTCGGTCGCACGCCGGTGACCTTCGCGAGGGCGGCCGTCACCATCGCGCCGCGGCTGAAGATCGGCCCATCGGCGCCCGAGTACGCGGGCACGTAGCTCGCGGTCAGGAGCTTCGCTCCGCCGGTGATCGCGCGCGCCGCGTGCTCGAGGTCCGCGAAGTCGAAGTCGGCGGGGTGCGCCACGAACACGACTCCGACCCGATCCGCCGCCCCGACCAGGTGCACGCCTGCAGCCGCCAGCCGCTCATGCGTCGCGTCGGTGCAGAAGGCGAGCACGCCGGCATCCGCGTGGCCCCGACCGAGGAACGAGATGGCACAGCAGACCGGTGTCAGTACTTCGTCATCGCGAACGTCGAGGTCACCCTCGCGCAGTTCGGTCGCAAGCACCTGTGGCGAGACGTGGCTCGCGTTCGTGAAGATGACGAACGGCCTTCCCGAGCCGCGGATCGCAGCGAGTAGCTCACGCGCTCCCGTGGATCGGCTCGTGACCGTGCCCGGGTGCGCTGGATCAGCGTCCCATCGAGGTCGAGCACGAATCCCTTCGCCTCGCGGAGCGCCTTCACGCACGCCGCCAAAGAACGTTCGTGTCGCCCTTGGCAAGACTCAGATACGTGATCTCCGGACGCTGCTCGAGCTCGCGCAGCAGGCCGACGAGCGGGCTTCGCGTGCGTTGCGCCACGGGCGGTGCGCCGCGCACCATCGCATCGACCTGCTCGGCCGGCATCGTCAGCCGCAGCAACAGCTCTTCGTCGGAGATGCGCTCGCCGAATCGTGCGCGGGCGCCCTCGAGGCTGAGCGGCTCGACGCGGCGCAGCTCGGCCGCGCGCGGCAGCGAAAGCACGCGATCGGCGACCTCCGGCGACGGGGGCGCAGGCGGGTCGCCGAAGTGGCCGAGGAAGTAGCGGACGATTTCGTCGGGAACGTCGGCATATCGCTCGGCACCCCGGTGAACGGCCATGACGTTCATCACAGCCTGCGTGACCAGGAACTGGGCGTACGGCGTCACAACGATCGGATAGCCGAAGTCGGCACGCACACGCCCGATCTCCTCGATCGACTCGTCGAAGAGCTCCGGGCGCCGCATCTCCTCGAGCTGCCGGCGCATCGTCGTCACCACGCCGCCGGGAAGCTGATGATGGTAGTAGCCGGCGTCGTACTCGGCCGGCACACCGAGCGGGAGACCGCGTTCGGTCGCGAGCCGGTGGAAGTGCGCCGAGACGGCAGCCAACGCCTCGC
Source organism: uncultured Thermoleophilia bacterium (assembly GCA_963715115.1). GTDB lineage: Bacteria > Actinomycetota > Thermoleophilia > Gaiellales > Gaiellaceae > PALSA-600. Next base: position 144,726 of record CAVQRE010000006.1, read on the forward strand.
GGTCGAGACTGTGTGAGAAGCCCGAGGACTCGAGGTTGCGTAGGGTCGACTCGGTCGCCGGCTGCGACGTGCCGTTCCCGAGCGGCGCGATCGCTGTGTGCAGCGTGCCGAACCCGAGGCGGCAGCCCTCCAGATAGACGAGCGGGGCGAGGCCGATCGTGCAGTGGCTGTGCAGTTCGACCGGCCGGCCGGCAAACGCTCCGAGGAAGAGCGGTGCGAGCTCCCGCACCCGGTCGACCGTGAGCAACCCGCCGGGGTCTTTGAGGTAGAGGCGGTCGACATCCGGCATCGCCGCGACCGCGGCGGCGCGCATCGCGTAGTGCTCGTCGTCGTGCACCTCGCTGACCGAATACGTGAGCCCGATCACGACCTCCTCCGCGCCCTCCTCCTTCGCAAGTCGCGCGATCGCCGCGAGCGCCCTCGGGTCGTTCATCGGATCTGCGATCTGCACGCGGCGGATGCCGTTGCGAACGACGAGGCGCAGTGCGAGCCTGATCACGTCCTCGTCCGCCGGCTCCCATGAGATGAAGCGCATGCCGGTCGTCAGGAAGGTCAGGAGCGTCCGGGGCATCGCCGCGCTCATCAGCCGAATTCGCTCCCACGGGTCCTCGTGATGGAACCGCACCGAGACGGCCATGTGGGTGCTCGAGGTGAAGTCGAGCGCCCGATGGCCCACCCGGTCGAGAGTCGGCGCAATCGAGACGACGTCCGGCGTCGTGAGCCCGGTCGCGCCCCAGAGGCTCTGGTTGCCGTCGCGCGTCGTCGTGTCGACCAGCTCGATCGTTGCCATCGTCAAACCTCGACGCGAAAAAGCGGCTGACCGAACTCGACGAGCTCGGCATTCTCGGCGCAGATCTCGACGATCGTGCCGGAGACGCCCGCAGGGATCGAGTTCATCATCTTCATCACCTCGATCAGGCAGACGACGGTCTCCGGCTCGACGCGTGTGCCAACGTCGACGTACGGCTCCGCTCCCGGCGCGGAGGCACGGTAGAAGACGCCGAGCATGGGGCTCTCGATCGCGTGCAGCTCGACGTCGCCCGACGGCGCCACGGCGGGATGCGACTCGGCCTCGACCGGCGGCGCCTTCCCGCGGCGCACGTGCAGCTGCAGCTCCGGCGTGTCGATTCGCAGCTCGTCGAGCTCCGACTCGTCGATCAGCCGGAGGATCTCGCGGACGTCGTCATCGTCGAGCGTCATTTCGCACTCTCGCGTGGCTTGACTCCGAGCGTCGACATGACGAGCGCGAGCGCCGAGTCGCCGGAAGGCCCCTGCGTGCGCCGAGCCGCGGTGACGGGCCTCGCCTGCAGCACGAAGGTCCGCCCCGCGCCGTCGATCGCCCACTCGACGTCCTGATGGCTGCCGAAGTGGCGCTCGACATCACGGGCAACGCGCATCAGCTCAGAGCGGTGGGCGTCGTCGAGACACGGTGCAACGGCACGCTCCTGCGGCACGTCGAGTCGCACCGTTCCGGCCCCGCTCGGGCTCGGGCGATACTCGACCAGCTTCGAGTTGACCGAGCCGCGCACCACCTCGCCGGTCACCTTGCTGACGAGGTACTCGTCCGGCGTCACCTCACCGCCGACGACCGCCAGTCCGAGCCCCCAGCTCGCATCGATCGCGACGACGCTCGGGTCGCCGCTGACGGGGTTGCAGGTGAACAGCACCCCGGCGACCTCGGCGTCGACCATCCGCTGGACGGCGACGCCCATCGCGGGCGCCCGCGCGGTATCGCCGAGGCGAGCTCGATAGGTGATCGACGGCGGGCTGTGCAGGCTCGCCCAGCAGCGCTGCACCGCGCGACAGAGCTGGCGCGGGCCGCGAACCCAGAGATACGTCTCCTGCTGGCCGGCGAACGTCGCCTCGGCGCTGTCCTCGCCGAGCGCGCTCGAGCGCACGGCAACCGGCGGCTCGTCCTCCCCGGCCTCGGCTGCGACCTGGGCGTAGCGCTCGAGCACCTCGACCTCCAGGTGCCCGGGCAGCTCCGCGCCGCCGATCGCCGCGGTCAGCTCGGCCGAGGCGACCTGTACCGCCGCGATGTCGTCGACATCGAGCCCATCGAGGAGGTTGTCGAATCGCTGGCGGAGGCCTGCGGTCTCAAGGAACGCGGCGTATGCGTCGCTGGAGATCGCGAACCCGCCCGGCACGGGGATACCGCCGGCGAGCAACTCGCCGAGCGCGGCGCTCTTGCCGCCGTAGTGCTCCTGGTCGCGCAACCTGAGGTCGCCGAGCGGCACGGTCGCCGCAGCCACTCAGGATCCCTCGTCGAGGATGTCGACCACCCCCGTCGCACCGTCGACCCGCAACAGCTGACCCGTCTTGATCACGGCGGTCGCACGCCCGGTGCCGACGACCGCCGGCTTGCCGTACTCGCGGGAGACGATCGCGGCATGCGACATCACGCCTCCGATGTCGGTGACGGTCGCCTTGATCTTCGGGAAGATCGGCGCCCATGCGGGCGACGTGATCGTGCAGACGAGGATCTCGCCGTCCTGCACCGAGCCGAGCTCGCTCGGATCGTTCAGCACGCGCGCGCGTCCTTCAACCGTGCCGGCCGACGCCGCTGCTCCGTGCAGCCGGCGCTGCGCGCCTTCGAGCGACGCCGCCCACTCCTGCAGGCGCTGCGGCGTGACGCCCCAAAGCATGACCGCCATCGGGTCGTTGACCGACTCGGGCATCGCGCCGAGCGCAGGCGGAGGTGTCCACTCCTCGAGACGCGCGAGCAGGGCGCGCCGCCGCGCGACGATCGGCGGCCAGTGGTCCGGGCCGAGCGGCGGTCCGCCCGTCGCCCACATCAGACAGAGCTCCTCGAGCGCAGACATCACCTCGTGGCGGCCGAGCTGGAACACGTCTTCGCCGTCAGTGAGCCAGCCGTGGTTCGCGAGCACGGCGCCGAACTCGCGGATCTTGTTGTAGTAGCTCGTGAGGAACCAGTAGTCGCAGTAGAACTTGTGCTCCTCGACGTAGGGGAACACCGTGCGCGACAGGCCCAGCAACTCGGCGAACGCGCCCTTCGCGTCCTCGGGGAGGAGCTCGCCGTAACCCTCGGCAAGCCGGTCCCGGTCAGCTCGCAGCTTCTCGATCGGCCGCTCGACGTTCTCGCCTGCCACGATTGCTGCGACGTGGCCGACGAGCGAGGCGAACGGGATCGTCGGGTCGTCGTTCCAGCTCCGGTAGTAGTGATAGAGGCCGTCGCCGGTCGCCATGTTGAACCAGGGGTCCTTGACCTGCTCGAGGTCGGCGAGCCACGCCCGCCCCGCCTCGCTGTCTGCGAGCTCCGCTTCGATCTCGACCGGCGTTCGTCCCTGGACGAACACACCTGCGAGCCCGGTGTCGACTGCGACACGAGCGAGCCGGCGAAGCTCGGCATCGGGCCGGAAGAGCAGGACGTCGATCCCCGCGATCATCTGCGCGATGTGCTGCTCCGGGATGTCGGGCAGATGCGCGCGGCAGAACTCGGAGAAGGTCAGGTAGGCGCCGTAGCCCAGGAGCAGGAACTCGAAGTGGTGGTGCCACATCAGCTCGCCCAGCCGCAGCGTCCGCTGGTAACCGTCCAGCAGCGGGAAGTAGCTGGCGACATGGTCGTTCTCGAAGACGAGCTCGTCGGGCTCGTACTCGGGCAGATCGTGCACCTCGAGCGCGTGCAGCTCCGCGATCAGGTTCTCCATCTTCGTCCGCCATCCCGCATACAGCTCGTCCCAGTTCGTGAAGTAGTGGCCGGCGCGGCGCTCGAAGTACTGGGCGCGCTCGGCGATCTTCGCCGGATCGGTGACAGGGTTGACGGTGATGTACACGTAGCCGTTGACGATCCGATAGTCGACGCCCATCGCGGGCGGGACGGCGAACGCGCGGTTCTGCCAGGCGCCGACCGCGTAGTACGGTCCGTCGATCGAGACGATGTCGAACGCCGGCATCGGCATCGGGAAGTGCATCGAGTTCCAGAACCAGAGCCGTCCCTCGTCGATCTCACGGCGCTCTTCGGTGAACAGCGTGTAGTAGGGGTAGAGCTCCTGCCAGCCCTCGCAGCCCGGCGGCGTCTCGATCGAGAACGGGCTGGGAAAGGCGCTCTCGGCGCCCGTCGGTGTCGTCATCCGAACACTCCTCTGGCTCCGTGCCCGCCGGGGCGGCGAGCTCGCTCGGGAGCCTAACGCGAGCGGCGTGCTCAGTTCTCGATCGTGACGAGCGTGCCGACCGGGGTGTACGGCCAGACGGTCGCAGCCGCGCCCAACGGCAGCTCGACGCACCCGAGGCTCTGTGGCGTACCGAACGACGCACGGTTGAACGCGTGCAGTGCCTCGCCGCCGTGGAAGTAGCTGATCCAGCGGATCCCGGGATCGTTGTAGTGCGACCCGTCCGGATTCGTGCCGCTCATCGTCCCGACGGGGATGTGCTCGAACACCGGCCACGTACCGAGCGCAGTCGGTGCGGCGGGGACTCCCGTGTTGCCCGGAGACGTGAGCACGATGCGGCCGTCATGCCACAGCGTCAGCAGCTGCGGCACGCTCCGGTGCACGTACACGTAGCTGTAGCCACCGGCGTGATGTTTCCCGGCAAGGGCATCGGCGAGGAGCGCCTGCCAGACCTGCGGCCCGACGATTCCGTCGACGCTCAGATCATGGTCGTGCTCGAACATCATCACGGCGGCGCGAACGATCTCGCTGGGCTCGCCGGGCTGCCATAGCGCCTGCAGCTCGGGCGGCGTCCCGGGATACCGCCAGGTGAACCTGCCCGGCGGCGGCGAGACGGCGGCTGACAGTTGCGCCCGCGGCGTGGACGGCGTGGCCCCATCGGCGGGCCTCCAGGCGAGCGGAAGGTAGCCCTCCAGGGCGAGGAGTTGCTGCAGGCGCAGGAACGACGCCGGCGCGACGGACCAGCTCACGGCGGCGGCGTTCCGAGCGGTGCGCTTGCCGGCACTGGCCACGACGAGCTCCCGCGGAAAGCGAAGACGCACGGACGCCGTGAACGGCAGGCCGAACCGGCCCGACGGCCGGAAGACCAGGGAGTGGCTGTCGGTGTGGACCCAGGTTCCGTGAATGCCCGCTGGAAGCTTCGGGACGCTCGTGCCGAGGACGTCAGACACGCGCCGCGAGAAGGTCATCCGAAGGGGTGTCAGCGGCGCGACGTGCGTTCCGGGTGCAGGCTGCGCGAGCACCACAGGCTCTTTCGCCGCCGGGAACCAGGTCACGCGCACCGGCGCCCCGAGGCGCTCCCACCGCCGCGCTGCAGTGGAAAGGTCAATCGAGCCCGCTGCGCTCGACGTCGGCAGCACGACCGACGTCGCCCCCGGATAGGCGTGGACCGGACCGAACGACACCTCACTGACCGTCGTGTCGAAACGCACACGCGGATGACCGCCGCTCGGGACGGTGAGCCACGGCTGCCGCACGTGCGCGACCGGTGTCCGCACGGTGATCGTCTTTCGCCGCTGCCGCCCGAGCGCCCAGCGCAGCCACCCCGGTCGACGCACGACCACGGTAACCGCCACGACCTCACCCGACGAGACACGCCGGCGCGGGGTCAGACGGCCGTTGCGGACGGTCAGAGACACGGACCGGCCGTTCAGATCCGAGGCTGTGACGGCCGCGATCGACCCGGCGAACGGCTGGACCGAGACGCGCGCGAGCGCGACCGGGTCGTCCGCGAGCCGGACGCCGGCGAAGGCGAAGACGACGCCGGCGACCGCAGCCGCCACGAGTACGACCACCGCGAGCGCGATCCACCACAACCGCCTGCGGCGCCGGGTCCGGCGCTGCGGCGACAAGCGGCGTTGCGGTGCGAAGGGTGGCTCGACGTTCGCCATCCGGCCAGGGTAGAGGCGACGGTGTCGGCGTCGTCGGTGGCCGGCGCGGCGTTGGCACCTTCGTTGCGAGCTTCCCCCACCCCGGGCCGCCTTACGTGAAATCACCACCACATTGAGCCGCCGCGCAATAATCGGCGCTTGCCCCGCACGCGGCGCATTCCCGGGCTGACCCTCGTCGAACATGAGCTCTCGACCCCGCTCGACCACGCCGACGAGGCCGGTGAGCGGCTCACGCTGTTCGCGCGGGAGCTGATCGGCGACGCGCCGGGCGCGGAGAGCTTTCCACTGCTCGTGTTCTTCCAGGGCGGCCCCGGCTTCGAGGCACCCCGGCCCCTGAGCGCTCCCGACCCGGCTTCGTGGTCACATCGCGCGCTGCGGGAGTACCGCGTCCTGCTGCTCGACCAGCGCGGGACCGGGCGGTCGACGCCCGTCGGGCGACTCGACGGTCTGAGCCCGCCGGATCAGGCCGCCTACCTCACGCACTTTCGCGCCGACTCGATCGTGCGCGACGCCGAGCTCGTGCGCGAGGCGCTCGGCGTCGAGCAATGGTCGGTCATGGGCCAGAGCTTCGGGGGCTTCTGCGTGCTCGCATACCTCTCCTCCTTCGGCGGATCGCTGCGCGAAGCATTCATCTGCGGCGGGCTGCCGCCGATCGCCCGCCCGGTGGACGACGTCTATACGCGCACATACGCACACGTACGCGAACGGTGTCGCAGGTACTACGAGCGCTACCCCGACGACCGGGAACGGGTCCGTGCGATTCACCAACAGTGTGCCGACGGCTCGATCGTCCTCCCGACCGGTGAACGGCTGACCTCACGCCGTTTCCGGCAGCTCGGGCTGATGCTCGGCATGAGCGACGGCGCTGAACGGCTCCATGCGATCCTCGAGCTCGCGCCCGATTCACCCGGCTTCCTGTTCGACGTCGTCAACGGCAGTGACTTCTCCCGTAATCCGCTCTTCGCCGCCGTTCACGAGTCATGCTACGCGGACGGGTGCGTCACAGCCTGGTCGGCGGAGCGAACGCTGCCGAACGACTTCGACGACGTCGAGCTCTTCACCGGCGAGCACGTCTATCCGTGGATGTTCGAGGACTACGCCGCGCTCGGCTCCCTCCGAGAGGCCGCCCACCTACTTGCGCACCACCCGTGGCCACGCCTCTACGACGATGCGCGACTCGAAGCGAACGAGGTGCCGGTCGCAGCCGCCATCTACGCGAACGACATGTACGTCGACCGCGAGCTCGCCGAGGAGACTGCCGGCCGCGTCTCCAACGTGCGGCGGTGGCTCACGGACGAGTTCGAGCACGACGGGCTCCGCGTCGACGGTGCGCGCATCCTCGACCGGCTGATCTCACTCGTCAGGGGTTAGAGGGCGAGTGCCACGCCGGCACTCGCCCTCCGGGAAACGTCGCCCCGAGACTCAGAGATCCGATCGTTCGGAGTAGCCCTCCCAGCGTGCCGTCAACGCGATAGAGGACGATGATGTTCAGCGTGATGATCACGAGCGTCCACAGCGGATACCCGCTCGAGCCGAGCCAGCCGAGCTGGGCGATGATGTTCAGGGCCACGACGATGATCGTGAACCAGCGCGCCCATCCCGAGCCGCTCCAGAGAGCGAACCCGACGAGCACGAGCACGATGCCCCAGAGGATCGTGATCCAGCCCCAGGTCGTCGTGTCGAACACGACCAACTGGTTGCCGTGGATCACGAAGTACTGACCGCGGATAATCGCGATCAGCCCTTCGAAGAAGTCCAACATTCCGACGATCAGCATCACGACCGCCGCGAAGCCGATCCAGCCTGCCATCGGTTGCTTCACTGCTACCACCTCCACCTTCAGTCTTCTTGCCTCGCACGCGTTTCGACACGCGCGACCGCGTTCCTACGCTCGACAGCTTCTCAGGCGGCGGCGACCGGTGCCTCCACGTCAACCGTCCGGGTGATACCTGCAGCCGCGTAGGCGTCCGCCTCGTCGAGGGTCTCGTGCTCGAGGAGCTCCTCGACGAGCGAGTCGAGCTTGTCGCGGTACTCGCGAAGCAGCGCTACGGAGGCGTCATGAGCGGTCGCGACGAGCCGGCGTACCAGGCGACCCACCAGCCGACCCGAAACCGCGGCCGGCGCGGCTTCGGGGTCGGTGGCTTGCCGCCGGCATCCCCCGTGCTACGTGGACGCTGGGGCTGCGGCGCCGGAGCACTCACGAGCGGATCATGGCATCGTGGTTTCGAGTGCGTCGAGGCCGCGGAGGTCGACGCAGGTGATGCCTCGAACCGTTGCAAACACCATCAGGACACTCCCGCAACTGCGGCATCGAACGACCGTCCCCGGGGCGCGCAGGTAGACCTGGAACTCGGCAACGGGCCCACGCGCCCCGCAGCTCGCGCAGGTCCCCTTCGCTGCAGTCGTCTCGGCTCCGAACACGTCGAACAGCAGCCCGGCGATCGCATTCCCGTCGAGTACGTCCATCATGTCGGCCCGAACCGTTCGGTCCTGATCCTCCCGGGATCGTGCCCCAGCGCAACGAGCCCACCGGCAGCAGTCTCGACGAACGCGGTCGGCCCGCAGACGTAGACGAGTGGACGGTCGCCCGGCGGCCAGCTCACATCGGCAAGAAGCTCCCCGTCGATCCGACGCGCGTAGCCGTGCCAGTCGTCCGGACGCTCGCGAGTGAGCGTGAAGCGGATGTCGATCTCGTCGGCGGCGGCGATCTGCATCAGCTCCTCGCGGTAGAGCACATCGGGTAGCGACCGCGCCGAATAGAGCAGCCGTACCGGGACGACGCTCTCGAGCGCGCGATGATGGCGAAGCATCGATCTGAGCGGCACCACGCCCGAGCCACCTGCGACCAGCAGCAAAGGGCCTCCGAGCGGCTCGTCCCAGACGAAGTAACCACCGACGGGGCCGCGGAGCTCGAGCTTGTCGCCGACGCGAAGCTCGTCGGTCAGGTACGGCGAGACCTCGCCGTCGTCGAGCCGCTCGACGGTCAGCACGAGATCGCCGTCCTCGGGAGCAGATGCGATCGAGTAGCTGCGCTGAGCCTGGTAGCCGTCCTCGGCGGTCAGTCGCACGTCGACGTGCTGGCCGGCCTCGTGCCCGCTCCAGTCGGGGAGGTCGAGCACGATGCTCTTGGCGCGGGCTGTTTCGTCCAGCAGCTCGACCACGGTCCCGAGCTGCCAGTTCAGTCGCCTGCGTAGCGCTGTTCTTTCCACGGATCGCCGTAGTTGTGGTAGCCGTAGCCCTCCCAGAATCCGGGCTCGTCCTCGTCGCGAAGGTCGAGGCCGCGCACCCACTTGGCGCTCTTCCAGAAATAGAGGTGCGGGACGAGCAATCGGGCCGGCCCGCCGTGCTCCGCCTCGAGCGGCTCCCCGTCGTACTGGAATGCAACCCACGCTCTGCCCTCGCTCAGGTCCTCCAGCGGCAGGTTCGTCGTATAGCCGCCGTCGCTGAACGCCAGCGCGTATTCCGCCTCCGTCTCGACACCGGCGAGCAGCGTGTCGACCGAGACGCCGGTCCACCCCGTGCCGAGCTTCGACCACTTGGTGACGCAGTGGATGTCGACGGTGATCGTCTCGCTCGGGAGCTCACGAAGCTCCTCCCAGGTCCACGAGACCGGCTGATCGACGGCGCCGCGGATGGTGAAGCTCCAGTCGGCGAGGGGCGTATGTGGCGTCGGCCCGGCCGAGAGCACTGGAAAGTCGTTCGTGACGTACTGCCCTGGGGGCACCCGCCCGGCATCGTCGGACCGGCGGCGACCTTGGAAACCTCGCGAGACGGGCGTCATGCTGCTGCTGTCGTCATGCCTCGACGATGGCCGGAGCGGCCTCGGACTCCGTCTGCACCCCACGCCTCAACCCGACGAACGCGACGACCGCGGCAACGGCCATGATCACCGCCATCGCGTGAAGGACCGAGCGCGTCGCGTACGCGAAGTCGAGCCGCACGAAGTGCGGGATCGCCCCGGTTCCGGCCCGTGGCCCTGCTGCGACAGGGTCGACGCCTCCGCCGAGGCCTGCGCGTGCGGGAGGCCCTGCGCCACGAGCGAGGTCGTGAGCTGCGTGTGCATCTGCGAGACGAGGAGGCTGCCGAGAATCGCAAGGCCGAGGCTGGCCGCGTAGTTCCGCACCGTCTGGGTGATGCCGGTCGCCTCGCCGTAGGAGAGCCGCGAGGCACGGTTGACGGCGTCGGTGCTCGCCGGGCCGAGCATGAAGCCCATGCCGGCGCCGGCGAGGATCACGAACCAGACCTGGTCACCGAGATCGAGCCCGGTCACCTTCCCGCGCCCAGAGCCAGAAGCCGACGGCGGCCAGCGCGCAGCCGAGCACGACCGGCCGCTTCGCGCCGATCGCGGTCGAGCATCCGCCCGCCGATCTGCGCGGCGACGACGAACCCGAGGAAGAAGTAGAGCAGCACGAGGCTCGCCGCCGACGCCGACTTGCCGAGCGAGATCTGCGCGTACTCGCTCGCGAAGAAGAAGACCGGGATGAAGACCATGTTCGAGACACCGAGCACGAGGTTCTCGACGAAGAACGGGCGGATCCGGAAGATGCTCACCTCGATCAGCGGAGACGAGACGTCCGCCGCTCGTACAGGAAGAAGACGACGAGCAGCAAGGCGCCGACGACGACGCAGGCGATCGTCTCGGGGTCCGACCAGCCCCACGTGCCCGACTGCTGGAACCCGAAGATGCTCAGCGCAACACCGGAGGCGATGAGCACGAGCCCGCGGTAGTCCATGCGAGCCGGCGGTGCTCGGTGACCGGCCTCGACACGGCGATCAGGATCAGCGCGATCGATCGCGACCGGGATGTTCACCCAGAAGATCGCGCGCCACGTCCACTGGGTGAGAAAGCCGCCGAGCACGGGGCCGATCGCGGTCAGGCCGCCGGCGATCCCGAAGAACAGCGCCAGCGCCTTGCCGCGCTCGTGCAGCGGGAAGGTCTGCACCACGATCGCGAGCGCGGCCGGGAACATGAGCGCGCCGCCGACGCCCTGAACGACCCGGAAGGTCACGAGCCACGCCTCGGCGACGCTCCCTTCGGCGTCAGCCCGCACATCGCCGATGCGCCCGCGAAGACGAGCACGCCGAGCGTGACCATCTTCCGGTGGCCGACCGTGTCGGCGAGGCGACCGCCGAAGGCGAAGAACGCGGCGAGCGAGAGCAGGTACGCGTTGATCGCCCACTGCACGCCGGTGCTCGTCAGGCCGAGCTCCTCGCTGGATGTTCGGCGCCGCGATCGAGACGATCGTCTGGTCGATGAACGTCATCGAGACGGCGAAGATCATCGCCGCGAGAACCAGGTTCCTCGACTGCACCGACTCGCTGTCATACGGGCTTCCTCACCCCTTCGCTCAACCGCCGTGGATCACTGCGTCTGTCACCGCATCGACCGCGGAAAGTCTGCCTGCCAGCTCGTCGCCGAGGTTGTACCGCGCGGCGAGCTCTGCGGGTGCTGTGTAGTTGATCTGCGTCCAGTCGCCGTTCGCCCAGACGAGGACCTTGAGCGGCAGGTCGAGCGCCGCATCCGATCCCTCCATGTTGATCGTGCCGAAGACGGAATCTCGCATTTTGCGCCCGCGATGTCATAGACTCTCGGTGCACGCGCAGGTGGATCGTTGGATGTCTGCATTCGAGGATTGAGGGGAACCGAAGGTGGAACCAAGGACTTCACTGACGACGGCCGCGAAGTGGCTCGATGAGGCGATGCGGGAGGCTCGGCTGAAGCACGAGCAGCTCCGCCGGAGGCGGCCCTCGGGCAAAGCGGCAACCGAGCGGCATCACCTCACCGAGCTCGCCCAACGCGCGTAGCCTCCGGGCTCGGCAACCGTGCTGGCGGTCGAGACGCCGCACGGCCGTGCGGCCGTCCATGTCACGACGGTCCCGGAGCCGCGGGGAGCGCTGGTTCTCGGCCACGGGGCCGGCGGCGGCATCGCCGCTCGCGACCTGGTCGCAGCCTCGGACGCCGCACGCTCCGCAGGCTTCTCGGTCGCGCTCGTCGAACAGCCCTACCGGGTCGCCGGACGGCGGAGCCCGCGCGCCGGCACACCACCTCGACGCCGCCTGGATCGGAGTCGTCGAGCACCTTGCCGGCACGGAGCTGCACGGGCTCCCGCTGGTGACGGGCGGCCGCTCGTCGGGCGCCCGGGTCGCCTGCCGGACGGCGGCGACCGTCGGCGCGATCGGCGTGGTCTGCCTGGCGTTCCCGCTCGTCCCGCCCGCGCGCACCGGCAAGGAGCCCGCGCCGAGCCGCCTGCCCGAGCTCGACGCTGTCCCCGTGCCGCTGCTCGTCGTCCAGGGAGCGAGCGACCGCTTCGGCATGCCCCCGGCCACCGCTCGGCGCACGGTCGTCCAGATCCGCGGCGACCACAGCCTCCGCTCCGATCTGCGGCGCACTCGCCACGGCCGTCGGCGAGTGGCTGGCGGCTCTCATCCAGTCACTAGCATCGGGAGCGTGAGCTGGGACGAGCGGATGTCCGAGCGGTACGACGAGTGGCTCGGCCCGCTCGACGTCGCCGGGCTCGAGCTCGAGACATTGGACGGTGATTTCGCCGGGAGCCCGGTCGACGACGAGAGCTGCGAATACGTCTTCGTGGCACGGCGACCATGACGGCGCGCGTCGCACCGCTCGCCGCCGTGCTCGTCCTCGCGGGCCTCGCGATGACCGGCTGCGGCTCGAGGCGCAGTTCCCCGGCCACGACGACCTCGGCGGCCGCCGCTTCCGGCACCGTCTGGCTCTGCCGGCCCGGCCAGGCCCCGAACCCGTGTCTCACGAGCCTCGCGACGACGGTCGTCGAGCCGAACGGGGCAACCCACGTCGTCCGCGCGTCGCCCGCGAAGAGCCCGGCGGTCGACTGCTTCTACGTCTACCCGACGGTCAGCAACCAGCCGACCGTGAACGCGAACCTCGAGATCGGGCTCCGCGAGACCGCCGTCGCGCTCACCCAGGCGTCGCGGTTCTCGCAGGTCTGCAGGGTCTACGCACCGGTCTATCGCCAGATCACCCTCGGTGCGCTCGATCACCCGCGCCGGATCACGCTCGCCGATGCGCAGGTCGCCTACGGGAGCGTCCTGTCGGCCTTCCGCGACTATCTCGCCCACTACAACCACGGCCGCGGCATCGTGTTCGTCGGCCACTCGCAGGGCGCGACCCTGCTGATCAGGCTGCTGCAGCGCGAGATCGATGATGAGAAGGCGCTACGCGACCGCCTCGTCTCAGCGCTGATCATCGGCGGAAACGTGACCGTGCCCAAGGGCAAGACCGTCGGGGGCGACTTCGCCCACATCCCTGCCTGCACCTCCAGCGCGGAGACGGGCTGTGTCGTCGCCTACTCGAGCTTCGCGAGCAAGCCGCCGGCGGACAGCCAGTTCGGACGGACGACCTCCGACGCCGGCGTGCGTCTGCTCGCACCGCGCAAGCTCTCCCCTGGGCTCCGGATCATGTGCGTCAACCCGGCCTCGCCGTCCGGCGGTGTCGCACCGCTCGATCCCTATCTGCCATCGTTCGCGCTCGGCTTTTTCCCACCCGGGTCGATCCCGACCGTGCAGACGCCGTGGGTCGCATTCCCGGGCGCGTACACCGGCCGCTGCGAGACGTCGGGGAACGCGACGTGGCTCCAGGTCACGCGGACGCGCGGCGCCCGCGCCGGTCCCCCGCTCTCCCGACGGATCAGCCTGAGATCGGCCTGCACGTCATCGACGTCACCGTCGCGCTCGGCAACCTCGTCCGGCTCGTCCGGACCGAGGCAGCCGCGTACCACCGCAACGGCTAGGAACTAGAGCTCGAACTTGGCGTGCACCGCACGAACCGCGGCCTCGACGTCGTCCTCGCTGACGACGCAGGAGATGCGGATCGGAGACGTGGAGATGATCGCGATGTTGATGCCGGCCTCGGCAAGCGCATCGAACATGTCCGCCGCGACACCCGGGTCCGACTTCATCCCGGCGCCGACGAGCGAGATCTTCGCGATCCGGCGATCCGCGGACACGCCGCCCGCATCGAGGGTCGCCGCCGCCGCCTGCAGCACCGGCTCCGCGCGATCGAGATCGTCCCGCGGCAGCGTGAACGAGATGTCGGTGCGACCTTCCTCGGAGGCGTTCTGCACGATCATGTCGACGTTGATGCCGGCCTCGGCCAGTGGGCGGAAGAGCGCGGCCGCGATCCCCGGCCGGTCGGGAACGCCGGCGATCGTGACCTTCGCCTCCGATGTGTCGTGGGCGACGCCGGACACGATGGCGCGCTCGAGCATGTCCTCCTCCTTGACGATCCAGGTGCCGTCGCCGGTGTGGAAGGACGATCTCACATGGATCGGCACGCCTGCGTTCCGAGCGAGCTCCACCGAGCGCAGCATCAGAACGCGGGCGCCGCACGCGGCAAGGTCGAGCATCTCCTCGTACGAGATCGACGCGAGCTTCGACGCGCCGGGAACGATCCGTGGATCGGCCGTGTACACGCCGTCGACGTCCGTGTAGATCTCGCAGACGTCGGCCTGGAGGGCGGCCGCGAGCGCAACCGCCGTCGCATCGGAGCCCCCGCGGCCGAGCGTGGTGACGTCCCGGCCCGGCGAGATGCCCTGGAAGCCCGCGACGATTGCGATCTTCCGTTCGCCGAGCGCTTCACGCACCGGCTCGACGCGCACCTCCACGATGCGAGCCTGGCCGTGCGCGCCGTCCGTCACGATCCCCGCCTGGTCCCCCGTGAACGACACCGCGGCGAGCCCGAGCTCGTTGAGGGCGATCGAAAGCAATGCGATCGAGATGCGCTCCCCTGCCGTCAGGAGGACGTCGAGCTCCCGCGGGTTCGGCGAGCTCGATAGCTCCCGCGCCAGGTCGAGGAGCTCATCGGTCGTCGCGCCCATCGCCGAGACGACGACGCACACATCGGCCCCGGACTCGGCCGTCGCCGCAATCCGGCGCGCGACGTTCTCGATTCGCGTCGGGTCTCCGACCGAAGTCCCGCCGAACTTCTGAACGACGAGACCCACCGCGATACTTTATCTTTTGAAGTCTGATGACGGAGATTCGCATCCCTCCCGTGCTTCGCCCCGAGGCCGCCGGCAACCGCTCCGTCGCCGTGGACGCCTCGACGGTCCGCGAGGCACTCGACCGGTTGGTCGCCGAGTACCCGGCGCTCGAGAGCCGCGTGCTCGACGGTGAAGGCGTCCCGACCTTCCTCAACGTCTTCGTCGACGGAGACGACGTGCGGCTGCTCGAGGGCCTGGAGACGCCGGTCGAGGCGACCTCGACGATTCTCCTGCTCCCGGCCGTCGCCGGCGGCGACGGGCTGTAGACTCCTCGCACGATGCACGGCGCGACCGAGAAGATGCTCGTCCTGATCACGGTCATCGCCTGCGCGCGATTGGCCTAGCCGGACACACCCGTCCTTCCGGCTAGAGCCCGACCAGGGGACGGGGGCCGAGAGCAGATGACGCCGTTCGCGCTGCGCTGCCGCGTGTGCGAGGAGGTGGCACCGCCGGAGCCGCTCGACGCGTGCCGTCGCTGCGACGGCCCGACCGACGTGACCTACGACTGGGATCGAGTCGCACGGCTTGCGACTCGTGAAGCGGTCGCCGACGGCCCGGACTCGCTGTGGCGCTACCACGCCCTGTTGCCGGCAGGCGCGCGCATCGAGCACGGCGCCGGCTGGACTCCGCTTCGGCGCGCCGATCGCCTGTCGGACGCCCTCGGCATCGACCTCCGCCTCAAGCTCGAAGACACGAACCCGACGCGCTCCTACAAGGACCGTCTCGCAGCGGTCGCCGTCTCGGCCGCACTCGATCACGGCGTGACGACGCTCTGCTGTTCGTCGACCGGAAACCTCGGCGACGCTGTCGCCGCCGCTGCTTCGGCGGCCGGGCTCGAGGCGGTCGTCTTCGCCCCGGTCGGCGGCGAGTCGGCAGCGGTCGCGGCGCGCCACCCCGGCGCCCATGTCTTCGCCGTCGACGGGACGTACGACGAATGCCGGCGGCTCGAGCTCGAACTGGGCTCGTTGTTCCCGTGGGGATTCGTGAGCGGGAACCTGCACCCCTACGCATCCGAAGGGGCGAAGACGATCTCGTTCGAGGTCGCCGAGCAGTTGGGCTGGCGCCTGCCCGACGCCGTCGTCTGCCCCGCGGCGAGCGGAACGCTGTTCTCGAAGCTCGCGCAGGGGTTCGCCGAGCTCGTCCGTGCAGGGCTCACCGAAGGGCCGTTGCCGCGGCTCTTCGCCGCCCAGGCGGAGGGCTCGAGCCCGATCGCGGATGCGTTCGCCGACGATCGTCGGATCTCGCGCATCGAGGCCGATACGACGTTCGCCTCGCTCGCGGTCGGCGATCCGTCGTATGGGGATCTCGCGATCGGCGCTGCCCGCGCGACCGGCGGAAGGATCGTCGCGGTGCCGGCAGACGAGATCCGCGCGCACACGGAGCTGCTCGCGTCGACCAGTGACGTCACCCCGGACGACTCCGGCGGCGCCGCGCTCGGCGCGCTCGTCGATGCGGTTCGGCGCGGCGACATCGAGCCCGGAGCGCTCGTCGTGCTCGTCGTGACCGGAGCGAGGCCCGAGCCCTCGGACGGCGACGAGTCGCGCGCCATGACCGTGAGGCCCGATGCGCGCGACGTCCTGGCGGCGCTCGGCCTGCGCTCCTGATCGGCACAACGTGAGCGACACGGCCGCCCCGCTCCGCCGCGACGTCCGGCTGCTCGGGACGATTCTCGGGGCCGTGCTCGTCGAGCAGGAAGGGCGCGAGCTGCTCGAGCAGGTCGAGCGCATCCGGAACGTCACGCGCGAGGCAAGGCGTGGCGGCACCGTGGCCACCACCGAGATCGTCGACGACCTGGAGCCCGAAGCACAGGCGCTCGTCCTGCGCGCGTTCGGTCTCTATTTCCAGCTCGCGAATCTCGCCGAGCAGCACCACCGGCTTCGTCGCCGCCGCGAAGACGCCCACGACGGACGCATTCCCCGCGAGTCGCTCGAGGATGCGTTCCGGCGCCTCTCCTCCGTCCCGGACGACGAGCTCGGCGCCCGTGCGCGCGGCACGTCGATCCGCCTCGTCCTGACCGCCCATCCGACGGAGGCGACGCGGCGTACGGTTCTGCTCGCGCACATCAGGATCGCCGAGCAGCTCGTCCAGCTCGACGACGCGCGCCTGTCGGCGAACGAACGTCGGACGGCTGAGCAGCGCATCGCGGAGGAAGTCACGCTGCTGTGGCAGACCGACGAGGTTCGGCACGATCGGCTTCGCGTCACCGATGAGATCCGGCACGGGCTCTGGTTCTTCGAGCACAGCCTGATGTCGGCCGCGACCGATCTCTTCGGAGAGTGGCGCGAGCGGCTCCCCGGCTCGCCGCCGCCGATCTCGTTCGGTACGTGGATCGGCGGCGATCTCGACGGAAACCCGGCGACCGGCGAGGCATCGATCGACGAGGCACTCGACCGCGCCCGCGGGCTGGCCCTCGAGCGCTATCGCGCCGAGGTGCGCGCACTCGCGGTCGAGCTCGGACCGGCCCGCTCACTCGTCGAGATCTCCGACGAGCTCGAAGCGTCCCTTGCGCGCGACGAGCGGGAGTCGCCGGGCTACGCGGCCGAGATCGGAGCCCGCAACGAGCTCGAGCCGTACCGGCGAAAGCTCTCCTTCATGTGGTGGCGGCTCGGCAACAACGGTTACCGGCAACCGGAGGAGCTCCTCGCCGACCTCGGCGTGATCCGTGCGAGCCTCGCCGCGAACGGTGGAGCACGGGTTGCCGACGGCCGCGTGGCGCGTCTCGAACGAATGGTCGAGCTGTTCGGCTTTCACGTTGCCTCGCTCGACGTCCGCCTGCACGCCCGCGACCTCGAGGGCGAGCGCGCCGGACTGGCGGCCGCGGCGGCCGCCGCAGCGCGGCAGCAGTACGGGCGACGCGCCGTCGACACGCTGATCGTCTCCGGGACCTCGAGCGCAGCAGACGTCGTGCGTGCGCTCGCGCTGACCGACGAGCCGCTCTCGGTCGTCCCGCTCTTCGAGACGATCGACGACCTCGAGCGCGCTCCCGAGATCCTCGACGACCTGCTCGAGGACGAGCGATTCGCGGCGCGGGTGGCGACCCATCGCGGCAATGTCGAGGTCATGGTCGGATACTCCGACTCCGGCAAGGACGGCGGGTATCTCGCTGCTCAGTGGGCGATCTACCGTGCTCAGGAGCGACTCGCCGACGTCGCCCGGCGCCGAGGCGTCGAGCTGACGATCTTCCACGGCCGCGGCGGCAGCGCCGGCCGGGGCGGCGGCCCGACGCACGCGGCGATCGCCTCGCAGCCGCCCGGCCACCCGCCCGGCCGGGTCAAGCTCACCGAGCAGGGCGAGACGATCTCGTTCAAGTACGGGCTCGAAGGGCTCGCGCGCCGGAATCTCGAAGCCGCGCTGGCAGGAACATTGCTTGCGACGTTCCCGGAACAGGTCTCGACGCTTCCGACCGAGGACGATCGGCGGACACTCGACCGCCTGGCCGAGGACTCCCGAGCCGCCTACCGGCGGTTCGTCTGGGAGGACGACCGGTTCGTCGAGTTCTTCCGCGCTTTCACCCCCGTCACGGAGCTGGCGCTGCTCGAGATCGCGTCGCGTCCCGCCCGGCGTCCGGACGACGCCGATTTCCTGGCGTCGCTCCGGGCCATCCCGTGGGTCTTCTCGTGGACCCAGAACCGTGTGCTGCTGCCGGCCTGGTTCGGCTGCGGCACGGCGTTCGCGGCGGCCGGCGGCGAGACGCTCCGCGATCTCTACGAGCGCCTGCCGCTCTTCCGAACGGTGGTCGACAACCTCGAGATGACGCTCGCCAAGTCGAGCCTGCAGATCGCACGCGGCTATCTCACGCTCGTCGACGACCCCTCGCCGTTCGACGTGATCGCTGCCGAGCACGAACGTGCGATTGCGGGCGTGCTCGCAGCGACCGGCGTCTCGCGTCTCCTCGAGCGCCAGCCGATGCTGCGCCGCTCGATCGACCTTCGCAATCCCTATGTCGACCCGATGAACGCCGTCCAGGTCGGGCTGCTCCGCCGCTTCCGCGCCGGCGACGACGGAGCGCAGCTTCCGCTGCTCCGCTCGATCGCGGGCATTGCGGCCGCGCTCCGCAATACCGGCTGACGGCTGGTGCCAGGCGCCGGGGTGAGACCGGTGACGAATGTGTGACTTGTTGTCCACAGCGGCGCGCCCGGGGCGCTGCCGGTGCGATCCTGGCGTTCGTTGGACGCCGCGGGAAGTGTCGGGAGGACACCGCGGCGGGCTGGGCTCGCTCGGAGCCGACTCGACGTCGCGCTCGGCCGGCAGGTGGGATGCCTGCCGGAAGCGGCCGCTGCATGGACCGCGCGTCGGCGGGCCCCGGCCGCCGCCTGCGGCGCTACGAGATGCGGGCGAGGTCGAAGCGCCGCCGGTACGTCGCCTCGAAGGTGTCGATCGCCGCCTCGCGCTTGAGCGTCCGCGCGATGTCGTCGAGCCCGTGGACGAGCGTCTCCTGCGAGTGGGCGTCGAAGGCGAACGCGAGCCGCAGCCCATCCGGGTGCGTGATCACCAGCCGCTCCAGGTCGACCGTGAGCTCGTTCCGCCCGGCAACCGCCTGCCGCAGCCGCGCGACGTCCTCTGGCGGAAGCGCGATCGGAGCGAGCCCGGTGTTGACGGCGTTCGTCCGGAAGATGTCGCCGAACGACGGTGCGATCACGACGCGGAACCCGAAGTCCTCGAGCGCCCAGGCTGCATGCTCGCGCGACGAGCCGCAGCCGAAGTTGCGGCCGGCGATCAGGATCGGGGCCTCATGGCTCCCGGGCCGGTTGAGCACGAACTCGGGATCGCGCATCCAGTCGAAGAACAGGAACTCTCCGTACCCCGTCCGCTCGATGCGCTTCAGAAACTGCTTCGGGATGATCTGGTCGGTGTCGACGTCAGCGCGGTCGAGGACGACCGCGCTCCCGGTCACGCTGCGAAGTTCCTTCATGTGAGCTCCCGCACGTCGGCGAAGCGGCCCTTGAGTGCCGCCGCCGCGGCCATCGCCGGCGAGACGAGGTGCGTCCGGCCGCCCGCTCCCTGCCGGCCCTCGAAGTTGCGGTTCGAGGTCGAGGCGCACCGCTCGCCGGGCTGGAGCACGTCCGGGTTCATCCCGAGGCACATCGAGCAGCCGGCGCGGCGCCACTCGAATCCTGCCGCCTGGAAGACCGCGTCGAGGCCCTCTTCCTCGGCGAGCCGCTTCACCTGCGCCGACCCGGGGACGACGATTGCGTGCACGCCGTCCGCGACCCGGCGGCCGGCCACGACCTGCGCCGCCGTGCGAAGGTCCTCGATCCGTGCGTTGGTGCACGAGCCGATGAACACCTTGTCGATGGCGACCTCGACGAGCGGCGTTCCCGGCGCGAGGTCCATGTAGCGCAGCGCGCGCTCGACGGCTTCGCGCTGTACGGGGTCGGAGAACTCGGCCGGGTCGGGGACGACGCCGTCGACCGGAGCGACCATCCCGGGGTTCGTCCCCCACGTCACCTGCGGCTTCAGCTGCGAGACGTCGATCGTCACGGTCTCGTCGAACGTTGCGCCCTCGTCCGTCGGGAGCGAGCGCCAGGCGTCGAGCGCGGCCTCCCAGGCGGCACCCTCGGGCGCGCACGGCCGCCCCTCGAGGTACGCGAACGTGACGTCGTCCGGCGCGACCAGCCCGGCGCGCGCGCCGGCTTCGATCGACATGTTGCAGACCGTCAGGCGCCCCTCCATCGAGAGCGCGCGGATCGCCTCGCCCGTGTACTCGATCACCCGTCCTTGTCCACCCGAGACGCCGATCTGGCCGATCGCAGCGAGCACCATGTCCTTCGCCGCGAGCCCGAACGGCAGCTCACCGGCGAAGTCGACCCGCATCGTCCGAGGGAGCATCTGCGGCAGGGTCTGGGTCGCAAGCACGTGCTCCACCTCTGACGTGCCGATCCCGAAGGCGAGCGCACCGAGCGCTCCGTGCGTCGACGTGTGGCTGTCACCGCAGACGATCGTCATCCCCGGCTGCGTCAGGCCGAGCTCCGGGCCGATCACGTGCACGATCCCCTCGCGGCCGTTGCCGGTGGCGAAAAGCAGCACGCCGAAGTCCTCGCAGTTCTGCCGCAGCGCGTCGAGCTGCGCCCGTGCAAGCGGATCCGTGATCGGGCCGTCGAGCGTCGGAACGTTGTGGTCCATCGTCGCGACCGTGAGGTCGGGGCGGCGCACCGGGCGGCCGGCAACGCGCAGCGACTCGAACGCCTGCGGGCTCGTCACCTCGTGCACGAGGTGCAGGTCGACGTACAGGAGCGCCGGACCATCGCCAACCTGATCGACGACGTGCGCATCCCAGATCTTGCGAAACAGCGTGCGCGTGCTCATTTCACCTCCGCCGGATACGAGCCGAACAGCCGCAGCTCACGTGTCTCGGACCGCAGATCGCGCAACGCCGGACGCACCGTCGGATCGAAGACGTGGCCGTCGAGGACGACGTCGAACCGATAGCGCCACGGTGAGTTCGGCAACGGACGCGAGACGAGCTGCACCAGGTTGACGTTGTAGCGCGCGAACGCTCCCAGCGCGTAGAACAGCGCGCCGGGCCGGTGGTCGGTGACGAACGAGAGCGCGGTGCGCCAGCCCTCGGCGCCTGCGATCTGCGTGTACGGAGCAAGCGCGACGAAGCGCGTGAACGCGGCCGGACGGTCGCCGACGTCGTCGGCGATCACCTCGAGGTCATAGTGGTCTGCGGCCTCGCGGCTGGCGATTGCGAGCTCCTTCGGGTCGTGCGACTCCGCGACCTCACGTGCGGCATCCGCCGTCGTCGCCGACGGGATGCAGCGGACGTCGAGGTCGGCAAGCAGGTCGCGGCACTGGTCGAACGCCGCCGGGTGCGAGCGGAGCGTGGTCGCACCGTCGAGCGTCGCGCCCGCAACACCGACGATGCAGTGGTGGATCGGAAGCGAGGTCTCGCGCACGATCGAGAGGGGCGCGCGGTAGAGCAGATCGTGCGTCTCGGCGATCGGCCCCACGAGGGAGCTCTCGATCGGCAGCACACCCAGGGTGATCTCGGCTGCCGCCGTAGCGTCGACCACGGCGGTGAAACTGGGCAGCCCGACGGAGCGGACGGCATCGGGAACGAGCACGGCCGCCGCCACGCCGCTGTGACTGCCGGCGGGGCCGGGATATCCGACGGTGATGCTCACCGGACGCCGCTCTCGCCTGCGACTAGGCGCTCGGACAGCGAGGTCAGCACGACATCCCCGAACGACTCGGTCGTCGCGTCGCCGCCGAGGTCCGGCGTCGGACGGGTTGTGAGCGTCTCGTCGACGACCGCAACCACCGCTGCAGCGAGGTCGCGCCGGCCGAGCGAGTGCTCCAGCAGCAGCGCCAGCGACCGGAGCATCGCCGCCGGGTTGGCGACGCCGGTGCCTGCGATGTCGGGTGCCGATCCGTGGACGGGCTCGAAGATCCCGGGGCCTCCGTCGCCGAGGCTCGCGGACGCAGCGAGGCCGAGGCCCCCGGTGACGGCCGCGGCGACGTCGGAGAGAATGTCGCCGAACGTGTTCTCGGTCACGATCACGTCGAACCGATCCGCATTCGTCACGAGCTCCATCGCGGCGCTGTCGACGAGCGCATGCCGAAGCTCGACGCCGGGGTAGTCGATCGCAACCTCGGTGACGACGCGGCGCCAAAGGCGCGACGTGTCGAGCACGTTCGCCTTGTCGACCGAGACGAGCGATCCGCTCCGGCCGAGCGCGAGCTCGAACGCGCGCCGCGCAATACGCTCGATCTGCGACGGGTGGTACTCGCAGGTGTCGAAGACCGTGCCGTCCGCCAGCACGCCCCGCCGGCCGAAGTAGAGCCCGCCGACGAGCTCGCGCACGATCAGCAGGTCGATGCCGTCAGACGTCGCGGGCCGAAGGTTCGCGTAGACGTCGAGCGCCTTGCGCAGGCCCATCAGGCCAGCCTCCGGACGCACCGGACCGCCGTCCCATTTCGGGCCGCCGACCGCCCCGAGCAGAATGCCGCTCGCCTCTCCGGCACGCCTCGAGCGTCGCCTGCGGCAGCGGCTCGCCGGCCTCGTCGATCGCGGCGCCGCCGAACGGGAGGCTCACGACCTCGACGTCGACCGGCAGCTGGCCGAGGACGCGGACCGCCTGCTCCATCACCTCCGGCCCGATCCCGTCACCGGGCAGACACACGATCAGTCCCCGCTGCGGCGCCGGCCAAGCCGGCACCTCCGCTCTTTGCGAGCCTCCGTCGAGCCTACGGCTCGGGTCACTCATCGCTCACCTCGCGCTTCACCAGGTCGAGCACGAACCGGTGCAGCTCCCCGAGCCCCTCCTCGGAGAGCGGCCCGCCATTGACGCGCTTCAGGTATTGCGCGAGCCAGGCCTCGCGCGCCGGATCGAGAAAGTCGATCCCGCGCTCCGCCTTGTAGCGCCGCAGCTTCTCGACTGCCTGGATGCGCGCGTTGACGATGCCGAGCATGCGGACGTCGAGCGCCACGATCTCGTCGCGGAACGACTTGATCACCGGATCGACCGGGGCTGCCGGCTCGGGCGACGTCACACCGTCACTCCGAGCTCGGCGAGCAGCTCGTCGACGTCGGCGGCGATCTCGGTGCCGGCACGCACGTCGACCACCTGTGGCGTCTTCAGTCCCGTGCCGGTGACGAGCACGACCACCCGGTCGCTCTCGCCGATCGCACCCGCGGCTGCTGCGGCCCGCAGCGCGCCGACGGCCACACCCGCCGCCGTCTCGCCGAACACGCCGCTCGTCGAGGCGAGCAGCGACATGTTCGGGCCGACGTCGGCCTCCGGCACCGCATAGACGGCCCCGCTCGACGTGCGGGCGGTCGCGATCGCCAGATCGCCGTCGGCGGGTGCACCGATCGCCAGCGAATGCGCAACCGTGTTCGGCCGGACGGGCGATACAGGCCGCTCGTCGGCGAAGGCATGCGCAACCGGCGCGCAGCCCTCGGCCTGGCCTCCGTAAAGGCGAGGGCTCTCGCCCGCTACGAGGCCGAGCCGCCGGAACTGCTCGAAGCCCTGCCAGAGCTTGGTGAAGAGCGAGCCGGAGGCGATCGGAGCGATGACCGCGTCGGGTGTCTCCCACCCGAGCTGCTCGGCGATCTCGAACGCGAGCGTCTTCGACCCCTCTGCGTAGTACGCACGAAGGTTGACGTTCACGAAGGCCCAGTCGAGCTCGCCGGCCAGCTCCACGATCAGGCGCGAGCAGTCGTCGTAGCTGCCGTGAACGGCGTACATCTCGGCGCCGTACACGCCGGTCTGCAGCATCTTCTCCGGCTCGACCGTGCTGGGGTAGAGAACGACCGACCGTATCCCGCTCGCAGCCGCGCGCGCGGCCACTGCGTTGCCGAGGTTTCCGGTGGACGCACAGGCGAGTGTGCCGGTGCCGAGCTCGGCCGCCTTGGCGGCCGCAACGGCGACGACACGATCCTTGAACGAATGCGTCGGGTTCGTGTGGTCGAGCTTCAGCCACACCTCGCCGACCCCCACTGCGTCGGCCAACCGCGGAGCGGCCAGCAGCGGCGTGAAGCCGGGGCCACTCGCGGCGTCGTCGGGCGCCGGCACCGGCAACAGCGCTTCGTAGCGCCACAGCGAGCGCGGCCCCGCTTCGATCCGGGCACGCGTCGCGCGGCTGGCCACATCCGCCCAGTCGTAGACGGGCTCGAGCGGACCGAAGCAGCGCACACACGTTCCGCTGGCGACCGCGGGGTATTCGGCCTCGCAGACGCGGCACCTCAACGTGTCGACCGGCATCTCGCCTCCTCGAGAGGTTCTAGCTGAATGACATTTCCCGGGGGCACAACTGTCATTCGGTTGGAGCCTCTAGTCTCATGCCGTCCTTGCCCCTTCGGACGCCGAGCCGACGCTCGCCGCGTACTTGGCGAAAACCCCGCTCGTGTAGCGCGGTGCCGGCGGGTGCCAGGCCGCCGCGCGCACGGCCAGCTCGTCGTCGGGGACGTCGAGCAGGAGCTGACGCCCCTCGACGTCGATCTCGATCTGGTCGCCGTCGCGCACGTGCGCGATCGGGCCGCCGCGGAACGCCTCCGGCGCAATGTGGCCGACCATCAGTCCGTGCGTCGCGCCCGAGAACCGGCCGTCGGTGATGAGGGCGATCTCGTCGCCGAGCCCTTCGCCGACGAGCGCGGCGGTCACGTGCAGCATCTCGCGCATGCCCGGCCCGCCGGCCGGGCCTTCGTACCTGATCACGACGACGTCTCCGGGCCGGATCGACCGCGCTTTGACGGCTGCGAAGCAATCCTCCTCCGACTCGAAGACGCGGGCGGGGCCGCGGTGACGAAGCCGCTCATGACCGGCGAGCTTGACCACGGATCCATCGGGCGCCAGGTTCCCGCGCAGGATCGCGAGCCCACCCGTCGGCTTCAGCGGCCGGTCCCACGAGACGACGACGTCCTGGCCGGGACGCTCGTGCGCCCCGTCGGCGAAGTCGCGCAACGACCGGCCGTCGACGCCTGCCGCGGCTTCGTTGACGACACCGGCGCGCACGAGCTCGCGCGCAACCAGGGCGACCCCTCCCGCGCGATAGAGGTCGGTCGCGACATAGCGCCCGCCGGGCTTGATGTCGGCGACGATCGGCGTGCGCGCCGAGATACGGTCGAAATCGTCGATCGAGAGCTCGACGCCGGCCTCGGCGGCGATCGCGAGCAGATGCAAGACGCCGTTCGTGGAGCCGCCGGTTGCCGCCACCGCCGCGATCGCGTTCTCGAAGGCCTCGCGGGTCAAGACCTGCGAAGGACGCCGGTCCTCCTCGACGAGCTTCATCGCCAGCTCACCGGCGCGCACGGCCGCCTCGGGCTTCCCCGGATGCGTGGCCGGGATGTCGTTCGAGCCACGAGCGCTGACGCCGAGGAAGTCGAGCGTGGTCGCCATCGTGTTGGCGGTGAACTGGCCGCCGCAGGCGCCGGCGCCGGGGCATGCGACGCTCTCGAGGGCGTGCACGTCGGCTTCAGACGCGGTTCCCGCAGCGTGCGCGCCGACGACCTCGAAGACGTCCTGGATCGTGACGTCGCGGTCACGGTAGCGACCCGGTGCGATCGAGCCGCCGTAGAGCACGAGCCCGGGCAGATCGAGCCGCGCCAGCGCCATCACGGCAGCGGGGATCGTCTTGTCGCACCCGACGATGCAGACGAGACCGTCGAACAGGTGGCCGCGCGCCACGAGCTCGATCGAGTCGGCGATCACCTCGCGCGAGACGAGCGACGCCCGCATACCGGTGGTGCCCATCGACACGCCGTCGGAAATGGAGATCGTGTTGAACTCGAGCGGTGTCCCACCCGCCCGCCTGATGCCCTGCTTCACATAGCCGGCGAGCATCCGGTGGTTCAGGTTGCACGGCATCGTCTCGATCCACGTCGTCGCGACACCGACGAGCGGACGAGCCAGGTCGTCATCCGTGAAGCCGACCCCTTTCAGCATCGCGCGCGCCGGCGCGCGGTCGACGCCGTCGGTCAGCGCGGCGCTATGCCGCTTGGCGGGACTGCTCTTGCCGTAGACGCTCATTCGATTCGCGCTCCCTCGTGTGCAACGCGGAGAGCGAGCACCGTCGTCCCGGGCGGCAGCGTCGACTCGAGCTCGCGCGCCACCGCACCGGCGCGCTCCGGCTCGGCCCAGACGACCACCGACGGGCCGGACCCCGAGAGCGTCACACCGGCTGCGCCGGCCGGCGGCCGGTCGCGCAGGACCCGCAGGAGCGGCGCGCCGTCGACGCGGTACTGCTCGTGCAGCCGGTCCGAGAACGCGTCTGCGAGCAGGCCCGAGTCGCCGGAGGCAATCGCCGCGCCGAGCAGAGCTGCGTGGGCGGCGTTCACAGCCGCGTCTTCGTGACTGACCATCGGCGGGAGGCCGTTGCGCGAGTGCGCGGTTTTCGTCCGGTGCGCGGGCACTGCAATCACCGGGGTCAGAGGCAGGCTGGAGGCGATCTGCGCAACACGCCGCCGGCCGTCGTGCCGCCAGGTGATCGACACTCCGCCGAGCAGCGCCGCTGCGAGGTTGTCCGCGTGACCCTCCAGCTGCTCACCGAGGGTGAGCAGCTCGACCCGGGACAGGTCTCGGCCGGAGACCGCGGCACCGGCGACGAGGCCGATCGCGATCGCCGCGGCGCTCGACCCGAGGCCGCGCTCGAGCGGAATGCGGTTGACGAAGCGAAATCTGAAGCGGTCGGGACTCGCAACGAGCGCGAAGGCACGAAGCGTCAGATGTGCGGCATCGGCAGTGAGCTCGCCGGCGCCTTCGCCCTCGATCTCGACGACCGGCCCGTCGTCCACTTCCTCGACGACCGCCTCGTTCCAGAGGTCGAGCGCGGCGGCGGCCGCGTCGAAGCCGGGGCCGAGGTTCGCGGTGGTCGCAGGTGCGAGCGCGTGGATGGTCATCCGAGCACCGCGAGGATCGCGTCAAGCGTCGCGTCGACGGTCGCGGAAGAGGACTGGTCGACCGTCTCGATGTCCTTGAGCCCGTGACCGGTGACGATTGCAACCGCGGTGCGCGCCTCGCCTACGCCGAGCTGCGCGAGCGCCGCGACTCCGGCCGCGGACGCCGGCTCGCAGAAGACGCCCTCCTCGGTCGAGAGCCGGTTCCACCAGTGCCGCAACTCGTCCTCCTCGAGAGTCGCCACCTGCACGCGACCGGAGGCGACAAGGCGCGCGACCCCCTCGGAGTGTGCAGGCTCGGCGATCCGGATCGCGGAGGCCCAGGTCGTGGCGCGATTCGCCGCCTGCCCTACCACAAGCTGAGACGACGCCCCCGCGTCCGCCAGCCCGAGCGCGACTGCGCTCACGTTTCCGCCTCCCCCGAACGGGAGCGCGATCACGTCGGGAACGGCGCCGAACTGCTCGACGATCTCGTGCGCGACCCACTTCTGGCCCTCGATGCGGTTGCCGTCGGGGCTCGCGGAGTTGACGAGCACGAATCCGTCACGGGCGCAGAGCTCGAACGCAAGCCGCAGCGCGTCGTCGAAGCTCCCGCGGATCTCGATCACACGCGCGCCGGCAGCGGCCGCCTGTGCTCGCTTCGCGGTCGCGGTTCCGCCTGCCGGGGTGAGCACGATCGCCTCGAGACCGGCACGCGCGGCGTAGGTCGCCGCGCTCGCAGCGGTGTTGCCAGTCGACGCACAGACGACAGCACGCGCACCTGCCTGGAGCGCGCGCTCGACCGCGACGACCATGCCACGGTCCTTGAAGCTGCCGGTCGGGTTCAGCCCCTCGCACTTGAGGTGGAGCTCGAGCCCCAGCGCCTCGGAGAGCCTGATCGCCGGGACGAGCGGCGTCGAGCCTTCGCCGAGCGAGAGCGACGAGACGGGAGCGGTCACGCCCATCCGAGCTCCGTCACGCCGCGTTCGGAGACGACCGGGAGCGGCACCGAGCGGTGATGAACCTCGGGCAGGTCGCCGAGCGCAGCCAACGCGTCGGCGAGCGCTCCCGCGCGGGCCTCGTGCGTCACGACGTGCAGCGCGGCGCCCGTCCCGTTGGCGTGCTGAACGAGGCGCGCGATCGAGATCTCGCGCTCCGCAAGCTCCTCCGCGACGCGAGCGAGCGTTCCGGGCCGGTCCTCGACCGACAGCCGGAAGTAGAACGGCGACCGGCTGTCGCCCGAGGGGAGCTTCGGCAACTGCCTCCATGCAGCGTCGTTCTGCAGGAATCCGGTTCCCATCGTCCCGAGCACACTCGTGATGTCCGCGACAACGGCCGACGCCGTCTCGATGCCTCCGGCACCCGGCCCCTCGAGCGTTATCTCGCGGATCGCGTCGCCCTGCAGCATCACCGCATTGAACGCACCGTCGACCTTCGCAAGCGGGTGCTGCTTGTCGACGAGAGCAGGCCGCACGTTCACGTCGAAATGCCCGTCGACGAGGCGGGCGGCGCCGATGAGCCGGATCACCATGTCGAGCTCGCGCGCAGCCGCGATGTCGAGTGGATCGATCGTCGTGATACCCGAATAGTCGACGTCCTCGAGATCGACGCGCGAGTTGAAGGCAACCGTTGCGAGAATCGCCATCTTCGCGGCGGCGTCGGCGCCGGAGACGTCGTCGGTCGGATCCGCTTCGGCGAACCCGCGCCTCTGCGCCTCCGCAAGCGCCTCGTCGTAGGTCTGCCCGCTCTCCATCTTGGTGAGCACGAAGTTGGTCGTGCCGTTCACGATGCCGAGGACGCGATGGACGTTGGTCACGACGAGCGACTCGCGCAGCACCTTGATCACCGGGATCGCGGCGCAGACGCTCGCCTCGAAGCGCAGTTGAACCCCTTGTGATGAGGCGGCGGCGAAGAGCTCTGCGCCGCGCCGCGCAACGAGCTGCTTGTTCGCGGTGACCACATGGCGGCCGCGACGCAACAGTTCGAGGACGTAGTCGCCTGCCGGCTCGAGCCCGCCCATCACCTCCGCGACGACGGCGATCGACGGGTCGTCGGCGATCTCGCGGAAGTCGACGGTGAGCACACCGCCCGCGGGCGGATGCTCACGCTCCTTCCCCGGATCGCGCACGAGTGCCTTCACCACACGCAGGCGGTGGCCCGTGGCCCGCTCGATGTCGGCAGCCGACTCGGTCAGCAGCCGGTTGACGGCCGCGCCGACCGTCCCGTAGCCGAGAAGCGCAATCGGGACGTCAACGGACGCCATGGACCTCCGCGGTCTCCTCGCGCACGTTCAACGCCCTCAGTCGGGCGCCGACCTGCTCGAGCTGGGTCTCGGCCAGCTTCCGGCGGTACTCGTCGAGCGCAGGCTGGCCACGATCCATCTCCGCGATCCACTCGCGCGCGAACGAGCCGTCTCGAATTGCGGCCAGAGCAGCACGCATGTTCTCGCGCACGTGCTCGTCGACGACCTTCGGCCCCACCGTGTGCGATCCGTACTCCGCCGTGTCGGAGATCGAGTAGTGCATCCGCTCGATGCCGCCCTCCCAGATCAGGTCGGTGATCAGCTTCAGCTCGTGGAGGCACTCGTAGTACGCGATCTCGGGCTGATAGCCGGCCTCGACCAGCGTCTCGAACGACAGCTGGATCAGCTGGGTGACGCCGCCGCAGAGCACGCTCTGCTCGCCGAACAGGTCGGTCTCGGTCTCCTCCGCGAAGGTCGTCTCGACCATCCCGGCGCGCGCGGCGCCGAGCGCAGCACCGTAGGCGAATGCCAGGTCGAGCGCCCTGCCGCTCGCGTCCTGCGCGACCGCGACGACGGCCGGAGTCCCGTAGCCCTCCTCGTACAACCGGCGCACGATGTGCCCAGGCCCCTTGGGCGCAACCATGATCACGTCGTGACCCACCGGCGGTGCGATCCGACCGTAATGGACGTTGAAGCCGTGGGCGAACAGCAATGCGGCACCCGGCTCGAGATTCGGCGCCACCTCGGACTCGTACAGCGCCGGCTGGGCGCCGTCCGGGACGAGGAAGACGACGAGCTGCGCGCCGCGCACCGCGTCGGCGACCGGCCGGACCTTCAGCCCAGCCTCCTCGGCCGCCGCCTTCGAGGCGCTGCCCTCGCGAAGGCCCACCTCGACATCGACGCCCGAGTCGGCCAGGTTCAGCGCATGGGCGTGGCCCTGGCTGCCGTATCCGAGGACGGCGACCTTGCCGTCGAGAAGCCCGGCATTTCCTTCTTTCACGATCTCGGCCATGCGGTTCCTTTCAGGTCAGACTTGGACGGACGGACTGGAGGTGCGGACGGACGCGCTCGGGCGTCGGAGCCCGACCCGCCCGGTGCGCACGAGCTCGCGAACACCATACGGGCGGACCAGCTCCTCGAACGCCTCGACCTGGTCGGGGCGGCCGACGAATTCAAAGGTGATGGCATCGCGGCCGATATCGGCGACGCGGGCGCCCGCGACCTGGCTGAGAGCGACGAGGTCGGCCCTGCGGTCGGGAGCGACGGTGACGGTGATCAGCGCCAGCTCGCGCTCGACCGCCTCGTCGGGCTTGAGCTCCGTGACGCGGAGCACGTTCACGAGCTTGTGCATCTGCTTCTCGATCTGCTCGAGTGAATGCTCGCTGCAGTCGACGCGAAGCGTGAGGCGAGAGATGTCGGACCGCTCCGTCGGCCCGACGGCGAGACTCTGGATGTTGTAGCCGCGCCGCGAGAAGAGCTGCGACACCCGCGCCAACGCCCCCGGCTTGTTCTCCAGCCGCACCGAAATGGTGTGCGTGCTCACGTGATTCCCCGCTCCGGCGCCGGCCAAGCCGGCACCTCCGCTCCGTGGCCGGCTCCGTCGAGCCTACGCCGGATTCCCCGCTCCGGCGCCGGCCAAGCCGGCACCTCCGCTCCGTGGCCGGCTCCGTCGAGCCTACGCCGGATTCCCCGCTCCGGCGCCGGCCAAGCCGGCACCTCCGCTCCGTGGCCGGCTCCGTCGAGCCTACGCCGGCGAGCGTTTGCGATAGTCGGACTCATACCCGCACCTCTTCGTCCGGGGCCTCGAGAATGTCGACGGCGGCCGCGCCGGCCGGCACCATCGGGAAGCACTTCTCCTCGGGATCGCAGCGGACGTCGACGACCGCTGTCCGCCCGGCCGAGAACGCGGCCGTGAGCGCCGCGTCGAGATCGTCCTCGTTCTCGACTGTGAAGCCGGCGCAACCGTAGGCCTCGGCGAGCTGGGCGTAGTCCGGCACGGCGTGCGTCAGGTGCGTCTGGGCGAAACGTTCGTCGTAGAACATCTCCTGCCACTGTCGCACCATCCCGAGCCAGCCGTTGTTCAGCACGACCGCGACGACGGGGAGCCGTTCGAGTGCGGCGGTCGCGAGCTCCTGGCACGTCATCTGGAAGCAGCCGTCGCCGTCGACGCACACCACGGTCGCGTCGGGTCGCGCGGCCTTTGCGCCGATCGCCGCGGGGAGCCCGTAGCCCATCGTGCCGAGGCCGCCCGACGTGATGAACGATCGCGGCTGGTCGCAGACGAGGTACTGCATCGCCCACATCTGATGCTGGCCGACGCCGGTCGTCCAGACCACGTCCTCGGCGCGCGTGGCGGCGAGGTCGCGGAGCGCTTCGACGGCGGTTTGCGGCTTCAGCACACCGTCGGTTTTCGTGTACCGGAACGGGAACTGCTCACGCCAGTCCTCGACCTGGCGGAGCCAGGGCTCGTGTCCAGGCGCCTGGCCGTCGCGCGCCGCCTTCAACTCCTTGGAGAGCTCGGTGAGCGCGATCGACAGCGGCCCGACCACCGGGATGTCTGCATGACGGATCTTTCCGACCTCGGCGGCATCGATGTCGAAGTGGATCACCTGCGCCCCGGGCGCGAACGCGGAGACCTTCCCGGTCACGCGATCGTCGAAGCGCGTACCGACGGCGATCACGAGGTCGGACTTGTTGAGCGCCCAGTTCGCGTACTTCGAGCCGTGCATCCCCGGCGGCCCGTAGTTGAGCGGATGCGAATCGGGGAGGCAGCCCTTGCCCATCAGCGTCACCACCGCCGGAAGGCGCGCCGACTCGACCAGCTCGAGCAGCTCGGCGCAGGCGTCGGCGTTGAGCACACCGCCGCCCGCGTAGATGATCGGCCGCCGAGCGGCCAGAATGGCCCGAGCTGCCTCTCGCACCTGCTTCGGGTGAACCTTGCGCGGCGGCTTCCACCCCGGCAGGTCGACCTCCTCGGGATAGGCGAATTCGAACTCCGCCTCCTGCACGTCCTTGGCGACGTCGACGAGCACCGGGCCTTGCCGACCCGTCCGGGCGACATGGAACGCAGCCTTGAGAACGTGCGGCAGCTCCTCGACGTCCTGAACGAGCCAGGAGTGCTTCACGATCGGCATCGTGATGCCGGTTGCGTCGGTCTCCTGGAACGCGTCGGTGCCGATCAGCGAGGAACGGACCTGCCCGGTGATGCAGACGAGCGGGGTCGAGTCCATCCAGGCGTCCGCGATCGGCGTGACGAGGTTTGTCGCACCCGGGCCCGACGTCGCGATCGCGACGCCGACCTTGCCCGAGGCGCGCGCATAGCCCTCGGCCATGTGGCCGGCGCCCTGCTCGTGACGCGCAAGAACATGCCGAACCGTGGTCCCACGCGCCATTGCGTCGTACGTCGGGAGGATCGCGCCGCCCGGGATGCCGAAAGCGACGTCGACGCCCTCGTGCTCGAGGCGCGCGCAGGATCGCGTCCGACCCCAACATCTTCGTCGTGTGTCTCGTCATCTCCATACCTCGTCGAAGTGGTCGACATCCGTGCGCGCCTGGGGCAACAGCTCGAGCACCGCGTCGGTGAACGAGCGTGTGTCCCGTGGCGCCACACCGTCCGAACGCGATGATGCCGCACCGACCGCCCGCTCGAGCGTCCGCGACGAGGCGCGCCGCTCGAGGCCCTCGGCCAGCAACAGGGAAGCAGTCAGCAGCATGCCGGTCGGATCGACGACGCCGAACCCGGCGTCATCGTCGCCGTCCGACGAGCCCGGCGCGAACACACCGGGACCTTCGTCGGGCAGCCAGGCGTGCGCAACCGACGCCTGGGTGCCGGCGAAGTGCGCTGCCGCGTCGACGACCCCCGAGTGCAGCTGCGCCTCGGTGAGGATCACGTCGAGCTCGTCGGGGCGCTCACGCAACCGGATCAGCGTCACGCCGAGGCCCGCCTCCTCGACCTCGAGACCGTCATGCCGGGCTCGTCCGCGCTCGACCGCCCCGCGCCAGTCGGGTGACTCGCCGACGGTGAGGATCCGGCCGCGCCGCGCGCTCGCGCAGGCGAACGCGCGCTCGACGGCGATGTCGTTCGCCCAATCGCCCACGGGCGCCATGACGACGAGATCGCGACCCGGCCCCAGATGGATGCCGGCGACGCGCCATGCGAGCTGCAAGTCGGCCTTGACGCCCTCGAGCGCCGGCGATGCCGACGAGGCGACGAGGATCGCATCGGCGTCGCGATAGCCGGCGCGCGTCTCCGCCGGCAGCGGGTGGCCGGAGCGGGTCACGCCTTCACCCGCGAACGGCAGATGGACGTCGTCGAGCGACCAGCCGTGGAGCCGGGCCACGCCGTCGAGTGCCCGCGTCGCCGCGGCCATCAGCTCGGGCCCGACGCCGTCGCCCGCCAGACACGCAACGGTCTTGCTCGTCATGCAGGGACCTCCTTGAAGACATCGTCGAGGGACACCAGGGCGCCGTGGTCGGCGAGCCGCTTGAAGCGCTTGAAGGCGGCATCGACCTGATCGCGGTCGAGCCTCCGTCCCGCATCGGCGCACGCGCGCGCGAACGCGTGCCGGCCCGAGTGCTTGCCGAGCGGCAGGGTGACGGCCGTGCCGAGCTCGGCCGGATCGATGATCTGGTACGTGCGAGGGTCCTTGAGCATCCCGTCCTGGTGGATGCCGGCCTCGTGCGCAAAGGCGTTCGCGCCGACGATCGGCTTGTGCGGCGAGATGTCGTAGCCGGTGAGCTCCGCGACCAGGGCCGACGCCTCCGAGATCATCCGCGGATCGACGCCGGTCTCGACGTCGAACAGCTCGGCGCGAACACGCAGTGCCATCACGATCTCTTCGAGTGATGCATTGCCCGCACGCTCGCCGATGCCGTTCACAGTGCACTCCACCTGGCTCGCACCGGCGCCGATGCCGGCAAGCGAGTTCGCGACCGCGAGCCCGAGGTCGTTGTGGCAGTGAGCCGAGAGCTCGACCCGCTCAAGACCCGGGCAGCGCTCGACCATCTCCTCGAACAGCGCCGCATACTCACCCGGTGAGGCGTAGCCGACGGTGTCGGGGAGATTGATCACGGCCGCTCCGGCGTCGACGGCCGTCTCGCAGACTCGGGCGAGGAAGTCGCGGTCGGAGCGGGTCGCGTCCTCGGACGAGAACTCCACCTCGTGGACGAGCCCGGCCGCATAGTCGACCGACCACGCGATGCGTTCGAGCACCTCGCCGGGCTCGAGCCCGAGCTTGCGCTCCATGTGCAGCGCACTCGTCGCGAGGACGAGATGCACGCGCGTCCGCGGCGCAGCTGCCAGCGCGGCCACGGCCGCATCGATGTCCTCTCGGGTCGTCCGTGCGAGCGAGGCGACGGTGACGTGGGAGACCGCTTCGGAAGCCGCCGCGACGCCGGCGAAGTCACCCGGTGACGAGGCCGCGAACCCGGCTTCGATCACGTCGACACCGAGCCGCTCGAGCGTGAGGGCAATCGCGCCCTTCTCGTCCGGGCGCAGCGCGATGCCCGGCGACTGCTCGCCGTCCCTCAACGTCGTGTCCAAAACCTTGATCCTGCGCACTCTTCGCTCCTCGGTCGGCGCCCGTGTGCGGACGCACCTCTGCCGCTTGACTGTCGGCGTGTGCGGCGTCGATTGGCCGCGTGAGTGCGATCTCCCCCTAGAGGGGGAGAATCGAAATGACCGTAAGGACGACGACGCCGTCGGCAGGCGAAGTGCGCAGCTGAACGTCGCGAGCAGTCATCTCTTACGGCAGTGTGCCCAGCGTCCGAAAGGCTGTCAAGCGCAATGCTTCACTTTCGGAAGTGACGAAGCCTCTAACGGCGGACGGGGGCAGCGCGCCTGGTCGCCGGCTCGACGACCATCCACGAGCGGCCGAAGCGCCGCATCTCACGGATCACGGGGAGAAGCGCACGCCCCTTCTCGGTCAGCTCGTACTCGACTCGCGGCGGCGATTCCGGGTAGCTCCAGCGGGCCAGCACCCCCTGGCGCTCGAGCATGTCGAGCCGCTCCGACAGCGTCCGCGGGCTGATCCCGGGGCAGGCGTGCTCGAGCTGCATGAACCGGCGAGGGCCTTCCGAGAGGTCGTGCAGGATCAGCGCCGTCCACTTGGTGCCGATGATCTCCGCTGCTGCTGCGACGGCGCAGTTGCCGTCGTGGACGTCGTGCATCGTGCGCTTCATCGAGCCGAAGTCTACTGGGCCGGGCGACTCGTAGCTATCGAAACAAAAGTGGAATTGCCGCGGGACGCCGGCCGGACCGCGCCGTCCAGCCAGCTGCGGACGGCGTCGGCGCAGTCCCGGCCCTCGCGGATCGCCCAGACCACGAGCGACTGCCCGCGCCTGGCGTCGCCTGCGGCGAACACGCCGTCCACGGAGGTCGCGTAGCGAGACGCATCGGCGTTCCCGCGCGCGTCACGCTCGACTCCGAGCTGCGAAAGCAGCTCGGGCTCCGGCCCGAGGAAGCCCATCGCGAGCAGGACGAGGCCGGCCGGCCGTGACTCTTCGGTACCGGCCACGAGCTCGAAGGGCGGAACGCCCATGTTCCGCTGCCAGTGGATCTGGTCGACGCGGCCGTCGGTGCCGGTGAGCCGGGTCGTCGAGATCGAGAAGTCGCGCGAGCCTCCTTCGGCGAGCGCGTACGACGTGCGGAGCTTCATCGGCCAGCGCGGCCACGGCGTCAACTCGTCCGGACGCCCGACAGGCGGTTCGCCGAGCAACTCGATCTGCGTCACCGACGCGGCGCCCTCACGGTGCGCATGCCCAACGCAGTCGGCACCCGTGTCGCCCCCGCCGATCACGATGACGTGCCGACCGGCGGCGCTGATCGCGCCACCGGCCGACCCGGAGACGACACGTGCCCGGTCGTACAGGTAGTCCATGGCGAAATGCACGCCGTCGAGCTCCCGGCCCGGAACCGGGAGGTCGCGCGGCACGCGCGCGCCCGACGCGATCACGACCGCATCGAATCGCTCGCGGAGCTCGTCGCCGTGCACGTCGACGCCGACGTCGACGCCGTAGAGGAACTCGACGCCCTCGGCCGCGAGCTGCTCGACGCGGCGGTCGACGAGCCGCTTCTCGATCTTGAACTCGGGAACGCCGAAGCGCACGAGCCCGCCGGCAGCCTCGTCGCGCTCGAGCACGGTCACCGTCTCTCCCGCCC
The DNA here is from genome assembly GCA_963715115.1 of uncultured Thermoleophilia bacterium. Classification (GTDB taxonomy): domain Bacteria; phylum Actinomycetota; class Thermoleophilia; order Gaiellales; family Gaiellaceae; genus PALSA-600. Next base: position 181,263 of record CAVQRE010000006.1, read on the forward strand.
GGGCGAGCTGCTGCGCACAGGCGAGCCCGGCAGGCCCGGAGCCGATCACCGCGACGGTCCTGCCCGTGCGTGTCGCAGGCGGTCGAGGCGTGATCCACCGCTCGTCCCATGCGCGATTGACGATCGCAAGCTCGACCTGCTTGATCGTGACCGAATCGCCTTCGTTGATCTCGAGCACGCACGCCGCCTCGCACGGCGCCGGGCAGAGTCGCCCGGTGAACTCGGGAAAGTTGTTCGTCCGGTGCAGCTGGTCGATCGCCTCGCGCCAGCGGTCGCGGTAGACGAGATCGTTCCAGTCGGGGATCAGGTTGCCGAGCGGGCAGCCGTGGTGGCAGAACGGCACGCCGCATTCCATGCAGCGTGCCGCCTGCTCACGGATGCCGACCACTGGGAGTGTCCCGACAAACTCGCGAAAGTCTCCGACGCGGGCGCGAGGATCGCGCTCGGGGGCCGGCTCACGGTCGTGCTCGAGGAAGCCGCGGAGCTTGCCCATCAGTGCTACGCAGCCTCCGTCTCGCGGGTGAGGAAGCCGACGCCACCGGCGGAGACCGCCTCGGCGAGGACGCGTTTGAAGTCGTGTGGCATCACCTTGACGAACCGGTCGAGGGCGCTCGCCCAGTCCGCGAGCAGCCTTGCAGCGACGACCGAGCCGGTTCGCTCCGCGTGCTCCGACACGAGCAGCCAGAGCGCTTCCCGATCCGCGTCGTCGAGGGGATCGAGCGCCACCAGCTCCGTGTTGCAGCGCGAGGCGAAGGTCCCCGACTCGTCGAGCACGTAGGCGACACCGCCGCTCATCCCTGCCGCGAAGTTGCGCCCCGTCGGACCGAGAACCGCGACGCGGCCGCCGGTCATGTACTCGCAGCCGTGGTCTCCCACGCCTTCGACGACGGCGTGCGCGCCCGAGTTGCGCACGCAGAAGCGCTCGCCGGCGAGCCCGCGGAAGAAGGCGCGGCCGGCGGTGGCGCCGTAAAGCACCGTATTGCCGACGATCACGCTCTCCTCGGCCGCAAAAGCAGCGTCCTCCGGCGGCCGCACGGCGAGCACGCCGCCCGAGAGCCCTTTGCCTGCGTAGTCGTTCGCCTCTCCGACGAGCGTCAGTTCGATGCCCGGCGCAAGCCAGGCGCCGAACGACTGGCCGGCCGACCCGTCGAGCCGGATGCAGATCGTGCCGGCCGGAAGGCCGCCACGCCCGTGCTGCTTCGTCACGACGTGTGACAGGAGGCCGCCCACCGTGCGGTTCGCATTGCCGAGCCGGAAGCTCCCCTCGAACGGCTCTCCGCGATCGATCGCGCCGCGCGCCGCTTCGGTCAGCTCGAAGTCGAGCGCCCCGGCCAGCGGCGAGACCTGCGGGCGGGTCCGGCGGAGCGGCGTCCCGGACGGTGCGTCCGGCGCGCGCAGGACGTTCGACAGGTCGATGCCGCGCGCCTGCCAGCGGGCGATCGCGTCGTCCGGCTCGAGCAGGTCGACGCGCCCGACGAGCTCCTCGAAGCGCCGGACGCCGAGCTCCGCCATCAGCCGGCGCACTTCCTCGGCGACGAAGAAGAAGAACTCGATCACGTGCTCCGGACGACCGCGGAAGCGCTCGCGCAACTCGGGATCCTGCGTCGCGATCCCGACGGGGCACGTGTTCAGGTGGCAGGCGCGCATCATCACACAGCCGGTCGCGATCAGCGGCGCTGTTGCAAACCCCATCTCGTCGGCGCCGAGGAGCGCCGCGACCACGACGTCGCGCCCTGTCTTCAACTGCCCGTCCGTCTGTACCCAGATCCGGGAGCGCAGGTCGTTCAGGACGAGCGTCTGCTGCGTCTCGGCGAGCCCGATCTCCCACGGGATCCCGGCGTGCAGGATCGACGAGATCGGGGAGGCGCCCGTGCCACCGTCGTGCCCGGAGATGAGGACGTGGTCGGCGTTCGCCTTGGCGACGCCGGCGGCGACGGTGCCGACACCGACCTCCGCGACGAGCTTGACCGACACCCGGGCCTCGGGGTTCGCGCAGCGCAGGTCATAGATCAGCTGCTTGAGATCCTCGATCGAGTAGATGTCGTGATGCGGCGGCGGTGAGATGAGACCTACCCCGGGCGTGGTGAGGCGAACACCGGCGATGTACGCATCGACCTTGTGGCCCGGCAGCTGTCCGCCCTCGCCGGGCTTCGCGCCCTGCGCCATCTTGATCTGCAGCTCGTCGGCGTTCGTCAGGTAGTCGATGTTCACACCGAAACGGCCGGACGCGACCTGCTTGATCTTTGACCTGCGCTCGTCGCCGAAGCGGGCGGGATCCTCCCCGCCCTCGCCCGTGTTCGACCGGCCGCCGATGCGGTTCATCGCCACGGCCAGGGTCTCGTGAGCTTCACGCGAGAGCGAGCCGAGCGACATCGCGCCTGTCGAGAAGCGCTTCACGATCTCCGACGCCGGCTCGACCTCATCGAGCGGGACGCCACCGTCCTCGGCGAGCCGGAAGCGCAGCAGGCCGCGGATCGTCGATGCGCGCGCCGACGCTGCGTTCACCGTCTCCGAGTACTGCTCGTAGGTCTCGAACCCACCATTGCGCACGGCGTGCTGCAGGAGCGCGATCGTCTCCGGGTTCCACTGGTGGTGCTCGCCGCCCGATCGCCAGGCGTAGAGACCGACCACGGGCAGGAACGCATCCGCCTCGCCGGGATAGGCGCGCGCATGCCGCGCCAATGCGTCGATCGCGAGCTGGTGCGCGCCGATGCCGCCGATGCGGGACGGCGTCCCCGTGAAGTATCGGTCGACCAGTTCCTGCGAGAGCCCGACCGCCTCGAAGATCTGAGCGCCGCAATAGGACGGAACGGTCGAGATCCCCATCTTCGAGATCGCCTTCAGCAGCCCCTTGCCGATCGCCTTGACGGCTCGTGCCCGCGCTTCCGCCGGGGAGAGCTCGAGCACGCCGTCCGAGACGAGGTCGTCGAGCGTCGCCAGCATGAGGTAGGGGTTGACGGCGGCAGCTCCGTAGCCGATCAGCACGGCCACGCTCTGGACACTGCGTGGCTCACCCGACTCGACCACGAGTCCCGCCTGAAGCCGTGTCCCGGCACGCACCAGGTGGTGGTGCACCGCAGCCGTTGCGAGCAGCGAGGGCAGGGCGACCCGTTTCGGCCCGACCGAGCGATCCGAGAGCACGAGGATGTTCGCGCCTGCGAGGAGCGCCCCGTCCGCCTCGGCACAGATGCGCGCAACTGCGCTCTCGAGCCCGTCCGGGCCTTCGTCGACCGGCCAGGTCGTGTCGATCGTCGCCGCGCGGAAGACGTCCGAGTCGACCGCACGCAGGCGCTCGAGCTGCTCGTCGTCGAGGATCGGGTTCTCGATCACGAGCTGGCGCGCGTGCTCCGGCGACTCGCCGAGCAGGTTCCGCTCCGACCCGACGAGCGTCTGCACGCTCATCACGACGGCCTCGCGGATCGAGTCGATCGGCGGGTTCGTGACCTGCGCGAAGAGCTGCTTGAAGTACGAATAGAGCAGGGGATGACGCTCTGAGAGCACCGCGAGCGCCGTGTCGTTCCCCATCGACCCGACCGCCTCCTCTGCGTTCGCGGCCAGCGGAGCAAGCATCACCTTCATGTCCTCCTGCGTGAAGCCGAACGCGAGCTGGAGGCTCCGCAACGGCTGCCCGAGCGAGCGTCCAACCTGCTGAGGCAGATCTGCCAGCCGCACCGAACCGCGCTCGAACCACTCGCCGTACGGACGGCGTGCCGCCACGTCGCGCTTGACCTCGTCGTCCGGCACGATCCGACCCGCCTCGAGGTCGACGAGGAAGAGCTTCCCGGGCTGCAGGCGCCCCTTGCGCTCGACCTGGCTCGCCGGCACGTCGAAGACCCCCGCCTCGGACGCCAGCACGACCCAGCCGTCCTTCGTCTCGAGCCAGCGGCCGGGGCGGAGGCCGTTCCGGTCGAGCGTCGCGCCGATCACCCGCCCGTCGGTGAACGCCAGCGCCGCCGGCCCGTCCCACGGCTCGATCAGGCAGCCGTGGTAGGCGTAGAAGCCCGCGAGCTCGGGCGACAGGTCGCCCGGTCGGTGCGCCTCCGGCATCATCATCATCAGCGCGTGCGGGAGCGACCGGCCGGAGAGGACGAGCAACTCGAGCACGTTGTCGAAGGTCGCCGAGTCCGAGCCCCCAGGTCTGACGACGGGGAACACTTTCGCAAGGTCGTCGCCGAACAGGTCGGAAGCGAGCTGCGATTCGCGGGCGCCCATCCAGTTCGCGTTGCCACGGATGGTGTTGAACTCGCCGTTGTGCGCGACGAACCGGTAGGGGTGCGCGAGCTCCCAGCTCGGGAAGGTGTTGGTCGAGAACCGCGAGTGGACAAGCGCCAGCGCGCTGGCGAACTGGGGGTCGTGCAGATCGGGGAAATACCGCCGGAGCTGGGGCGCAGTCAGCATCCCCTTGTAGACGATCGTCCGTGACGAGCAGCTCGGCACGACGAGCTCGGCGCCCGCGAGCTGTTCGGCGACCCGCCGGATCACGTACAGCTTGCGCTCGAACGCATCTTGATCGGCCGCAAGCTCGCCGCAGGCTCGAATGAAAAGCTGTCTGATCCGCGGGGCGTGGAGCTGCGCGGTCGCGCCCGCCTCGTCCGCCTCCACCGGGACATCCCGCCAGCCGATCACCTCCTGCCCTTCGCCGGCGACGATCGACGCCAGCAGCTGCTCGAGCTCCTCGCGACGCCGCCGCTCACGGGGCAGGAAACAGACGGCCACGCCGTACCCGCCCGGCGGCGGCAGGTCGAGCTGCCGGGCGAGAAACGCGTGCGGAAGCTGCACGAGGATGCCGGCGCCGTCACCGGTCTCCGCGTCGGCCCCGGCGGCCCCGCGGTGCTCGAGCCGCTCGACCGCGGCCAGCGCGCGCACGACGACCTCGTGCTGCGAGCGTCCGTCGAGTCGCGCCACGAACGCGACCCCGCAAGCATCGTGCTCGAATGCCGGGTCGTAGAGGCCCTGAGCGTTCGGCTTCATCTCCGCTCCTTTTTGACTGCTAGTCCGGCGGGGAGCGGTGGAGATTCGCCGGCTAGCCCTGTCGCGGGCGCGCGAACGTGAAAATGTGCTTCGAGACGACGTTCGAGTTCGCGGCGCGACGGCTCATCGCTTCAAAGAGTAAAGAAACGACGCCGCCGGCGCAAACCGGCGATAGTTCCCGGCCGATGCTCGACGAGTTGACATTGCTCGACTGGAAGCGGCGCGTTTTCGACCTCTACGCTTCGATCCGCGCCGATGCGGAGCCCGAGCACGCCTGGCACGGTTGGCGCGCCACACGCGACGAGCTCTTCCGAACGCATCCGCAGTCGCCGGTTCAGCCCGAGCGGCGATCGTCGTTCGCCGGGCTGCAGTACTTCGACTACGACCCGGCCTTCCGCGTTCTCGCGGCGGTCGAGCAGGCCGAGCCGGTTGTGCGCGAGATCGCGACGTCGGGCGAACAACCGTACGCGTTTCGCCGCTTCGCGCGGGCGCGCCTCGCGCTCGCCGGAGAGGAGCGGACGCTCGACCTCTTCTGGCTCGTGGGCTACGGCGGCGGGGTCTTCCTGTCCTTCGCCGACGCGACCAGCGGGCGCGAGACGTACGGCGCCTGCCGGTACCTGCTCGACACGGTCAAGGGCGCCGACCTCGGCGAGCTCGACGGTCGGCTCGTCCTCGACTTCAACTTCGCCTACAACCCGTCCTGTTCGTACGATCCTCGCTGGGTATGCCCGCTTGCTCCGCCCGAGAACCGGCTGCCGGTGCCGGTGCGGGCGGGCGAGCGCCATTGATCGCTCAGGCCGCGCGGCCGAGCCTGTCGAGGTCGTCCGCGACGAGGCCCGGCACGAACGGCATCAGGAACCCTGCGCGTTCGTCGCCGTGCCGGTCGATCAGGTAGAGGGCCGTCGAGTGCACGATGTCACCGCGGACCGGGATCACCGTGATCCCGTACGCCCGCCAAACCGGCCGCAGCTCCGCACGCGTACCGAGCAGCCACGACACGTTGGCGGGAAGCCGCCACTTGTGGACGGCCTGCGCAACCGTCCGCGGCGTGTCACCGGCAGGATCGACGCTGACGACGACCACGCGCGGCCGCAGCGCGGCCGGCACCTGGCGGATCGCCGCGGCTGTCATCTTCCCTTCGAGCGGGCACGCCTGCCTGCACAACGAGTCCTCGAACATCAGCACGACCGTTCGACCTCGGAACGAGGCGAGGGAGAGGCGCAGGCCGTGCTGATCACGGAGCGAGAAGGCGGGCGCCGGTCGTGCGCCCGCCGACCAGGTCGCCTGGCCGTGGAGTAACGGCAACTTTGGCGCTTCGGGCTTCGCGGCAGCGGTCGACGCGCCGAGCCGGCCGTGGAACGCAGCGCCGATCGCGATGCCGACGATCGCGGCGATGCTCACGCTGAGAATCGTCAGTCGCCGCACTGGCTCAGAGATGCTGTCGGCGGCGGACGGCCCACAACCACCAGCCGCCGACGAGCAGGAGCAGGACGAGCGGCAGCACGAGCGTCAGTACTGCGCCGATCTGGAACGAGGCGACGAGCATCAGATCTCCCTCGGTCGAAGGTCTTCGGCGGGTCGAAGGCGACGTGGGCGACGGCTGTCGACTGCGGGCTCGAGCCAGGAGGAGACCGCGAAGAACAGGGCGATCGTGAGCGGGATCGAGCCCGGAACCCACATCACACCGGCCGCGAGCTGCTGGTCGGCGAGCGCCGAGAGGCCGCCCGGACGGCTCGCGAGGTCGACGTAGCCGCTGTACAGAGCATGAGGTGCCAGGCCGAGGACGACGGCGAGCAGCCAGCTGACGACCATCGCTGCCGAGCCGTACGCGACGCGGCCGAGGTCGGTGAGCGCCGGCCGCGGGCTCGGCAGCAGGTGAGCCCAGAAGAGCAACGCGGAGGTGAAGAAGAGCGCGTGCTCGAGGTCATGCACGGGGCCGTCCTTGAGCGTAAGGTCGTAGAGCAACGGAAGGTGCCAGACGAGCAGCATCCCGTTGAACAGGGCGAACGCCGGCCACGGAGACGCGATCCACCGCGCCGCCGCACGGAGGGGCGAGAGCGGCTCGCCTACGAGCACCGCTCGCGCGACCGGGCGTCGAACGCCAATCGGGAACGGACGCACGATGCGCGGCCAAGGCCGCCCGAGGAGCAGCAGTGGCGGGGCAACCATCATCAGCAGGATGTGCTGCACCATGTGCACCCAGAACAACGTGGTCGCGTACGCGTCGACGGGCGAGTCGACGGCGAACGCCAGCGTGAGCAGACCCAGGTAGAAAGCGACGCCGCGGGCGCGCTTCGCGGCGTCCCCCGGCGTCGCGCTCGTCCGTCCGCCGAGGAAGTACAGGACCCCCGCGGCCACGATCGCCACCAGCGGCCACTCGAGCGGCCAGTTGGACCCCTTCAACATCAGAAGAGGTAGAGGATCACCCAGGCGATCACGGCGATCACGGCGAAGAACACGGCGTAGAACGACATCGCCTCGAGCGCGGGTTGTACGAGTGCGAGCGGATCGTCGATGTCCGGCTGGGCGCCCTCGGCATCGCGCGAGGCGTCGGCCGTTGCGCGTTCGTTCTGGGCGCCGCGGTAGCGAATCGACGTCGCCAGCGTGGTCTCGAGCCAGTACGCAATGCCGAGCACGAACAGGGCCTGCAAGCCCGTCCAGCCGACGTAGACGCTTGCGAACCCGCCCTCGGTCGGACCGAATCCCTGCGTCGCCCACCCGACGATCTGCACCACGATCGAAGCGATCAACGCCACGAGCGCGATCGAGCCCTTCACGCGCCAGGCCGGCCGGCGCTCGGCCAGATGGTCGCGGTACCCGAGCCGGACGAGCGCTGCCGCCAGGACTATTGCGAGCGTCACGAGGATTCCGACGGTCTGCGACGGGTCGACGTGCGCCGGACGCCAGAGCCCGTGCGAGTTCAGCGACCGGAGGTAGAAGTACGCGAACAGGAACGCGAAGAAGAAGAACACGGTGGCCGATGCCCACAGACGCGAGCCGACACGGAGGTTCGACGCCACGATCTCCGGCGACTCGCGCTCGACGACCGAGTAATCGGTCGCGCTGCCCGCGAACTCGCTCATCGCGTCTGTCTCGCCGGGGAGATCACCGGACGGGCGGGTACGCCCGCGCCGTCGCCGTACGGGTACGGGTCGGGGCCGAACGTGGGGATGCGATCGAAGTTCTGGACCGGCACGGGAGAGGGCAGCTCCCACTCGATCGACTTGGAGTCCCAGGGATTCGCGCCGGCCGGAACTCGGGCGAAGAACATCGACCACACGAAGTTGGCGATGAAGATCAGCATCGAGAAGCCGAGGACGAACGCGGAGACCGAGACCCAGACATTGGCGCCCTGCAGATAGCCGGCGTACGTGACGGAGCGACGCGGCATGCCGAGGAAACCGATCACTAGCAGCGGACCGAACGTCGAGTTGAACGAGACGAACATCAGCCAGAAGTGGACCTTCCCCCACCTCTCGTTGATCATGTAGCCGGTCATCTTCGGGACCCAGTAGTAGATCGCCGCGAAGAACGTGAAGATCAGCCCGCCCATGATCGTGTAGTGGAAGTGGGCCATCGAGAAGAAGCTGCCGTGCGTCGTGACGTCGCTCGGGACGTCGGAGAGGAAGACGCCGGACAGCCCTCCGATCAGGAAGTTGAAGAGCCAGGCGAGACAGAAGAGCATCGGAACCGTCAGCCTGATCCGGCCCGCCCAGAGCGTGCCGAGGGCGCACAGGAAGATGAAGCCCGTCGGCAGCGAGATCAGCTCGGTCGAGAGCATGTAGAACGGCCGGAGGTCGGCGTTGATCCCGCTGACGAAGAGGTGGTGCTGCCACACGAGCCAGGAGAGCAACGTGATCCCGAGCATCCCGCTCACCGCGAGGCGGTAGCCCCAGACCGGCTTGCGCGCGAACACGGGCAGGATCTCGAGCAGGATGCCCATCCCGGGCAGCGCCAGGACGTAGACCTCCGGATGGCCGAAAATCCAGAAGAGGTTCTGGTACAGGTAGGAGCTGCCGCCGGTCTGCGGGTTGAAGAACCCCGTCTGTGCCGTCCGGTCGAGTAGCACCATCAGCAGCGCCGAGATCAGCACGGGCGCTGCGAGCACCATCAGCACCGCGGTCGAGACGGTTCCCCAGACGAACATCGGGAGGCGGCCCCACTTCATCCCGGGCGCGCGCATCGTGACCACCGTCGCGATCATGTTCAGGCCGAGCAGGCACATCGAGAGACCGACAAGCGCGAAGAACGCGATGTATGCGTCCATCCCCCAGTTCGCCTGGTTGGCGAGCGGCTCGTAGCCGGTCCAGCCGGTCGGGAAACCGCCGAACACCCACGTGGTCATCAGGATCACTCCGCCGCCCATCAGGAGCCAGAAGGTCAGCGCCTCGATCCGTGGGAAGGCCATGCGCCGTGCCCCGATCATGATCGGCAGCAGGTAATTGGCGAACGGGCCGAGGATCCCGCTCGTCATCATCCCCATCATCATCGTCCCGTGGACGCCGACGAGCGTGAGGTAGTTGTTCGCGTTCCACGCGTGCTGGTCGGGAGTCAGAAGCTCGTAGCGGATGAGCATGGCGTTCAGCCCACCGATGAAGATGAACACGCCGACGCCGACGAGGTACTGCATTCCGACCACCTTGTGGTCGGTGCAGAGGCCGAAGTAGCGCCCCACGCCCCCGGTCTCCTTCTCGCGGAGGCTGGCCGGCTTGCCGAGCAGGCGCATCACCGGGTAGTTCGCGAAACCCAGCCCGACCAGGAACCCGAGCACCCCGACGAAGTACGCACAGAACAGCGCGATGTCGTTCTGCCCGGTGTCGCTGAAGTAATCGATGCTCTTGCCGTGGATCTGGTGGCCGAGCACCCACCCGACGTAGAACCCGACGAGCCCGAGAACGACGGCGGTGAGCAGGTTGAACCCGAAGAGGCGGCGCACGGTCAGCCTGCCCGTCCTGTTGGCTGCGGGTTGTAGTACTTCGCGTACGCCGGCAGCTCCGCCGTCACCTCGCGGAACATCACCTGCTGTCTCGCGATCCAGCTCGCGAACTCAGAATCGCTGACGACGCGGCCGGTGTCGAACATGTAGCCGTGGAAGAGCCCGCACAGCTCGGCGCAACGAATCGAGAACGTCCGCACGGTTTTTGGCTTCACATAGGCGACGTTGTCGACACCCGGGTTCGCATCCGCCTTGACACCGAGCTGGTACGCCCAGAACGAGTGGATCGCGTCGAGCGACGTGACGTGGAACGCAATCTGGCGGTCGACGGGGATGACGAGCTCCGGTGTCTCGACACCGCCGTACGTCGGGTAGCGATAGGTGAACTCCCATTGTTGGGCGATCACCTGAACAGGTAACGCAACACCGGACGGCTTCGACAGCGGCGTCGGGCCCTGGCCGCCGCCGGAGCCGTTCGAGGTGAGCAACGTGGCCGACCCGAAGATCGCAAGGAACAGCACCGCGATCGTCGTCGTGACGAGCCAGATCATTTGCAACCGCGTGTTGCCGCGAATCGGCTCGCCGTCGCGCTTCACGTCGTCGTCTCGAACGCGAAAGACGACCAGCACGTACGCGAGGTAGACGAGGATGAACATCGTGATCGGCGTCATCAGGACCAACATCACGGTGTTCGAGAACACCTGAGCCTTGGCCACGTCGGTCGCCTTGCCGGGAGGCATGTTCGGCCCGAGCACCCAGATCACAAGCGGCAGCGCGATCAGCGTCGCGATCGCGGTCAGGATCCCGATCCGAAGCGCATGACCGCCGCGGGCGGCGCCGGTCGGCTCAGACGACATTGATGAACCCGTCCATGTACCCGATGGTCTGCATCGGACCGCCGAACCCGTACAGGAAGCCCGCGGCGCAGGGCACGAAGCACTGCCAGCGATAGTGGCCCTTCTTCCCCGTACGGAACGTGAAGGTGATCGTGTTGTGCGCGTTCGAGAGGCTGCACGGCGCGAAGTCGCATTGGTTCTTCGCGTCGTCGGCAACACCCTTGAGTGGGACGATCACATCGAACGCGGGGATTGCGAACGTGTGCGAGGCGTCGTCGGGTGGGATCCTGCTCATCGCCTGCCCGTTGACCGTGAAGGTGCCCCCGACGAGACCGCGAGCTTGCGAGAGGAACGGGTTGCGCAGTCCGCTGTCGCCGTCGAACTGGTAGATCGTGACGTGGACGAGCGCGTTGGCGGGAAGCTGCCAGACGGTGGTGCGTACCCACGTGCCGTTCTCCCGGGTCAGATACGAGACCCAGTTCGGATTCGGCGAGAGCTTCGAGCCTACGGCGGCCACCGTCTGCAGCGTCAGGTTGACGGAAGCGACATTCGCCGCGTTCGCGGCAGCGGGCGAGTAAGGCGTCGGGCCGTTCGTCAGGAACGCGATGTACAGACCGATGAGCAGCGAAACGACGACGACGGCAGCCGCGACGACGACGCCCTTGCGTGCGTTCGAGCTCACCGCGACCGCGTATACGCCTTTCGCGGGCGAGAAGCACGTTTCTGACGAAACTGTCATCTCGCCGTCATCTGGCCGTCATCTGCGGCTTCACATGGATCTCTCAGCCGTCGTTCAGCCGGTTCTCGAGCGACGCGCCGAGACTTGGCACATGACACTCACAGCACTGATCACCATCAACGCGATCCTCGCCGGCGCCGTCGTCTCCGTCATCGTGGGGCTGCTCGGCTCGGCGATTCGCGCCGACCGCGACCCCCACGCGTCGCGGCGGGGCACATATGCCGAACCGGCCCGCCCACAGGCTGCCGTCGAGCGCGTCGCGGCCTAACACCACCCGATGATCGCCCGCGTCGGCGGCGTTATAGACTCGCCGCCGACGCGGAATGAAGATCCTGGTCATCGAGGACGAGCCCCGGATCCTCGAGTTCCTGCGCCTCGGGCTCGAGGCGGAGGGATTCATCGTCGAGGGCGCCGAGGACGGCGCGGCCGGTCTGGCGGCGGCTCTCGCCGAGCCGTACGAGCTCGTCGTCCTCGACCTGCTTCTGCCCCGTTTGGACGGTCTCCGCCTCCTCGCCGAGCTGCGGCGCGAACGGCCCGACTTGCCGGTCCTCGTCCTGTCGGCGCGCTCGGACCTGCCGACCAAGCTGCGCAGCTTCGACCTCGGGGCAAACGACTACCTGTCGAAGCCGTTCTCGTTCGACGAGCTCGTCGCGCGCGTGCGAGTGCACCTACGCCGCGGTCGCGATGCAGCCGACGGCGCGAGCCTGCGGATCGGCCAGCTCTCGCTCGATCTTGCGCGGCGGCGCGCCGAGACCGAGACGTGCAGCATCGACCTCTCTGACCGCGAGTTCCGTCTGCTCTACCACCTGGTGGTTCACGCCGGCGAGATCGTGAGCCGCGAGCGCCTCCTGTCCGAGGTCTGGGGCTACTCGTTCGATCCCGGCTCGAACGTCGTCGACGTGTGTGTCCGCCGGTTGCGCAAGAAGCTCGGACCGGCATGGCCGATCGAGACGGTGCGACATGCGGGCTATCGGCTGGCCACGGCCTGACCCGCTCGAGCTCGGCTGGGCGGCCCTCGCCGCCTGCTGCCTTGCGCTGATGGTCCTCTCGCCCTCGTGGGAGACGATCCCGTTCCACGTCATCTGGATCAGCCTGACGCTGCTCTACGGGTTCCGAGTCTGGGGTCTCGCAACGACCGGAGCGGTGCTGGGTGTCGTGGCGGTCTGCACGGGCGCGTCGATCCTCTCCGACGCCTTCGCCGGCCTACAGCTCTGGGGCGAGCTGTTCGAGGTGCCACTGATGTCCGCGATGTTCCTGGCGATGGTGTGGCACGCACGTCGGCGGACCCAGGCGCTGGCCACCGCCAAGGCACTTGCCGACGAGCGCGCTTCGCTCCTCGAGCAGGAGGAGCGTCTGCTTCACGACGTCTCTCACGAGCTCCGCACGCCGGTGACGATCGCGCGCGGTCACCTCGAGCTCCTGCAACGGCGCCTCGAGGAGGAGGCACCCGAGCTCGATGTCGCGTTCGACGAGCTGGCGCGGATGGAGCGCATCGTCGAGCGCGTGCTCCTGCTCGCTCAGGCGGAGCGCGCCGACTGGCTCGTGCGCGGGCCGATTCCCCTGGTCTCGTTCCTCGAAGACGTGCTGATGCGCTGGGCGGGCATCGCACCCAGGGCATGGCTGCTCGGCGAGATCGTCGACGTGACGGTGACGGCCGACGAGACATGGATCCGAGCCGCCCTGGATGCGCTGCTCGAGAATGCCGTGGAGCACACGGACACGTACGGCCAGATCACGCTCGCGGCCCGAGGGGACGGCGATTCTGTCGTGATCTCGGTCGAGGACAACGGCTTCGGGATCCCGCCGTCCCAGCTCGAGCATGTGTTCCAGCGCTTCGCGCGGGCCGACGAATCGAGGTCGAGGCGCGCGGGAGGATCCGGTCTCGGCCTCGCGATCGTCGCAGCTATCGCCCGTGCTCACGACGGCTCGTGCACCGCCTCGAGTGGCGACGGCATCACGGTCTTCGAGCTGCGGCTGCCGCTGCACCACGCCTGGCTGGGCAGTCGCGAAGAGCCTCCTGGGCCGCTCCCGGCGGCGGATCGTGCCGCCGTCGCCGGATCTGCTTCAATCGGCGAGTGACCGCGCTCTATCGCAAGTACCGGCCCCAGACGTTCGCGGAAGTGGTCGGACAGGAAGCGGTCGTACGGACGCTGACGAACGCGATCGAGCAGGACAAGGTCCGTCAGGCGTACCTCTTCGCCGGTCCGCGCGGAACCGGGAAGACCTCCCTCGCACGCATCCTCGCCAAGTCGATCAACTGCGCGCACGGCCCGACCGCGACGCCGGACGGCACCTGCCACTCGTGCGTCGCGATCGCCGCAGGCACATCACTCGACGTCGTCGAGATGGACGCAGCGTCGCAGCGTGGCATCGACGACATCCGCGAGATCCGGGATCGCGCTGCACTGCAACCGGTCGAGGGCCGGATGAAGGTCTACATCCTCGACGAGGCGCATCAGCTGACCGATGCTGCGTGGAACGCGCTGCTCAAGCTGATCGAGGAGCCGCCGCCCCACCTCCTCTTCATCTTCTGCACCACCGAGCTGCAGAAGGTCCTCCCGACCGTGCGCTCGCGCTGCCAGACGTTCGTCTTCGAGCGCCCACGGCTTCCCGACCTCGTACGCAAGCTGCGGCGAATCGCAGACGCCGAGGGCATCGAGGTGCCGGATGCCGCCCTCTACCTGCTGGCCCGCAGCGGTCGCGGCGCCTATCGCGATGCGGAGTCGACACTCGACCAGCTGGCATCAGCGACCGGCGGCGCGGTCGGCGTCCAGGACGTCCTCCAGCTCCTCGGCACGGTCGAGGACGAAGTGCTGTTCCGGCTCTGCGACCTCGTCGTCGACAGCGACACCGCGGGGGCGCTGACGTTCCTCGAAGAGCTGTCGGAGCGCGGACAGGATCTGGGGCGGCTCGTGACCGACCTGCTCGAGCACCTGCGTCACCTGATGCTCGTCCAGCACCTCGGCGAGGTTCCGAGCTCGCTGCCGGTCACCGACGAGTCGCGCGACCGCCTGCGCGAGCAGGCGAACCAACTGCCTCGACCGGCGGTGATCCGGCTCATCGACCTGCTGGCGGTCGCCGTCGACGACATGCGTCAGGGCGGGGACCCGCGGCTGCCGCTCGAACTCGCACTCGTCAAGGTGACTCGACCGGCGTCAGACCTCTCGCGCGAGTCGGTCGCATTCCGTCTCGACCGGCTCGAGGCGGGGGCACCCGCGCAGCCGTCACCGCCGCCCCGAGCCGAGCCGCCCGAGCCCGCCGCCCACGGCGACGAGCCGGCGCCGACAGCGTCGGTCGACCTGGGACAGCTCCAGGAGGCCTGGCGGCGCTCGATCCTCCCCGCGATCGAGCAGCGCTCGATCCCGATCGGCAAGACCCTTGCCGAGGCCCATCCGGCGGGGCTCGCCGGCGACACGCTGACGCTCGAGTTTCCGCAGACGGCCGCGTTCCATCTGCGCCTCGCCGAGGATCCGAAGAACGCGGCGATGCTCCGCGAGGCGCTGTACGAGGTGACCGGGCGGGAGCTCACCGTCACCTTCGAGCTCGGCGAAGATCAGGAAACGATCGAAGTCGACGACGCGCCGGCCGGCGAGGAGGACGTCCTGAAGCTGCTGCAGAGCACCTTCGACGCGAGGGAGCTGGACGAATGACCGGGGGATTCGACCTGGACGCGCTGATGAAGCAGGCGCAAGAGATGCAGGCGCAGGTGCAGAAGCTGCAGGAGGAGGCGGGCAACGAGGTCGTCACCGCCACCGCGGGCGGCGGCATGGTCACGGTCACCGCGACTGCGGCCGGCGAGATCAAGCAGATCGAGATCGACCCGAAGGCGATCGACCCGAGCGATCCGGAGCTACTCGCCGACCTGGTGACCGCCGCGGTCAACGAGGCACTCCGGAACGGCCAGGCGCTCCTCGCCACGAAGCTCGGCGAGGCGATGCCGCCTGGCCTCGGCGGCCTCCTGCCGGGCCTGTAGTCCCTCCCAGCCGATGCTCAGGGGCACAATGCAGGCGTGTTCAGCCCGTCGGTCGAGAATCTCGTCGCCCAGCTGACGCGCCTGCCCGGGATCGGGGCGCGCACGGCCCAACGTCTGGCGTTCCACATCCTGCAGCGCCCGGCCGACGAGGCGCTGGCGCTGGCCGGCGCGTTGACCGACGTGAAGGAACGCGTCCGCTTCTGCAGCGAGTGCGGCAACCTGACCGAGGAGGAGCGCTGCGGCATCTGCACGGACACGCGCCGCGACCACGCGCTCATCTGCGTGGTCGAACAGCCGGTCGATCTCGTGTCACTCGAGCGGACGCACGAGTTCCGCGGGCTCTACCACGTGCTCGGCGGCGCACTCAGCCCGCTCGACGGTGTCGAGCCGAGCGACCTGCGCATCGACGAGCTGATCGAGCGCGTCGAGGCGAACGGCGTGCAGGAGGTCGTGCTCGCCACGAACCCCAATATGACGGGCGAAGCAACCGCCGCGTTCCTGGCCGACCGGCTACGCGGACGCGTCCGCGTCACGCGACTCGCCAGCGGGCTCCCCGTCGGCGGCGACCTCGAGTACGCCGACGAGGTCACCCTCGGGCGAGCGCTCACGGGCCGCCGCGAGATGTGACGGATCCTCGCGCCCGAGCGCGACGCCGACGGCGAGCGTGAGGAACCGCTCCGCTCGGTAGGCGATCCAGAAGCAGAGTGCCGCGACCGGCAGCTCCGCGAAGACAGCCTCGACGATGGCCGTGCGCACCTCGGCGCCGCGACTCTCGAGCACGACGTCGAACCAGGCGTCGGCGAGCAGGAGCGTTCCGGTCGCGGCCGCGAACGCTGCGACCCAGGGCGAGCGGCGCCACGCAGCGACCGCCGTTCCGGCGAAGCACACGGCGAGACCGATGTCGAACCCGGCCCACGCCACGTCCCACCGGCGTGACAGGTGGTCGGGTGGGAGCGATGCCGACAGCCAGATCGTCCACGGGACGAGCGCGACGCCGATCGCGCCGAAGACCGGGACGATCCAGTCGCGCATGGTTCTCGAGCGGTGGCGCAAGGCGTCCCTACACTGTCGCAGAATGGCTCTGGCCGAGTACGAAGCGATTCCGACCCTCGGGCACGCGCCGCGTTCTCCGGGCGTCGTGGTGATGAAGTTCGGCGGCACCTCGGTCGGGGACACGCAGCGGCTGAAACGTGTCGCCCGCCGGCTCGTGGCCGCGCGTGAGTCGGGCAGCAAGGTGGTCGGCGTCGTGTCGGCGATGGGACAGCAGACCGACGAGCTGCTCTCGCTCGCGCACGACGTCTCGACGAGCCCGCAGCCGCGCGAGCTCGACATGCTGCTCTCGGTCGGCGAGCGGATCTCGTGCGCACTCGTCGCGATGGCGATCGTCGATCTCGGGCACCGCGCGATCTCGCTGACCGGGTCCCAGGCGGGAATCGTGACCGACTCGTCGCACACCAAGGCGAAGATCGTCGAGGTGCGGGCGGGTCGGATCCACGAGGCGCTCGACCGTGACGAGATCGTGCTCGTCGCAGGGTTCCAGGGCGTCTCCAGCGAATCGCTGGACGTGACGACGCTCGGCCGCGGCGGCTCGGACACGACGGCGGTGGCGCTGGCGGCAGCGCTCGGCGCCGGCGCGTGCGAGATCTACACCGACGTCCGAGGCGTATTCACCGCGGATCCGCGGTTGGTGCCGGGGGCGCGCAAGCTCGACCGTGTCAGTTTCGAGGAGATGCTCGAGATGGCGTCCTCGGGCGCCGGGGTGATGATGGCGCGGTCGATCGAGATCGCACGGACGCACACTGTTCGTCTCAACGTTCGCTCCTCGTTCGAGGAAGACGCCGGGACGTGGATCACGGAGGAGGACGATCCGATGCTCGAGAAGGCGCTGATCTCGGCGGTCGTGCACCAGCGGCAGGAGACGGTCTACCGAACTCGCGGCACCACGCCGGCTCGGCTCTTCGCGGCGCTCGCCGAGGCGAACGTCAACGTCGACACGATTCTGCAGGAGCGTGAAGGGGAGGTCGTCTTCTCGGCGCCGCCCGAGGATCGCGAGGCAGCCGTCGGCGCGCTCGACGGCCTGGGCGCCTCGTGGGAGGCACGGGACGACCTCGGCAAGGTGTCCGTGATCGGTGCCGGCATGAAGAGCCATCCGGGCGTGGCCGCTCGCACGTTCGCGACGCTCGAGCAGGCCGGCGTCACACCGGCGGTCGTCTCGACCTCACCGATCAAGATCGCGTGCCACGTCGAGGCGTCGCAGGTCGACGTGGCCGTGCGCGCACTGCACGAGGCGTTCGACCTTGCGTGAGCAACGCCGCATCGGCGTCGTCGGCGGCACGGGCGCGGTCGGCACGGTCACGCTGGACCTTCTGCGCGAGCGCGGATTCGATCACGTGCGGGTCTTCGCCTCGGCGCGCTCTGCCGGCAAGCAACTCGGAGCCGCGACGGTCGAGGAGGCGACGCCCGAGGCACTCGCTCGTGGTGACATCGACCTGTTCCTGTTCTCCGTCGGCACGACCGCGTCGCACGAGCTCGTCCCGCATGCCGTCCGCGGCGGCGCGATCGCGATCGACAAGTCGGCCGCGTACCGGCTCGCCCCCGGCGTGCCGCTCGTGGTGCCCGAGGTGAACGGCGGTCGCGCGCTGGAGCACAACGGCATCGTCGCGAACCCCAACTGCTGCGCCATCCCGCTGACGTGCGTGCTGAAGCCGCTGCACGACGCGGCCCGCATCGCCCGCGTGCGTGTGGCGACGTACCAGTCGGTGTCGGGCGCGGGCGCCCAGGCGATGGAACGGCTGCGCACCGAACCGCAGACCGATCACGACCTCCGTATGGACTGGTCGTTCGACGGCGAGGAGTTCGACGAAGAGGTGAAGCTCCGTGAAGAGACCCGCAAGATCCTGGAGCTGCCTGAGCTGCCGGTGCAGGCGACGTGCGTGCGCGTGCCGGTGATGGTCGGCCACGCCGAGGCCGTCTGGGTCGAGTTCGAGGACGACCTCCCTCCCGACCGTGCGCGCAAGCTGCTCGAGAGCGCGCCGTCGGTGCACGTCGAGGATGTGCCGTCGCCCGGCACGGCGCGTGGCGGCGACGACGTGCTCGTCGGGCGCATCCGCCGCGACCCGACGGTCGAACGCGGGCTCGCGCTCTTCATCGCAGCCGACAACCTGCGCAAGGGGGCGGCGCTGAACGCGATCCAGATCGCGGAGCTTATGTTCGGGAAGAGAACCTAACGGTTCCCTTCCCGAGCCCATCCCTCCCTTCCGCCGCTAATCGCATCGCGTGACGTGCCTCTGCGCCCGGCGGAGCCGGGCTTCGGCGACCAATCGCGGCGCTCTCGCCACCGTTCCTGGCTCGACAATCGAGATCGTCGTTCGACTCCCCATGCCACCAGGACGAAGCCCAACTTTCGCCGCCGGAGCCCGGCTTCGCCGGGCGGGAGGCGCGGTGCGCTCTGCGAGAGCAGGCGCAAAGGGAGGGATGGCCAATGGGAAGGGAACCGTAGGTGCCCTTCCCATTAAGGCCGCGGCGCGGGGACCGGCTCGGGGACGCCGAAGGCTTCCTTCACGACGCGGAGGACTTTCTCCCTCGTCCCCTCGGCGACCGGTTGGAGACCGCCGAGCTCGAGCCGCGAGAGCGACACACGCCCGGCCGCGCGGAGCGCCCGGAACCCGAAGTCCGCGAGGAAGTCCTGCGGGAAGACGGTCCGGTGGACGCGGAAGCGCTCGTAGCTCGACTCGCCCTCCGAGTATCGATACGAGAACGCCTCGAGGCCGCGGAAGCCGCGGTCTCTGGCCTCACCGATCGCCGCCAGGAACAGCGACTGGAGCACCCACGGGCTCGAGGGATCGACCAGGTAGGCACACGTGACGAGCATGGCGTCGTTCGACGGCGGTCCTCCCGGCAGCTCGTAGGCACGGGGGAACGATTGCGCGGGGCCGTACTGCATCGAGGCGAGCACCCGCTCGTCTCCGTCGTAGTACACGGTCCCGAAGGCCCCGAACTCGACCTCGACCTTCTCCATCCACCGGTCCTTGTCGAGCGCCCGCCGGCCACGCGTCTGCCACCAGACGCACTCGTGGCAGACCGACGGAGCCGTCTCGAGCGTCAGCTTCGTCAGGCCTGCGAGGCGAGTGGGCATCAGCGGCGCGCGACGTCATCGACTACGACATGGACCGCGGTCGGCCGAACGTCCGTCATCCGCTCGAGATAGTCGAGCACGCGCTGCTGCACCTGGGCCGCGACAGCCGGAATGTCGGCGCCATGATCGACGACCACGTGCACCTCGATCTCACCGTCGGAGGCGCGCGCCGCCCGCCGTTGCTTGGTGTGCACGCCCGGGACCTCGGCCGCTGCGTCGACGGCGTACCGGGCGAGCACCTCGGATGAGATCACACTGTGTCCTTCCACGGCTCTGTCGTACATCGTAGGACGAGCTCGGTCGCCTCGGGGCGGGCGAAGTAGCGGAACGGGACGAACGTGGTGCCGAGCCCCGGCGAGACGTGCATCGTCGTCGCGCCACGCCGGTACACGCCCTGCTCGTAACGGGCGCGAGGATGGGCGAGCAGCAGCCGCCTGCCGGCATACGGCAGGACGATCTGGCCGGCGTGGAGGTGGCCCGCGAGGATCAGGTTCCAGCGGCCCGGCGGCGCAAAGTCGAGCGCGCGCGGGAAGTGGCAGAGCAGCAGCCGGAAGGGAGCATCGGACGGTGCGAAGCCGCTAGCGCGTTGAGCACGCCAGGTGCGCGGGTCGACGCCGGAGACCTCGATCCGACACCCGCGCTCGACGATCTCGACGGTCTCGTCCTGGAGCAGGCGGCCGCCACCGACATGGTCGAGCGAGACCGGCCGCGAGAAGGGGTCACGGCTGAGCGCATGGTCGTGGTTGCCGAGGACGACGAACGGCGAGCCGAGCCGCTCGAGCAGCTGTTCGAGGAGCGGCGTCCCGCGCGGGCGCGAGACCAGGTCGCCTGTCACGCACACGAGGTCCGGATCGCGACCGACCACCCAGTCGACTGCACGCTCGACGGCATACCGGCCGCGCGAGGGAACGCCGAGGTGGAAATCCGACAGGTGAGCGATCCGGAGACCGTCCAGCTCACGTGGCAGGCCGGGCACCGGCAGCTCGAGCACGCGCAGCCTGACCCACCCCGCTTCGAACGCACCCCAGCCGAGCCCTGCGAGCGCAACCGCGCCCGCAGCGGCGGCGTGCTGCGAGTCGGTCTCAGGCCTCGATCTTCTCGAGCATCGGCTTCACCGACACCACGTGCCGCTTGAACCTGAGCTCGGACTCCTCGAGGCCTGCCGCGACACCGACCAGCTGCGAGAGATGAAGGATCGGCATCTTGAAGTCGCGACCGGTCGTCGCCTTGAGCTTCGACTGCCACGCGTCGAGTGAGAGGTGGCACAGCGGGCACGGAGTGACCATCGCATCGGCCCCGGCCTCGACCGCCTGCTCGATCGGCTGGATCAGCTCGCCGAGCGCGGTTTCCTCGCGCGCCTGGATGATCGGGAACCCGCAACACTTGATCTTCGCCGGATAGTCGATCGCCTCGCCCCCGCAGGCCTCGATGATGCGCTCGAGCGACCACGGCCGGTCCGGATCCTCGAACCCCTGGATGCGCGACGGACGAAGGATCTGGCAGCCGTAGAACGGCGCGATCTTGAGTCCCTTGAGGCCGCGGTGCGCCGAGCTCTTCAGCTTCTCGTAGCCATCGCCCTCAGCGATCTCCCAGAGCAGGTGCCTGACGTCGACGTCGCGTTCGTATGCGGGAACGCCGATCGAGACGAGGTTCTCGTTGATGCGCGCCCGCAGGTCGGTGTCGCCGACGAGCATGAAGTTCGCCTGACGCAGGTTCAGGGTGCACACGTTGCAAACCGTCAACAACGTGTCGACGCCCTCGGCCGCGGCGTACGCCAGGATGCGCGCGTTGAGGTGGAGGTAGTAGTCGGGCTCAGCTTCGTGGATGTCGCCCGCTCCGCAGCACGTCACGGATTCGAGCTCGACGAGATCGAGGCCGACCTTCGGCGCTAGCGCCTGCGTGGCCGAGTCGAGCTCCTTCGCCGACAGCGAGGCCAGACAGCCCTTGTAGTACGCGACTCGCCTCAGCCCCGCCGTCTCCGTCATGCCTTCGCTGCTTCCTCGATCGGCTGTCCGTTCTCGTCTGCGAGGTACGGACGCGGGAACGCACCCGGGCGCTCGTAGATCTGCTCGAGCGTCTCGTCGGAGCCGTGCCCGTGCGCAAGCTTCGCGAGGGCGCGCTCGCCCTGCACGATGCCGGCGTATCCGCTCACACCCTGGTCGCGAACCAGATCGTGCAGGTGCCTTGCCTCGCGCACGTTCTTCGCCACGTGCGGCGGGACGGGCGGCGGGACCTTTCCCTTGACCGCCAGGTCGAGCGCGAAGCGCGTCTGCTTGATCGCGGCGACGACACCCTGTGTCTTCGGGACGAGCTCGGTCTCCCGGAGCCAGCCCGTCGTCCTCGCGGAGACGACGAACCACTTCGCGTGCTTCGCGCCCATGTCGCCGTCGATTCCTTCTTTCATCGACTCGGCGCCGAGCTTGGCGATCGCGTCGCGCGGATCGACGCCCTTCGGGCACCGCTCGTTGCAGAAATAGCAGCGTGTGCACTCCCAGATGCCGTGCTCACCGTTGAGCGCATCGAGACGCTCGACCTTGTGCCCGTCGCGCGGGTCGCCGACGAAGCGCATGGCCTTCGCAAGTGCCTGCGGCCCGGTGAAGCGCGGGTCCGACTCCATCGCGTTGCACTCCGAGACGCAGCAGCCGCAGTTGATGCAGAGCGACTCCTTGTGGATCACGTTCATGCGCTCCTGGCGGATCACGTTCTCCTTGCCGTGCGGGGGCTCGTCGTAGCCGGGACGCAGGAACGGGTCGACGCTCCTGAACTTCTCCCAGAAGGGGCCCATGTCGACCACGAGGTCCTTGACGATCGGAAGGTTGCCCATCGCGGAGATCACCGGCACGTGGCCCGCCTGTGCGACGTCGTACATGCGCACCTGGCACGCGAGCACCGCGGCGCCGTCCATGCGCATCCCGCACGAGCCGCAGATCATCATCCGGCAGCTCTTGCGGTAGGCCAGTGTGCCGTCGTGCCTGTCCTTGACGATGTCGAGACAGTCGAGGAGCGTCGCCTCCTCGGGCGCGTCGACCTCGTACTCGGCCAGCTCACGCTCGCCGCTGCGCGCGTTGTAGCGCCAGACCTTGAGACCGACCTGCATCAGTAGGTGCGCTCCATCGGCTCGTACTGTGTCACGCGGACCTCCGAGTGGGACAGCTGCGGCGCCCCGTCGACCCAGCGGGAGATCGAGTGCTTCATGAAGTTCTCGTCGTCGCGCGTCGGGTAGTCGTAGGGCCGTGCGTGCGCGCCGCGGCTCTCCCTGCGCGCGAGGCCGGCCTGCACCATGCACCAGGCGAGATCGAGCATGTTGCCGAGCTCGATCGCCTGCGTGAGGTCGTTGTTGAAGACCTCACCCTTGTCCTCGATAACGACGCCCCGTTCGTAGCGCTCCCGCAGTCCTTCCATGATGTCCAACTGCTCGAGCATCTGGTTCTCGCGACGGAAGACGCCGAAGTTCTCGAGCATCGACGATCCGAGGTCGCTCCGGATCTGCCACGGCCGCTCACCCTCGCTCACGTCGAGGAGCTCACGCAGCTCGCGCGCGGCGTCTGCCTCGACGCTCGCCGGAACGTCGATCGTGGTGTGCGAGAGCGCCCACTCCGCCGCCGCGCGCCCGGCGCGCCGGCCGAAGGTGATCGTCTCCATCAGCGAGTTCCCGCCGAGACGGTTTGCGCCGTGCACGGAGACGCAGGCGACCTCGCCGGCGGCATACAGGCCGGTCAGCTCCGTCGCGCCGTCGTTGTCGGTCTCGACACCACCCATGTGGTAGTGAGCCCCGGGCCGCACAGGAACGGGATCGTAGATCGGGTCGATGCCGGCGAAGGTCATCGACAACTCGCGCGACCCCGGAAGCCGCTCGATGATCCGGGCTGCGCCGAGGTGGCGCATATCGAGGAAGATCGACCCTTCGACTCCGCGCCCCTCGTCGATCTCCGTCTGCTCCGAGCGTGAGACGACGTCACGCGATGCCAGCTCCATCGCGTTCGGCGCGTAGCGCTTCATGAACCGCTCGCCGTCCTTGTTGATCAGGTAGGCGCCCTCGCCGCGGCACCCCTCCGTCAGCAGGATCCCGGTCGGGTACAGCGTCGTCGGGTGGAACTGCATGAACTCCATGTCCTTCAGCGGGAGCCCGAGATGCAGCGCCATGGCGGCGCCGTCGCCGGTGCACGCGTACGCGTTCGTGGTGGTGCGGTAGATGCGCCCCTGGCCGCCGGTCGCGAGCACAACCGTCTTTCCGCCCACCGTCTGGAGGCCGCCGTTCAGGAGGTCCCAGCAAATGACGCCCTGGCACCGGTCGTCGTTCTCGACGAGCTTCCAGGCGAAGAACTCCTCATAGACCGTGATCCCGCGCTTCACGAGTTGCTCGTAGAGCACCTGGATCAGCACGTGGCCGGTGATGTCCGCCGCGAAGACCGTCCGCGGCGATCCCGCAGCCCCGAACGGCCGTTGTGCGAGCTTCCCGTCCTCGCGTCGCGAAAACACGGCGCCCCAGTGCTCGAGCTGGTAGATGTCGCCCGGAGCCTCACGGCACAGGATCTCGATCGCGTCCTGGTCGCCGATGTAGTCCGAGCCCTTGACGGTGTCGAATGTATGCGACTCCGGCGAGTCCTCTGCCGCGTTTCCGAGGGCTGCGTTGATCCCGCCCTCGGCGGCACCGGAATGGCTCCGAGTGGGATGAAGCTTGGAGATCACGCCGACGTCGGCGCCGGCGTCGTGTGCCTCGATCGCCGCCCGCATGCCGGCGCAGCCGGCACCGACGACGAGCACGTCGTGCGTTGCTTCCACGTCGATGGACGCTATCGAAAGAGTTGCCGCAGCCGGGTGAGGAGCCGCCCCGTGCGAGGCGCTCCTCGTGCGGACCGCTCGCGTGCGAGGTCGCCTTTCGCCCACGCACGTTCGCGCATGCTCCTGGTCGGGTACCGGGGCTTCCAGAACGTGGGGCGCTGCCGCGTCATCTCGCCCAGCCGGGCGAGTCGTCCTCCCACCAGGGGGTGCCGCAGGAGATCGTCCCGGCGTTGATCCGGAAGTTGTCCCAGGCCACCTTCACCTCCTGGTGGGCGAAGCGGTTCATGAAGCTGCTCGCGCCGAGCGCGATCGTCGCCGAGTCGGTGCTCGTCGGGCCCGAAGCCAGGGGAATCCAGTCGGCGCCGTTCCAGTAGGACGTCACCGCGGTGTCCCCCTGGCGTTGCAGGCGCAGAGTCCCGGCGGTGTCGGCGGTGGGAACCGAGGAAAAGTCCTGCGGGATCCACGAACCGTATTGCTCACCCCAAACCTGGCTTTCCCGGATCGCCATGAATGCGATGTTCGTTGGGCCGGCAAAGGAAGAGAGAGCTGCCTGGACGCCGTTCGCCGCCGGCCACTCGAGCAGCCGGTAGTCGACCTGCACGTCGAAGTCACCGGCCAACCGGCACTGGGTTCCCCAGTGCGTCTCGATCTGATCGTACTGGCCGCCCTGTACGGAGCCGGCGGCAAGGGTCGTCACGAGCCGGCCGTTCTCCTCGGTGTTGACGGCGCCGCTGCCGAACTGGATGACCTGCCAGAACCGACCGTCGCCGCCGTCGAAGGTGTCGACGAACGGCGCTCGCAACGTCGAGACGTCGACCGGCGCCGAGCCGATCGCCATCGTCATCAGGTCGCAGCTGGTAGCCGTCCCGGCCGGGCAATCCTGGAAGACGATCGAGGATCCGTCGGGCGACCACGACGGGCCGAGCTCGTTGCGATCGTTCGCGGGCGTCAACCGACGAAGCCCCTTGCCGTTCGCGAGGACGCTCCACACGGCGGTGCCCTGGGCCGGCGAACCGGCCACGAAGGCGAGTCTCGCCCCGGAAGGATCCCAGGCCGGCTGCGATTGGCCGTCTCGCTGCCGCGTCAGCTGTCTCGGTCGCGTTCCGTTCCAACGCATCACCCAGAGATGCGGTCCGGCCCTGCCCCGGTCGCTCGTGAACGCGATTGCGCCTCGCGATGAGGTGGCCGGATAGCGATCGACTGCACGATTGCGCGTCAGGTCGACCTCGCCGGAACCGTCGATGCCGATCCTGCGGATCTCCCAGTTTCCGCCTTTGTTCGATTCGTAGACGATCGCCCTGTCGTAACCCGTGAAGCGTGGGTCGTCGGCGTACGCGTTGTCGTGGGTGACTTGAACGACGTTCGAACCGTCGGCGTTCATGACATAGATCTCGAATGCCCCGGACCGGTTGCTGGCGAAGGCGATCCGCGTGCCGTCAGCCGACCAGCTCGGCGTGATGTCGGCATGGGGATCATTGGTGCGATCGACGCGATTCGATCCGTCGGCCGCTGCCGTGAAGATCTCCCGGTCGCCGGAGAACGTCGACGAGAAGACAAGCTGGGACGATGCGACGTCGGACTTCAGCGCGACAGACGACGACGGCAGGGCCAAGGCGAGCAGAAGCGTTGCGATCGCGAGCAGGCTGCGCATTGTCCGTGTCCTTTCCGGGTCGAACGTCGATTGTGCGAACGACGGTAGGCGCCTCCTCTAACAAGCGGCTAATCGCTAGGCAGTCTCGCTTTCGAGGATCCAGAGCGGCCCGTCGGCGCAGTCGAGCCGCTCGGCCCCATCGACCTCCACGAGGCTGGTCGCGACAAGACGGATGCGAGCGCCGTCTCGCTCGAGGATCGGGCCGCGATTAGGGATCGGCGGCATGAAGCGCCAGGCACGCGCCTGGCGGTGCACCTCGGCGGCCGGCTGCGCAACATCGACGTACCGGTAGTCGTCCTCGAACCCGCTCTGGTACTCGCCGCCCTCCTGCCGGTCGCCGCGGTCACCGCGTGCAAGCCGCTCGAGCGCGTTCGGGAGCAGCTCGCCGCCGACCAGCATCAACCTCGTCATCAGCGACTCGAACGTGTCGTCTTCGTCGAGCGGTACAGCCTTCTGCGCGAGCAGGTTGCCCGTGTCGAGGGTCGCGTCCATCAGGTGGTAGCTCAACCCGATCTCCGTCTCGCCGTTGCGCACTGCCCAGGCAACGGGGAACGGGCCACGGTAGCGCGGCAGGAGCGACGGATGACCGTTGACGATCCCGAGGCGAGGGGTGGTGATCGCCTCGGTCGAGAGCCGCCACGGAAACGTCGTGCACAGTCCGAGGTCGAGGTCGTAGGCCGAGAGCAGTCGCACGAGCGAGCGGTTCGAAGCCGCAAACAGCACGTCGACGTCATCCGGATCGCCGCCGACGTGTTCGACGGCGAACGGGAGCGGCGGCGCACCGGGACGCATGCGGCGCGGCGTGATCACGCAGACCGGCTCGTGCCCGAGCTCGCGCAGAAGCGTCCCGTAGGCGCGAGCGATCTGCGGAACGACACAGATGATCGCGACGCGCCAGGACGCCGACATCAACTACAGCCGAGGGCCGGCTGCGCGAATCGACTCGTCTGCGTCCGCAAAGCGTGAGTCGAAGTTGTCGACGAACATCTGGGCGAGCTTGCGTGCGGCGGTGTCGTAGGCAGCCGGGTCGTTCCAGGTCGAGCGTTGGTCGAGCAGGCGGGCGTCGATGCCCGGGATGGCAGCCGGAACGGCGAAGCCGAACAGCTCGTCGGTACGGAACTCGGCATCGTCGAGCTCGCCGGCGAGCGCGGCGCCGAGCATCGCTCGGGTTGCGGCGATCGACATGCGCGTGCCCTCGCCGAACGGCCCGCCGGTCCAGCCCGTGTTGACGAGCCAGACGGCGGCCCGGTGCTGGTCGAGCTTCGCGCCGAGCATGCGTGCATAAACGGCCGGCGGCTGTGGGAGGAACGGCTGGCCGAAGCAGGCCGAGAACGTCGGCTGCGGCTCGGTGACGCCGATCTCGGTCCCGGCGAGCTTGGCGGTGAAGCCGGAGAGGAAGTAGTACAACGCCTGCTCACGTGAGAGCCGCGCGATCGGCGGCAGGATCCCGAAGGCATCCGCGGTCAACAGGACGACCGACCGCGGATGACCGGCCTGCTTCGCCGGGAGCGCGTTCGAGATCAGCTCGAGCTTGTAGGCAGCGCGCGTGTTCTCCGTCTTCGAGTCGTCGTCGAGGTCGAGCCGCCCGACCTCGTCGAGCGCAACGTTCTCGAGCACCGTGCCGTACGAGTGCGCCGCGTTCCAGATCTCCGGCTCGGCGTCCTGCTGCAGGCGAATCGTCTTCGCGTAGCACCCGCCCTCGACGTTGAACACGCCGCTTCGCCCCCAGCCGTGCTCGTCGTCGCCGATCAACCGCCGCGATGGATCGGCGGAGAGCGCGGTCTTGCCCGTGCCCGACAGCCCGAAGAACACCGCAACATCCCCCTCAGGGCCGACGTTCGCCGAGCAGTGCATCGGGAACACCCCTTCGAGCGGCAGCCGGTCGTTCATCACCGTGAAGATCGACTTCTTGATCTCACCCGCATAGAACGTGCCGCCGACCAACACCTCCGTGCGCGTCGGATGCAACACCACGAAGGTCGCCGTCCTCGTGCCGTCCAGATCCGGGTCGGCCTCCAGGTCCGGCGCATGCAGCACCAACGCCTTCGGCTCGAACGACTCCTGCTCGTCCTCACCGAGCTCGATGAACATCGTCTTCGAGAACAACGCGTGGTACGGATGGGCCGTCACGACCCGAACGCCGATCCGGTACGCCTCGTCCGCGCCCGCCCACGCATCGACGATGTAGAGGGTCGCCGCATCCCCGAGCCGACGCGCCACCTTCTGGCGCAGCCCCTCGAAATGCTCCTCCGACAGCTCGCCGTTCACCTCGCCCCACCAGATGCGGCCTTCGGAAGCCGGCTCGCGGACGATGAACTTGTCCTTCGGCGAACGCCCCGTGTGCGCACCCGTGTCGACGATCAGCGGGCCGCCCTCGCCGAGCCTGCCCTCACCGCGCGCGAGAGCGTGCGTGTAGAGCAGAGACGTCGTCGGATTTCGATAGACGCGACCGGTCGCATCGATTCCGTGCCCGGCCAGATCCACCTGCCCTGGAAGCTCGGTCGTCGTCATTGGCGGGAGCCTATGGTACGCCCCCGCGATCCCTAGATCTGCCAGTCGCCGCCGCGCAGGACCGCGACACGATCGCCGGACGCGGTGAGGCCGTCGACCTCGAGCTCTGGCGACCCGACCATGAAGTCGACGTGGGTGCCGCTTCGGTTGATGCGCCCGACGTCGTCCTCCCCGACCAGGAACGAAAAGCCGTTGCCGAGCGCGATGTGGCTGGCCGCGTTCTCGTCGAGCAGCGTGTCGAAGAACACGGTGCCGAGCGGCCCGATCCGGCCGCCCCGGTCGACGAGCGCCAGTTCGCCCAGTCGGAACCCGCCGTCGTCGACCGACAGCTGCGCGCGAAGCGAGTCGGCTCGCGCGTCGGCAGAGATCTCGACGGCGCGGCCCTGCTCGAACCGAACGCGCAATCCCGTGATGATCGATCCGTCTCGCAACATGAGCGGCTTCGTGCTTGCGACGTGGCCCTCGGTGCGCGCGGGGTCCGGCGTCGTGAAGACCTCCTCGGTCGGAAGGTTCGGAAAGTGCCGGAGCCCGTCGCAGGTGACGAAGTCGGCGGCCATCCAGCGGTGGCTCGGAAGCAGCCCGATCCGCAACTCGGTGCCCGGTCCGCGCAACTCGATCGCGTCGAACCGACGCTCCGTGAGGTGGGCTGCGGAAGCGGTCAAGACCTGCATCCGCTCCTCCCACACTGCGTGTGGATCTGCCTCGTCGAGCCGCAAGACGTGCTCGAGCTCCTGCCAGAGCTTCTCGAGCGCGTCGTCGTCGGAGAGCTCGGGGTACACGAGCTTCGCCCATGCGGGATGCGGGCACGGCACGATGCACCAGTTCGTCGTGCGCTCCGAGACGATCCGCGGAATCTCGGTCAGGTAGGGAAGTCGGTCCCGTCCGCTCAGCTCGGGATCGAGATCGTCGAGCAGCCCCGGCGTCGTCGGGCCTGAGATCGTGACCCGGGCGCCGCGGCCGTCCGCATGCTCGAGCATCCGCTGCCCGTACCACGAAGGGACGAACTCGAGCGTGTCGGGGTCGGCGTGCGCGATCCGCGCACGCTTGACGTGCGGGTCGAAATACGAGACGTCGACGAACTCGGCGCCACGGTCGTAGGCGGCCTCAGCAACCGCTCGGGCGAGCGGCTCGTGCCCCAGCTCGCCCGAGACGATCACGGTTTGCCCCGGCTGGACGTTCGCGCCATGCACGGCAAGCTCGGCGAGTGGACGGAAACGGGAGGGATCCACCGGCAGGCGATCCTACCCGGCGCGCCGAACACGGAATCGTGACCGTTGAAGCTGCGACGGAGCGCTTCCTCGACCGCGCCGGGATGTCTGCGGCCACACGACGCGCGTATGCGTCCGACCTGGGGGAGTTCGTGCGGTGGTTCGGGCCCGATTCTCCGATCGAGGACGTCGACCTGCGCGTCCTCGCCGACTGGGTCACCGAGCTCGGCCGGGCCCGTCCTGGCGGCAAGCTCGCACCCGCGACGATCGCGCGCAAGCTCGCCTCGGTCCGCGCTCTGCTCCGCTTCTCGCTCGGCCCCGAACGGATTCCCGGCGGCTCGCTCGCACCGCGGCGGCCTCGGCGGCTGCCCGACGCACCGAAGCTGGCCGAGGTCAACGCGATCGTCTCCGGGGTCGGCGGCGAGACCGCGCTCGCGAGCCGGAACAGCGCGCTCGTCGAGCTCGTGTACTCAGCCGGGCTGCGAAGCGCCGAGGCGGTGGGTCTCGACCTCGGCGACGTCGACTTCGAGCAGGAGCTCGTGCACGTCCGCCGCGGCAAGGGAGGGAAGGACCGGGTGGTCCCACTCGGCGAAGAAGCGGCACATCTGATCGCGCGCTACCTGCACGAGGGGAGGCCCCAGCTCGTCCGTGGAGCCGAGAACGCGCTCTTCGTCTCGGCTCGCGGCCGTCGGCTCGACACGTCGACCCTCCGGCGTCTCGTGCCCCACCCGCACCGACTGCGCCACGCGTTCGCGACCCACCTGCTCGAAGGCGGCGCGGACCTGCGCACGATCCAGGAGCTTCTCGGACACGCGTCGCTCTCGACGACGCAGATGTACAGCCACGTCGACGCGCGCAGACTGCGCCGGGTCTACGACCATGCCCATCCGCGATCCTGACCTCGAAGGGTTCCTCGCGCTGCTCGCGGCGCGCCGGGCTTCCTCGACAGTCGAGGCGTACCGGCGCGACCTCCATGCACTTGCGGCCGCACTCGACAAGCCGCTCGTCGACGCCAGCATCGACGACCTCGAGCGCTGCGTCGCGCAGCTCCGGGCCGACGGCCTGGCCGGGGCGACGATCGCCCGCCGCACGGCAGCGGCGCGGAGTTTCTACAAGCACCTCCAGCTGATCGGGCGCCGCGACGACAATCCGGCGGCTGCGCTCACGTTGCCCCGCCGCGCCCGCACGCTCCCGAAGACCCTGTCGGCCGGCGAAGCAGAACGCCTGATCACCGCCGCCCGCGGCACGAAGCCGCGCGACCTGCGCGATCACGCACTCGTCGAGCTCCTGTACGGCGCCGGCCTGCGCGTCTCCGAGGCGGTCGGGCTCGGCAAGAGCGGCGTCGACCTGGACGGACGTCTGGTGCAGGTCGTCGGCAAGGGCGGAAAGGAGCGCATCGTCCCGGTCGGGCGCCCTGCGATCGAGGCGCTGCGCCGCTACCTCTCGCGAGGCCGACCGTACCTCGACACGCGACACCGCCCGGAGCTGTTCCTGAATGCACGGGGCGGGGCGCTGACTCGTGCGGGCGCGTTTTTGATCCTCCGCCGGCTCGCAGAGAAGGCGGGGCTCGACCCGCTGCGGGTGCACCCGCATCTGCTACGGCATTCGTTCGCGACCCACCTGCTCGAAGGGGGAGCAGACCTCCGCTCGGTCCAGGAGATGCTCGGGCACGCGGATCTCTCGACCACCGAGCTGTACACGCACGTGTCCGACCGCCGTCGCCGGACCGTCTACTTCGAAGCGCACCCGCACGCGCGCCGCCGGACCGACTGAGAACTGGCTCTAGATGGTTGATCGGCAATTCAACGCCGCCGCGGATGGGGGCCTGCACACGGCGCATTGCGGCCGCCTCGCCCAGCACCAAGGCCCACCGGCCTTGGCACCGGTCGAGTCAACCACACTGCTTGGTGCAGACCCTCCCCGCGACAACGGCAATTACCGATCAACCATCTAGGGCCGCGTCTTGCGGCGCAACTCCTGCGCGACCTTGGCCGCCAGCTGGCGAAGCTCGCGCGGTTGCTCCTCGTCCTCGCCGAGGCTGGTCAAGATCTGGATCGTGTCGGGGCGCGCAGAACCGTTCCGGAGCGCTGCCACGGCCAGCCTCCGCACCGCGTCGTTCCCGTCGTTGGCGGCGAGCTCGTGCAGCAGCGACCGCACGTCGTTGACGACACCCGGATGATCGCGTGAGAGCAGCTCGAGCGCGAGCAGCGCCGAGCCGCGGACCGCCGGGCTCTCGTCGGCCAGGCCACGCCGCAGGAGCTCCGTCTTCGCGCGGAAGCGGAACTGGCCGATCGCGCGGAATGCCACTGCGCGCTGACGAAAGTCGGGCGAGCGAGCCGCCGACTCGAGCTCGTCGTCGAAGCGGGCCCGCAGTTGCGACAGCTCCTGCTCGTTTCCCTCCTCTGCGAAGGCGTCGGCCTGAACCGCCGCCTCGGCGAGGGTGCTCAAACCTCGTCCGGCGTGCGGGCCGCCGGCCCGATGTAGACGGCCGACGGACGGAACAGGCGCCCGGTCCTCTTCTGCTCGAGAATGTGCGCCGACCAGCCCGCAACTCGGGAACACGCGAACATCGCGGGTGCGAGCGGCGGTGGGATCTCGGCGACGTCGAGGACGATCGCCGAGTAGTACTCGACGTTGGTGGCGAGCACGCGCTCGGGATGCCGCTTCTGCAGCGCCGCCAGCGCAACGCCTTCGAGCTCCTCGGCGACGTCAACCTGCGGCGAATGGAGCTCCTTCGCGGTCTGCTTGAGAATCCGCGAGCGGGGGTCCTCGGCGCGATAGACGCGATGGCCGAAGCCCATGATCCGCCGGCCGCTCGCGAGCGCCTCGTCCACCCAGCGCTGCGGGTCGCCCATCTCGGCCACCTCATCGAGCATCGGCTTGACATATGCCGGCGCACCGCCGTGGAGCGGGCCTGACAGCGCTCCGACCGCCGCCGAGAGCGCCGCGCCGCAGTCGGCGCCGGTCGAGGCGACGACCCGGGCCGTGAACGTCGACGCGTTCAGCCCGTGCTCGGCCGTGCAGATCCAGTAGGTGTCGATCGCCTGCACGTGTGTCGGATCGGCTTCGCCGCGCCAGCGGAGGAGGAACTTCTCCGCGGCGGTCTTGCCCCGCGCCACCACGTCGTCGGGCACCGGCTCCGGATGGCCGTCGGCGACGCGGGCCGATCGAGCGACGACCGACATCACCTGCGCAGACAGGCGGCCGAGGTCCTGGCGGGCCTGCTCGTCCGAGATCTCGTTCAACTTGCCGAGTGCCCATACACCTGACAGACGCGCGACCTCTGCCTGGAGATCTGCCGGTGCGTTCCCGGTCAGCCGCGCAGGGTCGTACGGCTCCGGGTCTGGCATGCGCGACGCGAGATCGCCGTCGACGAGGAGGCCCCAGACATTCTCGTACGGGTAGCGCCCGACGAGCGGCTCGACGTCCACGCCGCGGTAGCGGAGTGACCCGCCGTCGCGATCCGGCTCCATGATCTCCGTCTCGACTGCGACGACGCCTTCGAGCCCCGGCTTGAAATCGCTGGTCGTGCTCACGGCGCGACGGACAGTACCGAACAGGCTCACTGATCGGACAGGTAGGCTCGGGCGCTGCCATGGCGCACCGCGTGACGCTGATCCACGGCGACGGCACCGGCCCGGAGCTCACCGAGGCCACACGTCGCGTCCTCGAGGCAACCGGTGTGGCCTTCGAGTGGGACGAGCAGCCGGCGGGCGAAGAGGCGATGGAGGAGCACGGCGGCAATCCGCTGCCCGAGCAGACGCTCGAGTCGATCCGTGCCAACGGCGTGGCGCTCAAGGGGCCGATCACGACGCCGGTCGGCGGCGGCTTCCGGTCGGTGAACGTCGGCCTGCGCAAGGCTCTCGACATGTATGCGCAGGTGCGGCCGTGCAAGACCTACCCCGGCGTGCGCACCCGTTTCGACGAGGTCGACCTCGTGATCATTCGCGAGAACACGGAGGATCTGTACGCCGGGATCGAGTACGAGGAGGGCTCGTCCGACGCGTCGGAGCTGATCGCCTGGATCGAGTCGAAGGGCGGTGCGCTGCGCTGGCGGGATGCCGGGATCTCGATCAAGCCGATCTCGGTCACGGGCACCCGCCGGATCTTCGAGTTCGCGTTCGACTGGGCGCGCCGCAACGGCCGCAGGCAGATCACGGCCGTGCACAAGGCGAACATCATGAAGTTCTCCGACGGCCTCTGGTTGCGCGTTGCTCGCGAGGTCGCCGAGGAGAATCCGGACATCGAGTTCAACGACCGGATCGTCGACAACATGTGCATGCAGCTCGTGCAGCGGCCGGAAGAATACGACGTGCTCGTGCTGCCGAACCTCTACGGCGACGTGCTCTCCGACCTCTGCGCGGGAATGATCGGCGGGCTCGGGGTCGCGCCGGGTGCGAACTACGGCGAGTCGGTCGCCGTCTTCGAGCCGACACACGGCTCGGCGCCGAAGTACACCGGTCAGAACAAGGTCAATCCGATCGCCGAGCTTCTCTCGGGGATGCTGATGCTGCGCCATCTCGACGAGAACGACGCTGCCCGGCGTCTGGAGGACGCGATCGCTGCGGTGATCAAGGACGGGCAACACCTCACCTACGACATGAAGCCGACCCGCGACGATCCGACCGCCGTCGGCACGAGCCAGGTTGCCGACGCGATCATCGAGAAACTGAAAGGACGGGAATCGTGAGCGAGAGGCGCAGGGTGACCATCGTCGGTGCCGGAAATGTGGGTGCAACGTGCGCGCAGGTCCTCGCGGTCTCCGACTACGCCGACGTGGTGCTGGTCGACATCAAGGAAGGGCTTCCTCAGGGCAAGGCGCTCGACATCAACCAGATGGGCGCCGTGCTGGGCTACGAGCCGAACGTCGTCGGCTCGAACGACTACGGGCCGACCGCAGGCTCCGACGTGGTCGTGATCACGGCCGGGCTTCCGCGCTCACCGGGAATGAGCCGCGACGACCTCGTCCAGACCAACGAGAAGATCGTCAAGGACGTCACCGAGCAGGTCGTCGCCAAGAGCCCGGATGCGATCGTGATCGTCGTCTCGAACCCGCTCGACGCGATGTGCCACGTTGCGAAGAACGTCTCGGGCCTCCCGAAAGAGCGCGTCTTCGGTCAGGCTGGGATCCTCGACACGGCCCGTTTGAAGACGTTCATCGCCTGGGAGACGGGAGCCTCGGTGCAGGACGTCGCAGCCGTGGTGCTCGGCGGACACGGCGATCAGATGGTCTCCGTGATCTCCGCGACCACCGTCGGCGGTGTGCCGCTGCGCAAGCTCGTCTCCGAGGAGCGGATCGCCGCCATGGTCGACCGCACCGCGAAGGGCGGCGGCGAGGTCGTGCAGCTGCTCGGGACGTCGGCGTGGTATGCGCCCGGAGCCGCCGCAGCGCAGATGGTCGACTCGATCATGCTCGACTCGAAGCGAGTCCTCCCGTGCACGGCGTACCTCGAGGGCGAGTACGGCATCGACGGGCTGTACATGGGAGTCCCCGTGAAGCTCGGGCGCTCCGGCGTCGAGCAGATCCTCGAGGTCGACCTCGACGAGACCGAGCAGGCGGCACTCGCCGGCTCCGCGGCAGCTGTGCGCGAGGTCGTCGGCGTCCTGACGACGTGACCGTGACCTGAGCTCGACTCGATGACGAAGCAGGCTCTGGGCGTGGGGTCCGCGCTGATCGGCATCAGCCTGGTCGCCTGGGCGATCGTCGTGCATCAGACGCGAGGAATGGACATGGGGCCGAGCGCCGACCTAGGCGGGCTCGTGTGGTACTCGGGCCTGTGGCTGGCGATGACGGCGGCGATGATGTTGCCCTCGACCGCCCCCACCGTGCTGCTCGTCGATCGGCTGTCGCCGCCTGCAACGCCGCGCTTCCTGTTCGGCTACCTCGTCGCATGGAGCGCGTACGGGCTCGCTGCCTACGGTCTCGCGCGGGCAGCGGTCGCCTCGGGCCTTTTCCATTTGGGGGCAGCCGGTCCTCTGATCGCCGCCGCCGGCCTCTACGGGCTGACCCCGCTCAGACGTGCGTGCCTTCGGCACTGCCGCAACCCCATGGCTTTTCTGGTTCGACACGCGAGCCTGGGACCGGCGCGCACCGGCGTCCTCCACGGCGCGTACTGCGTCGGATGCTGCGGCGGCCTGATGGTCGTGCTCTTCGCGGTCGGGATGATGAGCGTGTTCTGGATGATCGTCGTCGCAGCGCTGATCGCGGCGGAGAAGCTCGCCCCGTTCGGCGAGCGGTTGGTCACGCCGGTCTCGGTTGCACTGATCGCAACCGGCAGCTGGCTGGTGCTGGCGTGAGCTGGCGGATCGCCGGCCGGTACTTCGAGTCGTGCAACTGCGACGCCGTTTGTCCCTGCCGCATGACTGACGGGACCCCCGGCGGACGTTCCACCTACGGCGTCTGTTTCGGTGTGCTCGGATGGCTCGTCGACGAAGGCGTCGCCGACGAGCTGGAGCTCTCGGGGCTCGCCGCCGCGCTGCTCCTGCACTACGACGACGACGAGCCCCGATCGCCCTGGAGCATCGCGCTCGTGCTGGACGAGGGCGGCTCCGACGAGCAGCGCGGTGCGCTGGAGCGGATCCTGCTCGGCGAAGCGGGCGGGGACCACGTGCTCCGGCTGCCGTGGGTCTCGAAGCCCCGCCGTCTCCTCGACGTCCGGACCGGCCCGATCGTCCTCGAGCACGGCCCCGACGGATACCGGCTCGAGGTCGCGCAGAACGTGTCGCTCACCGCAACGAAGCCGGCTCCCGGGCAGGGCGCGATCCGATGCGGGATCCCCGGCTACGAGCAGCCCGGCGTCGAGCTGGTCGCCGATGCCTTCGCGGTCGACGCGGGGCCGTTCAGGTGGCAGCTGCGCGGAAACTGCGCCTTTGCCAGCCAGTTCGACTATCGGGGCTGAGGAAGGCCCACGGCGGCGCGAATGACCCGAACGGACCGAAGCCTGCCCCCGGCCCGCGCTGTACCTTGGCGCCGATGGATCTCGGTCTGCGCGGCAGGACGGCGATCGTATGCGGAGCCTCGTCCGGCCTCGGCCTGGCCGCGGCCGAGGCGCTGGCCGGCGAGGGCTCCGACGTTGCGATGTTCGCGCGACGGCGCGACGAGCTCGAGCTCCACGCGAACCGACTGGGCGCGCTCGCCGTACGCGGTGACGTGACCAATGTCGCCGATCTCGAGCGCCTCGTCGAGCGGGCGGTGCAGGCATTCGGGGGCGTGGACGTCCTCGTCTGGAACGGCGGGGGCCCACCGGCCGGAGACGCGACCGACATCACCGACGAGAGCCTGGAGGCCGCCTTCGAGCTGCTGCTGCTTCCCGCGATCCGCCTGGTACGGCTCACCCTTCCCTGGCTCGAGCGGAGCAGCGCCGGGCGCATCGTGTTCATCACCTCCGGCGCCGTGAAGGAGCCGACCCGGCACCTCGCGCTCTCGAACACGGTGCGCCCGGGAATCGCCGGCTTCGCGAAATCGCTCGCACAGGAGCTCGGCGGCGGCGGGATCACCGTCAACTGCGTTGCGCCGGGGAGGATCGACACGCCGCGCATGACCGAGCTGTACGGCGCCGCCGGCCCGCCGCCGGAGGAGATCGCGCGCATCCCGCTCGGCCGGCTCGGCACACCGCAGGAGTTCGGCGACGTCGTCTGCTTCCTTGCGTCCGACCGCGCCGCATACGTCTCCGGAACGACGCTGGCGGTCGACGGAGGCGCCTCGCGCTCCCTCCTATGAGAAAGCTTTTCACCCCCGGGCGGCTGCTCGTCCTCGGCCTCGCGCTGCTCGCCGCGACGCTCGCGCTCGTCGTCCTGCCTTCGAGCCAGTACATCTTCCTGCCGGATCGCGCGCATCCGGTCGGCCCGCTCGTGTCGGTGCCCGGCGGGCACGATCCGAAGACAGGGGGCGTCTACTTCGTCGACGTCGTCGTACGCAAGGCCACGCTTCTGGAGCGCCTGTTCGGCGGGCTTCACCACGGTGCACAGCTCTACCCCGCGTCGGCGGTCAACCCGCCCGGCGTATCGGACAGCGGTCGTGCACGAATCGATCTGGAGGACATGCATCGCTCCCAGCAGATCGCGGCGGCGGTCGCACTGAAGGCAGCGGGCAAGAAGGTCGTCCTGCGCGCGAACGGCGCGCTGATCGACGCCGTCGAGGCCGGGCTGCCTGCGGACGGAAAGCTCGAGCCCGACGACGTGATCACTGCCGTCGACGGCAAGACCGTCCGCGATCCACGCGGCGTCTTCAACGCGATGGCGAAGCGACATGTCGGCGATGTCGTCAAGTTCACGGTCCTCCGTGGCAAGCAGACACTGCTCATCCCGATCAAGACGGTCGCATCGCCCACACCGCCGGGGCGCGCCGTCGTCGGCGTGCTCCTCGAAACGGCGGTCGACGTCCACCTTCCGATTCCGGTGCGGATCGATGCGGGCGGCGTCGGAGGCCCGTCCGCCGGACTCGCGTTTGCGCTCGACGTTCTGGCGAAGCTGAAGTCCGGGGTGCTCCACGGCCACCGGGTGGCTGCGACCGGGGAGATCTTCCCGGACGGGTCGGTGGGGCCGATCGGTGGCATCAGGCAGAAGACGATCGGTGCGCGCGAGGCGGGTGTGGACGTCTTCCTCGTGCCGGCTGGGGACAATGCACGAGACGCCCAGAAGGAAGCGGACGGGCTTCGCATCGTGCCTGTGAAGACCTTTCCCCAGGCGTTGCATGCCCTGGCGACATTGCCCGTCACGGGCTAGAAACCGGCCCACTCCGGGGTGCCTGAACTCGCCGGAAACTGCACGTTTTCCGTTTGGACAATCCCTTTCCCGGGTCGAGAGGGCCGCGTAGCATCCCCGCCTCGTAGGAGCCCCCCTCACCCCCCACGGAAGGACCCGAGTGACCCCCAAGGACGCGCCGAGCTGCGACGACTGCTACTTCCGCCGAGGTGGGCTCTGCGCGATGCGCCCTGAACGCATCTGCCCGACGTTCCGTCCGGGCACGCTGAGGCTGATGCCGCAACCCGCGCCGAAGCTCGTCCCGCTGGCGGTCGTGGCCGCCGGCAACGTGGCGTAGGCTCGAGTCGGCGTGACCGACCCGCAGCCGACACCCGCACCGAGCGCGAAGGCCAAGCCGAAACCCTCCGGCCGCGGTGCCGCATCGAACGCGAGGCTCATCGTCGTCGGGGTCGTCGGCATCTTCGCGGTCCTGTTCATCGCGATGAACACCCACGACACGAAGGTGGACTTCGTCTTCGGGTCGACGAAGGTGTCGGTGATCTGGGTGATCCTGCTCTCGATCGCGCTCGGCTTCGCGCTCGGGATGCTGTTCCCGCAGCTACGCCGTCGCCGGCGAGGCAAGAAGAGCTGACGCGAGCCTGTCGACGCCCTCCGCGATCTCGGTGGGTGAGACGAAGCTGTAGGCAAGCCGCAGGGAGTCGGGATCGCCGCCGAAGTCGGTGCCCTGCACGAACGTGACACCAGTCTGCTCGGCCCGCTGCAGGAGCTCGCCGCTGTCGATCCCGTCGGCTGAGAGCCAGATGAAGTAGCCGCCCTCGGGTCTCGAGGTCTCGCAGTCCGGAAGCCTGGCCGCGAGCGCCGCGAGCATCGCATCCCGACGGGCGCCGAGCAGCCCGCGCACACGCTCGAGATTCGGTTCGAAGAGGCCGCGGGCGATGAACTCGTGGACGGTTGCCTGGCCGAGCAGGACCGGTGTGATGTACGTGCCCGTCGCAGTCGCCGCGATCTCTGCGGCGAGTGCCTCCGGGAGCACGAACCAGCCGACACGCAGACCGGGCGCGACCGTCTTCGAGAACGACGAGCTGTAGGCGATCGCGCCACCCGAGAGCTCGAAGAGCGACGGCAGCGGCTCGCCCTCGAAACGCACGAGCCCGTACGGATCGTCCTCGAGCACGAGCACGCCATGCCGCTCCGCGAGCTCGACCACGCGCCGTCGACGCTCGAGCGGAAGCGTGCGGCCGCTGGGGTTCTGGAAGGTCGGAATCAGGTAGAGGAACGCCGCGTCCCCCGCATCGAGCTCCTGCTCGAGGGCATCGGGGTCGAGACCGTCTTCGTCGCAGGCGATCGGGACGATCTCGGCGCCGATCTCGCGCAGGATCTTCAGCGGTCGGTCGTACGTCGGCCGCTCGACGAGGACGCGCTTGCCCGGCGCAAGCCGCTGCGCCAGGAAGACGAAACCCTGGAGCGATCCATTCGTGATGAAGATCCGCGAGGGCTCGACGTGGTGGCGCTGCGCGAGCCACTCGATGAGCGGCCGGTAACCGGACGACGGACCGTAGGAGAGCACGGTGGTGCCGTCGCGCTCGACCACCGCGCGCGCACAGTCGGCCAGTTCGGCCACCGGAAGGCACTCGGGCGCCGGGACACCACGCGCGAACGAGATCGTCGACATCGCCCCAGCCTACCGGCCGAGCATCTCAGCAGACTCTTAGGCGAGCGGGTGACAATTCCCACATGAACTCTCGCGTTCTCGTCGTCGACGACGACCCGGCCGTGCGTGCCGCGATCGCACGCGCACTTCGCGTCGACTACGAAGTCGACGAGGCGGCCGACGGTGCGGAGGCACTGACGCGCCATGCCGCGACGGCCGCGGATGCGATCGTGCTCGACCTGCTGATGCCCGAGATCGGCGGTCTCGACGTCTGCCGATCGCTCAGACGGCGCGGCGACTCGGTCCCGGTCCTCGTCGTCACGGCGCGCGACGCGGTCTCGGATCGCGTCGAAGGGCTCGACGCCGGCGCAGACGACTACCTGGTCAAGCCGTTCGCTGTCGAGGAGCTACGCGCGCGGGTGCGTGCGCTGCTTCGCCGGGCCGGCGCCGGCGGGGACGAGCTCACATTCTCGGATGTGCGGCTCGACCCGTCGACGCGCGAGGCGTTCCGCGGCGAGCGGCGCCTGCAACTGACCCGTACCGAGTTCAACCTGCTCGAACTGTTCCTCCGCAACCCGCGGCAGGTGCTGACACGGTCGCAGATCTACGAGCGCGTGTGGGGCTACGACTTCGGGGCCACCTCGAACGCGCTGTGGGTCTACGTCGGTTACCTGCGCCGCAAGCTCGAGGACGGCGGCGAGCCACGTCTGCTCCAGACGGTGCGCGGCGTCGGGTACGCGCTGCGAGGCTGAGCCGTAGGCTGGACGGAGGCTCACAAGGAGCGGAGGTGCGGCTTCGCGGCGGAGCGGGAGGAACTTTGAGCCGTAGGCTGGACGGAGGCTCACAAGGAGCGGAGGTGCCGGCTTCGCCGGCGCCGGAGCGGGGAGGAACTTTGAGCCGTAGGCTGGACGGACGCTCACAAGGAGCGGAGGTGCCGGCTTCGCCGGCGCCGGAGCGGGTGTGAGCTTCCGCGCACGCATCGCTCTCCTGACGGCGGTTGCGATCGCCGTGACCGTCGCCGCGACGTCCTTCGCGGTTTGGGTGGTCGCGAAGCACGAGCTCTTCTCGCAGCTCGACTCGACGCTGGTCTTTCAGGCGAACAGCGGTGCGCACAGTCCTTTCGGTGGCAACGGCCTGACGCTCGTGATCGGCCCGGACGGGGATCGCCACGGCGCACCCTTCATTCCAGTCACGCAGAGGGCGCTCAAGGTTGCCACGTCGAACGGGACCGCGAGTGCCTACTACGCCAACACGACGATCCAGCAGATTCCCGTCCGTGAGCTGGTGGCGCCGACGACGGGCGGCGGCGCCGTAATCACGATCGCGCCGCTCAGGCCGACGACCCACGCCCTGCACCGCATCCGCTTCTGGATCTTCCTCGTCGGCGGCATCGGCATCGCACTGGCCGCGGGCCTCGCCGCCCTGGTGGCGACGGCCGCGCTCCGCCCGGTGCGGCGCCTGACCGCCGCGGCCGAAAACGTCGCCGCCACCGGCAGCCTGACCGAGCGCGTCCAGGTCTCCGGTCACGACGAGCTCGGACGCCTGGCGACCCAGTTCAACGCGATGCTGGCTGCGCTCGAGAGCTCGGTCGGCGCGCAGCGGCGCCTGGTCGCCGATGCATCGCACGAGCTCCGAACGCCGCTGACGTCGGTACGCACGAACATCGATCTGCTGCGCGAGGGCAAGCTGCCCGAGGACGAGGCGCGCCACGCACTCGAAGAGTCCTCGGTCGAGCTCGACGCGCTCACGCGGCTCGTGTCCGACCTGGTCGAGCTCGCGCGCGGCGAGGAGCGCAAGCTACGCCTCGAGGAGGTGCAGCTCGACGATCTCGTCGCGGCAACCGTCGAGCGGGCACAGTCGCGGGCACCGCAGGTGACGTTCGTGACCGCCCTGTCGCCGACGCAGGTGACCGCCGACCCGGTGCTGCTCGAGCGGGCGGTTTCGAACCTGCTCGACAACGCCGTCAAGTACAGCCCGGACGGTGCTCCGATCGAGGTATCGGTTCGCGGCGGCGAGGTGATCGTGGCCGACCACGGCCCGGGGATCGCCGAAGAGGACCTGCCGCGGGTCTTCGACCGCTTCTATCGCGCGGCAACGGCACGCTCGAAGCCAGGTGCCGGTCTCGGCCTCGCGATCGTGCGCGAAGCTGCGGAGGCGCACGGCGGGCGCGCGACCGCAGAGAACTCGCCCTCGGGGGCGCGCTTCCGGCTCGTGCTCCCGACAGCCTGAGGGCGTCGCTCGTCAGGCGGCGGATGCCGACTGCGGGTGCCGGCTCCGGCACTCGACCATGCGGTCGATCCTCGACTTGACGGCGGTCAGGATCTGCGACTCACGGTCGCTCGCGACTCTGCCAGCAGCGACGTCGGCATCGAGGTGCCACTTGAGGTCGGCGAGGAGCGCATCCTCGAGCCCCCGAACGGAGCAACCCTCCTCGAGCGCCACCTGCCCGAGGGTTCGTCCGCGCGCCAGCCGCGCGCGGAGCTCGGGCTCGTCGAGGTCGAGGTAGGCCGCGGCGGCTGCGATCGGGCCGCCGTGCACGGAAGCGGAGGCGTGCTCGTGCTGCAAGGTCATCGGTTCGCTCCTTTCGTCGGCCTGCATCATCAGGCTCCAAAGCACACCTGCGGCGACGAAGAACGTCCGGAGCGCCGCCCAAGAAATGCCCAAGAAAACCGCCGCTTGACATGTGACTAATCGGTCACCTATTCTCGGGACCATGGACGACGACGACCGCGTCTTCAAGGCCCTCGCCGATCCGACGCGGCGACATCTCCTCGACCGCCTCTTCGAGCGCGACGGCCGCACGCTCACGGAGCTCGAGTCGGAGCTCGAGATGACCCGCTTCGGCGTGATGAAGCACCTGCGGCTGCTCGAGGACGCCGGCCTCGTCGTCACGCGCCGCTCGGGGCGGGAGAAGCTGCATTTCCTCAACCCGGTCCCGATCCGGCAGATCCACGATCGGTGGATCGACAAGTACACGGAGCGCGTTGTGTCTGCGCTCCTCGATCTCAAAAGCGACCTGGAGGAGACAGCATGAGCACCATGACTCAGACGACCGAGCAGGTCTACCAGCTGTTCATCAAGGCGACCCCGGAGCAGATCTGGGAGGCGATCGTCGACCCCGAGCTGACGTCGAAGTATTTCTACGGCTCGCGGATCACGATCACTCCGGAAGGCCGCATCTCGACGAGCCCGGACGGCTCGCAGTCCTGGGGCGACTCCGAGGTGCTCGAGTGGGACCCGCCCCGCAAGCTCGTCCACGGCTGGCAGTCGGCGTACGACCCGGAGCTTGCGGGCGAGGCAACGAGCCGCGTGACCTGGGAGATCGAGGCGCAGGACGGTGGCATGACGAAGCTGACGCTGGTGCACGACCAGCTCGAAGGCGCGCCGAAGACGGCGGAGAGCGTCGCCGGCGGCTGGATGCTGGTCCTGAGCGGCCTCAAGACGCTGCTCGAGACCGGCGAGCCGCTGGCCTGACGAAGAGAGAGCAGGTGCCTGGCACTTCCGTGCCAGGCACCTGTCCGAGCGGAGCCTGGGCCACCGCCCGCCCGCCCTTGGGTAGAACCACGTTTCCGCCCAATTCCGGCGGAGCCGACGACAAACCCCGGCAACTGGAGGCTTCCGATGCGTCAACGCCTGCCGCTCGTCATCTCGATCATCTCGCTCGCCGTCGCCGTCCTCGGCACCACGCCGATCGGCCACGCCGCACACTCATCGGTGAATGCCGTGCCCTACGCGAAGACCGCGGGCTTCGCGAAGTTCGCGGGCGACTCGTCGAAGCTGAACGGGCGAAAGTCCGCGCTCAACGGGGCACCGGGAACGATCGTCGCCGTCGGGAAGAGCGGGAAGCTCCCGGGTTCACTCCTCGATCTCTCGCAGTACTACACGAAGAGTGACGTCGACACGCTCGTGAAACCCCTCTCCTCC
Organism: uncultured Thermoleophilia bacterium; assembly: GCA_963715115.1. GTDB lineage: Bacteria > Actinomycetota > Thermoleophilia > Gaiellales > Gaiellaceae > PALSA-600. The sequence goes on from CAVQRE010000006.1 coordinate 225,283, forward strand.
GGACTGAAGGCGATCACCGGCGCGAACGTCACGGACGGTTCGCTCTCAATGGCGGATCTCGGCAGCAAGAAGATCGGTCAGCAGACCACGACCGTCGACACCGCGATCGCGCTGCCGGCCGGGTCGTGCCACGCTCAGCTCACGGGGAACTTCGGGGACGGCATCGTCGGTGATCTGGTGCTCGGGCACGGTGACGGACGCGAACGGCAACGCCGTGCTCCCAAACACGGCTGCGTTCATCCCGTCGATCGTGATCAAAACATCACAGGGCGGAGCCGTCCCGAACCTGATCGTGTGCAACACAGGATCCAGCGCACTGACGATCCCGGTCGGCTCCGTCTTCCATTGGCGGCTGATCGACGCTTCGTGACGAGCGGGCGCGGGCCGACCTCGACGTGTCTGGCACTTCGGTGCCAGGCACGTGCCGTTCACGCCGTCCTATCCGCCGGCTGCCGTGACGACCAGCTCGGCCACCTCGGTGGGCGTCGTCCCCACCTTGATGCCGACGGCCTCGAGCGCGTCCTTCTTCGCCTGCGCGGTACCCGACGAGCCCGAGATGATCGCCCCCGCGTGCCCCATCGTCTTGCCCGGCGGTGCCGAGAACCCGGCGATGTACGAGAACACCGGCTTCGACATGTGCTCGGCGGCCCAGCGGGCGGCCTTCTCCTCCTCGTCGCCGCCGATCTCGCCCACGAGCACGACGTACTCGGTCTCCGCATCGGACTCGAACTTCGCCAGGATGTCGACGAAACCCGAGCCGACGATCGGGTCGCCGCCGATCCCGACGATGCTCGAGTTGCCGAGCCCGCGCTGCGCGACTTCGTGGCCGATCTGGTACGTCAGCGTGCCGGAGCGCGAGACGAGGCCGATGTTGCCTGGGCGGAACACCTGCGCCGGGATGATCCCCACGTTCGCCTTCCCCGGCGAGAGGACACCGGGGCAGTTCGGGCCGATCAAGGTGACGCCCTTGGGCCGGATGTAGGTGTACACGCGGAGCATCTCGTGAGCCGGGATGTGCTCCGTGATGCAGATGACCGTTGCGATGCCCGCGTCGACCGCCTCGTAGATCGCATCGGGTGCGAACCGCGCCGGCACGAAGATCATCGCCGTGTTGGCCCCCGCCTCGACGACAGCGCCTTCGACCGTGTCGTAGATCGGTATCCCCTCGACGTCCTGGCCGCCCTTGCCGGGCGTGACCCCCGCGACGACGTTCGTCCCGTAGTCACGGTTCCGCAGACCGTGGAAGCGCCCTTCGGAACCGGTCAGGCCCTGCACGACGAGCCGTGTCTCGGTGTCGACGATGATCGCCATCAGCTGCTCGCCGTCTCGCCTCGGATCACGAGCGTCGGCAGCATCATCCAGCCGCCGCTGATGCGATCGCCAAGCAGCTCGCAGACGCGCGCGGCCTCGGAGCCCGTGCACCCGACGCGTTCCAACCACGGCGCGATCTCGAGCGGCCGCTCCATGGACCGCTCGCCGGTGATCTCCAGCCCGGCGAGGTCGAAGAACGAGTGCCACTCAGGCACCGCGTAGTTGCGAACGTGACTGGAGTCGCGCAGCCGGTCTGCCTCCTCGGACTGCACGCTCACGAAAGTGTTGTCGCAGATCACGACCCGGCCCTTCGCAACCCGCGCCATCTCCCGCACCGCCGCCTGGATGTCGGTGAAGTGATGCGCGGCGAGGCGACATGCGACCGCGTCGAAGCTGCCGTCTGCAAAGGGAAGCGACTCGGCCGGCGCCGTCGTGTCCGCCTGCATGCCGGGCGCTGGGTCGACCGTGACGACGGTCGTGCCGAGCTCACGGAGCCGCCGGGCCACATGCCCACCGCCGGTGGCGACATCGAGCACGGTCACGCCCTCGCCCGGCTCACACCATTCGACAACCAGGTCCAGGTCGTCACCGGCGGCATGAATCGCGCTCGTGCGATAGGCCTCGGCGCGCTCGCTCCAGGCATCTTCGCTCTTGGGCGGCTCCGTCGAACCTACGCCGCCGGTCATTTCGCCAGCTCCACGGCCAGCCTGGCCGCCTCGAGCATCGTCGGCGCGACGTGCAGGTTCGGCGGCGCCGCATCCGCGAGAATCTTGAGCCCCTCCTCGGCGTTCGTTCCGTCGAGGCGCACGACGATCGGCACGGCGATGTCGATCCGGTCGAGCGCCTCGAGAATGCCGCGCGCAACCTCGTCGCAGCGCGGTGATACCGCCGAAGATGTTGAAGAAGATCGACCTCACCTGAGGATCGCGTGTGATCACTTCGAGAGCGTCGACGACTCCCTCTGCGTCGCCGCCGCCGCCGAGGTCGCAGAAGTTCGCCGGCTCGCCGCCGGCCGTCACGACGACGTCGACCGTGGACATCGAGAGCCCGGCCCCGTTGCCGAGGATGCCGACGCTGCCGTCGAGCTTCACGTAGGTGACACCCTTCTCGCGTGCGAACGCCTCGAGCGGGTCCGCAGCGCTCGTGTCGCGCAGCTCGGCGATGTCGGGATGACGGTAGAGCGCGCTGTCGTCGACAGTGAACTTCGAGTCGAGCGCCTTCACCTCTCCCTCGGGAGTCACGATCAGCGGATTGATCTCGCACAGCATCGCGTCGCTCTCGACGAAGCAGCGATAGAGCTGCTCGACGATCGCCGCGATCTGCTTCTGCTCGCCCGGGTCCTCGACGCCGGCTCCGTAGACGAGCCTCCGCGCAACCCACGGCTGGAACCCTTCCAGCGGATCGATGTGCAGCCGAACGAGCGCATCCGGATCGTTCGCCGCAACCTCCTCGATCTCGACGCCACCCTGTGTCGTGAACATCAGCAGCGGCCGCTTGGCGCCGCGATCGAACGCGACGGAGAGGTAGTACTCCTTCGCGATCTCCGAGGCGCGCTCGATCCAGACCTTCTCGACGACATGCCCGCGAATATCGAGGCCGAGTATGTCCTTCGTCTTCTGTTCCGCGTCGCCCGGGTCGTCGGCGAGCTTGACGCCACCGGCCTTTCCACGGCCGCCGGTCAGCACCTGAGCCTTGACGACCACCTGACCGCCGATCGCCTCCGCCGCCGTGCGTGCCTCCCCGGGCGTCGTGGCGAGCCGGCCGTCCGAGACGGGAATGCCGAACTGCTTGAAGAGCTGCTTGCCCTGGTACTCGTAGAGGTCCATCGGCCGCGCGGCACTCTACCGGCGGGCAGCGGGCGACCGTCGCTACTGTCGAGCGCATGGACGCGATCGCGGTTTCCGACCTCCGCAAACGCTACGGCGAGGTGCAGGCGCTCGACGGAGTCTCGTTCAGCGTGCGCGAAGGAGAGGTCTTCGGGCTGCTCGGGCCGAACGGCGCGGGCAAGTCGACGACCGTCCGTGTGCTCGTGACGCTGACCCATCCGGACTCCGGGTCGGCCACGGTCAACGGCAACGACGTGATCCGCGACGCAGACACCGTTCGCCGGTCGATCGGCTACGTCCCGCAAGACTCCGGCGTCGACCAGTTCGGCACCGGCCGCGAGAATCTGATGCTGCAGGGCCGCATCCAGGACATGAGCGGAAACGATCTCCACGCGCGAGTCGACGAGTTGCTCGAGCTCGTCGGCATCGCGGACGCCGCCGAGCGGATCGTGAAGACGTACTCCGGCGGCATGCGGCGGCGGCTCGACATCGCCCTCGGCCTCGTCCACCGGCCGCGGGTGCTCTTCCTCGACGAGCCGACCACAGGCCTCGATCCCCGAGGCGCGAGTTGCGATGTGGACCGAGGTCTCGCGCCTCGCCGAGACCGAGTCGCTGACGATCCTGCTGACGACGCACTACCTCGAAGAGGCCGACCAGCTCGCCGACCGGCTCTCGATCGTCTCGCAGGGCAAGGTCGTCGTCGAAGGCACCCCGGCCGAGCTCAAGGCGGGTCTCCGCGGCGACGCCGTGCACGTCGAGCTCGAGAACGGGGCGGTGGACGAGGCGCAGCGGGTCATCGCGGCCGTCGGCGCGCGGCCCGAGCAGGTTGTCGACGGGCGGACCATCGTCTCGCGCGTGACGAACGGCGCCCGCGAGCTGCCGGGGATCCTGTCGGCGCTCGAGAGCGCAGGCATCGCCGTCGCCTCGGTCTCGCTGTCACGACCGACGCTCGACGATGTCTACCTCCACTACACGGGACGCGAGTTCAGCACGGAGGACGGCGGTCGGTGACGGTCCTGCGCGACACGTGGTTCATGACGATCCGCCAGGCACGCAATCTGATGCGCGAGCCGATCTGGATCGTGCTCCTGCTCGTGCAGCCGATGGTCTGGCTCCTGCTCTACGGTCAGCTCTTCCGCAACGTGACCAGGCTCGGCGGCTTCGGCACCGGTTCGTACATCACGTTCCTCGCGCCCGCGATCGTCGTCATGAACGCGTTCTTCGGCGCAACGTGGAGCGGCATGTCGATGATCAACGATCTCGACCACAAAGTGGTCGAGCGGTTCCTCGCAACGCCGGCGTCACGCCTGTCGATCGTGCTCTCCCAGATCGTGCGCTCCGCACTCACAGCGGCAATCCAGGCGGTCATCATCTTGCTCGTGTCGGTTGCGCTCGGTGTCCGCATCCACACCGGGGTGCTCGGCTGGCTCGCGATCATCCTCGCGGGAGTCCTCGTCAACAGCGCCTTCGCCGGAATCTCGCAGGCGATCGCGCTCCTGACGCGCCGCGAGGCGACGATGATCGCCGTCGCAAACTTCATCGGGCTGCCGTTGCTGTTTCTCTCGACGACGATGATCGCGCGCCCGCAGATGCCTGGCTGGATGCAGACCGCAGCGAGGTTCAACCCGGTCGACTGGGGCGTGCGCGCAGCGCGAGAGGTCGTGCTGCCGAACACCGACTGGGCCACCGTCTGGTGGTACCTCCTGCTGCTGCTCGCACTGACGGCCGTCACCACCGCGTGGGCGACGTCGACGTTCCGCGCCTACCAGCGCTCGCTGTAGCGACTACCGCGTCCCGTCGCCGATCGCACAGATCGGCTGGCCGATCGAGACCGCCATGCCGATGTCGACCAAGACGTCGACCACGACCCCGTCGCGGTGCGCGGTGATCTCGTTCTCCATCTTCATCGCTTCGACGATGCAGACGACGTCACCGGAGGCAATCGCGTCGCCCTCGGCGATCTTCACGTCGATCACCGTCCCCTGCATGGGGCTCCGGACGGTTCCCGACCCGGTCTCTGCCGCGGCGCCGGCTCCCCGTTCCCGTCGTCGCCGGGCGAGCGCGCGATACGCGGGCTCCGGGTTCAGCACCTTCACCGCGACCCTGCGGCCGTCGATCTCGACCTCCGTCGCCAGCTCCGACAACGCTCCGTCCGGAGGTCTCGCTACGCTCGTTGTCCGATGAGACAACTGCTCAGCCTGCTCCGTAAGCTCGCTCGACTCCACCACCCCTTCGCACGTCTCCCCCGCGCGGAAACAGGGATGCGAGAGCAGCGCCCGATGGAAACCGATCAGCGTCGTCACGCCGTCGATCCGGAACTCGCCGAGCGCACGCAGCATCCGCCCGATCGCGTCCGCCCGATCGACACCGCGCACGATCACTTTCGCGATCATCGGGTCGTAGAGCGGCGAGACCTCCGAGCCCGCCTCGACACCGGAGTCGACCCGAACACCCGGTCCGGAGGGCTCGCGGTAGGCGGTGATCCGACCGGGCGAGGGCCGGAACGCCTGCGCGGGATCCTCGGCATTGATCCTGCACTCGATCGCGTGACCTTGAAGCCGAATCTCGTCCTGCTCGAACTGGAGCTGCCTGTCCGGCCGCGATCTGCACCTGCGCTCGAACGATGTCGACGCCGGAGACGACTTCGGTGATCGTGTGCTCGACCTGGATCCGCGTGTTCATCTCCATGAAGTAGTAGGAACCGTCGCGCGCGAGCAGCCCTTCGATCGTCCCGGCGGACCGGTAGCCGGCCGCCCGCGCCGCATCGACGGCGATCGCACCGATCCGCGAACGAAGCGCCTCGTCGACGGCCGGCGACGGCGTCTCTTCGACGAGCTTCTGATGGCGGCGCTGGATCGTGCAGTCACGCTCCCCGAGATGAATGACGTTGCCGTGCGCGTCGGCCAGGACCTGCACCTCGACATGTCGCGGATCCTCCAGGTAGCGCTCGACGTAGACCGCTGCGTCGGCGAAGTACGACCGACCCTCGCGCTGGGCAGACTCGAAGGCGTGTGCCGCCTCGTCCGGAGTACGCACGACCTTCATCCCCTTCCCCCCGCCGCCGGCAGCGGCCTTGAGCAGCAACGGGTAGCCCAGTTCGTCACCCAGCGCCGCGACCCCGCCGCACGAGTCCACGGGCTTCGTCGTTCCGGGAACGATCGGCACACCTGCCGCCTGCATCGCCCTGCGCGCCGCGGTCTTCGACCCCATCAACTCGATCGCCGCCGGTGGTGGGCCGATCCAGGTGAGGCCGGCATTCTCGACCGCCGTCGCGAAGGCGGCGTTCTCGGCCAGGAAGCCGTAGCCGGGATGGATCGCCTCGGCTCCCGAGCGTCGCGCGACGTCGAGCACCGCTCGATCACAAGGTACGACTCCGCCGAGGTCCGCCCGCCGAGCGCGAACGCCTCGTCGGCGAATCGCGGGTGCAGGGCGCTCCGATCGACGTCGGAATACACCGCAACCGAGGCGATCCCCATGTCCCGCAGCGTGCGGAACACGCGTACGGCGATCTCACCCCGGTTGGCCACGAGCACTTTGGTGAACACGGCCGTATTCTCCCCTGCGGATGAGCTTTGCCGATCAGCTGACCGTCGCGCGCGCGCTCGCAGTGCCGGTCGTGATCGCGCTCTTCGCGATCCCGTTCCCCGGGCACGACTACTGGGGCACGGCCGTGTTCTGTGCGGCAATGGCAACCGACTGGTTCGATGGACGGATCGCGCGCCGATCCGGGCGTACCTCGCCGTTCGGATCGCTGCTCGACCCGGTGGCCGACAAGCTGCTCGTGCTGTCGACCCTGATCGTGCTGCTCGGCCAGCACGTGTTCCCCGCGTGGATGGTCGCGGCAATCGTCGCCCGCGAGTTGCTGATCACCGGGCTCCGCCAGGCTGCGGTCGAGCGCGGGATCGTGATTGCGGCTCGTGACCTCGGAAAGCTGAAGACGTGGGCACAGGCAGTCGCTGCGGCCGTGGGAGGGCTCGCCGCCGCCGGGGTGTGGCGGAACGACGTTGCCTGGTGGGCGCTCCTCGTCGCACTCGTGCTGACGTGGGTATCGGGCCTCGACTACGCGCGTTCGGCGCCGCGCCTCTTCCGCGAGCGCGCTGCGGCGTCCGGCTGAGTCGAACCTACGGGTCGGCGCAGAGCTGTTCGAGCGTCTCGTCGAGGCCCGCCTGCCACCACGGGTCCGACCGGCCAGTCGGTGGCGTGAGCATCTCGCCGACGGCCCGGACGACTTCGGGCGGTTGAGCCGGATCGAGCTCGAGCTCCACGCCGGTGAGGTTAGTCCACGAGCCGGGAGCGGGGTCACCCGTTCGAGGGATTCAGCGTCTCCCACAGGCCGTTCACCCGTCCGGGTGATGTCCGCACGGTGGGTGCGGCGCAAGAATCGAACCCGATGCGGCAACTGCCAGGAAGGAATCCTCTGATGCTCCAGTGGAACGGAAAGCTCGTGGTCGTGGTGGTCGTGCTGATCGTCCTCGCAGCGATCCTCGGCTTCGCATCGTGCGACCCGCTCAACTTCACCTGGTAGCGGGCCCCTCTCAGCGCACGCGTCCTCCCGCGAGGCTGCTGGCGGTCGTCGTGCCGGTTTCGGTTGTCGGGATCGGTCTGTATCTCGCCGCGACCGCGTGGTTCGTGCACGCCGACTCGTCGATCACCACCCTGATCGGCGTCGCGGCGTTCCTTGCAGCCTCGATGCTCGCGGAGCGGTTCCCGGTTCCCGTCGAGGGCGCAGACGCGAACGGGGTGTCGCTCGGCTTCGTGTTCGCCGTCGCGGCGCTCGTCCTCTTCGGGTGGGCCGCAGCGACGTTCATCTACGTCACGGCGCCCACCGTCACCGCCCTGCTCGATCGCAAGCCGCTGATCCGGACGATCTACAACGCGGGCGTGTTCGGGATCGTCGGGACGCTTGCCGGCTCGATCCTGCATCTGATGAACGGAAGCGGCCCTGCCGCCGTGTTGCTCGAGGTCGCCTTCACGGCAACCGTGCTCTACGCCGCCAACCTGCTGCTCGTGACCGCAGCGATCTCGGCGTCGGGATCCAAGCTCGGCTACGGCCGCCTGATCCGCTCGAACCTCCGCTGGACGATCCTCCCGTTCGCGCTGATGGCATCGACCGCCTTGATGCTCGTCATCCTCTGGCAGCGAACGCCGTACCTGTTCGCAGCGCTGGCCGGGCCACTCGCTGCGATCTCGCTGTACCAGCGCTCGAGCAATCGCGCGCTCAGTGCAGTCCGCCTCTCCCTGACCGACCCGCTCACCGGGCTCGGCAACCACCGCCACTTCCACGAGCGCTTCGAGCAATTGATCGCCGGTGCACGTGAGCACGGAACGGCCCTCTCGCTCTGCCTGCTCGACCTCGACGACTTCAAGACGATCAACGACCGGTACGGCCATCCCGCAGGGGACGGTGTGCTGTCGAAGGTCGCCGCGCGGCTGCGATCGGACGGCGAGGCATTCCGCCTCGGAGGCGACGAGTTCGCACTGCTGCTGCCGGAGATCGGCGAGCCACTCGCGCTGGCGGCCGCGCAGTCGATCGTCACGCGGCTCGGCGCGGCGGACGTCGGCCCAGGCGGGGGGCTGACCGTCAGCGCGGGCGTCTCGACCTTCCCGCAACACGGCCGGGACCGTGACGCGCTCATCCGGATGGCCGACGGAGCGCTCTACTGGGCGAAAGAGCAGGGCAAGAACCAGGTGCGACCGGCGCGCGATGTCGCAACGCTCGCAGGACTCCAGGGTGCCGGCGACCAAGCGGCTCGGATTCGCGCCGCGACATCCCTCGCACGCGTCGTCGACGCGCGACACGCCGACTCCGGCAACCACTCGGAACGGGTTGCGCTGTTCGCCGGACGGATCGCGGAGCAGCTCGGGCTTCCCGACGGCCAGGTCGAGCTGACGCGGCTCGCCGGAAGCCTCCACGATCTCGGCAAGCTCGCCATCCCGGAGGAGCTGCTGCGCAAACCGTCTCCGCTCACCCGCGAAGAGCGTCGTCTTCTTCAGCGGCATCCGCAGATCGGCTATCGGATGCTGGCGAGCCTCGGGGTCGATCCGATCGCCGACTGGGTTCTGCACCAGAGTGAGCGTTGGGACGGCACCGGCTACCCCGAGGGTCTCGTGCACGATTCGATCCCGCTCGGCTCTCGCATCGTGTTCGTCGCCGACGCGTTCGATGCGATGACGTCGACCCGCCCCTATCGGCCGGCGCTACGCAGGGAAGACGCGGTCCGCGAGCTGGAGCGCTGCTCCGGGTCGCAGTTCGATCCCGAGGTCGTGGACGCGTTCCTCGCGACCGTCCGGCCCGGGTCCCTCGTCACCGCCTAGAGCGGAATGTTCCCGTGCTTGCGGGGCGGCCGGCGCTCGCGCTTCGTGATCGCCGTGTTCAGCGCGTCGATCAGGACCGGACGCGTCCGGCGCGGCTCGATCACGTCGTCGACGTAGCCGCGCTCCGCTGCCGTGTAGGGGTTCGCGAAGCGTTCCTTGTATTCCGAGATCAGCTCGGCGCGACGGTCTTCGGGATCGGCTGCCGTCGCAAGCTCGTTGCGGAAGATGATGTTGACCGCGCCGTCCGGCCCCATCACCGCGACCTCGGCAGTCGGCCAGGCGAAGTTGAAATCGGCGCGTACGTGCTTCGAGCTCATCACGTCGTACGCCCCGCCGTACGCCTTGCGCGTGATCACGGTCAGCTTGGGCACCGTGGCCTCGCAGTAGGCGTAGAGCAGCTTCGCGCCGTGCCGAATGATGCCGCCCCACTCCTGCGCGGTCCCGGGCAGGAACCCCGGCACGTCGACGAACGTGACGAGCGGAATGTTGAAGGCGTCACAGGTCCTGACGAACCTGGCCGCCTTCTCCGACGAGCCGATGTCGAGCACGCCGGCGAGTGCCTTCGGCTGATTGCCGACGATGCCGACGCTATGACCGCCGAGCCGCGCGAACCCGCACACGATGTTCGGGGCGAACAGCGGCTGGAGTTCGAGGAACTCGCCGTCGTCGACCACCGCGGTGACGACGTCCTTGATGTCGTACGGCTTCGTCGGCTCGTCGGGAATCAGCTCGTCGAGCTCCGGAGCCTCGCGGTCGACCGGGTCCGCAGGCGGGTCGTAGGGAGTCGGATGGGCGTTCGACTGCGGCAGGAAGCTGAGCAGGTATCGGGCGTCCTCGAGCGCCGTCTCCTCGTTCGCTGCGATCAGATGCGCCACCCCCGACTTCGCGGCGTGTGCCTCCGCCCCGCCCAGCTCCTCGAACGTCACCTCCTCACCCGTCACCGTCTTCACGACGTCGGGCCCGGTGATGAACATGTACGACGTCCCTTCGACCATCAGCACGAAGTCGGTCATCGCCGGCGAGTAGACCGCGCCGCCCGCACACGGGCCCATGATCAGGGAGATCTGCGGGATCACCCCCGACACCTGGACGTTGCGCCAGAAGATCTCCGCATACCCCGCGAGCGAGACGACGCCCTCCTGGATCCTCGCGCCGCCCGAGTCGTTGATCCCGATCACCGGACAGCCGTACTTGGCGGCCAGATCCATCACCTTGCAGATCTTCTCCGCGAACACCTCGGACAGGGACCCACCGAACACCGTGAAGTCCTGGCTGAAGATGAAGACGCGCCGACCGAAGACCGTTCCGTATCCCGTCACCACCGCGTCGCCGTAGGGCCGCCGCTCGAGCATCCCGAAGTTGGACTCGCGATGCCGAACGTAGCGGTCGAGCTCGACGAACGATCCCTCGTCACAGAGCCGCTCTGCACGCTCCCGCGCCAGCATCTTCCCGGACTCGCGCTGCTTCTCGACCGACCTCTCCCCCCCTGCGTGCAGCGCCTCGTCACGCAGCTCACGCATCCAGTCGAGCTTTTCGCGTGTCGTTGAATGCACGCCTGGCTTCTCGGCGTTCGCCATCTGCGGAGCCTATGCACACGCTCCGTCTAGAGTCGAGGCATGCCGGTGAAGGAGCTGCGGTTGGCGCTGACTGTCGAGGACTACGATCGGGCGCTTGCGTTCTACCGCGACACGCTCGGCCTCCCCGTACTCGAGGCCTGGAGCGAGCCCGCGGGACGCGTCACGCTCCTCGACGCAGGACGGGCGACGCTCGAGTTGCTCGACCCCGAGCACGCCGACGCGGTCGACTCGCTCGAGGTCGGCCGCCGCGTCGCAGGCGCAGTTCGCATCGCACTCGAAGTCGAGGACTCGGAGGCGGTGGCCGACGAGCTCGAGGCCGCGGGCGCGGAGCGTCTCGCGGGGCCGGTCGTAACGCCGTGGCAGCACCGCAACGTCCGGCTGGTGGCTCCTGACGGCATGCAGTTGACGCTGTTCACGGTGCTCGAGGCGTGACGCTCGACATCGGGCGTCTGCGTGCAGAGACACCGGGCTGCGCCAATGTCGCGCACCTCAACAACGCCGGCTCGTCGCTTCCGCCGAGCGCCGTCGTCGACGCCGTGGTCGACCATCTCCGCCGCGAAGCCGAGATCGGCGGCTACGAAGCGGCGGCCGAGCGGCACGACCGGCTCGAGCACACCTACGACGCGCTCGCCGGCCTGATCGGCGCCGCCCGCCACGAGATCGCGGTGATCGAGAACGCGACCCGGGCCTGGGACATGGCGTTCTATGCGTTTCGCTTCGCCGCGGGAGATCGCATCCTGACCGGCCGGGCCGAGTACGCGTCTAACTGGATCGCGCTGCGCCAGGTGGCGACCCGTACCGGAGCGTCGATCGAGGTCGTCCCGGACGACGAGCACGGCCAGTTCGACCCCGATGCGCTTGCAGAGCTCCTCGACGACCGCGTGAAGCTCGTCTCGCTCGTGCACGTCCCAACTCAGAGCGGGCTGGTCAACCCGGCGGCTGCGGTCGGCCGGTTGACCCGCGCGGCAGGTGTCCCGTTCCTGCTCGATGCCTGCCAGTCGGTCGGGCAGCTGCCGATCGACGTGCAGGAGATCGGCTGCGACATCCTCTCTGGGACCGGGCGGAAGTTTCTTCGCGGGCCGCGCGGCACCGGGTTCCTCTACGTCCGCGGCGACCTGCTCGAGCGCCTCGAGCCGCCGTTTCTCGACATGCACGCGGCCGAGTGGCAGCCCGACGGGAGCTACGCGATCAGAGCCGACGCTCGCCGCTTCGAGAACTGGGAGACGTACGTCGCCGGCAAGGTAGGGCTCGGCGTCGCGGCCGACTACGCGCGGGCCGTCGGCAGCGAGGCGATCTGGGAGCGCGTGCACGGGCTCGCCGCACAACTCCGAGCCAGTCTCGCCGAGCTCCCCGTCGTCACCGTCACCGACCGTGGCGAGGTGCTCGGCGCGATCGTCACGTTCTCGGTTCGTGGGCACACGGCGGCCGATGTGCAGTGGGCCCTTGCGACGCGTCGCGTCAACGTCTCGGTGACGGATGCGTCTGCGGCGCGCCTCGATCTCCAGCCGCGCGGCATCGACGAGCTGGTGCGCGCCTCGGTGCACTACTACAACACCGACGAGGAGCTCGACCGCCTCGTCGAGTGCGTCGCGGCGCTCACGTAGAGTCGGAGCCGTGAGCTTCATCGATCGCGCCACCGTCTGGCCGTATGACGAGATGGGCCGGCCGGGTGAGTTCGTCTACCAGCGGTACGGACATCCGACCGGCGCGGCTGCGGAGGCCGCGCTCGGCGCGCTGGAGGGCGGCGAGGCGGTGCTGTTCGGCTCGGGCACAGCCGCCGTCACCGCGTGCGTCTTCGCGCTCGCGAAGCCCGGAACGACACTTGCGATCGCCGAGGGCGCCTATTTCGGGACCTCCGTCGCGTTCGGCGAATTTGCGCCCTGGGGGCTCGAGGTGAGCGAGTTCGCCCAGACGGGGCCGCCGCCCGTGGACGCCGACATCGTCTGGGTCGAGTCACCGGCGAACCCGCTGCTGACCGTCCCGGACTGGGAGGCGGTGCGCGCGCATCATGGGATCAAGGTCTGCGACGCGACCGCCTCCACGCCGGTCTACCTCCGTGCGCTGGACGAGGGCGCCGACGTAGTCGTCCACTCGGCCACCAAGTTCCTGACCGGTCACCACGACGCGATGCTCGGCGCCGCGGTGACGCGCGACGAGGAGCTCGCCGCCCGTCTGCGCCAGGTGCGAACCCGGCTCGGCCTCAGCGCGTCGCCCGACTCCGCGGCGTCGCTGCTCAGCGGCCTGCGCACGCTCGACCTCCGGATGCACCGGCACACGGCCGGCGCGCGCGAGCTCGCGGCGCGGCTCGAGCGACATCCGGCGGTGCAGGTCGTGCGCTACCCCGGCTTCGGCGGGCTGATCTCGTTCGACGTCGCGGGCGATCCACTTCCCGTCGAGACGGCGACAGAGGTGATCGCCAACCAGACGAGCCTCGGCGGGGTGGTCTCGTCGATGGAGAGCCGCTACCGCTGGGAGGGAGATCGCATCCCGGTCGGCCTGCTGCGGCTGTCGGTCGGTCTCGAGGACGTCGACGTGCTCTGGGCCGATCTCGAGCAGGCGCTCGCGAACGCCTAGCGGCATGCCGCTCGAAGGGGGTGATTCCCGACAGGCGACTCATCGTTCCCGAGCGCCTCGCCTCGATCTACCGGGGCGCGTCGGTGGGCTTCGCCACTCGCCGTGCCGGTGAGACGGCAGGGCAGGTACGCGGTTGCGCGATCATCACCATGCGGGCGCGAAAGACCGAGCGGAGAACGGCCGCATAGCTTGCGCCTCGATGAGGGAGAGAGCCGGAGGAGGGACTCGAACCCTCGGCCCTTCCCTTACAAGGGGAATGCTCTACCAGCTGAGCTACTCCGGCGCGCAGACCATTCTAGGGTTGTTGACTGTTGTCTCTTTGGACGACGAACCGTCCGACTAGCCCGTCGGGCTACGAGGTCGCGGGAGTCGGCGTCTACTGAGCGCTACGCGAGAACCTGCCGGCCCTGCTGGTGCGTGATGATCTTCCGCTTCACCCGCTGGAGCGCGTTGTCGATCGTCTTCGTGTCGCAGCCGAGCTGCTCGGCCATCTGGTCGTAGGACGCGCCCTCGAGGTACAGCCGGAGCGCATCCGCTTCGAGCGGCGACAGCGACGACGACAGGCAGCCGACGAGCGCCTGCAGCTCTTCCGTCGAGACGACCTTGACCGCCGGCTCGTGGACGTGGGACGCAGGCAGAGCGTCGCCGAGCGAGCACTCGCTCTCCGACTCCTGGCCCGCCGGGGTGTGGCTGAACGAGACGTAGGTGTTGAGCGGGGCGTGCTTGAGGCGGGTCGCGGTCTTGATCGCCGTGATGATCTGCCGCGTCACGCAGAGCTCGGCGAACGAGCGGAACGACGTCTCCTTGTCCGGCCGGAAGTCGCGGACCGCCTTGTAAAGGCCGACCAGGCCCTCCTGGATCAGGTCGTCCGAATCGCCGCCGGCGAGGAAATAGGAGCTCGCCTTGAGCCGCACGAACGACGTGTAGCGGCGAATCAGCTGGTCCATCGCCACCGTGCTGCCGTTGGCGGCCTTGAGCACGAGCTGAAGATCCTCAAGCTCGCGTTGAGCCTTCTGCGGTGATTTCTGCGCGGTTCCGGTACGGACGGCCACGGCGCTTACCCCCGGATTTCGACGGCTTTTTCACGTGAGCCTTCGACCCAGCCTGCCTGAAGTCTCACCCTGAACTTGAGGTGAATGTAGCAGGGACCCGCAAGGAGCACAAGCCCTATTTGCAGTGGACCCTTCTTACTCGCCGCGGCGGAGTCGCTCGAGCCGCGCCTGGGTCTCCCGGTCGAGCTTCCCGGCGAGCCCGCCGGGCGGCTCGGGCCGGTACGACGACGGTTGGAGCTCGCGAACGAACGTCTGCGAGGTGACGTGCTGGACGTCGATGCCGGCTGCCGCCGTGACGGTCGCGTCGCTCGTGACGAGCACGACCTCGGCCCGTCGTCGATGTTCCACGGCAAGCCGCTCGAGCAGGGTGTCCGCGTGGGCGGCGTAGCGAACCTCGAGCGGGCCGCGTGTCGCGTCGTCCCCCACCCCGTCGAACACCACGATCCCCCGCGCGCCACGCTCGGCGACGAACGACGCGAGCGCGTCGACGAGCTCGCGCGGAGCATCGAACGGGCCGGCGTGGAGGAGGTTGTAGCCGTCGAACAAGTAGAGGGTCGGTTCAGGCACGCTGCCGCCTGGCCTCGTAGAGCAGAACGGCGGCGGCGACGCTGACGTTCAACGATTCGACCTTCCCGGCCAACGGAATCGAGACGAGCACGTCGCACGTTCGCCGGACCAGCGGCCTGAGCCCTTTCCCTTCGGCCCCGAGCACGAGTGCGAGACCACCGGACAGATCTGCGTCCCACATCGGCGTGGCGCTCTCGTCACCGGCCGCCCCGAACACCCACAGATCACCGCTCTTGACCTCGTCGAGGTAACGCGCGAGGTTCGTTACGACCGCGACCGGTAGATGCTCGACGGCGCCGGCCGAGGCACGCGCCACCGCCGGGGTCACTACCGCCGAGCCATGGGCCGGAACGACCACTCCGGTTGCGCCGGCGCCGTCGGCACTACGGCAGACGGCACCGAGATTGCGGGGATCCGTGACCCGATCGAGCACCGCGAGCAACGGCCGATCGGCCCGGGCGAGCTCATAGGCATCCGCATACCGGAACGGCTCGACGAGTGCCAGCACGCCCTGGTGATCCCGGGTGCCGGCTCGCTCGGTGAGCTCCCGGTCGGGCCTCTCCTTCGGCTTCGCCTCGGCGAGCCAGGGCTCGACGGCCAGTGCACGCTCCGTCGCCCAGATCTCGATCACCTCCCGGTTCCCGCGCAGGGCTTCGCGGACGGCGCGCCGGCCGTAGACGAGATCCGAGGTCACTGCCGGCGCACGATCGTGAACCCGCCGCCGGGCTCGTCGCGCATCTCCCACCCCGCCTGGGCGAGGTCATCGCGCAACCGGTCTGCGGTGTCGAAGTCGCGGGCGGCCCGAGCCTCCTCCCGGCGCCGTGCCAACTCCAGCACCTCGGTGGGCACGGGTTCGCGTTCGCCGAGCGAGCCGAGACCGAAGATCGCCAGCCCTCGACGAAGCAGGTCGAGGTGGCGCGCGGACGCGAAGCCGTGGAGCACTGCAAGCGCGCGCGGCGTGTCGAAGTCGTCCTCCAGCGCTGCCGCAAAAGCCTGCCAACCGTCCTCCGGTGCGACGGCCGGCTCCAGTGTGAACGCGTTGCGGAACGTCTCGGCGCGTGCGGCCGCCTGGCCCACCGTCTCCGCCGAGAAATCGATCGGTTTGCGCCAGTGAGCCGCGAGAAAGAAGACGAGGAGCGTCTCCCGCCCCCACTCGTCGAGTGCATCGCGGATCGTGGTCACGTTGCCGAGCGACTTCGACATCTTCTCGCCCGTGAACCGGAGCATGCCGTTGTGGGTCCAAATCGCGGCGAATGGATGCCCGAGCGCGCGGGACTGCGCCACCTCGTTCTCGTGATGAGGGAACACGAGGTCGAGCCCACCGCCGTGGATCTCGAACGCAGGCCCGAGGATCTCCTCGGCCATCGCCGAGCACTCGATGTGCCAGCCCGGGCGACCACGGCCCCACGGCGACTCCCACCACGTGTCCTCGGTCTCCGGCTTGTTCGCCTTCCAGAGGGCGAAGTCGCGGCCGTCCTCCTTGAGCGGATTCGGCTCCTGTTCCTCCACCTGGTCAGGCCGTTGGCCCGAAAGCCGGCCGTACTCCGGGAAGCTCGTCACGCGAAAGTAGACGTCTCCACCCACTGCATATGCATGACCCGTCGCGATCAACTCCTCGATGAACGCAACGATCTGCGGCACCGTCTCCGTCGCCTTCGGCAGGTGGTCCGGCTGTCCCAACCCGAGATCTCCTGTGTCCCGCAGATACCACCCCGTCGCCTGCGCGGCGAGAACTGCGCTCGCACCCGGGGCGGCCTCGTAGATCTTGTCGTTGATGTCGGTGATGTTGTGGACGAGCGTGACGTCGTATCCCGTCTCGCGAAGCCACGAGCGCAGCCACATGCCAACGAGAAACGGGCGCGCATTCCCGACGTGCGCTCGCGCGTACACGGTCGGGCCGCAGAAGTACATGCGCACCGGGCCGGGTGCCGGAGGCAACTCGACGAGCGAGCGCGAGAGCGTGTCGTAGAGGCGCACTGAGCCTAGGTTAGACGGGCGCGGCGGATCGCCTCGTCGCGCGGCAGCGCGCGCAGAACGGCCCAGAGTTCGGGGCCGCGGTCGCGACCGGTCAGTGCCTCGCGCAGGCTGCGCAGGTCGCCGCCGACCGCCTTCAACTCGCGCAGCACCGACCGTGCGGCTTCCTTGTCGAGCACATCAGGCAGCGGTGAGCGGAGCTCGACGAACCGTTCCAGCGTCTGCGGGCTGCGAGCAGGCAACCCACCGGCAGTCGGCTGTTCGAGGACGCTTGCAGCCAGCGCCCGCGCTTCGACGAGGTCGTGCGTGCCGCGGACGAGCGGCACCGCCTCTACGGGGACGCCGACCCGGGCGGCCAACTCGTCATCCGTGAACGCGTCGAGCACGTCGACCGACAGTGAGCGAATACGGTCGAGATCGAGGCGGACGTCGTGACGAGGCAGCCCCAGCTCCTCGAGATATGCGCGGACGGCCTCCGCCGGGTACCCGGCTTCACGCAGGGACGCGACGGTGGCACCGTCCGCGCGCTTCGCAAGCTTGCGCCCGTCGGCTCCGACGACGAGACCGTGGTGGATCACGATCGGCGGTTCGAAGCCGAGCGCGCGATGTAGCGCAGCATGCAGCTCCTCGTTGGCCCGATGATCGGAGCCGCGGATCACATGCGTGATCGCGAAATCGTGATCGTCGACGACGCTCGCGAGGTGGAACGTCGGGGTGCCGTCGTCTCGCCACAGCATCACGCCGTCGAACCGCTGGTCGACACCCGCCGACTGCGCCGCTTCGAGGTACCGGTCGATCCGGTCGCTCTGTCGCACAGGCCCTTCGTCCCACCGGATACCGAGCCAGGTGAGATCGCCGAGGATCGCCTCTTCGCCGCCCGCCACGTTCCGCGCCGGGTCCGTGTCGTCGATGCGAAGCAGCAGCCAGTCACCGAACTGACGGTTTGCCACCGCACTGAGCGCGTTGCCGACATGCAGTGTCCCGGTGGGGCTCGGCGCGAAGCGGACGCGCGTCATGTGGTGGGAGCGTAACGGTGAAGCCGCGCCGGGGGTCAGCCGCTCTCGTGATGGTGATGGTGGGTCATCGCCCATCGGCTCCAACTATGGGCCTGCGGCAGCGCGGCGACGGCGGCGACGAGGCCGATGACGATCGCGCCGGCGACGATCAGTTGCCGCACGGTCGCGCCACCCTGGCCGGGCCGGAGGTCACGCCGGACGAGCCCGGGCACGCGGAGGACGTGGGCGAGAACGTGGGCCGTCATCGCCGCGAACCAGACGATGAACGATGCCTTGTGCAGGCCGAGCAGGAAACCGCGCTGTGGGCTCAACACGATCAGCAGGATCCCGGTCCCGAAGAGAACCGCGGTCGACGCGACCACGAGCGGCGCGACGACGAGCCGCAAGAGCTGCGGCGGTGGCCCTCGACGCACGTAGTCGTCACGACCGAGGTAGTAGGAGGCGAAACGCCAGGCAGAGCTCCCCGCCTTCAGCACGACGACGGGTACGAGCAGCACGCCGAGGAAGACGTGAGCCGTGGTCAGTCGCCCGATGAACGGAATCGTCGCGCCTTCGGCTGCGAGGAGCACGAGCAGGACGGCGGCCGTCGCCGCCGTGAGCCGGGCGTTGCCTTCGGCCGACACGGAGGTCAGTCGGCCAGATCACCATGAGAACGGCGTGAGAGCAACCCCCGACGGCAGCCCCGCGGAGGAACAATGGCGGCATGCGCGTGTTGGTGGTGGACGACGAACCCAAGCTGTCTGCGCTGATCGCGCGCGCGCTTCGCGAGGACGGCCACGCGGCAGATGTGGCGGGTCACGGTAACGATGCTCTCTGGATGGCCCAGGCGGCGCCGTATGACGCGATCGTGCTCGACGTGATGCTTCCGGGCATCGACGGGTTCGAGATCCTGAGGCGGCTGCGGGCGAGCGCGGTCTGGACGCCGGTGCTGATGCTGACCGCACGCGATGCGATCGTCGACCGGATCGACGGGCTCGACGCGGGCGCAGACGACTACCTCACGAAACCGTTCTCCTTCGACGAGCTGCTCGCGCGACTGCGCGCGATCGCGCGTCGCGGGCCGGTTGAGCGTCCGACCATCGTCGAAGTCGGCGACCTGAGGCTCGATCCGGCCGGCCGGCGTGTCTGGCGAGGCGAGACCGAGCTGAGCCTCACCGCCCGCGAGTTCACGATTCTCGAACTGTTCATGCGCCGGCCCGGGCAGGTCCTGACGCGCCTCCAGCTGCTCGAGGGTGCGTGGGACATGGCCTTCGAGAGCCGGTCGAACATCGTCGACGTCTACGTCCGCTACCTGCGCGAGAAGATCGACCGCCCCTTCGAGCGGTCATCGATCGAAACGGTCCGCGGTGTCGGCTACCGGCTCCGCGAAGACGGCGGCGCCACGGCGTGAGCCGGCTCCCGATCCGGATTCGGCTGACGCTTCCCTTCGCGGTCGTCATGGCCGCAGTCCTCGCCGCAACGGGGATCGTGCTCTACCTCCGCGTGGGAAGCGCACTGCTCGCGAACATCGATCAGAATCTCGACGCGCAGCTCACCGAGGCGACCTCGCACGCACGGGAAGGACGCCACCAGCTGCTCGACCGTGACGTGAGCAACGGTCCGACCGTTGCGCAGGTACAACTGGCAGACGGCACGGTCGTGGAGTCGTCGCCCGCAGGGCTTCGCTCGATCATCCCCTCGCCTCTTCGCGCCGCCGCCGCGCAGGGCCGCCACGTCCGTACGACCATCGACCTCGCCGGTCTGCGCGGCGATTGGCGCATGCTCGTCGTGCCGGTCCGACGTCCAGGGCGGCGAAGGCGTCCTCGTGATCGCACGGTCTCTCGCGGCGCGCGAAGAGACGCTGGATCGTCTGCGCCGCGAGTTCCTCTTCGCCGCACCCGCGGCGCTCTTGTTGGCGATCCTCGCGGGGTACGGGCTCGCGGCCGCGGCACTCCGCCCGGTCGAGGCCATGCGGCGGCGCGCCGCAGCGGTGACGGCCGACAGCCCTGGACGGCGACTGCCGGTACCGCCCGCGCACGACGAGATCGCGGCGCTGGCCGTCACGTTGAACGACATGCTCGACCGCCTGGAGGCCGCGTTCGAGCACGAGCGGCGATTCGTCGCCGACGCGAGCCACGAGCTACGTACGCCGCTTGCGCTGCTCCGTGCCGAGCTCGAGCTCGCACTGCGCCGGCCCCGTCGTCGGGACGAGTACGTCGACGCGATCCGATCTGCAGCGGAGGAGACCGAGCGGCTCTCTCGGCTCGCCGATGACCTCCTGTTGATCGCGCGAGGTGACGAGGGCCGCCTGCCGATCCGCCGGGAGGAGCTGCACGGCAGCGACCTGCTCGATCGCGTGCGCGCACGTTTCGCGACCCGGGCAGCCGAGCTCGACCGATCGCTGACGGTGGTCGACGGCTCCGACGTGACCTTCGAGGCCGATCCGGTACGGCTCGAACAAGCGCTGGGCAACCTTGTCGACAATGCATTTGTCCATGCGAACGGCGCGGTCGAGCTCCGGGCGTGCCGCGGCGAACGGCGTCGTCGAGCTTCACGTCACCGACGCAGGTCCGGGACTCCCCGAGAATTCGCCGACCGCGCATTCGACCGCTTCAGCCGTTCGGACGATGCACGCGAGGGCGGCGGCGCCGGGCTCGGCCTGGCGATCGTGGATCTGATCGCGCGAGCCCACGGCGGCGGCGCGCGCGTCGCTCCGACACCCGGCGGCGGGGCCGACGTGTGCATCACCATCCCGGCCGAATGAAACAGTGCGGGACGCTCACGAGCGTCTCATGCCGGCTCGCAACCATGCGCTGCATGTCGTCGGGTTCCGCCCAGGTCCGCGGCGCAGTCGCCTCCCGCGACGCTGCACTCGACCGCGTCCGCAAGACGACGGTCGTGCTGGCCGGGGGCTGCGTCGGGCTCGCCGTCGCGTTCGTCGCGCTGGCTGCCGGTTCCACACACCCGCGGCGGGCCGCGCCACCGCTCGCCCTCCAGACGAGCCGGCGGCCTCGGCAGATCGTCGTCGCTCCGGCGCCGCCTCTCATCGCGGTCGCGCAGGCCGCCGACCCAGCGAACGCAGCCGCCCGCGAACGCTCCGGCCGCCGCGCCTCCGGGGACCCCTCCCGTGGCCGTCTCCGGGGGCTCGTGAACGACCCGTCGCTCCTCGGTGCGGGCACGTTCACGGCCCTCGGCACGACGGCCACGGTTGCGGTCGCGAACAGCGAACGACTGCCATACGCACAAGCGCTGCTCGCATCACGCCTCGACCGGCTCGATCGTCTCTGCAGCCGTTTCCGCGACGATTCGGAGCTCTCACGTGCGAACGCCCTTCCCGGCGTTCCCGTACGCGCATCTGTAGCCCTGCGCGCCGCTGTGACGGTCGCGCTGGCTGCGGCACACGAGACCGGTGGGCTCGTGGATCCGACCGTCGGCAAGGCGCTTCGACGCGCAGGCTACGACCGAACCTTTTCGCTCGTTCGCAGCCGCGGACGCTGGGAGCTCGATCGCACCGAAGGTGCGGGAACCCAACGCCTCGGCGTGATCGTCGACGACGAGCGAGGAACGCTGACCATTCCTTACGGCGTCGAGCTCGACCTCGGCGCCACGGCAAAGGCGCGGGAGGCCGACGATGCCGCGCGCGAGCTGGCGGCAACACTGAAGACAGGAGTGCTCGTGTCGCTCGGAGGGGACATCGCCGTCGCCGGCGCTCTGCCGCCCGGCGGCTGGTGCGTCCGCGTGGCGGACGACCACGCCGCCTCATGCGACGCAGACCGGCCCGCTCGTCACGGTCTCGAGCGGCGGGCTGGCCACGTCGGGGACGACCGTTCGTCGTTGGCCGACCTCGGCAGGCGAGGCGCATCATCTGATCGACCCACGAAGCGGCCGCCCGGCCACGACCCCCTGGCGCACCGTGAGCGTCGCAGCGTCGTCGTGCCTCGCGGCGAACATCGCCTCGACAGCCGCCGTGATTCTCGGCAAGGACGCCGTCGATTGGCTCCGGGCCCGGCCCGTACATGCACGTCTGGTCGACTCTGCAGGTGCGATCCGATATGTCGGCGGCTGGCCGGCCGAGGCAGAAGCGGCGTGATCGCCTCCGCCGGAAACGCCAAGGAGCTCTGGTATCTGACGAGAGGCACCGGAGTCGTCGCGCTGCTGCTGCTCACCGCATCGGTCGCGCTCGGGGTAACAACGACCCTC
The DNA here is from genome assembly GCA_963715115.1 of uncultured Thermoleophilia bacterium. Lineage (GTDB taxonomy): Bacteria > Actinomycetota > Thermoleophilia > Gaiellales > Gaiellaceae > PALSA-600. Next base: position 247,674 of record CAVQRE010000006.1, read on the forward strand.
GGGCTGCACGTGCGCCGCTGGCCGCGCTTCGCCGTGGCCGGAATCCACCGCAACCTGACGCTGCTCGCGATCGTGTTCGTTGCCGTCCACGTCGTGACGACCGTCGCCGACGGGTACGCGCCGATCCGCCTGACCGACGCGATCGTGCCGTTCGCGTCGGCGTATCGGCCGGTCTGGCTCGGGCTCGGAGCCGTCGCTTTCGACTTGCTGCTCGCGATCGTCGCGACAAGCCTCCTGCGCGTTCGCATTGGAGTGAGGGTGTGGCGCTCGGTGCACTGGCTTGCGTACGCCTCGTGGCCGGTCGCACTCGTGCACGCGCTCGGAACGGGCAGCGACCCACGGACTCCTTGGCTCGCGGCGGTCGGAATCGCATCGCTGGTCGTGGTCGTCCTCGCCGTCGTCACGAGGATCAGCCTTGGAGCCGGACCGCGAAACGCGCGGGTCGCCGGCTTGCTGACGGCGATCGTGGTGCCGCTCGTCCTCCTCGGTTGGTACCGCGGCGGCCCACTCAAAAAGGGTTGGGCACATCGCGCCGGCACGCCCTCGTCGCTCCTCGCACACGCGACGGCGCCGGTCGCCGCGGTCACGACAACGCGTCCGCCGCGCACGTTCCGATCGCCGATCAGCGGCACCGTCTCGCAGCATGCCGACGCGGGCGGCGAGGTCACCGTCCGGCTCGACCTCCGCCTGAAGCACACGCCTCACGGCGCGCTGCGCGTCGATCTGCGAGGCATCCCGGCGGGAAACGGAGTCTCACTGACCGCGAGCGGCGTCTCGTTCGTGCCGGCAACGACGGATACCGTCTACGAGGGCCGCGTGATCAGCCTCGACGCGAATGCTGTCACCGCCGATGTGGTGGATGCCGCAGGCGACCGTCTTCGGCTCGCGCTCGTCCTCGGCATCGACAGCGGTAGGAACACCGTGCGAGGCGATCTTTCCGCCTTTACGCCGAGTGGCGAGGCGTCCGAGTGAGTGCTTCCCGGCTTCTGGCCGGGGTCGCCACGGGCCTCGCCCCGTCGCTCGACAACCATCTCGCGCTCTTTGGCCCGCTCGACCCGCGGGACGATCTGATCGCCGCGGTCGACGAGGCCGGCCTGCTCGGTCGCGGCGGCGCTGCCTTCCCGACTGCGGTGAAGCTTCGGGCGGTCGCCGCGGCGGGGCGGCAGCCCGTCGTCGTGGCGAACGCAGTCGAGGGTGAGCCGGCGAGCGGGAAGGACCGCGCGCTGCTGCGCGTGGCACCGCACCTCGTGCTCGACGGCGCGGTCGCGGCTTGCCGTGCCGTTGGTGCGCGCGACGCGGTTGTCGCGCTCTCGCACGGGTCGACCCGAGAGCGCGCGATCGTCGAGGCTGCGATCGGCCAGCGACAGGCTCGTGACGGCCGCACCCGTCTTCGCACAGCCACGGTTCCGGACCGCTTCGTCGCGGGCGAGGAGACGGCACTTGTCAACGCGCTCTCCGGCCGCGACGGAAAGCCGTCGCTCAAGCCGCCGTTCCCGTTCGAGGATGGGCTCGACGGTGCGCCCACGCTCGTGACGAACGCCGAGACGCTCGCGCACGTCGCGCTCATCGCGCGGTTCAGTCCGAGCTGGTTTCGTGGCGCCGGCACCGACGACGCGCCCGGCACGGCGCTGGTCACGCTCAGAGGCGCGGTGGCGCAACCTGGCGTGTACGAGATCGAGCTCGGCCAATGCCTGGAGGACGTCCTGGACCGCGCCGGGGGAGCGAGCCGACCCATGCAGGCGATCCTCGTCGGCGGCTATTTCGGCCGCTGGGTGAGGCCGAGCGACGCGAAAGAGCTGAGACTCACGCCGGAGGTGCTGGGGGCCGGCGCGATCGCCGTGCTACCGGCTGACGTCTGCGCGGTCGCGGAGTGCGCACGAGTGCTCACATACCTCGCAGACGAAAGCGCCGGGCAGTGCGGCCCCTGCGTTCACGGCCTTCGAGCGATCGCCGACACCGTCTCGGCTACCGGCGGTCCGGCCCGCGGAGCGCGGCTCAGGCAGCTCGCCGATCAAGTCGAGCGGCGAGGCGCGTGCCGCCATCCCGACGGCGCAGTCGGATTCCTGCGCACCGCACTCGACGTCTTTGCAGCTGACTTCGAGCTCCATGCCAAGCGCGGCCGCTGCAAGGGGCGGGACGTCCCGGTGCTCCCGGTTCCCACGCGGACCAGCCGATGAAGATCCTGCGCGTGAACCCGATTGCCTGCGACGGTCGCGGGCTTTGCGCCGAGCTCTTTCCCGAGCGCATCACGCCCGACGAATGGGGCTTTCCGATCGTCGACGGAACACCACTGCCACGTTCGCTCGAACGTCATGCGGCCAGGGCGGTCGCCGCGTGCCCCTTGCTCGCGTTGCGGCTCGAGACAGTTCGCCCGATCGGGGGTCAACCGAGCCCTCGCACGGGCCGAAGGTGACGCCATGGGTCGCTCGGTGGTCAGCCTCTGCGCAGTGTTCGGAACGCTCGTCGGTGGATTCCTCCCGGCCGCCTGGGGCAACAACGGGCTCGGTCTTCAGGGCCTTCTGTTTGCGGCCGTCGGCGGCGTCGCCGGGCTCTGGCTCGGCGTTCGCCTGTCGGACTGACTGCTCCGACCGGCAGACTCCTGCGGGTGGCAGGGGTCAGCTACGTCGGGCTCGTGGGCCGCGCGCGGGCGGCGGCGGACTATCTCCGTACCCACCGCGGCGTCTCACTCGCCCTGCAGTTGGTCATCGTCGTCGCGACCGTCGGCTTCTGCGTCTGGGCGGTGCGGGACGAATGGTCGAAAGCAGCTCCGCTCCTCGAGCACGCACGACTGGGCTATGTCGCCGCCGCGTTCGCGGCGGTCGCCGTCTACTACCTCGTTTTCATCCTGGGCTGGATCCGGATGCTGGCGGCGTGGGGCATCGACACGCCGTACCGGCCCGCGCTTCAAGCCGAAATGGTCTCGATGCTCGCGAAGTACCTCCCCGGCGGTCTGTGGACGCCGGCGGCTCGGACGGTGGCGCTCCGCAAGTCGGCTGGCGTCACCGAGACGCCCACCGTGCTCGCCTCGATCCTCGTCGAAGCGGCTCTCTCCGCGATCTCCGGTGTGATCGTGTTCGTCATCAGCCTCGCGTGGGTGCGCGGCGTCGATGCGCCGCTTCTGCCGCTCGTCCTCTTCGCCGTTCTCTGCGCGCTGTTGCTGCATCCCCGCATCTTCCGGCCGATCGGCGACCGCCTGCTGCGCCCCTTCGGCGCCGGGGCGATCGACCCGTTGCCGTTCCCGCTGATGGTGAGCCTCCTCCTCTTCTACTGCGGCACATGGCTGATCGGCGGCTTCGCCGTCTACTTCATGTTGCTCTCCCTCGGCACGAACCCCGGGCTCGCGACGGTTCCCTACCTCGGCGGCGTCTCGGCCGTCGGCGCAATCGTCTCCGTGCTCGCGATCTTCGTGCCTTCGGGCCTCGGCGCACGCGAGGCGTCGATGTACGGCCTGCTGCTCGCGATCACCACCCCGGGCCCCGCCCTCGGCGCGACGCTCCTGAATCGGCTCGCGATCACGATCGTCGAGGTCGTGCTCTTCGGCGTCGGTGTCGTGACCTGGAAGTCGGGACGGCGCCGACGCTCACTACCCGAGTAGCGTTGCGCAGATGGAGATCGGCATCTACGTCTACGAGCTCGCCGAAGAGCTCGACTGGGCCGGCCCGTGGGAGGTGCTGTCGGCATGGGCGCGCAAGTGGCCCGACGACGGAGTGACCGCATTCACGATCACCGATTCGAGCGACCCGGTTCTCTGTGCGAAAGGCCTGCGCGTTCTCGGCGACCGCACGTGGGCGACGGCAGGCGACATCGACGTCATCGTCGTGCCCGGCGGCGATGCTCGCGTCCCGAGTGCCGACACTGCACTGCACGAGCGGTTGCGCGCGATCAGCGCAAGAGGCGGTCTGCTGACGAGCGTCTGCACCGGTGCGTTCGTCCTACAGGCGGCGGGCGTGCTCGACGGCAAGCCGGCGACGACGCACTGGGGCTCGATGGAGCGGCTGCGGGACCTCGGTGTCGACGTGCGTGACGAGCGATTCGTCGACACAGGAGACGTCATCACGGCCGCCGGCGTGTCCGCGGGGATCGACATGGCGCTGCATCTCGTCGCGCGGCTCCACTCGGTGGAACGCGCGCGGGAGGTGCGCCGCTACATCCAGTACGACCCCGAACCTCCGGTGTAGCCGATGCGCAGGGCGCTTCTCGGGTGGTACGCGGTCAACGGCCGCGACCTGCCCTGGCGGCACACACGTGACCCGTACGCGATCCTGGTGTCGGAGATCATGCTGCAGCAGACGCAGGTCGACCGCGTCGTCCCGCGCTGGCGCCGCTGGCTCGACCGCTGGCCGACGGTGGAGACGCTCGCCGATGCACCAGCCGCGGAAGCGATCGTCGAGTGGCAGGGGCTCGGCTACAACCGGCGCGCGCTCAACCTGCACCGGGCCGCCGCGCACGTTGCTGCGAGCGGGTGGCCCGACGACCTGACGAAGCTGCCCGGCGTCGGCCCCTACACCGCCGCTGCGGTCGGCAACTTCGCCTTCGGACGGAACGTATTGCCGGTCGACACGAACGTCCGCCGCGTCCAGGAGCGAACGGGCGAGCAGTTCGATGCACGGTGCGCGCAGGCGCTCTTCGATCTCGGGGCCACCGTGTGCCTGGCGCGCATCCCGCGCTGCGACGTGTGCCCGCTCGCCGAACGCTGTCCCTCACGCGGTTCGCGCTACGAGCCGCTCCGAAGGCAGAGCGCGTTCGACGGCTCCTTCCGGCAACGACGCGCGCTCGCGCTGCGCGCCGTCGTAGCGGGCGACCGTCCGGAGGACGACGAGGCGATCGCGTCGCTCGCACGCGACGGCCTCGTCGTCCTACGCGACGGAGCGGCGTCCCTCCCCGTCTAGCCGCCACGTCACGACCGCACGGACGAGCGCAGGCTGGTCGCTGACGAGGCCGTCGACCCCGAGGTCGATCAGCTCCGCCATCGTCTGAACGTCGTTCACGGTCCAGGGCACAACTCGGACGCCGGCGTTGTGCGCGCTCTCGATCATGTCGCGAGTCACGAGATCCTGGCGCGGGCCGAGCGTCTGCGCGGCCGTCGCCGCTCGCAACGGCCTCGCGAAGAGGTAGGTGGTGGGCGTCGACGGCCGGAGACGGGCGACCTCCGCCACGATGCGCTCGTCGAACGAGGCAACCGACACCGCTGCGAGCAGTGGACGGAACGCCCGGACGAACTCGTACGGTCCCGCCGTCGTGCCCGGGAAGCATTTCGCCTCGAGCACGACCGGCGTGACGCCGGCGGCAGCGAGCAGCTCCTCGACGGACAGGCCCGACGCGTCGCTCAGGTCGGTCTCGTGCGCCACGACGAGCCCATGGGGCGAGAGCCCGACGTCGGCCTCGACCGAGGAAGGGCCGGCGGCGAGTAGCCGACGCAGCACGAGCGCGTCGTTCCCACGGTGCGCCTGGACCTCGAAGTCCACATCGACACGTTGCCGTCCCGACCGCCCGTGCGGGGTCGCGGGCGGGTTGAGCGGTGGTTACGACTCGGTGGACGGCTGAGCGAGCAGCGCGACGGCATGCGCCGCAAGGCCCTCTCCCCGACCCGTGAATCCGAGCCGGTCGGTCGTGGTCGCGCGCACGTTCACCTCTTGCCCTCCGACCGCAGCCGACAGTCTCCTGCGCATCTCCTCGCGATGCTCGGCGATCCTTGGCTCCTCACCGACGAGCACGCAGTCGGCGTTGACCAGCGTCCACCCCGCGGCCTGCACCTGCGTATAGGCGTCGGTGAGCAGATCGAGCGAGGACGCACCACGAAAGCGCTCGTCACCCGACGGGAACAGCGAGCCGATGTCGCCGAGCCCTGCCGCTCCGAGCACGGCGTCGATCAGTGCGTGCGCGAGCACGTCGCCGTCGGAGTGACCGGCGAGCCCGCGCGGATGGTCGAGCACGACGCCGCCGAGCACGAGCGGCACACCCTCGACGAGCGCATGCGCATCGACACCGACACCGACGCGATAGCGTCAAGCGGAAGCCTCGGCGAGCCACGCCGCGACACGGTCGAGGTCGGCGGCCGTCGTCACCTTGAGGAGCCGCTCGTCACCGTCGACGACCTTGATTCGCCCGCCGTCCGCCTCGACCAGCGAGGCACAGTCCGGAGCCTGTAACAGTCTGTCACTTGCGCGGTCGAGCGCGGTGCGGAGCGTCGCTGCCACGAACGCCTGCGGGGTCTGCACCGAGACGAGCTCGCTGCGCTCCAGCGTCTCGGCGACCACCCCGCCGCTCGCACGCTTGACGGTGTCCGAGACGGCGAGACCGGGAACCGCCCCGTCGAACCCGTTGCCGAGCGCGTCGAGCAGCCGGCCGACGATCTCGGACGGGAGCAGTGGACGGGCGGCATCGTGAACGAGGATCACGGTCGCGTCGGCCGGCACCTCGGCGACGCCCGCGCGAACGGACTCCGCGCGGGTCTCCCCTCCGGGCACGCACGCGGCCACCTTGCCCGTGCCGAGCTCCTCGGCGAGCAGGATCGCCGGCTCCTCCCAGCCGTCCGGCACGACCACGACGACGGCGTCGACCGCATCGCATTCGTCCAGACGCCGCAACGGCTCGGCCAGCAGCGGCAGCTCACCCAGCCGGACGAACGCCTTCGGGCGGTCGCCTCCGAGCCGTTCTCCTCGCCCCGCGGCGACGAGAACGGCCCAGACGCTCATTCCGATGTGCCTACGCGGCGGCGGGGGTCTTCTTCGCCGGCGCCTTCTTGACCGCCGGCTTCGACGCTGTCTTCGCCGCGACCGCGGGGCGCGCCGTCGCCTTCGGCTTCGCACCCTCGGTGAGGGTCTCCTCGAGCCACTCGAGGGCCTCGTCCTCGGTCATGTTCTTCGCGTACATCAGCTCGGAAGCAAGGATCTTCTTGGCCTTCACGTACATCTGCTTCTCGCCGGTCGAGAGGCCCTTCTCGCCGTCGCGCAGCGCAAGATTGCGAACGACCTCGGCGAGCTCGTAGATGTCGCCGGTCTTCATCTTGTCGCGATTGTGCTTGAAGCGGCGGTTCCAGTTCTTCGGCATCTCGGTGCCACCGGAGGTGAGGTACTTGACGACCTTCTTGACCGCCTCTTCGTCGATCACCTTGCGAAGCCCGACGCGCTCTGCATTGTCGGCCGGGACGTTTACGGTCATGTCGTTGTGAAGGATCTTGATGGTGAGGTATTCGCGCTTCTCGCCGAGAACATCCTTCTTCTCGCGCTTCACGACCGTGCCTGCACCGTGGTGGGGGTACACCACCTTGTCGCCGACCTTGTACAAACTGGCTCCTCTTTCCGTCTGTAGTCGCGAAAGTGCCGGTGGCCTTGACGGCTCCACCGGCGGGAACGACAGGGTAGCAGATCCTCCGGAAAACTGCCAGTTTTGCAGGGCTTTTGTCGAAAAATCCCTGCTCAGGAAGGGTTCTCGGTCAGCCCTGCCGCGAGCGCGCTTCGCAGCGTGTCCGCTTCGAGCGCCGCCCCGGGCGTCCCCACGGGTGCAAGGACGGCGGGGAGCCCGAACTTGCAGCATTCCGAGGCCCGGCGCTCGGCCTGCGTCGCCGCCCGCAGGCGGCCGGTGAGCCCGATCTCCCCGAATGCCGCGACTCCTTCACGAACCGGCGAGCCCATCGCGGCAGACGCGATCGCGAGTGCGATCCCGAGATCGCCTCCCGGTTCGTCGATCCGCACGCCGCCGGCCACGTTGACGAACACGTCCGCGCCGCCGAGCGCAAGCCCCGCGTGCCTGGCCAGCACCGCGACGATCATCGCGAGCCGCTTCGGCTCGACCCCCGTGCCGACCCGCCTCGGCATCGCGAGGTCTGTCGGGGCGACGAGCGCCTGGACCTCGAGCAGCAGCGGCCTCGTTCCCTCGAGCGTGCACGTGACCGCGGCGCCAACCTCGCCCGCCTCGGAGCGGCCGAACAGCTCGGACGGCTCGGGCACCCCGACGAGTCCTGTCCCCGTCATCTCGAAGACGCCGATCTCGTTCGTCGAGCCGAACCGGTTCTTGACCGCCCGGAGCACTCGATGCGCGCGATAGCGGTCGCCTTCGAACTGGAGAACGCAGTCGACCAGATGCTCGAGGACGCGGGGGCCGGCCACCGCACCGTCCTTCGTCACGTGGCCGACGAGGAACACGGCGATACCGTTCTCCTTTGCAACGCGAAGGAGCCGCGCGGCCGCCTCGCGAACCTGCGACACCGATCCCGGCGCCGATCCGACCTCCTGCGACCAGAGCGTCTGGACGGAGTCGACGACGCAGACGCCTGGTTGCTCGCGCTCGAGCGTCTCGCACACGAGCTCGAGCTCCGTCTCGGCGAGGATCTCGACCTCGTCGCAGCCACCGAGCCGGGCTGCGCGCAACTTGACCTGTGCGACCGACTCCTCACCGGTGACGAGCAGAGCGCGACGAGTGGCTGCCATCGAGCCGAGCGCGCTCAGGAGCAACGTCGACTTGCCGACACCGGGCTCGCCCCCGACGAGCACGAGCGACGCCGGGACCAGCCCTCCGCCGAGGACGCGGTCGAGCTCGGGCACGCCGGTGGCGATTCGCTCGGTCTCCTCTGCGACGACGTCGACGAGGCGAAGCGGCGGCCGCCCGGCCGCAACGGAGGCGTGGGCACGCCGCCGCTGTCCACGCGCCGGGGGCGCCTCGGCCACCATCGTGCCGAACTCGCCGCAGCCCGGGCAGCGCCCGAGCCAGCGGCCCGAAGCCGTGCCGCACTCGGTGCACGCGTGTTGGACCGCCGCCGCCTTCGCCACGCCGGTGACGGTAGCGACGCCGCCCGACAGCACCTGTGGCTGCTTCGGAACGATCTGTCCCCATTTCGCTATCGCAGCTCGGCTCCAGCGATCTCAGGTTCCAAAAGACGCGACCCCGCTCGCCGAGACGCGGTCTCCGACGAGTAGATTCACGAGCGTGCCTCGGCCGAAGCTGCGTTCGCAGAGTGAGGTGATCGAGCGTTGCCGCGCGCTGCAGGACGAGGTCCAGGCGGGGCTCCAGCACGTCGCGGGCGGCTCATCCGACTCCGCCGCGGCAGCAGCGGTCTGGCGCGGCGAAGCGCTCGGAACGCTCCTGTGGTCACTCGAGCTGGTCGAGCTCCCGCCGTACGACCGCCCGTTCGACACCGGCGCGGTTGCCCGCGCCGGTCTGGCGGGAGCACGGCTGCGGGAGCCGCAGGACGTCGACCTCGAACGCCAGTCGGCACGCCTCTGGCACTGGCGGGCCCGGACGACCGCGCTGCAGGCGGGCGGCGAGGTCGAGCTGCCGCCGCGCTACGCGACCTTCGATCAGCTGATCGCCGCGACCGCCATGCGCGGCTTCGAGCAGGAGCTGCTGCCGGCGCCGATGCGGGGCGACTTCCCCGCCTACGGGAAGGTGTACCGCCACCTGTCGCCCGAGCAGTTCGCCGAGGCGCACGCGATCGCAGCCGAGCGCCACCATGCGCTGAACTGGCTCTGCGGCCTCGGCGAGAGCTGGGACGACGTGCCCCTCGACACCTGATAGCGGATTCTCTATTGTGGTCGCCATGAACCGTCTCGAGCGCTATGCCGACCTGATCGTCCGCGTCGGTGCAAACGTGCAGCCGGGGCAGACGCTCTTCGTCAACGGCCAGGTCGAGCACGCAGAGTTCGCTCGGGCACTCGCTCGTGCCGGATACCAGGCAGGCGCCCGCTACGTCGACGTTCGCTACGGCGACCAGCACGTCCGCAAGGCGATGATCGAGCACGCGGACGACGAGGTCCTGATCGAGACGCCGGAGTGGCTGCTCGTGCAGGCGCATGCGATCGGCGACGGCGCCGCGCTGGTGATGATCGCCGGCGATCCCGAGCCCGAGCTGCTCGCGGATCTCGACCAGGAACGCGTCGGGCGCACGCGCCCCCGCGCGCTCCTCGAGGCGCTCAACAAGGCGCAGTTCGAGCGAACCGTGAGCTGGACGATCGCGGCGTTCCCGAACGAGGGTTGGGCGAATCAGGTCTTCGGCGAGCCCGACGTCGAGCGGCTCTGGCAAGCGATCGCCGATTCGGTGCGGCTCGACGACGCCGACCCCGTCGCCGCGTGGCGCGAGCACGGCGCACGGCTCCGGGAACGCTGCCGCCAGCTCAACGCGCTCGATCTGGACCGTGTGCAGTTCCGCGGCCCGGGAACCGACCTCGTCGTCGGGCTCCTGGCCGATGTCAAGTGGACCGGCGGGGGCATCACGACGACGACCGGCATCGAGCACATCCCGAACATGCCGACCGAAGAAGTCTTCACCGCGCCGGACTGGCGACGCACGGAGGGATCGGTCCGGTCGACACGACCGCTCGACCTCGGCGGCACCGTCGTCCGTGACCTCGAGATGACCTTCGCCGCCGGCGAGGCCGTCGATGTGCGCGCGAGCTCGGGCGCGGAGGCAGTCCGCAGCCAGATGTCGGTTGACGAGTTCGCCAAGCGGCTCGGCGAGGTCGCGCTCGTCGACGGCACCTCTCGCGTCGGAAGGACTGGCATCACGTTCTTCAACACGCTGTTCGACGAGAACGCCGCCTGTCACATCGCCTACGGCACCGCCGTGCTGTTCGACGCCGAGGAAGCTCGAAGGGCTCGAGCCCGATGAGCTCCGCACCCGCGGGGCGAACGTCTCGAACGTCCATACCGATTTCATGATCGGCGGGCCAGAGGTCGACGTCGACGGCGTCACCCGCGACGGGCGGACAGTCCCGATTCTGCGGGAGGACAGCTGGCAGCTCCGAAGCTAGACCGTCTCGAGCGCTACGCAGCGGTGGCCGTACGCGTCGGCGCGAATGTCGGAGCCGGCCAGAACGTCTTCATCGGGACGCAGGTCGAGCATGCGCCGCTCGCCCGGGCGCTCGCGCGCCAGGCGTACGTCGCCGGCGCACGCTACGTCGACGTCCACTTCGCCGATCAGCACGTGAGGCGCGCGATGATCGAGCTCGGGCCCGACGAGGCGCTCGAGCACTCGCCGAAGTGGCAGGTCGAGCGACTCCAGGCGATCGCCGGCAATGCGATGATCGCGACCACCGGCGACCCGGAGCCTCACCTCTTCGCCGATCTCGACGGCACGCGTGTCGGTCGCGCCCGCCCGGTCGAGCTGCTCAGGGCGGGGCTCCGCCTGATCACGGAGCGAACGATGAACTGGACGGGAGTCGCATTCCCGAACGAAGGCTGGGCGCGCCAGGTGTTCGGCGCGCCCGACGTCGAGCGCCTGTGGGAGGCCGTCGTCGTCTGCACGCGGCTCGACGAGGCCGACCCCGTCGAGGCGTGGCGCGCCCACATGGACCGGCTCGACCGCCGCTCGAGCCGGTTGAACGCGCTCGAGCTCGACCGGCTCACCTACCGCGGGCCGGGCACCGAGCTCGAGATCGGCCTGCTCGAGCGATCACGCTTCGGTTCGGCGCTCTTCCGCACGGTCGACGAGCGCGCGTTCGTCGCGAATATGCCGACCGAGGAGGTGTTCACGACACCCGACGCTCGGCGCGCCGAAGGCGTCGTCACGTCGACCAAGCCGCTGGCGCATGCGGGAGGCGTCGTCGAAGGGCTCCAGGTGACCTTCGAGCACGGCCGGATCGTCGATGTGCAGGCGAAGCGCGGCGCGGACGTGGTGAGAGGCGAGCTGAGCACGGACGAGAATGCATCGCGGCTCGGAGAGGTCGCCCTCGTCGACGGTACCTCCCGCGTCGGTAGGACCGGCCTTGTCTTCTTCAACACGCTGTACGACGAGAACGCGACCTCCCACATCGCATACGGCGCCGCAGTTGCCCAGGGCCACGCGGGCGACGAGCCCGACGACGGCATCAACGTCTCGACAGTGCACACCGACTTCATGATCGGCGGCCCGGAGATCGACGTCGACGGCGTCACCCGTGACGGACGCACGGTTCCGCTCCTGCGGGATGACGTCTGGCAGCTGCCCGAATGACACCATCACGGGAGGAGCGCTACGCCGATCTGGTCGTTCGCATCGGCGCCAACGTTCAGCCGGGTCAGCTCGTCGAGATCCTGGCCGGCCTCGAACACGCGCCGATGGTGCGCGAGGTCGCGCGGTCCGCCTACCGTGCGGGTGCAAGGTATGTCGACGTTCGTTACGTCGATCCGTACGTGCGACGCGCGCTGATCGCCAACGCCGGCGACGACGTTCTCTCGTGGACGCCGCCGTGGCTCCTCTCACGTGAGCGGAACTTCGGCGACGAGCATGCGGCCATCGTCGCGCTGACCGGTGACTCGGAGCCCGAGGCACTCGCGGACCTCCCCGGCGATCGCGTCGGCAAGGCGCGGATGGTCGAGCTCGCAAAGGAATCCTCGCGACATGTGACCGATCGGCTCTGCAACTGGACGGTGGTCGGAGCGCCGAACGAAGGATGGGCGACCCAGGTTTTCGGCGAGCCGGACGTCGACCGGCTATGGGGCCTGGTCGAGCACTGCGTCCGGCTGGACGAGCCGGATCCGCTCGCCGCATGGCGCGGGCACATCGAACGGCTGGACCGGCGCGCACAGGCACTCGTCGAGCTCGAGGTCGACGTGCTCCGCTTTCAGGGTCCGGGCACGGACCTCACGGTCGGACTGCTGCCGCAATCGCGCTGGCTCGGCGTCGAATCCGAGACCGTGGACGGGGTCACCTACGTGGCGAACATGCCGACCGAGGAGGTGTACACGACGCCCGACGCTCGTCGAACCGAAGGGGTCGTCTCCGCGACGATGCCACTGTCCGTGCAGGGGACGATCGTCAGAGGGCTGCGGGTGCGCTTCAGCGGCGGGCGGATCGTGGAAGTCGATGCCGACGAGGGCGCAGAGGTGATCCGGGGCCAGTTGGCGAGCGACGAGAATGCGACGGCGCTCGGTGAGGTCGCCCTCGTCGATGGAACGTCGCGGATCGGCAGGACCGGGCTGACGTTCTTCGACACGCTGTACGACGAGAACGCGACCTGCCACGTCGCCTACGGCGACGCATACGCCGAGGCGGTCGAAGGTGGCCGCATCGAGGGGGTGAACGTCTCCTCGGTGCACACCGATTTCATGATCGGTGGACCGGAGGTGTCGGTCGACGCCGTCACGCGGACCGGCGACGTCGTGCCCCTCCTACGCGACAACAGCTGGCAGTTGCCCGACTAGTACCGCGTCCAGAACGGGACGCTGGGAGGGCTATAGCTCGGACGAGGGATTGCCGATACGGAACGTGTGGATGCGTCGGCAATCTCGTATCGGCTGATCGGTGCGCTCATCGTCGAAAAGGGGCTGATCACCGAGCCCCAGCTCGAGCATGCGCTGGAGGAACAGCAGGCGACCGGCGCCCGCCTGGGCGAGATCCTGATGGAGCAGTTCGGGGTGACGCGCGCCGCCCTCGAAAGCGCCCTCACCGCGCAACGCGCAGAGAACCAGTCGCTCGGCGCGGAAGAGGACAGTGAGGCGAACGCCGCGGTTCGCGAGCTCGCGCGGATGCTCGACGAATGGGGCCGCAACGAGGCGACCCCGAAGCGACCGATCGGCGAGATCTTCGTCGAGCGAGGCTTCATCACCAGCGGGCAGCTCGAAGACGCCCTCGAGGAGCAGAAGTTCAGCGGCCGCAAGCTGGGCGAGATCCTCGTCTCACAGGGAAAGCTGTCCAGGCTCCGCCTCTGGGATGCGCTCGAGGATCAGGCTGCCAGCTTCGGGCCGGGAACGGCCGAGAGCCCGCCGCCGACCGGACCGGCGCCGCAGCTGCGAGTTGTCGCGGACGCCCTCAGCGACCAGGTGCGCGCCCACGAGTCGAACGTCGAGATGTGGAAGCCGAAGATGGACCAGACGATCGAGAGCCTCCAGGCCCGCGTCGAACAGGTCGAGCAGGCCTCGGCCGAACCGGGCGAGAACGTGACCGATCTCCGCGACGAGATCACGGCGCTCGTCGCGCGCCTCGATGCCTTGCCGCAGCCGTCGGACGAGTGGCGCGATGCCCTCTCCGAGCTCGGCGGTCGGGTCGACGATCTGGTCGACGGTTCGAGCGAGTCGCAGTCGACACTGCAACGGCTCGCCGAACAGCTCGAGGCGGAGCGCGCCGCCGAGCGCGAGCTCGACGCCCAGGTCAACGCACTCGCACAGCGAGTCGATCAGCTCGCGGGCGAGCTCACGGCTCGTCTCCAGCAGGTCACCGACAGCGTCACCACCGCCGCCAGCCGCGAACAGGCGGAAGCACTCCGCCGCGATCTCGACGCGCTCCGCGCGACGCTCGACTCTCTGCCTGCGCCGACAGGCGCCGTCGACGAGCTTTCGGGCCGGGTCGACGAGCTTGGCGAGAACGTCGCCGCACGCCTCCAGCACGTCACGGACAGCCTTGCCGGCGCCGCGACACGCGAGCAGGCAGAGCGGCTCCGTCGCGAGCTCGACGACCTCCGCGCCAGTCTCGACGCCCTGCCCGCGCCGACCGACCATGTCGAGGCACTCGCCCGTCGTGTCGACCAGCTGTCGGAGAGCTTCTCCGTCCGCCTGCAGCAGGTCGCCGAAGGGTTCACGTCCGCGGCCGGCCGCGAAGAGACGGAGGCGCTTCGCCACGACCTCGAGTCCCTCCGCGCCGCCTTCGACTCCCTGCCGCCCGTACCGGCCGCCGATTACGGCGAGCTTGCCGGCCGCGTCGGCAAGCTCGACGAGGAGCTCAGGGCGCGCCTGCAGCACGTCACCGAGCAGCTCGCCGGAGCAGCGACGCGCGACCAGGCCGACAGGCTGCGCCGCGAGCTCGACGATGTCCGCGCCACGCTCGACGCCCTGCCCGCGCCCACCGACGACCTCGAGACCCTCACCCGCCGTGTCGAGCAGCTCTCGGACAACTTCTCCGCCCGCCTCCAGCACGTCGCCGAGAGCGTCAGCGGCGCCGCCAATCGCGAGCAGGCCGAAGCACTCCGCCGCGACCTCGACGCGCTCCGCAGCGCCGTCGAGACGATTCCGACTCCCACCGACGAGTGGCGCGAAGCCGTCAACGCGCTCGCTGTCCGTCTCGACGAGCTCGCCTTCGGATCGACGGAGGCGCGCTCGACCTTCGAGCACCTGACGTCGCGCCTCGACGCCACCGACGACGACGACCGTCACCGCGACGAGCGCATGGACTCGATCGCGAACGTCGCCGACGAGCTGAACCTTCGTCTCCAGCAGCTGTCAGAGGGGCTCGCCGACGCTCCGACGCACGATCAGACCGACACGCTCCGCCGCGAGCTCGAAGAGCTTCGCGGCCGTGTCGAGGCGCTTCCGGTCCCGACCGAGGAATGGCGCGAGGCGGTTGCGGCTCTCGCCGTTCAGATGGACTCGGCCCAGACCTCCGAGGAGTGGCGGGACGCCGTCGCGGCCCTCGCAGTGCGGCTCGACGAGGTCGCGGCTCCGTCGGAGCAATGGCGGGCGGAGCTCGGGTCGCTGTTCGACCACCTGCGCGGGCGGGTCGACCGTCTCGAGCACGACGTCGCGGTCGCAGCATCGGCCGAGGGCATCGAGGCCGTCTCGAGCCGGGTCGGTGAGCTCAGCGAAGGCCTGGAGCGGACCGGCGGGCGGCTCGACCAGATCGCGCGCCGGCTCGAGGGGCTCGCGCCGCTCCACCGCGTGGAGGAGCTCGCCGATGCGACGACCGAGACTGCCACTGCACACGGGGCCGCGCTGGACGCGGTCCGCGAGGAGCTGGCCGCGCAGGCCCGCAAGGCCCAGGAGGCGGCCGAGAAGCGGCGCAGCGACAAGGCGGCGGCCCGGGAGCGGCTCGACGCACTCGAGGCATCGCTGGCCGACACGACCGCATGGTCGTCGGCTCTCGAACCGCTACAGGCGCAACTCTCGGATCTCGAGCATCGGCTCTCCGAGCTCGCTTCCACTCCGGCCGCCGCGCGACGCGAGGAGCTCGACGCCCTCCGCGAGGAGATTCACCGCAGCCTCGACGGCACGGCGTCTGCGCACGACGAGTCGCTCCAACCTCTCCAGACCCAGCTCGCCGCGCTCGACCGCCGGCTCTCCGAGCTCACGTCCACCCAGGACGCAGTGCGGCACGCGGATCTCGACTCCCTGCGCAAAGAGCTGCACCGCGCTCTCGACGGCACGAGCTCCGCGCACAGCGATGCGCTCGAGCCTCTCCGAAACCAGCTCGCCGAGCTCGACCACCGCCTCTCCGAGCTCGCTTCCCGGCAGGCCGCGGAGCGCCGAGCCGAGCTCGACTCGCTGCGCGAGGAGATGCACCGCTACGCCGCCGACGCCGCGTCAGCGCAGCGGGAGACGCTCGGCGCCGTCCACGACGAGCTTGCCGCTGCAATCGCCGAAGCATCCGCCTCGAGCTCGGCCCTCGAGCCGCTCCAGGCGCACCTCGCCGAGCTCGACCACCGCCTGTCCGAGCTCGCCTCCACGCAGGCTGCCGAGCGGAGCGCCGAGCTCGCTGCGCTCCGTGACGAGCTCCACCAGACTGCCGCCGGAGCCGCGTCGGCTCACGCTGAGGCGCTCGAGGCCGTCCGCGGAGAGCTCGCAGAGCATTCCCACCGAGCCGACGAGGCTGCCGCAGCGCGCCGTGCGGACACCGATGCGCTCAACCGCAGGCTCGAGCAGTTCGAGTCCTCCCTCGACGAGCACGCAGCCGGTCACGACGCCGAGCGGCGCGCCGACCTCGACGCGCTTCGTGCCGAGCTGTACCAGCGCGTCGAGCAGGTCGCCGCGACGAGCGCCGGCCGGAGCGAGCTGGACGCGCTCCGCCAGCAAATGGAAGCGGAGTTCGGCGACCTCCTCGAGCGGCATGGTCAGGACGGCGCGGCAGCGGAGGCGACCGGGCAGGCGATTCGCGACGGGCTCGCCGAGCTCGCACGCCGGCTCACTGCCTCGGAGCACGCCTATTTCGAAAGCGGGCGAACGCTCCGTCACTCGATCGAAGGCCTCGGCCTGGCGATCACGGACGCGGACTGGCACCTGCGCACGGGAGCGGAGGCCGATCCCAACGACGAGGCGACCTCCTACGTGGCGTTCGTCCCGGCCGGCGATGCATATCGCCTGGTCGAGTGCGACGGGCCGCCGCCGTACCTCGGGCAGATCGTCGAGATCGACGGCTTCGAGGAAGTGATGCTCCGCGTGTCGCGCCTCGGCCGCTCGCCGCTGCCGTTCGACGGCCGCCCCTGCGCGTACCTCGAGCGCCTGTCTGCCTGACCCCGGCCGGGTTCAGCCCACTCTTCGCGGCCGAAGACGGGCTTTGCCCGGCGGGAGGCCCGACACGCCGACGTCGTGTCAAGAAGAACGGGGGAACATGGTTTCCCCCGTTCTTACTCTAGTCTGCGGTGACGTCCTCCGGTGGCGCGTCCGGGGCCGCGCTGACGCCGATCACCTCGGGCGGGGACGGCGGAAGCACCGTGATGTCGACCTCCTCGTCGTTCTTGCGGGCGACGAGAATCGTCGAGCCGGGCTCGAGCTGCCGGCCGAGCACGAAGTCGGCGAGCGGGTCCTCGATGTAGCGCTGGATCGCGCGCCGGAGCGGACGGGCACCCATCGTCGGGTCCCAGCCCTTGTCGACGAGCAGGTCCTTCGCCTCCTCGGTCAACTCGATCGTCACCTCGTGCTCCGCCATCTGCACGCGCAGCCGATTCATCAGCAGGTCGACGATCTGGAGGATCTCTTCCTTCGTCAGCTTCGGGAAGACGATGATCTCGTCGATCCGGTTCAGGAGCTCGGGGCGGAACACCTTCTTCAGGTCGCCCATCACCCGCGTCTTCATGTCGTCGTACGAGAGGCCTTCCTCGTTCGACAGCGTGAATCCGAGCGAGACGTTCTTCGAGATCGACGCCGAGCCGATGTTCGAGGTCATGATCACGATCACGTTCCGGAAGTCGACCTTGCGGCCCTGCGAGTCCGTCAGCTTCCCGTCCTCGAGGATCTGAAGGAGGATGTTGAAGACGTCCGGGTGCGCCTTCTCGATCTCGTCGAAGAGCACGACCGAGTACGGCTTGCGGCGAACCGCCTCTGTCAGCTGGCCGCCCTCGTCGTAGCCGATGTATCCCGGCGGGGAGCCGACGAGCCGGGACACGGCGTGCTTCTCCATGTACTCCGACATGTCGATCTGGATCATCGCGTCCTCGTCGCCGAACAGGAACTCGGCGAGCGTGCGCGCGAGCTCGGTCTTCCCGACGCCCGACGGGCCGAGGAAGATGAACGAGCCGGTCGGCCGCTTCGGGTCCTTGATCCCGGCGCGGGCGCGACGGATCGACTTCGACACGGCAATGATCGCCGCGTCCTGCCCGATCACGCGCTTGTGCAGTTCCTCCTCCATGCGAACGAGCCGCTGCGACTCAGCCTCGGTGAGCTTGAAGACGGGGATCCCCGTCCACATCGAGACGATGTCGGCGATCTCGTCCTCGCCGATCGACGGCTGCTCGGTCTGCTCCGAGTCGCGCCACTGATCTTCGAGCTCGCGCTTCTTCTGCGTGAGCTTGCGCTCCTTGTCGCGCAGCGACGCCGCCTTCTCGAACTCCTGGTTCTCGATCGAGTCTTCCTTGTCCTTCCGGACCTTCTCGATCTCCTCTTCGAGCTCGCGATAGCGGGGCGGTGCCGTCATCGTCTTGATCCGCATCCGCGACGCGGCCTCGTCGATCAGGTCGATCGCCTTGTCCGGCAGGTGGCGGTCCTGGATGTAGCGGCTCGCAAGCGTGGCGGCCGCCTCGAGTGCCTCGTCGGTGATCTTGCAGCGGTGGTGCGCCTCGTAGCGGTCGCGCAGCCCCCGCAGGATCTGCACGGTGTCGTCGGTCGACGGCTCCTCGACGCGGATCTGCTGGAAGCGGCGCTCGAGCGCGGCGTCGCGCTCGAGGTACTTGCGGTACTCGTCGAGCGTCGTCGCGCCGATCGTCTGCAGCTCACCGCGTGCGAGCGCCGGCTTCAGGATCGAAGCGGCGTCGATCGCGCCCTCTGCGGCACCTGCCCCGACGAGATTGTGCAGCTCGTCGATGAACAGGATGATGTCGCCTCGCTGGGTGATCTCCTTCATCACCTTCTTCAGGCGCTCCTCGAACTCGCCGCGGTACTTCGAGCCGGCCACGAGCGCGGCCAGGTCGAGGGTGTAGATCTGCTTGTTCTTCAGCAGGTCTGGCACCTGCCCCGATGAGATCCGGGACGCGAGGCCTTCGACGACGGCGGTCTTCCCGACGCCGGGCTCGCCGATCAACACCGGGTTGTTCTTGGTCCGGCGCGACAGGATCTGCATCACGCGCTCGATCTCGGTCTGCCGCCCGACGACCGGGTCGAGCTTGCCTTCGGATGCCTGCTTGGTCAGGTTGCGGCCGAACTGGTCGAGCAGCTTCGAGCTCTTGCCCTTCTCGCTCGTCGCCCCCGACGTGCCGCCCTGCCGCCGGCCGGGGCCGGAGAGCATGCGGATGATCTCGTTGCGGATCTTCTCGGCATCTGCGTCGAAGTCGAGCAGGATTCGTGCCGCAACCCCCTCGTTCTCGCGGACGAGCCCGAGCAGGATGTGCTCGGTGCCGATGTAGTTGTGTCCGAGCGAGAGCGCCTCGCGCAGCGCCAGCTCGAGGACCTTCTTGGCCCGCGGAGTGAACGGAATCTGGCCGGTGGTCACCTCGTCGCCTTGCCCGACGATGCGGGCCACCTGGGCGCGAACCTCCTCCACCGTGATGTCGAGCGACTCGAGCACACGCGCCGCGAGACCTTCTTCCTCGCGCAGCAGACCGAGCAGGATGTGCTCGGTACCGATGTAGTTGTGCTTGAGCGCGCGCGCCTCGTCCTGCGCGAGTACGACGACCTGGCGGGCACGCTCGGTGAACCGTTCGAACACTCAGAACCTCTCTTCCGCCGCCGTAGCGGCGCATCGGATCGTGGGCATTTCCGAGGGCCTTATCGTACTCGCCCTTCCGGGTGTGCGGTCGGCAGGGGCGCCTAGTGACGTTCGCGCTGGGCCGGAAAGAGGATCACGTCGCGGATCGACTCCTTGCCCCCGAGCACCATCACGAGCCGGTCGATCCCCAGGCCGAGCCCTCCCGTCGGCGGCATGCCGTACGAGAGCGCCTCCACGTAGTCCGGATCGCCCTGCTCGGCTTCGACGTTCCCGCCTGCGCCCTCGTCGGCCTGCATCGAGAACCGCTCCGCCTGCTCGACCGAGTCGTTCAGCTCCGAGAAGGCGTTCCCGAGCTCCATTCCGCCGACGTAGAACTCGAACCGCTCCGTGATCGTGGGTTCGTCGTCGGTCGACCGCGCAAATGGCGACAGCTCGATCGGATAGTCGTAGAGGATCGTCGGCTCGACCAGACGCGGCTCGACGTAGGCCGTGATCGCCTTGTCGACCAGTTGAGCCCAGGTCCGGTCCTGCGAGACCTCGATCCCTCGTGAGCGGAGGCGCTCCTTCAGGTCGGCGAAGTCGCGCGTCCAGAGCTCGGCCGCGGCGAGCTCGTCGACGAGCCTGACGCGCCGCCACGGCGCCTTCAGGTCGACTTCATGCCCCCTGAACGTGACGCGTGTCGTCCCGAGCGTCTCGGAAGCGACGAACTCGACGAGCCGCTCCATGCGGTTCATCGTGTCGCGGTAGTCGGCGAAGGCCTCGTACCACTCGAGCTGCGTGAACTCGGGATTGTGCTTGTAGCTGACTCCCTCGTTGCGAAAGTCCTTGCCGAGCTCGTACACCTTCTCGAGCCCACCGACGATCAGGCGCTTGAGATAGAGCTCGGTCGCGATCCGCAGGTAGAGATCCTGCTCGAGCACGTTCGAATGGGTGACGAACGGCTCGGCGAACCCGCCGCCGTAGCGCGGCTGCAGGACGGGCGTCTCGACCTCGACGAAGCCCTCGGCGTCGAGGAAGCTGCGCACAGCGGCGACGATCCGGGCGCGCAGCATGAAGTCGGAGCGCACGTCTTCGTTCATCAGCAGATCGAGGTAGCGGCGCCGGTAGCGCTGCTCGACGTCGGTGAGGCCGTGGAAGGTGTCGGGGAGTGGCGCTCGGATCGGGCTCAGCGGTACGAGCTCGTCGACGATCAGCGACGCCTCGCCGCGGCGGCTCTTGGTCGGATGGCCGGTGACACCGACGACGTCGCCGAGATGGACGTCGACCTCGCCCGTCCGCGCAAGCGGGCACATGAGCTGAATCCGGCCCGACCGGTCGACCAGATCGAGGAAGACGAGCTTGCCCATGTCTCGCCTCGCGAGCACGCGTCCCGCGAGGCGGCGCGACTCGGGCGCCTCCTCGCCCGGTTCGAGCCCCTCCGCCTCGGCCCGCACGGCTGCGACCTCGTCGCGGTCCGGGAAGCGCTTCGGAAACACCGGCGTCATGGGCGCTTGACCATAGCCCAGGCGCGCGGCCCGCCCTTCGGCGTCTCCCCTTCGCGGACGACCTCGAAGCCGTGCTCCCGGTAGAAGGAGAGGTTCGCTTCGTTGTTCGTCAGCAGGACGACCGGAACGCGCTGCCCCACCCCTCCCTCGAGGCCGGGTCGAAGCAGTGCCCCGCCGATGCCCTGGCGCTGCGCGTCCGGATCGACGCCGATCCCTGCCAGATACCAGTGGGCACCGCCGGCGACCTCGGTGCGCATCACCTCGACAGAGCGGCCGTAGGCGAGGAACGACCCCGTCGCCCGCCCAAGGCGGAGCGGCGTCGCCACGAGCGCGCGCAGCGTCGCCCCGACACGCACGGCAGGACGCCCCGGCGGCAGCCAGCGGGCGGCGCCGCGGACCGCCCCAGCCGTCCCCCACACGTCGGCGGCCGTGACGTCGAACCCCGCTCGAAAGAGCGGCTGCAGCAGGCGACTGCGGCGATCGGGATCGGGGATCAGCCACACCCACGCCGGATCGTCGAAGAACGCGCGCGCAAGCACAGCGCTGGCCGCGGCGTAACTGTCCGGCTCGAGCCGCACGATCTCCACGACCGGCGACCCTAGTAGACGCGTCGACCCGTGGGTCGGGCCGAGAGTCAGGCGGCCTTGATCTCGAGGATCTTGAACTTGAGCGCGCCGCGCGGGGCCGAAACCTCGACGACGTCGCCCTTCTTGTGTCCGATGATCGCCTTACCGACGGGAGACTCGTTCGACAGCTTGTTCTCCGCCGGGTTGGCCTCGATGGAGCCGACGATGTGGTACTCGAACGTCTTGTTCGCCTGCATGTCGCGCAGGCGCACCTTGGAGCCGACCGAGACCGCGTCCTTCGAGATCTCCTTCTTCGTGATCACGCGCGCCGAAAGCAGGCGCTCCTCGAGCTGGGCGATCTTGTGCTCGAGCATCGCCTGCTCGTTCTTGGCGTCGTCGTACTCCGCGTTCTCGGCGATGTCGCCGAACTCGCGCGCGACGCGGATGCGCTCTGCGACCTCACGGCGCCGTTCGCCGCGCAGATAGTCGATCTCGCCCTTCAGCTTCTCGTAGCCCTCGGACGTAAGGATGACTTCCTTCAAGTGGCCTCCAAACCCGTCGGAAAACGGGCGGGAATGGTAGCGATGAACCCGGAAGGGGCGCAAATGATCCGGGTTACCATTCACGAACCGTGAATATCGACCTCCGGGAGCACTGGTGGATCGGCGGCGTCGAGATCCCTGGCCGGCTCGTTCTGGCGCCGATGGCAGGGGTCAGCGTGCAGGCATTTCGGCGCCAGGGGCGCCGGTTCGGCGCCGGTCTCGTCTGCTCCGAGATGGTCTCCGTCGCCGGCATCGGGCACCGCAACGAACGGACGCTGGGCTACCTGCGGGTCGGCCCGGACGAGCGCCCGCTGGCGATCCAGATCTTCGGATCGGAGCCCGACGCGATGGCGGAGGCGGCCCGGATGGTCGAGGCCGCGGGCGCGGACCTGATCGACGTCAACTTCGGCTGTCCGGTGAAGAAGGTGACCAAGACGGGTGCCGGAGCGTCGCTGCTCGACGACCCCGACCACGCCTGCCGACTCGTCGAGACAGTCGCAGGGGCGGTGTCGCTTCCCGTCTCGGTGAAGATGCGCCGCGGGGTCGCGAACGGCTCCCGCACCTGTCTCGAGATCGGCCCGCGGCTCGTCGACGCCGGCGCGTCGTCGCTCACGCTCCACCCACGCTCGGCCCGGCAGATGTACACGGGCACTGCCGACCATTCGCTCACCGCCGAGCTCGTGTCGCTCGTGGACGTCCCCGTGATCGCATCGGGCGACGTCACGTCGAGGTCGCGGGCCCAGGCGGTACTCGCGACGACCGGCGCGGCCGCGGTCATGGTCGGACGCGCCGCGCAGGGCAATCCATGGGTGCTCGCCGAGATCATGGGCGACGACGCCGAGCCCTCGCGTGAGGACATCGTCGCGGAGCTCGTCCTCTTCATGCGCGAGACGGTTCGTGAGCTGGGCGAGCAGCGCGCCTTCGGCTTTCTGAAAAAGTTCTACGGCTGGTACCTCGGTCACGGCCGCTTCCCGCGGCCGTTCAAGCAGGAGCTGGTGATGCTGCCTTCGCTCGCGGAGGTCGAACGGCGGCTGTTCGCAGCCGCGCCGGGCGCGCGCCTCGTGCTCGAGCGACTGCTCCGCGACCTCCCCGACCCCGCCGACGAAGTCCTGCTCGACTCGCTCCCGATCTCCTTGTACGGCGGCGGTTGAAACGGGGGTGCCAATCGGTGCCCGGCACCTCGGTGCCAGCACCAGCACTACGAGCGATTGCGCGCCCAGACGAGACGCAGGCCGTGCAGGGTCAGCTCGGGATCGACGGCCGTGATCGTCCGCGTATGGGGGGCGATCAGGTCGGCGAGGCCGCCCGTCGCGACCACTGGGGCATCCGGCGCGCCGAGCTCGGCTCGAATGCGATCGACGATCGCGTCGACCTGGCCGGCGAAGCCGTAGACGAGCCCCGACTGGAGCGCCGCGGTCGTCGTCTGGCTGATCACGTGCTCGGGCGCCACGAACGGGACCTCGGCAGTCGCGCCGCGCGCGCGAACAATGCGTCCATCGAGACCTCGATCCCGGGCGCGAGCACCCCGCCGGCGAACTCGCCCGCGGCGGAGACGACGTCGAAGTTGGTCGACGTGCCGAAGTCGACCACCACCGCCGGCGCGCCGTGGCGCTCGCGGGCCGCAACCGCGTTGGCGATTCGATCGGGCCCGACCTCGCGCGGGTCGTCGTAGCGGATCGGGACTCCCGTCGACACGCCCGGCCCGAGCACGAGCAGCTCGGCGCCGGCCCAGCGGTCGGCGAACGCCTGGTATTCGGCGACGAGCTGAGGCACTGACGAGCTGAGGACAATGCCTTCGAGCGACTCGAGCTCGACGAACGCCCGCAGCATCACGGCCAGCTCGTCACCGGTGTGCGAGCGGTCGGTTCCCACCCGGAACTGCTCGGTCAGCCGCTCGCCGTCGAACAGCCCGAACACCGTCTGGGTGTTCCCGACGTCGATTGCCAACAACACAGTCGCGACGTTAACGCACGGGTCGCGGTGCTCCAGCGATCAGAGACGCGCGGGGCGCCGCCGAAGGCCGGCTTGGCCGGCCGAGAGGCGAGGAGCGCCAACTGGACGGCACGCGAAGAGGGAGGGATGGGCCTCGGGAAGGGAACCGCAGGTTCTCTTCCCGATCAAAGGTCTTCGATCTCGCTGCGGCCTTCGCCGATGCGCTTGGCGAGCGCCTCGGCCGTGAGGACCGGCTCGTCGCCCTCGCCGCGGAGCTCCTCGATCGTCACGTCGCTCGAGGTGTAGACCTCCGCACGCGGGATCATCCGGGTCGGCCGGTTCTTGTCCCAGACCCAGACGTCCTCCATTCGGACGTGGAAGAACGGGTAGCTCGGCTGAGGCACGTACTGGAGATCGAGCTTGTTGCAGAGGTACGTCGCATCCTGGGTGAGGATGCAGTAGCGGAAGAGCCCGAACACGGCCCCGTACTCCTTCTTCAGGCGAAGCTCGGCCTCGGCCTCGAATTCGTCGAGCTCGTCGAGGTGACTCACAACCCCGATTGTAACCCTGCGAGGGCCTCACGGACCGTGCCGTTTCCGGGGATTTCGAGGGAAGGGTCAAGCTCGCACAACGGCGCCAGTGCGAACGCACGCTCGAGCAGGAACGGGTGAGGGACGACAAGCCCCGGTTCGTCGATCGTCTCCCGGCCGAACAGGAGCAGATCGAGGTCGATCGTCCGCGGCCCCCAGCGCTTCCCCGTCCGCAGGCGGCCGAGGCGCCGCTCGACGGCGAGCAGGCGCTCGAGGAAGGCTCTGGCAGAGAGTGGGGTCTCGACCTCGGCCGCGGCGTTCAGGAAGCGGGGCTGATCGACGAGGCCCCAGGGCTCGGTCTCGATCAGGCTCGAGAGCCGTTCGACGCCGATCAGCGCCGCCGCTTCGCGAATCTGCGCCTCCCGGTCGCCGACGTTCGCTCCGAGGCCCACGTACGCAGCGGTCACGGCCTGCTCACCGTGACCGCCGACCACTCGACGGGCAGACCTGCCGGCCGCTTCCGGACCGTCACGACCACATGCTCGACCGCAAAGCGCCGCTGGAGCTCGTCGGCGACCGCGCCGGCAAGCGCCTCGAGCAGATTGAAACGCCGCCCGTCGCTTACCTCCCGGATCGCAGCGGCGACGTCCGTGTAGTCGACCGCACGGGAGAGATCGTCATCCGCCCCGCGCTCGCCGACCGCGAGCGAGACGTCGAACCAGAACGGCTGCCCGGCGACCTGCTCCTCTTCGTAGGCGCCGTGGAATCCGACCACCTCGAGCCCCTTGAGCTCGACGATCATCCGGCGACCGCACGCGCCGCCGCGAGAGCCTCGACGTGTTCACGCACGTCGTGCACGCGCAGGATCGCGGCGCCGCGCTCGTAGGCCGACACGGCAGCACCAACCGATGCGGCGGT
Organism: uncultured Thermoleophilia bacterium; assembly: GCA_963715115.1. Classification (GTDB taxonomy): domain Bacteria; phylum Actinomycetota; class Thermoleophilia; order Gaiellales; family Gaiellaceae; genus PALSA-600. The sequence goes on from CAVQRE010000006.1 coordinate 273,402, forward strand.
CGAACCGGTGCGTGCTTCGGGGTCGCCCATGATCCGGCCGAGCGAGCTCTTGCGCGACACGCCGATGAGCAGGGGCCGACCGATCGCCGCCAGCTCGTTCAGCCGTCGCAGCAGCTCGAAGTTGTGGGCCACGGTCTTGCCGAAGCCGATCCCGGGATCGAGGCAGACGAGCTCCTCAGGAACCCCCTCCGAGACGGCGAAGGCGAGCCGCTCCGTCAGAAACCGCTTGACGTCCGAGACGACGTCGTCGTAGACGGGGTTCTCCTGCATCGTGCGCGGCTCGCCCTGCATGTGCATCAGGCAGAGATAGCAACCGGCGTCGGCGACGACGCCGGCGAGCGCGGGATCGCCGCGGAGCGCGGTCACGTCGTTGACGAGCTCCGCACCGAGCTCGAGCGCCCGCCGGGCGACCTCGGCCTTCGCGGTGTCGACGGACACCGGAGCCCCGGCGAGGTCGGCGAGGACCGGCTCGATCCGGGCGAGCTCCTCCTCGGCGCTCACGCTGCTCGAGCCGGGTCGCGTCGACTCGCCGCCGACGTCGATGATCGCCGCCCCCGCCTCGAGCATCCCCCACGCCGAAGTGACCGCAGCCTCGACGCGCAGGTGGACGCCGCCGTCCGAGAACGAGTCGGGCGTGACGTTGATCACACCCATCACCGACGGACGCGGGAACCGCTGCTCGATCGGGGACCTGGTTGACATCTCCGGATACTTTCGCGGGTGGAGAGCGGTTGGCGCTACCGCGGGTCTGATCGCGCGGCGATTGCGCTGGTCGATCGTCGGCGCAGTCGCGTCCGGGCTGGCCTGGCAGGGCGCCGCGATCGCAGCGCCGCTGCTGATCAAGCGCGCCATCGACGTGGGCATCGACGGCGGCGACCAGACCGCTCTCTGGTGGGCGTGCGCCGGGCTCGTTCTGCTCGGCGCGATCGGAAGCGGTCTCCGGCGCGCTCCGCCATGTGTTCGCGATCCGCAACCGCGCACGCGCCGACGCCGAGGTGCGGGATGCGATCTTCCGGCGCGCGCTCGAGCTCGACGCGCACTACCACGACCGGGTCGGAGCAGGCGAGCTGATCTCGCGGGCCTCGAACGACGCCGAGCTCGTGGCACGCGCGTTCGACTCGATCGGCCACACGATCGGCTACGTCTTCACGATCGTCGGCACGGCAGTCGTCCTGTTCGTGCTCGACTGGCGACTCGGTCTCGCAGTCCTGCTGCCGCTGCCGCTCCTGAGCATCGGATTCGGCCGGTACTCGGAGCGATACGCGGAGCGGACGAAGGTCAACCAGGAACACCTCGCAGATGCAACCTCGCTCGTCGAGGAGTCGATCGCCGGGGTGCGCGTCGTGAAGGTCCTGGGCGCGGAAGCGGTGCTCTCGGCGCGATCACGATCGGCACGTTCGCGGCGTTCGGTTTCTACCTCGCGCTGCTCGTCAACCCTCTGCGGACGATCGGGCAGCGTGTCGGGACGCTGCAACGCGCCGTCGCGGCCGGGCAACGCGTAACCGACGTGTTGCGCGCCGAACCGCTGGTCGTCGAGTCGCCGGACGCGCGGGCATTCCCGCGCGAGGCGGGGATCCGCTTCGACAGCGTGCGGTTCTCGTACGGCGACGGGCGGCCCGTCCTCGACGGGTTCGATCTCGACATATCCGGCCGGGACCTCCCTGGCGCTCGTCGGTGCGACCGGCTCGGGCAAATCGACGGCCGCGGCGCTGCTCGCGCTCGATCCGAGCACCGAGGCAGCCGTCGAGCGGGCGCTCGCCGCCGTCGCTCAGGGCCGCACGATGATCACGATCGCCCACCGGCTCTCCACCGCGCAGCGCGCCGACCGCGTGGCGGTGCTCGAGGGCGGCCGCCTGGTCGAGGTCGCCTCACACGACGAGCTCGTCCGGCGCGGCGCCCGCTATGCGCGGCTGTGGGCCCCGCCGGCGACGCGGGACTGCTTCCTTCAACAGGTGCCTGGCACCAAGGTGCCAGGCACGACCGACGACGAAGCTAGCTCGCCACGGGCCGTGTGATCCGGTGGCTGCCCGCAAGCGGGCACCCACGCGAACCCGAGTCGAGCCTAGCTCGCCTCGGCCTGTGTGATCTGGTGGCTGCCCGCAAGCGGGCACCCACGCGAACCCGAGTCGAGCCTAGCTCGCCTCGGCCTGTGTGATCTGGTGGCTGCCCGCAAGCGGGCACCCACGCGAACCCGAGTCGAGCCTAGCTCGCCTCGGGTTCAGGCGGCTGCATCGCCGCGCCGCCCGGCAGCGGGAACGGGCGCGGCTTCGGCTGGGGCCGCCGCTCCGGCTCGCCGGCAGGCTCGGGGGCCGGTTCCGGCTCGGGCGGGAAGACTGCGTCCTCGGACTCGCCGGCCAGCAGCCGCTGGAACTGGTCGCTGTCGATCGTCTCGCGCTCGATCAGGATCTGCGAGATCCGGTGCAGGTCGTCGATGTGCTCGCGCAGCACGCGCGTCGCCACGTCGTGGCCCTCCTCGATGATGCGCCGGATCTCGTCGTCGATCTCGCGCGCCACCTCTTCCGAGTAGTCGGGCTCGGCGCCCATCTCCCGGCCGAGGAACGGCATGTCGTGGTTGCGGCCGAGGACGCGAGGGCCGAGCTTCTCGCTCATCCCGAAGCGCATCACCATCTGCTTCGCGGTCGCGGTGACCTTCTCGATGTCGTTGGCGGCGCCGGTGGTGACCTCGTTGAAGACGAGCTCCTCTGCCGCGCGGCCCCCCATCGTCATCGCAATCTGCTCGAGCAACGCCTTGCGCGTCGTCAGGTAGCGATCCTCGGTGGGAAGCGAGATCGTGAGCCCGAGCGCCTGCCCGCGCGAGACGATCGTGATCTTGTGCACGGGGTCGGTGTTCTCGAGGAAGTGGCCGACGAGCGCGTGACCCATCTCGTGGTACGCGGTGATCCGCTGCTCCTTCTCGGAGAGAAGCCGCGCCTTCTTCTCGGGGCCCGCGATCACCCGCATGATCCCCTCTTCCAGCTCCTCCTGCTCGATCACCTTCTTGCCGCGACGCGCGGCGAGGAGTGCAGCCTCGTTGACGAGATTGCGCAGGTCGGCACCGGTGAAGCCCGGCGTGCCGGCCGCGAGCGAGTCGAGGTCGATCACGGAGGCCAGCGGCTTGCCCTTCGAGTGCACCTCGAGGATCTTCCGGCGGCCGTTGCGGTCGGGGCGGTCGACGACGATCTGCCGGTCGAAGCGACCCGGGCGGAGCAGCGCAGGATCGAGAATGTCGGGACGGTTCGTGGCGGCGATGAGGATGATGTTGTCCTTCATCTCGAAGCCGTCCATCTCGACGAGCAGCTGGTTCAGCGTCTGCTCGCGTTCGTCGTGCCCGCCGCCGAGGCCGGCGCCGCGATGGCGCCCGACCGCATCGATCTCGTCCATGAAGACGATGCACGGTGAGGCCTGCTTCGCCTGCTCGAACAGGTCGCGGACGCGAGACGCGCCGACACCGACGAACATCTCGACGAAGTCCGAGCCCGAGATCGAGAAGAACGGCACCCCTGCCTCGCCGGCGACGGCGCGCGCGAGCAGCGTCTTGCCGGTGCCGGGCGGCCCGTAGAGCAGAACGCCCTTCGGGATCGACGCGCCCAGCGCCTGGAACTTCTTCGGGTTCTCGAGGAACTCCTTGATCTCCTGGAGCTCCTCGACCGCCTCGTCGACGCCGGCGACGTCCTTGAAACCGATCTTCGGCGAATCCGGCGCCATACGCTTCGCGCGCGACTTGCCGAAGCTCATCACCTTCGAGCCGCCGCCCTGCACCTGGTTCATCAGGAAGATCCAGAAGCCGATCAGCAGCAGGAACGGCAGGAAGCTGCCGATCAGCGCTGTCCACGAGAAGCCGCCCGTTCCTTTCGAGTCCCAGAGCACGCCCTTGCTCTCGAGCAGTTGCTGGAACTGCAGCTGCGCCTGGTCGGACGCGTAGTGGACGGTCGCGTGCTTGCCGTTCTCGTACTTGAGCGAGATCGACCGCTTGCTCGGGGTGAAGACGGCCGAGGAGACCTGACCGTTCTGGACGTCGGTGATCGCCTGCGAGGTCGTCCGCTTCTCTGCCGTTCCGCCCGTGTGGATGAGGGTCTGGCTTGCCAGCCACACCAGCACCACGATCACGATGAGCGGGAAAAACGCGCTGCGGAGAAAACGGTTCACGGGTCCTCACATAGGGTAGCCGCTTGCATGTTCCCGGTGTTCCCCCGAATCCCCTCCCCGAACACCCGGGTCATACCCCTTCCGGCATCAGATCGTCCCGCAGGACGCCTACATAGGGCAGATTGCGGTACCGCTCGGCGAAATCGAGCCCGTAGCCGATCACGAACCGGTTCGGAATCTCGAAGCCGATGTAGCGGACGGGCACGTCGACCTCGCGCCGGTCGGGCTTCGTCAGCAGGGCGCAGATCTCGAGGCTCGCCGGCTCACGAGACTCGAGGTTGCGCAGGAGATACGAGAGCGTGAGGCCCGAGTCGATGATGTCCTCGACCACGAGCACGTGGCGGCCCTCGATGTTGATGTCGAGGTCCTTGAGGATCCTGACGACACCCGACGAGTCGGTCGCCGCCCCGTAGCTCGAGATCGCCATGAAGTCGATCTCGCACGGGACGGAGATCGACCGCATCAGATCGGCCATGAAGAAGACGGCGCCCTTCAGCACCCCGACGAGCAGCAGCTCGCGACCGTGGTAGTCCGCCGAGACCTCGGCCCCGAGTGCACGGATCCGCGCCTGCAGCTCATCCTCGCCGATCAGGGACCTCGCCGACACCGGCCTCGACGTCAAGCATCGACACGGCGCGCAATCACTCCTTCCGCCTCGACGATGCCCGGGACGCACACGACCTCGTCGCCTCGGACGACGAGCGGCCAGCCCTCGCGGTCGGAACGAGGGATCTTCGCGTCGACGAACACGTCCTGCACCTTCTTCGTCCGGCCCGCCAGCCGATCGCCCGGCCGCCAGCCGCGAACCCTAAGTCCCGGCCGGCGCGACTCGATCAACCATGCGCCCCAGACGACGGGCCGAGACAGCGTCACCGGGCTGCGCTCGAGCCACAGCCGCTCGTGCTCGCGAACCGCCTGCAAGCCGCCGCCGAGGTCGACTCGCTTGGAGCCGACCGGTGAGTCGAGCAGCTCGGCCAATGCCGGTGTGAGCGAGCGCCGCTCGTCGAGCGCGCGCAGCACGTTCTCGCGCAGCGGGATGGATCCGCTCGAGCAGCGGAACCACCTCGCCCCGGATCAGCCCACGGACGGTCGCTGCATTCGAGGAGTCCTCCCGCCATTCGAGACCGCGCTCGCGGCAAAACGCTTCCGTGTCCTCGCGCCAGATGCAGAGAAGAGGGCGGACGATGCCGTCGTCACGCCGCACCTCGATCCCCTTCGTGTTCCCGCTCGACGCCAGCCGGTAGATGATCGTCTCGATCTGATCGGAGAGCGTGTGCCCCGTGGCGCGCAGCACGCCTGCGTGGAACGAGTAGCGCGCGTCGCGAAGCTCGGCCTCCGTGCTCCTGCTCGCGCCGCCGCTGACGACCTCGGCCCCGAATCGCGCCGCACACCACTCCGCATCGCGATTGGACTCCTCGCCGCGAAGATGGTGATCCACGTGGAGCGCGGAGGTCCGATACCCGAGCTCCGTGAGCGCGTGGTAGAGACACGTCGAGTCGACACCGCCCGAGACGAGGCAGAGCACGTCGCCGCCCGGCGCGATCAACTCGTGGCGCCGAATATGCGCCTCGATCCGCTGCAGGACCTCCAAGCGGACAGTGTTGCACCTCAACGGCTCGGTCGTCGGCGCGCCAGAGCAGACGCGATCTCGAGGACGGCCCAGCGCACGACCCACGCGGTCGCGGCGAGCCAGACGAGGCGGCGCGGCAAGGCACTCAGAAGAGCACGCTCCTGTACTCGAGCTCTCGCCGCATCCCGACCGCCTCGTAGAGAGCGATGGCCGCCGCATTCTCGGCACGCACGAACAGCGTCACGACGGGTGTCGTTCGCAGCAGGAGGCGGATCAGGTCTGCCAGCCCGCGCGCACCGTCACCGCGGCCACGGGCAACGGGGTCGACCCAGACCTGCTGGAGCTGCACGGCCGTCTCGGTCCAGGCGGAGGCCTCGGCCTTGAAGCGCACGACGCCGTCTTCGAGCCAGACCCACGAGCGCCCCTCCTCGACCTGGGCGGCCGTCCGCCACCGGAACGCAACCCCGTCGCGCGCGACCGGGTCGACGCCCAGCTCGAGCTCGTACGCGGCAGCGCATGCCGGCAACAGCCGTGGCACGTCGTCGAGCGTCGCGAGGCGAAGCGCGGTCTTCCCCGGAACCGGAGGCTCGCGGATCGAGAACACCGGCTGGCCCGGCCGGTCCTCACGTGGGCTCGGCAGGCGAGGGCGCGCCGCCTCCCACAACTCGGTGACTGCACATGCCTCTCCGATCAGCATGCGAACGTCCGGGTGCGCCGTTCCCTCGGCGAACACGCCGCAGTCCGTGCCCGAGGGGACGATGTTCGTACCGACGTGACACAGCGCGGCGAGCGCGCCGTCGGGCCGAGCGGTGGCCATGAAGCGCCCGAGGCCCCGTCGGGCGACGTCTTCGAGAAACACCCGCTCGACGGGCGCCTCGGCGCAAAACGCAAGCACATCGCGGGTCGTCGGCTCGAAAACTGTCATCGCGGAGGTGTTCTATAGAGTCCGCCGCCATGCCGATTCACATCCGCGCCGAGCCTGGCTCCTACGCCGAGTCCGTTCTGCTGCCAGGCGACCCTTTGCGCGCGAAGTACATCGCCGAGACGTACCTCACGGACGTCGAAGAACGGAACTCCGAGCGCGGTCTCCTCGGCTACACGGGAACCTACGAAGGTCGGCCCGTGTCGGTCCAGGGAACCGGCATGGGATGCCCCGGCGCAACGATCGTCTTCGAGGAACTTATCCAGCTCGGCTGCAAGAAGCTGATCCGCGTCGGTACCTGCGGCGGCCTGCAACCCCACCACACGCTCGGCGACCTGATCATCGCCCTGACCGCGGTGCCGGCAGACGCGACGGCATCTCACCTGGTCGGCAACGAACCGCACTGCCCGACCGGCGCCTGGAGTCTCATTCACGGCGCGGTTCACTCCGCGAAGGAGCAAGGTGTTCCGGTGCACGTGGGACCGATCGTGTCGAGTGACCTCTTCTACAACCCGGACGGCGGCCAGTACGAGCGCTGGTCTCGGCGAGGCGTGCTTGCAGTGGAGATGGAGGCGGCGGCGTTGTTCACGCTGTCGGCACTGCGAGGCGTGGAGTCCTGCTGTCTGCTGACGGTCTCGGACATCGTGGTCGAAGGCGAGTTCAAGCGCATCAGCGACGACGAGTTGCGCGGGGCCGTCGACCGGATGACGCGCATCGCCCTCGGCGTCGCCGTCGCCGACTGAGGCGGCGTACGGCGAGATGCCGGACACCGTCTTCCTCGTCAATCCCGCTTCCGACAACGGCCGCACCGGCCGCCGCTGGGCCGAGCTCGCGCACCGCGCGGCCCACGCCGGCCTCGACGGAGAAACGCTGTTCTCCGAGCGCCCCGGGCACCTGATCGAGCTGGCCCGGAGCGCAGTCGACCGGGGTGCGCGGCTCGTCGTCGCGGCCGGCGGCGACGGGACGCTCAACGAAGTGATCAACGGCGTCGCCGAACGCGACGTCGACTTGGCAACGATTCCCCTCGGCACGGGCATGGACTTCGGACGCGCGTACGGCATCCCGACGCGCTTCGACGACGCGGTTCGCGTAGCGCGCGACGGAGCTCCTCGCACGATCGACGCCGGACGGGTCCGTTACCGCACGTGGGACGGCGAGGACGCGGTACGCTGGTTCGGGAACGTCGGCACCGTCGGCATGAGCGGCGCAGTCGCGCAGCGGGCCAACGGGATGTCGAAGGCGCTCGGCGGCCGCCTCACGTTCTTCTACGCGTTGACGAGGGTCTTCCTCACGTGGGAGAACACCGAGGTGAACGTCTCGCTCGACGGCGCCGAGCGGAGCGGGCGGATGCACGACGTGATCGTCGCCAACGGGCCGTGGCACGGCGGCGGGATGATGCTCGCGCCCGGCGCCAGGCCCGACGACGGCCTCTTCGACGTCGTGTTGTTCGGCGACGTCTCCAAGCTCGACTTCCTCACGACCGCCCCGAAGATCTACAAGGGTCGCCACATCGGGCACCCGAAGGTCGAGGTGCTCCGCAGCGCCCACGTGACGGTGGAGGCGCCGGAACGCCTGCCGATCGAGGTCGAAGGCGAGCAGATCGGGACGACGCCGGCGACGTTCGAGGTCGTCCCCGGCGCGTTGCGCGTGCGCGTGCCGCGCTGACCGTCGCTACGCGGCGCCGGTCTTCGGCTTCTCTTCGGGCTTCGGAGTCGCGGGCTTCCGTGACGGCTTCTCGAGCTTCGCGATGCGCTGCTCGAGCTCGCCGACGCGCTGCTCGAGGGCGTCGAGGCCGCGGACGCGCTTGGAGAGCTCGTCGACGCGGTCGCGCAGCTGGTTCGCACCCTGGAGGAACTTCGTCGCCGCTGGGTTCTTCGAAGCCTTTCCGAGCAAGTCCTCGCTGAACGAGGAGAGCTGGGAGAGGGGGTTCTTGGTCTCGGGCATCTGAGCCGCGTAGCCTACGTGGTCGGGACGGGAGGCGCTTCGCCCTACCGCCGGATGACGACCGGTGTCCCGGCGCCTGCCGCCGCGAAGACCCGCTCGAGCGTGGTGTTCTGCAGCCTGATGCAGCCGAAAACGGTCGGATAGCCGTTCGCATTGTGTGCGCGGAACCGGGCGACGACCGCACCGGCCGGCCGTACGCGACCACACCCCGGGTTGCCCAACCGGCGAACGCGAGGCTCGCCGAGCCGAGCGACTCGGCCCCACACGCGCGCAGCCTGTCCGGGCGCGCCGCGGACGCAACCGCCGCCGCCAGCCAATCAGGACCGCGAACGTCCGCATCTGGCGATGGATCTACGCTCCCTGAGTGCTTCCGATCGTCGCGCACCTCGACCTCGATGCATTCTTTGCCGCCGTCGAGGAGCTCGAGGATCCGGCGCTCCGCAGCGTGCCGTTGATCGTCGGCGGCGATCCACACGGTCGCGGCGTCGTCGCGACGGCGAACTACGTCGCTCGCGGATTCGGCATCCACTCTGCGATGTCGTGCGCCGAGGCGCTGCGGCGTTGCCCGCGCGCGACATTCGTTCGCCCACGGCACGCGCTCTACCGCGACTACTCGCGCGAGGTCTGGTCGACCGTTCGCGAGATCGTGCCGACGGTCGAGCAGACGGGCATCGACGAGGGATACCTCGACGTCGGCGGAGTCGCACCGGACTTCGAGGACGCCCGCGCCGTCGCAGGTGCGGTTCAGGCCGTCGTCCGCACCCGGACAGGCCTCTCCTGCTCGCTCGGAGTCGCCGGCTCGAAGGTGGTCGCGAAAATCGCGTCGGACCGGCGGAAGCCCGGCGGTCTCACCGCCGTACGACCGGGCCGGGAGGCTGCGTTCCTCGCCCCCTTCCCGATCCGCGTGCTGCCGGGCGTCGGGCCGCGCGCCGAGGAGCGGCTCGTGGCGGCCGGCGTCACGACGATCGGGGGCCTCGCCGAACTGGACGACGAGGCCCTGCGGATCGCCCTGCGTGGCAAGGCCGGCAGAGAGCTGCGGGATCGCGCCCGCGGAATCGACCCCCGTCCGCTCGAAGTGTCCACGGAACGGATCTCGATCTCCCAGGAGGAGACCTTCGCCCAGGACGTCGGTGAGGTCGAGCGACTCCACGACGAGCTCCGGCGCATGGCGAACGGGCTTTCGGGCCACCTGGCCCGCCGCGGCCAGGTGGCGCGCACGGTGACGACGAAGCTGCGCTATCCGGACTTCTCGATCCGGACGCGCTCGACGTCGCTCCAGGTCGGCACCGACGACGCGGCGCGCATCGGGACGCTCGCCTGCGACCTACTCGACCGCGCCCTTCGCGAGCGTCCCGGCCCCCTCCGGCTCGTTGGCGTGGGCGTCTCCGGGCTCGCCGACCATGTGCAACTTTCGCTTCCGGCCGGCGTCTGAATCGTTGCCCAATTGACACAAACTGCTCAGTTCGCGCGTGCGGTTTGCCGATTACCCTGGGTGAAGAGATGACGACGACCCAGCCTCCCGACAAGCACAAGCACGACCCGATGCACGTCCGGGTGATCGTCCTCCGCGCGGGTGTCCCGTACGAGACCGAGCAGCACGTCTGTGCCAGCTGCCTCAGCGTCCTCGACGAGAAGCCCGTCCGGCGCGCCGCGGCGTAAGCGAAGCTCGGGTTCTGCGAGCATGACCCCTCCGTGCAGGGGTTCAGCTTCTCGACCGACATCCGTGTGCGCTTCGCCGAGACGGACGCGCAAGGGATTGCCCACAATTCGAGCTACTTCGTCTGGTTCGAGGTCGCCCGCGTCGAGTACCTCGAGGAGTACGCGCACGGCTACCAGCGGTTGCGCGACGAGGGCATCGAGGCACTCGTCCTCGAATCGCACGCCCGTTACATCGAGCCGGCCGTCTTCGACGATCGCCTGAAGGTGTTCACGCGCTGCGTGGACGCGAAGGGCGCCCGCTTTCGCTACGAGTACGCGGTGCGCCGCGGTGACCGCACGATCGCCGACGGCTGGACGGCGCATGCAACCGTCGACGCGAAGACGCTCCGTCCGACCCGCCTTCCGACATGGCTGCTCGACGCGATCGCTAGTGCGGAGCGGTCGGCGCCGTCCCCGCGGGACTGAGCGGGGCCGCCGGCTTCGGCTTCTCCGCCTTCGGCTTCTTCGCCTTCGGCTTCTTCGTGCCGATGGTGAGCAGCTTCGGCACCGCGCGATAGTACGACGACCACGTCTGGTCGGAGAGGAGCTTCCCGGACGGCGAATAGACCTTCCGCTCGACGCTCGTCGCCTGCGCCGGAGCGCCGGGGTCGGTCACGATCGTCTGGCCGACCAGGAGACTCGGATCGTTCGTCTTCTGCACCGGCGGCGGCGAGACCACACGCAACGGCTGGGTGACCGAGTCGACGCGGCGGTGCTGCGGCGTTCCATAGAGCGCGACGGTGAGCGACGACGAGCTCACCCACGTGCGCAGCAGCAGCCAGTGGCCGGTGTCGTTGACGAACTTCAGATCGACATCCGGATAATCGACGGTCGCATCGCGGCCGAGCGGGTAGTGCGAGATGTAGAGCGCATGGTTCGTGCGGGCGGTGATCGGCAGCCCGGCGACGAACGCGGCGTTGAAGACGGTGGTCGACACCTGGCAGACGCCGCCCCCGAGGCCGGTCTGGACTTCACCGTTGATGATCACCGGCGCCTCGAGGAAGCCCCTGGCGGCGGAGCGGTCGCCGGTCGTCTTGTTGAACGAAAACGTTGCGCCGGGTGCGATCAGCTTCCGGTCGACGAGGTGCGCGACGAGCTGGACGTTGTGAATCCGGTTGGGCACACCGCCGAAGAACGTCTCGTAGGCACCGACCGTCCCGGTGATACCGAGCGCCTCGGCCTGCGCCGTCGACCGGTTCGGCTGGGCCACCGCGTAGGAGAGAGTGGCGACGCGGTTTGCCGGCCGCTCGGCGGCGGCGAGGATCGCGGCTGACGACTTCTCGACGTCGAGAGTGACACCGGGCTTTGCCGGGACGACCCGCACCGACCCGCCGGCGCCGACAGCCCAATCTGCGTCGCGCGGCGCGCGGTTGATCGCCTGCTGCAACCGCCGGAGCTCCGTGGTCGCGCCCGGGCCGCCGAGCTGCAGCCCGCTGGTCGCGTGCGAAAGGTCGAGCAGTGTGGCGATACGCCACCGCGGCAGCTTGATGCGCGTCGGCCCGATTGTGAGCGTGACGGGCGCGGAGACGGCGACCGTCGCCGAACGCTGCGCCCGCGCGAGCGAAGCAGCCGTGACGTCGGGCGGGCTGACGCCGACCGGCAGAGCAGCCGGGCTGCGCTCGAACGAGGAGAGCGACGCGAGGATGATGCTCGCCGCCGCGGTGCGATCGAGCAGGCGACCCGACTCGCCGCGCACGACGTCGAAATGAAGGCCACGACGGATCAGCTGAGCATCGCGAGACGGCCGGTCCGTGACCTTGCCGATCAAGCCGAGCTCGTACGCGAGCGCGGCATCGGACGCGCGAGCCCGCGGCGTGACGTCGGCAGGGAACAGCTTCAGCTTCAGGCGGCGATAGCCACGCACGAAGCCGAACCCGTCTCCCTGGCGGCGGGCGGCCGCGACAGCGGCAGCCCAGTCGACCTGTACCCCGAGCTCCTTCGCCGACAGGAGAAACCGATGCGATCCGAACGTGAACACCACGGGCGTCGCGGCGCTTCGCTGCCAGCGCCGCGCCAGCTCGCGCTCCGCCGCCGCCGGGCTGAGCCCGCCGACATCGACGCCGGCGACTCGCGTTCCGTTTGCGAGACGATCGGCCGGGCCGGCGAGCACGAGCCCCAACCCGAGCGCGAGGACGACCAGGCCAACCCCGAGCCAGGCCATGCGGGTCCAGAATCGCTTGCGCGCAGCGGCGCGGCGGCGTGCGAGGATGGCCGGGGAGGTTGCGGCCACAGCGGCCCGCATCCTAGCTCAGTGGGAAGAGAACCTACGGTTCCCTTCCCACGACCCATCCCTCCCTATTCTTCGCCCGCCGTCGCGGTGCGCGCTTCGCCTCCCGGCCGGCAAAGCCGGCCTCCGGCGGCAACCGCCTCGCTCGGAGAACGGGCGAGCTTCGCGTTCTGGGGTGTCAGAACACGAACAGCTCGACGCCGCCCGACACGTTCAACTCGATGCCGGTGATGTAGGCCGCGAGGTCGGAACAGAGGAACGCAATCGCATTCGCGATGTCCTGTGGGTCGCCGGGCCGCTTGAAGACGGTCCGACTGGCGATCCGCTCGTTCATGGCCGGATTCGCCATGTGGAACGCCTCGGTGCCGATGATCCCCGGGACGATCGCGTTGCACGTGATCCCGTGGCGACCCCCCTCCATCGCGAGCGTCTTCGTCAGCCCGATCAGCCCGGCCTTCGTCGTCGAGTACGAGGCCTGGCCGAACCCGCCGAGCGTGCCGGCGACGGATGCCATGTTGACGATCCGGCCGAAGCCGCGTTCCTTCATGTGCGGCCACGCCGCCTGCGCGCAGTTGAACGCGCCGGTCAGGTTCACCTCGAGGTCGCGCGCCCACAGGGTGGGCTGCTGGTCGGTGAACTGCCCAACGTGGTCGAGCGTCCCGGCGTTGTTGACCAGGATGTCGACAGCCCCCATCTCGTCAACCGTGCGCGCCACCGCCGCCCCCACCTGCTCACGGTCGGTCACGTCGCAGCGGACCGCGAGCGAGCGACGGCCCAGCCCACGGATCTCCTCCGCGGTCGATTCGGTGTGCACGAGCCCCTGCGTCCTCGCCACCTGGGCGAGCGGCCCGTACGCGTCGGTCTCCTCGGAGAGCTCCGACTCGACGAGCAGGTCGGCGATGACGACGTCAGCACCCGCACGAGCGAGGGTCAGAGCATCGGCACGCCCAAGCCCGCGCGAGCCGCCGGTGACGAACGCGACACGCCCGGACAGATCGATCTCGAGGCTCACAGCCGGCGAGTCTACGCCGCTATCCGCGCGGGATGAAGATCTCCTTGGCGATGACGAGCCGCTGAATCTGCGACGTCCCCTCGTAGATCTGGAAGAGCTTTGCGTCGCGCATCAGCTTCTCGACCGGGTACTCCTTCATGTAGCCGTAGCCGCCGAAGACCTGGACCGCGTCGGTGGTCACCTTCATCGCCGTGTCGGCGGAGAAGCGCTTGGCGAAGGAGGAGTGGAGCGTCGCACGCTCGCCGCGGTCGATCAGCCACGCGGCCTGCCAGGTGAGGAGGCGCGCGGCCTCGATCTCGGTCGCCATGTCGGCAATCAGGAAGCTGACTCCCTGGTGCATCGCAATCGGCACGTCGAAGGTGACGCGCTCCTTCGCATACTCGACGGCCAGCTCGTAGGCGGCCTGCGCCACACCCACAGCCCCCGCAGCCGTGCCCGGGCGTGTGAAGTCGAGCGTCTTCATCGCGATCTTGAACCCTTCGCCTTCTTCTCCGAGCCGGTTCTCGGCAGGGACGACGACGTCGGAAAGCGCGAAGGCCGAGGTATCGGTCGACCGCTGCCCCATCTTGTCGAGGTGCTTCTCGATCGTGACGCCGGGCGTGTCCATCGGCACGATGAAGGCCGACATGCCGCGATGTCCCTTCGCGGGGTCGGTCTTCGCGAACATGACCGTCCACGCCGCGTGGCCGGCATTCGTGATGAAGGTCTTCGAGCCGTTCAGGACGTACTCGTCGCCGCGACGCTCGGCGGTCGTGCCCATGCGAGCGACGTCGGACCCGGCGTCGGGCTCGGAGAGGGCGAACGAACAGAGAATCGGCTCCTCGATCAGCGGCGGCAGCCACCGGGCCTTCTGCTCGTCCGAGCCGGCGAGGATCACCGGGCCGGCGCCGAGACCGTTGGCGCCGATCGACGTCCCGATGCCGGAGCAGCCCCAGTTGAGCTCCTCGCCGACGAGCATGCCGTCGAACGAAGGAAGCGCAAGCCCGCCGTAGGCCTCGGGGACGTGCAGGTTCATCAGGCCGAGCGAGTGCGCCTTGGCGATCACGTCGGCCGGATGGGTCGACTGTTCGTCGTACTCGGCCGCCTTCGGACGAATCTCCCTGGCGGCGAACTCGCGCGCGAGCGCGCGCAGCTCCTTCTGTTCGTCGGTCAGCGCGAACGAAACCCCCGTCGACGTCTGCTCCACCGTGGCCATGCGCGTTCCACTCCTCGCCTGTCTTGATTGACTGGTCAGTCAATAATCGTAGCTCGGTCCCGGCTCGGTCCCAGAGGCCTCGATCACGCCGGGCGGTAGGCTTCCGCCGCCATGGACTTCGAGCTCAGCGACGAGCAGCGCCTGATCCAGGACACGGTCCGGACGTTCGTCGACGAGCGGGTGCTGCCGGTGGCGATCCGAAACGACATCGAGCACAAGCTCGACCTCGAGCTGATCGAGGGCATGGCCGAGCTGGGGATCCTCGGCGTGGTGATCCCGGAGGAGTACGGCGGCGCCGGGCTCGACTACGTCGCCGAGGCTCTCGCCTGCGAGGAGATCGAACGCGGCGAGGCGGCGTTCCGGACCCTGATCTCGGTGCACGTCGGGCTCAACTCGCTCTCGCTGCTCAAGTACGGCACCGAGGAGCAGAAGCAGCGCTGGCTCACGCCCCAGGCCAAGGGCGAGAAGCTCGCGTGCTTCGGGCTGACCGAGCCGGACGCCGGCTCCGACGTCGCCTCGATGCGCTCGACCGCGCGCCGCGAAGGCGACGTCTACGTGCTGAACGGCCAGAAGAACTGGATCTCGTACGCAACGGTCGCCGACCACGCGCTCGTCTTCGCGAAGACGGACCCCGCGGCCGCGCACAAGGGGATCAGCGCGTTCGTCCTCGAGAAGGGGATGAAGGGCTTCACCTCCCGCGACACGGAGCACAAGCTCGGGATCTGGGCCGGCTCGACCGGCGAGCTCTTCTTCGAGAACGTCGAGGTGCCGGCCGAGAACCTGATCGGCGCCGAGGGCCAGGGGTTCGAGATCGCGATGCACTCGCTCGACCAGGGGCGTTTCACCGTCGCGGCCGGTGCCTGCGGCGTCGTGCGCGCATGCCTCGAACGAAGCGTCGAGTACGCGCGCGAGCGGGAGACGTTCGGTCAACAGATCGGCCGCTATCAGTTCGTGCAGGACATGATCGCGACGATGGTGCTCGGCTATGAGACGTCGAAGCTGCTCGTCATGCAGGCGGCGTGGATGAAGAACGAAGGGAAGCGCAACACGCGCGAGACCTCACTCGCCAAATGGCATGCGACCGAGTCGGCGTTCGAAGCGGCGCACCTCGCGATTCAGGTGTTCGGCTCGTACGGCTACTCGGGCGAGTACGGCATCGAGCGGTACTTCCGCAACGCACGCGCGCCGATCATCTATGAGGGCACGACGCAGATTCACAAGATGATGCAGGCCGAGCACGCACTCGGTTACCGCAAGCTGAACGGGCGGAGTGGCGACGTGTCCCCGCTCTGCTCCTGGGCTCCGGCGCTCTCGCCCGTCCACCAGCCCGCGTAGCGTCTTTCGACGTGGACAGCGCCGAGGTCGTCATCGTCGGCGGAGGCGCACTCGGAGCGTCGGTCGCCTGGCACCTCGCCGAGCTCGGGATCACCGACGTCCTCCTGCTCGAGCGCGACACGCTCGCGTCCGGGTCGACCGCGAAGTCCGCGGGCGGCTTCCGGATGCAGTTCGGCGACGAGTTGAACGTGCGGATCGCCCAGCGCTCACTGGCAGAGCTGACCACGATGGGCGACGAGATCGAGCTGCACCAGTGGGGCTACCTGTTCCTGCTCGACCGGGAAGACGACCTGTCTGCGTTCCGGGCTGCGCTCGCGATGCAGCAGGCGCTGGGCGTTCCGGCCCGCGAGCTGACCCCGGAGGAAGCCGCAGAGGTCGTCCCGCAACTCGACCTCGACGGCGTGCTCGCTGCGACGTACTGCCCGCTCGACGGCTACTGCTCGCCCGAGGCGGTCGTGCAGTGGTACGCGCGCGGTGCCGCAGAGCGTGGTGTGCGCATCCGGCAGAGCTCTCCTCTGACGGGCGTGCGCGTGCGCGGCGGCCGCATCGAAGCCGTCGAGGCCGGCGGTGAGGAGTTTGCGACGACGACGCTCGTGTGCGCAGCCGGCGCGTGGTCCAGCGAGGTCGCGGCGCTCGCTGGAATCGATCTCCCGGTGGAGGGCGAGCCGCGGCACCTGTGGTTCACCGCCACCGACGCCGGACTGCCTGCCGAGCTGCCGCTCACCGTCGACTTCTCGACGAGCTTCTACTTCCACCGCGAGGGGCCCGGCCTGGTGTTCGGAGGACGTGAGGCACGACTCGAGGACGTGGCCGAGCATGCGACACGCCGCCTGCCGGCGCTCGCCGACCTGCCGATCTCCTCCTCGTGGTGGGGGTACTACGAGGTGTCCCCGGACCACAACGCCCTCGTCGGCGAGAGCGAACGCGTGTCGCGCTTCCTCTATGCGACGGGGTTCTCCGGGCACGGCTTCCAGCAGGCACCGGCAGCGGGCGAGCACGTCGCGCAGCTGATCGCCGGCGGCGAGCCGTCACTCGACCTCTCCGCCTTCGACGTCGAGCGCTTCGCCCGCGGCACGCCGCGGCGCGAGACAGTCGTGATCTAGTGGACGGTCGACCGGTAATTGCCGTCGTCGCGGGGAGGGTCTGCACCAAGCAGTGTGGTTGACTCCACTGGTGCCAAGGCCGGTGGGCCTTGGTGCTGGGCGAGGCGGCCGCAATGCGGTGTGCAGGTCCCCATCCGCGGCGGCGTTGAATTGCCGATCAATCATCTAGACCTCGCCGTCCCAGTAGTCGACGGCGTCGTCGATCCGGAAGAGCTTGCCGGGCGGCCAGGCGCCGACCTTGTTCGAGTCCGGGTAGACGGCGATGCCCGGCTCGTTCCGCGTCGAGAGCATCCCGACGCGCACGGCCGCGTCGCTCCGGTTCGTCACCTTGTGCGCGCCCTCGGCGCCCACCGGGAAGCAGACCGCGTCCCACGGATCGAGCTCACGCTCACCCTCCGGCGTTCGCAGCGTCGGACGGCCGCCGAGCACGATCAGCCACTCCTCGTCCGTCTCCCAGTGGTACGGGCAGATGCTCTGACCCGGCGGCAGCTCGTACACCGAGAGGCCCAGCCGGCTCCCGCCGACGAGCGGTCCGACACGCGCGTACGAGGTGTGGTACCCGTCCGGATCGCCCTCGTCGAGCGTGAGCTCGACCCCGAAGACGTTGGCGACGTCGGTCATATCCGCTTCCGGCGCCGGCCAAGCCGGCGCCTTCGCTCCCGGGAGCCTCCGTCGAGCCTACGGCTCATCTTCCCCGTCCCAGTAGTCGACAGCGTCGCCGCGCCGGAAGTCGCGGGTGTCGTCCGCTTCGCCGGACCGCGTTCCGAGCTTGTCCGAGTCGGGGTACACCGCAATCGACGGACGGCCGCCGCCGGACAGGATCAAGACCCGGCCAGGGCCGGTGACAGTGTGCGCTCCATCCGCGCCGGACGGGAAGCAGAGAATGTCCCCGGTCTTCAGCTCGCGTGTGCCGGCCGGCGTGCGCACTGACGGCGTGCCGTCGATGACGAGCAACCACTCCTCGACCCCGTGATGGTAGTGGTAGGGGAAGGTTCGCTCTCCCGCCGGAAGCTCGTAGATGCTGCCCCCGATCAGCGCGGCTCCGAGCTCCTCACCGACCCGCAACGACCGCTGGCGCCAGCCGTCCCGGTCGCGCTCCGGGCCGAGCGCGGCGCCTGCCAGGTTGACGACCTTCGTCATGGCGCCAATCCTGCCGCAACGACGTCGACCACCGTCGCAATCGCCCGCTCGACATCGCGCGCCGAGGACGGAAGCTGCCCGAGCACGAACCCGGTGAGGATCTCCTCGAGCGCGCCGTAGAACGCGAATGCGGCGAACCGCGCGTCGACCCCGGTGCGCACCTCACCGCGGTGTGAACCTGCTTCGATCATCCGGCCGAGCGAGGCGAGCACCGACTCGATCTCGCCTGCGCGCGTACCGACATCGGGGCCTCGCGCGATCTCGCGGACGAGCACGCGGATCAGATCCGGCGTCTCGAGCCACGATCCGAGGTAGACGGCCGCGAAACGACGAAGCTGGTCGCGAAGCGGAGCCCCCGACGCCTCGATCTCGCGCAGCTCGCCGGCGAGGTTCGACCAGGTGCGGCGGAAGATCTCGTCGAGCACCTCGTCCTTGGAGCGGAAGTAGTGGTAGAGGAGGCCGTGCGCGACGCCGGCCTCCTCGGCCACGTCGGCAACCCGCGAGGCGCGATAGCCGTTGCGCGCGAAGACGCGCACCGCCGCGCGTAGAAGCTCGCTCCGCCGCTCGGTCGACCGCTCGGCCAAGGTCGCCCAGCATAATCGGCCGATGGACGTAGCGAGCCTACGCGGAGTCACCGTGGCCGACCTGACTCGCTACCTCCCGGGCCCGTTCGCTTCGCGGGAGCTGCTCCGGCTCGGCGCACGCGTCGTGAAGGTCGAGCCGCCCGACGGCGATCCGGTCGAGACGACGGCCCCCGGCTGGTACCGCGCGCTGAACGAGGGCAAGGAGCGCATCACCTGGGATGCGCGAACCGATCCGGCACCGGCCGTGCTCGCCGCGGCCGACGTCGTGCTCGAAGGCTTCCGGCCGGGTGTCTTCGAGCGCCTCGGCATCGACCTGCCGCCGGAGACGGTCCTCTGCTCGATCACCGGGTACGGCGCGACTGGGCGGCGCTCCGGCGATGCAGGACACGACCTCAACTACCTCGGCTACGCCGGCCTCCTGGCCGACACGGCCCCGGCGCTGCCTCCGGTGCAGATCGCCGACCTGTGCGCAGGCGCGCAAGGTGCTGTGATCGAGGTATTGGCGGCGTTGTTCGACCGCGGGCGCACAGGGCGGGGAGCACGGATCGTCGTCTCGATGACGCATGGCGCGCATCGGTTCGCCGCCCACCGCCTCCAGGGCGAACCGCTCCCGCGGCTCCTCACGGGCGGCGCCGCCTGCTACCGGATCTACGAGACGTCCGATGGGCGCTACCTGACGGTGGCGGCGCTCGAGCCCAGGTTCTGGAACCGTTTGTGCGCGCTGCTCGATCGCGCCGACCTGGTCGGTCGCGCGTTCGAGCCTCGGCTCCCGGAGCTCGAAGAACTGCTCCGGACGCGCACGCTCCGCGATTGGCTCGACCTCCTCGAAGGCCGAGACACGTGCGTCGGCCCCGTGCTGACGCTGGCCGAGGCGGCTTCCGAGCTCGCGTCTTAGGTCGTCGCTGCGCGCCGTTTGAGCACCGGAACCGGCACCAGCCTTCCCTGCAGGTGCCAGGCACCGAGCGCGAGCACGCACACGGCCCCCGCGGCGATCACGAGTGCCTGCGCGGCGACGCCGAAGGCGACCGCATCGTCTGTGCGCATACCGGAGGCGATCAGGATCGCCGCGCCCGCGCCCGCCTGAACGGCGGCGCCGGCCGGAGCCACCGGCAGCACCGCAGAAGCCGACGAGGCGCAGACGAAGGCGAGGGCAAGCGCGAAGTCCGTGCCGAGCCCGAGAGCGGCGAGGAGAACGAACACGGCGAGGGCGCGGAGCGCCCACGACGTCGCGACGGCGAGCCAGGCGTGGACGGCCTCACGGCGGCCCGTCGCATGCTCCCCGATGAAGCGCGCAATTCGAAAGCGGGCCACGAATTGAAGCCCCGCCAGCCTGCGCAGGCTGAGCACCACTGCGGCGGCGGCCACCCCTGCCCCGGCGACGACGAAGAGCCCGACGCGCAGCCAGCCGTCGACGTTTCCCACGAACGCGGCCACATACGCAAGCGGAGCCAACGCTGCGCTGTCGAGGAGGCCGAGCACGAAGATCGAGAGCACTGCCGCACCGACGCTCGCCCGGCGGCGGCGACACCGGCGGACGACGGCAAGACGGATGACGTCGTCGCAGCGGCCGGGCAGCGCGATGCCGCCGACCGACGCGGCGCCGCCCGCTGCCGCGAGCGTGAGGACGGCGGGACGCTCGCCGCTCGAAAACAGCCGCTGCCACCCCCACGCCTTGGCCGCGTAGGCGGCCAGGAAGATCAACGCGGCGAGAGCGACGAGCCAGACGTTCGCGTTGTGGAGCGGCCAGCCGGCGCGGGCGTAGTGACGCGCGACGAGGCCCGCGACGACGAGCGCCGAGAGAATGAACACCGCGTTGAGCAGCCGCCTGCGCGAGAGCACCTGAGATTGATCGTCGGCTGTGGGCCTCCTCGAGCGCATCCCTCAGGATGACTCTGTTCCGTCACCTGATCGGGGGAGGATGCGCTCCGAGAGCCCGCCGAGGGCGCGGGTGAGCTCGCTGGGGATCACCCAGACCTTGTTCGCGTCGCCCTGCGCGATCTGCGGCAGCACCTGCAGGTACTGGTACGCGAGCAGCTTCGGGTCCGGGTCGCCGTCGTGGATCGCCTTGAACACGGTCCCGATCGCCTCGGCCTGCCCCTGGGCGGCAAGGATCGCCGATTGTTTCTGGCCTTCCGCCTTGAGGATCGCCGCCTGCTTCTCGCCCTCCGCCTGCAGGATCTGCGACTGCTTCACGCCCTCGGCCTGCAGGATCGCGGCCCGCTTCTCGCGGTCGGCGCGCATCTGCTTCTCCATCGTGTCCTTGATCGAGGGCGGTGGGTCGACGGCCTTCAGCTCGACGCGGTGGATGCGGATGCCCCACTTCCCGGTCGCTTCGTCGAGGATGCCGCGTAGCTGGTCGTTGATCGAGTCGCGGGAGGTGAGTGTCTGCTCGAGGGTCATCCCGCCGATCACGTTCCGCAGGGTCGTCACCGTCAGCAGGTCGATCGCGTTCACCGGATCGTTGATCTCGTACGTCGCCGACTTCGGGTCGGTGATCTGGAAGTAGATGACCGAGTCGATGTTGACGACGAGGTTGTCCTGCGTGATCACCGGTTGCGGCTCGAAGGACACCACCTGCTCGCGCATGTCCTGCAGCTGGCGAACGCGATCGACGAAGGGGATCACGATCGAGAGCCCGGGCATCAGCGTCCGCGAGTAGCGGCCCAGGCGCTCGACGACGCCGGCCCGCGCCTGCGGGATCACGCGGATTGTCCTCGCGAGCGTGACGAGAATGAAGAGCACGATCACGGCGAGCACGATCAGGGCTGCGAGAGTTCCGCTCACACCGGCCTCCTATTCGGACACGAGGGCGGTCGCCCCCTCGATCTGGATCACGTCGACGCTCTTGCCTTCCTCGACCACCTGACCGTCGAGATACGAGCGCGCCGACCACTCCTCGCCGCCGATCCGGACGCGACCGCCGTTGGCGTCGATGCGGCGGGTCACGACGGCCTTCCGGCCGACGAGCGCATCCGTGCCGGTGCGCGAGATCGAAGGCATGCGAACGTGCCTCCGGGCGATCGGGCGCAGGAACGCGAGCGAAGCGATCGACGCGAGGATGAAGACGATCAGGGTCACGATCGTCCCCCCTCCGAACAGCCCGGCCAGCGCCGCGGCGCCAGCCGACAGCGCCAGCGGCCCGAGGAAGAACAGCCCGGGCGTCAGCATCTCGCCGATCCCGAGCAGGACGGCGATGATCGCCCAGATCAGCCAGACGGGCACCTACGTACAGCGTAGAGCGCGGATCACTCAAGACCGAGCGCGACCGCAAGGCCCGCCAGCGAGTCGAGGCGCTCCGGCCGACCGGGGTAGCGCCGGTCGCGGTCGACGAGCAGAGCGCGCATCCCGACCGCCTCTGCACCGTCGATGTCGTCCTCGATCGAGTCGCCGACCATCACGGCCTCTTCGGGCAAGACACCGAGCACGTCGAGGAGATCGCGGAAGATCGACTCGTGGGGCTTGGTCTTCCCGTGGGCGCGGGACGTGAGCAGCGCGTCGACGACCAGGCGGTGATGGGCGACAAACAGGTCGAGATCGCGGGCCGTGTTCGACAGCAACCCGATCTTGAGGCCGTGGGCCCGAAGCTCGTCGAGCGATCCGGCGACATCGGGATAGAGCTCGAAGTGGGCGGCGTGCTCCCAGGCCCTCGTCATCTCGACGGCGGCACCGTGCGTATCGCCCTCGCCACCCATGCCGACGATGATGCGCTCGGTGAAGAGCACCCAGAGCTGCTCGTCGTGGTCGAGCTCCGGGTGGCGCTCGAGCGTCTCGAGTGCCTCTCGCCGCGCCTCGTCGTGCAGCGCCGGATCGAGCACGAGCCCGTAGCGCCGCCCGACCTCGACGTAGCCCGCCGCCCCAAGATCAGGGCCCGGCCGAGCGAGAGTGAAGTCGACGTCGAAGACAACCGCCCGGAGCGAAGCCACGAGCCCGACCCTAACCGCCTGAAAAGGCGGGGGCACGGGCTCCGCCCGTGTCCCCGCTAGGCCAAACGGTCTCGTCGCTGCAGCGGTGCGAACCGCCGCAAAGAGCGGCCGCGAAGCCGCGAGGAAGAAGGGGGCATGTGGGGGAAACCTGGTTTCCCCCACACTAAATCGGGGTGCCCAGATTTGAACTGGGGACCTCTCCGACCCGAACGGAGCGCGCTACCAGGCTGCGCCACACCCCGGAAAAGCGCCCACAGCGTAGATGATGGGTGGCCGAGGTCGCATCCGTCACACGCTTCGATTATCGTGTGGGCATGAGTTGCGTCGGCGCAGCGGGGATGGCGTGAAAATCCTCCCTGACGCCGCAACAGAGCTTCTCAACCGGTCCGTCAGCGCTCAGCGCGGCGGGCTTTTTTGTTGCTTGAAGAAGATGACGACCGAGAGGAGCGGCATTGGCCAACCACCTGACGCCTGACGAGCTCTCCAAGGAGGTCGGGATCGACCGCGACGAGGTGATCCGCATCTGCGTCGAGGAGCACGTGCCGATCTACCAGGGCAAGATCGACAAGACACTGTTCCAGGCGCAGCTGCACGCGCTCGGCGCCCTACCGGCGTCGCACTAGTAGGGAACTACCGACGTGAGGAGCCCGCCGCGCGCTTACGCGCCGCGGCGGGCTTCTTCTTCTCCGCGGTCTCCTTCTCTGTCGCCGCGGCGACCGATGCGCGGAGCGCAGCCATCAGATCGACGACTGGCGCGGGCTCCTCCTCGACCGGGAGGTCGAATTCCTTGCCGGCGAGCTTCGCCTCGAGCAACTCGCGCAGCGACTCGCGATACTCGCTGCGGAGCTCGGCCGGATCGAACGGCGCTTCGAGCGAGTCGATGATCTGCTGAGCCAAGTCGAGCTCCGGCTTCTTCACCTCTGCGCCGGCGACGGCCTCGTCGATCTCGGCGTGATCCTTCACATCCGCCGCGACGAAGAGCGTCTCGAGGGCGAGCGCATCTCCCATCGACCGGATGAGGCAGAGCTTCTCCTTGCCGGCGAGCACGAACCTGCCGAGCGCGGCGACGCCACTCGCCTTCATCGCTTCGAGCAGGAGGACATAGGGTCGCCGCGCCGCCTCGGCGGCCGCGGGGACGAGGAAGTAGGTGCGGTCGAAGTAGATCGGATCGACCTCCTCGAGCTTCACGAACCGGCTGATCTCGATGCTCCGCGACGTGTCGTGCTGCTCGATCGCCTCGAGATCCGCATCCTCGACGAGCACGAACTGACCCTTGGCGACCTCGAACCCACGCACCAGCTCGTCGCCCGTGACCTCGCGGTCGTGAACCGGGCACCAGCGCTTCTGCTTGATCGGCGTCTGGCATTCGCGGTGCAACATCCGGAAGGACACGTCGGACTGGCGCGCGGCGGGAGCTGTCGCGGGCGCAAGCCCGACGGGGATGTTGACGAGGCCGAAGCTGACTGAGCCGTTCCAGGTTGTGCGCATCTGCAGGTGAATCGTAACGGGGACCGGCCGGATTCGCGATCAGACGCCGGTTCCCTCTCGCCCGACGTGACTACATTGCAGGCGATGGCCGAAAACGGGACGATCGCGAGCCTGTGGCTGGACGCGGCCCGGGAGAACCGCTCCGGAACGGCGTACCTGCACGAGGTCGACGGCGAGTGGCGCGCGGTTTCGTGGGCCGAAGCCGCCCAGGCCGTCGACGAGCTCGCGAACGGGCTGCTGGCACTGGGCCTCGAGAAGGGGGAGGCATTCGGACTGCTTGCGCGGACGAGCCTCGAGTGGGCGCTCGTCGACTTCGCGCTCGCGCTCGTCGGAGCGATCGGTGCTCCGATCTACGCGTCGAGCTCGGCGCGGGACGTCCAGTACCTCCTGGAGCACTCGGACGCTGTAGGCGTCCTGGCCGAGGACGACATACAGCGCGAGAAGGTGGACGGGGCGAGTCTTCGCTACGTGCTCACCTTCGCCGACCTGGACGCGCTTCGGGCGGACGGACGCGCATTCGCCGCCGCACGCCCCGACGCACTGGCCGAGCGCGTTGCGTCGATCGGCGAAGACGACCTTTTTACGTTCATCTACACGTCGGGGACGACCGGACCGCCGAAGGCCTGCATGATCCGTCATCGCAACTACTACGCGATGGTGCAGAAAGGCGACGAGCTCGAGGATCGGCTTACCGCACCCGGTGACGTGATGTTGCTCTATCTTCCGCTCGCCCACAACTACGGCAGGCTCCTCCACCTCTCTGCGGCATACGTCGGCTTCACGATCGCGTTTCTCTCCGACCCGCTTCGCGCGGGGACCGAGCTCCAGCGCGTGCGACCGACCCTCTTCCCGAGCGTTCCGCGCGTCTACGAGAAGATCCACATGGCCGTCGCGGCGCAGTTCGCGGAGCTGACCGGCGCGCGCCGCCGGATCGCCGACTGGTCGCTCGGCGTCGGCAGGCGCGTCTCACGGCTGCGCCAGCAGGGCCGCCCCGTGCCCCCGCTTCTGGCTGCACAGCACCGCGTCGCCGACCGACTCGTGTACTCGAAGATCAAGGAGCGCCTCGGAGGGCGCTTGCGCATCGCGAACGCCGGCGGCGCGCCGCTCGGCCGCGAGATCGCCGAGTACTTCCACGCACTCGACATCCTGATTCTCGAGGGATACGGGTTGTCGGAGGTCACCACCGCAGCGACGGTCAACCGCCCGACCGATTTCCGTTTCGGCACGGTCGGCAAGCCTTTGCCGGGCGTCGAGTTACGGATCGCAGCCGACGGTGAGATCCTGATCCGCTCGAACACCGTCTTCGCCGGCTACTACCAGGACGAGGCGGCGACGCGCGAGGTCCTCGACGACGAGGGATTCGTGCATACGGGCGACGTCGGTCACATCGACGACGACGGCTTCCTCGTGATCACGGATCGCAAGAAGGACATCATCGTGACAGCCGGCGGCAAGAACGTCGCTCCCCAGAACCTCGAGAACGACCTGAAGGCCCACCGGATCGTCTCGCAGGCCGTGGTCGTCGGCGACCGGATGCCGTACGTCGGAGCGCTGGTGACCGTCGACCCGGAAGCGGTGGACGGACTGGACGAGGGCGCCGTCCGCGCAGCCGTGCAGTCGGCCGTCGACGCCGTGAACAGCGACCGGTCTGGCTTCGAGCAGATCAAGCGGTTCCGCGTTCTGCCCCGGGAGTTCAGCATCGAGGAGAACGAGGTGACGCCGACGCTCAAGCTGCGGCGCAAGGTGATCCTCGATCACTTCGCCGGCGAGGTCGAAGCGCTGTACGCGGCCGACTAGAGAATTCGTCTCGCCCCGACGTATTCCGCGGAGTACCACGGATCGTCGAGGCTCGAGATCTTCACGACGTCGCCGGTGTGCGGCGCGTGGACGAACTGGCCGCCGCCGATGTAGATGCCGACGTGGCCGACGCCGTCGAAGAACACGAGGTCGCCTGGCGCGAGCTCGCCCTCCGACACCGGGACGCCCATCGCGAAGAGCGCGTAGGTCGAGTGCGGGAGCGAGACGCCGACCTGCGCGTATGCCCACATCACGAGGCCCGAGCAGTCGAAGCCGCCGGGCGCCGCGCCGCCCCACGCGTACGGCGTTCCGAGCTGTGACAGCGCGACCCCCACGACACCGCCGTAGGTCGGCGGCGGCGCCACGACCGTATTCGCCTCCGGCGCGATCGCCGAAATACCGACGATCGTGTCCTGCGCGGCCTGCTGCTCCTGCTGGTGCTGCGAGACGATCCGCGCCTGCGCCGTCCGCGCCATCTGCAGCTGCCGGGCCTGCTCCGCCTGCACCATCTGCGCGATCTGGCCCTTGATCGACGAGAGCAGCCGTTGCTGCTCTCCGATCTTCGACTCGATCGAGTCCTTCGCCGCCGCGCGCACTGCCACCAGGTGCTCCTGCTCGACGCGGGCCGCTGCGAGCCGCTTCCGATGCTCGACCACGGCCAGCCGGAACTCGGTCACCTCGTCCGCCACGCGCGCATCGAGGCTCGTCACGTTCTTCGCGCTGTCGATCCGCGTGATCATGTCGTCGAGGCTTTTCGAGCCGAGGATCACCTCGATCGTCGAATCCTGGTCGGTCGTGTACAGCGACACGAGCCGGCGGCGGATCGTGCGCTGACTCGCCTTGAGGTTCCCGCGCGCGACATGCAGCTCGTACGCGTTCTCGCGCAGGTCGCGTCGCGTCTGGGCGAGCTGCAGGCTCGCTGCGTCGTACTGCGAACGCGCGCGCTCGAGCGAGTCTGCGAGGGACTGGAGCTGCCCCATGACAGCCTGTGCCTCAGCCCGCTTCGTCCCGATCGACGGGTTCGCAAACGCCGGAACTGCGGCTACCAGAGCCAGACAGATCCCGACGAGAACGTACGGCGCCTGCCCCAACCTACGGATGACAACCCCCTGCTCGGGGGCGGGACGGGCGCACCGGGAGGGGCCGGTACGTCACGAGTCGGGCAGGCTAGCAGGGTTCCCGGACGAGCGTCAACCGGTAACGGTCTCGAAACTTGAGCAATTCTGCACGAAGTGTGCGACTCCTTCTCGAAGCCTGTGGTACGGTCCCGCCCCGTGCTTGGGCAGGCACACACGCCGAATCGGCGCCTGCTTCCATTCGTCTTGCTCGCCCTGGGAGTGCTCGTCGCCCCGGCAGTCGGCGGCGCCGGAAGCTCGCCCTCGCGGGCTTCCCTGCAGGCCCAGGATGCGCGAATCGTCGCGGAATCGCGCGCCTCGGCCCTCTCCCTCTACTCGCTCGACCAGCGGCTCGCCTCTGCCCAGGCGCGGCTCGGTGCGCTCGAGGCACAGGCCCGCGCCCTCCGCACGGAGCGGGTCGAACTGCGGCACGAGCTCGTGGTGGCGCGCTCCGGCACGGGGCTCGCCGCAAGGCGTCTCGATACGCGCCTGCGCACGCTCTACGAGCAAGGAGACGTCGAACCGCTCGAAATCGTGTTCGGAGCGACGAGCCTCGACGAGGCGCTCGCGGCCCTTGACAGCCTTTCCCGAGCGAGCAGCCAGGGCGAGGACGTTCTCCACCAGCTCCAGGCCGCCCGGACACAGCTCCACGACGCCTCGCTCAGCCTCGCGGCACGCACCGCGGCGCTCGCGACGGCCCTTAGCGGGGCTCGCGCGACCACACAGTCTCTGGAGGCCGCACGCGCCGCCCGGAGCGCCTACATCGATTCGCTCGCGGCGAAGCGCAATCTCACCGAGCAGCAGCTCACTGCACTCGAGAGCGAGGTACGCACGGCCGACGCACGCACCGCTGCGGCTCCGGACCTCGCTTCCGTGCCGCCTGCCGCTGTGGGCGCCCGGTCGATCACCGTGTCTGCTACCGGCTACTCGCTCGGCGGCTCGACCGCAACGGGGCTTCCCGTCGGCTGGGGCGTCGCCGCCGTCGATCCCAGCGTGATCCCGCTCGGCGCCCACATGACCGTGCCGGGGTACGGCGAGGCGGTCGCTGCCGACACAGGGGGCGCGATCGTCGGAGCCACGATCGACCTCTGGTTCCCGACCACGGCGCAGGCGATGGCGTGGGGTCGGCGCATTGTGACGATCTCTCTGCATTAGGTACGTTCACCTGACTCAGGTGAACGAGACGGCCGACACACGGGAGCACGTCAACCCCCGCGTCCTGCTGGTCGACGACCACGACCTGTTCCGGACGGGGCTGCGCAAGCTGCTCTCCGAGCAAGGGGTTCAGATCGTCGGTGAGTGCGACGACGGCGACGAGGCGCTGCGCGCGGTCCGCGAGCTCGCTCCCGATGTCGTCGTCATGGATCTGAACATGCCGGGTATCGGCGGCGTCGAGGCGACGCGCCAGATCGCGATGATCGCGCCGCTCACGCGGGTTCTCGTGCTCACGATCTCCGACCAGGACGCAGACGTGCTCGAGGCGATCCTCGCCGGGGCGTGCGGCTACCTGCTCAAGGACTCGTCGATCGACGACCTGATCGCCGGGATCAATGCCGCGGCGGTGGGCGAGGCGCTCGTCTCACCTGCGATCGCCGCGAAGGTGCTGCAGCACGTGCGGGCCTCGAGCGCGTCGCGGCACGAGGCCGAGCTGATCAGGTCAGAGCTGTCGCAGCGTGAGATCGAGGTCTTGAAGCTGATCGCGAACGGCAAGGACAACGCGCACATCGCCGCCGACCTGCACATCAGCCCCAAGACCGTCAAGAATCACATCTCGAACATCCTGATGAAGTTGCAGATCGAGAACCGGATCCAGGCGGCGGTCGTCGCCGTCCGCTCGGGACTCGTCTAGCGAACCTCTGCGGCGTGGCGGCGCAGGTCGGCAAGCGCCGTGCGCAGCCGTGTCAGATCGCCCGCGTTGCCGTCGAGCCGCCGGGCAACCGACGAGAGCTCGTCGGTCTTCGTGGCGGTGTCGCCGTCGTGAAGCTCCCGCGCCAGCTCCGACAGTCGCCGCTCGAGCCGGAGACGCTCGCCCTCGAGCGAGAGTGCGTGCGCGTACCCGTCCGTCAGCGTGCGCTCGATTCGGTCGAGGTCGCGCTCGGAGGCGTCGATCAGCGTTGTGATCTGGTCGAAGAGCTCAGTCATGCAGGGGAGGTAGTGGCCGCATGCCGATTCTTCGACACAGCACCCGGTCACGACAAGGGCCGGTGGACCCATCTTCCAGGTCGCGCGGACCCAACGGAGTGGAGCGCCGCCCGCTCGGTCACACTGTTCCTCGGAAATGCGCGTCTCCGTCGCCGCCCTCGCCGCCATGCTGCTGCTTGCCCCGGCGGCCGCGTCCGCTCCTCGGTTGCCCCTGCCGACGCGGCTCGCCCACGCGCTCGAGGTGCCGTCCCTCTCGGCGGCCGATTCCGGCGCAATCGCCGTCGACCTCACGTCGGGCGCAGTCGTCTTCGAGCGCAACGCCGACACGCCACTCGCGCCCGCCTCGAACGAGAAGCTGCCGCTCACCTTCGCAGCGCTTCGCGCACTCGGGCCGGCCTACCGCTTCCCGACCGAGGTGCTCGGCCGAGGCGAGCTCGTCGGCGACACGTGGGAGGGAGATCTCTACCTGAAGGGCTACGGCGATCCCACGCTGACCTCGAACGGCCTGGCGCGCCTGGCCGTCGCGCTGAGGCGGCAGGGCATCGCGCGCGTCGACGGACGAGTCGTCGGCGACGAGACCTGGTTCGACACGCGGCGCACGGCACCCGGCTGGAAGTCGGCGTTCTTCATCAACGAATGCTCGCCGCTCTCGGCGCTCGTCGTCGACCGCGGCGTCTACGACAATCACATCGCCGCGCATCCAGCGATCGCAGCCGCCGGGCGCTTCCGTCAGATCCTGCGGAAGCACGGGATCAGCACGGGTCGCGTGACCGTCGGCCTGGCGCCCGCGGCAGCCGTCTCGCTCGCGCGGATCGAATCCGCTTCGTTGTCGCAGATTGTCGAGTACATGGACCGGCAGAGCGACAACTTCACGGCGGAGATGCTGCTCAAGCAGCTCGGAGCCGTTCGCGGGACCGGAGGAACCTCGAGTGCGGGCGCAGCCGTCGTCGTCGACGAGCTTCGCGAAGGCGGGATCCCGGTCGCCGGCGTCCGCATCGCCGACGGCTCGGGCCTCTCGCTCGACGACCGGCTGACCGTCCGCGCGCTCGCTGCACTGCTCATCTCGTTCTGGAACGACGAGTCGATGCACGCCACGGTCTGGGGTGCGCTCCCGATCGCGGGAGTCAGCGGAACGCTCAGGAACCGCCTCCAGACCGGCCCCGCCAGGGGCGTCGTGCGCGCGAAGACGGGCACAACGGACGAAGCGTCGGCGCTGTCGGGCTACGTGCGCTCACGCTACGCGTTCGCAGTGCTCGAGAACGGCAGTCCGGTGGCCTACTGGCAGGCGCACACGGCGGAGGACCGCTTCGTCACGGCGCTCGCCGTCGGGCCCTAGAACTCGGAATCGGCGGACGGGTCGGCCAGCAGCGCCGCGAGCTCCGCCTCGGTTCGCAGCGCAACCCCAGCCTTCTCCGCCTTCGCGACCTTGCTCCCGGGCGACTCGCCCACGAACACGGCGGTCGTCTTCTTCGAAACGTTGTCGGAGACCTTCGCACCGAGCGCCTCGAGTGCACCGCGCGCCTCCTCACGGCTCATCGACTCGAGCGTTCCGGTGATCACGTACTGGCGGCCGGTGAGCGGCCCCTCGACGGGCCGGTCCTCCGGGTCCGACACGAACCGCAGGCCGAGCGCCTCGAGCTCCGAGACGAGGGCGGCGTTCTCGTCGTCGGCAAACCACTCTGCGATCGCCTCGGCGCGCTCCGGGCCGATACCGGGGCACTCCATGATCTCCTCCTGCGATGCGGCGGCCAGCCTGTCGACGCTGCCAAAATGCCGCGCGAGGTTCTGGGCCGTCACCCAACCGACGTCGGGGATGTTCAGCCCGAAGAGCACACGCCGGAAGGGAATCTGCTTCGACTGCGCGATTGCGGCGATCGTGTTCGTGGCGGAGATCTCCGCGAACCCGTCGAGTGAGAGCAGCTGTTCCTTGGTCAGCCGGTAGAGCTCGGGCAGCGTCCGCACGAGCCCGAGCTGCCACAACCGCCGAACGAGCTGCTCGCCGACACCGTCGATGTCGGCCGCCGCCTGGACCCAGTTGATCAGCGATTCGAGACCCCGCGACGGACACGCTCGATTGGGGCAGCGGTGCATCGCCTCCCCCTCCGGCTTGACGATCGGCGTGTCGCACAGCGGGCACCGCTCGGGCATCCGGAACGGCCTCGTTCCTCGCCGGTGCGGGCCTGCCGGACCGACGATCTGAGGGATCACATCTCCAGCGCGCTGGACGATCACGTCGTCGCCCTCGCGGATCCCCTTGCGGTTGATGTCCTCTTCGTTGTGCAGCGTTGCGCGGGAGACGGTGACGCCGCCGACCTCGACCGGAGCCAGCATCGCCCACGGATTGAGTGCGCCGGTCCGCCCGACGCGCACCGCGATCCGCTCGAGCCGAGTGACCGCCGTCAGCGGCGCCCACTTGAACGCGCGCGCCCACCGCGGTCTCGAGTGGAGCGAGCCGAGCACCTGCTGCTGGGCGAGAGAGTCGACCTTGACGACGATGCCGTCGATCTCGTAGTCGAGCTTCGCCCGCCGCAACTCCCACGCACGGCAAGCCTTGGCGACCGCCTCGATCGACGCGAGCCGCTCGGCGAACGGATTCGTCGGAAATCCCTGCAAACGAAGCCATTCGAGCGTCTGGACATGCGACTCGAGTTCGACCCCGTCGCGCGCCCCGATGCCGTAGGCCCAGACCGCGAGCGGGCGCTCGGCGGTGATCTTCGAGTTCTTCTGCCGCAGCGATCCGGCCGCGGCGTTGCGCGGGTTGGGCGCGATCTTCTTGCCCGCCGCGATCAGCCGCTGGTTGAGCTCGCGGAACCCCGACAGCGGCATGTACACCTCGCCGCGCACCTCGACGACGGCCGGAGGCGACTCCCCCAACAGCCGGAGCGGGATCGACGGGATCGTGCGCAGGTTGACGGTGACGTCCTCTCCTTCCTCGCCGTCGCCCCGGGTCGCACCGCGGACGAGGACGCCGTCCTCATAGGTCAGGTTGATCGCGAGCCCGTCGATCTTTGGCTCGATCACATACGCAACCGCGCCGGTCGGATCGTCGAGTCGCCTCGCGACGTCCTCGTCCCACTTGCGCAGCGACTCGTCGTCGGTCACCTTCTCGAGCGAGCCCATCGGCGTCAGGTGACGCACCTTCTTGAACCGGTCCGAGGGCGGCGCACCGATGCGCTGCGTCGGCGAATCCGGGGTGACGAGCTCGGGATGGTCCCGTTCGAGCGCGAGCAGCTCGTCGTAGGCGCGATCGTAGGTCGCATCGTCCACCGACGGATCGTCGAGGACGTGGTACTCGTGCAGCCAGCGGGCAAGCAGACTGCGCAGCTCGGCGGCGCGATCGGCGGTGCTAGAGGACATCGAGCAGCTCTTCGGCACGGTCGACGATGACGTCGGCGGCGGCAAGCGCCTCGCGCTCGTGGATGCCGCCCCAGGTCACGCCGACGGCGTAAAGGCCGCCGGCGCGCGCCGCCCCCATGTCGTACGGTGAGTCGCCGACGTAAGCGGCGTCGGACGACTCGGCGCCGAGTCGTTCCAGCGCCAGGCGGAGCGGAGCCGGATCAGGCTTGTGACGGTCCGTCTCGTCACCGCCGACCACCGTCTCGAACAGGTGCGCAAGGGGCAGCTGTGCGAACGCGAGCTCGACGGTCGGACGGCGCTTGGCGGTGACGATCCCGAGCCGATGCCCGCGCGCGCGGAGCGTCTCGAGCGTCGCCTCGATCCCGTCGAAGCCCACGAGCGTCTCGTGGAGCGGCTCGTTGTGCTCCCTGTAGACGCGCACGAGCTCGGCCGTGCTTCCCGGTCCGAGCGCCTCCATCTGAGCCTCGAGACCGGGCCCACCGACGTTTGCGAGCAGCTCGTCATCGCTGAATTCCCGTCCGAGCACGGTCCGCGTCGCGTGGCGCATCGAGGCGAGGATGATTCCGCCTGAGTCGACGACAGTGCCGTCGAGGTCGAAGAGGACAACCCGGTAGCGCATGCCGACTACTTGTACCGAACACCGGTGAGGTAGAGACCGTGCGGCGGCGCGGTGGCACCCGCCTCGCGTCGCGGGCGGCCGGCGAGCAACGGCTCGAGGCTCAGACCCTCGAGCATCGTGCCGACGAGAGTTCGCACCATGTGGCGCAGGAACGAGTCGGCCGTGACCTCGAACGCGACGAGATCGTCGTCGACCTCGATCCAGCGCGCACTCTCGACCACGCGAACGAACGTGTCGTGCTGGGTCTCGGTCGGCGTGAAGGCGCGGAAGTCGTGCTTACCCACAAGGGCCTCGGCACCTGCTTCGAGCGCACGAACGTCGAGCGGGCGCGGGTGCCAGAGCGACCGCTTCGCCTCGAGCGCCGATCGCTCGCGGCGCCGCCAGACGCGGTACCGATAGGAGCGCGCGCGGGCGTCGAATCGCGCGTTGAAATCGTCGTCCACCTCGTCCGCAGCCTGGACCGCGACGTCGGGCGGCAGCGCCGTGTTGAGCGCCTGCGCTGCGCGGGCGACCGGAGGCCCGCCGTCGACCTCGACCGAGACGACGTTCTCGAGCGCATGCACGCCTGCGTCGGTCCGACCGGCGACGACGAGGTTGTCGTGTGCTCCGTAGAGACCGTGGAGCGCCTGGTCGAGCTCGCCCTGCACGGTGCGCCTTCCCGGCTGCGCAGCGAAGCCCTGGAAGCCGGTGCCGTCGTACTCGATCGTCAGCTTCAGCCGCACGTCAGGAGCTCCTGACTCTGCTTGTAAGGTATTCCATATGCTCTACTCACTTGCTGATATTCGATACACTCTACTCACGTGACGACCGAGCAGAGCTTCCTCCTGCAGCGCGTGCAGCCGGCGATGATCGGACTGATCGACGGCTCGCTGTCGACGCTCGCACCGATCTTCGGAATCGTCTTCTACACCCACGAGCCGCATGCAGCGTTCGTCGCGGGGCTGGCGACCGCGATCGGCGCCGGCATCTCGATGGCGTTCTCGGAGGGCCTATCGGACACCGGCGAGCTGACCGGGCGCGGGAGCCCCGCCGTCCGCGGAGCGATCACCGGCGTGGCGACCTTCATCGGCGGCATTCTCCACACGCTGCCGTTCCTGATCCCCGAGTACCGTGCTGCGGTGATCGCGGCGGCCGTCGTCGTCGCATTCGAGCTCGTCGGCCTCGCTGTGCTGCGCTGGCGCTTCTTCGGCACCGGGTTCGGGCGCTCGCTGCTCGCGATCTCGATCGGCGGCGCAGTGATCGCCGTCGTCGGCGCGCTGATCGGCACCGGGATCTAAGATCCGCCGCGCGTTGGGCTGAATCAGGTGCCTGGCACCAACGTGCCAGGCACCGAGGGCTACGACTTGTCGCCCTCGGCGGCCGCTTCGGGCTCGTCGTCGTCGTCGTCGGCTTCGTCGTCCGGCTCGACTTCCTCGTCCTCGACGGGCTCTTCGTCCTCGTCCGCTTCGGCGACGGGCTCGTCGGCCTCCGGTTCCGCCACCGTCTCTTCGACCGCGGGCACGGCGGTTGCGCGCTCCTCACGCTGCTTCGCCACGTACTCCTCGTCGACGAGCTCGAGATAAGCCATCTCAGCGGCATCGCCGGCGCGAGGGCCGATGCGAACGATCCGCGCGTAGCCGCCCGGCCGCTCCTTGAACCGTGGAGCCACCTCTGCGAACAGCTTGTGCACGACGTCGCGCGAGCGCAGCACTGCGGTGGCCTGCCGACGCGCATGGAGATCGCCACGACGGCCGAGCGTGATCATCTGCTCGGCCAGCGGCTTGACCGCCTTGGCCTTGGTCACGGTCGTCTTGATGCGCCCGTGCTCGATCAACGCGCCGGCGAGGTTCGCGTAGAGCGCCCTCCGGTGCGCGGCGTCGCGCCCGAGTTTCTTCCCTGTCCGCTGGTGGCGCACCGTTCGCCTACTCGATGCCGCCGTTCGTGCTGCCGCCGCGAAGCGTCAGCCCGTGCTGAGCCAGCGTCTCCTTGACCTCTTCGATCGACTTCTTGCCGAAGTTCGGGATTGCCGCGAGCTCGGACTCGGACTTGACGACCAGGTCGCCGATGGTCTCGATGCCCACGCGCTTCAGGCAGTTGTACGAGCGGACGCCGAGCTCGAGCTCCTCGATCGGGAAGTTCTCCATCCCGCCGGCGAGCGACGGAGCGGCCTCGCCGACGCCGTCGCCGTCCACGACCGCGTCGCGGTAGTGCTCGATCCGGTCGAGGTCGGTGAAGATCGCGAGCTGCCGGATCAGGATCTCGGCCGCCTCGGCGATCGCGTCCTTGGGGTCGATCGACCCGTCGGTGGTGACGTCGAGGACGAGCTTGTCGTAGTCCGTCCGCTGGCCGACGCGCGCTGCCTCCACGTCGTAGGAGACGCGATTGATCGGCGAGAACATCGAGTCGACGGGGATGACGCCGATCGTGTGCGCCTGGCCGCGGTTGCCCTCGGCCGGAACGTAGCCGCGCCCGCGTCCGATCGTCAGCGTGACCTCGAGGCGGCCCTTCGACGACAGGTTGGCGATCTCCAGGTCCGGGTTCAGGATCTCGAGATCGGCCGGCGCCTCGATGTCGGCGGCCGTGACGACGCCTTCTCCGCGCTTCGTCAGCCGCACCTCGACCTCGGGCGACTCACCGTGGAGGATGCAGACGAGCTGCTTGAGGTTGAGGATGATGTCCGTCACGTCCTCCCGGACGCCCGGCAGGGTCGTGAACTCGTGAGCCACACCCTCGATCTTCACCGATGTGACCGCGGCGCCCTCGAGCGACGAGAGCAGCACACGGCGCAGCGAGTTGCCGAACGTGTAGCCGAAACCGCGGTCGAGCGGCTCGATCACGAAGACGCCGTGGTGCTCGGTGATCTCCTCGTGGGTGATCTTCGGGACCTGAAAGTCCGTCGCGCGTACTGCCATCTTTTCCTTTCTCCCTGCTTGCTTGAAAACTCGGGCCGGGCCCTACAGACGGTTGGTTACTTCGAGTAGAGCTCGACGATCAACTGCTCGGAGACCGGCGTGTCGATCTCGGCCCGCTCAGGCCACTTGAGCACAGTGCCCGCGAGGCCGTCGTGGTCTGCCTGCAGCCACGGCGCGACGGCCGCAGTGAGGTCGGTCGCATCGCGAACGATCTGCTCGGCGGTCGAGCCCGTCTTCAGGGTGACCACGTCGTCCGGCGTCACCTGGTAGCTCGGGATGTTGACGCGCCGGCCGTTGACCCGGAAGTGACCGTGCCGGACGAGCTGCCGTGCCTGGGCGCGTGATGCTGCGAAGCCGAGCCGGTAGACGACGTTGTCGAGCCGGGTCTCGAGCATCCGCAGAAGGTTGTCGCCGGTGATGCCGCCCTGCTTGTTCGCCTTGTCGTAGTACGTGCGGAACTGCGTCTCGAGCAGGCCGTAGTAGCGACGCGCCTTCTGCTTCTCACGCAGCTGCAGGAGGTACTCGCTCTGCTTGATCCGCCCGCGGCCGTGCTCGCCCGGCGGATACGACCGGCGCTCGATCGCACACTTCTCGGTCAGGCAGCGCTCGCCTTTCAGGAAGAGCTTGATCCCCTCACGGCGGCACTGCTTGCACTTCGGTGAACGGTCTCTCGCCATGCCCTAGACCCTCCGCCGCTTCTTCTGCCGGACGCCGTTGTGGGCCTGCGGCGAGACGTCCTTGACGCCGAGGATCTCGAGCCCCGCCGCCTGGAGTGAGCGAATCGCCGTCTCACGGCCGGAGCCGGGGCCCTTGACGAAGACCTCGACCTTCTGCAGGCCGTGCTCCATGCCCTTGCGCGCGGCCGAGTCGGCAGTCACCTGTGCGGCGAACGGCGTCGACTTGCGCGAGCCTTTGAAGCCGGCCGAACCGGCCGACTCCCACACGATCACGTTGCCTTCGTGGTCGGTCAGCGCGACGATCGTGTTGTTGAAGGACGTCTTGATGTGCGCCTGGCCGATCGCGATGTTCTTGCGGACACGGCGGCGCGTGCGACCGCGCGTCGCGGCTCTGCGAGGAGGGGCCACGCTACTTCGCCTTCTTGCCGCGACCGACGGTCTTCTTCGGGCCCTTGCGCGTGCGGGCGTTGGTCTTCGTGCGCTGGCCACGCGCCGGGAGGTTGCGCCGGTGGCGCATGCCTCGGTACGCCCCGATCTCGGAGAGGCGCTTGATCGCCTGGGTCCGCTCACGGCGCAGGTCGCCCTCGACCTGCTGGTTGGCGTCGATGTAGTCGCGAAGCTTCGCGACCTCGTCCTCGGTCAGATCGCGGACCTTCGTGTCCGGCGAGAGCCCGAGCGCCTCGCAGATCTTGAGCGCGGACGGCTGGCCGATCCCGTAGATATAGGTCAGGCCGATCTCGAGTCGCTTCTGGTTCGGCAGGTTGACGCCTGCAATCCGGGCCAATCTCGCTCCTTTATCCCTGGCGCTGCTTGTGACGCGGGTTTGTGCAGATGACCATGGTGCGCCCGTGCCGCTTGATCACGCGGCAGCGCTCGCACATCGGTTTCACGGAGGGCCGTACTTTCATGACAAAAGGATGCGTGCAAGCATTCGCCTGCCGACGCGGATCGTCATGGTACCAGGAGCCCGCCTCGTGGTGAGGCTCGTTGATCTGGCCGCGATGGGTGGGTGCGGCGCAAGGACGCAGGGAGCGCCAATAGCTGAGCTATTGGCGCGACCGAGGACGCCACGCCGTGCCCGCACAGCGTGGCCAGGCAGCTCAGCACTCATCGCGAGGCGGGCTCCATAACCTCTGCGGCCTCAGTCAGCACGCGGGGTCCGTCCGCGGTCACCGCGACGGTGTGCTCGAAGTGAGCGGCCAGCGACGCGTCCGAGGTCGAGATCGACCATCCGTCGTCGTGCAGGTAGACCTCCGGCCCGCCGGCCGTGATCATCGGCTCGATCGCGATCGTCATCCCCTCGCGAAGCTCCGGCCCGCGGTGTGACGAGACGAAGTTCGGCACCTGCGGGTCCTCGTGCATCGAGCGGCCGACGCCGTGGCCGACCAGGCTCCGGATGACGCTGAACCCGGCGCGCTCGGTCACCTCCTGGACGGCGCGCGAGATATCCGAGACGGTGTTGCCGAGCGCCGCCTGCTCGATCCCGGCGGCGAGCGCGGCCCGGCAGGCGTCGAGCAGGCGCTGGGCGTCAGCCGAGATCGAGCCGACCGGGAACGTCCAGGCCGAGTCGGCGACGAAGCCGTCGAGCGTGACGCCGACGTCGACCGACAGGATGTCTCCGTCATCCAGCGTTCCCGGCCCGGGGATGCCGTGAACAACCATGTCGTTCGGGGACAGACAGGTCGCCGCGGGGTAGCCCTTGTAGCCCTTGAACGTCGGTATGCCGCGATGCGAGCGGATGAACTCCTCCGCGATCGCATCCAGCTCGGCCGTCGTGATCCCGGGCTGAACCTGCTGCTCGAGAAGCGCGAGCGTGCCGGCAACGACCGCACCGGCGCGGCTCATCGTGTCGATCTCGCGTTGGCTCTTGCGAATGATCATGCAGTTGTCCTCCGCAGGTGCTCGAGGGCCGCCTGCGTCTCCTCCCAGACCTCGGCGATCTCGCGCCCGGCGTACACCGGGACGAGGCGGCCGGTCAGCCGGTAGTGCTCGACGACGGGCTCCGTCTCGGCATGGTAGGTGCGGAGTCGCCGGTCGATCACCTCCAGCGTGTCGTCTGAGCGGTTTTCCAGCTCGGCCCGCCTGAGCAGACGCTTCACCGCGACGTCGTCGGGAAGATCGAAGAAGATTGCGGCGTCGAGTTGACGGCCGAGGTCGTCGAGCAGGTCGTCGAGCGCCGTCGCCTGGTCCAGGTTGCGCGGGAAGCCGTCGAGGACGAAGCCGTCTGCCGTGTCGGACGCGGAAAGGCGATCCCCGATCAGCTGGATCGTCAGCGCATCCGGAACGAGGTCGCCGCGGTCGAGAATCGGCTGCACGCGCCGACCAAGTTGTGTCTGCTCGGCGATGGCAGCCCGGAACATGTCGCCAGTCGAGATGTGGGGGATTCCGAACTCGGTGGCGATGCGCTGGGCCTGCGTCCCTTTGCCGGCTCCCTGCGGACCGAGGAGCAAGAGGTTCAGCGCAGGAACCCTTCGTACGAGCGCATCATCATCTGCGACTCCATCTGGCGCATCGTGTCGAGCGCGACGCCGACGACGATCAGCACGGACGTGCCTCCGAGGGCGCGCGAGGTCGCCTGCGAGAACCCGAAGTGGTTGATGAAGATCGACGGCAGCACCGCCACGGCCGCGAGGAACAGCGAGCCCGGGAGCGTGAGCCGGGTAAGGACGCGATCGAGGTACTGGGCCGTCGGCGGGCCTGGGCGAATCCCGGGGATGTACCCACCGTTCTTGCGCAGGTTGTCGGCCTGGTCGACCGGGTTGAACTGGACCGCCGTGTAGAAGAACGTGAAGACGACGATCAGCAAGGCCTCGACGAGGAGATAGGTCGACGAGGCCGGCGAGAAGTGCTGGTTGATGAACGTCTGCGTCCCGGGCATGAACGAGCCGAGCGTCTGCGGCAGCGCGAGCAGCGCCGCCGCGAAGATCACCGGGATCACGCCGGCCATGTTCACGCGCAGCGGCATGTACGTCGATCCGCCGGCTGTCTGCCTGCGCCCGACCACGCGCTTCGCGTACTGGATCGGGATCCGCCGCTGGCCCTCCTGCACGAACACGACCGACACGACGACGCCGATCGCGATCAGCGGGAAGAACAGCTTCTCGAGTGGTCCGCCGTTGATCCAGGCGTTGATCCCCGCAGGAGCCGAGGTGAGGATCGAGGCGAAGATCAGCAGCGAGATGCCGTTCCCGATGCCGCGCTTCGTGATCATCTCGCCCATCCACATCAGGCACGTCGTGCCGGCGGTGAGAGTGACGATGATCAGCACGAGCCGGCCCGGGTTCCCCGAGAGAGCGCCCTGCCGGTGGAAGAGATATGCGTATCCCGCGGCCTGCGCGGCCGCGAGCACGACGGTCAGGTACCGCGTGTACTGGTTGATCTTGGCGTAGCCTGCCTCGCCCTCTTTCTGTAGCTGCTCGAGCGACGGGATCACGACCGTCAGCAGCTGCAGGATGATCGAGGCTGTGACGTACGGCATGATCCCGAGCGCGAAGATCGAGAACCGGGACAGCGCCGACCCCGAGAACAGGTTGAGCAGGCCGAGGATCGAGCCGCCGTTGTTGTTGAAGAAGCTCTGGATCTGCGCCGAGTCGACACCCGGTGCCGGCAAGAAGGAGCCGAGCCGGTACACCGAGAGGATGAACGCGGTGAACAGCAGGCGGCGGCGCAGCTCGGGGACGCGCCAGGCGTTCGCGAGCCAGCTCAGCACCTGCTAGGCCCCCTCGTCCCCGGTGGGCTCGTCGGCATCCGTGTCTGCGCTCTTCGTACGGCCTTCGGGGCGGCGCTTCAGGTTCTTCGGCTTCCGCTCCTTCGGCTCGCGGAGCACGGTCAGCGTCCCGCCCGCAGCCTCGACCTTCTCACGTGCCGTGTGGGAGGCGGCGTGCACGGTGATGGTGAGCTTCTTCGTCAGCTCGCCGGAGCCGAGCAGCTTCACGTCCTTGCGCAGCGACCGGATCAGGCCCTTCGCCTTCAGCGTCTCGGGGGTCACCTCGTCGCCGGTCTCGAAGCGGTCGAGGTCACGGACGTTGACGCCCTGCGTCACGGTCCGGAACGGGCCGATCGGCATCGCGTCGGCGGAGGTGTTGCCGCGCAGCTTGGCGGTGCGCATTCCGAGCGGCATCTGGCCACCCTCGAATCCGGCGCGCATCGCATGCGAGCCGGCACGCGACTTCTGACCCTTGATCCCGCGGCCCGAGTAGCGACCCTTGCCCGAGCCGAGGCCGCGGCCGACCCGCTTCCGGGTCTTCCGCTCCTGCGCGGGCTTCAGGTTCGACAGGTTGAGCTCGCCGGGCATCAGGCTTCTTCGACCTTCACGAGGTGACGGACCTTCCGCAGCATGCCGTCGACGACCGGCCCGGACTCATGCTCGGACTGCTTGCCGATTCGACCCAGTCCGAGAGCGCGGAGCGTGCCACGGTGGCGCTGCGTCTCTCCGATCGCGCTACGCACCTGCGTCAGCTTGAGCTTCGCCATCCTGGCCCACCTCCTTCGTCTTGCTCGGCTCCGCCGTCGAAGCCGGCTCCGCATCCTCGCTGGGTGCCTTGTAGGGCAGCACTTCGCTGATCGACTTGCCGCGTGCCTTGGCGACGTCCTCCGGACGGCGGAGCTGGCGGAGAGCCGCCTCGGCCGCCTTCAGCATGTTGATCGGGTTCGTGGTGCCGAGCGACTTCGCGAGCACGTCGCGGATGCCGCCGAGCTCGAGAACCGCGCGCACGCCGCCGCCGGCGATGACGCCGGTTCCGGGTGACGCCGGCCGCAGCAGGACGCGGGCGGCGTCGAACCGGCCGAGCGACTCGTGCGTGATCGTCTGTCCATGCTTCGGCACGGTGAACAGGTTCTTCTTCGCGTCGTCCACGGCTTTCGAGATCGCGAGCGGCACCTCGCGCGCCTTCCCGTAGCCGATGCCGACGCGATCGACCTCGTCGCCGATCACGACCAGCGCGGTGAACGAGAACCGCCGGCCGCCCTTGACCACCTTCGCGACACGGTTGATCTCGACCACACGCTCCTTCAGCTCTCTCGTCTCGGCAACGTCGATTGCCATCAGAAACTCAGTCCTCCTTCGCGGGCGCCGTCGGCCAGCGCCTTGACGCGACCGTGGAACAGGTAGCCGCCGCGGTCGAACACGGCGCGCTCGATGCCGGCCTTCTTCGCACCCGCGGCCAGAGCCTTCCCGACCTCCGCGGCCTGGGCTGTCTTGTCGCTGCCGGCCTTCCCGAGATCGAGCCACGAGGAGGCGGCCAGCGTGCGGCCCGAGTCGTCGTCGACGAGCTGCGCGAAGATGCCGCGGTTCGAGCGGAACACGACCAGGCGCGGGCGCTCGGCGGTGCCGCGGACCTTGCCGCGCACGCGCCGGTGACGCCGGAGGCGAGCCTCCCGTGTCGAGAGCCTGCTGCTCACGCCCGTTTTCCGACCTTCCGGCGCACGAACTCGCCTTCGTAGCGGATGCCCTTGCCCTTGTAGGGCTCGGGCGGCCGGACCTTGCGGATCTCGGCGGCGGTCTGGCCGACGACCTGCTTGTCGATGCCGCGAACGACCACCTGGGTGGGGATCGGCACCTCGAACGAGATGCCGTCGCGGGGCCTCACCTTCACGATGTGGGAGTAGCCGACCTGAAGCTCGAGATCAGATCCGGACATTGCCGCACGGTAGCCGACACCCTGAATCTCGAGACGCTTCTCGAAGCCTTCGGTGACGCCTTCGACCATGTTCGCGATCAACGTGCGCGTCAGGCCGTGGAGCGCGCGATCCTCCCCGCGCTCGGTGGGGCGCGTGACGAGGATCGAGCCGTCCTCCTGGGCGATTCCGATGCGCGTCGGCACAACCTGGGCCAGCTGGCCCTTCGGCCCGGACACGGTGACGCGGCCGGGATCGACCGACACGGTCACGCCTGCGGGCACGTCGATGGGTCTCTTGCCGATGCGACTCATGTGCCGTTACCAGACGAAGCAGATCACTTCGCCGCCGATGCCCTCACGCTCGGCGGTGCGGCTCGTGACGACGCCACGGGAGGTGGACAGGATCGCGGTGCCCATGCCGCCGAGCACGCGCGGCAGCCGGTCCTTCCCGGCGTAGATGCGCCGGCCCGGCTTCGACACGCGCTTCAGATCGGTCAACACGCGCTCGCGGCCACGGCCGTACTTCAGCTCCACCACGAGCGTCGGGTGGGTGCCGGTCTCTGCGATGTGGAAGTCGCGGATGTAGCCCTCTTCCTTGAGGATGCGAGCGATCTCGACCTTCAGCTTCGAGTTCGGCATCTCGGCGCGATCGTGCAGCGCCTTGTTGGCGTTGCGGATGCGTGTGAGCATGTCTGCGACTGGATCGGTGAGCATGTCTGTTCTCGGTCCTCCTACCAGGAGCTCTTCGTCATGCCTGGGATCACGCCCTGGTGGGCGAGTTCGCGCAGGCAGATCCGGCAGAGCCCGAACTTCTTGAAGACGGCACGCGGACGACCGCAGCGGTTGCACCGCGTGTAGTTGCGAACCTGGTACTTCTGCGGCCGCGAGGCCTTGACGACCAACGACTTCTTCGCCATCGCTCCTTAGCTCCTCTGCCCTTCCGCGGCGAACGGGAGGCCGAGCTCCGTCAGGAGCGCCCGAGCCTGCGTGTCGTCGACGGCTGATGTCGTGATCGCGACATCGAGGCCGCGGATCTGGTTGATGCTGTCGTAGTCGATCTCGGGAAAGATGATCTGCTCGCGCACGCCCAGCGAGTAGTTGCCCCGACCGTCGAACGAATCGGGGCTCAGACCGCGGAAGTCCCGAATCCGGGGCAGCGCGATCGACACGAGCCGGTCGAGGAACTCCCACATCCGGTCGCCGCGCAGCGTCACGCGCACGCCGACGGGCATCCCCTCGCGGATCTTGAACTGTGCGATCGACTTCCGGGCGCGGCGCACCTGCGCGCGTTGTCCGGCGATGATCGTGAGCTCCTCGAGCGCAGCGTCGATCTGCTTGGCGTCGGTCTTGCCCTCGCCGACGCCCATGTTCAGCGTGATCTTCGAGACGGTCGGTGACTGCATGACCGATTCGAGCGCGAGCTCCTCCTTCAGCTTGGCGCGCAACTCGTCGTTGTAGCGCTGCTTGAGCCGCGGCACGTAAGTCTCTTCTGTCGCAGCCATCACCGGTCGATCTCCTGGCCGCAGCCTTCGCGCTTGCAGACGCGCACCTTGACCGACTCGCCGCCCTTGGCCTCCTTGAAGCGGTAGCCGATGCGGGTGGGCAGCTTGCAGGTCGGGCAGACGACCATCACGTTCGAGACGTCGACGATCGACGCGCGGTCGATGATCCCGCCGGGCATCATCTGCGTCCCGCCCATCCGGCTCGCGTCGCGGATCGGGCGCGGCTTGCGGTGCCGTTTCTGGATGTTCAGGTTCTCGACGAGCACCTTGCGGTCGCGCGGGATCGCCTCGAGAACGCGGCCCTGCTTGCCGCGGTCCTTCCCGGTCAACATCTGCACCGTGTCGCCCTTCTTGACCTTCAACGCCATCTCAAAGCACCTCTGGAGCCAGACTCACGATCTTCATGAAATTCTTCTCGCGCAGCTCGCGGGCAACAGGCCCGAAGATGCGCGTCCCACGCGGATTCCGTGCGTTGTCGATGATCACCGCCGCGTTCTCGTCGAACGCGATCAGCGTTCCGTCGTCGCGTCCGAAGGGCTTCTTCGTGCGCACGACGACGGCCTTCACCACCTCGCCCTTCTTGATCGCACCCTGCGGGGCTGCGCTCTTGACGGTCGCGGTGATGATGTCGCCGACACGCGCGTAGCGGCGTTTCGAGCCACCCGCAACGCGGATGCAGAGTAGCTCACGGGCACCGGTGTTGTCGGCGACCTTCAGGCGTGTCTCCTGCTGGATCATCGTCCGTTACTTCGCCTTCTCCACGACTTCCGC
Source organism: uncultured Thermoleophilia bacterium (assembly GCA_963715115.1). Lineage (GTDB taxonomy): Bacteria > Actinomycetota > Thermoleophilia > Gaiellales > Gaiellaceae > PALSA-600. The sequence continues at coordinate 318,178 of CAVQRE010000006.1, forward strand.
CAGCCGCCAGTGCTTCGTCTTCGACAGCGGCCGCGTCTCGACGATGCGGACCGTGTCGCCGACGCCTGCCGTGTTTTGCTCGTCGTGGGCGTGGAACTTGACGCTGCGACGGACGACCTTCTTGTAACGGGGGTGACTCTTGATCACGTCGACCTTGACGACGATCGTCTTGTCGCCGGCATCCGAGACGACGACGCCGCGACGCTCCTGGCGCCGGCCGCGATCGCCTTCGGGCTTCGGCGTCCTGGTGATCGGCTTGCGCTTGGCGGCAGGCTCACGCTTTGGCCGCGGCCTCGTGCGCCGCTCCGAGCGCGGAACGTGCTTGCGCGAGCGGGCCGGCTTGGCCGGCGCTTCGGGCGCCGCTTCGGCGGCAGGCTCGGGCTCAGCCTCGGCGACAGGCTCGGGTTCGGCTTCGGCAGCAGGCTCGGGTTCGGTGCCAGGCACCTGCTCCTCGACCACCTCGGGCGCCTCGTCGGTCGGCGAGGTGCCGGGCACCTGCTCGTCGACGATCTCGGCCGGTTCGTCCGTCGTCTCGTTCTTCTCTTCGTCCGCCATCTAGCTCTTCACCCTCACGTTTCGGTCGTGCTGAACGGTCAAAATGCGCGCGATCTCGCGCTTGGCGAGCTTCAGGCGCGCCGTGTTCTCGAGCGCTCCCGCCGCCGCCTGGAAGCGGAGGTTGAACAGCTCCTGCCGCGTGTCGGCGAGGCGGAGGTCGAGCTCGTCGTCGGTCAGGTCGCCCATGTCCTTAGCCCGCAAACAGATCACCGCCCTCGCGCGTGACGAACTTCGTCTTGATCGGGAGCTTCTGCCCCGCGAGCCGCAGCGCCTCCTTGGCGAGCGGCTCCGAGACGCCGGCGAGCTCGAACATGACACGACCCGGCTTGACGACGGCGACCCAGCCCTCGGGGGAGCCCTTGCCCTTGCCCATGCGCGTCTCGGCCGGCTTCTTGGTGAACGGCTTGTCGGGGAAGACGTTGATCCACACCTTCCCACCGCGCTTGATCTTGCGCGTCATCGCAATCCGGGCAGCCTCGATCTGCCGGTTGGTGACCCAACCGTTCTCGAGTGCCTTGATGCCGTACTCGCCGAACTGGACGGCAGCCTGGCCCTTCGTCTCGCCGCGGCGGCGGCCGCGGTGGACCTTGCGGAACTTCGTCTTCTTCGGCAGAAGCATCAGTCGTCAGCCTTCTTGCGGCGCGTGGCGGGCTTCTTCGGAGGAGCCGTCTCGGCCTCGGCGGCAGCCGCCGGTGGGGCGGCCTCGGGCGTCACCTCGGGCGTCACCTCGGGAGCTGCTTCGGGCGTCTCGACGACCGTCTCCTCGGCGGGGGCGACAGTCGTCTCGTCGACCGTGGGCGGCTGCTCGGCAGCCGGGCGGCGACGCGGCGACGGCGAGGCGCCGCGCGAGCGATCCGACGGGGGACGACCCGTCGTGGATGCCGCGGGACGGCCTGCACCCGACGTCGACCCGGAGGCGGCGCCGCGGCCGCGGCCTCCACCTCCACCTCCGCCTCCACCGCGCTGGCCGGGACGACCGCGGCGAACCGGGCCGAGCCCTTCGCGATCCTGCTGGCGCCCACGCCCGGACTCGCGCGATGCGCCGAGCCCTTCGGTGACGCCGCCGCGCCGGCGAGCGGTGTCCTGGTCGCCGAGGCGCGTCTCACGGGTGCCGCCGGGCACGCCGTAGCCCTCGGGCATGATCTCGCCCTTGTTGATCCAGACCTTGACGCCGATGCGGCCGGTCGGGGTCTTGGCCTCGACGAAGCCGTAGTCGATGTCGGCGCGAATCGTGTGCAGAGGCACGCGGCCCTCCGAGTACTGCTCGGAGCGGCTCATCTCCGAGCCGCCCAGGCGACCAGAGCACTGCACCTTCACACCCGCCGCGCCGGAGCGAATCGCCGAGGCGAGCGAGCGCTTCATCGCACGGCGGAACGAAACACGGTTCTGCAGCTGTTCGGCGATCGACTGCGCGACGAGCTTGGCGTCCAGCTCGGGACGCTTGATCTCGTTGATGTTGATGTGCACGTTCTTCTGCGTCATCGCATGCACTTCTTTGCGGAGCGCATCCACCTCGACGCCCGACTTGCCGATCACGATGCCGGGGCGCGCCGTGTAGATGTCGATCGTGATCCGCTGCTTGTCCTTGCGGATCAGAATGTCCGACAACCCGGCGTGCGAGAGCTTCTTGAGGATGTGCTCGCGGATCCGGATGTCCTCGATCAAGGCGCCGGCGAACTCCTTCTTGCTGACCATCCAGTTCGACTTCCAGTCATGGATGACGCCGACGCGCAGCCCGCCCGGATGAACCTTCTGTCCCATTAGCCGTTCGTCTCCTTCTGGGCGACCTTGATCGTGATATGGCACGTGCGCTTGCGGATGCGGGCGACGCGGCCGCGCGCGCGTGCGCGCCAGCGCTTGATCGTCGGCCCCTCGTCGACGTACGCAGCGGCGATCACGAGATCGTCGCCGCGCCAGAGCAATGCGGGATTCGACTCGGCATTGGCGACGGCGGAGCTCAGCACCTTCTCGACGTCGACCGCGGCCGCGCGCTCGGTGAACGCGAGGATCGTCCGTGCCTCGGGCACGGTGCGCCCGCGGATGTGATCCGTCACGAGGCGCGCCTTGCGGGGCGAGACGTGGACGAATTTCGCGACCGCCTGCACGGTCCGGGTGGTGTCGGTTGCCGCTGCCACTAGCGCTTCTTCACCTGAGTCTTCTGGTCGCCGGCGTGGCCGCGGAAGTGACGCGTCGGAGCGAACTCACCGAGCTTGTGGCCGACCATCTGCTCGGAGATGAACACCGGCACGTGCTTGCGGCCGTCGTGAACGGCGATCGTGTGCCCGACCATCTGCGGGAAGACCGTGCTCGAGCGCGACCAGGTGCGCACCATCTGCTTCGAGCCCGACGTGTTCATCGCCTCGATGCGGCCGAGCAGCCGCTCCTCGACGAAAGGCCCTTTCTTACTCGATCTGCTCATGATCCCGCTCCGGCACCGGCAAAGCCGGTACATCCGCTGTTTGTGATCTCCGCCAAGTCTACGATCACCGCTTGTCCTTCCCGCGGCGACGGCCGCGAACGATCAGCTTGTCCGATTCCTTGTGCTTTGAGCGGGTGCGCTTGCCGAGGGTCGGGACGCCCCACGGCGTGACCGGATGGCGACCGCCCTTCGATTTGCCTTCACCGCCGCCGTGCGGGTGGTCGACCGGGTTCATCGCCGAACCGCGCACCGTCGGGCGCTTGCCGAGCCAGCGGCTGCGGCCCGCCTTGCCGCCGGTGATGTTGCCGTGATCGACGTTGCCGACCTGCCCGACCGTCGCCCGGCAGGTGAGGAGCACGCGGCGCATCTCACCCGAGGGCAGCCGGAGCGTCGCGTAGCCCGCGTCCTTGGCGACGAGCTGGATGCCCGAGCCGGCCGAGCGCGCCATCTGGCCGCCGCGGCCGGGCTTCAACTCGACGTTGTGGATGAGCGTGCCGGTCGGGATGTTCTCGAGCGGCAGCGTGTTTCCAGGCTTGATGTCCGCGTCTGGCCCCGACTGCACCACCGAGCCGACGCGGAGGCCGGCCGGCGCGAGGATGTAGCTCTTGAAGCCGTCCGCGTAATGGAGCAGCGCGATGCGCGCGGAGCGGTTGGGGTCGTACTCGACCGCGGCCACCTTCGCAGGCACCCCGTCCTTCGTCCGCTTGAAGTCGACGACCCGGTAGCGGCGCTTGTGGCCTCCGCCCTGGTGGCGCGTCGTGATGCGGCCGTTGTTGTTCCGGCCGCCCTTCTTCGTGAGCTTCTCGGTCAGCTTCTTCTCCGGCTTCGACTTCGTCACCTCGGCGAAGTCGGAGACCGTCATGAAGCGGCGGCCGGGGCTCGTCGGCTTGAACCTGCGAACCGGCATTAAATTTGGGCTCCCTGGAAGATCTCGATCGTGTCGCCGGCGCGCAGCTGCACGACGGCCTTCTTCCAGCCGGGGCGCACACCGCGATACAGGCCGCGCCGCTTCGGCTTGGCGGCCACCGTGACGACGTTGACGCGCTCGACCTTGACGTTGAAGAGCTCTTCAACGGCCTGGCGGATCTGCGTCTTGTGTGCGTCCGGATGGACCTTGAACGTGTAGCTGCCACGCGTCGTCGCCTCGTAGCTCTTCTCGGAGACAATCGGCTTCAGCACCACCTGTGAGGCGTGCATCGTCGTCACCTCCGGTACGGATCGTGCGAGATGTGCCGGAGATGAACACTAAAGGGCCCTCCCGGTGATCACGGGCAGCGCGCCCTCGGTGAGGAGCAGCGAGCGCGCCCATACGACGGCGGCGACCTCGAGCTCGGAGGGCGAAACGATCGCAACCCGCTCGAGGTTGCGGAAGCTCTTGATCAGCGCCTGCTCCTCCGGTTGGGCGACGACGACGAGCGGCGTCGCGAGACCTGCCCCCTCAACGAGGCCCCTGGCGGCCTTCGTCGAGGGCTCGTCGAACGACGAGGCGGAGACGATCGCGATCGTCCCCTCGCCGGCGTGGCTGGCGAGCGCCGAGCGCAGCGCAGCCTTCGCCGCCTTGCGGTTGACCTTTTGCGTGAACGTGCGCGGCTGCTTGGCGAACGCGTGACCGCCGCCCGTGAACTGCGGCGCGCGGATCGTGCCCTGGCGCGCACGGCCTGTGCCCTTCTGCCGCCACGGCTTCGCGCGACCGCCCGACACGAGCCCGCGACTCTTGGTCGCGGCGGTGCCGGAACGGTCCACGTTCAGCTCGGACCGCACGGCCTCGTGCACGAGGTGGGGCTTGACCTCGACCGCGAACACGCTCTCCTCGAGCGAGACGTCGCTCGCACGCTTGCCGCTCACGTCGAGCTGGGGTGCAGTTGGTGCAGCCACCTATCCCCTCACCTCGACGAGACCGT
>CAVQRE010000007.1:0-152480 GCA_963715115.1 uncultured Thermoleophilia bacterium
TGCTGTACGTGCGCGGTCTGCACCCTGCTGCGGCGTGAGCAGCCCGCGGGTCTGCGCACCGTCCGAGAGCAGGATGATCGCGGCAGGAAGCTTGCCGTCGCGGCCTCGCGGGGCACCGGAGACCGACTGCTGCGCGATCTCCACCGCGGCCGCAAGGCCGTCGCCGATCGCGGTGCCGGCATCCGGGTAGAGGAGCTGGAGCCCCTGGCGCATGTCGTCGCGCTGCGTGGTCGGGACGACGAGCTCGTTCGGAGTGCTGCTGAACGAGACCAGCCCGAGCTTGTAGCTCTTCGGCACACGGTCGAGGAACACGCTCATCGCCGCCTGGGCGGCACCGAGACGCGACGGCTTGACGTCGCTCGCCCGCATCGACCCGGACACGTCGACGAGGAGCACGATCGTCGCGCGCTGCGAGGCGACCGCAACGTGCGCTCGCGGCCGTGCCAGAGCGACCGACGCCGAGGTCAGCGCGAGCAAGAAGAGTGCGAAGGTCAACCACCGCCGCCATGGCCGGCGGGTTGCGGCGACCGACGCGAGCACGTCCAGGTTGGTGAAGGCGACGGCGTAGCGCACCGGACGCCGCTCGAGCCAGATCGCAACGCCGAGGACAACCGGCACCGCGACCAGGGCCGCGAGGAACCACGGCCAGGCGAAGGTCACGGCGCGCACTCCACGCCCGCCTGCACAACCGCATGCGCATCAGGCGAGAGCGCGTCCGTGGCCGACGCGACCACGCGCACAGTTCCCTTGAAGACCACCGTCTGCAGCTGGATCGCAGCGACCTGGCCGAGATCGGGCGGCTGCTTCGTCCGGAAGGCGAGCGCGCTCCACGAGCCGACGTACCGCTCGTTTCTCGGACAGCGGACCGCGGCGGTGCGCTGGAGACCCGAGCGGATGACGACGGTCTGTGCGAACCGCTCGAGCGGCGCGCCGCCCGGCGTCGGCTTCGCGCGCGCCGAGACGGTCGACCGCCCTCCTCCGCCGCCTCGCACGCAACCGACCAGCGGCTGGAACGCCTGCCGGCCGGCAACCAGGCTGATCGCCCTGAAGAGAACGCTGCGGGCGGTCGTCACGCCGGGGCCGACCGGCGCGCCGACCCGGCCGTCGAAACTGGTGCGCACGGTCCGCGACGTCGCCTGGACGTCGAGCCCGGCAACGACGCCCCGGCCGTCCGGACAGGCCAGGAGATACTCGGCAGGCGCGGCGCGAGTCACGACGACCCACGGGCCGGGAACGGAGATGCACGCCTGGATGCCGCGGCACTCGTTCGTCGCACCGCCGACGGCCGGAAACGCCGCCGCCGTGGCGAGAGCCGCCACGAGCGAGACGAGAAGCGCCCGCCCTCTCACGCGAGCCTCCTGAACCAGAAGCCTCCGAGCAGCCCGCCGGCGAGCATCATGACCAGCCCGCCTCCGGCGGCGATTGCGGTGACCTCGACCGACTTGCGGTCGTGCCCGACGCGCGTGCTGAGGCGAGCACGACCCCGGTCGAAGAACGACCGGGTCGAGGCCTGCGCTGAGCCGTCCGCCCGAGCCTGCGGCGACGGTGCGGAGAACGGTGGCGTCGACCGGCACGTTGAACTGCTGGGTGTACCCACCCTGGATGGTCTGGCGCACCACGCCGTCCGGGGTGCCGACCGTGGCGGCGAAGATCGGACGTGCGCCTTGCGGGCTTGCGCCACCACCTGCTGCGGCGTCGGGCCGCGGGCCGTCTGCCCGCCGTCGGAGACGACGATCACGGTGGCGGGCGCCCGCACGTGACCGGCGACCGGCGCCGCGTCGGCGACGTCCACCCCGCGGGAGATCGCCGCAGTCAGCGCAGTTCCCTGCGGGCCGCCTGCGCACGCTGAGAGCGGCCAGGAGCGGCGCGCGGGCGAGTGTGGGCGCGGTTGCGATGGCGGTGTGGTCGGAGAAGGTCAAGAGCGAGACCCGGTAGGTCTTCGGCACGCGCGCAAGGAGATGCGCGACTGCCGCCCGGGCGGCGGCAAGACGCGTCGGCGAGACGTCCGCTGCGGCCATCGACCCTGAGACGTCCAGCACGACGACGACCGTCGCCTCGTGTCGCTTCACGGTGATCGTCGCCTTCGGCCGCGCAAAGCCGACGAGGAGCAGCGTCGCACCGAGGAGCAAGAGGATCACAGGGACGTGACCGCCGGCCACCCGGCGCAGCGGGGACGAGGTTCGGCACGAGTGCCGGTGCCGCCCACGCCGAGGCAGAACGGCGGCGGCGGCGTTCGAGCAAGACGTAACCCGCCGCTGCGACGGGGATCGCGAAGAGAACGCTGAGCAGGATGGGAGCGGCGAAGCTCACCGGCGATGCTCGCTCCGGCGCAGGAAGCCGGCCAGCGGCCGGAGCCAGTCGCCCTCGGTCGAGAGCGCGACGTGCCGACGCCCGCCGATCGAGCAGGACGGCTTGCAGGCCACGACGCTCGGCGGCAGCCGCGACCGCGAAGCGCTCGCGCAGCGTCCGGTCGCACGTGTCGACGCGGAGTTGCCGCCCGCTCTCGGGATCGACGAGCCGGAGCTCGCCCACGTCGGCGAGCTCCTGCTCGCGCGGGTCGCGAATCTCGACGGCCAGGACGGTGTGACGAGCCGCGAGGCGAAGCAGCGCGTCGCGCCAGTCGACCGGACCGCGGAAGTCCGAGACGACGACGACCAGGGCGCGCTGCCGCGCGAGCCGATCGGTGAGCTCGAGCGCGCCGCCCAGCGAGCCGCGGCCTGCGGGTGGCAGCTCGCGTAGGAGTCGCAGGGTCTCGACGAGCGCGCCCGCGGCCCTGCCGCGGCGCCTCGACCTTCGGCTCGGACGCCGAAGGAGACGAAGCCGAGACGGTTGCCACGCCGCGTCGCGGCATACCCGACCGCGATCGCCACTCCTTCGGCGACGTCGGCCTTGCGACGGTCGGCGGTGCCGAAGGCCATCGACGCCGACGCATCGACCACGAGCCACGAGACGAGCACCCGTTCGGCGAGCTCGACACGGACGTGCGCCGTCCCGGTGCGCGCGGTCGCGTTCCACTCGATGCGCCGCACGTCGTCGCCCGGCTCGTACGGACGCACCTGCCAGAGCTCGCTGCCGACCCCGGCGAACGCCGAGCGGTAGTCGCCCGCGAGGAGCCCGTCGACGCGGCGGCCGACGACAGCTCGAGGGCGCGCAGCGACGCGGGCGACAACGGCCCGGGCCCGGGGTGCGCCGCGGTTCTCTCCGAGCGAGCGGGTCGACAGCGCTCACGCCACGGCGTGGCGCCCGCCGAGGTCGATCTGAGGCGCGGGCACGGCCGCGAGCACCCGGTCGAGGATGCGTGTCGGAGGCGACCTCTTCGGCGAGCGCGCGATAGCTGAGTACGAGGCGGTGGCGGAACGCGTCGCGGACGAGCGCCTCGAGGTCGGCCGGAACGACGTAGTCGCGGCCGCGGATCAGGGCCAGCGCCCGGCCGGCGGCGACAAGCGAGATCGGCCCGCGCGGGCTGGCGCCGTACGAGATGAAGTCGGCGATCTCGTCGACCCCGTGCTCGCGCGGCCGGCGCGTCGCGGTGGCGACGTCGACGGTCCAGCTGATCAGCGCCGGATCGACGTAGATCTCGCCGACGCGACGCTGGAGCTCGGTGAGCTCGTCGATCGACAGCATCTGATGGAGCTCGGGGGCATCCTCGAGCGAGCGAGCGACGACGGTCAGTTCTTCGTCATGCGTCGGGTAGTCGACGAGCACCTTGAGCATGAACCGGTCGACCTGCGCCTCCGGCAGCGGGTACGTCCCTTCTGACTCGATCGGATTCTGGGTCGCGAGGACGAGGAACGGACTCGGGGACCGGGAAGGTCGTGTGGCCGATCGTCACCTGCTGCTCCTGCATCACCTCGAGCAGCGCCGACTGAACCTTGGCGGGCGCTCGGTTGATCTCGTCGGCGAGGAGGAAGTTGCAGAACACGGGACCGAGGTCGGTCTCGAACTCGGTCTTGTCGGGTCGATAGACGCGCGTGCCGACGAGGTCCGACGGAACGAGATCGGGCGTGAACTGGACGCGGTTGAACGTGCCGCCGAGCACGGCCGCCGTCGTCTTGATCGTCAGGGTCTTCGCGAGCCCGGGCACGCCCTCGATCAGCAGGTGGCCACGGGCGAGCAGGCACACGAGGACGCGCTCCAGCATCCCTTCCTGCCCGGCGATCACCCGGCGGATCTCGAACAGTGCCTGCTCGAGCTTGCCGGTCACGTCGTCTGCCACGTCGTCCTCCTCGCTCGCGGAATCTGGCCTCTGAAGCCCCAAAGCATGCCCTCTGGACCTAAGAACTTCTGATCAAGGCGCAAAATCGGATCTCGCCCGCGCGAGCGCCGTCTGCCAGCGCGACCGCTGCTCGGCCGCGGAGGCGGGATCGAGGCGAGGCTCGAAGACGGCGCCGGCGGCAACGCGGGCATCCCCGCCTGCGGCGAGGGCGGCGACGCCGAGCGCGGTCGTCTCCTGCTCGGCGGCCACCTGGACCGGAAGGCCGAGGAGATCGGCCTGCAGCTGCATCAGAAACGCGTTTCGGGTAGCGCCGCCGTCCGCGCGCAACACGCGCATCGGGTCGGGAAGCGCCTCGACGACGTCAGCGACCTGGTGGGCAATCGCCTCGAGCGCGGCCCGCACGAGGTGCGCCCGGCTCGTCCCGCGGGTGAGTCCAGTGATCAGCCCGCGCGCGCCGGCATCCCACCAGGGCGAGCCGAGCCCGGCGAGCGCCGGCACGAAGACGACTCCGCCGGTGTCGTCGACGCTGCGCGCGAGCGCCTCGCTCTCGCCGGCGCCGGCGATCAGACCGAGCCCGTCGCGCAGCCACTGCAGCGCCGCTCCCGCGACCAGCACCGCGCCCTCGAGCGCGAGCCCGTCGGCCGCGACGGTTCGTAGCAGCCCGTGCGGAGGCACCGACGCGTCGACTCCCGTATGCACGAGCACGAAGCTGCCGGTGCCGTAGGTCGCCTTGCCGTCGCCGGGGGCGTGACAACCGTGCCCGAAGAGAGCCGCCTGCTGGTCCCCGGCCATCCCGCGAATCACGACATGCGCACCGAGCAGCTCTCCCTCGCCGACCTCGTCCGCCGAGCCGACGATCTCCGGCAACAGCGAACGCTCGACGCCGAAGAGGGCGAGTAAGTCCTCGTCCCAGTCTCGGGTGTGCAGCGAGCAGAGCATCGTGCGCGATGCGTTCGTCACATCGGTGACGTGCCGCGACCCGCGAGTGAGCCGCCAGGCGAGCCAGCTGTCGACCGTCCCGAAGGCCAGACCGCGGGAGTCGTGCCGTTGCAGGAGCCACTCGAGCTTCGTCGCCGAGAAGTACGGGTCGGGCACGAGCCCGGTCCGCGTGCGGATCAGGTCGCGGTCGAGCGCGGCGCAACGATCGGCGGTGCGGCGGTCCTGCCACACGATCGCGCGATCGACGGGCTCCCCGGTCCGCCGGTCCCACAGCAGTGTGGTCTCACGCTGGTTCGCGATTGCGACCACTTCGAGCGCAGCCGGTTCGAGACCGGCGCTCGCAAGCGCAGCCGTCGCAGCCGCAACGACGCTGTCCCAGATCTCGTGTGGATCGTGCTCGACCCAGCCCGGCCGGGGGAAGTGTTGCGGCAGCTCGCATGATCCGCGTCCGGCGATGCGGAGCTCTTCGTCGACCACGAGGCACGTCGTTGCGGTCGTGCCCTGGTCGATCGCGAGGATCACGCCAGGTGGTCGAAGAAACCCAGCACGCGGCGCCAGGCATCGTCGGAGGCTTCCTGGTACTCCTCCTGCTTCCGGTCGAAGAAGCTGTGCGGGGCTCCGTCGTACGTCACGATCTCGTGCTCGACACCGGCCGCGGTGAGTGCAACGTCGAATGCGGCGTTGTCCTCGGCCGTGATGTTCGCGTCGTCGCCTGCCTGCAGGGCGAGGATGGGGCAGGCCATCTCGCCCGCTCGTGCGACGGCGCTCGGTCCTCCCCGCTCGCGAGTCGGGCTGCCGTAGAACCCGATCGCGCCGGCGAGGCCGTGGCCTGCCGCTGCCGCCAGCCACGAGGCTCGGCCACCGAAGCAGAAGCCGACACTGAAGATCGCGCCCGCACCGCGGCGGCGCAGCTCTTCGACCGCCGCGCGAGTGTCAGCCTGCACGCCCTCGTCAGTGGTCTGTTCAACGTGCGGCATGTATTCGAACTCGTCGTCGCGCGGATCGGTGCCGGCCGTGCGGCCGAAGTAGTCGAAGGCGAGCGCGGCGTACCCGCGCTCCGCGAACCGGAGCGCAAGCTCCTCGTAGAAGTGGTAGAGGCCGCGAACGTCCGGGAGGATCACCACGCCCGCGGCTGCCGGTCCGTCGGGCGCAGCCAGGAACGCACCGAACGTGTTCCCGTCGACGGCGGTCTGCAACGTCAGCCGCTCGTGCGAAACGGCGGCGCCGGCAATCTTCGGAATCGGCGGCGCCGAGTCGGTGTCGAAGCACATCCCCCGAACCCTAGGCGCGCTCGTCGTAGCGCGGGAGCCCGTCGTCGGGGATCTCTTCCCAGGACGCCGCATACGCGACGAACTGCCGGTACCCCGGCCTGACTCCGGGATCACCGTCGACGCTGCCGAGGCGAACACTGAAGAGCGGTGGTTCGTCTCGGCTCCTGCTCCAGAGCGCGCCACCGCAGACCGAGCAGAAGCACTTCGCCCAGCCCGCGTCCGGTGGGATCCACTCCCGGACGAGGTCCTCGCCGCGGAGGACCTGCAGCGCCCCCGGCGCTGCGCGGCCCTGCGCCGATGCCGCAGTCCCGGTTCGGCGCTGGCAGCGCGTGCAGTGGCAGTAGGACGCGGACTGAAACGGCTCCGTCACCTCGAACCGGACGCCGCCGCAGAGACAGCCGCCGGTCACCGCCATCCTCAGTACGGGAGCTCGATGCCGCTGACGTCGATCCCGAGGGAGCGTGCAAGGCGCACGCCTTGCTCGAGGTCTTCCTTGAGCATGCGCATGTCAGTCTCGCGCATCAGACTCCCGACGAACTCACGGGCCTTGGGCCGCCACAGCGCGTGCTGAGCGAACAGCGGCAGCATCCCGTTCGCCGCCTCGATCAGCTTGCTCTGGACACCGCGTCCGGCACCCTCGAGCAGCACACGTTCGTAGGCCATGCCGGCCCCGTGGTGGATCCCGTCGTCGATCGCGAGCCGGTTGCAGAGATCCTCGAGCACGGTGCCGCGCGACGACCGCGCGATCATGCGGAAGCGCGGGATGATCAGCCGCTCGTAGAAGACCTGCATCAAGAAGACCTTTTCCTCGAGCGTGTCCGCGTCGAGGGTCATGTGCGCGAGCCGGTCGAGGTACGGATCGCGCTCCGCCATCCCACCGGCTTCGTGGATCAGCTTCAGCCACGCCTCCGTGTGCCGCGACTCGTCCTGGACCATCGTCGTGTAATAGAGCTTCGCCTCGTGATCGGGCGCGATCGAGAACAGCTGTGCCGCCATCTCGACCGCGAGCTCGTCGGCCTGCAGCTGCTGTGTCACGACCGACCGCCAGAGGTCGCGGCGGCGCGCAAGCTTCTGCGGCGACCCCGTGTACTCGGGAATCGGAGGCAGGTCGCCCCAGGGCAGATCGCGCACCTGCCATTCCGCCCGTTTCGCGAGCTCGTAGTAGCGGTAGACGCCTTGGAGCTCGCGGTCGTCGCGGCCCTGGCGGTACGCCGTCTCGTCGAGGCGCTCCGTGACCTCCATCGGCGACAGCCTAACGCTCGGTCGGGTCGAGTGGCAGCACGAGACCCGGAAGTTCGAAAGTGCGCGGGAAATCCGCAGCCGTGCTCCACGATCGCCACGGGCCTGGCGTGATCCGGAGGGTTACGTCGTCGTGCCCGGCGATCCGGCCGCCCAGGTCGGGGTGGGCGCGCCCGGCGGCGGTCAGGTACTTCCCCCAGACCCGCTCGTTGAGCGTCCGCGCCTCCGCACCACGAACGACCTCGACCGGCCCCGAGGCGGCGATACCGCGCAAGGGCGCCTCGCCACGACCGTGGAGGAGGAGCCCGGCGACAGGCCGAGCAGCCGCATTCAGGGCCTTGCGGGTCCGCCCGCCCGTGGCGACAAGGACGTCGCCGCCGTCGTGGACGAACCAGACGGCCGAGAGGTACGGCAGTCCGTCGTCGCCGACGGTGGCCAGCGTGGCGATCACGCGGGCCGCGAGCAGATCGAAGGTCACGTTGCCGAGAATGGCACAGGTGATCGGCGCCGTGCCGGCCCCGGGCGGCGCGACGAACCGCGCGCCGCCCGGGGCCAAACGCTACGGCGCGGTCGTGATCGAGCCGAACAGGCCGTTCGACTCGTCGTCAGGGCCGGCGGTGAAGTAGAGGCTGTTCGTCGGTCCCGCCGCGGCTCCGTTGCCGAACTCGAGGGCCCACAGCCCGTCGATCGAGATCGGGTTGCCGACGGAGTCGACGAGATGGCCGTCCGGGATCGCCCCGAACAGGCCGCCGGGCGTCAGGTGGTACGCGTTGATCCGCCCGTCGCCGAAGTTCCCGACGAGCAGGTCACCCGAGGCGGCACCGAAGTTCGACGGCGCGAGGGCGAGCCCCCACGGGGCGTTCAGCGCCCCCCCGGTCGCGATCCTCGCGACGAGGAATCCCGTCGACGCGTCGTAGGCATCGACGAAGCCGAAACCCGGACCATGGGCCTCGTCGTTGCTGCCGAACTGTCGCTGCGCGTACGTGACGTAGATCCGCGAACCGATCGCCTGGATCCCGAACGGCGCGTAGAGCCTTGGGATGGTGAAGTCATGGAACGCGAAGAACGGTAGGTCGAGCAGCTGCCCGGAACCGTCGAACACGTCGATCCTCGAGTGCCTGAAGTCCGTGGCGAAGAGGCGCGGACCGCCGCTCGTCGAGGCAATCGCGAGCCCCTTGAACACGGCTCCGGTCTTCGAGAGGTCGCGGAACGTCTGCGCGTTCGCGCCGCCGTTCCAACCGGAGATGACACCTGCCTCGCTGTCGAACAGGAATCGCGCGAGGCCGCCGGTCGGAAGGCTGAAGCCCGGCGTGTTGTTGAACACGATCCCGGTCGGCGCGTCGCCGACGTTGACGACGAGATTGACTCGAGCGCCCGCACCCGTGTAGAGGGTGGACAGGTTCGAGCCGTTGTCGGCCACCCACCACGGCGTCGTCGGTCCGGCGGTCAGGCCCCAGGCGTTGACGAGGTTCGTGTCCGTCAACGTCCCCGTCACGCCGTTGTTCGAGACGAGCGGCGTGACCACGTACCCGCCTGCGTCAGCTGCAGCAGCAGCGGCGGCGAGCGCGAGCGCGATCGCCCCCACCACACCCGCGAGCCGGGTCAGAGCAGAGAAGCGCATTGGTCCCCCTTTTGGTCGGCTGTCCCCCCTCCTGGCCTACGGCCCGAATCGCCAAGCGGTTCTCGAGTGCGATCATTCGCGCGGACGAACCATGGAACAGGTGCGCATCGACAAGTGGCTCTGGGCGGCGCGGTTCTTCAAGACGCGGGGCGCGGCGACGGAGGCGGTGCTCGGCGGCCGCGTGCAGGTGAACGGCGTACGCGTAAAGCCGTCGAAGGAGATCAAGCGGACCGACCGCGTCGACATCCAGGTCGGAACGGCCAGGTTCACCGTCGTGGTCATCGGCCTTGCCGACAAGCGAGGCCCGGCATCCGTCGCCGCGACGCTCTACGACGAGACGGAGGAGTCGCGCAGTCTCCGCGAGCAGCGCGCGCTCGAACGCCGCCTCTCCGTCCCGCTCGGCGCCGACCTCGGCGCGCGTCCGACGAAGCAGGATCGCCGCCGCCTCGAGGCGCTGCGTCGCGCCGAGCGGCGCGGCCGTTAGAAGGCGGCCGTCAAAAGGCTTCGCCGGCGGCAGGCTCGAGCTCGTGGCCGGCCGCCGCTGTGCGCGTGCGCAGGAACGTGCCTCCGACGGCAGCACCGGCGAGCGCGAACAGCACTCCGACCATGAACGCCGCGTGGTAACCGCCGACGAGGGCTTCGAGCGGGCTGTCGCCTGACGCTGACAGCGCGTCCGTTCGCGATGCAGCCAGGCTCGCCAGCACAGCGAGCCCAACAGCCCCGCCCATCATGAACGCCGTGTTGACGATGCCGGAGGCGAGGCCCGACTCCTCCGGGGCAACGTCGCTCATGGCTGCGAGCAGGACCGGGTTGAACGCCAAGCCCGCCCCGACTGCGAGCAGGATCATGCTCGGCAGCACGTCGACCACGAAGCTGCCGCCGACCGGTGCGCGGGCGAACAGCACGAGACCCGCCGCGGCGATCACCAGCCCGAGTGCGAGGGGGATCCTGAAGCCGAACCGCATCACGATCTTCGCCGACAGGCCGAGCGAGAAGCCGCCCATGATGACGTTCGCCGGCAGGAATGCGAGACCGACCTCGAGCGGGGAGTACCCGAGCACCTGCTGGAGGTAGAGCGCCGAGAGGAAGAACCACGCGAACATGGCCGCCGCCCACAGCACGCCGACGACGTTCGCGGTGGCGACGTTACGCAGCCGGAACAGCCGAAGCGGCATCAACGGCGACTCGACCCTCGACTCGATCAACAGGAATGCTCCGAGCAGCACCGCGGCCGCGCCGAGCAGACCGATCGTCTGTGCGGAGGTCCACCCCGCCTGGTTGCCGTTCACGATCGCATACACGGCCAGCATCAGCGAAGCCGTCACCGTGACAGCGCCTGCGACGTCGAGCCGTCCGCTCGCGGCCGGGCCGTGCTCCGCCGGAACGATGCGCAGGGAGAGGAAGTAGACAGCGATGCCGATCGGCACGTTCACGAGGAAGATCCAGTGCCAGTTGAGCGCGTCGGTGAGGATGCCGCCGAGGAGCACGCCGATGCTGCCTCCGCCGGCCATCACGAAGCCGAAGACGCCCATCGCCTTCGCGCGTTCACCCGGCTCGGAGAAGAGACCCATGATCAGCGAGAGTGCGACGGCGGAGACTACGGCGCCGCCCACGCCTTGCACGGCGCGCGCGCCGATCAGCAGCCCTTTCGTCATCGACAGGCCACAGGCGATCGACGCGATCGTGAACAGCGAGACACCCGCCAGGAACATTCGCCGGTGCCCGTACAGGTCGCCCAGCCGGCCGCCGAGCAGCAGAAAGCCGCCGAAGGTGAGGAGATACGCATTCACCACCCAGGCGAGCGACGTCTGCGAGAAACCGAGGTTCGTGCGAATCGACGGCAGCGCGACGTTCACAATCGTCGTGTCGAGCACGATCATCAGATCGCCCAGACAGAGGACGATGAGAGCCAGCCAGCGTCGGCGCGTGTCGGTGGTCACTCGATCGGTCATACCAGTCCGACGGCGCCTCAGGCGGAAACTCATCGCGCCGGCGGCGATGAATTCGGCAGCTAGAAGCAGTCTTGGAGAGATGGCCCCACCTGATGCCTTCGCGATCCGCGGGCCGATCGCGGAGGCCGATCTCCCCGGGCTTAGCGCCCGGGTGTGTGACCTGCTCGGTCAGACGACTGGCGCAATCGTGACGTGCGACGTCGTCGACGTCTGCGCGGACGCGGTGACCGTCGACGCGCTCGCGAAGCTTCAGCTCGCGGCGAGGCGACGACGCTGCCGGATCCAGCTGCGAAACGCTTCAGCGGAGCTGCGGCAGCTCGTCGCGTTCATGGGCCTCGACGACGTGCTCGTCTAGCCTTCGAACCGCAGCGGCAGGCCGAAGAGCGGGAACAGCGCCTCGGTGTCGAGAAAGAACGTGAACTCCGCGATCCGGCCGTCACCGAGCTCCAGCACCTGCAGCGCCCACGGCTCGTAGCCGCCGCCGGGCGTCGGCTTGTACTGGCCGAACGCCGGCGAGCCGTTCGCATTCCCCACCGGCAGCACCCGGGAACCCTGGCAGCCGATCCCCGGGCCGAACCACCACGTGAGGATGTCGGCGCGCCCGCTGAGCCACATGTCGAACGGCGGCATCGACTGTCGCGCGTCCTCCTCGATCAGCGCGGTGAGCGCATCGATGTCGTAATCCTGGAACGCGGTGACGTAGCGCTCGAGCAGCGCACGATCGGCGGCATCCAGCTCCGCAACGGGCGGAGCGTCGGCAAGGTCGGTCGCCGCGAGGGTTGCGCGGGCGCGCTGGAGCGCGCTGTTGACAGAGGCGACGGTGGTGTCGAGCAGCTCGGCAACCTCCGTCGCACGCCAGCGCAGCACCTCCGAGAGGATCAGCACCGCGCGCTGCCGCGGCGGCAGATGTTGCAGCGCCGCGACGAATGCGAGCCGGATCGTCTCCCGCCCCTCGATCACCAACGCCGGATCGCCTTCCGGTGTCACGAGTGCGTCCGGAGCCGGGGCGATCCACGTCACCTCGGGCAGCACGTGGAGGTTCGATTCGATCGGCTCCGCGCTGGGGCCGAGGTCCATCGGCCGGGCACGGCGTTCACGCCCGCTCAGCATGTCGAGACACACGTTGGTGGCGATCCTGTACAGCCACGAACGGAGGGCCGACCTGCCCTCGAAGCGGTCGAGGTTCCGCCAGGCGCGGAGCAGCGTGTCCTGCACGGCGTCCTCGGCCTCGAACGGCGAGCCGAGCATCCGGTAGCAGTACGCCGTGAGTGCGCCTCGGTGCTGTTCGACCTCCGCGAAGGCCGGCGCGGCGGTGATCGATCCCTCCACGGACGTCATCCTAGGGAAAGAGAACGAGGCTCCGACGAGGTTCGACCGGAGACACCGTCAGAGCATCGAAACGACGACCGAGCTAGCTCGCGGCGACCTCCGGGCTCTTGACGCTCTGGACGTACCCGCGCACATCCGCGGCGGGCTCGGTGTACGCGTCGCCGAGCGCCGACTCCATCGCCTCGAAGTAGTTCTCGACCCACGTCGGGAGCTCGTAGTCGATCGAGCGGAGGAACTCGAGCGTGGCCGCGAGCCGGATGTCGGCGATCGAGGGCGAGTCGCCGCCGATGAACGTCCGGCCGTCGAGGAAGAACGATCGATAGACCTCGAGCGGACCCGCCACGGCCTCCATCGCCGCGGCCTGCGCACGCGCCTTGGCATCGTCGTCCGCATCGGAGGCGCCGACCTCACCGGGATACTGCGGGAAGCTGAGCGTCGGATAGGTCGCCCGCGCGACGAGCGGATAGAGCGTCCCGATGAGATAGAACATCGCGCTGTCGACCATCGCGCGCTCCCCCGGGTCGGTCGGGTAGAGATGGTCGAGCCCGTGCTTGTTGCACAGGTACTGCATGATCGCGCAGCTCTCCCACAGCGAGCCCTTTGGCAGTCCGTCGCACTCGAGCAGCGGCGTGAGGTCGGCGGGGTCCTTCGACAGGAACTCCGGGGTGCTCTTCTTCCCCCAGACGTCGATCTCCTCGAAGTCGAGCCCGGCGGCACGAACGAAGATGCGCGCGGTCAGGTTGTTGACGCTCGGCCTGAGGATGCTGAGTGTGTTGGCAGCCACGTAAGACCTCCTAATAGGGGTTGTTGCTAGTAGGGGTTCTTGGCGGATCGGTCGTGGGACAACGAGGCGCGAGACTTCTCGACGAGTGCCTCGATCGCGTCGGCGAGGTGCTCCTCGGCGATGTTGTAGTCGCCGCGCTCGACCCGAATCACGTGCGCCTCGAGCAGCACGTCGGCGTGGGTGTAGCCGTGCGGCGGCTCGAAGCGGTAGGACGCGAGCTCGATCAACAACCCCAAAGGGTCTTCGAAATAGATCGAGTCCATGAAGCCGCGATCCTTGACGCCGCTGTGCCGGATGTCGCGCTCGTCGAGGCGCTCGACGGCCTGCCGGAACGTGGCCTGGGACAGGGAGAACGCGAGATGGTGAACGCACCCCTGCTCCGTCGCGGTGCGCGTCGAGTCGGGCTCGCGGTCCTCGTTCGTGAAGACGGTGATCAGCCGTCCGTCGCCAGGATCGAAGTAGAGGTGGCTCTCCGACGGATTGTCGAGGTTCGGCTGCTCGAAGACGAACGGCATGCCGAGCACGCCTTCCCAGAAGTCGATCGACGTCTCCCGATCGGCGCCCACGATCGTGATGTGGTGGACGCCCTGGCTCTGGAGCTTCCGCGTCACCGCTGTACGAGTCTGGACTTGTATTCACTTCGTTGCAAGCTGCCCCACGGAACGAGCTCGACTTCGGTCTGCACGATCAGTACGTCTCGCAGCCTGCCCCGGATTGCCTCGGCCAAGCCCGGCTCCGGCGTCGCTCCCTCAGCGAGCTCGACGGCGACCGGGAGCGGTGGCTCCTGCTTCACGCCCGGCGTCCCCGGCCGAACGAGCACGCGCCCGCTGACCCGCGGCGTGAACGCGCTGACGACCTCGCGCACCGCCGACGGGAAAACGTTGACGCCGCGCACGATCAGCATGTCGTCGGTGCGGCCGAGGCAGCGCACACGGGGTGTCTTGCGTCCGCACCTGCACGGGCTGGTCCAGACCTCGACGTGGTCGCGCGTGCGAAAGCGCAGGAGCGGCGCCGCCTGATGGCGCAGATGGGTGAGAACGAGCTCGCCCTGTGCCCCGTCCGTGAGCGCGCGAGTGTCGCCCGTCTCGGGATCGATCAGTTCCGCATGGACGAAGCCGAATGCCCCGAGGTGCATCCCTGCCTGTTCCTCGCACTCGCCCCACAGCGACGGCCCAATGTCACCGATCCCCATCGCTTCGGTGACTCGCGCTCCGAAGCCGTGCTCGAGCTTCGCCCGGAAGGCGGGCTCGCCGCCACCCGGCTCACCGGCGACGAGAACACGTCGCACGCTCGACTCGCGCAGGTCGGCCAGCTCGAGCAGGTACTCCGCATAGGAGGGCGTGAGGACGACCGCATCCGGCCGCAGCTGGTCGATCGCGAGCAGCAGGCGTTCACTCGACCCGGTGCCCACCGGGATGTGATTGACGCCGATCAGCGCAAACGCGTCGAGGGCGGCGCCGGCGACGAACGGCCCTGCGTTGTAGGTCGTGACCACGCGGTCGCCCCTGGCGATGCCGGACGCGGCATAGCTCCGAGCCGACCCCGTCACCCAGTTGGTGAGGTCGCGTGCGGTCAGCGGGATGTAGCTCGGCGCCCCTGTCGTCCCACTCGTCGAGTACACACGGACAACATCGGACATCGGCACGCAGAGGTGCGCTCCGATCGGGCTCTCGGCCGTGCACGTCGCCTTCACCTCACGCTTCTCGGTCAGCGGCAGATTCCCGATCTCATCGAGCCCCCCGCCCGTGTCCCCATCCGCGAGCTTGTCGCGGTAGAACGGCGAATGCTGGAGCAGGTAGGCGAGCTGAGCGCGGAAGCTGGCGTCGTCGAGCGCGCGTTGCTCGTCCCACGACGCGGGCTCAGTCATCCCTGTACTCGACCGCCTCTTCCGCCTTGGCCGCCATCAGGAAACCGACCGGCCGCTCGCCTTCCTCGGCGAGGTGCGCGAGCAAGCTCGCCGTGCGGGCGAGAATCGGCACGGCCTTGACGACCGCCGCGGAGTAGCCGAGGTCGAGCATCACCGCGGCAATCGGAAGCGACACGTTGAGCGTCAGCGGCCGGTCCCACGCTTCTGCGACCGCGTCGCGCAGGCTTCGCGTCAACGCGAGATGCGGCCCTTCGATGCCTCGCGCCGTCGCGAGCTCGAGGATCCGCTCGGCGCGTGGGTCGACCGGGCGGTGCAGCGGGTGCCCGAAGCCTGGGATCCGCCGGCCGGCCTCGCGGTGCTCGCGCGCGACTGCCCGGGCGACAACCGGGGGAAGCTCGCCTGCCTCGACCCGCAGGTGCGCCGACTCGAGCATGCGTGCACACTCCTCGGCCGCGCCGAGGATCACCGTGCCCGCTCCGAGGATCCCGGCTGCCACCGCTCCCTGCAGGAAGGTGGGGTCGGCGGCGAGCGTCATGCGGGCCGCGACGTTGCTCGGCACCAGGCCGTGCTCGGCGATCGCCACGAGCAGGAGGTCGAGGAAGAAGCGCTCGTCGTCGGTCGGCTCGCGCCCCGTCAGGAGTAGATGGAAGTACTCGGTGAAGCCGACCCGGCCCATCAGGTCGCCAGCGAGGTCGCGGCCGCGCACCTCGACGCGATCGGCGGTCGCCCGGCTGATGTGCGTGAAGGGCTCGTCTGCCCTGCCGATCTGCATCTCTGGATGATGCGGCCTTGCTATGCGAACATATGTTCGTGTCGCAGGCAGCGATCCTGCACGCCGATCTGGACTCCTTCTTCGCGTCGGTCGAGCAGCGCGACGATCCTCGCCTGCGCGGGCGCCCGGTGATCGTCGGGATGGGCGTCGTGCTCGCGGCGAGCTACGAGGCGAAGGCCTACGGCGTCCGCACCGCGATGGGGCAAGGACGCGCACGTCGGCTCTGCCCGGCCGCGGTCGTCGTGCCGCCGCGCATGTCGGCGTACTCCGAGGCGAGCAGGGACGTCTTTCGCCTGTTCGAGGATGCGGCGCCGGTCGTCGAGGGCCTCTCTATCGACGAGGCGTTCCTCGACGTCTCCGGGATGGAGCGCAGCGTCGGTGTGCCGATCGAGATCGCGCGGCGCCTCAAGCACGACGTGCTCGAGCAGGTCGGACTGCCGGTGACCGTCGGCGTGGCACGAACGAAGTTCCTCGCGAAGGTCGCGAGCGGCGTCGCGAAGCCCGACGGCCTGCTCGTCGTCTCGCCCGAGCGAGAGCTCGAGTTCCTCCACCCGCTCCCGGTCGAGCGACTGTGGGGCGTCGGCTGCGTGACCGCGGAGAAGCTGCACCGGCACGGGATCTCAACGGTGAGCGAGGTCGCGCGCCTGCCTCAGGAGGTGCTCGTGTCGATGCTCGGCGCCGCATCGGGGCGGCAGCTCCATGCCCTCGCGCACAACCGTGACCCTCGGCCGGTTCAGCGCGGCCGGCGTCGCGGGTCGATCGGCTCACAGCGGGCACGCGGGCGCGCACCATGGTCACCGGCCGGAGCCGACGCCGATCTGCTCGCGCTCGTCGACCGGGTCACGCGCCGAATGCGAATCGCCCGTCGTGTCGGACGCACGGTCGTCCTGCGGCTCCGCTTCGACGACTACACGCGCGCGACGCGCTCCCTCACGCTGCCGCAGGCCACGGCGAGCACCGAGACGATCCTGACCGCCGCGCGGGCGCTGCTCGCAGCTGCGACCCCGACGATCGAGGAGCGCGGCCTGACGCTGATCGGCATCTCGGTCGCGAACCTCGGCGACGCCGGGCGCGTGCAGCTCGCCTTGCCGCTCGACGGCACCGACCGGGATGCGCTCGACGCGGCCGTCGACATCGTTCGAGAGCGCTTCGGGCCGGCGTCGATCACCCGGGCCGTGCTGCTCGGCCGCCGGGACTTGACGATGCCGATGCTTCCCGACTGATTTGGCGTCGGCGTGGATGTCGCGGAGAATGGAGCATGGCCAACATCCTCTGTGTGCTGTACGACGACCCCGTCGACGGCTACCCCAAGTCCTACGCGCGCGACGACCTGCCCGTCGTCGAGCGCTACTTCGACGGCCAGACGACGCCGTCGCCACACGCCGTCGACTTCCGGCCCGGTGAGCTGCTCGGCAGCGTCTCGGGTGAGCTCGGACTGCGGTCGTTCCTCGAACAACAAGGCCACCGCTTCGTCGTGACGTCCGACAAGGACGGCGCCGACTCCGTCTTCGAGCGGGAGCTGCCCAATGCCGACGTCGTGATCTCACAGCCGTTCTGGCCCGCCTACCTGACCGCGGAGCGGATCGGCCGTGCCCCCAACCTGAAGCTCGCCATCACGGCAGGGATCGGCTCCGACCATGTCGACCTGCAGGCGGCGATCGAGCGCAGCATCACTGTTGCCGAGGTCACCTACTCGAACTCGATCAGTGTCTCCGAGCACGTCGTGATGATGATCCTGAGCCTCGTCCGCAACTACATCCCGTCGTACCAGTGGGTTGTCAAGGGCGGCTGGAACATCGCGGACTGCGTCTCGCGCTCCTACGACCTGGAAGCGATGCAGGTAGGGACCGTCGCCGCGGGACGCATCGGTTCCGCGGTGCTGCGAAGGCTCAAGCCGTTCGAGGTCGGCCTCCACTACACCGATCGGCACCGCCTGCCCGAAGACGTCGAGCGCGAACTCGGCGTCACGTTCCACGAGTCGGTCGAGTCGCTCGTCGAAGTCTGCGACGTCGTCACGATCAATGCGCCTCTGCACCCGGAAACCGAGCACCTGTTCGACGACGTATTGATTGCGCGGATGAAGCGAGGCGCCTACCTCGTCAACACGGCGCGCGGAAAGATCTGCGACCGCGACGCCGTCGTTCGCGCACTCGAGTCGGGCCAGCTCGCAGGGTACGCAGGCGACGTCTGGTTCCCGCAACCGGCTCCGGCTGACCATCCGTGGCGCACGATGCCGCACCACGGCATGACCCCGCACATCTCGGGCTCCAGCCTCTCGGCCCAGGCCCGCTATGCGGCCGGCACGCGCGAGATCCTCGAGTGCTGGCTCGAAGGGCGGCCGATCCGCGAGGAGTACCTGATCGTCGACGGCGGGAAGCTGGCCGGCACGGGAGCGCACTCATATAGCGCAAGTTGATCAGCCACCGCTGGAATACGATGCAGCATCGATCTTCGAGAGGGAGCAACTGATGCGTAGGAGCATGTCGTCTGTCGTTCGTTGGACCGCGTTCGCAGGTACGGCACTGGCAGTCGTCCTCGCGGTAACCGCCTGTGGGAGCAGCAAGAAGGCGAGCGGAACCACTACCGCTCCGACGACGACCGCCCCTGTCGCAACGAACCAGACGCTTCAGCTTGCGAGCGCGTCGACGGACGTCGACTACAGCGACCCGGCGCTCGCCTACGGCGTTCTCTCGTGGGAGATCGAGTACAACACGTGCGCGAAGCTGATGAATTACAGCGACGCCGGTGGCACCGTCAGCAACGAGCTGACACCGGATGCGGCCGAGGGCTTGCCGGTGATCTCGAGCGACGGCAAGACGTACACGTTCACGATCCGCTCTGGCATCAAGTTCAGCGACGGCGCACCGCTGACCGCGCAGAGCTTCGTCGCGGCGATGAACCGAGACGCCAATCCGAAGATGAACTCGCCGGTCGACGCGTTCGTCGGCGACATCGTCGGCTGGAACGACGTCGTAAACAAGAAGGCAAAGACGATCAGCGGCGTGACCGCGAACGGCAACAAGCTCACGATCAAGCTGACGGAGAAGGATGGCGGCCTGCTCGACAAGCTGGCGATGCCCTTCTTCTGCGCGATCGACCCGGCCAAGACGCCGGTCGATCCACAGGGCGTCAAGACGCTGCCCGGCGCCGGCCCGTACTACATCGCCGCGCGCACCGTGGGCAAGCAGCTCGTCATGAAGGTCAACCCCAATTACAAGGGCAACCGTCCGCACCGGGCCGGGACGATCGTGTTCACGATGAACACCGACCCGCAGCAGACGTATCTCCAGGTTTCCAATGGCACGTACGCGACCGACCCGAACGGGCTCGACAACCCGGCCGCCGCGAGCCAACTGGCCAAGAAGTACGGCATCAACAAGAGCCGCTTCTTCATCCACCCGACCCCCGAGACGGACTACCTCGCCCTGAACACCACGCGGCCGGCGTTCGGCTCGCTCGCGGTCAGGCAGGCCTCCAACTACGCGATCGACCGGGCGGCGTTGCTGCGCGCGTTCGGCTTCGGCGGCGGCAAGACGACGACGGCGATCCTGCCTCCGTCGCTGTCCGGTGGAGTCGAGGTCACCAACCCGTACCCACTCAATGCCCCCGATGTGGCGAAGGCGAAGTCACTCGCCGCAGGGAAGTGCGGCAACGTCCAGCTCTGGTACGGCACCGGGCCGGTGGGTACCCCGCAGTCCGGCATCCTCTCGTACGACCTCAAGCAGATGGGATGCACGGTCACGACGAAGCCGTTCCAGGGCTACGCACTGTTCACCGCTGCGGGGGTCAAGGGCGCCCCGTACGACGCCGCGCTCGCCGGTTGGTACCAGGACTACGCCGACGGCTACGACTTCTTCCACATCCTGCTCGACGGGCGCTCGATCGCGTCGTCGAACAACAACAACCTGGCCTACTTCAACGAGTCGAGCGTGAACACGAAGATCGACGCCGCCAACCAGGAGTCGGGCGCGACCCGGGCGCAGTCGTGGGGCAAGCTCGACAACTACACGATGTCGAACTACGCACCGTGGGCGTCGATCGACAACCGCAACATCCGCGACTTCATCGGGCCGAAGACCGCCGGCTACGTCTTCATCCCCGCATACGGCGCGTTGGACCTCGGGACGCTGTACCTCAAGTAACCGCGTCGGCGACGAACGAGCCGATCGCCTCGGTGAACGAGCGACGGCTCGTCTCCCACGCGTAGAACATGTGGCCTCCGCCGAAGTGCCGGACGGTGAGACGGTCCGCCATCTCCGGGTCGAGCCGCATCAGATTGCGCAACCGATCGCTCGCGTAGTACGGCGTCACGAGGTCGTAGCGTCCGTGCGTGATGAAGGCCTTCATGTGCGGGTTGAGCGACATGCCGTAGCGGAAATCGTCCGTGGCGCCGGCGGGTGGGGTGAAGGCGTGCTGCTCGGTGTCCTCGGTCCACTCCCTGTTCACCTCGTAGCTCAACAGGACGTACTCGCGGTCCGTCTCCACTCCGATCTCGGAGCGAAGCTGACGGTTGATCGCCATGGTGTACGCCGGGGTGATGCCGGAGAGCGTGGGATCGGGACCGACGAACGAGTCCCGATCGGGGAACGGGTCGGTGCCCGTGATCGTCGCGTCGTAGAGGCCGAGCACCTTCCGCTGGTCGCGAAGGAGCTCGCGTGAGAACGTGCGCATCGTGATTCGCCCCTCCGCGCGTGAGACGAGATCGACCGGGAGCCCGACGAGATCGGCGAGCCGAGTGAGGATCCGATCGCGCTCGGCCGAACCCATTGACGCGCCCCGGGTCAGAAACGACGCGTAGTCGCCGGTGGCGAACGCTTCGGCCTCGCGAAGCACGTCGTCGAGGGCGGTGCCCGCGGGGAAGACGCGCGAGCGCTCGTGATGCGCGGCCGCGGCGGCCATCGAGGGAAGCAGGTCGATCCATCCGAGGACGTCGTAGTCGCTCGGGAGCAGCGTCGAGATCTCGAGTGCGGGCGAGATCAGGATCGCGCCGTTGAGGCCGATCCCGGCCGCTTCCTGAAGGAGGCGCACGAGTCGTCCGACGCGATATCCCCCGTAGCTCTCGCCGGCGATGAAGACGGGCGAGCCCCAGCGGCCCTGCGCCGAGAGCCAGCGCCCCATGAACTCGCAGAGCGACTCGAGATCGCGTCTCTGCCCGAAGTACTCCTTCGGGTCGGTCGCGTCTTCTTTCTTCTTCTCGTCCTTCGCGTCGTCCTTGCGCTCCTCTTCGACGACGCGGCTGAAGCCCGTCCCGACCGGATCGACGAACACGAGATCGGTGAAGGCGAGCCACGACGACTCGTTCTGCACGAGCCGAGGCGGCATCTCCGGGAGCGTCCCGTCCGGCGGGAGCGCGACCCGCTGCGGGCCGACCACGCCGAGATGAAGAAACGCCGACGACGCACCAGGCCCTCCGTTGAAGACAAACATCACCGGCCGGTCGTCATCGCCGACGTCGGCGACGTACGACACGGAGAAGATCTCCGCGGACGGCTTCTCCTTCTTCCGTAGTACGACCCACTTCGCGGTTGCGGTGTAGTCGATCGGTTCGGCTCCGCCCGTCCACGTCGCGGTCGTCTCGGCACCTTTCGGCGGCTCGTAGCCAACCTTCGCAGCGGTCTTGTCGTCCTGTGAGCTCTCGTCGGTCATGGCGGGACGCTAGCTCATGCGGGCTGGGCGTCCTTCTCAACAAGGCTCGCCTCGACCGCCCGGTAGACGTTGCCGTGGATGTGGTCGGCACCGATCCGATCGACGACTCCGTCCGTGGCGAGCTTGACCATCACGCTTGGCTTGACCCGCGCGAGGCGAAGCGTGACGCCGTTCGCCTCGGTGAACTCGTGGAGCTCGGTCAGCTTCGCTACGCCCTGAGAGTCGATGAAGTCGGCGCCCTCGAGATCGAGGACGAGCGTCCGGAGGCCGTCGCTCTCGTCGACGACCTCGCGGACGCGGTTCTCGAGGGCTTCTGCGGTGGCGAAGAAAAGACCGCCGTCGAGACGCAGAACCGCGACTTCCGAATACGTCTCGTCGTCCGGGTGCTCGTCGAGGTCGCGGAACACCTGCGTCCCGGCCTCACGACCGAGCAGCGGCATCGGTGGCCTCGTCGCGACGTAGATGAGCCAGACGAGCGACAGGACAACCCCGATCACGACCCCCGCCAGGACACCCGCCGAAAGCACACCGATGATCGCCGCCACTGCGACCCAGAAGTCGAAACGCGTCACGCGGTAAAGGCGTCGCAACTCGTCGGTGTCGATCATCCCGAAGACGACCGCGTCGATGATCACGGCGCCGAGAACGGCCTTCGGAAGCTGAGAGAACACGGGTGCGAGCACGATGAGCGTCAACACGACCAGCCCTCCAGTCGTGAGCGAGGCGACGGGGCTCCTTGCTCCTGCCGACTCGTTGAGCGAGCTCGCCGACAGGCTGGTCGAGACGGGCATGCCCTGGAAGACGCCGGAGCCGACATTCGCCATCCCCTGGGCGACGGACTCCTGATCCACGTCGATCCGGTAGTGGTGCCGCGCGGCGAACGCTCTCGCGTCGCCCGCGGTCTGGGAGAACCCGATCAGCAGCAACGCCACTGCCGCGATCACGATCACCGCGTAGTGGTTCTCGACCAGCGAGAGCGCCGGCAGTTCCGGGCTCGGCAGGCCACGGGGAACGTGCCCGACGAGCGCGACTCCGTGTGAATCGAGGTCGAACACGTTCGAGGCGAGCAATCCTCCGACCACGAGGACGAGCGCACCGGGGACCGCCGGCGCGAGAAAACGCAGGCCGAGGATCACGATCAGCGAGATGACGCCGACGGCGACGGTCGTCCAGTGGACGTCGCCCAGCGACTGGATCCACGTGGCGAGCTCGCGCCAGGCGGAGTCACCCTCGGAGGATGTGCCGGTCAGCTTGGGCAGCTCACCGATGACGACATCGACGGCGGCCCCTGCCAGGAACCCGGTGATCACCGCCTTCGACAGGAAGCGCGCGACCCACCCGAGCCGAAAGAGGGCGAACAGCAAGAACAGCAGCCCGGTCGCAAGTGTGATCGCCGCGACCAGCTGCGCCGACTCCTTGCCGGCGAGACCCGTTACCAGCACCGCACCTCCGGCGACGGCGGCAAGAGACGAGCTCGGCCCGGTGGAGATCTGCCGCGACGTCCCGAAGAACGCGTAGATGATCGCACCCGCCGCTGCGGCATACAGCCCGTTCTGGAGCGGGACACCCGCAATTCCGGCGTAGCCGAGGTTCTTCGGCACCACCAGGGCGGTGACGGCGAGCCCGGCTGCGAGATCTCCGCGGAGCCACGACCGGTCGTACCGGGGCAACCACTCGACGATCGGCAGGAATCGTCCCACCTTCAGCTCAGCCTTCACGCGCGGACAATCGCACCTGCGAGCGGTGACCGCACGCGGTGGGTGAGTCTGTCAGCGTCAGCCGTCGAGAGCGGGCGCCGCCTCGTACTCCTCGTCAGTGACGTGGTCGCCCCAGGTCGCGCTGTTGCCGGCGTCGTCGACCTGGAGCATCGCGATGTGGGTCATGAACCGCGTCGGCGCGGCGCCGTGCCAGTGCTCCTCGCCGGGATCGAAGAACACGCGGTCTCCGGGGCGGATCACCTCGATCGGGCCGCCGCGCCGCTGCGCCAGGCCGACGCCCTCGAGGACGTAGATCGTCTGGCCGTTCGGATGCGTGTGCCAGGCGGTGCGCGCACCCGGAGTGAAGTGGACGCTGCTCGCGCTCACGCGGGACGTCGCCGACGGCGTCGCGACCGGGTCGACGTAGACCGCGCCGGTGAACCAGCCCTCAGGCCCCGCTGCGGTGTCGAGGCTGTTCTTCGTGATCTGCATGAGTGGTCTCCTCGTCTGGTGTCGTCGTCCAGCTCGCAAGCAGGTTGAGTGCCTCATCCGACCTCGAGCCGGGCTCGGCGGTGTAGACGAAGAGCATCAGGCCCTCGTCGGCCGCGAGCTGCATCGTCTCGAAGGTGAGGCTGACGTCGCCGACGACCGGGTGATGGAAGCGCTTGGAGCCGCTGTCGTGGAAGCGCACGTTGTGCGCGGCCCAGCGAGTGCGGAAGGTCTCGCTTCGCGTCGAGAGCTCGCCGACGAGGTCCGAGAGGTCGCGGTCGTATGGATCGCGACCGGCCTCGGAGCGCAGGACTGCGACCGCGTCGGTCGCCACCTGTTCCCAGTCGGCGTAGAAGTCGGTCGCGCGCTGGTCGAGGAAGATGAAACGCGCCGAGTTCGCAGGCCCGTGCGGGCTGTCGAAATGCTGCGAGTAGAAGGCATGGCCGAGGCGGTTCGCGGCGAGGAGGTCCATGCGCCCGTTGCGCACGAAGGCCGGCCCGCCGGTGATCGCATCGAGGATGCGCTGGACGCTCGGCCGCACCCGCTGGGGCGCCTGGCGCCGGCGCCGGCGAGGAGTCGGCTGCGCGGCGCGTGCGAGGTCGAAGAGGTGCGCCCGCTCGGGCTCGTCGAGCTGAAGCGCGCGGGCGAGCGCCTCGAGGACGCTCTCGGATGCGCCTGCCGCGCTGCCCCGCTCGAGGCGCGTGTAGTAGTCGACGCTGACCCCGGCGAGGAGCGCGACCTCCTCCCGTCGCAGACCGGGCACGCGCCGAGTGCCGCCGTAGGTGCGCAGTCCCGCCTGCTCCGGCGTGATCTTCGCGCGCCTCGAGGTCAGGAACTCGCGCATCTCGTTCTTCGTGTCCACTGACTTCGAGAGTAACCCCAGGCCGCCCCCGCCGAGGGGTCCTGCCGGTACCCGGATCAACAGGGCCGGTCAGGCGGCGCGAGCGCGTGCTTCAGTGCTCTCACAACGAAATCGCCGGAAGACCCGGGAGGGACGATGCAGCAGCGCACGCTTGGAGGCAGTCAACTGGAAGTGTCGGCGGTCGGGCTCGGCTGCATGGGGATGAGCTTCAGCTACAACCCGCCGTTCCCCGGCAGGCACGAGATGATCGCCCTGATCCGGGCGGCAGTCGAACGCGGCGTGACCTTCTTCGACACCGCGCAGGTGTACGGGCCGTTCACGAACGAGGAGCTCGTGGGCGAAGCGCTCGAGCCCGTCCGCGATCAGGTCGTGATCGCGACGAAGTTCGGATTCGACCTGGCGGGCGGGCAGAGCCGAGGGCTCGACAGCCGCCCGGAGACGATCAAGGGCAGCGTCGAGGGCTCGCTGAAGCGGCTCAGGACGGACACGATCGATCTGCTCTACCAACACCGCGTCGACCCGAACGTCCCGATCGAGGACGTCGCAGGCGCCGTGAAGGAGCTGATCGACGCAGGCACGGTCAGGCATTTCGGCCTCTCCGAGGCCGGCGTGCAGACCATCCGCCGCGCGCACGCGGTCCAGCCTGTCACCGCGCTGCAAAGCGAGTACTCGCTCTGGTGGCGGGAGCCCGAGGCGGCGATCCTGCCGACGCTCGAGGAGCTCGAGATCGGCTTTGTGCCTTTCAGCCCGCTCGGCAAGGGCTTCCTCACCGGGACGATCGACGAGGACACGACCTTCGACAGCTCCGACTTCCGCAGCACCGTCCCCCGCTTCGACCCGGAGGCGCGCAAGGCGAACCGCACATTCGTCGAGCTCCTGGAGCACGTCGCCGAGCAGAAGGATGCGACGGCGGCGCAGATCGCGATCGCCTGGATCCTCGCCCAGAAGCCCTGGAACGTGCCGATTCCCGGCACCACGAAGCTGCACCGCCTCGAGGAGAACATCGCCGCAACCGACGTCGAGCTCACCGACGACGATCTCGACGAGATCGAGGCCGCTGCCGCGAAGATCACGGCGGAAGGCGACCGCTACGCGGAGGCCCAGCAGCGGATGATCGACCGCTGATACGGAGGGTGAGGTGAAAGCAACCGTCATGTACGGCGCCGGGGACGTTCGCGTCGAGGACGTACCGGACGCCGGGCTGATCGACCCGACAGACGCGCTCGTCCGGATCACCCGCGCCGCGATCTGCGGCAGCGACCTATGGCCGTACAAGTCGATGCCCCACGACGACACGGGCCGGAGAATGGGGCACGAGTTCATCGGCGTCGTCGAGGCGATCGGCTCCGGCGTCGTGACGATCCGGACCGGCGATCTCGTCGTCTCCCCGTTTCTCTGGTCGGACGGCAGCTGCGTCTTCTGCCGAGAGGGGCTCCAGAGCGCGTGTCTGCACGGAGGCAGGTACGGCTGGGGCGACGTCGACGGCGGGCAGGGCGAGGCGGTGCGCGTCCCCCAGGCTGACGGTACGCTGGTCGTGCTGCCGGTCGGCGCGGACGAAGCGCTGATGCCGTCGCTCCTGACGCTCACCGACGTGATGGGCACCGGCCACCACGCTGCGCTCGTGGCGAAGGTCGGTCCTGGTAAGACGGTCGCCGTCGTCGGAGACGGCGCTGTCGGCCTTTGTGGCGTGATCGCCTCGAAACGGCTCGACGCGGATCGGATCATCTTGCTCGGCAGCAATCCTGAGCGGATCGCGCTCGGGCAGGAGCTCGGCGCCACCGACGTCGTGCCCGAGCGCGGCGAGGAAGCGGTGGAGCGCGTCCTGGCGCTGACCGAGCACGGAGCGCATTCGGTGCTCGAGTGCGTGGGACTCGAGCAAGCTGTCGAGACTGCTCTCTCGATCACGCGCCCCGGCGGAGCGATCGGCCGCGTCGGCGTGCCCGAGCACGACACGACGCCTACAGGGGTTGCGTTCTGGAAGAACGCCTCGATGGGCGGTGGCCCCGCACCCGTGCGCGCCTACATCGAGGAGCTCCTGCCGGACGTGCTCGAAGGCCGGATCGAGCCCGGCCGGGTCTTCGACCGCACCGGGTCGATCGAGGAGGTGCCGGACGGCTACCGGGCGATGAACGACCGGGAGGCGATCAAGGTGATGATCGACCTCTGATGAGCGCTCGCTCCCGCGCGGACGCAGAGCTCCGTCACCGGTGGAGGAGTGCGACCTCGGTTCCGATCAGCTGGTTCGTGGCCTTGTCGACGACGATCTCGAATGTGCCCTGGCCGCTGACGCCGGCGTAGTCACCGGTCCCGGACACGATGTCGAACCGTCCGATGCCGACTTCGTGCGGGCTCGACAGCGGGAACGCCACACCTTGGAAGCTGGTACGGATCGATCCTTGCTGCCCGGTGTAGATCTCGGTCCCCGACAGGCGACCATTGTCGGCTGATCCGACCGGTGTGATCGTCAGGTCGCTGACGTCGGCGGTGCCGGAGTCCGCAACGGCGCCCGACGCCACGAAGACGCCCGCGCTCGAGTGCAGGCCGGTGAAGTGGAGATTCATGCCGAGGTAGAGCGGGTGGGTCGAGTCCCCGGAGGCGGCAAGCGGGATGACGGCGGCTGCGGCTGCGGTTGCGGCGACGGCCACGCTGACGGTGGCGAGGCGACGGTTGAGTTCGAGGCTCATCGTGTGCTCCTTTCTTGGATGCCCGTGAGGCTGCCGCCGCGGCACGCGCGCGTGAAGGAGGGAAAACCCTCGTCTTTGACCATCGGCGCGAACGGTCGTCCTAGAATCGGGCGATCGTGCAGCTCTCGAGCGTGACGGCGACCGACGTACGCCTCATCCGCGACGGGGATGAGCCGAAGACAGCCGAGTTCCTGGCAGCGAACGCCCCGGCCGACGAGCGAAGCGCAGCGCTCGCGGCGCTTGTGGACGACCGGGGCGAGGTCATGCTGCCGTACAACTGCCTGCTCCTGCTGGTCGGAGGCGACGTCGTCCTCGTCGACACCGGTGTCGGTGCGTACAGCGGTCGAGGGGGCAATCTCGAACGAGCGCTGGCCGCGGAGGGTCTGGAGCCGGGGGACGTGACGATCGTCGTCCTGACGCACGCGCACCCGGACCACATAGGTGGCCTCAGCGTCGACGGGCGGCCGCGGTTCACCGCGGCACGACACCTGATCACACGGACCGAGTGGGACTTCTGGGCGGCTGCGCTCGCCGGCGGATCGCTGCCGCCGGCGCTGGCGGTGCCGATCGAGGAGCAGCTACGGCCCGTCGAGCGTCACCGGCTGCTCGAGCTCGTCGCGGACGACGCCGAGCCCGCGGCGGGGATCCGCCTCGTGCCGGCGCCGGGCCACACGCTCGGGCACGTCGCGGTCGCGCTGGGCACCGGCTCGGAGCAGATGCTCTTTCTCGCCGACGTCGTGATGCATCCGCTCCATTTCGAGCATCCAACTTGGGGGACGGCCGCGGACAGCGACCTGCGATTGATGGTCGAGACGCGGGAGCGCCTCTTCAACGCTGCGGCCGACGAACGCCTGCTGGTCGCGGCGTCACACCTCTGGCAGCCGGGCCGCATCTCCCGCGGTGAAGCCGGCTTTCGCTTCCTGTCCACCTAGGCACGCCGTGATGAGCCGCCTAGGCTCGTTGGATGGCCGGCAGACGGGTGCTCGGGCGCAGTCGCGAGCTCGCGCAGATCGAGGCGTTCGTCGCCGGCGCGGATCATGGTTTCGCCGCGCTCGCGATCGTCGGCGAGGCCGGCATCGGCAAGACGACGGTGTGGGACGAAGCGGTCCTGGCGGCCGAAGCGCGGGCGTACACGGTTCTCCGCTGCCGGGCTGCCGAACAGGAGGTGACGCTCGCCTACGCCGGCCTGAGCGATCTGTTCGCCGACAGCGAGACACTTCTGTCGCGGCTTCCGCGCCCACAACGTGAGGCGCTCGAAGCCGCGCTGATGCTGAGTGTCGGCGACTCGCCGGATCAGCGCGCCGTCGGACTGGGTGTGCTCGCCGCGCTCCGCCTCCACGCCGCCGAGCGGCCGACGCTCGTCGCGGTGGATGACGTCCAGTGGCTCGATGCTTCGACGCTCCGCGTGCTGCAGTTCGCGCTTCGGCGGCTGACCGGTGAGCCGCTCCGGCTG
The DNA here is from genome assembly GCA_963715115.1 of uncultured Thermoleophilia bacterium. Classification (GTDB taxonomy): domain Bacteria; phylum Actinomycetota; class Thermoleophilia; order Gaiellales; family Gaiellaceae; genus PALSA-600. The sequence goes on from CAVQRE010000007.1 coordinate 28,822, forward strand.
CTGATGACGCTCCGCAGCGGATCGGCGTCCCCTCTCATGCGGCGGGCGTCACTGCGGGTCGAGCCCGACGAGCTCCGGCTCGGCCCCTTCAACGAGGCTACGCTCGAGACGCTGCTCAGGCACGCGCTTGGACAGCAGCTCCGCAAGGCGACGCTGCGCGAGCTGCACGAGGTCTCCGGTGGCAATCCCTTCTTCGCGCTCGAGATCGCACGCGAGGCGGTGCGCGTCGGGCGGCACCTGGACGGCGGCGAGCCATTCCCGATCCCGGATGACCTTCGCCACCTGCTCGAGGCACGACTCCGGCGCCTCAACGAGCGCACACGCGACCTGCTGCTCGTCGTCGCGGCCGCTTCGCGTCCGACGAGCGCGCTGCTGCAAGCTGTGCTCGGCGACGCTGCGCGTGGCTACCTCGCTCAGGCGCTCGAGGCCGGGGTGCTCGTTTTCGACCGCGGACGCCTGCACTTCTCGCATCCGCTGCTCGCCTCGGCCGTCTACGCCGGACGAGACATTGGAGACCGCCGTCGCATCCATCTTCGACTCGCGAACGCCGTGGGCGACCCTGAGGAGCGAGGACGGCATCTCGCGCTCGGCAGCGAGCTCCCTGACGCGGGAATCGCTGCGGCGCTCGACGAGGCGGCGGCAGGAGCTCGCAGGCGAGGCGCGACCGACGCTGCGGCGCTCCTCGGCGAGCACGCGCTGCGCCTGACGCCGCCGGAGGACGAGGGCGATCTCGCACGACGCGCGATGAGCGCAGCCGACGATCTGTTCGTGATCGGCGAGATCGACCGCTCCGAGGCACTCGTCGACGACCTGGCAGCGAGGATGCCGGCCGGGCCCGCGCGGGCACGCGTCCTGCGCCGCGTTGTCCGCGCCCGTGCGTTCGCGACCGGATTCGCGTCCACCGAGGCTCTGCTTCGCAACGCGCTTGCGGATGCTGTGTCCGACCTGCCGACTCGGGCTCTGCTCGAGCACGACCTCGGGGAGGCGTTCCTCCAGTACGGCCACCTAAAAGAGGCCGTACCGCACTGCAACGCGGCCGTCGAGCTCGCGGCGAAGGTCGACGACGCCGTGCTGATTCAGCGCGCGCACATCACGCGTGACGTACTGCGGTTCATGCAGGGCCACAACGTGCCTGCCGGACTTGAGGATCGCGCCCGCGCGCTTGTCGCCGAGGACTTACGTGAGCGACGTGCGGCGGAACCGGGGTTCTTCGACGAGGTCCAGGGGTGCGCACTGATGCTCAAGTACGCCGACCGCTTCGAGTTTGCCCGCGACCTCCTCGAAGGTCTTCTCCGGACGATGGAGGCCGAACAAGGCGAAGGCATAGTGGCGCCCGTGCTCTTCCATCTCGCCGAGGTCGAGTGCTGGACGGGTCGCCTCGACCGCAGCAGCGAGCTCGTTCGCGAGCTCCAGCGCACCCTCGCACGCGTCAAACAGGGTGGGATGCGAACGCGGGTGGCCTACGCCACCGCCCTCGTGCATGCCCACACAGGCCGACTCGAGCGAGCACAGCGCATCGCGGCAACGCATCTGACCACCGCCACCGCCGCGAACGATGTCTTTCTCGCGATCAGGCTCGAGTCGCTGCTCGGGTTCATCGCCCTCTCTGCGGCGAAGACTTCAACTGCCGCCGAGCACCTCCGACGCGCATCCGCGATCAGCGAATCGGCCGGCTACGGCGAGCCGGGCGTCGTTCGCTATGCCGGCGACGAGATCGAAGCCCTGCTCGGCACCGACGACATCGACGCGGCAAAGGTGTCCCTCGAGCGGCTCGAACAGCGCGCCCGCCGGCTGGATCGCCTCTGGGCCCACGCCGTCGCGGGACGAGGCCGCGCGTTGCTCACGGCTGCGACGGGCGATCTCGACTGCGCGCTCGAGATCGCCCGCGCCTCCCTCCCGCTCCACGAGCGGCTCGCGCAGCCGCTCGAACGTGGCCGCCTGCTGATGTCGGTCGGGATCCTCCATCGCCGCCTCAAGGACCGGCGCGCGGCGCGCGAAGCATTGACGGCAGCCCGCGCGGTCTTCGACTCGATCGGTGCATCGGCGTGGGCGGCGCGAGCCACGGCCGAGGCGGACCGGATCAGCGGGCGTCGTCCGCAGCCGAGCCGGTTGACGCCGACCGAGCAGCGCGTCGCCGAACTGGCCGCCGCCGGGCGAACGAACAAGGAGGTCGCCGCCGAGATGCACCTGAGTGTGAAAGCGGTCGAGGCAAACCTCTCGCGGGTCTACCGCAAGCTCGCGATTCGAGGGCGGAGTGAGCTTGCGACCCGCCTCCGAGCTCGAGACAACGTTCCCGGGTCGCCGCCCCGGCACTAGCGACGCGGCCGGCTACGACAGGGGGTCGACGACCCTGAGGCCCGAGAAGCGGCGGAGCCGTGGTCGTGCGAGGCGAGCACGAGCCCGTGTGCCGACCAGCACCCTGGACGACGACGTCGCGGCGCTCCGTCAGAGTCTCGCGGCGATCTGCTCCGAAAGCCGCTCGGCGATCATGATCGTCGGAACGTGCGTGAAGCCTGAGGGGACGTCGGGCATGATCGACGCGTCGACGACGCTCAGGCAATCGACGCCGTACACGCTGCCGGACTCGTCGACGACCGACCCCATCGCGCATGTCCCGACGGTGTGAGGGATCGAGAACAGCTCGCTCCGGATCATCGCCTCGAGACCCTCCGGCTCGGCCGGCTCGGGTCCGGAGCAGCGGCGGCGCAAGACCGGCTGGGCCGCGACCTCGAGCGCGCGCCGGTAGCCCTCAACCAGCCGCTTGACGTCGCCGGGGTCGTCGAGGTTCGGTAGCTCGATCAGCGGCGGGTCGAGCGCGTCATCGGAGCGCAAGCGGACGGATCCGCGCGAGCGCGGCCGGAGAAGGACGACCTCGGCGCCGAACTCCGTGTCCTCCTCGGTCGGCTCGGCGAGCCAGAACATGAGGTCGGGCGTTTCCGCGCTCGGCCGTCCCGAGCTGTGGAACGTCACGATGGTGTGCAAGGCGGGGGCAACGCGCCCGGCACCCTGGTAGCCGAAGTCGATGTAGACGGAGGGATGGTCGGCGAGGTTCGCCCCCACTCCCGGCAGGTCGGCGATCCCACGCTCGGGCCCGATTCCCGAGCGGAGCAGGATCGCCGGGCTGCCGTAGACGCCGGCGCAGAGGACGACGTGCCCAGCCGCGACGCTCGTCCCGTCAGCGAGCCGTACGCCCACGGCCCGGCCGCGGTCGAAGGCGACCCGATCTACCTGGGTCTCGGCGCGGATGCTGAGGTTGGGCGGCGTCCCGCCGAGCGGCAGGTAGGCGTCCACGGTCGTGAAGCGCCGGCCGTTGACCACGTTCATCGGCATCCGCCCGCCGCCGACGGCGCCCGGCTCGTTGTGGTCGTCCACCCAGGGGAAGCCGGCGGCGGCCAGCGCGTCGATTGCTGCGCCGCCAACGTCCGTGAAGTCTTCGTCGAGCTGGCGTGAAGACGGGATTGGCCCCTTGTTCCCGTGCCACGGCCTGTCGCCGAAGTCGATGTCCGTCTCGAGCCGTATGAAGTACGGGAGCACCTCCTCCCAGCCCCAGCCGGCGAGCCCGAGCCCGCCCCAGCCGTTGTAGTCGGCAGGCGAGCCGCGCGGCGTGAAGCGCGTCAGCCACGAGGTGCCGCCGAGCAGGCGCTTCCGCCGAACCGGCTTCACCTCTCCTCCGGCGTGCGACTCGGACCCGTAGCCCCAGTCGAACAGCTCGCGCTCGATCGTCCAGCCGTCGAGCAGCCGCCGCGGCAGATCTGCCCGCCGGTCAGGTCCTGCCTCGAGTAGGAGCACGGAGCGCGAGCCCTGCTCCGCGAGCCGCGCGGCGACGACACATCCCGCTGCACCGCCGCCCACAACGGCGACGTCGAATGCCTGGCCGGACATTCGGCCAACCCTACGACGCCGCCGCGGACGAAGAAAGGCCCGCCGATGCGGGCCTTTCCAGTAGCGGGGGCAGGATTTGAACCTGCGACCTCCGGGTTATGAGCCCGGCGAGCTACCTGACTGCTCCACCCCGCGACGCTCCCCCGAGAATACCATCGTTCCGTGCCCTTCCCGCTGTGGATCGCGGTCGCTCTGTTCGCAGTCCTGCTCGTCGGGCCCGGCTCCTTTGCGGCTGTCCGGGCCGCACGCGCGTGGCGCGACGCACGCGAAGTGAGCGACACCCTGTCGGCCGCCATGGCGGTCGTCGCGAGCCGCGCCGCGCAGGCTTCCGCGCGCGTGGAACGCCTCCGTCAGCGGGCAGAGCCGGTGCAGCATGCGACGAGCGAACTGGAACGCGACCTCGCCACGCTGAACGTGCTCCTCGACGAGCTGCGTGCGCTCGAGGCGAAGGTCGCGCCGATCCGCGCTCTGGTGCCGACGAAGTGACCCGTGTCGCTGCGATCGACCTCGGCAGCAGTGCGACTCGCTTGCTCGTCGCGGATGTCGTCGACGGCGAAGCGACCGAGATCGTGCGCCGGACACGCATCACCAGTCTCGGCGAAGGCGTCGACGAGCGGCGCCGCCTCCTGCCGTCGCCGATCGCCCGCGTTCGCAACGTGCTCGCCGACTATCGGCGCGAAGCCGAGTCGCTCGGCGCCGAGCGCATCCTCGCGATCGCGACCAGCGCCGTACGCGACGCCGACAACGGGGAGGCGTTCCTCGGCGAGGTCGAGTGGTCGTACGGATTCGCGACCCGCCTGCTCACCGGCGACGAGGAAGCGGCGATGTCGCTCCGCGGCGTCGGGCCGCTCGAGCGTGGAACGCTCATGACCGATATCGGCGGCGGATCGACCGAGGTCGCCTGCGCCGGCTTCCGGCACAGCCTGCAGATCGGCAGCGTCCGGTTGACGGAGCGCTTCGGCACCGATCTGGAGGCAGCTGCCGACGCAGTCCGCGCCGCCCTCCCGACGCCGCCGTTCGAGGTGCAGACGCTCCTCGGCGTCGACGGCACGACCGCGGAGCTCGCCCGGCTTCGGGGCGGCCGGGCACTTCGCCTGAGCGACGTCGAGGCCGAGCTCGAGCGACTGGCCGCATGCTCGGCGAGCGAGCGACGGAGCCTGCTCATCGAGCCCGATCGCAGCGAGGTGATCGTGATGGGCGCGCTGATCCTGCGGGAGCTCCTCCGCGGGCTCGGGGCGAAGCGCGTCGTGACCGGCGACGGAGACGTCCTGAACGCGGCGGTGCTCGATGCGGCCGCGCTCGACACCCGGCCCGAGGCCCCCGCGCCGCCGGGCGCCCACACCTGTTGCTGAGTCCGGTGCCTGGCACCGGGAAGAAACTTGCGTCCGCAAGCGTTATTGCTAACATCGTTGCGCAATCAAGTTTCTAGGAGGAAACACGTCATGAGCACTACCGAACAGACCACCGCAGTCCCCACCGGCACCTGGCAGGCCGACACCGTGCACTCGAGCGTCACGTTCGAGGTGCCGTATGCCGTCGCCACCTTCAGCGGCTCCGTGGGTGATTTCGAGGCGACGCTCGCCGACGGCCGGCTGACCGGCGTTGCACGCATCGCCACCATCAGCGTCAAGGACGAGAACCTCGAGGCGCATCTGCTCTCCCCCGAGTTCTTCGACGCCGAGCGCCATCCCGAGGTGCGCTTCAGCACCGACGCCATCCGCCGCACCGGGGACAACGTCGAGGTAGACGGCCAGATCACGATCAAGGGCATCACGAAGCCCGCAACGTTGCGCGGGACGATCGTCGGCCCGACGGTCGACCACTTCGGCAAGAATCGCGTCGGACTGAGCCTCGAGACAACCGTCGACCGGACGGACTTCGACATGAACTGGAACATGCCGCTCCCGAACGGCGAGCCTGCACTCGACAACGAAGTGACGCTCAAGGCCGACCTCAGCCTGGTGGCCCAGGAGGCCTAGTGCACGTCCTCGCGATCAGCGGATCGCTGCGACGAGACTCCCTCAACACGCGCCTCCTTCGCGCCCTGCGCGAGGAGGCGTTGGGGAACGTCGAGGTGACGATCTGGGACGGGCTCAAGCAGATCCCGCCCTACGACGCCGACGACGACCGTGTGCCCGGCCCGCCGGCCGTCGATGCGCTTCGGCGGCTCGTGCGCGATGCCGACGCAGTCATCTTCGCCACTCCCGAGTACAACTCGTCCATACCCGGGGCGTTGAAGAACGCGCTCGACTGGGGCTCTCGCCCGCTGGCGACGAACGTCTTCCGCAACAAGCCCGTCGCCGTCATCGCGTCGAGCGCCGGCGCGTTCGGCGGCGTCTGGGCTGCGGCGGAGCTGCGCAAGGTGCTGGGCGCCATGGGCGCCCGGGTGGCCGACGTCGAGCTTGCGGTCGGGCACGCGGCCGAGAAGTTCGACGAGGACGGCCGGCTGATCGACCACGACGTCCGGCAGGGTCTCCGCGACGCCCTCGCGGCCCTCGTGGCCGAAGCCGCGCCCAACCTCGCTGCAGCGTAAGCGGCGCCGTGGAGCTCGGCGTCTACACGTTCGCCGAGCTGCGGGGCGACGCCGGGTCGGCACCGGTCTCGCCCGAACAGCGACTGCGCGACCTACTCGAGGAGATCGAGCTCGCCGACCAGGTCGGTCTCGACGTCTTCGGGGTCGGCGAGCATCATCGCGCCGACTTCGCCGTCTCCGCGCCCGCGGTCGTCCTCGGTGCAGCGGCCGTCCGGACGAAACGGATTCGGTTGACGAGCGCCGTCAGCGTGATCAGCTCGGACGATCCGGTTCGCGTGTTCCAGGAGTTCGCCACCGTCGACCTGCTGTCGCACGGCCGGGCCGAGATCATGGCCGGACGCGGGTCGTTCATCGAGTCGTTCCCCCTCTTCGGGTACGACCTCGACGACTACGACGCGCTGTTCGCCGAGAAGCTCGACCTGCTGCTCGCGCTGCGCGCCGACGAGCGGGTGACCTGGTCGGGCCGACACCGTCCCCCAGTCGACGACCGGGGCGTCTATCCGCGCCCGCTGCAGGATCCGCTTCCGGTCTGGGTCGCGGTCGGCGGCACGCCCGCTTCCGCGATCCGCGCGGGCGCGCTCGGCTTGCCGATGGCGCTCGCGATCATCGGCGGTGAGCCGAGGCGATTCACACCGTTCGTCGACGTGTTCCGTGAGTCGGCGGTGAGGGCAGGGCACGAACCGCCGGCGCTTGGCATCAACTCCCACGCGTACGTCGGCGTGACCTCACAGCAGGCCGCCGACGAGTTCTTCCCGTCGTACGCGGCGATGATGAACGCGATCGGACGAGAACGCGGCTGGTCGCCGATCGACCGTCGCCAGTTCGACGCGCTGCGCTCACCGGCCGGCGCACTCGTCGTCGGCAGCTCCGAGGAAGTCGCCGAGAAGATCCTCACCCAGCACGAGCTCTTCCACCACGACCGGTTCCTCGCCCAGATGAGCGTCGGGACGATGGCTCACGCGAATGTTCTGCGCTCGATCGAGCGGTTCGGTGTCGAGGTCGCACCGCTCGTGCGGACCGAGGTCGCGCGCAGAACGGCGTGAGCGTTTCAGGCGTCGTCGGCCGGCGGCTCGTCCTCGGCGAGGCGGCGCTGCACGACGGCCCGGGCGAGGACACCGACCAGCCTTCCGTTCTCGACCACCGGAACGCGTTCGAAGTCACGCTCCTCGACGAAGGCGAACGCGTCGCCCAGGGGCATCGTCGACTCGATCGTCGCGTTCGGCGGCTCGGCGATCGCGCCGAGCGGGGTCGAGCCAGGGTCGCGTCCCGTCGCGACCACCTCACGAACCAGCGTCTTTCGCGTCACGACGCCGACGAGGCGGCCGCCCTCGTCGCAGACGAACACGGCGCGGACGTCGGGTCGCGCCAGAGCCACGCCCGCCTCCCGGGCACTTCGGTCGGCGCCCAGAGCGAGCGGATCGGCCACCATCGCATCGCGCACGAGGTCCATCCGCGAATCTTAGAGCTCCTTTCAGGATGCGCTTCGTTCTCGGTCTGCGATAGGCGGCGCATCGTTCTGCAGGATGACCCCGACGTCGCCTGCGGGGACGACGCCGCCCGTGGCTCCGGCGCGTTACCGTCCGTGTGATGCACTCGTGACCTGGCAGCGCGCGTGGGCCTGGCTGCGTCGCGACGCCGTCGACGCCCTGATCGTCGCGCTCGCACTCGCCGTGGAGATCGAGGTCCTGGCGAAGGGCCACCAGCTCGACCTCGCCGTCCTCGGCCCACTCTCGCTGTTCTTCGTGCTGCCGCTGCTCTTCCGGCGGCGCTATCCCCTCGTCGCGCCGTGTGTCTCGCTCGCCGCCTTCGCGCTCGCCGCGACCTTCGACCCATCCGGCCTCGAGCGGATCGACATCAGCGCGCTCGCCGGGATCGCGGTCATGATCTCGTTCGGCGCGATCCGCGACCGGGAGGGAGCGATCGTCGGGCTCGCGCTCGGTCTTACGACCGGGATCTACGTCCAGTACCGGTTCCCGGACACGACGACCAGCGATCTCGTCGGTGCAGCCATCTTCTACGCCGGAGCGTGGTTCGCCGGGCGGGCGCTCGCCACACGCGCCGAGCAGACGCGTGTCCTCCGCGCCCGGGTCGAGGAAGCCGAGCGTGCCCGAGCCGTCGCCGCCGAGCGCGCGACAGCCGAGGAGCGTGCGCGCATCGCGAGCGAGTTGCACGACGTCGTCGCACACTCCGTGTCCGTGATGGTTGTGCAATCGTCCGGTGTGCGTCGCTTGCTCCGGGAGGATCAGCACCGCGAACGCGACGCCTTGCTCTCGGTCGAGCAGATCGGGCGGCAGGCTCTGACCGAGATGCGTCGTATGTTGGGCGTCATGCGGCCAGGCGAGGAGGCACCGGCATCGCTCACCCCACAGCCGGGGCTGCAGCACCTCGACCACCTGATCTCCCAGGTCGTCGAGGCCGGGCTCCCGGTCACGCTTCGCGTCGAGGGCGAGCGGCCCCAGCTGCCTCCGGGGGTCGACCTGTCCGCGTATCGGATCGTGCAGGAAGGGCTCACGAACGCGCTCAAGCACGCTCCCGGCTCGAACGCCGAGGTGGTTATCCGCTTCCTCGAAAACAAGGTGAACCTCGAGATCGCCGACGACGGGAAAGAGGTCACCGTCGAGGACGGGCTCGGACAGGGCCTCGTCGGGATGCGCGAACGCGTCGCGCTCTACGGCGGAACGCTCGAGGCGGGACCCCGCGAAGGGGGCGGCTACGTCCTGCGGGCGGAACTGCCCCTCGAGGTGACGCCCGCGTGATCCGCATCCTGCTCGTCGACGACCAGGCGCTCGTTCGTGCAGGGTTCCGGATGATCCTCGACGCCGAGCCGGAGATGGAGGTCGTCGGCGAGGCCGGAGACGGACGCGAAGCGATCGACCAGGTGCGCGCGCTCTCGCCGGACGTCGTGTTGATGGACATCCGGATGCCCGAGCTCGACGGGCTCGAGGCGACGCGACGGATCCTCGACGGGGACGAAGAGAACGCCCCGAAGATCCTGATGCTGACCACGTTCGACCTCGACGAGTACGTCTACGAGGCGCTGCGGGCCGGGGCCAGCGGCTTCCTGCTCAAGGACACTCCCCCGGAGCAGCTCGTCGCTGCGATCGAGGTGATCTCGCGGGGCGACGCTCTACTGTCGCCGACGATCACGCGCCGCGTGATCTCGGAGTTCATCAAGGGGACAGGGCCGAAGCCGCGCGCACAGTTCCCCCGGCTGGACGACCTGACCGCGCGCGAGCGCGAGGTGCTGATGCTGATCGCCCGTGGACTCTCGAACGCCGAGATCGCGAAGGCGCTCTTCGTCTCGGAGACGACCGTGAAGACCCACGTTGCACGCATCCTGATGAAGCTCAACCTCCGCGACCGCGTGCAGGCCGTGGTGCTCGCCTACGAGTCCGGCACCGTGCAGCCGGGCGAGAACGTCGACCCGTAGTCCCAGGGGACGACGCGAACATCAGCCACCCTGCCGACCTGAGATCGACCTCGCGGGCGACGACGAGCGCCGCCCGGAGGCCGAGACTTCCTGGCGACACCACTCGACAGGAAGGCGCTCACCATGATTCGTGCAGGAGATTCGCTCGTCAACCCCGTCACCGGCGAACGGCTCGTCTTCGAGCTCACCGCGCACGACACGGACGGCGAGTACACCCGCTTCGAGACGATCGTCGCGCCCGGCGGCAAGGTCGCGTCGGCTCACGTCCACCCGTACCAGACCGAGGTGTTCACGGTCAACGCCGGGACCCTGGGGGTCAAGTGCGGCCGCGAGAAGCTCGTGCTCGGCGAGGGCGCATCCGTGCAGATCGACGCGGGCACGGCCCACCGCTTCTGGAACGCCGGTGACGACGTGCTCCGGTTCACCGCCGAGGTTCGCCCCTCCCTCGCCTTCGAGTCCCTGATCGAGACGATGTTCGCGCTCGCCGCCGACGGAAAGACGAACCGCAAGGGGATGCCGAACCCGCTCCGCCTCGCAGTGATCGCGAAGCACCACTTCGACGTCGCGCGCCTGCCGGTCGTCCCGCACGCCCTCCAGCGCGCAGCGCTCGTTCCCGGCGCCATCCTCGGCCGCGCAGTCGGCTACAGCCCGACGTACGAGGCCGGCGTGGGCGTCTTCGCCGCCGCATAGGCCACTAGGCACGTCGGAGCACGACCAGCGAGCGGGCTTCGACGACGACTTCGGACCCGGGTGTCGTCCGGTCGGCGTAGAACCGACCGGTCTTCAGCTCGAGCGTCCACCGCAGGCCGAGCCTGCGCGCGGGCAACCGGAATGTGACGTCGTTGAAGTATGCGTTGAAGAGGAGCAGGAACGAGTCGTCGCGAACCTCTTCGCCCGACCGCGTCTCGGCCTGCAGCTCGTCGCCGTTCAGGAACACGCCGATCGCCCGCGAGTCGGCGTTGTCCCAATCCCGTCGTGTCATCCTCCGGCCGTCGGGTCGCATCCACCACACGTCCGGCAACTGCTCGCCGCGTCCGTCGAAGAACTTCGTGCGTCGAAAGACAGGGTGTGTCCGCCGGAGCTCGATCAGACGGCGGGTGAAGGTGAGCAGATCCTCGTCGGCGGACTCCCAGTCGAACCAGGAGATCCGATTGTCCTGGCACCAGGCGTTGTTGTTGCCGCTCTGGGTTCGCCCGATCTCGTCACCGGCGAGTAGCATCGGAACACCCTGCGACAGAAACAGTGTTGCGAGGAAGTTCCGCTGCTGGCGGGCGCGGAGCGCGAGGACTGCAGGATCGTCCGTCGGGCCCTCTACGCCGCAGTTCCACGAGCGGTTGTCGTCCGTGCCGTCGTGGTTCGTCTCGCCGTTGGCCTCGTTGTGCTTGGTGTTGTACGAGACGAGGTCGCGCAGCGTGAAGCCGTCGTGGGCGGTGATGAAGTTGATCGACGCGAACGGCCTCCGGCCGTCACGCTCGTAGAGGTCGGCCGACCCGCCGAACCGTGACGCAAACGAGGCGAGCGACGCGCTGCCTTTCCAGAAGTCCCGCATGACGTCGCGATAGATCCCGTTCCACTCCGACCACAGGATCGGGAAGTTGCCGACCTGGTAGCCGCCGGGGCCGACGTCCCACGGCTCCGCGATCAACTTCACCTGCGACAGGACCGGGTCCTGGTGGATGATGTCGAAGAACGCCGACAGCCGGTCGACGTCGTAGAGCTCGCGCGCGAGCGCCGAGGCGAGGTCGAAGCGAAAGCCGTCGACGTGGCACTCGATCGCGAAGTAACGGAGCGAGTCCATGATCAGGCGCAGGACGCTCGGGTGAAGCGGGTTCAGCGTGTTCCCGGTGCCCGTGTAGTCCATGTAGAAGCGCGGGTCGTCGGGCATCAGGCGGTAGTAGCTCGTGTTGTCGACGCCACGCAGGCTGAGCATCGGTCCGAGGTGATTGCCCTCCGCGGTGTGGTTGTAGACGACGTCGAGGATCACCTCGATGCCCGCGCGGTGCAGAGCCTTCACCATCCCCTTGAACTCGCGCACCTGGTCGCTCGTCGCGGCATAGAGCGAGTGCGGCGCGAAGTACCCGATCGTCGAATAGCCCCAGTAGTTGGTCAGACCACGTTCGTGGAGGAAGCTCTCGTCGGCGATGTGATGGACGGGCAGCAGCTCGACGGCCGTCACGCGGAGCGCCTTCAGATATGCGATCGCACCCTCACTCGCGAGGCCGCCGTACGTCCCTCGCAGGTCCTCGCGTACGTCGTCACGCTCCTTCGTGAACCCACGCACGTGTGTCTCGTAGATCACAGTCTCCTGCCAGGGTGTGCGCGGCCTCACCCAGTCGTCGTCCTCCCAGTCGAACGTCGGATCGACCACCACCGACTTCGGCATCGCGGGAGCACTGTCCGAGTCGTCGATCGTGAGATCGGCGTCGACGCTGCCGCTGGGCACGTAGGGGAGTGTGTTCGCCGCGTACCACTGGACGGCACCGTCGATCGCCTTGGCGTACGGATCGATGAGCAGCTTCGCCGGGTTGAAGCGCAGCCCCGTGTCCGGGTCGTACCGGCCGTGAACGCGGTAGCCGTAGCGCTGCCCCGGCCCGACGCCCGGGAGGTAACAGTGCCAGTTGAACGCAGTCCGTTCCTCGACGGCGACCCGTTCCTCGTTCCCGTCCGAATCGAACAGACAGAGCTCGACGCGCTCGGCGTTCTCCGAGAACAGAGAGAAGTTGGTGCCGTGACCATCCCAGCTCTGTCCGAGCGGAAACGGGTCTCCCGGCCAGACCGCGCGGCTCATGGCGCGTCACCGTACCCGTCCGGGCCGGGCGCAACGATGTGATCGTGATCGGCGCAGAGCTGTCGAGATTGCTCACGTACCAGGAGCGCCACCGGCGCCTCCTCGCCCGTCTGTTGCTGGTGCTGCTCGCGACTGCCGTGATCGACGCCGCCGGATCGGTGCTGATCTACGTCTTCGAACGCCACGCGTCGGGCACGGAGCTGCACTCCTTCGGGGACGCGCTGTTCTTCACGACGGTGCAGCTGCTCACCGTGTCCTCACAGCTCCGGAACCCGCTGACCGTCGCCGGCCGCGTAGTCGACGTCGTGCTCGAGATCTGGGCAGTGCTCGTCGTCGCGGGCTCAGCCGGCGCGATCGCGAGCTTCTTCCTTAGCACCGACACCGACGGCTGATCCGGGACGTAGCCAGACGACGCCGAGCGGTGGCAACGTCACCTCCGCCGAGTACGGCTGGCCGTGCCAGCCGCGTTCCTCCGCCTCGACCGACCCCAGGTTGCCGACACCCCCGCCGCCGTAGTACGTCGAGTCCGTGTTCAGCACCTCGAGCCAGGAGCCGTCCTCCGGCAGGCCCACGCGGTAGCGGTCGCGCGGCACCGGCGAGAGATTCGCAACGCAGAGGAGCTTGCGCGTGCCCTCACGGGAGATCCTCATGAACGCCAGGACGTTGTTCGTGGCGTCGTTGGCCTCGAGCCAGCGGAAGCCCTCGTACGAGAAGTCGACCTCCCAGAGCGCCGGCTCGTCGCGGTAGACGCGATTCAAGTCGCGAACGAGGTCGCGCACCCCCGAATGCTCGTGGTGCTCGAGGAGGCCCCAGGGGAGCTCCGCCTGCTCACTCCACTCCCACGGAGTTGCCAGCTCGCCTCCCATGAACAGGAGCTTCTTGCCGGGGTGCGCCCACATGTACGCGTACAGGGCGCGGAGGTTCGCGAGCTGCTGCCAGCGATCACCCGGCATCTTTGCGAGCAGCGAGCCCTTCCCGTGCACCACCTCGTCGTGCGAGAGGGGCAGCACGAAGTTCTCGTTCCACGCATACACGAGCGAGAACGTGAGCTCGTGATGGTGGTAGCGCCGGTGGACCGGGTCGTGCGCGAAGTAGCCCAGGGTGTCGTTCATCCAGCCCAGGTTCCATTTGAAGCCGAAGCCGAGCCCGCCGACGTACGTCGGGCGCGAGACAGCGGGCCAGGCCGTCGATTCCTCTGCCGCCGAGATCACGCCGGGCTCGCGCGCGTGGACGAGCTCGTTGAGATCCTTCAGAAATGCGACCGCCTCCAGGTCCTCTCGCCCACCGAAACGGTTCGGCACCCAACCGCCTGCCGGTCGCGAGTAGTCCAGGTAGAGCATCGACGCGACGGCGTCGACACGCAGCCCGTCGGCGTGGTACTCGCGCAGCCAGAAGAGCGCGTTCGCGAGCAAGAAATTCTGCACCTCGGTCCGGCCGAGGTTGAACACGAGCGTCCCCCAGTCCGGATGCGAACCACGCCGCGGGTCGGCGTGCTCGTACAGCGCAGTGCCGTCGAAGCGCACGAGTGCCCATTCGTCGCGGGGGAAGTGCGCGGGTACCCAGTCGAGTATCACGCCGATCCCGTCTCCGTGCAGTCGGTCGACGAAGTAGCGGAAGTCGTCGGGCGACCCCATCGACGACAACGGCGCGTAGTAGCCCGTGACCTGGTAGCCCCACGAGCCGGAGAACGGATGGTGCATGACGGGCATCAACTCGACGTGCGTAAACCCGAGATCACGCACGTACGGCGCGAGCTGGTCTGCGAGCCCGCGCCACCCGAGCCCGTGACGCCAGGACGGCGCGTGGAGCTCGTAGATCGACAGAGGCCCGTCGAGCGGCTCGCGGGCACGACGTGCCTCGACCCACGCCGTGTCGCCCCACTCGTACGCAGGCTCGAAGACGACCGACGCCGTTCGCGGCGGCTCCTCGGCGCGGAAGGCGATCGGGTCTGCCTTCTCGCGGCCGTCGACGTCGTACTTGTAGCGCTGCCCGAGCTCGGCACCGTCGACGACGCCCTCCCAGATTCCGGTCTCCTCGACCGGGACGAGTGGATCGGCCGCGGTGTCCCAGTCGTTGAAGTCCCCGACGACGCTCACCCGGCGGGCGTTCGGCGCCCACACGGCAAAGCGGACGCCGCCCTCGACGAGGTGCGCGCCGAGCTTCTCCCACAACTGCTCGTGGCGACCCGCCTTCGCCAGCCACACATCCAGCTCGCCGAAGGCCGAGGCCCGCGATTGCGTCATACGGGAACTTCCGCGTCGAGCAGGCGCACGATGCCGGCGACGGGGATCGGCAGCCAGTCGGGGCGGTTGTTGAGCTCGTAGCGCAGCTCGTACACGGCCTTCTCGAGCTCGAAGACCTGCAACAGCTTGTCCATCGCCGTGCCGGATGGGATCAGCGACGGGTCGACGCTCGCGCGATACGCGTCGAGGAACACCTCACGTGCGCGCTCCTCCCAGTCCGGGGGCGGCTCGATGCCTCGGAGCAGCGGGCCGGCCGACGCGACGTACGCGAACGAGCGGAGCATCCCGGCGACGTCGCGCAGCGGGCTGCGCTTGCGACGTCGCTCGGGAAGCGACCGCGCCGGCTCGCCCTCGAAGTCGATCAGCACCCACCCTCGGGGAGTGTGCAGCGTCTGTCCGAGGTGAAAGTCGCCGTGGTGTCGAATCACGCGACCGACACCGCCGAGGTTCGTCAGCAGGCGGAGCCGCTCGCGCACCTCCTCACCGCGCCCGAGGAGCGGCTCGAGCTCCGGATCGTCGTCGGGGAGGTCGAGGAAGATCGCCTCGATCTCTTCGTCCACCGTCGCCGTCAGCAGCCCGAGCGACTCGGTCGACGGCTGCTCGGGCGCGAAGCTCGGGTCGGTCGAGTCCGATCCGAGCACGGTGTGAAGCTCACCTGTCACCTCGCCGAGGTGCTCGAGCTCGTAGAGGAACCACTCGGTGCGTTCGGTCAACGAGTCGAGTGCGAGCTCCCAGCCGTCACGGCCGTCGGGGACGAACTGCTGGAGGATGCCCAGCGTCGACTCCATCGGGCGGCCGACGTACTGGTACCAGCCGGCGAGCCGCGCGATGTGGGGGAAGGCGTGCTCGGTGAGGAAGGCGAGCATCTCGAGCTCGGGGTTGACGCCCGGCTCGAGACGGCGAAAGACCTTGAGGATCAGCTGGTCGTCGAGCACGACCGACGAGTTCGACTGCTCGACGTCGATCTGCCGGGTCACCCGCACGTCGTCGGCGACGCCGACGAAGGAACCGCCGACGGGGACCAGCTCGACCGTCCCCTCGCTCGCCGAGACGGTCGTCCCGCGCCGGATCAGCTGCACGAGCTCCGTTGCGGTGTCCGGCTCGGACAGCACGTCCAGCCCCGCGCCCCGAAGCAGCTGGTACGTCTCGTGCGTGCCGGTGTCGAACCGGATCTCGACGAGCAGCACCTCCAGCGGCGGATCGCCGGTGCCCACCGTGGCGCGGTCGACGACCCTCGCCTGGGCGACGTCGCGCGTCTTCGACCCGAACCAGCGCTGGGCGGTCACGAACTCGACGAGTGCACGCTCTTCAGACGTCATGACTCGTCCTTCCTCAACTGGAACCAGAAGAACCCTCGGGGCGCGAACGTGAGCAGATACGGCAGCTCTCCGATCGGCGGGAAGCGCGTTCGTCCGAGCATCTCCTCGGGAATCATCCCTTTCCAGCGCGAGAGATCGAGTTGGACCGCCTGCGCCGACCTCGCCAGATTGTGCACGCAGATGATCGTGTCGTCCTCGTATTGGCGGACGTGGGCGAAGATCCGCGGGTTGTCGGGACGAAGCGCCTCGTACGTGCCGATCCCGAACACGGGGTGATCCTTGCGCAGCGCGATCAGGCGATGGATCCAGCGCAGCAGCGAATTCGGTTGTCGAAGCTGCGCCTCGACGTTCACGGCCTGGAAGCCGTAGACCGGGTCCATCAACGGCGGCAGGTAGAGCTGCGCGAAGTCGGTACGACTGAATCCTGCATTGCGGTCACCCGTCCACTGCATCGGCGTCCGCACGCCGTCCCGGTCGCCGAGGAAGATGTTGTCGCCCATCCCGATCTCGTCGCCGTAGTAGAGAACCGGCGATCCGGGCAGCGAGAACAGCATCGCGTGCAGGAGCTGGATCTCGTCGCGTCCGTTGTCGAGTAGTGGAGCCAGGCGACGCCGAATGCCGAGGTTCAGCTTCATCCGCGGGTCCTTCGCATACTCGGCGTACATGTAGTCGCGCTCCTCGTCCGTCACCATCTCGAGCGTCAGCTCGTCGTGGTTGCGAAGGAAGAGGCCCCACTGGGCGTTCCCGGGAATCGACGGCGTGTTCTCGAGCACCTCCACGATAGGCAAAGCGTCCTCGCGCCGAACGGCCATGAACATGCGCGGCATCACCGGAAAATGGAACGCCATGTGGCACTCGTCGCCGTCCCCGTTCCCGAAGTACTCGACGACGTCGTCGGGCCACTGGTTCGCTTCCGCGAGCAGCACCCGGTCGGCGTAGCGCGAGTCGATCTCGGCCCGAACGCGCTTCAGGAACGTGTGCGTCTCGGGCAGGTTCTCCCCGTTCGTCCCGTCGCGCTCGTAGAGGTACGGAACCGCGTCGAGCCGGAAGCCGTCGAGCCCGAGATCGAGCCAGAAGCGCAGCACGTCGAGCATCTGCGTCTGCACCTCGGGGTTCTCGTAGTTCAGGTCGGGCTGGTGCGAGAAGAACCGATGCCAGTAGTACTGGCCGCGAGCGGCATCCCACGTCCAGTTCGACGGCTCGGTGTCGACGAAGATCACCCTCGCCTCACTCCACCGCGCATCGTCGTCTCCCCAGACGTACCAGTCGCCGTACGGGCCGGTCGGGTCGGTGCGGCTCGCCTGGAACCACGGATGGTCGGACGACGTGTGGTTCATGACGAGGTCGGCGATCACCCTCAGGCCGCGCTGGTGCGCCTGGTCGACGAAGGCGCGAAAGTCCTCGATCGTGCCGTAGTCCGGGTGGACGCCGAAGAAGTCGGCGATGTCGTAGCCGCCGTCGCGAAGCGGGCTCGGGTAGGCGGGCAGCAGCCAGATGCAGTCGACGCCGAGCCACTGCAGGTAGTCGAGCTTCTCGGCGAGTCCGCGGAAGTCGCCGGAGCCGTCGTCGTTCGCGTCGAAGAACCCGCGCAGATGGATCTCGTAGAAGACGGCGGTCTTGAACCAGAGCGGGTTGCGCTCGAACCAGTGCCCGGCGTCGGTCATACCCGCTCCGTCCACCTCGACTCATGTGAGCACCTCGAGCACGTGGCTCTGGCCGGGGCCGAGGCCGACGTAGTTGCGGCCGGCACGCCACACGAACCTGTCGTCGGTCAGCAGGTCGCGCACCTCGAACGCCGGCGGCAGGCCGAGCGACACCGGGATCACGCACACGCCCTCGCGCGCGGTGTACGGATCGAGGTTGACGACGCAGATCACCTGGTCGCTCTTCGCGTAGCCGATCAGCTGGTCGTTCTCGGTCTCGAGCCACCGAAGGTTGTCGACGTGCTGAAGCGCCGGTTGTGCGCGCCGGACCGCGTTCAACTTCGCGATCAGCGGGAGCAGCGGGCCGTCGAGCTTCCGCTTCTTGACCTCGTACTTCTCCGAGTCGAGGTACTCCTCGGAGCCGGGCGCGACCGGCACATTCTCGTAGTTCTCGTAGCCGGAGTAGATCCCGTAGGAGGGCGACAGCGTCGTCGCAAGCACGAGGCGCGCCTGGAAGGCCGGCGGCCCGCCACGCTGCAGGTACTCGTGGAGGATGTCCGGCGTGTTGACGAAGGCGTTCGAGCGATAGAACGGCGCCCAGTCGAGCAGCTCCTGGACGTACTCCTGCAGCTCGTGCTTCGTGTTCTTCCAGGTGAAGTAGGTGTAGCTCTGCGCGAACCCGACCTTCGCCAGGGTGGTCATCTTCGCCGGCCTCGTGAATGCCTCGGAGAGGAAGATCACGTCCGGATGCTTGCTGCGTACCTCGGCGATCAACCATTCCCAGAACGCCACCGGCTTCGTGTGCGGGTTGTCGACACGGAACGCGCGGACGCCCTTGCCGACCCAGAAGAGAACGACGTCGCGCAACGCCTCCCACAAGGCGCGCCAGTCCTCTGACTCGAAGTTCACGTTGTAGATGTCCTGGTAGCGCTTGGGCGGGTTCTCGGCGTACTTCAACGTTCCGTCCGGGCGGCGGTTGAACCACTCCGGATGCTCGGTGAGCCAGGGATGATCGGGCGAGCACTGGATCGCGAAGTCGAGCGCGATCTCGATCCCTGCGTCACCGGCCACGGCGATCATGGCGTCGAAGTCCGCCCACGTCCCGAGCGCCGGGTCGATCGCGTCGTGCCCGCCGAGCTTCGACCCGATCGCCCAGGGCGATCCCGGGTCCTTCGGCCCGGCCTTGAGCGTGTTGTTGCGTCCCTTGCGGTTGGTGACGCCGATCGGATGCACCGGCGGCAGGTAGACGACGTCGAAGCCGAGCTCCGCGAGCCGCGGCAGCACGGCGGCGACGCCCTTGAAGCCGCCGAACGAGCGCGGGAAGCAGCTCGTACCACGCGCCGAAGCGTCCGAGCTCGCGATCGACGTCGACGCCGAGCGCGCCGGAGACGACCTCGCCGTGACGAACCTCGCCGCTCGCCGCGAGCCCTTCGTCGACGGTCAGCGACGAACGGCCGAGCAGCGCCGCGCCCCTCGGCGAGCTCGCCGTCGAGATCGAGCTGACCGGCCTCGACCTTGCGGCGCAGCTCGTACTGCCACGTCGCGAGCCGGTCGGCCCACGCCACGATCGTGAACGTCCAGCGGCCGGGCCGATCGACCACGAACGACCCGCCGAAGCGATCGTTGCCGAGGTCCGTCAGCGGCTCCTCGCGCGCCTTGCCCTTCGGCGGCCGCGCGCGCACCGCGGCGCCGAGGACGTCGTGCCCGTCGACGAAGATCGTCGCGTAGACGTCGACGCGCTCGCCCGCAGTGCACTTGACGGGAAAGCGCCCGCAGTCGATCTCAGGCTCGATCGCCTGGATCTGGATCCTCGGCGGCGGCTTCGTTGTCTTCGGCAAGGACACCAGGCGTGAGATTCTCGCGCGAATGCGACTCGAACGTGCCTCCGGCATCCTCCTGCATCCGACGTCGCTGCCGAACGGGGTACCGGATCACCACGCCTACCGCTTCGTCGACTGGCTCGAGGCCGCAGGGCAGCGCTGGTGGCAGGTCGCTCCCTCTCGGGCCGACCGACCACACCGGTTCGCCGTACATGTCGCCCTCCGTCTTCGCCGGGGCGCCCGAGCTCGTCGCCGACCGCGGAAGCGTCGTGACGGGGCCCGAGCGCGAGCGGTTTCGGGCCGAGAACGAGTACTGGATCGACGATTGGCTCGCCTACGGCGGCGACCTCGACGATCAGGTTCGGTTCGAGCGCGAGTGGCGATCCTTGCGCGCGTACGCCGCCGCGCGAGGCATTCGCATCGTCGGCGACATCCCGATCTACGCCGGCTGGGACGGCGCCGACCAGCGAGCGCACCCCGAGCTGTTCCAGACGGGCGTGATCGCAGGCGTCCCCCCGGATGCATTCGCGGCGACGGGCCAACTCTGGCGGAACCCGCTCTACGACTGGCGTGCCCTGCGGCGAGAGGGCTATCGCTGGTGGACGGAGCGCCTTCGGCGCGCATTCCGGCTCGTCGACCTCACCCGGATCGACCACTTCCGCGGGTTCGTCTCGTACTGGGCCGTCCCCGCCGGCAGCACGACGGCTGCCAACGGTCGCTGGCGGCGCGGCCCAGGCGCGGCCGTGTTCCATGCCGCCGAAGTGGTGCTCGGCCCACTGGACGTGATCGCGGAGGATCTCGGAGTGATCACGGAGCCCGTCCGCCGCCTTCGCACCGAGCTCGGCTTCCCGGGGATGGTGGTGCTGCAGTTCGCGGTGGGCGGCGACCCCGACAGCCCGCACCTGCCGCGAAACCATGTGGAGCAGTCGGTCGTCTACACCGGCACGCACGACAACGACACGGCCGCCGGGTGGTGGGCGAGCCTCTCGGACTCGGACCGGGCCTGGACCGGGCTCCGCGGCGACGATCCGCCGTGGGAGCTGCTCGAGGTCGCGTGGACGTCCGTCGCGGCGCTTGCGATCGCTCCGGCGCAGGACGTGCTCGGCGCTCGGATCCGACGCCCGGATGAACATGCCCGGGGACGGAACAGGGCAACTGGTGCTGGCGCCTCGACCCCGACGCGCTCACGCCCGAGCTCGCCGCCAGGCTGCGCGCGCTGACCGCGCGAACCGGCCGCAGCTAGCTCGAGGTCGAGTGCCGGGGGAGGGAGTCGAACCCCCATGTCCCTCGAGGGACACCCGGTTTTAAGCCGGGCGCGTTTACCCGTTTCGCCACCCCGGCGCAGCCGGACGATGCTAGCGCGCTACCGCGGGCCCATCCCGGGCTTGTCCAGCGAGAGCGGAATGCCCTCGGGGCCGCGACCGCGATACAGCTTGCGAAAGGCCTCGAACGCCTTGAGCGTCGGCGCGTCCAGGCGAGGGCAGATCGCAAGGTGGCCCTGGCCGAAGTAGTTGTTGCTGCCGTACCTCTTTGTGTCACCGGTCCACGCGCTGATCGCGACCTTCCCGCCGAGCTTGGGATACGGCGTGCCGAACGTGCCGATCGGCAGCTCGTTGTAGAACGAACGCAGCTGGTCGACGGTCGAGCCGGGCACTTTCGTCCCCCACCAGAGGATCACGCCGCCGTGCTCCTCGTTGTGCACGACCATCCGTGGGTTGACCGGCGCAGTGTAGAAGCCCCAGACGGCCCAGAGCGGGTAGTGCTGGCCGTTCGAAGGCGGATCGGTGTTCCAGGGGAACTTCTTCGTCAGGCTGGCGACGTGCACACCTTGCCCCGGCGGGACGTAGGCGGCCACGGTCTTGAAGTTGCACCCCGCGGCGGCCATCAGCGAGGCGACGTGCTTTTCGCCGCTGCTTCCCCCCCGACCGAAGGCGGCATAGGCGCCGCCGGCGACAACCACCAGGATCGCGATTCCCGCTGCAACGTAGAGCAGGGTCCGATTCCCCGCTCCGCCGTCGCGCGACGTCGCTGTCCGCTGCTTCGGCGCCTGAACCTTGCGCGGCGGCTGGGGTGTTTTGGGCTTCTTGTTGGCCATCGGGAGCCGACCATTCAAGCGGATACGGCGACCCGGTCGCCGAAGAACGCCGCCACCGCACCGCGATCGTCGACGACTGGGCAGCGCGGGAGCGCCTCCAGGAACACGCGGCCGTAGCCGCGGCTGCGCAGGCGCGGATCGAGAATCGCGACCACGCCGCGGTCGGAGTGGCCGCGGATCAGGCGCCCGAAGCCCTGACGAAGCTGAAGCACCGCCGTCGGCAGCGCGTAGCTTCCGAACCAGTCTCCGCCGTCACGCTCGACTGCCTCACAACGTGCCTCGTGCAGCGGGTCGCCCGGAGCGGAGAACGGGAGCTTGTCGATCACGAGCAGCGACAGGGACTCGCCGGGCACGTCGACGCCCTGCCAGAACGTCGAGGTTGCGAGCAAGACCGAACCGATCTCCTCCCGGAACCGTTCGAGCAGGCGCTCCCGCGGTGCCTCGCCCTGCACGAGCACCTCGTACGGCACACGCCCGCGAACCCGTGCGCGATAGGCGTCGAGTGCGCGGTAGCTCGAGGTCAGCACCAGCGCTCGCCCCTCCGACAGCGACAGCAGGGCGACGATCTCGTCGGCCGCGCGCTCGAGGAATAGGTCGTCGCGCGGGTCGGGCATCGAGCGCGGAACGTAGAGCGTCGCCTGCTCCCGGTAGTCGTAGGGCGAACCGACGATCGCCTCCCGGGCGCCTGAAAGCCCGAGCCGACGCCGCACGAAGCTCGCGTCCTCCCCGACCGCAAGTGTCGCGGAGACGAGAATCGCTGTCGGGCCCTCACCCCAGAGCCGCTCGTGCAGCTCCTCGGCGACGTCGACCGGCGCCCAGGCGAGCGCGTCGGGCTCCGCCCAGACGACTCGACCGTGCGGGCACGACTCGAGCGTCGCCTCGACCTCGGCGGCCTGGGCGAGGGACCGCCGCGCGAGCGCGTCCTGCTCCTCCCCGGCGCCCTGCAGGCACCCGGCCAGCTCCCCGAGTGCATCGACGAGCACGAGTGCCGGCTCGACAGGCGTCTCGCGGACCCGGCGGCGGCCGCTCGCCGGCGCGACGGCCTCGAGCAGACGCTCGCCGCTCCGCACAACCCGGTCGAGCTGTCGCTGAGGCGCCGGCACCTGACCGTCACGGGACACCCGCTCGACGTCGAGGACGAGCCGGCGGAGGCCGGCACGCGAGATGCGACCGCCGAGCCAGCCGGCTGCCGACTCCTCGAGCCGGTGCGCTTCGTCGAAGACGACGGCGTCGTGCTCGGGCAGCACACCGCCGCCGGACGCGAGGTCGGCGAAGTAGAGAGCGTGGTTGACGATCACGAGCTCCGCCTCCGCCGCCCGGCCGCGCGCCGCTTCGGCGAAGCACGCGCCGACGAACGGGCAGCGGCGACCGGAGCAGCGGTCGGCGCCGACGGCCAGCTCGGCCCAGAGCGCGGGCGACGGCTCGATCTCGAGCTCCGCGCGATCGCCGGTCTGCGTGGACACGAGCCATCCCTGCATCGCCTCGAACGCGGCACCGTCTCGCCCTTCCGCGTCGAGGGACGGCTGAAATCCCTGCAGTTGGCGGCGGCAGAGGTAGTTCTGGCGCCCCTTCAGCACCTCGACGCGCACCGGCCGCCCGCAGGCCGACGCCGCGACCGGGACGTCCGAGCGCAGCAGCTGCTCCTGCAGCGCCTTGGTCGCCGTCGCGACGACGACCCGCTGGCCGGACTGAAGCGCAGGGATCAGATAGGCGAGGCTCTTGCCGACGCCGGTGCCGGCCTCGGCCACGAGGTGCTCGCCGAGGCGCAGCGCGCGGTCGACGGCGGCCGCCAGTGCGGTCTGCTCCGAGCGCGGCTCGTAGCCCGGCAGCGCGCGGGCGAGGGTGCCGCCGGGGCCGAACACGTCGTCCATTGCCAGACGACAAGCCTACGGGCGCGAACGGACGTTCTCCCCCACCGTCGCACGGCCGACGCGAATTCGTTCGCAAATTGCGACATCACCCACCGGGGCCCTTGACGCCCGCGCCGAGCCGCGGCTAGGTTCCCCCCGTCGGATCGGGTAGCTCTTCGGAGTCGCTCGATCCGGCATATCAGCTCCGGTAGGTCTTCGGACTCGCCGGGGCTGATTTTTTTGCCGTCCGACGCCCTCCCTATCGTTTGTGGGCTCATGGCAGCCCTGTTCATTCTGCTCGGCATCCTCCTCGGTGCCGCCGCGGTCTACCTGTGGGCGCGCGCCGCGCTCGCAGGTCGGGACGCGCTGCTCGAGCAGGAACGGGTCGCATCCGGCGACCAGGTCGAGCTGCTCGAACGCACCCAGGAGCAATGGGAGGAGCGGTTCAAGGCCGCCGCCGGCGACGCGTTGTCGAGGAGCCAGAGCTCCCTCCTTCAGGCGGCCGAGGCCAAGCTCGCGCCGATCCGGGAGACGTTGCAGCGCTTCGAGAGCCAGGCCAGAGAGCTCGAGCAGCAGCGCCTTCGCGCGGTCTCGACCGTCAGCGAGCAGCTGCGCGCCGTCTCGGACGGGCAGGAGCGGCTGAGGGCGGAGACCGGGAACCTCGTCACCGCGCTTCGGGCGCCTCACGTTCGCGGCAGCTGGGGCGAGGTGCAGCTCAAGCGCGTCGTCGAGCTCGCCGGCATGGTCGACTACTGCGACTTCCGGACACAGCAGAGCGAGCGCGACGACGAGGGCAAGCTCCTCCGCCCCGATCTGGTCGTGAAGCTCCCCGGTGGGAAGAGCATCGTCGTCGACTCGAAGGTGCCGATCGACGCCTACCTCGACGCGGTCAACTGCGACGACGTCGAGCTCAGGAAGGTCCACCTCGCACGGCATGCGGCCCAGCTCCGCGATCACATCGGCAAGCTTGGCCAGAAGCGCTACTGGCGGCAGTTCGACCCGACGCCCGAATTCGTCGTCATGTTCGTCGACGAGGGGCTCTACCGTGCCGCGCTCGACCAGGACGGCTCGCTCTTCGAGGCGGGGGCCGAGGCCGGCGTCATCGTCGCCTCGCCAGCGACCCTGATCGGCCTGCTCCGGACGGTTGCCTACGGCTGGCAGCAGGAGACGGTGGCCGCGAGTGCCCGCGCCGTCTCGAGCCTCGGCCGCGAGCTCTACGAGCGGATCGGCGTCTTTGCCACGCACCTGTCGAAGGTCGGCCGCAGCCTCGACACGGCGGTCGGGGCATACAACCAGGCCGTGAGCTCCTTCGAGTCGAGGCTGCTCGTCACCGCGCGGAAGTTCCCGGAGCACGGAATCGCCGGTGACGCCCCGCCTGAGCTGGCGCAGCTGGAGCGGATGCCCGTCGCCACGGCCGCGCCCGAGCTCGCAGCGGTGGACGAGGTCGCCGCCCTGCCGCAGGCGAGCGCCGACGCGGCGTGATCGGGGGAACGTTCGGGGCCCTCGTAGCGTTGAATAGTGCGTAGGGAAGAATCCCGGGGAGGAGTTCCTTGAGCGACACCAACGTCCGTGACCTGATCATCATCGGCGGCGGCCCGGCCGGCTACACGGCTGCCCTCTACGCAGCGCGCGCCGACCTCGAGCCGCTCGTGATCGAGGGGTTTTCCTGGGGCGGCCAGCTGATGATCACGAGCGACGTCGAGAACTATCCCGGCTACGCGGACGGGATCATGGGCCCGGAGATGATGGCCGACTTCCGGCGGCAAGCCGAGCGGTTCGGTGCCGAGTTCCTGACCGACGACGTCACCAGCGTCGACTTCTCGCAGCAACCGCTGCGGGTCAGCGTCGGGAACGACGAGTACATCGCCCGCGCCGTGATCGTCTCGACCGGAGCGAGTGCACGCTGGCTCGACATCGAGTCGGAGGAGAAGCACAAGGGCCGCGGTGTCTCGGCCTGTGCCACGTGCGACGCCGCGTTCTTCCGCCAGAAGGACGTCTACGTCGTCGGCGGCGGCGACTCGGCGTTCGAGGAGGCGCTGTTCCTGACGAAATTCGCCACACGGGTGCACCTGGTGCACCGGCGCGATCAGTTCAGGGCATCGCGCATCATGGTCGACCGTGCACAGGCGAACGAGAAGCTCGACTTCGTGCTGAACGCCGTCGTCGACGAGGTGCTCGGGGATCAGAACGTCGAGGGGCTCCGTCTGCGCAGCACCGTGACCGGCGACACGTGGGAGGTCCCCGCCGACGGATTGTTCGTGGCGATCGGGCACGATCCCAACACGGCGCTGTTCGTCGACCAGCTCGACCACGACGAGGCCGGGTACCTCGTGACGCAGCCCGGCTCCACGGCGACCAACATCCCCGGCGTGTTCGCCGCGGGTGACGTGCAGGACCACGTCTACCGCCAGGCCGTCACGGCCGCAGGCTCCGGCTGTATGGCAGCACTCGACGCCGAGCGCTATCTGTCGTCACTGGCGCCGGCGGCCGAGGCGAGCGAGCCGGCCACGGCTCCGTCCCGCTGAGCCGGCCCGTCCGAGGGCGGGGCTAGCCTCCCCCGGGGAAGGGGCGCGCGCTGGATCGATCTGATCGACCCCAGCCCCGAGGCGCTCCGCGACGCCCTGCCCGACGGCGTCCACGAGTCGGTGGTCGCGACGCTGCTCGCCCCGCATACGCACGATGACCAACCGCGGCCGCGCATCGATTCGCACGGCGACTACGTCATCGGATCCTGCTGCTCCCGGTCGCGATTCCGGACGAGAATCGCGTCGAATACCAGGAGCTCGATTTCGTCGTCACGAGCGATTTGCTCGTCTCCGTGTCGAAGACGCCGCCGCGCGGAGAGCCGTTCGACCCGAAGCCGGCCAAGGAAGCGTGCAAGGCTCACGAGGACGTCGGCATGTACGCGTTCCACCTCGTCGACGAGATCGCGGAGCGATTCCTCGATCTGATCGATGCGCTCGACGACGAGATCGACGAACTGGAGGACATGATCGCCGACCATCCGGTGCGCGAGTCGGGCCGTCGCCTGCGCGAGCTACGCCATGACGTGCTCGGAATCAGACGCGTGCTTGCGCCGACGCGCGACGCCGTGCGCAAGATCGTGGACGATCGTGTCGAGCTCGACGACGCCGAGCTTTTCCCGCGCGAGGTCGAGATCTCGTTCGGGAACGCCTACGACAAGCTCCTGCGCGCCTCGGAGGGACTTGATTCGTCGCGCGACTCGCTCGCCGGCGTCCGCGACTACATCCAGGGGAAGATCGCCGTTGATCAGAACGAGGTCATGAAGCGCCTCACGGTGATCGCGTCGCTGCTCCTCGTCCCGACGTTCATCGTCGGGCTGTACGGGCAGAACTTCCGCGACAGCCCCGAGCTGCATTGGGGGTTCGGCTACTGGTGGAGCTGGGGCCTGATCCTCGTCACCACCGC
This sequence comes from uncultured Thermoleophilia bacterium, assembly GCA_963715115.1. Classification (GTDB taxonomy): domain Bacteria; phylum Actinomycetota; class Thermoleophilia; order Gaiellales; family Gaiellaceae; genus PALSA-600. The sequence continues at coordinate 55,854 of CAVQRE010000007.1, forward strand.
GGCCCAGCTCGCATTCTTCCGCTGGAAGCGCTGGATCTAGCCTCCCCTAGCACTCGCGAGAGCACCTCTGGCGTGGGACAACCTGAGCCTGTCGCGGCTTGACCAGCTCCGGCCGAGCAGGCGGCGGGTCTAGAGCGGGTGACCGCGGGCAGGCCAATGACCGCGGTCACCCTCGACACACAACCCTGTGACGGAGGCGGCAGTCGCCTCTATCAGCCGCCGCAGAAGGCGGCCTTAAAGACCGCCAGCGCGTCGTTGAACGGCGTGAGCTGCCGTACCGCCTGTCCAAGCGGATGCTGGCTCTGCGCCGACGACGACGCCGCGTCCCCCATAAACTGGCCAAACGCCGGGCAGCCTCCAGGTTGATTAGGACCAGCCCCGGCGGTCCCAACGCCAAACGCGAGCGACGCGACCGCCGTTGTGACGGCGCCAGTGAGAGCGAGCGACGATCTCCGCATTCCTGTGACCCTTCCTGTAGGCAGATTCCCTCTTGCGTTCCGGAACGTAGGTTCGAGCAGGGGGGGCTGACGCCACACCTTTTGGCGGGTTTACCCCGACTAATGGGCCGTCACCTCGCACACCCGGCGGAGCCCGGAGGCGAAACCTCGTGCGCGGAGGACGGCCTGCCTACCGGATTACCGTCGTAATCCCGGTCGGCAGCCTCGACAATGACATCTACGCGGGCGTCTGGGAAGTCGAGCCGGTCTAGCTGCTGGGGGCGGCGGCCCCGGGTCTCAAGGAGGAACAAAGAATCCGGGGCCTCCGCGCCTGCCTGCTCGGTCGCCCCCCAGGCGACCGCACGAACGACGTTACTCGACCCCGCCGATTGTGACAATGGAGACAACGGCACCCGTCTGTTTCTAACTGGCGAACTGGGTATGTCATCCCTACGGGAGCTGCGTCGCGGGGATCGACGTGGGAGGTCGTGCAGCTACCGCGAATCACCCCCCTCTCAGCGAAGGGCTTCCGACACCGGCGGCCCTTCGTGCGCGCGACATCTTGCAGGCGGCAGGCGTCCCGGTCGACGAGGTACGCGAAAGGGAGGCCGGGCTGCAGAGGCATGTGCCCCCAGGCAACCGGCCGCCGTGCCCGGCCGCCCTGAACATAGGGCGTCGCGCTCACGCCGATATCGGACGGAAGTCTGGTCCTTCGGGAGCGGGCCCAGCGCGAGCCAAGTCTGCAAACGGAGTGCTAACGAACGGTGCGGAACAGGGCGTCATAGACCGGGATGCGCGCGCGGGGTCGAACCCCGAAATCGGCTCTACGCCGCACGTCACGGCATAGGCCGTCACGGCCCCACACGGCTGCCGAAGAAGCGCTGGATCTAGCCTCCCGTAGCAGCCATGCGGGCTGAGGCGCGCGGATCGGACTAGAGGTGCAGCGTGTCCTTGATCACGGCCTCGGTGGCCGTGGCGATTGCCTGGTGGCCGGCAGCGTTGGGGTGCTCGCCGTCAGAGGCGAGGTAGTGCGACTCGATGTGGCCGAAGCTCGGCCCCTTGAACGCGCGCCGCTCGCTGACGTAGCTGGAGCCGGTCTGGTCCGCGGTCGACTTGATCGCGGCGTCCACCTGGGCGGTCATGTGTCTTGCGGCGCTTACATACGGATGGCCCTTGTTGCGCGCATAGGTGCCGCCGAGCCAGATGCTCCAGTAGTCGAGGAGCACGACGATGACCTTGTGCCCGGAAGCCAGGTCGCGCACGCGGCTGACGATCGAGGCGAGGTTTTTCCGCATTGGAGAGACGAGTGGCGCGTAGCAGGCGATCGACGTGCCGCACGTTTTCGCGTTGTAGGGGACGTCGTTCGCACCGATGTTGATCTCGACCGCGTCGGCCTTGCGCACCTGGTCGATCACCGTGCTGTCGGAGTTCAGCTGCTTGAGCACGTTCGTTGTGGCGTAACCCGCGACCGCGTCGTTCATTGCCGTCACCGTCTGTCCGGTTGTCCTGGTGAGCCCGGTTGCGGAAAGCTGCGGGTACGGCGTGCACTTGCACCTGTAGCCGCTTGGGACCGAGTCGCCTAGCGCGACGATCGACCATGTCCGCGAGGTCGTTGACGTGACGGTTGTGGAGGAGGATCGAGAGGACGCCGACGTCGAGTTGGACGACGATCCACCACAGCCAACCGTCAGCCCGACAAACGCAATCACGACGATCACCCCGAGGAGGGTTCCCGATCCGCTCACGTCGCGGACGCTATCGCGGTTTGTGAACGGGAGACCGCGGCCGTTTCTCCGGGCCGTCGAATAGTGCTCGCGCCAACTGACCTACGGCCCCGCCTGACCCCGCCCGGCGACACTAACGGTCGACCGAGCTCAGGCGATCGGTGCGAGCCGGCCCGTGCGAATCGCACGGACGCAGCGCGAGGGATGGGCCGGGTCGACGAGAATCGCCGCCCCCCGAAAGACGCGCTCCGCCCCGAGCGGAACGGTGAGCGCAAGGCGGCTGACGACATAGCGCCCGGCTCGATCCCGGTCGGTGACCCGGCCCATCACCAACTCGTCGCTCCGGCGCGGTGCGACGACGAACACCGTGCGGCACACGCGGCGCATCGGGCGCCCCGCATCGAGCACCGACGCGTGCGGCAGGTACCACTCGAGCGGGGCCCGGAAGACGAACAGGTTGCCGAGCACCGCGACCGGGTCGGACGGTCGCCAGCCCTCCGCGACGAGTGCGTGCGCGATCGTCGCGAACGGCGGTGAGCCTGCGCCTTCCTGGCGGAGCACCGAGAGCGTCAGCGCGGAGACGAACGCTACTCCCGCGACGACGCCGGCCCGCGCCGGGATCGACGCGACGAGCGCGGCGAGGGCAATCGCGAGCGCAGGACCGACCTCGAGCAGGTTGCGCAGCGCGAAGATCTCGAAGCCGGCGCCCCACAGAGCCGCAGCGCAGACGAGCGGACCGAAGGCAAGAGCGACGACAAGGCGTCCGGACGGCCCGAAGCGTGCGAGGCGAACACACCCCAGGCCGACAGCCGCGAGGAATGCGACCGAGAGCGTGGGCCCGATCGCATGGCCGGAGTACGCAGCGGTGAACAGACGCAGCGGGACTGCGAGCACCTGCCGTGGCTGGAACGCGCCGATCCACCAGAAGCGGTCACGGTGGAACTGCGCAAGCATGACGGGCGCCCAGGCCGCGGCAGCGAGGCCACCGGCGACGATCGCGACGGACGCTCGACGGCGAATCCGAATCGCTCCGGGATCGAGCCACAGCCACGCGAGCGCAGCCACCGCCGCGAACGTGAAGAAGTAGTGGGTCAACCCGCCGAGCGCGACCACGATTCCCACTGCGAGCTCGGTGCGTACGTCGGGCTCAGTCAGCTCGCGCAGAAGCAGCAACGCAAACACCGCCGTCAGGAGCGCGAGCAACTCGTATGCGCGCAACTCGTGCCCGTGCGCGACGAACTCACTCCCGACCGCCACCAGCAGCCCTGCGAGGACAGCAGCGGACAGCGGCAGGACACGGCGGCCGACTGCAACGACACAGCCGGCGACCCCGGCCCCTGCAAGCACGGAGAGCAGTCGCACGTCGACGATCGAGACGCCCGTGCGGTGGATCAGCCAGGCAAGCGAGTACCAGAGCGGCGGCGTCGACTCCGTGCGCGCAACCCGCCCGAGCATCGACACCACTCCCGGCTCGCGCAGGATCCTCGCCGACGCGACCTCGTCCTGGGACAGCGCCTGAGAGAACGTCCCCGGCAGGCGAACCGCGGCCGCGAAGACAGCGACGCCGGCTACGGCGATCGCGGGCCCGCCTAGGCGCGAGCTCGCGGCCATCGGCGAGCCGCACGCTACGTTCGCCGGAGGGCGACCGCGACACTCCCTTGCCGAACCACAATCGCTCGTTAACCGCGTCGCAACTTGCCGAAGCCCACGTCCACCCGCACGGCTACCCTGGCTCGCCGTGCCGCACTTCATCTGCCCACGGTGCAAGGAACGCTCCGTCGACATCGACGGCCAGGAAGGGTTCTCGGACCAGGCGCCCGCTTGCCGGCACTGCGGGTTCGGCTTCCTCTTCGAGATCCTCGACGACTACTACCCGGCTCCCGACACGGGGCTCGTCGTCACCGACCGCGATCGGCGGGTGCTCGCCACCGGCCGTGGCGTCTTCGAGCTGACCGGCTTCCCCGAGCCGGACCTGATGGGCCGCGACGTCGTCGAGGCGCTGCAGTTCTCGACCAACCGACCCGTGGAGCTCGCGCGCGAATGGGGCGTGCGTCGGCTCGGCGAGCAGCTGTCGATCCGGACGCGGGCCGGTGTCGAGAAGGCGGTCGTGGCCGACGTGTTTCCGGCCTACGACGACGACGGCGGGCTGCTCGTCGCGCTCACGCCGGTACGCGGCTAGCCGGACAGAGGCCCGCCGCGAGCGGGCACTCCTCGCACCGAGGACGGCGCGCGTCGCAGATACGCCGGCCGTGCCAGATCAGCAGGTGCGGGAATCGCCCCCAATCCGCGCGCGGAACGAGACGCATCAGGTCGCGCTCGATCTTGACCGGATCCTCCTGCCGCGTCAGGCCGAGGCGCTGAGAGAGGCGGCGTACGTGCGTGTCGACGACGATCCCCTGCGGATGGCCGCGCTCGGCGGTCACGACATTCGCCGTCTTCCGGGCGACGCCCGGCAGCCGCAGCAGCTGGTCGAACTCTTCAGGCACACGGCCGTCGTGCTCGGCCGACAGCATCGTCATCGTGCCGCGGAGCGCCTTCGCCTTCTGCCGGTAGAAGCCCGTGGCGAAGATGTCGCGCTCGAGCTCCTCCTGCGGCACCGCGAGGTAGTCCTCGGGGCGGCGGTACTTCTTGAACAGCTGCTCCGTCACGCGGTTGACGTTCACGTCGGTCGTCTGCGCCGACAACATCACGCTGACGAGAAGCTGGAGCGGGTCCTGAAACCGGAGCGCAATTCGCGCATCGGCGTGGAGCTCGGTCAGACGTTCGATGATCGGGCCGATGCGCTGCTTCTTCGGGCCGACGCGCCGTCGCGCTTCCTTGACGTAGCTACGCGGCACCGGCAAGGATCGCCGGCGGCTGGCGCAGCCGCGGACCGGCGCACACCAGGTCGAGCGCGGGACATCCCGCGCAGGCGAAGTCGCTCGGCGTGGGCAGGAACTCGCCGCGATTGATGCGGGCGATCGCCTCCGAGAGCTCCGCCTCGAGCCCTGGCAGCTCGTGGCGGAGGAACGTCGTCTCGACGACCGCGTCGGGACGCTCTACGAAGTGGTAGACGACCTCGACCTCCTCGGCCCCCGCCCGGAAGCACGCGAGAGCGTAGACCAGGCGCTGCAGGCGATAGTCCTCCTCGACGATCTCCGCGGGCGAGCTCTCGCCGAGCGCGTTCGTCTTGTAGTCGAGTACGAACGCGTGCGTGCCTTCCCGCCAGAGCACGTCGATCCGCCCGTGCAGCAGGACGCCGTCGTGCTCGAAGGCGAACGGCCGCTCCGCCCTTGCGCCGCCGAGCGACGCGACGCGACCCGCGGTGCGCGAGCTGCAGTAGTTCCCGACGAACTCGCCGATTCGCTCGAGCTCGTCGTCGGTGACCGCCGGATACCACGCCCGTACCTGGTCGAGGTCCGGGACGGCCGGCGCGCGCAGGTCGACAAGCTCGAGCAGACGGTGCGCTGCATCGCCGATCTCGGTCGCTGCCAGGCCTCCGTCGCCACCGTCGAGGCCGACCGGGCGACCCTCGCGCAGGCCCGCCACACGCTCGGCGTAGTAGCGATACGAGCAGCGCTCGAAGAGCGAGAGCGCCGAGTAGGACAGCCGTCGGACGCGGTGGAGCGGCGGGGCTGGTGGAGGTACGAGCTCCGGGAGGCGATACCCGGGCGTCGAGGAAGCGGCCGGTAGCTCGGCGAACAGCGCGAGCTGTCCGTCGACGTCGGCGGCCGGCTCGACCGGCAGCTCGGGGCGATATGTGTCGACCTGGAGCACGAAGCGTGCGTCGCCCCGCTCGAGCTCGACCGCCTCGCCGGCTGCGCGCGCTGCGTCGAGCTCATCGGTGCCCAGGCGGGCGAGCACCCAGCCGATCGGCGTGTCTCGATCGCGCTGGGTGTCCGGGTCGATCGCGCCCGACACGATCAGGCGATCGATCGCGCGGGTCATTGCGACGTAGTAGAGGCGCAGTCGTTCGGCGCGGTCCTCGCGCTCTTCCGCTGCGCGAACCTCGTCGTAGCCGAAGACGCCCGTTCGCTCTCCCGACGTCGGATCGACGACGCGAAAACCGAAGCGGCCGTTGGCGCCGACGAGGATCTCGTCGGCGGACGGGGCTCCGCCCGTGTCGCGCCCTGCGTCCGCGACGACGACGACCTTGAACTCGAGCCCTTTCGCCGAGTGGATCGTGAGCAGGCGAACGGCGCCGGCTCCCTCTTCCTCCGACACCGCCTCGAGCTGCGTGGCTCCCACGGCCTCCTGGTCGCGAATGAAAGAGATGAAGCCCTCGATGTCGCGGCCACGGAGTTCCTCGTAGCTCCGTGCCAGCCGCATCAGCTTGCGAAGGTTCGCGTAGCGTCGCTTGCCGTCCCACCGGGTGAGGACGGCGAGGTCGTAGTCGTGCGCCGCCACGACTTCCTCGCACAAGCGCTCGAGCCCGAGGCGCGCGGACGCGGCGACCAGCCGCTCGTAGCGCTGCTTGAACGCCCGAAAAAGCCGTTCGTCCTCCTCGGCGAGCGCCTCGGGCAGCGACCGCTCCACGCCGGTATAGAGCGGTCGGCGGCCGGCCTGCCGGCGGACCGCGACCAGCGCGTCGTTCGAGATGCCGACGAACGGCGAGCGCAGCACCGTCGCCAGCGCCCTGTCGTCGTACCGGTTCCACAGCAACCGCAGGTACGCGAGCAGGTCGACGACCTGCTGCTGCCCGAAGTAGCCGCGACCCGTCGCGCGGTAGGTCGGCAGGCCGCGCGCGCGAAGCGCGCGCTCGTAGACCTCGGCGTCGGTGCCGGCGGCGAAGAGCAGGACGATCTCGCCGGGCTCGGCGGCCCCGAGGGCGACCAGGTCGGAAACGCGCCGCGCGATCGCACCCGCCTCGGCCTCACGCCACCCGACGCCCGCCTCGCGATAGCTGCGCTTGTCGGTGACGAGGAGCTCGACCGGATGCCCGAAGACCGGATCGTCGAAGTCGCCGCCGCACGCGAGCGGTTGGTATCCGTCGAACTCGTCCGCGAACAGGTGATTGATGGCGCCGAGAACCTCCGGCCGCGAGCGGTAGTTCCGCGCGAGCGGAAGCCGCTGCGCAGCCGCCTCACGCCGTTGTCGGAACACCGCGACATCGGCATGCCGGAAGCCGTAGATCGACTGGAACTCGTCACCGACGTAGAACACATCGGTGTCGTCACGGTCGCCGCGAAGCAGGTCGACGATGTCGCACTGGAGGCTGTTCGTGTCCTGGAACTCGTCGACCATGATCTGCCGGAAACGCAGCTGCTCGAGCTCCCTGATCGAGGCGTCGTGCCGCAGCAGGTCGCGCACGAGCAGCTGGAGGTCCTCGAAGTCGAGGACCGACTCGCTCCGTTTCGCCTCCGCGTACTCGGCCGCGAACAGGTCGAGCAGCTGCTGCAGATGCTCGCTGTCGCGGGCCGCGAGCTCGTCGAGCGCCGCCTGTCGAAGCCGGTCGCGCGCGGCACGGAACGCACCAGTGCGCTCGCCGACCGTGGCGAGGTGCGTGAGATCGAGCAACTGCTCCGGGTTTGGCCCGAGAGCGAGGGCAGCGGCTGCAGCGGCCTGCTGCTTCTCGGTGGCGCCCGGGTCGTTGGCGAGCTCGCGGGCGACGTCCTTCAACTCGGCGAGCCGCTCGTCGACGCTGGCCCAGGTGCCGAGCTCGAGGCGCAACTCGCGCCCGGCAGAGCGAAGCGTCTCGTAGACGCCCGTCAGTTTGCGGCGAAGCCCGGCGGCGCCGTAGGTGGCGAGCAGACGAAGCCGTTCGGGGTTCTCATCGGCGCAGAACGCACCGAGGGCGCGCTCGAACGCCTCCGCTACGAGTGCCGGAGCCTGGTCGTCGGCGAGCTCGCGGAAGCGGGGGTCGATGCCGACCGCGAACGGGTGCGCTCGCAAGAGGCGCGCACAGAACCCGTGAATGGTCGAGACCCACGCGCCGTCGAGGCGCCGCGCGAGATCCGGACGACCGCGCTCGCGCAGGGCGGCCCGGATGCGCGCTCGAAGCTCGCCGGCGGCCTTCCGCGTATAGGTGATCACGAGGATCGATTCGACGTCGATGCCCTGCTCGCACACCGCGCGGACGAACCGTTCGACGAGCACGGTCGTCTTGCCGGTCCCGGCGCCCGCCGAGACGAAGACCTCGCCTCGGGCCGCGACGACCTCGTGCTGCTCGGGATTCATGGCTCTACGCCCGCTCGACGCGGCACATCGGCCAGACGTCGCACCACGTCGGACATTCGCCGCCCTTCGGGTCGTGGCGCACGTCACCCTTGCGGATCCGGTCGGCGAACCCTGCTGCGCGCTCACGCGCCGTCTCGACGAGTGCCCAGAATTCGTCGTCGGGCAGATAGTCGTTCCGGCTGTATCCGGGCAGGTCGTCGGCGGCGTCCTGGCGCAGAAGCCCGCGTGACACTCGCGCTCCGCTGAGCGACCGGTAGAGACCGCCGAGCGGCTCGATGCCGACGAGGTCGCGCAGCACGAGCAGGTAGAGCGGGATCTGCAGCTTCAACTCCTCGTCGATCTGCTTCGCGGAGTGAGCGCGGCCCGACTTGTAGTCGTGCACGATGCCGCGCGCGCTGAACGGATCGACGTCGATCCGGTCGATCTTGCCGCTCAGCTGCGTGCCTTCGGCGAGGCGGAGACCCCGTTGCAGCTCGGGCGCGGAGCGATCGGACCCGAACCCGACCTCGAAGCGTCGCGGGACGAGTGGCTGCGGCGATACCGCCTCATCGCGGACGAAGCCCTCGAGATCGCGCCAGAGCGTTCCCATCAGCTCGGCTTCCTGGAGGTCGGTCAGCTCGAGCCGCACCCCGCCGCGTCGTGCGCCGTCGAGGCAACGGTGCAAGAAGCCGAGCGCCTGCTCGAGGTTCTTCGGCGTGACGGAATCGGCGCCGAGCTCCTTCGGCAGCCCGGCGTAGAACTTGAACAGCGTTTGGTGCGCGATCGACCCACGAAGAAGCGCGTCCACCTCCGCGTCGATCTTCCGTGGATCGACGATCCGCTCGTGCAGCCAGGCCGACGAGCAGTCGGCGAAGCGCTCGAGCTCGGTGACGCCGAACGTCGTCTTGGCCGCGAACTCCGCCAGCACCGGTGCGCTCGTCAGCTTCGTCGAGCGCAACCATGCCGTGCGGGCGCGGGCGAGCCGCCGCTCCCAGCCGTTGACGGTCGCGACGGCTTCCGCCCCGTCGGCGTCGTCGGCAGCGAGCAGCGCGAGCGCCCGCAACCGCTCGCGCTCCGTCGGTGCAGCGTCGAGCGGCCAGGTAAGGGCTGCCAGCGATCGTCTGGTGGTGGCGCGGGCGACGTCCACCGGATCGAAGACCGACGCCACCTCCTCCCAGAAGGGGCTCGCCTCGCGCGTGGCCCCGTCGTCGGTCACAGCCTCGCGCACGAGATACAGACGCCGCGTCGCCCGTGTGCAGGCGGTGTAGAAGAGGTACCGGTCCCGGCTCACCTGGTCGGGCCGCTCGAGCCTCGAGCCGAGCTCGCGGCGCGCGTCCTCGCCGAGGAACGGCGACGTCCGGGAGCGCCTCGGCAGCGTGCCCTCCTCCAGGCCGAGCACGAAGACGACGTCGAACCGCGGCGTCCGGGCCCGCAGCAGGTCGAGGACAGCGACGCGGCCCGGCTCGCCCCCCGCGTCGAGCCGAACCTCGGTCCCTTCCAGCGCCGCGAGCACCGCGTCGCTCGAGAGCGGCTCTCCGAGCGTCACGAACCCGTCGAGCTCGTCGAGCGTCCTCGCGACGGCGGCTTCGGCGCGCAGGTCGAGCCGCGAGCTCTCGCCCGCGGGCGGTGCTTCCAGCCCGTAGGCCGACCGGATCATGCCGCGGGCGAGGGCACGAACCCCCGCGACCGGATCCTCGTGCGCCTCGCGCAGCTCGGCCAGAGCGGGGACCGGCGCCTCGCGCAGCCGTTCGGTCTCCTCGGCGACGCGTTCAGGGAGATGCACGGCGCGTCCGCGCAAGCGCCCCTCGACGAAGTCGACCGACGCCCGCCCGATCCCCGAGTACGGCGACCGCAGATAGGCGAAGAGCTGGAGACGGCCCGCGCCCTGCCAGGCGAAGCGCAGGAGCTGCAGCAACGCGTGCCCGAACGGCGTCGTGTCCAGCCGAACGCGTGCATCGACCGCGTACGGGACCTCGAGGCCCCCGAGTGCGGCTTCGAGCGGCCGGCGCCACCGATCGGACGATGGCACGACGATCGCGATGCGCTCGGCCGGCGTCCCGGACCGAAGGTGCGCGACGACCTCGTCGGCCACGAGCTCGAGCGTGCCGCGTAGGCCGGCACCTTCGAGGAACCGGACGGCCGCGTCCAGCTCGGGCGGAGGCGGCGGTGACTCCTCGAAGAGCGCGCGCTCGAGATGAGCGAGCGCCGGATGCGCGTACTCGGCCGATCGCGGACCGAGCTCCTCGATCTGCCCGCCGGCGAGCCCTGCGAGATCCTCCGCTGTCCGCTGGAGCGACGCGAACACCACGCGACCGGGCTCGTACGGCAGCGAGACCTCGACGTCGGCCCGACCGGCGATCGCCTCGAGCAGCGCCCACTCGGCTCCCGTCAGATCTTCGAAGCCGTAGGCGAACACCGGCTCCCCCGACCAGGCGTCGAGGTCGGAGGCGAGCCGGTCGGCCGCACGCCGGCGGAGCAGGTCGCGATCCCAGAGCCCGAGCCGGTCGAGCTCGGCGCGGTAGCCGGCGTAGAGGCGGGCGAGGTCCCCGTCGACGTCGTTCGGATCGAGCAGTCCGGACTCGAGCTCGCCGAGGGTGCCGAGCAGGGTGTCCGCGAAGCCGCTTGTCCGCGCCGACCGCTCGAGGCCGTTCAAGGACGTCCCGGCGAGCACATGCCGGATCACGAGCGAGCGCTGCGTATCGGTCAGGACCGAACGGCGCGCATCGCCGGCGATGCGGACGAAGAGGTCGTCGAAGGTTCCGATCGCGCCCGCGAAGAGACAGCCGCACCGGCCGAGCAGATCGCGCTCGACGCGGTCGACGTCCGACCGGTTCGGCACGATCAAGGTTGGCTCGTCGTCGAGGCGCGCCAGATAGCGATCGAGCAGCAGCGCGACCTTGCCCGCGTTCGCAGGCCCCGCGACGAGGGTCAGCCCCACCTTCCGATCGTAGATACGGCTGCGGACGGGAGTCCGTGCGGGCGCGGGTCGCAAACCCCGCAAACAACGGCAATCGGGTCAGGCGACTGCGGACTTCGGGCGCCGCCCGCGACGGGCGGCCGCGCGGCCCGGCAGTTTCCCCGCGCACGTGTCGCACAGGTCGGCGACCTTCGAGCCGCGACGCGCGTCGGCATAGGTGATGCGCATTGCTGCGCCGCGGGCCTCGTCGACCTCGGTTCCGCAGCTGTCACACACCAGGACGGTTTTCCGTGCCATTTATCGGGCTCCTTCGTGGGTTGGAGCAACCACGATACTCGAATAAGCGCAGCGGTGCGAGCTCGCGCGAATTGCCTGCGATATTCGGAGCGATTAGCCCCGCAGAGTCCGCACGCCGAGCACGCCCGCAAAACACGCGAGCCCGACGCCGGCGACGATGTCGACCGCACGGAGCGTGCGGGGCGAGGCGCGCCGTCCCGCTGCGGCCGAAGCGCCCGCGAGGATGGCGAACCAGGTCGCCGATCCCGACGCGACGCCGATGAGCAGGGGTGCCGAGGCCAGGCCCGCCACGGATGCCGCCGAGAAGATCGCGGCCCAGGAGGCGATCGTCAACGGGTTCGAGGCGGTGGCGACGAACGCGGTCGCATACGCACGCCCGGGAGTTGCGACCTCCTCCACCGCTTCGCCGCCCTGGCGGACGCGAAACGCGCTCCAGAGCGTCCGGGCGGCGATGAGCCCGAGAACGAGGGCGCCGAGCAGACCGAGCGAGATGCGCAGCGCATCGATCCGTAGCAGAGCGGTCGCCCCGGCAATGCCGAGTGCGGCGTAGATCGTGTCGACGGTCGCTGCCGCCGCCCCGACCGAGATGCCGGGCCGAAAGCCGAAGCGGACGCTCGTCCGGACACACAGGAGCCAGATCGGGCCGACCTCGGCGGCAACGAGGAAGCCCAGCCCGAACCCGGATGCGAGCGCCACGCCCATCCCGGGAACCTACAATCGTCCGCCGATGGAGCTGAAGTCGATCGCGGTGCTCGAGGGGGACCAGACCGGGCAGGAGCTGCTCGAGGAGGCCCTGCGGGTGCTCCACCCGGACGTGATCGGGCTCGAGCTCGAGTTGCCCCGTTTCGATCTCTCGTTGCAGAACCGGCGGGCGACCGGGAACGGCGTCGTGTACGACGCGGCGAGCGCCATCCGCGAGGCCGGCCTCGGGCTCAAGGCGGCGACGATCACACCGGAGGAACAGGGTGACGTCGGCTCGCCGAACCGCATCCTGCGGGAGGAGATCGGCGGGAAGGTGATCGTCCGCACCGGCCGCCGCATTCCCGGGGTCGTCCCACTCGGCGGCGTCCACGCTCCGATCTCGGTCGTGCGGATGGCGGTCGGCGACGCGTACGGCGCCAAGGAGTGGCGCGAGGGAGCCGGTGACACGGAGGTCGCCTACCGCACGGAGCGGATCGAGCGCTCGGTCTGTCGCGCCGTCGCCGAGTTCGCGTTCCGTGAGGCCTCCCGCGCCGGAGCGAAGGTGTTCGGCGGCCCGAAGTTCACCGTCTCCCCGACCTACGAGGGAATGCTGAAGGAGGAGATGGACGCCGCGGCAGCCCGGTATCCCGACGTGCCGTACGAGCCGCAGTTGATCGACGCGACGTTCGCTCTCCTGATCGCGTCGACGGGTGAGCCGCTGGTGATCCCGGCGCTGAACCGCGACGGCGACATCTTGTCCGACCTCGTCCTGCCGCTGTTCGGCTCGATCGCCGGCTCCGAGTCGATGCTCGTCGCCTTCGAAGGCGTCGATCTCGAGCCGACGGCGCTGATGGCGGAGGCCGCGCACGGAACGGCGCCGTCGCTCGAGGGAAAGAACGTGGCGAATCCGATGGCGATGATCCTGGCCGCCGCCGCGCTGCTCGCGCAGACCGAGGCGGGCGCGTCGCCCGGCCGGGCAATCCGCGAGTCGGCGCTCGAGGCGGTTGCGCAGGGCGTGCGGACCTCGGATCTGGCCGGCGATTCGTCGACCAGCGAATTCACCGACGAGGTGATCGCCCGGACGCGCACCAAGCTCGAGGTCTGGACGACGCTGTAAGGGTCATGTGGCTCCTGCAGGACCCGGTCGCGGGCCGCCTCGTCGCCGGCTCGCTGGCCGTGGTGGTCGTCGGTGAGGTCGTGGTCAGCTTTCTCGGGCGATCCCGCAACGGTGAGGGTCGCCGGCGCGGCGCGGTGGTGCAGGACCGCTGGACGAAGTGGATCATCCTCCTCGCCGTCTATCTGGCGGCCGCCTCGGCCGTCGCGATTGCGAAAAACGTGCCGGGCCTCCGCGCCTACGCCGACAACTGGTGGACGCTCGGACTGGGAATCGCAGTCCTGCTCGCAGGGGCCGGGTTTCGTGACTGGTCGATCCTGACCCTGGGCCGGTACTTCCGCCGCGAGGTGACGATCGAGCCTGGCCAGCAGCTGGTGCGCCGAGGCCCGTATCGGCTGCTGCGCCATCCCTCCTACACCGGCCTTCTGCTCGTCTTCGGAGGATTCGGGCTTGCACTCGGGAGCTGGGTCGGCGCAGCCTGCGCGCTACTCATCCTCTTCGTCGGGCTGCTGCCGCGCATTCGAGTCGAGGAAGGAGTGCTCGCGCAAACGTTCGGCCGGGACTACGAGGACTACGTGAACGCAACCTCGCGCCTCGTCCCGCACATCTGGTAGCCGGAGCTTCTCAAACGGCAGTCTCGGCTTTGCGGCGACGCCGCCACCGGCGGTGGGCGAAGAACGCCACGACCCCGAGCACTGCGAGCACGACCACGGCATAGAGGCCGTACGTGCTGACGGCGTCGGCCGCCGCCTTGCCGACGTAGTACGCGAGCAGCCCGATGCTCGTCGCCCAGAGGATCCCTCCCGCCGCGTTGTACGCGAAGAAGCGCCACCACGGCATGCGCGTGATGCCGGCGAGCCAGGCGACGGTCACGCGGAGCACTGCGATGAAGCGGCCGAAGAAGACCGACTTGCCCCCGTGACGGGCGAAGTAGCGCTCGGCAGGCGGCAGCGAACGCTCGGCGTAGCGGGCGATCGGGCCCCAGCGATCGAGGAGCTCGCGACCGCCGTACCGTCCCAGCGCATAGCCGGCGTTGTCGCCGATGATCGCGGCGATCGCTGCCACTGCGATCACCGCGCCGATCGAGAAGTGGTGGTCTCGGTTGGGCTGCGCGAGCAACGCGGCTGCGATCAGTGCGGTCTCTCCCGGCAGAGGTATGCCGGCGGATTCGACAGCGACGAGCAGGAAGAGCAAGGCGAGCCCGTAGTGGACGAGCTCTTGGGTCACGCCGCCACCGTGCGCGGAGTGTAGGCGCGCTGATCGCACTCGCCGTCGGTACTGGTAGCGTCGGCGCCGCATGCGTCTCGGCGTTCCGAAGGAGACGGCGCCGGAGGAGCGCCGCGTCGCGCTCGTTCCCGAGACCGTCGGAAGGCTTCCCGACGGCGTCGAGGTCGTGGTCGAAGCAGGTGCCGGTGAAGCGGCGTCGTTCGACGACGAGGCGTATCGCGCCGTCGGAGCAACGGTCGGCGACCCGTGGGTCGCGGACATCGTCGCGAAGGTCGCGTGGCCGGCACCGGACGAGGTGCCGCGACTCCGCTCGGGCCAGGCGGTGATCGGCTTCCTGGGGACGTCCGGCGCAGAGACCCTGCCCGCGCTCGCGGCCGCGGGTGTGCAGGCTTTCGCGCTCGAATCGATCCCGCGCATCACTCGTGCGCAGCCGATCGATGCGCTGTCGTCGCAGGCCACGGTCGCCGGGTACAAGGCGGTCTTGCTCGCAGCCGACCGTCTGCCGAGGTTCTTCCCGATGCTCACGACGGCTGCCGGAACGGTTGCTCCGGCGAAGGTGCTCGTGATCGGTGCGGGCGTTGCCGGTCTTCAGGCGATCGCGACCGCGCGACGGCTCGGTGCTGTCGTGTCGGCGTTCGACGTCAGGCCGGCCGTGGCCGAGCAGGTTCGATCGCTCGGCGCGACGTTCCTCGACCTGGGAGTCGAGGGGGAGGAGACCGAGGGCGGCTATGCGAGCGAGCTCACCCCCGAGCAGCAGGCGTCGCAACAGGCCGCGCTGCAGGAGCGGATCCCCGGGTTCGACGTGCTCGTGACGACGGCAGCGATTCCCGGCCGACCTGCACCCAAGCTCGTGACCGAGGCTGCGGTTCACGAGATGCGTGCGGGCGCGGTGATCGTCGACCTGGCCGCCGAGACCGGTGGGAACTGCGAGCTGACCGAGCGCGGACGCGAGGTGGTCATCGGCGGAGTGACGATCGTCGGCCTCACCAACGTGCCGTCACTGATGCCGACACACGCGAGCCAGCTGCTGTCGCGGAACGTCGCTGCGCTGGTGGCGCTGCTCGTCCGCGACGGCGATCTCAACCCCGACTGGGACGATCAGATCGTCGCCGAGTCCTGCGTGACACGTGAAGTGGTGACCGCATGAGCCGTAGGCTCGACGGAGGCTCACGCCGGCGTAGGCTCGACGGAGCCGGCAACGAGCGGAGGCGCCGACTTGGTCGGCGCCGGAGCGGACGGGAGCGGAGGCGCCGGCTCGGCCGGCGGTGAAGCGGGTATGAGCCACGGGGCGTTGTTGACGTTCGAGCTGACGATCTTGGTGCTGGCGATCTTCCTCGGGTTCGAGGTGATCTCGAAGGTGCCGACGCTGCTGCACACGCCGCTGATGTCCGGGACGAACGCGATTCACGGCATCGTGATCGTCGGCGCGATCCTCGTCGCCGGTGCGGGGCACAAGGACACGCTGACGACCGTGATCGGACTGCTGGCGGTGATTCTGGCGTCGGCGAACGTCGTCGGCGGTTTCGTCGTCACCGACCGCATGCTCGAGATGTTCAAGAAGCGGGAGCCGCCGAAGGACGATGGGCGAGAACGCAACTAGGCTCGCCTACCTGGTCACGATCGTGACCTTCATCGTCGCGTTGCGGTTCCTCTCCGATCCTGCGCGTGCGCGTCGCGGCAACCAGATCGGCGCGGCCGGGATGCTGCTTGCGATCGTCGTCACGCTCGCGCAGCCGGGCGTCGTCAGCTACTGGGAGATCGCCGTCGGGATGATCATCGGCGGCGGCTTCGGGCTCGTCGCGGCCCGGCGAGTGAAGATGACCGCGATGCCGCAGATGGTGGCGCTGTTCAACGGCGTCGGCGGCGGAGCAGCTGCGCTCATCTCGCTGGCGGAGTTCCATCGCCTCGCGCCGGCGAGCGGCGATCTGCAGCGGGACATCAGCACGTCGATCGTCCTGTCGGCACTGATCGGCTCGATCTCGTTCGCCGGTTCGCTGGTTGCGTTCGCGAAGCTGCAGGAGCTCATCCGCGGCCGCCCGATCACGTACCCGGGACAGCGGCTCGGGAACGCGCTCTTGCTCGGAGCGTGCGTCGTCGCGGGTGCCGCGATCGTGGCGGGCGCGGAGGAGCAGTGGCTGCTGTGGGCGATCGTCGCCGGTGCGGCCTTGTTCGGCGTGCTGTTCGTCCTGCCGATCGGCGGTGCCGACATGCCCGTCGTGATCTCACTTTTGAACGCGTTCACCGGGCTCGCCGCGGCGGCGACCGGGTTCGAACTCGAGAACAACGTCCTGATCGTGGCGGGGATGCTCGTCGGCGCCTCGGGCACGTTGCTGACGCTGATGATGAGTCGCGCGATGAATCGCTCGATCGGAAACGTGCTCTTCGGCGCGTTCGGCCAGGTGAGCGAGAGCGCCGCGGCCGTCGCCTCCGCCGGGACGGGAGCGGTGCGCTCGACGACGGTCGATGACGTCGCCGTGATGCTCGCCTACGCGCACAAGGTCGTGATCGTGCCCGGGTACGGAATGGCAGTCGCGCAGGCTCAGCACGACGTTCGTACGCTCGCCGATTTGCTCGAGGCGCGCGGCGTCGAGGTCACGTATGCGATCCATCCGGTCGCCGGCCGCATGCCGGGACACATGAACGTGCTGCTCGCCGAGGCGAACGTCCCGTACCCGGCACTGAAGGAAATGGACGACGCGAACGCGGAGTTTCCGCGCACGGACGTCTCGCTCGTGATCGGCGCGAATGACGTCGTGAACCCGGACGCGCGCAACAACACCAGCAGCCCGATCTACGGAATGCCGATCCTGGACGTCGACGCGTCGAACGCCACCGTGGTGCTCAAGCGGTCGATGAATCCCGGGTTCGCCGGGATCGAGAACCCGCTCTTCCTCGACCCGAAGACGCTCATGCTCTTCGGCGACGCCAAGGAATCCGTCGCACGCCTTTCGGCGGCGGTCAAGGCTCTATGAACCCGGTCCCCGTCTTCACCCGCCGTCATGTCGAGTTGGCGGTGTCACCGGCGCGCGCGCTCGAGGCGGTCCGCGAGGCGTTCGTCGCGCACGCGCGGGGCGAGTGGACGATGCCGCCCAAGGTCTACGTCACGAACTACCCGGCCGGCGACTTCCGTGCCATGCCCGCCCTCGGCGGCGGGCATGCGCTCTTGAAATGGGTGACGTCGTTCCCGGGGAATCGGTCGAAGAACCTCCCGACGGTCACCGGCGTGGTGCTCCTCTCGAACGCGGAGACGGGGGAATTGGAAGCGGTGCTCGATGCGGCCTCGGTGACGGCGCTTCGCACCGGAGCGGCGGCGGTGCTGGCCGCCGAGACGCTCGGGCGTTCTGATGCGCGGACCGCCGCGGTCGTCGGGGCGGGTGTCAACGGCGCCGCCGCTGCGGCGAGCTTCGTCGCGCGTGGACGCGACGTCTCGCTCTGGGACGTCGACGCCGCGCGCGCGCAGGGCGTTGCCGAGACGCTCGGCGCATCGGTCGCCGAATCGCTCGAGGAGGCGCTCGCTGCGGATCTGCTCGTGACCGTCACGCCCGGTCACGCCGTGCTGCTGGGCGAAGGCGCGCTCCGGCCCGGGCAGCACGTCTCGCTGATGGGCGCGGACGGGCCTGGAAAGGCCGAGATCGCCCCGGCTGAGCTCGCCCGCGCTCACGTCTTCTGCGACGACTGGGAGCAGGCCAGCCACGGCGGCGAGCTCGCCCACGCAGTCGAGGCGGGGATCCTCACGCGCGACGACGTGGGCGATCTCGGGAAGGTGCTCACCGGCGAGGCGGGCGGGCGTCAGACCGACGCAGACATCACGCTCTTCGACTCGACCGGCCTCGCGATCCAGGACCTGGCGATCGCGCTTGCCGCGTTGGAGCGGGTCGGCGAGCTCGAGCTCGGGACACTCGAACTTTGACTTACTCGACCACGGTGACGAGCTCGAAGACAGACGGCAGGAAGTCGTCGCAATGGATCCGGACACGCATGATTCGCTCGCGGAACTCGGGCGTGTCCTTCCACGCCTTCTGAGCCTCGAAGCTCTCCCACGGTGCGAAGCTCATGTAGCTGGCCGGCTGCTCGACATTGCGAACGAGTCGGAATGTGCCCGAGCCCGCGAAGCCGCTTGCCCAGGTCACGAACTCCGTCCACGCTTTGACGAAGGCATCTTCCTCGCCGGGCTTCACCAGCCACGTGCCGTGCGTATATGTCTCAGTCATCGCGCGCGACTCTACGCCGAACTCGTCCCCGCTGTCCACGCTCGCGCTCCAACCCATTCCTTACCGTCCCATGACCTATTCGGCGAAACATCTGCTATTTCGTGTCAGTGGTTGCGGCCCCGGCAAGACGATGCTGCCGTCGCACGACATCCAGCCGAAGGCCGAAGCCAATTCGCCCGTCGAGTCCAACCAGACGGTCAGCGGGAACATCTGTTTCCAGATTGCGACCGGCGACGCCTCATTGCTCGTGCTCGTTGTGAGCGGGCACTCGAAGCTCGTGCAGCAGGTCTGGTTCGCGCTGCGGTAGCGCGGGCTACCGCAGAGAGCTGAGCCGCAGCGGGTCGAAGAGCTCGAGCTCGGGCGGACGCTCGCCGAGAATCGCGCGCGCAACGAGATCACCGCAGGCGAGCCCTAGCACGTTGCCGTGCCCCGAGTAGCCGCCCGCAATCCACACGCCGTCGCGGCCCGGTACCGGGCCGACGAGCGGTGACCCGTCCGGCGTCGTCCCCCAGATCCCCGACCAGCGTCGGGACACGCGCGGAGGCTCGCCCATCAGCCGGCCCGCGAGCGCCTCGATCCGCTCCTGGACGACCGGCGTCGTCGTCTCGACTGCGGTCTGCTCCTCGGCGAGGGCCGCATCGCGGTTCCCACCGATCACGAGCCGGCCGTCGGGACGCTGGTGCCAGTAGTCGTAGCCGTCGCGGGCGTAGTGCGGGCGGGGATAGCGCAGCTCGGCAAGCGGCTCGGTGACGAGCACCTGGCCTCGCGTCGGTCTGACGATCCCCGCGAGCTCGGGGAGCACCGAATCGGTGAACCCGTCGGTAGCGACGACGACGGCCGGCGCACCGAGGCGGTCCACCTCGACGCGTTCGCCCAGACGGATCTCGACCCCGGCCCCGGCGGCCCGCGCCGCGAGACGCCGCACCCAGCGGGCCGGATGAAGGACGCCGTCGGGCGAATGCAGGAGCGCACCCTGATACAGCCGGTCGAGCGGCGCCGGCAGCTCGTCGAGCCACTCGACAGCGAAGCCGTCCTCTCGCAGGGCATCGTGCTCACGTCGGAGCGCCTCACGCTCGCCGGCGTCGAACGCGAGCCGCAGGCTCCCGAGGCGACGGAACGCGTCGCCTGCGAGCTCCGCCAGCCGGTCGAGAGACCGCTCGGTCAGCTCCATCAGCAGCTTTGCCCGCGAACGCCCGACACGCTCGCGGGCGACGTCGTACGGCGTCGCAGCACCACGAAGGGCGAAGCCGCCGTTCCTGCCACTCGCGCCGCCGGCGATCTCGCGCCCGTCGTGTAGGCGGACAGAGACGCCGCGCTCGGCAAGCGTGAGCGCACACGAACACCCCGTCACTCCGCCGCCGATCACGATCACGTCGGGCGGGCCGGAGAGACGACTCACGGGCAGCGCGAGAGCCTCGTCGTCGAGCCAATATGAAGTTGTCGGCACGAACGTCGATCCTATGTCTGGGGCATCACCCCCCGGTACACGCCGTCTGCCTCGGTCGTGAGGCCGAGGAGCTCGAGCTCGACGAGCGCCGCCGACACGACCGAGACCTCGAGCCTCGTGCGGCGCGCGATCTCGTCGAACGGGACTGCCGCGTCGGCGACGAGCGCACGAACGGCTTCCGTCGCCGCCGAAAGGCGTGCCGGCGGATCCGGCGGCGCATCGGACGGCGGGGTGACGCCGAGCGCCTCGAGCACGTCGGTGGCAGCCGTCACGGGTGTCGCACCGAGCCGGAGTAGCGCGTTGGCTCCCGCCGACAGGTGACTGGTGATCTCACCCGGGACGGCCAGTACCTCGCGACCCTCCTCGAGCGCGAGGTCGGCGGTGATGAGCGCACCGCTGCGCACGCGCGCCTCGACGACCACCGTTGCATCGGCCAGACCGGCGACGATCCTGTTCCGGGCCGGAAAGCGCCACGGCGCAGGCTCGACGCCCGGTGCGTACTCCGACACGATCAGCCCCGACGCGGCGATCTCGGCCGCCAGCGCCCCGTGTGCACGCGGGTAGTCACGGTCGATGCCGCAGCCGAGCACCGCTGCTGTGACCCCGGTGCGGAGTGCGCCTCGGTGCGCTGCGCCGTCGATCCCGCGGGCGAGCCCCGAGATGACGACGACGCCGGCGCTCGCGACTCGGCTCCCGAGCATCGTCGCAACCTCGCTGCCGTACTGCGAGCACGCTCGCGCGCCTACGATCGCGACACACGGTGCGTCGAGGAGATCGAGCGAGCCACAGCCGCGGACGAACAGTCCGATCGGCGGGTCGTGGATCGAGCGCAGGCGCGCCGGATACCGCTCGTCGCCGCGGGCAACCCATCTGATCCCGAGCTCCGCGAGCCTGCGCAGGCACGCGCCCTCGTCGAAGGTCCGCCGGAACGCGTCGAAACGGGCGTTCCGCGGCGCGGACAGAAGATGGGCGCCCGTCTCCGCCGCGAACATCGCTACGGCCAGGTCGCTCACCGGGCACCCGCCCGCGTCATCCCGTGAGCTCCTGCGGCGGCCGGTACGAGAGCGCCTCGGCGAGATGCTCGACGCCGACGGCGTCGGCGGCCGCGAGCGCCGCGATCGTACCGGCGACGGTGGCGACACGCGAACGCCCCCGCCCGGACAGCGGCAGCCGCTCGACTGCACGGGTGAGCAGTTCGGCGGCCGGGCCCGACATCGGTGGCTCCCCCACCGCCAGTCGTCGCCGTGCCGCCGCGATGCGGTCGCGCACCGGTGCCGATCCCTCACTCGGAGGCGCGGCGAGCTCGTCGCCGCGGGAGCGCGGGACGGTGAGTGCGAGGTCGAAACGGTCGAGCAGCGCCCTCGACAGACGCTCGCGATGGTGCTGGAGCCGCTGCGCCGAACACGCGCATGCTGCGCCCGGAACTCCTCGCGCGCCGCAGGGGCACAGGTTCATCGTCGCCACGAGCTGGAAGTGCGCCGGGAAGGTCGCCCGGCCGGCGACCCGGACAACCGTGACCACACCGTCCTCGAGCGGCTGCCGCAGGGACTCGAGCGCAGCACGCGCGAACTCGGGGAGCTCGTCCAGGAAGAGCACACCACGATGCGCGAGCGTCGCCTCGCCGACGTGCGGGCCGCCGCTACCGCCTCCCCCGCCGACGATCGCCGCAGTCGAGGCCGAATGATGAGGGGCCCGGAACGGGGGCAGCCGGACGAGGCCGAGACCCGGTTGCAGCACGCCCGCCACTGAGTGAATACGGGTGACCTCGAGCGCTCCTTCGTCGTCGAGCAGCGGAAGGATCCCCGGCAAGCGCCGGGCGAGCATCGTCTTGCCGGTGCCCGGCGGCCCGGCGAGCAGCAGGTTGTGGCCGCCGGCAGCGGCGATCTCGAGCGCGCGCCGCGCACGCTCCTGCCCGCGAACGTCGCGCAGATCGGGCGCCTCGGCAACTTCGCGCGACGAGTCCCCCGCGGGAGGCGCGTGCGCCGGGGGAGGGTCGCGCCGCCCGCAGAGATACGCCACGGCTTCGGCGAGGTGCGGGACCGGCACCGGCTCGACCCCGGCCAGCGCGACCTCGGCACCCGACTCCGCCGGGCAGACGACACGGTCGAGCCCGGCTCGACGCGCGCCCTCGGCGGCGACGAGTGCACCCGGCACCGGCCGCAGACGGCCGTCGAGTGCCAGTTCGCCGATTGCGGCATGGCCCGCGAGCGCCTCCGGCGGCAACTGACCAGATGCAGCCAGAACCGCCAGTGCGATCGGCACATCGAAGCCGGAACCCTCCTTTCGGAGCCCCGCAGGCGCCAGGTTGACCGTCAGGCGGCTGCGGGGCCACTCCAGCTCGGCCGAGGTGATCCCGCTGCGGACACGGTGCTTTGCCTCCTGGCAGGCGCGGTCGGCCAGGCCGACGATCGTGAACGCCGGCGCCCCGCGCTGCAGGTGCGCCTCGACCTCGACTCGACGCGGATACAGACCGACGAGAGCGTGAGTGACCGTGCGGGCGAGCACGTTGCCAATCTAGGCGACAACGTGTGACGCATCTGTGCCAACTGTGTGAAAAGTTGCTTCAGACCTCCCTCGGGACGTTGCGCGTGAGGGTGAAGACGATCCGCATCGCTTTGTGGCCGAGGTCGGCCGTGGGATCGAACATGCACGGACAGCCTCCGTCGATCACGCTGATGCCGCGTGTCCGGCCGTACTCGGCGGCACTCAGCGAAACGCTGCCGGCGCCCGGGCCTCGGTGCATCCACACGTGCTTGATCCCGGCCTCAGCGCACTCGCGCATTGTCTCGTCCGCGAGCTCCGCCCGCGTGCCGATCACGACTGCGTCGACGCCGCCGGGGATCGAACGAAGGTCGTGGTACGCGCGATCGCCCTCCACTTCGGCCGCGTTCGGGTTCACCGCGAAGACCTCGTACCCACGCTCGCGCAGGCGCTTGTAAACCACGTTGCTGCCGTGACCCCCGGGCGTCCTCGAGACGCCGGTGACGGCCACGCGCTTCTGCCTCAAAAACGCAGACGCGGCCTCCTTGATCGTTGCCATCGAAACACCTCCGTCTTCACCCGGTCTCTCGATCGCGGCGGGCGAAGCCGCGCCTCGCGACCGCCCACGAGCCGATGCAAGCGAACAACGCCACCCCGATCCCCGACGGAATGGTCGTGCTGCTTCCGCCAGGAGTGCTGGACACGAAATCCGGGCCCCACACGGCCGAGACGGCGACAGCGATCCACATCACCGTGATCGCCAGTGACGCCCACATCTCGGCCACGAGCAGCTGTGCCGACCAGGGGCGGCGTTCCGGGACCACCCCGGTGGGTGGATGTGAAATGGATGACATCTCGCACCTCCTTTCCCGCCGCCACGGTTCCACACGATCTGCGGCGCGGCATCCGCAACGGCCCCGATGAGACTGCGTCGAAGTACGCAGAGATCACCTGCGACGGAGGAACTAGCGGCGCCGCGCGACCAGGATCTCTTCGAAGTACTCGCCCGCCCGCCGGCCTGTTCGGCGGTTGACGTGACGGCGGTGACGGGCCTCGAGCACGAGACCGGAGCGCTCGAGGATGTCGGAGTACAGAGAGCGACTGTCGTTGACGACGATGACCACCTTGCCGTCTCCGTCGAGCGCCGCGGACGACGCGGCAAGCACGTCGGCGACTCCTTCGACGTAGGACCGGATCGCTGCACGCGTCGTGCCACGCGCAGCGGCGCCGAGCTCGCAGTCTCGGCGGTCGTCCAGACCGAGCAGCTCGTACGCGTAGCGATGCTGCTCGTGGTAGTCGATCAGTCCCGGATACGGCGGCGACGTGACGACCGCAGAGAACCCCGAAGGCAGCATCGCGGCTCGCGCATCGCCGTGGATCACCTCCGCCGTGTGCGAGCTACGAACGTGAGCGAACTCCTTGAGCCGAACGAGCGTGTCGATCACGTAGCGGCGAAGGAAGTGGTCGGCGTGCTCGACCGGGCGGCATTCCCGACGGTGCTTGTGGCACCAGTACGGCTCGAGCTGCGGTGCCTTTGGAAAGTCGAGATCGAAATGCGTCGTCAACCGCGCCGATCGTGCAGCGCGCGCGAGCACGACGCGAAGGACATCCGCACTCTCGTAACCGTCGATCAGCGAGCGAAAGCGGAGCAGCTCGCGACGCGACCGCGGCGCAAGCCAGCGGCGGACGTACGGACTGGCGCGACCCGCCTTGCCCTCACCCGCCTCGAAGCGATCGAGCGCATCGCGCAGGTCGCGTTCGAGCACGAACGGGTTGTGCGCCCGCGTCTTCACCCGCATCAGCAGGCAGTTGAATGCCGCGATGTCGATGCCGAGCGAGTCGTGCCCGCTCTCGACCGCCTGGACGAGCGTCGTCCCGGACCCGGCGAACGGGTCGAGCACCCGCCCGCCTCGCGGGACATAGCGGTGAAGCAGTTCCTCGACGAGCTGGGGAACGTACTTCCCGAGGTATGGGTGGAGGCCGTGCACGTGTTTCGTCCGCAGCCGCTGGGGCAGCTCGCGTTCGGACCAGGACAGGCCTGCGTCGAACTCGAGGCCGCCGTAGAGGGACTCCTGGGTCGCGCTCATCCCGGGACGGATTCGACATCCGCTCGCCCACTCCCGCTCCCCTAGAAAGCGTCGGGAACGTGCTCGATCCGCCCCGCCCGCTCGGCGATCACGTCGAAGCGAACCTCGAGGCGAGCAAGCCCGGGATTCGCCGCGAGCCAGCTGCTCCGCGGCCCGTCGGACGCGGCGGGCCTTCTCGGCGGTCACCATCTCGAGCGGGTCACCGAACCCGTCGCCCTGCTTCGACTTCACCTCGCAGAAGACGAGGGTGCGGCCACGCCGAGCGACCAGATCGAGCTCGTAGCCGGCGAGCCAGCGGTTCGTGTCCAGGATCCGATAGCCGCGCAGCCGGTACCAGCGGGCCGCACGGCGCTCGGCCGGATGCCTAACCCGCGGCCGCCTGGAGCGCGAGCTCTTCCTCGCTGAGATAGGCGCGTGCCCGCCACGAGCGGCGATGAATCTCACACGGCCCTCGCTCGCGCACGAGCCGCGTGTGCGTCGGGGTGATGTACCCGACGTGCGAGCCGAAGCCGTAGCCCGGGTACAGCGCGTCGGCGGCGTGCATGTACCGGTCGCGCGTGACCTTCGCGACGATCGAGGCGGCGGCGATCGCCGCGCTCTTCGTGTCGCCGTCGATGACCGCCCGGTGCGGCGGCGCGGTGGGACCGAGCTTGAACCCGTCGACAAGCGAGACCTCGGCAGGACCACAGGCCCAGAGTGCGGCGCGGAGGCCGGCGAGATTCGACCGGTGCAGCCCGTCGCGGTCGATCACGTGCGGCGGGAAGACATGAACCGAGACGCGTTCGGCACACGCGAGAACCGCCCGGTAGAGCTCCGCACGCGTCGCGGGGTCGACCTGCTTCGAGTCGTTGAGCTGCGCGAGCGGCCGCACCCGATGGTCGCGAAGATGCTCGTAGTCGAGCAGGACGCCGGCGACGACGAGCGGACCCGCCAGCGGGCCCCTCCCGGCCTCATCGGCCCCCGCAACCAGCCGCGCGCCGAGGCGCCGATCGAACGCGAGCAGCCTCGGACCCGTTCGTTTCGCAGGCACCTGGCGAGCATAGCCCCGGCCCCGGCGCCTCTCGGCGCGGCGCCGCAAAGTGGCAGCAAATCGTTACGAAGAGCGGAGCTCGCGGACGCGAGCCTTCTTGCCGACCTTGCCGCGCAGGTAGTACAGCTTCGCGCGATTGACGTCGCCGATCGCGCCGACCTCGATCTTGTCGATCTTGGGCGAGTGCAGCGGGAACGTCCGCTCGACCCCCACACCGAACGAGTTCTTGCGCACGGTGAACGTCTCGCGCGCACCCGCACCCTGGCGCTTGATCACGAGGCCCTCGAAGACCTGGATGCGCTGGCGGGTGCCCTCGATCACGCGGAAATGCACGCGCACGGTGTCGCCCGCCTTGAACTGCGGAACCTCGCGCAGCTGACGGCGCTCGATGTCCTGGATCGTCGTGCTCATGGGAAGGACGGCCCGGAAGCCGCGGGCAATCGTAGCACCCGGTGCAGCGCCTACCGGATCGATGAGACGGTTCGGCGGCCAGTAGGTCGCGAAGACGTTGCCGATCAGGTCCTTGCGCGGCACGGTGCCCCATGACCGCGAATCGCAGGACGATGCACGGTTGTCTCCCATCATGAAGTAGTGCCCTTTCGGGATCTTCTCGGGCGCGATCGTCCGGGTGTCGCGTCTCGACGACTGGATGTACGGCTCGTTCAGCTTCTTGCCGTTGATGTAGACGTATCCGGTCTTCTCGGAGATCGTCTCGCCTGGCAGCCCGATCAGGCGCTTCACGAAGGTGCCGCCCTCACCGCAACGGATGGCCGCGAGCGGTGGGGTCTTGAACACCACGATGTCGCCCCGCCTGGGCGACCAGAAGTGGTAACAGAAGCGGCAGGCGAGCACGCGGTCGGAGAACCGCGCCTCGCACCCCGAGTCGGGCCGGGCGCAATGGAGGGTGGGCTCCATCGAGCTCGACGGGATCCGGTACGGGTTGACCACCCACGCCTTGATCGCAAGCACGATGGCGATCGCACCGACGATCGTCACGAGCCAGTCGATGGTCACGCGCCAGCCGCGCGGTAGCCCCTCCGTAAGCCTGTCGACCGGGTTCCTCACTGCACGTGCTCCCGGCGCCAGCGCTCGATTCGGCCGTGGTCGCCCGAGAGCAGCACCTCCGGTACCGCCCAGCCGCGAAAATCCGCCGGCCGGGTGTAGTGGGGGTACTCGAGCCCGCCACCGAGCTCCTCGGAGAACGACTCGAGCTCGCCCGAGCCCTCGGCGAGCGCCCCGGGCAGCCGCCGCGCAATCGCGTCGACGAGCACCATCGCCGGCAGATCGCCGTTCGAAAGCACGTACGGGCCGATCGAGATCGCGTCGGTGGCAAGGTGCTCGACGACGCGCTCGTCGAAGCCTTCGAAGCGCGCCGACAGCAGCGCCAGCTTCGACTCCGCGGCGAGCTCCTCGACCACGCGCTGGTCGAGCCGACGGCCCTTCGGCGTCAGCGCGACCACCGTGCGACCGGGATCCCCGCCATACGCCGCATCGAGCGCCGCGGCGACGACGTCGACCCGGAGGACCATCCCGGCGCCCCCGCCGTACGGCTCGTCGTCGACCTGGCCGTTTCGAAGCGGAGTCGAGTCACGGTACGAGAAGAGGCGCAGGTCGAGCTCGTCGCCGAGAACGGTGGCGACTGGGCGTTGCTCGGTGAGCCAGGCGAATGCATGCGGAACGAGCGTGAAGACATCGAGCTGCAAAGGCTGATCAGAGGGGATCGGAGAACCCGGGAGCGACCAGGATACGTCCCGCCGCAAGATCGACGTCGCGGACACAGTCCTCGACAAGCGGGAGCATGGCTCCGCCCTCGAGCTCGAGCGCGTCGTTGGCGATGCCCGGCGACACGCTGACGACCTTTCCGAGCGGGCGGCCGGTCTCCTCTACCACCTCGAGCCCGATCAACTCGAAGACGTAGAACTCACCGTCGTCCGTGGCCGGGAGAGAAGCGCGCTCCACCTGGAGGGTCGTTCCTCTCGTGACCTGGCGGTCGAGCCGGATCACCCGGCGTCCGCCGGAGACTTTCGTGGCGACGACCTCGGCCGACGCGTCGCCGACGATCAGCAGCGAGCCGACCATGAACCAGCGCTCGTCGGCGCTCGCCTGCTCGACGACGAACGAGCCGTCCAGCCCGTGCGCCTTGCCGACCCTGCCGATGACGACACGATCGGTCATCCGCCGAACACTGCGACTGCCTCGCCACGGGTCACCGCTCGGCGCACGTTCTCCTCGACGAACTCCTGCGCTCCAGGCCAGTCGCTCGCACAGAGCGAGTCGATCGCGCCTTCGACGTCGAACGGCGTCCGGCGAAACGACGGCTCGCCGTCGTCGACGAGCAGCCAGAACGCAGCGACCTCGCCCTCGTACGGCATCCCGACCGAGCCGGCGTTGACGTACGCGCCGCGACGCAGCTGCATGTGCGTGTGGCCGCCGACGACAAGTCGCTCCGTGATGCCGTCGAGCAGCGCGGCGATCTTGTCGTCGCTGCTCGCGTCCGTCACGATCTCCTCGTCGCTCGCGGGCGTCGCGTGGCAGAAGAGCACCTCGTCGAGGACGATCCGCTCGGGCCACCTCTTCTGCCGCTCGACCTCGTCGGCGCCGAGAATCGCAGCCACCCGCTCCTCGGGAGCGCGCTCGGCATTGCCGCGGACGAAATGCGCGCCCACAACCGTCCGCGCGAGGGCGAGTGTCTCGCCCGGGAACGGTCCGGCCACGAGATCGCCGCCGAAGACGACCGCGTCGACCGGATCCGCGCTCAGCTCGGCGAGGACGGCCTCGAGTGCCCACGGCATCCCATGGACGTCATACAGCGCGGCGATTCTCACGTGCCGGTCAGTCGGCGATCTCGACGAGCACCCGCTGCCCCTCGCGGACGGCACTCGCTCGCACCAGCGCGCGAAGAGCGCGCACGATCCTGCCCTGCTTGCCGATCACCTTGCCCACGTCGTCGGGCGCCACGTGCAGCACGAGGACGAGCGAGCCGTCCCGATCCTCCGTCTCGACTCGAACCTGATCCGGCTCGTCGACGAGCTCGCGCGCGAGGTACGCGAGCAGCTCTGCCATCTACTTCTCGATTCCTTTGACCTTGATCAGCTTCGCAACGGCGTCGGTCGGCTGAGCGCCCTTGCCGAGCCAGTCCTTCACCTTCGCCTCGTCGAGATCGATCGTCGAGGGGTCGGTCTGCGGGTTGTAGCGGCCGATGATCTCGAGGAACTTGCCGTCACGCGGCGAGCGCGAGTCGGCGGCCACCACCCGGTAGATCGGGTTCTTCTTCGAGCCCACGCGCGTGAGCCTCAGCTTGACTGCCATGTGCCTCCTTTATCTCCGTCCGGACTTCCGTTTCTTGCGTTTCGACGACGGCTTCCGCGTTGCAGAGCGTACGGTGCCTGTCGAGCCCTGCGGCGCGAGGGCCGCCGGCATCTTGCCGCGACCCATCTGCTTCATCATGCGCTCCATCTGCTTGCGCGCCTCGAGCAGCTGATTCACCTGCTCGACCTGTGCGCCCGAGCCGCGAGCGATGCGCTGCCGGCGCTTGCCGTCGATCACGTGCGGTGTCGACCGCTCGTGCGGCGTCATCGAGAGTACGATCGCCTCCACGCGCTTGAGTTGCTGCTCGTCGACGTCGACGTCGCCCATCTGCTCCTTCATGCCCGGGATCAGCTTCAGGATCCCGCCGAGCGGCCCCATTCGCCGCAGCATCTTGTAGGCGCGCAGGAAGTCGTCGAACGTGAACTGGCCCTGCCTCAGGCGCTTTTCCATCTCCGCCTGCTCGTCATCGGCAACTGCAGCCTCGGCTCGCTCGATCAACGTGAGCACGTCGCCCATACCGAGGATGCGCGAGGCCATGCGGTCGGGATGGAACACCTCGAGCGCGTCGGGCTTCTCGCCCGTCGCCGCGAATTTGATCGGCTTGCCGGTGACCGCCTTCACGCTCAGCGCGGCACCACCGCGCGCGTCACCGTCGAGCTTCGTGAGAATCACGCCGTCGAACGCGACACGCGCGTCGAATGCCTGGGCGACCGCGACCGCTTCCTGGCCGGTCATCGCATCGAGCACGAGTAGGACGTTGTGCGGTTTCGCCTCGTCGCGCACCCGCGCCAGCTCGTCCATCAGCTCCTCGTCGATCTGAAGACGGCCGGCGGTATCGACGATCACCGCGTCGAGCCCCGCGGCACGCGCGCGCTCGAGCCCACTGCGCGTCGCCTCGACGGCGTCCTTCGTGTCGGTCCGAAACACGGGGATGCCGAGTTGCGCGCCGAGCTGCTCGAGCTGGTCGATCGCGGCCGGGCGCTGCAGGTCGGCCGCGATCAGCCCCGGTTTGTGCCCCTCCTTGCGCAGGTGGAGCGCGAGCTTGGCCGCGGTCGTCGTCTTGCCCGACCCCTGGAGGCCCGCGAGCAAGATGACCGTGAACTTCCCGAACGCGAGACCCGAGGCGCCCGAGCCCATCAGCTCGGTCAGCTCGTCGTGCACCGCCTTCACGACCTGCTGGCCAGGCGTGAGGCTCTTCAGGACCTCCTCGCCGAGCGCGCGCTCTCGCACCCGCGCCACGAAGTCGCGCACGATCGTCAGGTTGACGTCGGCTTCGAGCAGCGCGAGGCGGATCTCGCGCATCGCGCGCGAGATCGACTCTTCGTCCAGCCGGCCTTTCTTGCGAAGGTCGCCGAGCGCGCCCTGGAGGCGGTCCGAGAGGCTGTCGAACACGAGCGCGCATGGTAGCCGCAGCCTCTGTTTACGATCAGGGCATGCCATACGCCGCCTCCGCCGAGCGCTATGACCAGATGCAGTACCGCCGCTGCGGTCGCTCCGGCCTTCAGCTTCCTGCGATCACCCTCGGGCTCTGGCACAACTTCGGCGGCGACAGACCGCTCGAAGGAAGCCGCGCGATCCTGCGGCGCGCGTTCGATCTGGGCGTCACCCACTTCGACCTCGCCAACAACTACGGGCCGCCGTACGGCTCGGCGGAAGAGACGTTCGGGCGCATCCTCCGCGACGACCTCCGCCCCTACCGCGACGAGCTCGTGATCTCGACGAAGGCCGGCTACGACATGTGGCCCGGCCCGTACGGCGAATGGGGCTCGCGGAAGTACCTGCTCGCGTCGCTCGACCAGTCCCTCGGGCGAATGGGGCTCGACTACGTCGACATCTTCTACTCGCACCGCCTCGATCCGGACACCCCGCTCGAGGAGACGCTCGGCGCGCTCGACACCGCCGTCGGGCAGGGAAAGGCGCTCTACGCCGGCATCTCCTCGTACTCGGCCGAGAAGACGCGAGAGGCGGCGGGAATTCTGCGCGAGCTCGGCACGCCGCTTCTCATCCACCAGCCGTCGTACTCGATGCTCAACCGCTGGATCGAGCCGGACCTGCTCGATGCGCTCGGCGAGCTAGGCGTCGGCTGCATCGGGTTCTCGCCGCTCGCGCAGGGGATGCTGACCGACAAGTACCTCGACGGCATCCCGGCCGGGTCGCGCGCGACCGCGAACACCTCGCTCTCACCGGAACTGCTGAACGACGAGACGCTCGAGCGCATCCGCGGCTTGAACGAGATCGCGCAACGCCGCGGCCAGAGCCTTGCTCAGCTCGCCGTCGCCTGGACATTGCGCGACCCCCGCATGACCTCGACCCTCGTAGGCGCCTCCAGCGTCGCGCAACTCGAGGACACGCTGTCAGCGCTCCGCAACCTCGACCTGTCGGCCGACGAGCTCGCGGAGATCGACCGCTACGCCGAGGAGAGCGGAATCAACCTCTGGGCGCGATCGAGCTCCATCTCGAACTGACGCAGGTCGAGTGTCGCGTCGAGCCCGCGGAGCGCGAGCGACGCAGGATCGCCTTCCGGGACGTTGACATAGCTGAGCCGTTCTCCGCGCACACGCATCGCGCAGAGCAACTCGCGTGCAACCACCTCGTCGGAAGCGGCGAGCTGCGCCACGCCGACGTTCCCCTCGTTGACGCGGAAGAGCGCCGCGCCGCCGTCGACCTCGATCCGCTCGCAGCCGTCCGGGAGCGACGCATCGGCGCGCTGCCAGGGAAGGTCGTCCTGGCCGAGCGGCGTCGGGTCGACGTCACGCACGGCGCCCGCACCGACCTCGGCGAACAGCGACCAGACCTCGAGCACCCGGCGCGATTCGAATCCGAGCTGCTCGTACAGCCGACGTGCCGGTTCGTTCTCGACGATCACCTCCAGCGTCACGCGCGGTGGTGCCACCGCGAGCAGTGCTTCCATCAGCGCACGGCCGACGCCGCGACGGCGCGCCGACGGGATCACGCCGATGCCGCCGATCCACGCGTCCTCACCCCGCACGGCGAGGTTGGCCAGTCCGACCGCCTCTTCACGGTCGAACGCCACCCGCGAACGGTCGGGGTCGATGTCCCAGCGGTCGACAACCGCCTCGAGCGCCGCCGCGTCGAGGTGCGACCGGGACGACGTACCCCTCGTATCCGCGCGTGAAGAGGTCGGCGAGGAACGCCGAGTCGAACGACGATGCCCGTTCCAGCCTCACGTCGTCACCAGCGCGCGCGCAAAGTCGTTCGCGTCGAACGGCCGGAGGTCGTCGAGCCCTTCCCCGACCCCGACCAGCTTGACCGGCAGACCGAGCTCGTAGGCGATCGCGACCGCGACGCCGCCCTTGGCCGAGCCGTCGAGCTTCGTCAGTGCGACGCCGGTGACGTCGACAGCCTCAGCGAACAGCCGCGCCTGCTGGACGCCGTTCTGGCCCGTCGTCGCGTCGACGACCAGCAGCGTCTCGTGCGGCGCGCCCTCGAGCCGTCCGCCGATCACGCGGTGCACCTTGCGCAGCTCGTCCATCAGGTTCGACTGCGTGTGCAGGCGACCGGCCGTGTCGACGATCACGACGTCGCCACCCGCGCCGATCGCGTCGTATGCGACCGCCGCCGGATCGGCGCCGCGCTCGCCGCCGACGAACCGCGCCTGAGCGCGTTCCGCCCAGATCTCGAGCTGCTCCTCCGCCGCCGCGCGGAAGGTGTCCGCTGCACCGAGGGTGACGGATCGCCCGTGCTCGTGCAGCTTGCTGGCGAGCTTGCCGATCGTCGTCGTCTTGCCTGTGCCGTTGACGCCGACGACGAGGATCACGGCCGGGTCGTGGTCGACCGCAAGCGTCGGCGGCTCACCGAAGAGCGCACCGATCTCCTCAGCGAGCGCAGCGTTCAGCTCGGTCAGGTCCTGGCGCGCCTCCAGACGGCGGACGAGCTCCGCGGTGGCACCCACGCCGACGTCGGCGAACAGCAGCGCCTCTTCGAGCCGCTCCCAGGAGGCATCGTCCCCCGGGTCGAACGCCGCCACCTGCAGCTGCTCCGTGAGCGCGCGGCGTGACTTGCCGAGCGAGTCGCGCAGGCGGCCGAAGAACCCGCGTTCCTCCTCGGCCGTCTCCTCCGCCGTCGCCTCGTCGCCGAGGAGCTCGCTCCAGCTTCGCGCCATGACGCCGGACGTTAGCCGGACTACGCGGCGCGTCGATAGGCGGCGCGGAAGCCTGCGAGCGCGGCCGTGCTCGCGACTCCGACGCGTCCGTTCGTCGCGAAGACGTCGTCGGGCCAGTCGTGCCGGTGCCGTTCCAGCCGCGTGAACCAGCTGCGCCGGTCGCGTTCGACGAGGAACAGCTCGACCATCGTCCCTTCGAGCACGAAGGCGCGCATCCACGCGAGCTTCCTGCCGTCCATCCAGTCGAGCCGCAGCGCGTCGACCCTGCTCCAGTCGCGGGCGGGATAGAGCAGATCGAGATCACCGTGCCGGCCCGGCGGCCGGAGCCCGCGCAGGTCTTCCGCCCAGCTGCCGCAGAGCCAGGTCCGCACCCCGTGCGATTTCAGCAGGTCGACCGCCCGCAGCACGAAGGCGAGGTCGTTCACGCTGTCGCCGCAACCTCCTCGTGGCGCGGCAGGCGGCGCGACACGATCTGCGAGACGCCGTCGGAGCCCATCGTGACGCCGTAGAGCACGTCGGCCGCCTCCATCGTGCGCTTCTGGTGGGTGATGACGATGAACTGCGCACGATCGGCATAGCGACGAAGCAGTTCGGTGAACCGGCCGATGTTGGTGTCGTCGAGCGCCGCCTCGACCTCGTCGAGCAGGTAGAACGGGCTCGGCCGCGACAGAAAGAGCGAGAAGAGGAAGGCGATCGCGCCGAGCGCCTTCTCGCCGCCGGAGAGCAGGCTCAGCCGCTGCACCTTCTTGCCGGCGGGCCTCAGCTCGACCTCGATGCCCGGCTCCTCGCCCTCGTCCTCGGGCTCCGTCATCCGCAGCCGGCCGGATCCGCCGGGGAAGAGCGTGGCCGCGACCTCGTCGAAGTGCCGCTGGACGGCGTCGAACGTCTCGGCGAAGCGCGTCTCGACGGTGCGCGTCAGATCGTCGCGGAGCCGCTCGAGCTCCTCCAGGCTGCGCTCGAGGTCGGCCCGCTGCTCCGACAGCTCGACCAGCCGTACCTTCTCAGCCTCGTACTCCTCCTGGGCGAGCGGGTTGACCTGGCCTAGCGACTCGCGGCGCCGCTCGCCGCGCTGGAGCTTCTCGGCGAGCTCGTCGCGATCAGTGCCCTCGGCGGGCTCGGCTCCGGCGGCGGCGAGCCGCCGTTCGGCTTCATCGCGCTCGGCATCGATGCGCGCCAGTTCGACGTCGACCGCCGACAGCCGCTCACCGGCCTGCGCCGCGCTCTGCCTCAGCTCGACCTCCTCCGCGCCGAGGCGGCGCAGATCGGCGCCCAGCTCGCCGGTTCGTGCCGCCTGTGCCTCGACCCGCGCACGCAGCGGACCGTCGAAGCGCTCGACCTCGAGCGAGAGCGCGGCCTCGAGCCGGCCCGCGCCCGCGAGCAGGCGCTCGAGCACGAGTGCGCCCGGGCGACGCGAGCGGACGCCGTCGGACTCGGCGAGCGTTCGGGCCGCGAGACGTGCCCGCTCGGCGGACTCTTCGGCGGCCCGGGCGGCGGCCTCGACGCGCAACTGCAACTCCTGCGCGCGATCAGTCGTCGCGATCTCGACGTCGGCGCCGTGGGCGAGTCGCCCGTTGGCTTGGCGCTCGGCGGCGAGCCCACGCTCCTCGTGCGCGGCCACTGCATGGCGAAGCTCGGCTTCGCGCGCAGAGATCGCGCCCAGGTCGTCGGCCAGCCGGGCCGCACGCTCGGCAAGGGGCGCCTCGAGGCGGGTCGCGGCGCCCGCCGCGATCCGAAGGGTCTCGTCGAGCCGCTCGGCGCCGGCGCGCAGCCGCTCGAGCAGGACCGGCGATGCCCGCCGGACTCCGCGCAGGTGCGCGACCGGCGCGAACGCGCGCGCAGCGGCAGCAGCCCGCTCGTCCTCCGCGACGGCACGCTCGGCCGCCTGCCCGGCACGGGCGACGAGCTCGTCGGCCTCGGCCGTGAGCTCGCGACGGCGCGTGTCGAGCTCGAGCAGCACCGCCTCGGCGGCCTCACCGGCGAACCAGAGCTCTCCGCGCTGCGGATCCCAGCCCAGCCCGTCTTCCGTCACCGCCGGCCCGCTGGATGCGAGCAACGCGTCACGCGGCACCACCGGCAGGCCCGCCAGCGTGCGTGGGTCGCGGCCGACGAGGATGCGCACCGAACCGAGCCCGGCCGCGCGTGCGCGCTCGACCAGCTCGAGCCCGCGCTCCGCATCGGCGGCCAGCACGGCCGAAGCGAGGTGGCCGAGGGCAGCCGCGACGGCACGCTCCCGGCCTGCTTCGATCTCGACACGCTGGAGCGCGAGCTCCTCGCCCTGCTCCGCGAGCGCGCGCGCCGCGGGCGGCAATCCCTCGCGCTCGGACAGCGCCAGCTCGACCGTCGCCACACGCTCGCGCGCGAGGATGGCACGGGCTTCGAGATCGTCGTGCTCCCGGTGAGCGGCACGGGCTGCAGCGTCGGCCTCGTCGGCCGCGCGCTCGAGCTCGAACGCCGTCGGGCCGCCACCGCGCCGGCGCGTCTCCGCGAGCTCGTTCTCGACCTCGACCCGCAGGCGCTGCGCCGACTCCTGGCGCATCGCGAGACGCTCCGTCGCACCCCGCAGGGCGAGCAGGGCGTCCCGGCCGCCGCCGGTGAGGAGCTTCTCTGCCTCGCCGCGCCGGCCGAGCACCTCGTCGAGCTCGGCCGCCAGACCGGCCTGCGCACGCCGCTCGGCGGCGGCGACCCGAGCCCATTGCTCCTCGGCCGCGAGCTGGGCGCGGGCGAGCTCGGCTGCTCCCTGCTGGGCGACCGTGGCGGCGAGACGGGC
This sequence comes from uncultured Thermoleophilia bacterium, assembly GCA_963715115.1. Taxonomy (GTDB): domain Bacteria; phylum Actinomycetota; class Thermoleophilia; order Gaiellales; family Gaiellaceae; genus PALSA-600. The sequence continues at coordinate 91,841 of CAVQRE010000007.1, forward strand.
GGCCTCCTCGAGCCCCGCCGAGGCGCGTGGATCGTGGTTGCGCGCGGCGTCGAGCTCCGCCGCGAGGCTCCCGGCGAGCAGCGCCGCGGCTTCGCGCCGGAGCGCAATCCGCTCGCTGCTCGAGGCCAGCCGGTAGAGCGCAGCCGTTGTGCCCTCACGGGCCCCGGCGGCGTCGGTGAGCTCGACCTCGGCGCGTTCGCGCGCTGCCACGAGCTCTGCGATCTGTGCGTCGAGGACGCGCCGCTCCTCGGCGGCCTCGGCGCGGCGGACGTCGGCCCCGGCGCGCCGCTCGCCGAGCTGCGCCAGGTCGAGCGTTGCGATTGCGGCCTGGAGCCGGGCGATCTCGAAGCCCAGCTTCTCGGCCCGCTCGGCGGCGGTCGCCTGCAGGGCGAGCGGGCGGAGGCGTTTCCGGACCTCTTCCTCGAGGTCGCGTGCGCGGTCGACCTGGATCGCGACGCGCGCGAGCTTGAGCTCTGCCCGGTGCCGGCGGCGCTTGAACCGGCCGAGGCCGGCGGCCTCCTCGACGAGCTCGCGGCGCTCGACGGGCTTGGAGTTGAGCACGGTCTCGACCCGGCCCTGCGAGATGACGGAACGGAGGCCACCGCCGAGACCGACGTCGGAAAGCAGCTCGACGAGGTCGATGCGGCGCACCGCCGCGCGGTTGACGAGGTACTGGCCCTCGCCGCCGCGGTGCAGTCGCCGCGCGACCGAGACCTCGGCGAAGGGCAGCTCGGGCCAGGCGCCGTCGGCATTGTCGAAGAGCAGATCGACCTCGCAGGTGTCGACCGCCTCGCGGCCGCCCGAGCCCGCGAAGAGGACGTCGTCCGGCTTCTCGGCGCGCAGCTCGCCCGGGCTCATCGAGCCGGTCGCCCCAGAGGATCGAGTCGGAGACGTTCGACTTGCCCGAGCCGTTCGGCCCGACCACGACGGCGACGCCGGGCTCGAGCCGTATCTCGACAGGGTCGACGAACGACTTGAAGCCGCGCAGGGTGATCGCCTTCAGGTGCACGCCGACGAGAGGCTATCGCCCGCCCCGGATGGGAGCCCGAGCCCGGTGCCTGGCACCGTACGGTGCCAGGCACCGCCCCACGGCTCTACGGCGCCGTGCCGCCTCCCACGAGCACCTCGCACGGGCCGACGAACCCGTCCCGGCCCTCGAACTCGCGCAACGCCAGGCCGATCTCCGCCCAGACGTCGCTCTGCTCGTCCGCCGAGAGGCCGGCGAGCATCTGGTGCAGCGCGCCGAAGGACTCCCGTTCGAGGTTCGCGCAGTCGGCCGCGCTCGCGAGGCGGAGCGGAGCGTCGATCCGCCGCACCTCGACGTCCTCGAAGCCGGCCTCCGTCAGCAGGTCGCCCAGGCCGACCGCCGAGAACGGCCCCGGCAGCCCGGGCGCCGGCGGCGGCAGCTCGGCCCGCTCCCGGATGATCCCGATCGGGACCGAGAAGAAGCGGTTGCGGGCGGGCTCGGCGAAGACCAGCGCTGCGTAGCGGCCGCCGGGCCTGAGCGCCGTCCGGGCTTCATCGAGCGCGCGAGACTTGTCGGGCAGGTACATCAAGCCGAGCCGAGAGATCGCCGCGTCGAATGAGCCCTGCTCGACCTCGAGCCGTTCACCGTCCATCACGCGCGTGGCCACGTTGGCCAGGCCCGCGGCGCGAGCGGCAGCCTCGGCCTCGTCGAGGATGTTCGAGGAGATGTCCGTCGCGAGCACGGCGCCACCTGGACCGACCCGCCGCGCCGCGACGACCGTCTGGCCGCCCGATCCGGCCGCGATGTCGAGCACCCGGCTTCCCGGCCCGATGTGGGCGAGATCGAGCATCGCCTCCGTCGCCTCGCCGAGCCAGCGGTCGAACACAGGGTCGTAGCGGCGCCACGCCCCGGCCGCGTCCTGCCACTGGGCGCGGGTCGTCTCCTTGTAGGTGACGGGATCGAAGACGGCAGTCATCTCACACCTCCTCGACCCAACCCGCGAGATCGGAGTCTGTGACCTTGTCGACCAGGTCGGGATGGTCGGCGCGCATGTGGTCGCGTGCCCCCTGGACGACCTCCCCTTCCGTCTCGCCGCGGATCACGTACCCGCACTCACAGGTGATCTGCTTGCTCATGTCGCTCCTTTCGCGGTGATACGAGCCGTTGTACGTCTCCGGCGTTGGGCTTATGTTGGCGGGTGGTTGGCGGGAAAGGTGCAGCTGTGCGGCCGCTTCGTGGTCGAGCTCGACGGCCGTCGCGTGGAGCACGAGCTCCCCGGCAGGCAGGGCCGCCTCCTGCTCGGCTATCTCGTCTCGAACCGGCTGCGAACGGTCACGCGGGACGAGCTACCTGGTGCCGTCTGGGCCGACGGGCACGACGGCGGGCTCGCTCCGCTCCTCTCCAAGCTCCGCCGCGTCGTGCCGCTGGATGGGCTTCGCGTGGACGTCGACCCGCTCCGGGTGGACGTCGAGGAGGCGGTCGAAGCCGTGCACCGAGCCGAGAGCGCGCTGGCGCAGGACCGGCCGCACGAGGCGTGGGGACCGTCGCAGGTCGCGATGTTCGTCTGCGGCCGACCCTTTCTCGCCGGCGAGTCGAGTGATTGGATCGACGCGGAACGAGGGCGACTCGCCGAGCTGCACGCTCGTGCGCTCGAGGCGTACGGGCGCTCCACGCTCGGCATCGGAGGAGCCGAGCTCGCGGCCGCCGTTCGCGCCGGCCGCAAGCTCGTCGCGCTCGAGCCCTACCGCGAGTCCGGATACCGGTTGTTGATGGAGGCGCTCGAGCGGGAAGGAAACGCCGCCCAGGCCCTGCTCGTGTACGAGGCGCTGCGGTCGCGCCTGCGTGACGACCTCGGGATCAGCCCGTCTGCGGAGACGCAGAGCCTGCACCGCCGGCTTCTGCGCTGAGCGCCTCGAGCGCCTGCGCGGCAGCCGCCTGCTCGGCGTCCTTCTTCGACGACCCGCTTCCGGTGCCGAGCGTTTGCTCGTCGATCACCGCAGCCGCAGTGAAGTTTCGGTCGTGCGGCGGACCCTCGACGTCGACGACGACATACGACACCGCCCGGCCGGTGCGCGCAAGCCGCTCCTGCAGCTCGGTCTTGTGGTCGACGTGCGTGTTGACGGCATATTCGATGCGCGGCTCGAATGCAGCCACGATCGTCGGCTCGATCCGCTCGAACCCGTGCTCGAGGAACAGCGCCGCGAGCGCCGCCTCGAGGACGGCGGCGAGCACGTTGCGGTTCTGAACGAGCCGTTCGGCCTCGTCGTCGGTAAGCCCGACGGCCGCCAGGCGCAGCCGCTCGCCGAGCTCGAGCTCTCGAGACACGACGGCGCAGCTCGCACGCGACACGACATGCGAACGCACCTTCGCCATCCGCCCCTCGGCGAACTCGGGGAAGCGCTCGTAAAGAGCGCGCGCGACTGCCAGCTCCAGCACGGAGTCACCCAGGAACTCGAGCCGTTCGTAGGAGGCGCTGCGGTCGGCCGCCCAGGAGGCGTGGGTGAAGACCGCCGCCGCTCGGTCGGGTGGGAGCGCGTCGATCAGCTCCCTGAGTCGGGTGGTGCTACTGGTGCGAGGTGACGTAGTCGACTGCCTGGCCGACGGTCGTGATCTTCTGCGCATCCTCGTCGGAGATCTTGATCCCGAACTGGTCCTCGAGCTCCATGATCAGCTCGACGAGGTCGAGCGAGTCGGCGTCGAGATCGTTCTGGAACGACGCCTCCTCCGTGATCTGATCGTCCTCGACTCCGAGCTGCTCCTTCAGTACTTCCTTGACTCGCTCGAAAACCTCTTCACGCGACGCTGCCATGTCACCTCGATGCAGATTGGGGGCCGAAAATCCGGGCGATCATACACGGACGCGCTCGGGCAGCCGCTCCCCGAGCCGGTCGACCACGCGGTGGTCGACGCCGCGGGCGGCGAGCCTGATCGCGTTCGCGATCGCGCGCCGGTGCGAGTTGCCGTGCGCGATCACCGCGAGGCCGCGCAGGCCGAGCAGGTACGCGCCGCCGTAGGTGTCGGGGTCGAACCGGTGCCGGAGGCGGCGGGCGGACGGCTGGATCAGCAGTCCGCCCAGCTTGCCGATCACCGTCGCCGTGATCTCGGCCCGCATCACGTCGAGGAGATCCTTGATCGTCCCCTCGAGCAGCTTCAGCACCACGTTGCCAGTGAACCCGTCCGCGACGATCACGTCGGCGGCACCCAGGAGCAGATCGCGGCTCTCGGCGTTGCCGCCGAAATTGAGCCGGTCGCCCTCCTCGCGCAGGAGCCGATTGGCCTCGAGCGTCAGCTGATTGCCCTTCTCGTCCTCCTCGCCGATCGAGAGTAGACGCACCTCGGGCCGGCGAACGTCGAGCAGCTCCTCGCAGAAGACCGCGCCCATGTGCGCGAACTGCACGAGGTGCTCCGGGCGCGCGTCGGCGTTCGCGCCTGCGTCGAGCAGCACGGTGACGCCCTCTCGAGCCGGGATCGGCACGGCGATCGCCGGGCGGAGCACGCCGGGGAGCCGGCGCAGGTGGAGCAGTCCTGCCGCGAGCATCGCGCCGGTGTTCCCGGCCGAGACGACCGCATCGGCCTCGCCGGCGCCGGCCGCCCGCACGGCCGCAACGAGACTGGAGTCGGGCTTGGCCCGGACCGCCTCGGCCGGCTTGTCCGCCATGTCGATCCGGTCGGTCGTCGCAACGAGCGGAAGCCCCTGGGTGTCGAGCCCCGCAGGCCCGTACAGCGTCACCTCGATCCCGTCGGCGACCGCGTCGAGGGCGCCCAGAATCACTTCCCGCGGCGCGTTGTCGCCCCCGAGTGCGTCGACGGCGATCCGCGGCACAGCGCCGAAGTCTACGGGTGGTCGAGGCGGAGCGGCACGACCTCGCGGCCCCTGTAGGTGCCGCAGGTCGGACAGATGCGGTGCGGCCGCTTCGGCGAGCCGCACTGCGGACAGGTGTTCACGCGCGGTGCCTCGATCGCGTGCTGCGCGCGACGCTGGTCGCGGCGGGCCTTCGACGTCTTCCTCTTGGGGACTGCCATCGGCGGCGCAGTGTAGCGGTCGCGCCGGGACCACTCGTACCATCGGGCGGTGACGATCGACGATCTTCTCCCGGCTCACTGGCCGGCGGCGGCCCGGATCTACGCCGAGGGGCTCGACCAGGGCACCTTCGAGGAACGTGTTCCTTCCTTCGAGGAGTGGGACGCGGGCCACCTCGCAGCCCCGCGGCTCGTCGCGCTCGCGGACGGCGAGGTGGTCGGCTGGGCCGCGCTCTCACCGGTCTCGAGCCGCGAGTGCTACCGCGGCGTCACGGAGGTCTCGGTCTACGTCGCGCGCGCGGCACGCCGCCGCGGGGTCGGGCGGGCACTCCTGCGGGAGCTCGTGCAGCGGGCGGACGATGCCGGGATCTGGACGATCCAGGCGGGGATCCTCGCCGGGAACGCCCCGTCGGTCGCGCTCCACTCGAGCTGCGGTTTTCGCATCATCGGGACGCGCGAGCGGATCGCGCAGAAGCGCGGCGCGTGGCTCGACGTCGTGTTGATGGAGCGACGCTCAGAGGTCGTTTCGTAGCGCCTCGAGCGCGGCCCAGCGCGGATCGGCCTCGTGCTCCTCGTGCTCGTGCGGCTCGTCGTTCAGGTTCTTGCCGCGACTCGGGCAGAGCCCGGCGCAGTCGGGGCGGCAGAGGATCTTCTCGGGCAGCGCCAGCGCGACGGCGTCGCGCGCCCACTCGGAGAGGTCGAGGTTCGCCCTCGATGGTACGGCGTCGTCAGCTCGTCGTCGTCGGGCGACTCGGCCTGGTACTCACGCGCCCTGATCGGCACCTCGAGCACGGCGTCGTCCGAGGCAGCGGTAGCACGGCCCGTACAGGCGGGCCGTGAAGGACAGCGTGAACACCGTGCCCGGTGTTCGCGCGCGAGACCACGAACAGCGCCGGCACCTTCTCCGGCACCGGGACGTAGCGCTGGCCGCCGAAGTCGAACGCCGGCAGCTCCACCTCGAGCTCGTCACGGTGCTCTTCACCGGGACGGAGCTTCACCTGACGCAGGTTGAAGCTCGTCATGCGACGAGCGTAGCGAACGGCGGCGGGTCTAGTAGGCCGAGCCGTCGTCGCCGACGTCGATCGGGCCGATCCCGGCGACGACCGACTCCTGCGAGCGCTCGTGCAACCGCTCCCGGCCGCGGCGGACCGCGGTCAGGAACCGGTCGAGGTTCGACTCGAGCGTCGCGAGCATCCCGTCGGCCCAGTCCTCCATCTCGAGCCGCATCTCGCGGGCCTGCCGGCGGGCCTCGTCGATGATCTCCTGCGCCTGGCGCTCGGCCAGCTTGACGATCTCGGTCTGCGACGCCTCGCGCACCGCCTGCTCGCGCGCCTCCTGAGCAGCCGGTCCTGCTCGCGCTTGGCCTCGCCGAGCATCTCCTGCCGCTCCTTGACGATCCAGCGGGCCTGCTTGATCTCCTCGGGGATCGTGGCGCGCATCTGGTCGAGGATGTCGTAGATCTCCTCGCGGTCGATCCGCACCTGGTCGGTGAGCGGCACGGCCTTCGCGTTGTGCACGAGGTCGTCGAGCTTGTCGATCAGTACGAGTACGTCCATGGCCGGAAGAGTATTACTCCTGGTCGGACAGCGGGGTCCCGCCGCGCCCGTTCGGGAACAGCTCTCCCAGGCGGCGCGCAACGGCTGGTGGCACGAGCTCTTCGACATTTCCGCCGAACGACGCGATCTCCTTCACGCCGCTCGAGGAAACGAAGCTGACCTGCGGGCTGGCCATCACGTAGACCGTCTCGATGTCGGGCGCGAGCGTGCGGTTGAGGTGGTTCATCTGGAACTCGTACTCGAAGTCGGAGATGACGCGCAGGCCCTTGACGATCACGTGGGCGTCCCAGCGGCGGGCGAAGTCGACGACGAGCTCGCTTGAAGACGTCGACCTCGACGTTGGGGACGTCCGCGAACGCGCCTCGACGCAGGAACTCGATCCGCTCTCGACCGGGAACAGCGGCGTCTTGTGCTGCGGATTGCCGACGACGCCGACGACGACGCGGTCGAAGATCTGCGCGGCGCGCGTGATCACGTCGACGTGCCCGTTCGTGACGGGGTCGTAGGAGCCGGGGCAGATCGCGGTGATCACGTCGAACAGCGTAAGCCGGGCGGAACCGTACTTGCGCGACGTCGTCTCCGTGAGGACAGGCAGTCGGGGGGCGGCTCGCGGCCCGAGCTCTCGTAGACGAGCAGCCCGTCGGGCGCGAGGAGCCGGGCGAGGTGCGGCGCGAGGCGCGTGCGGCGTCGTCGTACGGCGGGTCGCAGAGCACGAGGTCGTAGGTGCTCCGGTCGGCCGCCAGCGCGCGCAGCACGTCCTGGCAGAGCACGCGTCGCCTGGAGCTGGAGCTTGTCGAGGTTCGCGTTGATCGTGCGGCACGCCTCGCGGTCGGACTCGACGAAGACGCGCTCGTCGGCGCCGCGCGAGAGCGCCTCGAGCCCCATCGCCCCCGAGCCGGCGTAGAGGTCGAGCACGGCCGCGCCGTCGACGGGCCCGATCAGGTTGAACGCGGTCTCGCGCACGAAGTCGGAGGTCGGCCGGGTCGTCGTCGCCCTTCGGCGCGGCGATCCGGTGTCCGCTGCGGGTGCCGGCAATGATCCGCACGTCGCCTGATGGTGCCCGTTCGGGGCGTGTCCGACCTGGCGCCTGGCACCGGCGGGGTCCACGCGCGACCCCTCGTCCGGCAGTGGCATCCCGCCTGCGCCGCGCTCAACCATGCCGATTACAAGCCTCCGTCACCAGTGCCTGTGGACGGTTTGTTGCACTTTCGTAACGGTGCCTGGCACCTAGCGCGGGACGACGAAGAGCCCCGCGATCCCGACGGCGAAGACGACGATGGCGACGATCGAGTCTGGCCCGAGTCTGGCCCGGCAGCGAAGCGGCCTGATGATCACCCCCATCGCGTAGATCGCGGTCAGGCCGACGCCGAGCGAGGCGAGCCATGCGTTCAGGCTGCCCGCCTGCGGGAGCACAGGCGCCCCGGCCACGATGTCGGCAACGAGGAAGAGGCAGAGCTGGAACGCGTTCCCGCCGAAGATGTCGCCGAGCGCGAGCGCGTTGTCACCGAGCCGGACGGCCGCGATCCCGGAGCTGATCTCCGGCAGCGCCGTCGCCCCGGCGAGCACCGTTGCGCCGAAGACGACGCCGTTGACGCCTGCTCGGTCGGCGAGCGTGTTGCCGCTCATCTCCAACACGACGCCCATGGCGAGCGTCACCGCACACGCGCCGCCGAAGATCGCAGCGATCTGCGCCGTCGAGCGCGATGCGAACGGGTGCGGCTTGCCCGGCATCGGGTCGCGATGATGCCGGCGGCCCCGCTGCGCGCCTTCCATCGTGATCTTCCACCGCGGGCTCTCGCCGCACCTTGTTGATCACATAGACGCCGCACAGCCAGACGACGACGATCCCGATCGACGCGGGGCTGACCACGCCGCCGATCGCCGTCGTCGGGCTGAGCAGAGAGCCCATCAAGACCCCCGATACGACGAGGACGACGAGCAGACCTTCGAGCACGGGACTCAACGCGCCGACGAGAAACGTGAGCGGCCGCTCACGCCCTACCGCGAGGTCGCACACGACGAGCACCATCGTCTGCACCGCGATCCCGCCGATCAGGTTCCCAGCTGCAAGACCGAGGTTTCCCGACGCGGCAGCGGACACGGTGATCGCGAGCTCGGGCAGGCTGCCGGCGATCGAGAGCAGAAGCAGCCCGCCGAGCTCCTCTCCGAGATTCAGGCGGACGTCGAGCGCGTCCGTCGTCTTCGAGAGCGCATTGCCTGCGATCCACGTCGCGCCCGCGGCGACGACGAAGACAGCGACGAGCAGGGGCGTCCCGAGGCCCGACATGCGTCACCACTATCGCCCCGGCGTCGGCTGGATCGAGCCCGCTGTTAGCGCGCTGTTACCGGAGCCGAATACGGTCGGTCCGACCTCCCGAAGCGGAAGGAGCTCCTCATGAACCGCCAGCGAATCGCCACCGCCCTCCTGTGTCTCGCCGTTGCGCTCGTCGCAGCCGTCGCGGCCAACGGCGCAAACAAGTCGACACCCGAATCGAATGCACTGCAGGTCGTCGTGCCACCAGGCCAGCCGGTGCAGTTCGCGTTCACCGCCGACTCGACCGAGAGCTTCTTCAGTCCCTACTCGGCGTCGTTCGCGAACGCCATCGCGATGGCGATGTGGTTCCACCCGACGATCCGCGGTTTCCGGATCCAGGAGAACCCGGTCGAGACGAGCTGCCCGGGAGACGATTCAGGACCCGCGAGCGCCATCGTCGCGAACCTGCAGAACACGGCGGTGCTCGGCAATCTGTGCTCGATCGCCGGCGAAGAGACCGCGCTCCCGATCTATCAGGCTCACGGCGTCGTCGCGATCTCAGGCTCCGCAACCGCCGACTCGCTTCCCGCGCTCGCACCGACGGTGTTCGACCGCACCGCGGTCAGCGACGGCGACGGCGGGACCGCGTGGCTCGCCGAGGTCCAGGCGCTGCCGTCGTACGTGCTGTGGCGGACGATCTACGAGCTCGAGTTCGGCTCTACGCCGACCGACTACGCCGCTCTGTACTTCGATGCGGCAAACCTCCTGTTCGCTCGGCTGCAGCAGGTGTCGCATGTCGTCAACGGAAACCTGGTGATCGATCGTGCCGCCCTCGCCCACGCGGTGCGCGACACCGTCAACTTCCAGGGCGTGAGCTGCAGCCTGAGCCTCGATCCGGCCAGCGGCAACCGCGTCAACGACCCCGTCTCGCTCGCGCGTTGCGCTTGGTAGCTATGACTTCGGAGGGAGCGACCTTGCGTACGAGACACCACGCTCGACCCACTCGGAGAGGGCCTTTTTCGTCCCGAGGTGAGCGGTCTCGACGAAGAGCCAGCCCGGCATCGGTCGTCCCCGCATCTCGATCACACGCGCGTGCGAGTCTGCGACGAGGCCCGCGGGCTCCGCCGGATCGACGCGGAGCATGAGGCCGCCGCGCCCGCTCGCGGAAACCGCCATGTTGCCGTTCACGAGGAAGGCGAGACCCCCGAACATCTTCATCTCGGTGAGCCCGGGCTCGTCCCCGACCACTTCGCGAATGCGGTTTGCAAGCGCCTCGTCGTAGGCCATCGGACTCTGAGCCTACTCGTCGGCTGCGGCTTCCTACGTACTCGGCCCGAGCACGTTCCCGCAATACGTCTGCCGCCGACTCCCGAGCGCAGATCGCCCGCCTAGCGCCACGATGAGACGCAATGAGAGACCCGCCAGAGCGGGCCCGGGACGAAGGAAGAAGGAGTCGCCACCATGAAAGCCCTCACCCTCTCGATCGCAATTGCTGCCCTCCTCGCGCTCGGCGCGAGCCAGGCGCTCGCCCGCCCGTCGCACGCTCAGACGATGAAGACGGTCAACATCGTCATGCACGACCCCGGGTGCCACTCGTTCGCCGTCGGCAGTGCATACAAGACAACGCTTTCGGTGAAGGGACCGATCAAGCTCCGCAACCTGGACGAGGCGGCGCTGAAGGTCGCGGGCTCAGCAGGAACGAAGCTCGACGGAGTCGGCAAGCAGCTTGTGCTCGCCCGGGGCGTGTACCACATCACGATGGTCGGGCAGGCACCTGACGACAATCACCTGAAGCTCGTCGTCACGTAAACGATTCGCGCGAAAAGCCGTTCCGGCGGCGACTCCGGAGCACAGGGCCGGCGCAAGCCGGCCCTGCCCGTGCCCGCGAGGCCCCCCTTGAAGCCCGTCGTCAGCTGACTCTCGGCGTCGCGGGCGACATACTCCGTCGGTGTCTTCCCCCGAAGGAACGAGTCACGGGATGTGGTCGGCCGACGGGACGCTCGCCGACCTCGAGGGTCATGTGCGCACCGGGCAAGGTCGCGCTCGGCGGCGGCTTCGGCCAGGACGATGTCCAGACGAGCAACCTGAGGATCGTCACGTCCTCGCCGATCGAGATCGCGAACGGCAAGACGTACTTCGACGATCCGAGCGTGTACAAGCCGATCGACCCTGAAGGCTCGTTCGTTCCAAACGATTGGATCGTCCAGGGCTACAACCTGGGCACCCAGCCGCTGATCGTTCGGCCTTGGGTGATCTGCGCCACCGTCGGCCACTAGCGGGGGTGAGGGCAAGCGCGAAACCGGGGCGCGCCGTCGGGCGCACCCCGGCCAATTCGTCTACGCCTCCGGCGCGCCGTGCAGCCGATCGACCTCGTCCTGCCACGGCCCGTCGACGTCGCGCAGCTCCCGCGCGAGATCGCGCGCCTGCTCGAGCAGGTCGCGATCCTCGCGCAGGCGCGTGAACCGCAGGTCGCTCCAGCCCGACTGGCGCGTCCCGAGGAGCTGACCTTCGCCGCGCAGCTCGAGGTCCGCCTCCGCGAGCGCGAAGCCGTCGTTCGAGTCGACGAGTGCCTGCAACCGTGACTGCGCCGAGTCGGTCAACTCGAGCTTCGCTCGCGAGACGAGCAGGCAGTAGCTCTGCTCGCTTCCCCGCCCGACGCGGCCCCGAAGCTGGTGAAGCTGCGCAAGCCCGAACCGGTCGGCCTCCTGCACGATCATGATCGTCGCGTTCGGAACGTCGACCCCGACCTCGATCACGGTGGTCGCGACGAGCACGTCGACCTCGCCGTCCTTGAACTGCCGCATCACATCACGGCGTTCGGCGGGCTTCAGCCGTCCGTGGAGCAGCCCGACGCGGTAGCCGCGGAGCTCGGCGCTCCGTAGCCGCGCCGCTTCAACTTCCGCGGCTCGGGCGAGCCGCGTCTCCGACTGCTCGATCAGCGGGCACACGACGTACGCCTGACGGCCGGCGTCGAGATGGTGGCACAACCGCTCGTACGCCTCCGACGAGCGTTCCGCGCCGACCCAGGCCGTCACGATCGGCTTGCGATCGGCCGGTGGTTTCGCGATCTCGCTCACGGCCAGGTCGCCGTAGATCGTGAGCGCGAGCGTGCGTGGGATCGGCGTCGCGGTCATGTGCAGCACGTGCGGCGCGCGTCCCTCGGCGAGCGCCTTGCGCTGCTCGACCCCGAACCGGTGTTGCTCGTCGACGACCGCGACGGCGAGATCGGCGAACTCGACCTCGCGCTGGATCAACGCATGCGTCCCGACGGCGACCTGCGCCTCACCGGTGGAGATCGCATCGCGCGCGCGCTTCGAGCCGGTCGAGCCGGTGAGCAGCACGCAGCGCACGCCGAGTTCGGCGCAGAGCGACTCGATCGTCAGGAAGTGCTGCTCGGCAAGCGTCTCGGTCGGCGCCATCAGCGCGCCCTGATGCCCGCTTTCGACCGCACGCAGCAAGGCGTAGAGCGCGACGACCGTCTTCCCCGACCCGACGTCGCCCTGCAGCAGCCGCTGCATCGGCGTCGAGCGCGCAAGGTCGGTGTCGATCTGGGCGATCGCGCGCTCCTGGTGCTCGGTGAGCTCGAACGGCAGCGCCGCTCGATAGCGGGCGAGCAACTCGCCCGGCGGCGGCAGCGACACGGCAACCGCGTCGTCGTCCCGGGAGCGGGCGACCGCGAGCTGAAGCAGCACGAGCTCGTCGAGGGCAAGCCGGCGCCGGGCCAGCTCCGCCTCGCTCTCGTCGGCGGGAAAGTGGCGAGCGGCGAGTGCGTCACGGCGGAGCGGCAGCTCGAGCGTTGCCGGCAAGGGGTCGTGGATCGCGTGCACGTGAGCGTCGAGCGCCGCGCGCGCGAGCTCGCGCAGCCGCCAGGACGGAACCTGCTCGCTCGCGGGATAGACCGGCGCGAAGTCGGCGGTCGCCCGCGCCTCGCCGACGTCGTAGCTCTTGACGTCGAAGCCGTGGCGTCCGAGCTTGCCGCGGAGCCGGATGTGTGTGCCGGGCGCGAGTCGATCGACGAGCCAGGGTTGGTTGAACCACGAGGCCGAGATCGAGCCGCTGTCGTCCTCGACCCGCGCGGTCACGATCGTCCGCCGGCCTCCGAGACGCCGCGACCGCACGTCGCGGACGACCCCGGCGATCGCGACCTCGTCCGGCCCCCAGAGCTGCGAGATCGACACCTCGTCCGCAGCGCGCTCGTACCGGCGCGGCGCATGCAGGAGCACGTCGCCGACCGTCGCGATGCCGAGCACTCGCAACCGCTTCGCGACCGTCGGGCCGACACCCGGGAGCGTGTCGACCCCCGCGCCGAGACCCGTCGGATCACGGAACCCGCGCGGCCGCTCGAAACGGTCCTGGACCACGCCTGTGAAACCCGCGTGCCGGGTCATCGTCAACACCCGCTCACGAGTATAGGACCCGGACCGGCGGGTACGGTGTCGTGCCGTGAAAGCGGTGCTCCTCACACGCGAGTACCCGCCCGACGTCTACGGGGGGGCGGGCGTGCACGTGGAGTACCTGGCCCGCGAGCTTGCGAAGCTGATCGAGCTCGAGGTCCGCTGCTTCGGCGCACCACGCGCGGGCGCACGCGCATTCGCACCGTGGGACGAGCTGGCAGGGGTAAGCCCGGCGCTGCAAACGATGTCCGTCGACCTGGCGATGGCGGCAGACCTCGGCGGCGCCGACATCGTGCACTCGCACACCTGGTACGCCAACCTCGGCGGCCACCTGGCGAAACTGCTCCACGCGGTCCCCCACGTCGTGACGACGCACAGCCTCGAGCCGATGCGCCCCTGGAAGGCCGACCAGCTCGGCGCCGGCGGGTATGCGGTCTCGTCGTTCTGCGAGCGCACCGCCGTCGAGGCCGCCGACGCGATCGTGGCCGTGTCGGACGCGATGCGCGCGGACGTCCGGAGCGCCTACCCGCAGGTCGACCCGAGCCGAATCGAGGTCGTCTACAACGGCATCGACACCGACGAGTACGCGTTCGACCCGCGCACCGAGGCGCTCGAGCGACACGGTGTCGCGCCGGACGTCGCCGATCGTGCTGTTCGTCGGGCGTATCACCCGCCAGAAGGGAATCGTCCATCTGCTCGACGCGGGTCTCGAGATCGACGATCGCGCGCAGCTCGTCTTCTGCGCCGGCGCCCCCGACGAGCCCGAGATCGAGCGCGCGACGCGTGAGCGCGTCGAGCGGCTGCGCGCTCAGCGGGACGGCGTGGTGTGGATCGAGGAGATGCTGCCGAAGCCCGATGTGATCCAGCTGCTCTCGCACGCGAACGTGTTCTGCGTCCCGTCGATCTACGAGCCGCTCGGGATCGTCAATCTCGAGGCGATGGCCTGCACCGCGCCGGTCGTGGCCTCGGCGGTCGGCGGTATCCCCGAGGTCGTGGTCGACGGCGAGACGGGTCTGCTCGTTCCGGTCGCGCTCGGCGCGCGACGGCAATCCGGTCGATCCGGCGAGTTTCGCGACCGACTTCGCGCAGCGCGTGAACGAGTTGCTCGCAGACCCCGAGCGCGCGCGGCGGATGGGCGAGGCCGGCCGGCGGCGCGCCGTCGACGAGTTCAGCTGGCGCGCGGTCGCCGAGCGGACGGTCACGCTCTACGAGCGCACAGTCGGCGGGCGAAGCCGCGAGCGTGCGACCCGCAGCGCCGGGTAGCGAACGACGGCGTCGACACCCGCCGGATGCCGACTCGCCGAGGGTCGACCTCGCCGGCGTCGAGCTCGACGAGCCGTTTTGCGATCGCCAGCCCGAGCCCCGATCCCGGGCCGCTCCTGCCGCGCCAGAAGCGATCGAACGCATGCGCACGGTCCTCGGCCGAGAGGCCGGGCCCTTCGTCGACGACGTGCAATTCCGCGCCCTGCGAGCCGGACCACGACCGACGATCCGCGCGGCGCGACCTCGAGGGCATTCGAGAGCAGGTTGTCGAGCACCTGCTCGACGCGTCCGGGGCCGACACGGACGACGACGCCGACGACCTCGGGGGCGACGAGCCGGACGCCGCGCTCGGTCGCGAGCGGCTCCCACGCCTCGACCCGGGCGGCGACGAGGCCCGCGAGGTCGACCTCGCTCGCCGCCTCCCGACCGGCGTCGGCGCGCGCAAGTGCGAGCAGCTCGCCCACGAGCCGCGCGAGCCGGTCGACCTCGGCGATCGCGCCGTCGTGGTCGCCGGTTTCGAGTCGAAGCCGCAGTGCCGTCAGCGGTGTTCGAAGCTCGTGCGACGCGTCCGCGACGAACTGCTCCTGCGACGCCAGCAGTGCCTCGAGCTTCGCCGTCGAGCGGTTCAGCTCGGCGGCGAGCCTGCGCACCTCGGGCGGCCCGTCGTCCTGACGTGCCCGGGCTGTCAGGTCACCGGCGCCGACGCGGCCGGCGACCTGCTCGAGCCGGCGAAGAGGGCGTGAGATCGATCGGGCAAGCACGAGTCCCGTCACTGCGGCGGCCGCGATCACCAGCAGACCGACTGCGAGCAGCGCGAGCCGGTACCGCGTGACTCGAGCGTCGAGCGTGGACGTCGGGTAGGTGATGCGGACCGCGCCGAGCAAGGCGCCGCCGGAGGCAACGGGGACGGCCACGTACAGCAACCGTGTGTGCAGCGTCGAGGAGTAGCGGATCCCTGTGGCCACGTGACCGTGGAGTGCCGTCAGGATCTCGGGGCGTGCCCCGTCGCGAAGCTCCGTCTCGCTCGGGCTCGTCGGATGCGAGTCGGCAACGCGACGCCCGCTTCGATCGACGATGACGACGCGGCCGCCTGTCGCCGCCCGGTAGCGGACGACGACCCGCTGCAGCGGCGGCCGAAGGCCCACCCCCGCGCTGCAGCGTGTCCTCCGCCAGCGATGCGACCGCGAACGCGTCGCGCTCGACCTTGGCCGTGAGGTCGTGGCGTTCGCTCCGCGCATCGACGATCGCGAGCGGGACTTCGAGCGCAATCAGCACCGCCACGGTCAGTGCGAGGTAGCTCGCGAGGAGGCGGCGGCTCATTCCGAACGGAGACGAAGGCCGATCCCGCGCACCGTCTCGATCCACGCCGGGTCGCCGAGCTTGCGGCGGAGCGCAGCGACGTGCACGTCGATCGTCTTCGACGATCCGTACCACGTCGTGTCCCAGACGTCGCGCAGGATTCGCTCGCGGTCGACGACCGCACCGGGCTCGCGCGCGAGCAGCGCCAGCAGCGCGAACTCCTTCGCCGTGAGCGACACCTCAGCGCCTTCGACCGTCACGCGGTGGGCGCGAAGATCGATCCGAAGCGCCCCGGCGACGAGCTCCTCGTCGTGATCCGAGCTGCGGTGCTCGCCGGTACGCCGCGTGACCGCCCGGATCCGGGCGATCAGCTCCCGTAGCCCGAACGGCTTGACGACGTAGTCGTCGGCGCCCAGCTCGAGGCCGACGACGCGGTCGACCTCCTCGCCGCGCGCCGACACGACGATGATCGGAACGTCGGAGCGCGCACGCAGCTCACGGCAGACGGAGAAGCCGTCGACGTCTGGGAGTCGCAGGTCGAGCAGCACCAGGTCTGCACCCTCGGCAGCCAGCGCCTCGGCCCCGGTCGCCGCGCGCGTGACCTCGAAGCCTTCGCGGCGCAGGCCGACCGCCAGCGGCTCGGCGATCGCATCGTCGTCCTCGACCAGCAAGACGTTCACGGATCCCATCGTTCCAGGGCCGGCCGCCCCCGCATCGGCGAATTCACGGATTCCTGGCCAAAGCTTTGCCTTCGGCTGGCCCGGACCTGGCAGGGCCAGTCGTAGCGTGACCTCCATGAAACGCACACATGCACTCATCGTTGCGGTCGTGGTCGCGTTCGCCGCGATCGCAGGCACCTTCGCCGCGCTGCGCACGACGCAGCTCGGCGCGAACGCCAAGGCGACCTCGCACGTGAGCGCCGTGCAGATCGCGCGGCAGACTCGTGCGCTCGATCGGGCCGAGCGCACGCTCCTGGCGGAGCTGCGCAAGAAGCCGCCGGCGATTCCGCCGCTGCCCGTCGCCTCGCATCCGGCCGCGGCACCCGCCGCCGTCGCCCCGCAGGCCGTCGTCTACCACCGTCCGCCGCCGATCGTGCACGTGATCCACCGGCACGGCGGTGAGCACGAAGGACAAAGCGAGGGTTCCGACGGAGGAGGCGGCCACGATGACTGATCACGTCGGACGTCTGTACGCGCTGGTCGCCGGGATCGTGGTCTTCCTCGTCGCCTGGGCAGCCGTGGCCGCACATCCGTGGGCGCCGCGGCCGGCCCAGGACCCGCGGCTCGCCGCGCTGGCCGCGCGGCAGCTACGGGTGCAGCACGAGTCGCTGCTCGTGAAACGGATCGTCGACCAGCGCTGGGCGGCCTACCGGCACGCTCTCGCAACGCGGAACGCAGCCGCCGCGAAGATCGTCGCCCGTAACAGCTCCATGGCGTCGCTCTCGACTGTCTCGGCGGCACAACCCTCGGTCCGCGTCGTCAACCTGCCTCCGCTCGTCGTGACGAGGACGTCGTGATGGAGCGGCGCAGCTTCCGGGCGATGGGCACCTCGATCGAGCTGCTCGTCGAGGCCGAGAACGCGGGCTCAGAGCTCGACGCGTGCGAGGCCGAGTTCGAGCGCCTCGAGCAGGTGATGTCCCGCTTCCGTCCCGACTCCGAGCTGTCGCGACTCAACCGCGCCGGAGGGATCGACGCCTCGCGCGATCTCGCCGAGGTCGTCGAGCTGGCGATCGCGGCACGAGAGCGGACGGGCGGCGTCTTCGACCCGACCGTCCATCGCGCTCTCGAGGCGGCGGGGTATGACAGGACGTTCGACGAGGTCGCTCCCGACGCAGGCGACGGCGACGCGCCTGCCCCGTGCGGGGGCGGCGTCGTCGTCGTCGGCCGGCGGATCGAGGTCGAGGACGGGATACGAGCTCGATCTCGGCGGTATCGGCAAAGGCTTCGCGGCCGAGCGCGTGGCCGAGCGTCTCGCGCTCACCGGAGCCGTGCCTCGTCGACGCGGGCGGCGACATCGCCGTGCGCGGCGCACCCGAAAGCCGGAGTGTGGAGCATTCGGTCGACGACGAGCTCACTCTCGGTCTCGCGACCGGCGGCCTCGCCACCTCGGGCGCGACCGGCGTCGCTGGCGCCGGGGCGGCGAGGAGCGTCACCATCTCATCGACCCGAGCACGGGCCGCCCTGCCGTCACCGACATCGTGCGCGTGACGGCGGTCGGTTCCGACGCGATCGACGCCGAGATCCTCGCGAAGTCGCTCTTCTTCGCAGGCTCGGCTGCTGCGCTCGACGCCGACGTTCCGGCGGTGCTCGTGCTCGAGGACGAGGCAGCACGCGGACCACCGGAGGGCTCGGCTCGTGAGCCACGATCCGACGTTCTGGTTGCTGGCGCGGGCAAGCGGCCTCGGCGCCTACGCGCTGCTGACCCTCGCCGTGCTCGCCGGCCTCGTCCTCAAGTCACGCCCCTTTCCCCGCCTGAAGGCCTTCCGCACGACCGAGATCCACAAGACGCTCGCGCTGAGCGGGCTCGGCCTGCTCGCACTGCACGGCACGTCACTCGTCCTCGATTCCACCGTGAAGGTGACGCCGGCAGGACTGTTCGTGCCGGGGCTCGTCCACTACCGGCCGACGGCCGTCGCGGCGGGCGTCCTCGGCGGTTGGCTCTTCACCGTCGTCACCGGCTCGTTCTGGCTGCGGAAACGCATCGGGCACCGCGTCTGGCGCCGGTTGCACTGGCTCACCTTCGCGCTCTTCGGGCTCGCCACGTTCCACGGCCTGACGGCCGGGACCGACACGACACAGCCGTGGGCGCGTGCGCTGTACGTCGGGGCCGTCGGCTCGGTGGCAGCTGCCACCGCCTGGCGCGCCCTCGTCCCTCCCGCCCGCAGGGCGGCAATCAAAGGAGAAGCAACATGAGCACGTATCGCATCACGATCGACCGGAGTCTCTGCAGCGGGTTCGGCTCGTGCGTCGAGTTGGCCCCGGGCCTCTTCAGGCTCGATCCCGGCGGCACGGCAGCGGCGGTCGTCGTCGAGACGGACGACCCCGCCGTCCTGGACGCGGCCGACAGCTGTCCGATGGGCGCGATTCAGGTGGAGGAGGTGATGGCGGCATGAACGGCACCGTCGTGATCGCGGGCGCCGGCCTGGCCGGCGCCCGTTGCGCCGAGAACCTCCGCTCGCTCGGCTTCGGAGGTCGCATCGTCCTCGCCGGCGGCGAGCCCCATCCGCCCTACGAGCGCCCGGCCTTGTCCAAGGAGTTCCTCTCCGGCCGGCGCTCGGACCTCGCCCTGCGCGCCGGGTCGTTCTGGGAGGAGCAGGGCATCGAGCTCCGGACCGGCCAGATGGTCGAGGCGGTCGACACCGAACGGCAATCGGCTCGCATCGGCCAGGAGCACGTCGACTGGGACGCGCTCGTGATCGCCACCGGCGCCGCCGCCCGACGATTGCCGGGCCCCGCCGGCGTCCATCATCTGAGAACGCTCGACGACTCAATCGCGCTCGCGTCCGAGCTGTCGCCCACCACACGCCTGGTCGTCGTCGGAGCCGGCTTCATCGGCGGCGAGGTGGCCTCGACGGCACTCCCGCTCGTGGCAACCGTGACGGTCGTCGAGCCCGCGCCGCTGCCGCTGTACCGGGTGCTCGGGGACGAGGTCGGCACCTTGCTCGCCGACCGCTACCGCACCTGCGGCGTCGACCTTCGGCTCGGCGTGGGCGTGGACGGCTTCGTCGGCCTCGACCGGGTGCGCGGTGTGCGGCTGAGCGACGGAACGATCATTCCCGCGGACACCGTCGTCGTCGGCATCGGCACGGTCGTCGAGCCGTGCCGGGTGGACGCGTGCGGTCGCACCGAGACTCCCGGCGTCTACGCATGCGGCGACGTCGCATCCTGGTGGCGGCCGGGACTGGGACGTCACGTTCGCGTCGAGCACTGGACGAGCGCCGCCGGCCAGGCGCGCGCCGTCGCAGCGGCGATCATCGGCGAGTCGGAGCCGTACGACGAGCCGTCGTTCTTCTGGTCGGACCAGTTCGGGCTGAGACTGCAACATGTCGGTCATGCCGAGAGCTGGCACGCCGTCGAGCTGGACGGCACCGAGGATGCGTTCACCGCGCGCTATCGCGACGGCAGCGGCCATCTGTTGGCGGCACTCGCCGTGAACCGGGCTCGAGACCTGGCGGCGCTTCGACGCGAGCTGGCGGCGTGATGCGAGCCGCTCTCGTGCTGCTCGCTCTCGCCGCGGTTGCCGCGGTGGTCGCGTTGAACGTCCTCCTGCTCGGCCGCGGCGTGGAGCGTCGCGATCCAGTCGGGAACCTCAGCCCGATCGCATCCGGCCTCGGGCCGAGCACGACCCCGGCGCCCGCGCATCGGTCTCCGCCCCGCGGAGAGCCGGACGACTAACCCATATCCTCATACCAGAAGAAGCCGACCGTTCCCGGACCGCCGTGTGTGCCGACAACGGCACCGAGCGTCGTCGCGATCTCGATCTGCGCGTGCGGACGGACGTGCTCGACGAGCTCGCGCAATGCCTCCATCCGATCGGGCGCCGCCGCATGCACGATCCCGATCTCGAGATGCGGCGAGTCGGTCGTCGTCGACTCGAACACATCGCGGAACTCGGCGTACGCCTTCGCATTCCCGCGAACGCGCTTGATCGGAACCACCTCGCCGTCCCGGATGGTGAGAATCGGCTTCACGTTCAGCAGGTTGCCGGCGAACGCGGCTGCACGGCCGATGCGGCCGCCCTTCGCGAGGTATTCCAGCGTGTTCACGGTGAAAAGCAGTCTGTGACCTGCCTGGTAGCGCGCGACGTACGCATCGACCTCCTCGTCGGTCGTTCCGCGCTCGAGCAGGTGCTGGATGCCGATCGCGACCAGCGCCAGCGATGCCGAAACGGTGCGCGAGTCGATCACGCGCACCGCATTTCCGCCGAGCAGGCCCGCGGCCGCCTCGGCGCTCGCGAACGTGCCGGACAGCGTCGAGGCGATCTGCACCGACAGGATCCGCTCGTAGTTCGGCGCGAGCTCCTCGTAGACGGCCAGGAAGTCGGACGGTGTCGGCTGCGAGGTGGTCGGGAGCTCAGTCGTCGTCGCGAGCCGGTCGTAGAACTGGTCCGGCGTGATCTCGATGTAGTCGCGGTAGCTCTCGTCGCCGAAGCGGACGTACAGCGGCACGACGCGGAAATTCGGGAAGCGGTCGGGGGCGTCGGGGAAGTCGGCCGTCGAGTCGAGCACGATCGCGGTGTTGTCGGCGGTCAGCTTCACGCCTTCGCAGCCTCGCACACTGCGAGCACGAGTCGGTCGAGCTCCTGGTCCTTCGTGATGCAGGCGACCGCACCGGCGGCCCGCAGCTCCTCGATCTCTTCCGCCGCGACCGACGCGGTCAGGCAGATGACGCTCGTCCCGGGTGCGGCGCTGAGCACCGCGCGCGTCGTCTCGGCGCCGTTCATGCCCGGCATTCGATAGTCGACCAGGACGACGTCGGGCTCGAGCCGCGCGCAGAGCTCGACCGCCTCGTCCCCGCTCGCGGCGCTACCGACCACGGTCACCTCCGCTCTCAGCTCCAGTAGCAGCTCGAGCGTCTCGCGGAAGGTGTCGTTGTCCTCGACGAGGACGACGCGGGCCGGCCGTGCCGTCACTCGGCCGACAGCAGCAGCGGGTAGTGGGGTTGCCCGCCCTCGTGGACCTCGACCTCGAGGCCGGGATGCGCAGCGCGTAGCTCGTCGAGCAGGCCGTTGACCGGCGGCAAGTCCTCGCCGGTCAGGAGCGTCAGCACATCACGCGGCTCATCGAGCAGCCGGGAGAGCACCGTCCTCGCGACCTCGTCGAACGTCTCGCCGCCCGCGACGGGGCTCTCGTCGGCCAGGCCGAGCCATTCGCCCTTCCGCACCTCGACACCCTCCAGCACGACATCGCGCGACGCAATCGTGATCGCGCCGGTGGAGACCGAGTCGACGGCTTCGCGCATCGCCTCGGCGTTCGCCTCGGCACCGAGCGTCGGGTCGAACGCCACCAGTGCGGCGAGTCCAGCCTGCACCGATCGCGTCGGCACGACGCGGACGACCTTCGCTGCGTGATCGGCGGCCTGCTCGGCGCTCATGATCACGTTGCCGTTGTTCGGGAGCACGACGACTTCTTCACCACCCGCGGTCTCGATCGCGGCCAGCAGGTCCGCCGTCGAGGGATTCATCGTCCGGCCACCGTCGACGACGGTCGCGCCAAAGCTCTCCGCCAGCTTTCGGTTCCCCGCTCCCGCCGCAACGGCGACGACCGCGCAGGTCTGGCGAGCAGTCGCCGGGACGGCGTGCAACAGGCGTTCCTCACGCTCGAGTGTCTGCTCGTGCATGTTCGCCACCTCGACGCCGCCGACCACTCCCCGCGCGACGCCGAGCGAGAGCGCACGACCCGGGTCGTCGGTGTGCACGTGCACCTTCAGCGCGCTCGGATCACCGACGACGAGCAGCGAGTCGCCGAGTTGTTCGAGCTCGGCCTCCAGCGCGTCGGCATCGAGGGCAGTTCCTTCGACGACGAAGACGGTGCAGTAGCGGAAGCGCGACAGTTCCTGGTGGAGCGCTCCGAGACCGAGCTCGCGATCGTGCTCGGGTGCTTCGGGCAGCGGCGATCCTTCGAGGGCCGCGACGATCCCGCGAACGATCTCGACGAGGCCGGCCGCTCCCGCGTCGACGACGCCGGCGTCGCGGAGCACGGGCAGCATGTCGCGCGTCCGTTCGACCGTGTCGTCGCCGCGCGTGAGAATCGTGTGCAGGTCGCCGCCGTGCTCGGCGGTGTCCGCCATGGCGGCGATCGCGGTCAGCATCGTGCCCTCGACCGGCTTCTTGACGGCCCGATAGGCCGCATCCGAGGCCGAGCGGAACACGCGCGCGAGATCATCGGTTTCCGCAAGCGCTTCGGTCGCACCGCGGACGACCTGCGACAGAATCACGCCCGAGTTGCCCCGCGCGCCCATCAGAGCGGCGCGCGACACCTCCTTCGCGAGTGCGGCCCGCTCCTCGGGGCCGTCCCCCGCCAGCGCCTCTCCGATCGCGCGAACGGTCAAGGTCAGGTTGGTGCCCGTATCGCCGTCGGGCACGGGGTAGACGTTCAGGTCGTCGACCCGCTCCCTGCTCGCCTCGATCGCGGCCTGGGCGCCCGCGACGAGCTCGCGTACCCGTGACCTCATGCGCTCTGCCTCACGCGCTGGACGACGACCTCGACGGCGGCGACGGTGAGCCCCGTGAGCCGCTCGACCTCGTACGCGACCTGCGAGCGAATCGTCGACGCGACTTCGGCGAGGTTCAGCCCGTGCTCGATGACGACGTGGATCTCGATCCGCAGCCCTTGCGCGTCGCCGTCGACGGTGACGCCGTCCCGCCGCAGCACGCGGCCGATGCGAGTCCCCGCCGACAGACCGACGACGCCGTAGCAGGCGAGGGTCGTCTCGCCGACGATCTCGGCGACGGCGTCGCGCGAGATCGTGAGCCGCCCGTGCTCGAGCTCCAGCGTCAGGTCTTCCGCCACAGCGTGCGTTAGACCCTAGTCGAGTGCGGCGCGGTTACCTCTAGACGGCTTTGGTGACCTTGCCGCCCTTGAGGCAGCGCGTGCAGACGTAGGCGCGCGTGGGCGATCCCTTCAGCAGCACGCGGACGCGCTGGAGATTCGGGTCGAACCGGCGCTTGGTCGCCACCATCGAATGTGAGCGGTGGTTTCCGAACGCGGGCTTCTTGCCGCAGACTGCGCAGACCTTCGACATCGCGGGCGGCAGTGTAGCTACTGGCGCGCGCTTGCACGAAGACGCGCGAACAGATCGGCCATCTCGAGCGCCGACCGCACAGCCTCGGCGGCCTTGTGAATGCGCGCCTCCGCCTGAGCGACGGTGTCGACCGTCAGCACCCCGAAGGATACGGGTATCCCGGTCTCGATCGCCGCGAGCTGAAGCCCGGAGGCGCACTCGGACGCCACGTAGTCGAAGTGCGGCGTCTCGCCGCGCACGATCGCGCCGAGCGCGACGATGCAGGCGTAGCGGCGCGTCTTCGCGAGTGCCATCGCCGCCAGCGGGAGCTCGAACGCGCCCGGCACGGGAAGAATCGTGATCGCGTCCTTGGCGACGCCGGCTGCCTCGAGCGCCTCGAGCGCGCCCTCGAGCATCTGCGTCGTTACGCCGCCGTTGAAGCGCGAGACGACGATCCCGACCGAACGCCGTTTCCCGAGCGGCGTCCCTTCGAGGACGATGAAGCCGTCGGGCACGTCGATCTCGCCGCGGACGTGCTCGACGCTCACCTCGGCGGGCAGCTCCTCGATCACCGCGGACGACTGTGCGGCAGGCCAGCCCTCGAATGCCTCTGCGTCGTGATGGATCGGGATGGGCGCCAGTTCGGGTTCGGGTTCGGCGTCCGGGAGCGACTCGGGCGGCGCGACCTGCGTCGCTTCGATTGCCGCCGACGGGTCGGCCGCCGACTCGAAGCTCGGCTCGGCCTCGACCTCGTGGGCTTCCTCGGAGACGAACTCGTCCTCGGGCTCCGCCTCGAACTCGCGCTCGGGCTCGATTCCGGTCGGTACCGCTTCGCGGTGCTCGTCGATCCCGTCGCTCACTCGCCCTCCCCTTCGTAGTCGAGGTTCTTCAGGTCCTGGTGGTGCAGGCGGTGTCCGAGCTTAGACCGCTTGGCGGCCAGATACCGGCGGTTCTCGGCGTTCGGCGAGACCTCGATCGGGATCTGCTCGACCACGGTGAGGCCGAAGCCGTCGATGCCGGTCAGCTTCTTGGGGTTGTTCGTGAGGATGCGGATCGTCGTCAGACCGAGGTCGGCGAGGATCTGGTTGCCGATGCCGTAGTCGCGTGCGTCGGCGGGGAAGCCGAGCTCGAGGTTCGCCTCGACCGTGTCGAAGCCCTGCTCCTGCAGCTCGTATGCGCGCAGCTTGTTGAGCAGGCCGATGCCGCGTCCCTCCTGCGCCATGTAGAGCAGCACGCCGACACCCTCGGCTTCGATCTGCGCGAGCGCCTGCTCGAGCTGCTCGCCGCAGTCGCAGCGCAGCGAGTGGAAGACGTCGCCGGTCAGACACTCCGAGTGAACGCGGACGAGCACGTTCTCCGCGCCGTCCACGTCGCCGCGCACGAGCGCAACGTGCGTCTTGCCGGTCAGCTTCTCGCGGAACGCGACCGCAGTGAACTCGCCGTACTCGGTGGGCAGCCGCACCGAGGCGCCGCGCTCGACGAGCTGCTCGTGCCGGCGGCGGTACTCGACCAGGTCGGCGACCGTGATCATCTTCAGCCCGTGGCGCTCGCAGTACGGGATCAGGTCGGGCACGCGCGCCATCGTCCCGTCGTCGTTCATCACCTCGCAGACGACGCCGGCGGGAGTCAGCCCGGCGAGGCGTGCCAGGTCGACGGCTGCCTCCGTCTGGCCGATGCGCTCGAGCACGCCGCCTGGCCTGGCGCGGAGCGGAAAGACGTGGCCCGGTTGCACGAGGTCGCGATGCGTCGAGTCCGGATGGATCGCGACCTGGATCGTCCGGCTGCGATCGGCGGCGGAGATCCCCGTGGTAACGCCCTCGCGCGCCTCTACCGAAACGGTGAAGGCGGTGCCGAGGGGTGCCTCGTTGTGGTCGGTCATCGGGCGCAGGCCGAGGTGGTCGGCGCGCTCCTCGGTGAGGCAGAGGCAGACGAGCCCGCGCGCGTGCGTCGCCATGAAGTTGATCGTCTCCGGCGTCGCGAACTGTGCGGCGACGACCAGGTCGCCCTCGTTCTCGCGATCCGGGTCGTCGACCACGACCACGAGGCGGCCTTCGCGGATGTCCTCGATCGCCTCCTCGACCGTCGCGAACGGAGTGGTCACGGCCATCTGCGAAGGCTAGATGATTGATGCCACGATCTCGTGTGCCCGGATGCGCGCCCTGGCCTCACCAGTCCACGCCCCGAAACAGACGATCCCGTGGCATCAACCATCTAACGAGCGAGCAGCTTCTCGACGTACTTGGCGAGGACATCCGCTTCCAGGTTCACACGGTCGCCCGGCTCGAGCTCGCCGAGGGTCGTCTCGCCGAGCGTGTGCGGAATCAGCGCGACGGCGAATCCGCCCTCGTCGAGGGCCGCGATCGTCAGGCTGGTGCCCTCGACGGCGACCGAGCCCTTCGCGACCACGTACCGCATCAGCTCGGACGGCGCATCGACCCAGATCCGCCGCCCGTCCCCCTCCGGCTCGACCGAACGGACCTCGCCGACGCCGTCGACGTGGCCCTGGACGTAGTGGCCGCCGAGCGGCTCGCCGGCCCGGAGTGCGGGCTCGACATTGACCCTCGACCCCGGCTCGAGGGTTTGCAGCGAGGAACGGGCGAGCGTCTCGGGGACGGCGTCGAACGCGAGGCGCCCGCCGGTGCACTCGACCACGGTCAGGCAGACGCCGCTCAGGGCGACCGAGTCGCCGAGCCGGGCCTCGCGTGCGGTCTCCGGCGCGTCGATCGTGAGTCGAACGCCGTCGGCCCCGCCTTCGACCGCGGCCACACGCCCCACCTCGCGAATCAGCCCCGTGAACACCGCTCGAAAGGTACGTCCTCGGTGCCAGGCACCGTTGTGAAAGTGCAACAAGAGTGGAACAAATCACGCACGGCCACTGGCCCTAGCAGGTCGCGATCGGAGACAATTTCCCTGCAGATCGACCGGGACGGTCGACAACGGGGGCGCGGCGGATCGTCCGGCCACCGCACGGCCCCAGGCGGCTGCCGCCGTTACGTAAGTGTCACGGCCGGTGCCTGGCACCGGCCGGCGACCGAGCGAGTGCTAGTCGCCGTAGACGAGCGTCTCGACGGTCTCGCGCACGACGACCTCGAGGATCCCACGCTCGCCCGGAGCGGCGTTCCTCAGCTCCGCCAGCAGCTCGTTCACGGCAACACGCTGCGCGGGTGCGAGCTCGTCCGTCCCGATCTCCTCCACCTTCCGCCGCAGCTCATCGTTTCCGAGCTGCCGCGTCAGCCAGTGCGACAGGAGCGTGACGATCTCGTCATCGGCACGGCGCAGGGGATCAGGATTTGTCGACATACGCTTGGAGGAGCACGTCCTCGCCCACCGGCCGCGCCGTCAGGTGCGAGAGCGTTCGGGCGGAGGGTAGCGGAGCCACGAGCCGCGGCCCCTCGCCGCCGAGGACAGGCGCGACGAACAGGAGCAGCTTGTCGACGAGATCCGCCTCGAGGAACGCCGCCGCCAGCGTTGGCCCACCCTCCAGGAGGAGCGACTGGACGCCCTCCGCTGCCAGCGAACGGAGCTCGTCCTCGAGCGCGCCTGGGCGCAGCTCGAGATCGACGCCCTCGGGAATCGGCCCGCGCGAGAAGACGAGCCGCCGCGGCTGGCCACGCGGTGTCTCGACCCCACGCGCGTCGAGCCGCGGCCGGTCGGCCCGCGCCGTCCCGCCGCCGACGGCAACCGCGTCGACCTGCGCGCGCAACTCGTGCACGAGCAGTCGGCTCGCCTCGCCCGACACCCACCGCCGGCCCGGCGCCGCCATGAACCCGTCGAGCGTGACCGCCGCCTTGTAGACGACGAACGGGCGCGCGTGCCGAACCCAGGTGAGCCACGCCTCGTGCACGACGCGCGACTCCCAGTCGCTCGCGTCGACGACCTCGACTCCGGCGGCGCGCAGCTTGTCGATCCCTCCCGCCGCCTCCGCATTCGGATCGCGCGTTCCGACGACGACACGAGCGACGCCGCCAGCGATGATCGCGTCCACGCACGGCGGCGTCGAGCCGTGGTGGGCGCAGGGCTCGAGCGTGACGTACACGGTCGCGCCCCGCGCGCGCCCCCCCGCGACGGCAAGCGCGACCACTTCGGCATGGCGCCCGCCGGCCTCCGTCACGCCCTCGCCGACCGTTTCGCCGTCTCGAAGAATCACGGCCCCGACCGTCGGCTTCGGGTGCGCCCGCTGCTTCCCCGCGCGTGCGATCTCGACCGCCCGCTCGAGGCTCACTGCACCGCCTGCGCCAGTCTCCGATATGCAGCGGGTGGATCGCCGCCGCCGAAGACCGCCGACCCGGCCACGAACAGGGAAGCGCCCTCGTCGCGCAGCCGCACGACGTTCTCGAGATCCACTCCACCGTCGACCTGAATGCGCACGTTCGCCGGCAGGAGCGCCCGCAGCTCCTGCACCCGAGCGAAGGTCCGCTCCTGGAAGGGCTGTCCCGAGTACCCCGGATGAATCGCCATGCAGAGAACGACGTCGGCGTCCCGTGCGACGGCCGCGACGTCGCGCGGCTTCGACTCGGGATTGAACGCGACGCCCACCTGCAGCCCACAGTCTCGCGCGGCCGCAATCGTCGCAGCGACGTCGCTCACCACCTCGTAGTGAAACGTGACGCTGCCACCGCCCGCCGCCGCGAACTGCGCAAAGTGTTTCGCAGGGTTCTCGACCATCAGGTGCACGTCGACCGCCGCACCGGCCGCGCGCACACGCCCCGAGATCGCCTGCAGGACGATCGGCCCCATCGTGATCGGCTCGATGAAGTGCCCGTCACCGACATCGAAGTGAAAGACGCGCACGCCTGCGCCGAGCAGGGCCTCGACCTCTTCGCCGAGCCGCGCGAGATCGCTCGCGTACAGCGACGGCTCGATCTCGGCCCCGCGCACCCAGTCGGACCACCCCATCGAGCCGATCCTAGAAGGGCCGTCGCAGGCGGGCGATGAAGAAACCCGACGTACGGTCGCGGGTGGGCAATGTGAGCAGGAACTCGGGTCGCCTGGGATGCGCGTACTGCGGCCAGTCGTCGAGCGGCACGACCTCCAGGCCCGACCCGTCGACGACAGCCTCGTTCTCGTCCGCGTTCAGCGTGCAGACCGCGTAGACGACCAGGCCGCCCGGCTTGACGCGTTCGCCGGCGGCCGCGAGCAGCTCGCTCTGCAGCTCCGGCAGCGCCTGCGCCCGCCACCGCAGGTCGGGCCGGCGTGCGAGCACGCCGAGCCCCGAGCACGGTGCATCGACCAGTGCCCGGTCGTAGCCGCCGCCCTTGAGCTCACGCACGTCGGCGTTGACCACCTCGACGCGAGGCAGTCGCTGCTTCGCGAGCGCCGCCGCGCGGCCCGGATGGATCTCGACCGCGATCACGTTCGCGCGCTCCGCAAGGATCGACGACTTCCCGCCCGGCGCTGCGCATGCATCGAGCACGCGCTCGCCCTCACGCGCACCGACGACGAGCGCTGCAAGCTGCGACGCCCGGCTCATCGGCCGCATGCGACGCGGGTCGACACGGTCCACCGCATACGCGCCGGGCACGTCCGTGGGCGTGCCGACCGGCGTGGCCGACCGAACCTCGAGCGCGGGCGGCTCGTTCTGCGCGCGCATCAGCTCGAGTGCCGTTTCCGCGCCGAGATCGCGCGTCCACACCTCCGCGATCCAATCGGGATAGGACTCCTTCACCGGGCCGTCCGGCAGCGACGCGACGAGACCACGCAGTCCGCCAGCGAGCCGGCGCATCACGGCGTTCGTGAACGGCACGGCGCGCTCGCGACCGGCGGCGCGGACGAGCTCGACCGCGTCGTCGACAACCGCGTGCTGCGGCAGATCGGTGAACGCGAGCTGGTACGCGCCGAGCCGTAACGAGGCCTTCACCGGCGGGTCGAGCTTGCGCACGGGACGCTTGCCGAGCTGCTCGATGCCGAAGTCGAGCACACGCACGCGCTGGACGGTCCCGAAGGCCAACCGCTGGGCAAGCGCCCGATCACGCGCGTCGAGCTCTGCAACCGCGGACGCGAGGGCGCGATCGGCGTACGCGTCGTCGTCGAACGTCCGGCTGACGACCTGGAACGCCGCGCGGCGCGCGGGCGCGATCACCGGACGCCAC
This sequence comes from uncultured Thermoleophilia bacterium, assembly GCA_963715115.1. Lineage (GTDB taxonomy): Bacteria > Actinomycetota > Thermoleophilia > Gaiellales > Gaiellaceae > PALSA-600. The sequence continues at coordinate 121,404 of CAVQRE010000007.1, forward strand.
GCAGGAACTCGTCGTAGGTCATCTGCTTGCGCCCTTCCGGCTGGACGACTTCCGGGACGAACGCGCCGTCGTCGAGCCGGGCGCGCCACACCGTGACGCGGCGGCCGTGCATCGTCGTCCATGCCCCGATATGCGGCGACAACGCCCGCACACGACGCCACGCGTCGACCGGGTGGGCGAGATCGAGCTCGCGGTCGGCGGGCGTGATCTTCTCCGCGTACGTCGCCCCGTCCTCGGCCTGCGGCGTGAACACGGGGTCTGCGAGCACGCCGGCAAGCTGCCGCGCGGCGACCTCGCCCGCCCGTGCGTACACGCCGCCGGCGTCGAGATCATCGACCACGAACGCTTCCTGCGCGGCGATCGGGCCGGCGTCGAGCTCCTCGACCGTCCGGTGAATCGTCACGCCGGTCTCGGCGTCGCCGGCGAGAATCGCACGCTCCACGGGCGCCGCCCCGCGCCAGCGCGGAAGCAGCGACGGGTGCACGTTCACCCAGAGCGCCTGTTCGAGCAGGCGCGGCGGGATGTAGAGGCCGTAGGCGCAGACGACCACCCGGTCGACGGGCTCGGGCAGCGCCGGCCGCTCGGGCTGGTGCACCGCGATCCCGAGGCGTTCCGCCGCAACCTTCGCGGGCGGCGGACCTGAGGCGCGACCGCGGCCGCGTGGCGCGTCCGGCCGTGTGAGCAGATACGCGATCGGCTGGGTCTCGGCGAGCCGCTCGAGGACGTCGGCGGCGAGAGGTGCGGTGCCCGCGAAGGCGAGCCTCACCGCAGGACGACGCGCGGCCGCAAGACGCGGAGCGCCTCCTTGCGGTGCTCGTCGTCCGTGCGATCGATGATCAGCACACCGTCGAGGTGATCGAGCTCGTGCTGCACGACACGCGCGCCGTACCCCTCGAGCTCGTGCCGTACCGGGTTCCCGTTCGCGTCGAGCCCTTCGACGACGACCCGCAGCGCTCGCTCGACGGGAATCTTGACCCCTTGCAGCGACAGGCAGCCTTCCTCGTCGGACTCAATCTCGTCGGAGCGTTCGACGACCTGCGGATTGACGACCGCGCGCGGGCCTTCATCCCCCTCGACGAAGACGAAGAGCCGCCGCAGAACTCCGACCTGGGTCGCAGCGAGCCCGACGCCCTGAGCGTCCGCCATCAGCGACGTCATGCGCTCGACGAGGCGGCGCACGTCGTCGTCGACGTCGGCGATCTCCGGCGCCCGCATGCGCAGGACCGGATCGCCGTACTGGCGGATCTGCGCGAGCGCCAACTGTCGCCGTGCCTCGATCTCGGCCTCGCGCGCAGTGTCCTCGTCGACCTCGTGATCGTGATCGTCGTGGTGCTCGTGGTCGTGATCGTGATCGGACATCGGCTCGGCAGTCTACGGAACGGCTGGAAACTGCTCGAGGATCCAGTCGGCGTCGAGCGGCTCACGCCGGTAGTCGCGGCCGCCTACCTGCACGAAGTCGCGCGTCCGTGGGTTCATCGCGAGCCGCGCCTCGACCGGATACCAGCGGTTGTGGCGTTCGATCAGGTCGTTGACCTCGCCGAAGTCCCAGCGCTCGGCGATCTTGCGCCAGCGCCGAGGCTCGGCAGCCGCATACGCGGCGCTCAGCCGCTCGCGGTGGGCCTCGACCTCGTCCTCGATCTGGCGCAAACGCTGCATGTACGGCAGCGGCCCGCCGACCGAGGTGATGAAGTTGTCGGGCTCGACGCGGAAGTTGCGCAGACGCCGGCGCAGCGGCTTGCCTGCCAGCGGATTGAGCTCCCTGTCGTCCAGGAGCCGCGCGCGCTCGACCTGCGACGGCGGCGTCACGTCGCGCACCCCCCACTCGCCGATGATCTCCTCCGGCCGCCTGCTCTTCACGACCCCATGTTGCCAGGGGCTACAGGCTCTGCGGATCGACGTCGACGACCGCCGTGAGCCCCACCTTCCGCATCGCCGGGGCGGCTGCGGCGAGCAGGCGGGCGGCCTGGGTGGCAAGCCGCCGCGGCTGCTTCGTCTTCGCGACGAGCTGCGCCCGATGGCGACCGCGGAGGCGCAGCAAGGGCGCCGGCCCGAGCAGCTCGCCCCCGTCGATGCCGGAGCGAAGCTCCTGCAGGGCGCGCAACACCGGCTCCGGCGCCGGCCCGGCGACGACGATGCGGACGATGTGCGAGAACGGCGGATAGCCGAGCGCCTCGCGCCGGGCTAGCTCCTCCGCCAGGAATCGGGCCACGTCGTGGCGTGCGGCGTGGACGATCGGACGCGCATCGGGCTGGAACGTCTGCACGATCACCCGGCCGGGCGCCTCCCGTCCGCTCCGGCCCGCGAGCTGCGTGATCAGCTGGAACGTGCGCTCCTCGGCGCGGAAATCCGGCAGCGCAAGGCCGGTGTCGGCGTCGACGACAGCGGCAAGCTCGACGCCCTGGAAGTGATGCCCTTTCGCGACCATCTGCGTGCCGAGCAGAACCGCTCCCTTCGCGTCGGCGAACCGCCGCAGCGAGGCCGCGAGCTCGTCGGGTCGCGACACGGCGTCGGCGTCGAGCCGGATCAGGTCGAGCTCCGGCAGCTCGCGCGCAAGTTCACGCTCGAGCTTCTGGGTGCCTGCGCCGAGGCGCGCCAGGTCGGGCGATGCGCACACCGGGCACAGCTCCGGTGAGGCGACGTCGTAGCCGCAGTGGTGGCAGCGGAGCTGCGAGTCGCCGTGCAGCACCAGCGCGACGTCGCAGTTGGGGCAGCGGAGCGTCGTCCCGCAGGCGCGGCAGTGCAGCGCGGGCGCAATGCCGCGCCGGTTGAGCAGCAGAATCGCCTTCGACCCGCGCTCGGCAACGCCACGCAACTCCGCGAGCAGCGGAGCCGACAACGGATACCCCGCCTCGCGGCGCAGGTCGACGATGCGCACCGGCGGCAGCTCGGCACCGATCCGGCCGCCGAGCGAGAGTCGCTCGAGCGATGACCAGCTCTCCGGCCGCGGCGTCGCCGAACCGAAGACCGTGGCGCAACGCTCGAGCGCTGCACGCTTGACGGCGACGGTGCGTGCGTCGTAACGGGGATCGGCGTCCTGCTTGTACGACTGGTCGTGTTCCTCGTCGACGACGATCAGCCCGAGGCCCTTGACCGGCGCGAAGACCGCCGAGCGGGCGCCGACGACGATCCGGGCGTCGCCGCTCATGATCCGCTCGCGTTCGTCGCGGCGTTCCGCGTCGGTCAACGCCGAGTGGAGCACGGCGACGCGGTCGCCGAAGCGCGCACGGAACCGCCCGACCGTCTGCGGGGCGAGCGCGATCTCGGGCACGAGCACGATCGCGCCGAGGCCGCGCTCGAGCGCGGCAGCGCACGCCTGCAGGTACACCTCGGTCTTGCCCGAGCCGGTCACGCCGTGCAGCAGGAAGTTGCCGCCGCCGGCATCGATCGCCGCGACGATCCGCGCCACCGCCTCGCGCTGCGCCGGCGATGCGGCTGGAGGAGGGCGTTCGTCCGTCAGCTCTTGACGTGCCCCCGGCGGCGCCTGCTCCTTGCGGCGCTTCGGCAGCCGCGGCGCGACGAGCGCGAGTGCACGCGCCGGCGTCGAGCCGTAGTAGTCGGCCACCCAGCGGGCGAGCTCGACCAGCGCCGGCGAGATCGAGCCGACGACGCCTTCCGCGGCGCGCGCCTCGACGCCGGGCGGCGGCGCGTCCTGCAACTCGACGACGATGCCGCGCGCACGCGAGCGGCCGAACGGGATCAGGACGATCGAGCCGACCTCGACGTCGTCGCCGACCTCGTAGGTGAACTCGCGCGCAACCGCACGGGCCGCGACGAGCGGGTAGACGGACGCGTACGACACGTCAGGCAGGGGCCGCTCCGTCGCGGTCGGCCTTCTCGGCGACGCGGAGGCGCTTGTACGACAGCGTCCGCGCCATCAGCGCGATCGCGATGAAGCCACAGACGAGGTTCGTGACCACGAGCGCGAGGTTCATGCCGACGCTGAACGCGAGCAGCAGGCTGCGCGAGATCGCCTCGCCGCGGAACAGGTAGACGATCAGCCCCTGCTTCGTGCCCGCGCCGCCGGGTGTCGCCGGGAAGAGCGTCGCGAGCGACTCGACGGCCTGCGCCAGCAGCGCGTTATGCAGCGTCGCATGAACGTGGAACGCCCGCAGGAAGAAGAAGATGCAGGCGAGGCGAAAGCCCCACGAGAGCAACTGCGGGACGACCACGCCGAGGAACAGCTTGCGCCCGTCGTGCATGATCGCGAAGCCCTGCGCGACGCGTGCGCGGAAGCGCTCGTAGTGCCGGCGGGCGAAGAGGAAGACGACGATCGCCGCGATCACGAGCGCGACGATCAGCAGCCCCGTGAAGTTCTCGTGGCGCACGAAGAACTTCCAGTCGACGTTCGGGATCCGCGAGTAGACCTCGTGCGCCGGCAGAACGCCGATCGACAGCACCCAGACGAGGATCGCGCCGGAGACGACGAAGTCGACGAGCGTCTCGACGATCAGCGTCGGGGTGAGGGTGGCGTACGACGAGCCCGGGATGCGCTGCTTCAGCAGGTAGAGCTTGACGACGTCGCCGCCGCGCGCCGGGACGACCGAGTTGACCCCGACACCGGCCGCGTACGCTCCGAGCGCGCTCCGGTAGCGCGGAGGGTTCTCCGGATACGCGGCGGCGACGATGTTCTGCCAGGCGCGGCCGCGGAGCAGGAGCTTGACGACGTGGCAGGCGAGCGCGAGGGCGAACGCCGTCCACCCGACATCCGTGAGATGGTCGAAGAAGACGTTGACCGCGTGCCAAAAGGCGCCCAGAGCGCCCAGGGTACGTCAGGCTCCGGCGGCGACCAGGATCCAGTCCGTGCCGAAACCGAGCAGCATTCCGAGCAGGATCATCCACCCGATGAGCTTGGGTGTCTCGTAGCGGCGGCACACCTCGAACAGCTGGATCACGACGTAGAGAATCGAGCCGCCCGCGGCCGCGAAGAAGAGCGTTGCGAGCGCCGGGCTCACCCACGCCTGCCCAACGACGGTGCCGACGAACGTGGGGCCGCCGCCGATCAGGCCGAGCAGCGCGAGGAAGCCCCAGCTCGGCCGCTCGTCCTCGCCCGTCATCGGGCCGACGATCCCGAAGCCCTCGGTCGTGTTGTGCAGGCCGAAGCCGATGATCAGGACGAGCGCGAGCGAGATCTCGCCGGCGGCAGCCGACTGGCCGATCGCCAGGCCCTCGCCGAAGTTGTGCAGGCCGATGCCGGTGGCGATCAGCAGCGCGAGCCGCCGTCCCGGCGTGAGCGTCTCGAACCAGGAGCGGTGCTCGAACTCGTCGACGGCAGCCGCGCCCGGTCCGACCTGAGGCGTCGCACGGCGCCCCTTCAGCCACTCGTCGTAGTAGACGAGGCTCATGAAGCCGGCGGTGAAGCCGACGATCAGCAGTGCCGCATAGCCGGCGAACGGCGCCCACGAGTGCGACTCGAGGTGGGACTCGATCGGCTCGACGGCGTGTGACATGACGTCCCAGAAGAGGAAGACGAGGATCCCGGTCGAGAGCGCCGTCAATGCACGCGCGAAGCGCCGGGCTCGTGTTCGGCAGCCGGCCGAGCGGCAGGCCGACGAAGATCGTGAAGCCGGCGATCGCGCCGAGGATGAGGGTTTGCGTCGTGCTCACGGATCGATTGTAAGGGTCACCTTACATCGCAGAATGCCGCATTGCCTCTACGATCGAAAGCGTGACGAGCCACGGCGTCGACGACTACCTGGAGACGATCTACTTCCTCGCGTTCCCGATCGGCGAGTACAAGCCGGCGACCACCGGCTCGCCCACGCTCGCCTCACGCGTCGCCGAGATGCTCGGCGTTTCGCGCGCCTCCGCAGGCGAGATGCTGAAGCGGCTCGAGGCCGACGGGCTCGTCGAGCGCGGCGAGCACAAGGAGGCGATCCTCACCGAGGCCGGCCGCGAGCGTGCCGAGCACGTCGTGCGCAAGCACCGGATCATCGAGCGCCTGCTCACCGACTTCATGGGCTACACGGCTGCGGAGGCGCACGTGCACGCGGACGAGCTCGGCGGCACGTTCTCCGACGACATGGTCGACCGCATCTCCGAGAAGCTCGGCAACCCGGATCGCTGCCCGCATGGCTGGCCGGTCGACCCCGATGTCGAGCAGGCGGAGAACCGCGAGCTCCAGCCGCTCGCGGCGCTGACGCCGGGCGAGCACGCGACGATCGTTCGCCTCGCCGAGCACGACGGCGACCTGCTGCACTGGTTCTACGACAAGGGCCTCGTCCCCGGCGCCGAGCTCGAGGTACGCGCGGTCGAGTCGGCGGCCGGTCAGTTCCGCGTCACCGTCGGCGGCGGCGAGCAGGCGATCGGCGAGAAGGCCGCGGCCGGCCTCTTCGTCCGTCCGACTGCCTGACACCGTTCGACGAACCGGCGTCCGACGCCGGAGGTGGTGTCAGGTACCACCCTGGAACTTGTCGCCGGGCACGCTCGGCGCCCGGATCACGAGCATCTCGGCCTCGGCGTCGCTTCGCACATCGCTCACGATCGTCTCGGGCCAGATCACGAAGAAGTCGCCACGGCCGAAGGAATGCTCGACGTCGTTGATCTTCAGCTCGACGGATCCTGCGATCACGACGTTGATCTCGACGGTCTGCCGGTGGAGGTGCCGCTGATCGTCCGACGGCTTCCGGTTCGGGAGCCGCTGCCAGGTGACCTCGACCAGGTCGGAGCGGAGCAGCGGCTCGTCCATGAAGTGCCCGAAGAACCAGCCTCGCTCGCGGGCATGTATGTCGACGTTGCCGACGAACGCCTGGCGGCGCTTGTCCTCCACGTCTCGTCGTTCGTCGCGAGCCCCGCGGCGCGCTCTACGCGGTCGCGGGCTCGCGCTCGCCGAGGCCCGCAGCCTCGCGGAGCGCGGCCGCCTTGTCGGTGCGCTCCCACGTGAAGTCGTGGTCGTCGCGGCCGAAGTGGCCGTAGGCGGCGGTCTTCGAGTAGATCGGGCGGCGCAGGTCGAGGTCGCGGAGGATCGCGGCCGGGCGGAGGTCGAAGTGCGCCGAGACGAGCTGCTCGATGTGCTGGCGCGTCACCCCCGTGGCCTCGGTGCCGAACGTCTCGACGAGCACGGAGAACGGCTTGGCGACGCCGATCGCGTACGCGACCTGGACCTGGCAGCGGTCGGCGAGACCGGCCGCGACCACGTTCTTCGCGACGTAGCGGGCCGCGTACGCTGCCGACCGGTCGACCTTGGTCGGATCCTTGCCCGAGAACGCGCCGCCGCCGTGCGGGGCGGCGCCGCCGTACGTGTCGACGATGATCTTGCGCCCGGTCAGGCCCGTGTCGCCCATCGGGCCGCCGATCACGAACTTCCCTGTCGGATTGACGTAGACGAAGTCGGGATCGGCGAGCTGCTTCTCGTCGTACAGCTCCTTCGGAAGGATCGGCCGGAGGACCTGCTCGATCAGATCCGGCTTGATCAGCGAATCCGCGTCGAGGCCCTCGCGGTGCTGCGTCGAGATGAGGACGCGCTCGATCGCGACCGGGTGCTGCCTCCCGTCCGCGTCGACCTCGTAGCGCACCGACACCTGCGCCTTCCCGTCGGGCCGCAGGTACGGCAGCACGTCGGCCTTCCGCACCTCCGACAGCCGCTTCGTGATGCGATGGGCCAGCATGATCGGCAGCGGCATCAGCTCGCGCGTCTCGTTCGTCGCGTAGCCGAACATCATCCCTTGGTCGCCGGCGCCGATCTTGTCGAGTGGATCGTCGTCGCCGGGGTCGTGCTGCACCTCGTACGCGTTGTCGACACCGAGCGCGATGTCCGGCGACTGCTCGTCGATCGCGACGACGATGCCGCAGGTCTCCGCGTCGAAGCCGTACTTCGCGCGCGTGTAGCCGATGCCCTTGATCGTCTCGCGCACGAGCTGGCGGATGTCGATGTACGTGTCCGTCGTCATCTCGCCGGCGACCACCACGAGCCCGGTCGTGATCAGCGTTTCGCATGCGACGCGGCTGTTCGGGTCGTTCGTGAGCGCCGCGTCGAGGACGGCATCCGAGATCTGGTCGGCGATCTTGTCCGGGTGACCTTCGGTCACCGACTCGGACGTGAAGAGGAAGGAGCGCCCTGCCATCCGCGGCAATGTACCGGCACGCGCCGGACATCGTAGTTTCCACCGCCGGATCGTCGACGACCCCGATTGCCGCGTGGGCATGAAGATGGATCGTTTCTGGGTGACTGGAGGTCGATGACCACTCAGGCCTTTGGCCGGCGGATTCGCGGGCGGCATTCTCGAGCGATCGGGCTGATCGCGGGGTTGCTCGTGGTCGCGACCGCGGTCGCCTTCCTCGTCGATCGAACCGCCTTCTCGAAACGGACGCAGGCAGACCGCCCGGACCTGCAGCGGATCCTCGACGGGCTGGTCACGGGCCGCGGCCGTGTCGCACCGGGTGTGACGGCCTACGTGTCCGGCCCTCACGGCACGTGGCTCGGGTCGGCCGGACTTGCGAACGTGAAGACCGGCGAACCGATGCAGCCGAACGCCAGGATGCATCTGGACAGCAACAGCAAGGCCTGGACGGCGGCGTTGATCCTTCAGCTCGTCGGCGAAGGAAGGATGCGACTCGACGACACCGTCGAACGCTGGCTTCCCGGCTTGTTGCCGTACGGCGACCGCATCACCGTCCGGGAGTTGCTCAACCACACGAGCGGATTGATCGACGACAACGACATCAGCTCCGATCCGACGCGCTACATCCGCAACGTGAACGACCCGATCCTCCGAGCTGAAATCCTGCGCGTGTGGGACAGGGAGAAGGTCGACCCCACTGCCCAGGCTCCGACACTGCTCGTGGTTCGGTTCGCCGCTGCTCTGCCGCTTCGATCGGTGCCAGGCACCACCTACCACTACTCGAACATCGGCTACGACGTCGCCGGGCTGATCGCCGCCAGAGTCGGCGGCGCACCGCTCGCGACGCTCTTCCGCCGACGCATCATCGAGCCGCTCGGGCTCGCGAGCGCCGAATACAAGCCCCAAGGGCGAGGTCGCGGGACCACACCCACGCGACTACAGCGTTCGCCTGGACGGGACGTTGGTCGACGCCACCGGTTGGTATCGGGTGACTCACGCTGCAGCTGCCGGGATCGTCTCCGCTGCAGCCGACGAGGGCCACTTCCTCACCGCGCTCATGCAGGGCAAGCTCCTGCAGCCGACCGAGCTGACGGCGATGAAGACGCCGACAGCAGCCAGCGGCAACTACGGCCTCGGCCTCGCGCGCAGGTCGAGTGGCTGCGGCGGCGTCGTCTACCAGCACGGTGGCGCGAGCTACGCGACCACGAGCAGCATCTTCGTCTCCGGCGACGGCAAGACGGTGGCCGTCGTCCTGGTCAACGGCAACACCCTCGTCGTCGGAAGCACGCTTGACTCGCGCGGCGGCAATGCGGTCGTGGCAGCCGCCAACCGGCTCTATTGCGCCGCGTAGGACCTCTACTCGTCCGTCGGGCGACGGCCCATCAGCGAGGCGAGCAGCTCGTCGAGCGGCAGCCCTTCGAGCACGGCGCAGACGCCTTCGGTGATCGGCAGCTCGATCCCGAGCCGGTGCGACAGGTCGCGCAGGACGGGCGCCGTCGTCAGCCCCTCGACCACCTGCCCGATCTCGGCGCGGGCGATGTCGGCCGACGCGCCGCGCGCGATCAGCTCCCCGGCGCGCCGGTTGCGCCCCGAGGGGTGCCAGCAGGTGACGACCAGGTCGCCCATGCCCGCGAGGCCGGAGAACGTCTCGGGCTCGGCCCCGCACGCCTCGCCGAGCCGGGCCATCTCGACGAGACCGCGCGTGACCAGCGCCGCCTTCGCGTTGTCGCCGAGCCCGAGCCCGTCGACGCCGCCCGCCGCGAGCGCGATCACGTTCTTCGCCGCGGCGCAGAGCTCGACGCCGACCAGATCGGTGTTCACGTAGATGCGGAACGCCAGCGAGTTGATCGCCTCCTGCAGCCTGCGGGCGAGCTCCTCGTCCTCGCGACGCGATCACCGTCGCGCCCGGCAGGCCCGCGGCCACCTCCTCGGCCATGTTCGGCCCCGAGAGCACCGCCACCGGACGGCCCTCGACGAGCGTCGAGAGGCGCGCGCCTGTCTGCGGATCGAGTCCCTTGACGAGGCTCAGGATCGGCGCGTCGCCGCGGACATGCCCGAGTGCCTCTCGGAACGCGCTGCTGGGCACGGCGAGCACGACCAGCTCCGCCTCGTCGTAGGGCGCGTCGTCGATCGTCGCGCGGGTCGCGAGCGTGGCGACATGGCCGCGCCGCGCGAGGAGCGCGCTGAATACCGTGCCCCAGGCCCCGCCGCCGACGACGACGACGTTCACGTGCGCTTGCGAAAGTCGATTGCCACCGGCACCCCCTCGAGTTCGTACCGCTCGCGAAGCTGATTCTCCACCCAGTAGCCGTAGTCTCGTGTCACGAGGCCGGGGTCGTTGACGGTGAAGCGGAAGCGCGGCGGCCGCGTCTCGACCTGTGCGCCGTAGAGGAGATTCAGGCGACGGTTGCCCTTCGACGGCGGCTGTCTCGCCTCCCGAAGCTCGCCGAGGAAGCGGTTCAACTCGGGGGTCGGGATCCGGCCGGCGTACTTGTCGAAGAGCTCCGCGACCCGGTCGAGCAGTCGTGAGACACCACGGCCGGTGTGCGAAGAGACGGTGATGAACGGCGGGCGCTGCCGCAGTCGCCGCTGAAGCTCGGGGCGGATCTCTTCGATCGACACCTCCCCGACGTCCCACTTCGAGAGGACGACGAGGGTCGAGCAGTGCGCCTTGCGCGCAACCTCGACCGCGGTGATGTCGCCTTCGACGATCCCTTCGCTCGCGTCGATCAGGACGAGGGCGACGTCGGCGCGCTCTGCCGCTTCGAGCGCGCGCAGCTCCGAGTAGTAGTCGATCCCCTGCCGCTGCCGGCGCTTGCGGCGCAGTCCGGCGGTGTCGACGAGCACGAAGGTGCGCCCGTCGCGCTCGATCACGGTGTCGATCGAGTCGCGCGTCGTGCCGGGAACGTCGCTGACGATCGTCCTCTCCTCGCCTACCAGCTTGTTGAAGAGCGAGGACTTGCCGACGTTCGGGCGCCCGAGGATCGCAACCCGGATCGCCTCGTCGCCGACCTTCTGCCGCTCGGTGCCGGGCAACCGTTCGAGGATGTCGTCGAGCAGATCGCCGACATTCGTCCCGTGCAGCCCCGAGATCGGAATCGGCTCGCCGAAACCGAGCCGGTGCAGGTCGAGCGCCAGGCTCTCCTGCGACGGATCGTCGATCTTGTTCGCGAGCAGCATGACGGGCTTCTTCGAGCGGCGAAGCAGCTCGGCGAGCTCCTCGTCACCGGGCGTGACGCCGACGCGCGCGTCGACGACGAACAGCACGAGGTCGGCCTCCTCGATCGCCAAACGCGCCTGCACCGCGATCTGCGTCGTGATGTGGCCCTTGTCGGCGAGATCGACGCCGCCGGTGTCGATCAGCATGAACTCCTCGCCGTTCCATTCGCAGACGAGCTCCTTGCGGTCGCGCGTCGTTCCCTGCGTCGCGTGCACGACGGCGGCACGCGAACTGGTGAGCCGGTTGATCAGCGTCGACTTGCCGACGTTCGGGAAGCCGACGATCGCGACGGTCCCTTTCACAGCGGAGGAACGCGGCCGGGTGTTCGCCCCCGCACGTGCTCGTCGGCGAGCCAGTCGTAGAGCACGTTGATCCGCCGCTCGATCTCGACGGTCGCCTCCTTGTAGCCGCGGCCGTTACGCGGCAGGTCGGGGAACGTGAGCGGCTCGCCGAACGCGACCGAGCAGGGCGCGAAGTTGCCGGGCTTCCAGAACTGCGTGCCGTAGATGCCGATCGGCACGACCGGCACGTCCTCCTGCAGCGCGACCATCGCCGCCCCCGGTTGCGCCCGACCCGGACGCCCACTCTTCTGCCGCGTTCCCTCGACGAAGAGGCCGATCACGTGGCCGTCGCGGGCTGCCTCGCGCATCAACCGCACCGCGTCCCGATCGGACTCGCCGCGGCGCACCGCGATCGTTCCGAAGATGCGGACGAAGTCGCCGAGCCCCGGATACTTCATCGCCTCGATCTTGGCGACGAAGTCGACGTTGCGCGGCGACACCACCCCGAGAACCGGGATGTCGATCCAAGAAAGATGGTTCACCGCATACACGAGCCCACCGGTCGCCGGCACGCGGTCGGCCCCGAACGCCATCGGACGCGCCACCAGGCGGGTCGCTCGGCCGAGCGTGGGCCGGCCGTACCGCCAGGCGGTCTCGGACTTCACGGCGTGGAAACGAGCCGCGACCTGACGAGCTGCTCGATCTGCTCGACGACGTCCTCGACCTGGAGGTCGGTCGTGTCGATCAGCTCCGCGTCCGGCGCCGGCTGCATCCGCCCTTTGTCCGACTCGTCGCGGCTGCGGAGATCGGTGGCGAGCGCGTCGGTGCCGATGTCGGGGCGCTCCGCCTGCCGCCGGCGCGTACGGATCTCGGGGTCGGCCTTGAGGTAGATCTTCACCTCGGCCGCGGGCGCGACGACCGTGCCGATGTCGCGGCCTTCGATCACGATGTTCCCGTGGGCGGCGAGAGTCCGCTGCCGCTCGCGCATCACCTCGCGCACCGCTGCATGACGGGCGACGACGGACACCATCCGGTCGATGCGCGACTGCCGGATGCCGGAGGTGACGTCGACGCCGGCGATGAACACGCGCCCGTCCGCATCGAACGTGACGGGGCTTCGGCGCGCCAGCTCGCCGATCGGCTCGGCGTCGCCCAGCGGCAGTCCTTCGCGGAGGGCGAGCCACGTCAGTGCGCGGTACATCGCTCCCGTGTCGAGGTACCCGAAACCGAGCCGCTCCGCGAGACGGCGGGCGACTGTGCTCTTGCCGGCCCCCGCCGGTCCATCGATGGCCACGATCATCGCTGCACGAGTTGGTCGACTAGCTCGAAGAAACCGGGGAAGCTTATAGCCACGCAGTCGGGGTCCACGAGATCGACGCCTTGGCGCGAGACGAGCCCGGTGATCGCGCCGAGCATGGCGATCCGATGATCGCCCCGGGCGTCGATCCGGCCGCCCTTCGGCCGTGCCGGCGTGCCGCGGACCTCGAAACCGTCGGGCCGCGGCTCGATCCGCACGCCTGCCGCCTTCAGCCCTTCGGTCACCGTCTCGATCCGGTCGCTCTCCTTGGCCCGGAGCTCCTGGGCGCCGCGCACGACCGTCCGCCCGTGTGCCAGCGCGCCGAGCAGGGCGACGAGCGGGAGCTCGTCGACGAGACGCGGCACCTCGTCCGCCTCCACGGTCGTCGCGACGAGCGGCGTCGACCGAATCTCGAGGTCGGCGACCGGCTCGCCGGCGACGGTACGCCGGTTGAAGGTGGTGACGCGTGCGCCCATCCGATCGAGGACGTCGAGCAGGCCGGTGCGCAGCGGATTGACGTTGACGCTGCGCAGGATCAGCTCCGAGCCGTTGAGCAGGACCGCCGCCGTGATCAACGGCGCCGCCGACGAGAGCTCGCCTGCGATCTCGAGGTCGAGCGCGGGCAGACCGCTCCACGGGCCAGACCGAGACAGACTTCGCGGTGCGGCGAACCGTGACGCCCAGCTCGGAGAACATTCGCTCGGTGTGGTCGCGCGTCGGGTGCGGCTCGATCACGGTCGTCGGCCCGCTCGACGCGTAGAGCCCGGCGATCAGGATCGCCGACTTCACCTGCGCGCTCGCGACCGGCAACTCGTACGTGATCGGCTGCACCTGGCCGCCGGAGATGCGGACCGGCGCGTGGCCGTCGGTCGTCTCGACCTGCACTCCCATCCGGCGCAGCGGCTCGGCGACGCGCTCGTGGGGCCGCATCGTCAGCGACTCGTCGCCGACGAGCTCGAAGCTGCCGTGCTGACCGGCGAGCAGGCCGCAGGTGAGCCGCAGGACGGTGCCTGCGTTGCCGCAGTCGATCGGCGCCCCCGGCGCACGCAGGCCGCGCAGGCCGACGCCCTGCACGCGAATGTCGTCGTCGCCGTTGTCGGTCACCTCGACGCCGCAGGCGCGCACGACGTCGATCGCCGAGAGCGTGTCGGCGGCTCGCCCGAAGCCGCGAATGCGGCTCTCCCCGTCTGCGATCGCGGCGAGCAGTACCGCCCGCTGTGAGATGCCCTTGACGCCCGGGACGGCCACGGCACCCACGAGCGCCGAAGCCGGCTCGATCTTCATCTCAGTGTTCTAACCGACCTGTTTGCCCATCAGGGCGACGAACGAGTGCACTTCCTCGGCGAAGGCGCCGAACTCGGCGGCGGGAATCTGCTGCGGCCCGTCGCAGAGCGCCTCCTCGGGGCGCGGGTGCGATTCGACGATGATCCCGTCCGCGCCGACCGCGACGGCGGCGCGCGCGAGCGGCAGCACGAGGTCGCGCCGGCCGGCCGCGTGCGACGGGTCGACGATCACCGGCAGGTGCGTCTCCTTCTTCAGCACGGCGACCGAGCCGAGGTCGAGCGTGTAGCGCGTCGAGCGCTCGAAGGTGGTGATCCCGCGCTCGCAGAGGACGATCTGGTGGTTGCCCTCCTTCGCGATGTACTCGGCCGCCATCAGCAGCTCCTCGACCGACGCCGACGGCCCGCGCTTGATCAGCACCGGCTTCTCGGCGCGGCCGACCTCGGCGAGCAGCACGAAGTTCTGCATGTTGCGCGCGCCGATCTGGATCACGTCGGCGGTCTCGAGCACCGCTTCGACGTGGCGAGGGTCCATCAGCTCGGTCACGATCGGCAGGCCGGTCTCCTCCTTGGCCTCGCGCAGGATCTCGAGGGCGTCGAAGCCGATGCCCTGGAAGGCGTACGGGGAGGTGCGCGGCTTGAAGGCGCCGCCGCGGAGCCAGGTCGCGCCTGCGGCGGCGACCGCGCGCGCCGTCTCGAGTGTCTGCTCGCGGTACTCGACGGTGCAAGGGCCGGCGATCAGGCCGAACCAGCCGTCGCCGATCTTGCGGCCCTCGACGTCGATCACGGTCGGATCCGGGGAGATCTCGCGGCCGACGAGCTTGTACGGCTTGAGGATCGGCAGCACCTGCTCGACTCCGGGATAGCCCTCGAGCGGCAGCAACGCGAGCTGCTCACGGTCGCCGATCGCCCCGATCACGGTCGCCTCGCGGCCGCGCTGGACGCGAGCTTCGACCCCGTGCTCGGCGAGGCGCGAGAGCACGTGCTCGGTCTGATCGGTGGTCGCAGCGGCGCCCATCACGATCAGCAGTTCGGGAGATCCGGTGACGGCCATGGGCACAATGATGCCTATGCGCGTCTTCTCCGGGATAAAACCGACCGGCGACACCACCTTCGGGAACTACAGCGGGGGGTTCCGGCAGTACGTCGCGACCCAGGAACAGGGCGACTCGTTCTTCTGCATCGTCGACCTGCACGCGATCACCGTCGAGTACGACCCGGCCGATCTCCACACGCGCACGTTCGACCTGTTCGCGATGCTGATCGCGACCGGTCTCGACCCCGACCGCTCGACGGTCTTCGCCCAGAGCCACGTCACGGCCCACGCCGAGGCGGCCTGGCTGCTGTCGGCCGCGACGAGCTACGGGCAGCTCGGTCGCATGACCCAGTTCAAGGAGAAGGGCGGCCAGCAGGGCTTCGTCTCGGCGGCGCTCTTCAACTACCCGGTGCTGATGGCCGGCGACATCCTCCTCTACAGCGCCGACGGCGTGCCGATCGGCGACGACCAGCGGCAGCACCTCGAGCTCGCGCGCGACATCGCGGAGCGTTTCAACGCGCGCTACGGGGAGACGTTCGTCGTGCCCGAGGGGATCTATCCGACGATCGGCGCGCGGATCATGGACCTGCAGGACCCGCTCGGGAAGATGGGCAAGACCGGCTCGAGCGAGCACGGGACGATCCGGATGATGGACGACCCGGACGTGATCCGGCGCAAGCTGAAGACGGCCGTCACCGACTCGGGGTCGGAGGTGCGGCGGGCGGAGGACAAGCCGGGCGTCTCGAACCTGATCGACATCCTCTCGGTCGCGACCGGCGAGACGCCGGAGCAGATCGAGAGCCGCTACGACGGCGCCGGTTACGGGCAGCTGAAGTCGGACGTCGCCGAGGCGGTGATCACGGTGCTCGAACCGATCCAGGAGCGCTACCGCGCACTCCGCGCCGACGAGACCGAGCTGCGACGGCTGCTCGCGCACGGCGCGGAGAAGGCGCGTGTGACTGCGGCCCCGCTGCTCGAGCAGATCTACGAGCGCATGGGTTTCGTTCGCCTCTCGCGGTGAAATCACCAGGTCGTCACCGGATCGCCAGGATCCGGAGACACCCGCCGCATGCACGAGTCATAGGCTCGCGCCGCCAGCCTGATTCAGATCGACAAGTAAGGGGGAACAGATGCACAAGCACCCGTCGAGGACGCTCGCAGCGGTCCTCGTCTCCGTCTGCGCGATCTTCGGGCTCGTCGCCGCCACGGCGCGACAGAGCGCGCACGGCGCACCGCTGGTCGTGCCCTCGTGCCAGCTCGGGAACGGCGCAGGGCAGGTCAAGCATGTGATCTACCTGCAGTTCGACAACACGCACTACCGCCGCGACAACCCGAACGTCGCGTCGGACCTCGAGCAGATGCCACACCTGCTGAGCTTCCTGCAGTCGAACGGCACGCTCTTCACGAACGACCACACGATTCTGATCTCGCACACTGCCGGCGGGATCCTCTCGAGCCTCACCGGGCTCTATCCCGACCGGGGCGGCCAGACCGTCTCGAACTCGTACGGCTTCTTCAAGCCCGACGGGACGGTCGGCTTCTCGAGCTCGTTCAAGTACTGGACCGATCAGGTCGACGCGGTGCTCGATCCGCTGCCGAACATGATCACGGACGGCCAGAAGACGACACCGGCACCGTGGGTGCCGTTCACGCGCGACGGCTGTGACGTCGGCGGCGTCGGCACCGCGAACATCGAGCTCGAGAACACCAACACGGGCCCGACGGGCGACATGACGCGCGTCTTCGGCGTGAACTCGCCGGAGTGGCTCGAGGCGCAGAGCAACCCGCAGCTGGCGCAGACCGACTTCGTCGGGATCGCGGTGCACTGTTCGCAGTCATCGACCAGCGTCTGCGCGTCGAACGCCAACGCGAAGCCGGATCCGCTGCCCGGACGAGCCCGGTGGCTACGCCGGCTTCAACGCGCTCTACGGTGCCAAGTACGTCGATCCGGCGATCACGGGTGGGCACCCGTGCGTGAACAACACCGCCGGCATGCCGATCCAGGACCCGAAAGGCAACTGCGGGTTCCCCGGCTTCGACGGCATGCTCGCGACGAACACGCTCGGCTACGTCGCGCAGATGCAGGAGAACGGCGTGCCTGTCACCTATGGCTACATCTCGGACGCGCACGACGTCCACGTGCCGAACACGGGCTCGGACTCGTTCGTCTCGACCGCCGCAGGGCCTGGTCAGTTCGAGTACGAGCAGCAGCTGAAGGCGTACGACGATGCGTTCGCCGCTTTCTTCACGAACCTCGCGGCGCATGGGATCGACAGGTCGAACTCACTGTTCGTGATCACCGTCGACGAGGGCGATCACTTCGCCGGCGGTATCGGCACGCCCGATCCCGCGCATGCCGGCTCACTCGCGTACACGCATGCGAACTGCGCAGCGAACGCCCAGGGCGTGCTCGCCTGCCCGTCGAACCAGATCGGCGAGGTCAACGCGAACCTGCAGCCACTGACCGGACGGACCGACTTCTCGGTGCACTCCGACGACGCGCCGACCTTCTACCTCAACGGGAACCCGGCACCGAGCAGCGACCCGGTGCGGAGCCTCGAGCACCAGCTCGCGGGGATGAAGCTCAGCGATCCGTACGTGAACAATGGCCAGCAGGTGCCGGTCGCCGTCAACTTCGCCGACCCGGTCGAAGAGGCGACGCTGCACATGGTCAACAACGATCCGGCACGAACGCCGTCGTTCACGATGTTCGGGAACGACGACATCTTCTTCACGGCGGGGGCGTCTGGACCGTCGTGCGGGAGCAACCCGTGCGTCAGTCCGACGTTCGCCTGGAACCACGGTGACGTCCAGCAGGAGATCGGCAACACGTGGGTCGGAATGGTCGGGCCGGGTGTGGCGCCGAACGGCGTCAACTCGACGACCTGGACCGACCACACCAACCTCCGGCCGACGATCATGAACCTGACCGGGCTGAAGGACGACTACACGGAGGACGGAGTCGTCCTCACCCAGGCGCTCACGACGGGTGCGATCCCGCCGGCGCTGAATGCACAGAAGACGCTCGCACAGCAGCTGGGACAGCTGTACGAGCAGCTCAACGCGCCGTTCGGGCAGTTCGGGAGCGACACGCTGACGGCCTCGACGAACGGAATCGAGAGCAACATCAGGTTCGATTCCGCCTACCACAACGTCGAGGGAGTCATTCAGCTCCTGACCGGACAGCGAAACGCGCTTGCCGGCAAGATCCACGACGCGCTCCAGGGGGCTGAGTTCGGCGGGCAGCCGATCAACCCGGGAGCGGCAACCGTCTGGCAGGTGCAGGGGACGGCGCTGCTCGCGCTCGCACACCAGCTCGCGATCGCGAGCGGGATCGGCCACTAGCGACGGCGTGAGGCGGAGGGCCGCGCAGGCGCGGCCCTCCGCAGCGCCTCGACCTCGGCGGCCGTGAGCTCCCGCCAGTCGCCGGGAGCGAGGCCGTCGACGGTCAGCGGGCCGTAGTGGCTTCGGTGCAGCTTCAGCACGGGATGGCCGACGGTCTCGAGCATGCGCCGCACCTGCCGGTTTCGTCCTTCGTGGATCGAGAGCTCGACGATGCCGGGGCCGAGGCGGACGACGCGCGCGGGTGCGGTCGGGCCGTCGTCGAGCTCGATCCCGGCGGCGAGCCGCGCGATCGTCACGTTGCTCGGGTCGCCGGTGACCTGCGCGACGTAGACCTTCTCGACCTCGTAGCGCGGGTGAGCAAGCCGGTGCGCGAGGGCGCCGTCGTTCGTCAGGAGCAGCGCGCCGGTCGTGTCGGCGTCGAGCCTGCCGACCGGGACGACCCGCGCGGGATGCTGGACGAGGTCGACGACGGTGGGCCGGCCCTCGGGGTCGCTCGCCGTGGTGACGACGCCGGTCGGCTTGTGCAGGAGGACGTAGGCGAGCTTCTGCTTGGCGAGCGACTTGCCGTCGAGGCGCACGTCGTCGCCCTCGCTGACGAAGGTGTTGAGCTGCCCGGGCTCGCCGTTGACCGTGACCCGCCCGGCCTTGATCAGCCCGTCGGCGCGGCGGCGCGAAGCCACCCCCGCGCGGGCGATCCAGGCATTCAGCCGCATGGTCGAAGTCTGGTCGGTCCTGGCGGCGTCGTGCGCACGGGTGAACTTCGGTGCCAGGCACCGTTACGCGAGCGCAACAAATGTGCGCCAAGAGTGTGACTTTCTGTCCACAGGGGCTTGCCGCCGGGTCACCGCCAGGCGACGATTTCCCTGCAGGCCGGCCGGGATGGTCGGTAACGGGGCTGTTGCGCGTCGGCCGGCTCGCGGATGGCCGCGAAACGGCCAACCCATGGTGCCAGGCACCGGGTTTCGTCAGTAGAGCGCGGTCGCGAGCTTGCGCCGGTATTCGACCGTGAGCGGATGCTCGTGGCCGAGCTCGCCGAAGAGCTGCACCATCAGCGTCCGCGTCTCGTCCTTCGACTCGGGACGGCTCTCGATCTCGCCGAGCAGCGTCTGGAACGCGCCCTCGTAGTCGCCGGCGCGCGAGCAGCTCCGCCAGCTTCTCGTCGTCGACCGAATCGGCGACCGGCGGCTTCGTCAGCTCGTCGAGGAACGCCTCCACCCCGGCCCGGGCTCGCGCGCCCACGAACTCGGCGACGACGTGACCGTTCCGGAACGCCTTCACCGCCGGGATGCCGCGGATCTCGAACTCCTGCGCCAGCTGCTGGTTCGTATCGACGTCCACCTTGACGAGGCGCACGCCTCGCTCGGCCGTCGTCTCCTCGAGCACCGGCCCGAGCTGCTTGCACGGCCCGCACCACTCGGCCCAGAAGTCGACGACGACCGGCTCGTCGGCCGACCGCGCGACCACCTCGGCCTCGAACGTGTCGTCGGTGACGTCCATCGCCACGGTTCAACGTAGCGACGTGGCGCGCTATGCCGGGCGCTTCTCGGCGACGGCCTCGAGCCGCTCGCGCAGCTCGCTGACGTCGGCGCCGAGGTCGTCGACGCGCGGCAGCGCGGCCAGCGACTCGAGCCCGAAGACCCGCTCGAAGAGCGGCGTCGTGCGGTAGCGGATCGCGCCGAACTCGGCGTCGCGCCCGCCCTCCGAGATCAGCCCGCGCTCGGCGAGCCCCGAGACGACACCGTCGACGTTCACGCCGCGGATGCGCGCGATCTCCGGCCGCGACACCGGCCCGAGGTACGCGACGATCGCCAGCGTCTCGAGCGCGGCCTGGGAGAGCCCCTTCTCGGCCGGCCGGTCGAACAGCCGCGCGCACGCCTCGGCAGCAGCGGCCGAAGCCCGGAACGCGAACCCACCGGCCACGTGCTCGAGCACGATCCCGCTCGACCCCTCCGCGAACCGCTTCCACAAGAGCTCGAGGGCGTCGCCGATCTCCTCGGCATCCGCCTCGCACGCCGCCTGTAGCTCCTCGACCGTCAACGGCTGCGACGCGACCACGAGCAAAGCCTCGATCGTCCGCGCCAGCTCGGCGGTGGCGGTGGTCTCGGTCGGGATCAGGCGGAGCGGACGGTCCAAGAGAGACTCCTTTCTGCATCGGCGCGGGAAATCCTTATCGGCGCGAACGGCGAGGCCTGCGCGATCGCGATCTCGTCCTGCTTGCGCAGCTCGAGCAGCGCGAGGAACGCAACCGCCACCTCGACGCGCGACAGACCCGCGACTTCCTGGTCGAAGTCGAAGCGGCTGCGGCGGCGAAGCAGCGCACGCCAGCGCTCGAGGAACTGGGCCACCGGCGGGAAGCGGAGCGCCATGTGGGCGAGCGAGGGCGCCGGCGGCTCGACCGCGAGCGCGCGCAGCGCCGCGACGAGCACCTCCGGGTCCTGCGGCGCCAGCTTGCGCTCGATCTTCGGCGCGAGCGGCGCCGGACCGAGCCTGAAGTAGAGGTCGCGACGCTCCTCGATCCGCTCGCGCAGGAACTGCGCCGCCTCCTTGGCGCGCCGGTACTCGGCGAGCCGCCGCGCGAGCTCCTCGGCCGCCTCCTCGGGCTCGAGCTCGGACAGCTCGGCGTCCTCCTCGGGGAACATCGCCCGCGCCTTCAGCTCGAGCAGCGCCGAGATCAGGACGAGGAACTCCCCGCAGGCGTCGAGGTCGAGCTCCCCGCGCCGGTCGAGGTGCTCGACGAACGCGATCACCACGTCGGCGAGGTCGATCTCGCGGAGCGGCAGCTCCTCGCGCAGCACGAGCGACAGCAGCAGGTCGAACGGCCCCTGGAAAGCGTCCAGGTCCAGCTCGAGCTCGTGGACGGAAACCGCCATGCGCGAACCGTAACGCCGCTAGCGGACGCGCCCCTTCGGGATCGCCATCGCCGGCCCCTCCCGCGGCTCGGGCCGGCGTTTCGGCTCGCCGGCGGGCCGCTCCGGGTCGCGCCGCTGCCACCAGATGAAGAAGCCCGTCGCGCCGACGAAGCAGATCGATCGACACCCAGGCGTTCAGGCGCAGCCCGGCGATGTGGTGCGACGGATCGACACGCAGGAGTTCCTCGAAGAAGCGTCCGAAGCGTGTAGTAGGCGACGTAGAGCGCGAACAGGCCGGGCGGCCGGATCCGCCACCGCTTCCCGACCCAGATCAGCAGGGCGACGCCCGCGAAGTCCCAGATCAGCTCGTAGAGGAACGTCGGGTGGAAGGTCGCCTGGTTGAAGTACTGGATCGGCCGGTTCACTGGGTCGATCTTCAAGCCCCCAGGGCAGCGTGGTCGGCTTGCCGAACAGCTCCTGGTTCCACCAGTTGCCGATCCGCCCGATCCCCTGCGCGAGCAGCAGCCCGGGCGCGACCGCGTCCATGAACTTGGTGACGCTGTAGCCGGCGCGGTGGACGACGATCGCGCCCGCGATCGTGCCGAAGAGGATGCCGCCCCACACCCCGAGCCCGCCCTGCCAGACCTCGAAGATTCCCTTCCACTTCGGCGACGGCACCTCGCTCCACGACGTGAGGTCGTGGTAGAGGCGCGCACCGACGACGCCGAAGCCGACGCCCCACACGGCGACGCGCGTGACGAGATCCCAGTCGCCGCCCATCGCCACCCAGCGCTTCCCGGTCAGCCAGATGCACGCGAGGATCGCGACGAGCAGCGTCAGCCCGTACATGTGCAGCGTCAGCGGCCCGATGTGGACGACGCCCGTGTGCGGCGAGGGGATGAAGGCGAGAGTGAGGCCCACGGCGAGCGAGTGACAGGTTACTCAGGCGGGCTGACCGCGAAGCCCGCGACCAGCGCGCCGAGCGCATCTCGCCAGGCCGCCTCCTCGTGCCCAGCTGGAAGCAGTCCGCGCAGCTCGAGCGCCGCGAGCCCCTCGCAGAGGGCGTGGAAGGCGCTCGTCGCCTGGCGCACCGTGCGGCCTCCGAGCAGGCCCACTTCCTCGAGTCGGCCGACCTTCGCCTCGAGCCGCGCCAGCGCCCGGCCCGCCTCGGTACCAAAGCCGGTCGCATATCCCGGGCCGGGCAAGGTGCGCTGCACGGCCACACGGAAGAGTGACGGATGCTCGACCGAGAAGCGGCGGAAGACGGCGACGCCGGCGTCGACGAGATCGGCAGCCGGATCACTCGTGTCGGCGAGCTCGCCGATTCCCTCGCCGAGCAGTTCGAACGCCCGCTGCCCGAGGGCGGCCACGAGCCCTTCCCGCGAGCCGTAGAGGCTGTAGACGGCACGTGTGGTGGTGCCGGCCGCCTCGGCGACGCGACGGACGGACAGCGCACCGACCCCCTCCGCCTCGATCAGCCGCTCGGCGGCGTCGAGCAGCTCGCCGGCCGTGCGCTCCAGATGCGTGCGCGGGCGTCCCATGCCGCATAGCGTATCACCGTTACGTTACAGTGTTGCGAAACGACCGAGAGGGGACGGAGATGACGGTGTTCGGAGAAATGGCGGGCGAGCTCGAGGGTGTCGACGATGCGCGGCCGCCGCTCGTCCTGCTGCACGGGCTGACCTTCGATCGCGAGATGTGGCGGCCGGCACTCGCCGCCCTCGAGGCGGTCGACCCCGGCCGCCGGACGCTCACGCTCGACCTGCCGGGGCACGGCGCCTCCCCGCGGCGCCCTACGTACTCGGTAGCGAAGAGCGTGGAGCGTGTTCACCGGGCGGTCGAGGAGGCAAAGCTCGTCGCGCCCGTCATGGTCGGGCACTCGCTCGGCGCCGTGATCGCGACCATCTATGCGACCGAACATCCGGTGAGCGGCGTCGTCAACGTCGACCAGTCGCTCGAGGCGGAGCCGTTCGCCCAGACCGTCGGCTCGCTGAAAGGGGCACTGGCCGGGCCGGGCTTCCCCGCGGTGTGGGAACGGTTCGCCGCGAGCATGGAGGCCGAACGACTTCCGCAGTCAGCGCAGGAGCTGCTGCGCCGGACGAGCACGCCGCGCCAGGAGCTCGTGCTCGGCTACTGGAGCGACCTGCTCGAGCAGCCGGCAAGAGTCGTGGCGTGGGCGCGATCGGGCCGCGCGACACTGCGGGCGCGACGCGTGCCGTACGAGATCGTCGTCGGCCGGCCCACGGGTGCGGAGCGCGCGTGGTTCGGGCGCGAGCTGCCGCAGGCGGCCGTGACGGAGATGCCGGGCGGCGGCCATTTCCCGCACCTCGGCGATCCGCCGGCCTTCGCGGCGCGCCTGGCCGCGACCGCCGACTGGGGCGGCGCGATCTGGCGCGTGCCGCACGCCGCGTAGACGCCTGGCGCCGCGCTCAGCGAAGAGCGTCCTCGAACCGCGGGTCGTCGCGAACGGCGGCGAGGTCGCTGTCGGTGCGGGCTTGCTGGCGGAACGGCGGGAACAGCTCGACGGATCGTTGGAGATGGTCAAACGTTTCGTCGTCCGTCTCCCCGGCGAGCGTCGCGAAGCACGCGTAGTTGTAGTGGAGCCCCGGGTTGTCGGGCATGCGCTCGAGGCCACCGCGGACCGCATCGACGGCGTCGGCATAGCGCTGCTCGCCGTAGGCGGCCATCGACGCGCTGTGGAACGGCCACGCCTCACCCCAGTCGAGCCCCTGGTACGCCTCGCCGGGTGTCCCGCCGACAACGAGGACGGTTGCGTCACCGGTCGCCTTCCGCCTCGACTCCGGCCGGACGTACAGGAGCGTGCCCGCGGGCGCCTCGACCGTCTCGCCGTCGATCTCGAACGTCGCTGTCCCGTCGAGCACGACGTACAGCTCCTCCTGACCGCCGGCCTCGTCGTGCTCGTTGATCAGCATCCCGTTCTCGTCGGGCCGCCACGCGTTGACGCCGAATCCGTGGATCCCGAGGTGCTCGCGCACGGGGATGCTTCTGCCGCGCCGCTCGATGTCGTCGAGCCGCGCGACCTGCCACTTCGAGCTGACGTTCATCTGGTCACCTCCGTGCAGCGGGTCGTTGCGATCGTCGATCGTATCCGCGCGCGAGTGGCCGGCCGAGGCGCATGCTGAGCACGCACCCCGGCCATGCCTGGTTGGTGGAGGTTCCCTAGAGGAGGATGTGCTTCGCGAGCTCGGGCGAGCAGCCCTTGAGGATCAGCTCGACGGCAAAATGGAGGTCGATGTCGTGCCGGGCCGCGAGCGCCGCTGCGTCGGCCGGCCCGTAGCCGGCCCGCTCGAGCTCCTCGGCGCGCCAGCGCTCGACGAGCTCTTGTTCGGACGGAGTGGTGAGGTCTGCGGTCGGCATCGTCATCGTTTTGCTGCTTCGTCCATTCTCTTCGGTTAAACGACGATATGGGTTCTCCCTACGGTGGGGGATTCGCAAGCTTTACGAACCGCTAACGGTTCCGACGCAATTCTTGCCCCGTTCACACGCAACGAGCGGGTTTCTGGAACCGGTTTGCTTACGCGATCGCCGACTCGCCGAGCAGCATTTTCACCTCGGCGTAGAAGTCGGGGGCCGGCCGCACCTTGTGCTGCGGGCCGAAGGCGTACGTCTTGCGGCCCTGCGAGGTGACGCAGTCGACGTAGACCGGTGACTCGCCGGGGAAGTCCTGGATCAGCTGGGCGAGCTCGCGGATGATCCCGGCGCGGATCGTGGTGGCGTCGACCTTGAGCCGCACCTCGCGCTTCTCGGGGACGGCTTCGAACGCGGCCACCTCCATCGCGACGAGCTTGGTCTCGCCCTCCTTGCGGTCGACGCGGCCCTTGACGATCAGGATGCGGTCGGTCACGCAGAGCTCGCGTGCGTTGGCGTAGGTGGAGTTGAAGACGACGGTGTCGACGCCGCCGGTGACGTCCTCGACGCGCAGGAACACCATCGCCTCGCCGCGCTTCGTCGTCATCTGGCGCATCGCGGTGACGATGCCGCCGACGGTGACGACCTCGCCGTCGCGGCGGCGGTCGAGCTCGGCGATCGTCGTGTCGGCCTTGCGCCGCAGCTGGTCGCGGATCTCCGACAGCGGATGCTCGGTGACGTAGAGGCCGAGCACCTCCTTCTCCATCGCGAGCAGCTCGTTCTTCTCGAACTCGTCGGTCGCGATCGGCGGATGCTTGCGCGGCTTCTCGTCGGTCTGGTCGAGATCGAAGATCGAGCCCTGGCCGGCGAGGCGGTCGGCCTGGAACTTCTGCCCGAGCCGCAGTGCATCGTCGAGCACGGCGAGCATGCCCTTGCGCGAGCCGGGTAGCGCACCGCACTTGACGAGCGCCTCGACGACGCGCCGGTTCGCGACGGCCGGGTCGACGCGCTCGGTGAAGTCCCAGAGCGACTCGATCGGTCCTTCCTCGCGCGCGGCGATGATCGCGCGGCACGCGCTCTCCCCCACGCCCTTGACGGCGTTGAGGCCGAAGCGGATCTTGCCCTCGACGACGGCGAAGTCGGTCTGCGACTCGTTGACGTCGGGCGGCAGCACCTCGATGCCGAGCTCGTGGCAGGCGTTGACGTAGAACGGCACGCGGTCCTTCGTGCTCATCACCGACGAGATCAGCGCCGCCATGTACTCGCAGGGATGGTTCGCGCGCAGCCAGGCGGTCTGGTAGGCGATCAGCGCGTAGCAGGCGGCGTGCGACTTGTTGAACGAGTAGTCCTGCGACTTCTCCATGTCGTCCCACAGCTGCTTGGAGACCTGCTCGGACGCGCCGTTGGTGATGCACCCCTCGATGAACTTCGTCTTGAGCGAGGCCATCAGCTTGTGGTCCTTCTTGGAGATCGCGCGGCGCAGGTCTTCGGCCTCGAAGAGCGTGAAGCCGGCGATCTCGCTGGCGATCTGCAGCGACTGCTCCTGGTAGATCGAGATCGCGAAGGTGTTGCCGGTGATCTGCTTCAGGCGCGGGTCGATGTAGCTGACCGCCTCCTTGCCGTTCTTGCGGTTGGCGTAGGTCGGGATGTACTGCATCGGGCCCGGCCGGTAGAGCGCGACGAGCGCGATCAGGTCCTCGAACTCGGTCGGCTTGACCTGGCGGAGCGCCTCGCGCATGCCCGACGACTCGAACTGGAAGACGCCGGTCGCCTCGCCGCGGGCGAGCATCGCGTAGGTCTTCTTGTCGTCCATCGCGATCGCGGAGATGTCGAGGTCGCCGAGCAGCTCGCAGGCCTTGTCGATCACGTCGAGGTTGCGCAGCCCGAGGAAGTCCATCTTCAGCAGCCCGAGCGCCTCGATGTCCTTCATCGGGAACTGCGTGACGACTTCCTGGTCGGCGCCCTTCTGCTGCAGCGGCACGATGTTGGTGAGCGGCTCGGCGCCGATCACGACGCCGGCGGCGTGGATCGAGTCGGCGCGCGTGAGCCCTTCGAGCGGTTGTGCGAGCTCGAGGATCTCCTTCGCGACCGGGTCGCCGTCGACGGCCTTGCGCAGCTCGCCGTTCGGCTTCAGGCATTCGGCGAGCGTCTGGCCGGGGCCTTCGGGGATCAGCTTGGCGATCTTGTCGACGACGCCGTAGGGCACTTCGAGCACGCGGCCGGCGTCGCGCACGGCGGCGCGCGCGGCCATCGTCGAGAAGGTGATGATCTGCGCGACGCGGTCGCGGCCGTACTTCTCGGTGACGTAGTTGATGACGCGCTCGCGTCCGGCGACGGCGAAGTCGATGTCCATGTCGGGCATCGACTTGCGGCCGGGGTTCAGGAAGCGCTCGAACATCAGGCCGTAGCGGAGCGGGTCGATGTCGGTGATCTGGAGGCAGTAGGCGACGAGGCTGCCGGCGGCCGAGCCGCGGCCGGGGCCGACGCTGATGTGGTTCTGGCGGGCGAAGTGGATGAAGTCCCAGACGATCAGGAAGTAGTCGGTGAAGCCCATCTCCTTGATCGTCTTGAGCTCGTACTGCAGACGTTCGTTCAGCTCCGGCGTCGCCTTGTCATAGCGCTTTTGCAGGCCTTTTTCGCAGAGCTCGACGAGGTAGTCGAAGGCGTCGCGGCCCTCGGGCGTCGGGTAGACGGGCAGCAGGATCCGGCCCAGCTCGAGCTCGACGTTGCAGCGTTCGGCGACCTCGAGCGTGCGGCGCATCGCGTCGGCGTGGTCGGGGAAGTCGAGCGCCATCTCCTCGGGCGTCTTGAAGTAGAAGTGGTCGGTCTCGAACTTCCAGTGGTCGGGGTTCTTGAGCGAGTCGCCGGACTGGATGCAGAGGAGCGCCTCGTGTGCGCGTGCGTCGGAGTGGCGGAGGTAGTGGACGTCGCCGGTCGCGACGGTCGGCATCTTCGCCTCGGTCGCGAGCGCGACGAGCTGCGGCAGGATGCGCTCCTGCACGGGCAGGTGCGCGTTCTGCAGCTCGGCGTAGACGTTGTCGGCGCCGAAGACCTGCTGCAGCCGGTCGAGCTCGGCGCGCGCGTCGTTGGGGCGGTTCTCCTCGAGCGCCTTGCAGACGCGGCCGCAGAGGCAGCCGGAGAGCGCGAGCACGCCGGAGCTGTGCTGCTCGAGCAGCTCCCAGTCGACGCGGGGCTTGTAGTAGTAGCCCTCGAGGTAGCCGAGCGAGGAGAGCTTGATCAGGTTCGCGTAGCCGGCGTTGTCGGCGGCGAGCAGCGTGAGGTGCGCGTTGCCCTTCTCGTGTGCGCGGCGGTCGTCGGCGACGTAGACCTCGCAGCCGACGACGGGCTTGACCCCGGTGCCGCGCGTCGCCTTCCAGAGCTGCACGGCGCCTGCCATCGAGCCGTGGTCGGTGAGGCTGACCGCCGGCATCTGCAGCTCGGTTGCGCGCTCGACGAGGTCGGAGATGCGGCACGCGCCGTCGAGGATCGAGTACTCCGAGTGGACGTGCAGGTGGACGAACTCGGCAGGACTCGAAGCGGCAGCGGCCATTGAGGTGGGTCAGTCTAGACTCGGGCTCGGCGGGTACTCGAGCGGCGGCAAGAACGTCCAGCGCCAGGCCGAGGACGTTCGCGTTCCCCGGGAAGTCTGGAACCGATGGCGCAGCGCACGACCTCGCCACGAAGCGCACGCGGAGGCAACGCGTCATGATCGGCTCGTGCAGGACGACGATGTTCGCGCTTCGTGTTTCGCAGCACTTGACGTCATTTGCGCGAAGCACGGCCCTGACGTGCCCTATGTCGGCGGCCTCGACCAGGGCTTCGCGTTCCGCGGGAAACGCGTACCGTTTCTCAATTACCAGAAGGGCATCTATCGTGCGGCGGCGCAGCAGGGCCCTGCTGCGCTCAGCGTCAACACGTCGTACCAATCCCCGTACGACGACGAAGAGACGGCCAGTGGCTTCCATTACGCGTATCGCGCCGGCTCGATCGATCAATCTGACAATCGTGCGCTGCGCGCCGCGCACGCGCTCCAGGTGCCACTCGTCTACTTCGTCGGAACCCGGCCCGGGTGGTACCGGCCGGAGTGGCCGATGTTCATCACAGAGGACGATCCAGCCCAGCGGCGAGTGACCCTGACTCCCGGGCGAATGACCGGCTCATACGACGAGCGTGAACCGATTCTTCCCGGCGACGAGATCGACCGGCGTTACGCAGTGAGAGAGACCCGCGTCCGCCTGCACCAGGCCCGCTTTCGTGCTCGGGTTCTCCCTGCGTATGCCAATCGGTGCACGATCTGTCGTCTCAAGGAAACGCGACTGCTCGACGCCGCGCACATCATTCGTGACGCCGATCCTGGTGGCGAGCCGAGGATCTCCAACGGGCTGAGCCTTTGCTCGATTCACCATCGCGCGCTCGACGAAGACCTGATCGGCGTCTCACCCGACTACGTGGTGCAGGTGCACCCGCGCCTTCGAGACGAGGAGGACGGGCCGATGCTCGCCGTGCTAAACGAGGCGCACGGCGCATGCATCGTCGTGCCGCGGCGGCACGAGTGGCAGCCGGACCGGAAGTTGCTCGCGTTCAGATTCGAGCGTTTCCAGGCGGCGAACTGACTACCGGTACAGCGGGTGAGCCGGTTAGATCGGCACCAAGCCCGAGCAGCAGCCCGTCTGACGAGACCGCCGGACTTGACGTGATGAACAGCACCACTCCGTCCTGCGGCGCGACGATCTCCTCGCGCACGTCACCCCACAGGTTGCGAATCCGCCCGAGTACCTGCCCCTCGGCGACCTCGTCGCCCGCCTCGACCGCCCAGTCCCACCACCCCGCCTCCTGCGAGCGCAGCCAGATGAAGCTTCCGACCTGACGCTGACCCGCTGGCGGCGGCTCGGTATCGCCCGGCAGCATCCCCAGCTGCCGCAGTACGTTGCGCACGCCCTGCGACGAGCATCTGCGTCGCGCTCTCCTCGAGCAGCCCGCGGCCGCCCGCCTCTGCGATCACGCCCGGGATCCCCACCTGCGCGGCGGCGCTCGTCGTCATCCCGCCGAGGCCGCCCTCCTGCCGGTTCCTCGCGGATGACGTACGGCAGGTTGAACGCGACTGCGATCTCGTGCGCCCGCTTCTCGACCGTCGACACGTCGTAGATCGCGAACGGCTCCAGCGCCTCGACCTGGTCGCCGCCGTGCAGGTCGAGCAGCACGTCGGCCGGCTCGATCAGCCGGTCGAAGATCGACCGCGCCAGCACCTCCGTGTACGTGCCGTCGTACGAGCCCGGAAAGCAGCGGTTCAGGTTCTTCCCGTCCACCGGCACGACGAACGGCGATCTTTGCCGGAACGACTCCATGCTCACCACCGGCACCGCCTCGATCGTGCCCCTGAGCTCGCTCGTGTCGAGCTCGTTCATGAACCGCGTCACCGCCGCGATCGACGAGTACTCGCACCCGTGGATGCCGCCGATCAGCGACACGCGCGGGCCGTCCTCCTTGCCCTGCGCGATGAACGCCGGATGCTCGAGACCCTCCAGCAGCTCGTGCTCGAACACGATGGTCGTCCGCTCGATCATGTCGCCTCCTCCAGCACCTCGGGAACATGCACTGCCGGCCGCTCCGTCCACGCGAAGTGACACGCGGCGACGTGGTCCTCGCCCGTGAGCACCGGATCCTCCGTCGAGCACCGCGGCTCCTGCGCGATCGGGCAGCGCGGATGGAACCTGCAGCCTGTCGGGAGGTCGATCGGGCTCGGCGGATCGCCCGCCATCGCCACGCTCTGCGACTCCCGCCCCGGCACCAGCCTCGGCACCGCCGTCAGCAGCCCCTGCGTGTACGGATGCCGCGGATTCGTGAACAGCTCGTCCGTCGCCGCCTGCTCGACGATCCGCCCCAGGTACATCACCGCCACCCGGTCGGCCACGTGCCGCACGACCGCCATGTTGTGCGCGATCAGCAGCACCGTCAGCCCCAGCTTCTCGCGCAGCTCCTCGAGCAGGTTCAGCACCGTCGCCTGCACCGACACGTCGAGCGCCGACACCGGCTCGTCCGCGATCAAGAGCTCCGGCTCGAGCGCCAGCGCCCGCGCGATCGCCACCCGCTGCCGCTGCCCGCCCGAGAACTGTCGCGGATGCGCATCGAGCGCACGCTCGGGGAGCCCGACCAGGTCGAGCAGCTCGACACAGCGCGCTTCGATCCCGCTCTTCGGCACCATCTTGTGCGCCTGCAGCAGCTCCGACAGCGTCTGCTTCACCGTCATCCGCGGATTGAGCGACGAGTACGGATCCTGGAACACCATCTGGATCCGCCGACGCTTCGCGCGCTCACGATCCGCCGTCAGCGCCTCGCCGCGATA
>CAVQRE010000008.1:0-67295 GCA_963715115.1 uncultured Thermoleophilia bacterium
CACATGGTGATCTTGGGCCGCCAACGCCGCGGCGACGGAGGTGGCGGCACGACGATCGGCTTCAGTCTCAGCCGCGCCCCGTCGCGCCCATGGACGAGCTGAAGTGTGCGGGTGACGATTCTCAGCCGGACTGCGGCTACGGCGTGACGGCATTCCAGCGGCAGCCAAGCCTCGGATCAGTGACGTCCAGCGTCTTTGGTGATTTTGACGTGTCGGCAACGACGTTCAGCGTCGTGCCGCCGAAGCTGAAGTTCGTCGTAAAGACGTTCGGCGTGGTCTGAGTCATGTTGCTGGTGACGCCACGACCGAGAAAGCGAGAGCTCTGGTCATTTCCATCAGATATCGCTTGTTAGTTGATCAAGGCGCACCATCTCTTTACCAGGTCTTGCAGCGCGCGTTAGGCGTTCACACCAAAATCCGAAAAAATTGGAGGAAGAACCATGAAGTTCCGTCCGCTTCACGACCGCGTCGTGGTCAAGCGTGTCGAGGAAGAAGGCAAGACCAAGGGCGGCATCATCATTCCGGACACCGCCAAGGAAAAGCCGATGGAAGGCGAGATCGTCGCCGTCGGCCCGGGCGCCCGCGATGAGAAGGGCACGCTCGTACCACTCGACGTCAAGAAAGGCGACCGCATCCTGTTCGGCAAATGGTCCGGCTCGGAGATCAAGCTCGACGGCGAGGATCTCCTCATCATGAAGGAGTCGGACGTCATGGGCGTCATCGAAGGCCCAAGTATCGCCATCGCCAAGAAGAAGGCGGCGTAAGACCCGATCGGCATCGTCCAAGCACTTCAAGAACAAGGAATAAGAACCATGGCAGCGAAAGAAGTACGTTTTGGCGGCGACGCCCGCGCCCGCATGATCCGCGGCGTCGATATCCTGGCCAACTCGGTGAAGGTCACGCTCGGCCCCAAGGGCCGCAACGTCGTGCTCGACAAGTCGTACGGCGCGCCGCGCATCACCAAGGACGGCGTCACCGTCGCCAAGGAGATCGAGCTTTCGGACAAGTTCGAGAACATGGGCGCCCAGCTGGTGCGCGAGGTGGCGACCCGGACCTCGGACACCGCCGGCGACGGCACCACCACGGCGACCGTGCTCGCCCAGGCGATCGTGCGCGAAGGCGCCAAGTCGGTCGCCGCCGGCATGAACCCGATGGACCTCAAGCGCGGCATCGATCTCGCCGCCGAAATGGTGATCGAAGAACTCAAGGACCGCTCCAAGAAGGTGTCGACCAGCGAGGAGATCGCCCAGGTCGGAACGGTCTCGGCCAATGGCGACAAGACGATCGGCGACATGATCGCCAAGGCGATGGACAAGGTCGGCAAGGACGGCGTGATCACCGTCGAGGAAGCCAAGAGCATGGAGACCGAGCTCGAGGTCGTCGAAGGCATGCAGTTCGACCGCGGCTACCTCTCGCCCTATTTCGTCACCAACGCCGAGAAGATGATCGCCGAGCTCGAAAATCCCTACATCCTCATCCACGAGAAGAAGCTGTCGGGCCTGCAGTCGCTGCTACCCTTGCTCGAGCTGGTCGTGCAGTCGGGCCGGCCGCTGCTGATCATCGCCGAGGAAGTCGAGGGCGAGGCGCTCGCCACCCTGGTCGTCAACAAGCTGCGCGGCGGTCTGAAGGTCGCGGCCGTCAAGGCGCCGGGCTTCGGCGATCGCCGCAAGGCGATGCTCGAGGACATCGCCATCCTGACCGCCGGCAAGGAGATCAGCGAGGATCTCGGCATCAAGCTCGAGAACGTGACGCTCGACATGCTCGGCACCGCCAAGAAGGTGCATATCGACAAGGACAACACCACCATCATCGACGGCGCGGGCAAGAAGAAGGACATCGAGAGCCGGGTCACCCAGCTCAAGGCGCAGGTCGAGGAGACGACCTCCGACTACGACCGCGAGAAGCTGCAGGAGCGGCTGGCCAAGCTGGCCGGCGGCGTGGCGATCATCAAGGTCGGCGGCGCCACCGAGATCGAGGTCAAGGAGAAGAAGGACCGCGTCGAGGACGCCATGCATGCGACCAAGGCCGCGGTCGAGGAAGGCGTCGTCGCCGGCGGCGGCGCGGCGTTGCTCTATGCCACCCGCGTGCTCGAGCACAAGAAGGGCGCCAACCACGACCAGCAGGTCGGCATCGAGATCGTGCGCCGCGCGCTGCAGGCGCCGGTCCGCCAGATCGCCGAGAATGCCGGCTTCGACGGCGCCGTGGTCGCCGGCCGCATGCTCGACCAGAAGGACGTCAATTTCGGCTTCGACGCCCAGAAGGGCGAGTACGTCAACATGATCAAGGCCGGCGTCATCGATCCGACGAAGGTCGTCCGCACGGCGCTCCAGGGCGCGGTGTCGGTGGCCGGGCTTCTGGTGACGACCGAGGCCATGGTGGCCGAAGTGCCGGCCAAGAATGCGCCACCTGCAATGCCGGGTGGCGGCATGGGCGGCGATATGGGCTTCTAGCCCGGCGCGTTCTCGTCGTCGTGGGTGGGGCAGCCTCCCCCGCGACGACAGGAACAGGAGGCGTCATGACCTTGCGTCCGGAATATTCGCTCGGTCACTCCGAGTACAACGCGTTTCTCTTTGCGGCCGTCGGCGAGGAAAAAGTCGGGCTACCGCTCACGGTCCTGACGGCGTTGACGCGGCTGGGCTTCGACCCGTGGCGGGAAGCCGCCCGATTGTCGGATCTGCCCAGGGAAACCGCAGCTCGGGCATTCGCCGTGACGATTGCGATGCTTCCCGAAGGAGACTGGAAGGCGTCGGACTCGGAGGCGATCGCGGCTCGTCTGGTGAACTGGCTGCCGGGGCGGAGCGCGCTGGCCATCCCATCGGTGGAGGCCGCACCCATCGGAGGCGAAAAGATGAAGTCGGGGTTTGCGACGTGGCTGGCGTGGGGCGTGCTTGCCGTCGCCCTGCTCTTTCTGGGGCTGCATCTCTTCAGCGATAACAATCTTGAATTCGGCCGAGGCACGGGCGTGTCGACGCAGCAATAGAAGCCCACCCTATGAAAGGGGGACCTCATGACGATCAAAATCGAAACTACGATGTCGCCAGACTGAAACTGCTGGCGCTCGTGGAGATGCGCGGCAGCGCCGTTGTTCTAACGCCAATCGGTGTTCGCCAAGTTGCGAAACTGCCAGATCGTTGGGAAGCGGACGAGCCTGAATGGCCAACGCTTAGATTGGCGGTAGGCGGCGGGGAGGAAGGAGAGATCGATGCCCTGGACCTACTACGATGCCGCAGGCAAGCCCGTGCCTGAGAAGGCAGCCACTTTCAGATGTCGAGAGGTGAGCGTCGACGGCAGTGCGCCCGCGCCGCCTGGCCATGGAAGTCCAGGCGCTATCGAGTATCACGATGTCCACGCCATCGATCAGCCTGAGCTGCGCAAGACCTTCAAGTCCTTCAGCAAGATGAAGGCGTGGTTCAAGGAGCATGCCTCGAAAACGAAGGGCCAGGCGCGATGACAAAACCCAGTCTGCCGAAGACGTCCTGAAGAGAGTGTGGTCCTTACGGCTGAAGTGAAGACGCAGGATAGCGCACCCAAAACAAAGGCCGACAATTAGGTACCCATTAACGCGCAGATCGGAGGTCCACTTTCGGGGGCAACCGGAAAGCATTCGCCCACCCTGAGCTTCACCGGTCCTGAACCAGTGCTGACATCAGGAGGTTGTTTGAGCGCAGGTCCGCAACGGCCTAGATCTCGCCGGCGCGAATTTTATCGGCGCCCAGTTCCTCAATTGCGCACAGCTCAAGACCACGCGGAACTGGCAATTAGCCTTCCGCGATCCAGACCTTGCGTGTGGCGCTCCTGTTCCCATGATCAAGATAATACTGTCCAGGTCTATTCGCCGGCCAAAGTCGTCGTCGACTTGTTCCGTTATCGTCAGCGGCAGGGTAGGCGATACGAGAAAGCCGTGGGCTCTCGCTTGCAATTAAGGAAATGGATGAAGCGCTGCGGGTACACGCCCTAGCTCCCAAGGAGCGACGTCCCGGGAAAGTTCCTCTCCGCGCGCCCAAGGCTATCTCAAGCTGCCAACGGGCGAGCGCTCAGCGCGGTCGCAGTCACGACTACAAGCGCAACGGCACCTCGACCTTGTTTGCCGCGCTCGACGTGCTCTTCGGCCAAGTCACGGCCGGCCATTACCGGCCATTACAAGCGTCGCCGGCGCATCGAGTTCCTCGACTTCATGAATGGCGTTATCGCGGCCTATCCGGGCAAGGAAATCCACGTCATCCTCGACAACCTTTCGACCCACAAGCCCAAGCGCGATCGCTGGCTCGCCCGCCACCGCAACGTCCGCTTTCACTTCACCCCGACCTACAGCTCCTGGCTCAACCAGATCGAGATCTGGTTTTCCATCCTGCAGGGGCAATTCCCTTGCCACCGCCAGTTTCTCCGGCATCCAACAGCTCAGAGCCCACATCGATGACTTCGTCGCCACGTTCGTCTGGACAAAGCCCGTCGTCCATCACAAATCCCTCAAACCACGTTTCTCGGATTTATAATTCCGAGTACTAGACGAGGCGGGAAACTAGAGATGAAAAAGCCCCCGGCTCAGAGAATCACACTGGTCGTTTTCGCCGCCGTTGGATCAGTCCTTGCTATCGCGAGCGCCGTCGGCACCCTATGGGCGTGGACCTCGCCCGACGTGGAGTTCGGGTTCAAAATCATGTTTCCGGTCCTTACCGCCGCCCTGTTTGCCTTGCTGTTCCTGCTGGGCATGACGTTGCTCTCAAGGCCAGATTAGCCCTCATCGGTGTGATGATGGTGCAGGAGGAACGACGCACGTCGGAAGCCAACCCCGGCCGAGTGGAAGCCGCCGATCAGACCAAAGAGCCGTGAGCGTTTGGTTTGATGTTGCTCAGTTGCTTCACGTTGCGCAGCCATTGCTGCCACTTTCCGCCACAGGACGGCAGCAGATAGGAAGTCTTCGCGGCTGGACTTCAGCTTGGCGGTAGCATCTTGCCTTTCGCATTCTTCGGCCCGCCGGAGGTAGTATTCGGATCGGCGCATGGTGGTCACCGTTGGCTTGCGAACGGGAACGTGGACCCTTCTTAAATAAGATGCCGCTGTCTCACAGTCGTCGGCGCGCTGCAGGGCCGATGACAATGATGGCATGAGCGTAGCCCGGCCATCCCCATCTGCACTGTTCCATTTTGAACAGGTCGAATGCCGAGCAAGGCGGCAGATCGCCTGCGTGACTGTCCACGACTGCGCCAACGCGCCGGTCGGCTATCCCATGGTGAATGTACGCGACGTTGAATGCGGCAAGGTGCGGGCGACACGCGAGCTGTTCGGGGCGGACTAGGACATGTGTCGTCAAATTAAGAGGCCCCGCATCTGGCTTGGGGGACCGATGCGGGGCCTGAACCGCTCGCCCTGGGCTGTGGGAAACCCATGGGGTATGGGAAGGGGCAAGCGGCGACGGACAAATAGCTGATCATTCGCCTCGAATTTGTGACCATACTGCGACTGCACGATGCTCCGCATGTGTGCAAGTTTCATCGAAGTGCTCGCTATCCCGCCTTCCCGGACTGGCATCTGCGTGCCAACGTCCCCGCCATGTGGCGACTGGGCCTACTGGCCTTCATTTTAGCTTTGCCGGCGAGCGCGCAGACTGACAACGACATTGTTAGGTCAACCTCAAGGCCGCGTTTTCAGGTCGTAGAAGGCGACACCGTGAAGTTTGGCAAGCAGCTCATCCACCTATTCGGGATTGATGCGCCGGAGAAGCTCCAGCCTTGTGACGACGGCAAATGGTTTCCGGGCCCGATGGCAACGGCGGCACTCATTCGAATCATTGCCGGACGGCCGGTCTCGTGCCGCCAGGTAGACTATGACCGCAAGAACAATCGCCCGGTCGCGCAATGCTATGCTGGCGACGACGATCTGCAGGAACAGATGGTCCTGGCCGGCTGGGCGTGGGCGTACACGCAGTACAGCGATCGGTACGTACCTGAGGAAAAGGATGCGATGGCCCGCAAAGTCGGCGTTCACGCTCATCGCTGCCAGCCACCGTGGGAGTGGCGGGCGCTAAAGCGGTGAGCGATAGTCCTTTAGGCTAGTCGTTTGAACGATCGGGTTGAGGGCATTCGATCTCGCTTTCTAAGTCTGCAAGAAAATCGGCCCATGATTGCGAATGCTGCCGTTCAGTGAGCTTGCCTGCGTGCGTGAGGTCATAAACGGCGTATCGCACCTCGTTGCCGTCGTATCCCTCAACTTTGTAAACAGCCCCGAATGTGTCCCGATAGCATCTCCCAAGGTGGATGTTCGCCCGATCCATCGCCATCTAGTTCTCCGCAAGCCGTAACGACTGTGAACCCGACCGCTTCGGGTCTCGGTGTCCTTTGGCATGGTATGGCCTCCCAGCGCCTCTGCGACCAAGCGGTGCCGTGTCAATTTGGAGGCGCGCAGATGAGCGCCAGCACTGAAGGCGAAAAGTTGCTTCGTCACCGACCGGCCGGCGGGCTCTAGCCTCGCACTATGACCCGCTACTACAAACACATTCACTGCGACAGAGCCCGCGAGTATCCGCACCAGGTCCGCCTGTCGAATGCGCGCCTCTGGCGCATGAACCATGTTGATGCCCAGCTCCGACACCTGAATCCTGGCCAATGGGCATGGTGGCACGAAGGCGACGAACGGCGGGGCGATGACGTTGGGATCTGGGGCCTCAAGTGCCCGGTGCAGGCGGCGGCGCTGCAAGACTGGTCTACACGCTGCGGCATTGATTGGCGCATCCCGCCCGGCCGCTTGTCCTCTGCCGGCGGCGGTGGCCGATCGGCTTGCTGCCCAATCAACATGATGGGCTAACGGCCAGAGTTATCACTTCTCGGCGGCTGATCCGGCGCCGCCAGCGAAGCAGCGTGGCGGGCTGCGATGCGCACCGCGGCGCGCCAGTCCTCCAGGGTCATGCGCAGCTGACCGGCCGGCACCGTGCCGTGCCCCGGCAACCGCAGGACCAACGACATGCAGGCCGCGAGCGTGCAGTCGGCGCGCTAACGCGAGCATCGAGTAGGGCGCGTCGGTCAGACCGTGGATCAAGAGGGCTGAGCCGCGCCGCTCGGCCGGCACGAGCTCGAACGAGCGGTTGTAGGGTGCCGCGTAGACGTCACCAGAGCCGGCGTCGCCCGGGGCGCCGGTCAACCGGGCGACCCAACTGGCGGGAGAGAACCGTGAAGACCGCTCTTCGGCCAGGTCGCTGCTCCTGAGCACCTTGGCGCGGCGCAGTTCCTCGAACAGGCGACCCTCGAGCGCGAGCAGTCCGGCGAAGTCCAATTGGGCATCGCGTCGCGC
This sequence comes from uncultured Thermoleophilia bacterium, assembly GCA_963715115.1. Classification (GTDB taxonomy): domain Bacteria; phylum Actinomycetota; class Thermoleophilia; order Gaiellales; family Gaiellaceae; genus PALSA-600. The sequence continues at coordinate 7,285 of CAVQRE010000008.1, forward strand.
CTCGAACTCCTCCTTGAGTTCCAAAGAGTGCCACGGAGCCAGCGGTGCGAGGCCTAGGACAGCATACGCCGAGAAGCCTACGACGGCCGCCGCCAGAACGGCGGCCGGCCAGACAACAAGGCTCCTGAGAATTTTGATCAAGCGATTGTGACGCTCAGGGAACATCTCTTTGTACCTCAGGCCGGGCGTGCCCGACTTTGCCGGTCCTGTTATTGCTTGCCTGCGGGGTATCAGCCACAGCGTCGTCGAACGGGGCCGCGCTGATCGTCCGCACGCGGTAGACCTTGTCGGCGTCAAGGTCGTATACATCTTGGCCGTGGCGCCGTCGTAGTCGGGCCGAGAAAAGGAGAGGGGCGCGATCAGGGCGCCGGTGCCGACGCCGGGGGGCAGGTCACTAGTCTGGCGTTTCATCATTTCGGCAGGGCGTGGTATAAATTCACACTGTAACCCGTAACGACAATGTCAGCCGCAAGCCCGACCCCCGCCGCCGAACGCATGCGCCGCCACCGTGAGCGGCGACGCGAAGGTCTGCGCTGTCTGTGGGTCGAGTTGCACGAAACCGAACTCGATGCGTTCGTGCGAGCGGGACTGCTCGAGCCGCAGTTGCGCCACGATGAGAACGCGATCGCCGACGCGCTCTATGCACATCTCGAGCGCACCCTGGGGCCGCCGCCGTGACGCGCAACCGGCTGACCGTCGAGGAGCTGGCCAAGGATACGCTCGACGTGCGTGAGCTCAATCGTGCCGGGCTTCTGACGGGCGACTGGATCACGCTCCGACCGTCGTTGCGATGGCCCAGAATTGCGACAATGCGCCTGGCCCGGTACCGGATCCTGCTTGAACTGCGCCATCAATCGGTTCCCCAGGGTATCCGGGTGTCCTGGACACGATGCCACTTCGGCGGCTTCAGGCCCTGGCTGCATTGTCCGCATTGCGAGCGACGCGTGCCACGGCTGTTCAAGGGGGTCGCCGGCTATTTCTGTCGGGCCTGTTGCGGAACCCCCATATATGAGACCCAGCGTCGGAGCGGGAAGGCGCGTGCGGCCGCAGCGTGCTTTCCAAGATCTACGGGCCGATGTGGCTGCGCTGCGATATCCACCGACGCTATGCCGACTGAAGCTCGCAGGGCTGCATGATGTCGATTACCGGACCAAGACTTTCAGCTGCTCGGTTTGCGGATCAGAGGCTTACTTCTGCGGGGCACTGCCCGGCCGCAAGTTTGATGGAGGGCGCTAGCCCGCTGGAGCACAAGGCGGCAGTGTACGGCGCTTCCCCTGGGCTGCCTGCTGCGCTCGACGCTCGGCCAGTCTCGCTTTCCTCTCGGCTAACTGTTCAGGTGTAAGCTGCGCCAGGCGTTGGGCCTGTATCGCTCGCCTCTGGGCTTTCTGTTCAGGTGTAAGCTGGGGACCCACTTTGCGGCAGGAGGGTGTTTGGGGTGGGGCCACATTCCCCGTCGGCGAGTTGGTGGGCGGGATACCGCCGGGGCTATCGTCAAAGGCCCATGCAGGTATGGATAAGGCGGCAAGAGTTCAGGCCGATCAGCACGATCCTTAACGACAAAGTGAATTCCTCCACTGCTGGGCATAAGAGGACGACGCTTCAAGCAGCTGTGCGTGACGTTCAATCGTCGCGCCGCCGGTCACCTAGCGGCCAATTTGGCGGCTGACCCTATTCTCCTGCTGATTTAAGACGCGCTGTTCGCCGCGGGTGATGTGCCCGCCGTTCAGCGACGCCATCTTGCGCTCCTCGTGGCGAATCTGATGATCCTCCCTGTGAAGCGCCCTTGCTTGGCCCCTGCTAATTTCGCCCTGCCGGTACTCCTGGTTGATACGGCGATTCTGGTTTTGCAGTCGGTCGTTGACCTGATCGCGTCGGGGGTGGTTGCTTTCCCACGACGTTTCGGCAAAGGCGCTGCTCGCCATAGCAGTCATGAGGCCGCCGGCGAGTACGACGGTGGCCAGTCTGGCAAACTTCATCGCATACATGTTGTGCTCCTGAGTTCTTTGATCGAGGCGGACGGCAATGCGAGAAGTTCGCCCCTTGCTCCTGAGTACGCGACCAGTCAGCGGAACGTTCCCGTGACCCGGTGGACTGAGCCGAGTCTTTCTTTCGGCTCATTGATTACTATGACCTTTCATCGTGGGGCCGACAGTGTCTTGCCGGCGGGCTTGATAGGACTGGCTGGCAGTACGCAGGTTGAGATGAATCTCCCGGCTCAGAAAATCACTTTGGTGAACCGCTTCGAATGGTTTTGAAGTGCTTTCACCTCCACGACCATTCGCGGGCACGATTGGGACGGTGGGGTCGTATCCATTATACCCAGCTGGGTGTAGGTACTCCTTAACCAGCGGGCATCGCGGAGTGGTACCCCATGACAAATCCTGCCGATCTTGATGCGGCGCTCGCTCTTTCGCGCTTCGGTCTTGGTGCCCGTGAAGGCAGTATCGCGTCGATTGCACAGAACCCGCGTGGCGCGCTTAAAGAAGAAGTAACCGGGCGCGTCCTGCTCACCCCGTCAGGCGCAGAGCTAAGGCAGACTTCCGATCTTCTGGTCGATCTTTACGCGTTTCAGAAGGACGTCAATGTTCAGCGCAGTCGCCAAGCCGCATCGGGCACTGGAACGCCGGCTGCGCAGCCGCCGGCCATGGTCCCTGGCAGCACGCAACAAAATCTCTCTCCCCCCAATCTGCCTCAGCGAGTTCTTCCTGGCGGAAGTGGACGCCCGCTTCAACGGCACCATTCGCGAACCGGTCATCGGCATTGGAGAAAGGTTGGCCATGTTCTGGGCCAACCACTTCGCCGTTGCTGTGGGAAAGGGCCCGGCGGTGCGCATTCTCGCAGGCGCCTATGAGCGCGAGGCTATCCGTCCCCATGTTTTCGGACGCTTCGAGGACATGCTGCTCGCTGTCGAAACACACCCCGCCATGCTGTTCTTCCTCGACAACCGCCAATCAGTTGGGCCGGACTCCAAGGCCAGCGGCCACGGCAAGCGGGGTCTGAATGAGAATCTCGCGCGCGAGATCATGGAACTGCACACGCTGGGCGTCGATGGCGGCTACACGCAACGTGACGTGACTTCGCTTTCGCGCATCATTACCGGATGGACGGTCGTCGGGGCCGAAGGTCGGCTTGGCACACCCGGAACCTTTGCTTTTAACCGCGCCGCTCACGAGCCTGGTTCTCAGACGCTCCTTGGTGTCAGCTATCCGGACGATGGTGTAGGTCAAGGCCGGGCGGCATTGCGCGACCTCGCGCATCACCCCGCCACGGCGCGACACATCGCCTTGAAGCTCGCCCGGCATTTTGTCGCCGATGTGCCGCCGCCCGATCTGGTCGCCAGCCTGGCTGCCACCTACACGAAAACAGGCGGCGATCTGTCGGCGGTTTATCAGACCCTTATTGCGTCCGAAGCAGCCTGGAATCCCACCCTCGTCAAGATTCGCTCGCCTCTCGAGTATTTTGTCGCGCTCCTCCGAGCAAGCGGCGAGAGGCCAAAACCCAATGTTATCATGGCTAGGCTTAACGCCATGGGGCAGCCGCTTTGGAATCCTTCAGGTCCCAACGGCTTTCCCGACACCGTCGATGCCTGGGCGTCCTCCGAAGGGCTTGCTACGCGGATCGATGTTGCCAGCCTGGTCGCCAATCAGACGCCGGGCCGGACCGATCCACGCCGCTTTGCCACCGAAACGTTAGGGTCCCTTTTATCAGCAGACACGCAGGACGCTATCTCGCGCGCGGAGACGAAGGCTCAAGCCGTTTCGATTGCATTCCTCTCTCCCGAATTCCAAAGGCGCTGACCATGGCCTATCATCCCGCAGCTTCTCGCCGCGCCATACTCGGCGGCGCTGGCGCTTTGTTCGCCTGGAACTTCATGCCTCGCATCGCCTATGCTGCAGGTGGCGGGGATCCGCGGTTCGTTGTCATCATCCTGCGGGGTGCGCTCGATGGTCTGACAGCCGTGCCACCGATCGGCGACCCGTCCTACAAGGAACTCCGCCAGTCCATTGCGTTGACCATGGACGGCCCGCATCCTGCTCTCAAACTGGATGGCTTCTTCGCTCTTGACCCGTCGATGCCAAACTTTGGGCGGCTTTATCACGCCAATCAGGCCGCGATCGTGCATGCCTGCGCCACGGCCTATCGCGACCGCTCGCACTTCGACGGCCAGGACGTCTTGGAATCGGGCTACCCTGCGCCGGGACACGTGGAGTCCGGCTGGCTCAATCGCCTGCTCCTGACCTTGCCAAAGGGAGATAAAGTGGCTCCCGGCGCCGCCACGGGCTCAAGCGGGCTGGCGGTCGGCGCGAATACGCCGCTTGTCATTCGCGGTAAGGCGCCCGTCCTTGGCTGGGCGCCTGCCACGCTAAAGCCTGCGGACGCGGAACTGCCACAACGCCTGATGGATCTCTATACCCACACCGACCCCCTGTTCGCGCGTCTTCTGACCGAGGGGATTGCGACGGGCAAGATTGCGTCGGGCATGGACGTCAAAGCCCGTGGCGGTGCCGGCGATCCCAACGGAATGGAACAGATGGCCACCGGCGCGGCACGCCTATTGGCGCAGCCCAATGGTCCCCGGATCGCAGCGCTGGCTTTCGAAGGGTGGGATACGCACGCTCAGGAGCTCAGGCGTCTTTCCCGACTGCTGACGGGATTGGACAACTCCTTTGCAGCGTTCGAGCGTGAGCTTGGACCGGCCTGGAAGGATACCGTGATTGTCGCCATCACGGAGTTTGGACGAACCGCTCGCATCAATGGCACGCAGGGGACCGATCACGGCACGGGCACCATCGTGTTCCTCGCGGGCGGAGCCGTTCGCGGCGGTCGAGTTATTGCCGATTGGCCGGGCCTCAGACAAAACCAGCTGCGTGATGGCCGGGACCTTGCGGCGACGACCGATATGCGTACGGTCATCAAAGGCGTTGCGGTCGACCTGCTGGGCGCATCGCCCGCTCTTTTGAGCCGCGATGTCTTTCCTGGCTCCGAAGCAGCTTCGCCTATGAAAGGCTTGATCGTCTGATCGAGAGAGGCGGCGGGCAACGCGATACCTGTTCGCGAGCAGCGAGCGGATCTCCTGGGAGAACCGCTCCCACACATCGTAGATGCGGTGCAGATGCGGTGGTAGCAGGTAAGCGGACAGATTGTCCCTTGCGACGCGAACGCGGCCCGCCAGCGCCGTATCATGCGCGAGCGACTGCCATAGGCGAGATGGCGCAGCCGGATCCCGGCCTGGCTCTGGAAGTACTCCATGAACAGATGCCCGGTCGCGCCCGCGCCAGGCGGGCATAGGACACGCGGTTTGGGCCCACCCGTTTGCAACGGTCGACAAAGGCTACGAGCGGGCAGCCGCAGCATGCTATAAATGCACACCGTGAACCGAAGGTACGATGAAGCCTAAACATCCCGGTGGCCGGCCGACCTCCTACCGTCCCGAGTTCTGTCAGCGCGTCGTAGCGCTTATGGCAGAGGGTCGAAGCCTCGAGGGCTGTGCTGCGCTATTGGGCGTTCATCCCGACAGCCTCAACGAGTGGCAGAAGGTCCACCCCCAGTTTTCCGTGGCCGTTCGCGCCGGCAGGGCAGCCGCCACGACCTTGCGGGCCCTGGCTCACACTCGGCGTCATCTTCCTCACCGTTTACCTCGTCGCCCTGGCGACCACGCTGATTCCGGCGCGCAACGCAGCGCGCGTCTATCCAGCCGAAGCGCTCCGCTACCAGTAACGGTGGCAGGGAACGGACGGAGGTGTCTCATGACGGCGAGAGCGGAAGGCGTGTCGTGGCGGCTCCGCGGCAGGACCAGTCGGCCACGGTGCGAGTCTGACCCGCGGGGCGTCGGCCGCTACGGAAGCTCGACGGTGCGCAGCACGCGCAGCCAGTTCTCGCGCAGGACCTTCGCGATGTCGGCGTCGCCGAACCCGCGCGCGACCAGCAGTCGCGTGACCGTCGGAGCGTCCCCGTGACGAAGCAGGTCGGGGGGAAGATGGACGCTCGTGAGGTCCTGCTCGAACGCCGCCTTCTGCTCCGGCGGCATCGCGCGATAGATGAAGTCGAAGAAGTCGAATCCGAGCCCGACGTGGTCGATGCCGATCAGCTCGGCGACGTAGGCGACCTGATCCGCAAATGCCGCGGCGGTCGCGCCCTCCTTGGACGGGCTGAGCAGCACCGAGCTGATGCCGACGACACCACCCCGCTCCGCCACAGCTTGCATCTGAGCATCGCTGCTGTTTCGCTCGGCGTCGTAGAAGCGGCGCGGGTTCGTGTGGCTGATCACCAGCGGCCCCTGCGTGCAGTCGAGCACGTCTTCGACGCCGGCGGGATTCAGGTGCGCGAGGTCGATCAAGATCCCCAGCTCCTCGCAAGCACCGACGACAGCGCGCCCGAATGGAGAAAGTCCCTGCGGCGACGATCCCGTTGGTGCGATCAGCCCGCCATCGCCGGCCAGGTTGCGGCGGACGTGGGTGAGGCCGATGCACCGCACGCCCAGCCCGTGGAAGGCACGCAGCAGGTGGATGTCAGAGCCGAGTGGCTCGACGCCCTCCATGGTGAGGAGGAAGCCGATGCGGCCGTCGGCTCGGGCAGCCTCGATCTCAGCGCTGTCGCGGCAGACGGCGAAGCGGGGATCGTGCGCGACCTCCTCGTGGAGAAGCGCGAGCTGGTCCATGGCGACGCGTAGCGCAAGCTCCGGCAGGTAGCGGTCGTCGAGGAAGATCGCAGCGCCGACGACTCCGATTCCGCCGTCGTGAAATCCCTGCCAGAACTCGCGCCCGAGGACTCCGATCGGCTCGCGTTTGTTGGCGCGCTTCTCGTAGAGGTCGAGCAGCAGGTCGAAATGAAGATCGACGACGCCGCCGTGGACGCGGCGCACGTGTGCGTCGAGCTCATCGGACGATGGCGATCCCACGGCGTGAATCATGGCGATCCGCAAGAGTCCGGACGCCGTACTTCAGGCCGGACGGCCTCCGGCGCCGTCGAGGCTCGATTTACGACAACGTCTGCCGCAGCGCAGTTCTACTGCGATCGGTGAGAGGCGGTGACCCGGTCGTAGGCCCAGCGGATGTTTCGGCATGCGTGAGGTACTGGTGCACGAAGGCGATCGCCATGCTGCCCTCGCCGACCGCCGCCGCGACGCGTTTCACGGGGCTGCGTCGCACGTCGCCGCAGGCGAAGATGCCCGGGACGCTCGTCTCGAGGAGGTACGGGTCACGGTCGAGCTGCCACCGGCCGGTGGCGTGGACGTCGGGGCCGGTGAGCACGTAGCCCTTCTCGTCGCGTGTGATCTCCGGCGGGAGCCACGCGGTCTCGGCATCGGCCCCGATGAAGATGAACAAGCCACCTGACGCGAGCCGGCTCGTCTCGGCGGTCGCGGCGTCGCGGACGTCGATCGCCTCGAGCGAGGTGTCCCCGTGGGCGGCGACGGCCTCGGTCCGGTAGAGCACACGGATGTTCGCCCGGGTGGCGAGCTGGTCGACGAGATACTGCGACATGCTCTTCTCCAGCGTTTCGCCGCGGTAGAGGATGGTCACGCTGCGGGCGTGAGACGAGAAGAACATCGCCGCCTGGCCGGCCGAGTTTCCGGCACCGATGATGTGGATGTCGAGCCCGTGGGTGTTGGCTGCTTCGCTGCGTGCTGCGCCGTAGAAGATGCCCCTCCCGGCGAGCCGGTCGAAGCCCTCGAGCGCCAGGTGCCGCCACGCGACGCCGCAGGCGAGAATGATCGTCGGCGTCCGCAGCACGTCGCCGCCGTCGAGGTGCACCTGATGGGTCGCAGCGTCGATTCGAGTGATCGACCTCGTGACGAGGATCTCGGCGCCCAACCTGCGTGCCTGCTGGAGCGCCCGGCTCGACAGTTCTTCGCCCGACACCCCCGAGGGAAAACCGAGGTAGTTCTCGATCCGGGAGGATGTGCCGGCCTGGCCGCCGGGTGCTTCGCGCTCGATCACGAGCGTTCGGAGTCCTTCGGACGCGCCGTACACGGCGGCTGCAAGACCAGCGGGCCCCGCGCCGACGATCACCGTGTCATAGTCGGCGGCCCCCGGCTCGGTCGGGATGTCGAGCAGCTCTGCCACCCGTCGAAGCTGCGGTCGCACATGGTCTCGCCGTTGACGACGCGAACGGCGGGAAGGTCGCTCTCGGCCGGCAGCGCGCCCTGCCACTGCTCCGCGTCGGCGGGCACGTCCGGCTGGAGCCATCTGGACCGGATCTGATTGCGGTCGAGGAAGCGCCTCAGCTCCGCGCAGGAGGCGTCGCTCCGATGGCCGAGGACGATCGCCCTGAACGCGGCCGGTGCGGACGCACGGGCCTGCAGGCCTTTTGCGCCCCCGAGCCGGTGGTTCGCCAGGGCGCCCACGCGCTCGCCGACCTCCGGCACGGCGGCGGCGAGCTCCTGGTAGTCCTGCAGCTCGATCCGGAACACGCGCGACGGCTCCGCTGCGCGGAACCCGCCGGGGTGGAGCATTCCGAATGCGATCGCCATCTCCCCGAAGATGTCACCGGGCCGCCGTTCGCCGATCACGCTCTCCACCCCGTCGACGCGCCTGATCACCTCGATCCGGCCCTCGAGGAGGCCGAACAGCGCCCGCGCGTCCCCCTCGTGCACGGCGGATTCGCCGGGCGCAAGCGTGATGTCCGCCACGACCCGGGAAAGCCGGCCGCGTTCGGCCGCCTCGAGGTCCGCGAATACCGCGACCCGGCCGATCTCCTCCGCCGTCACCAAGAACTATCGCTCTCCTGCAGAGATCCCCGAGCGGCTTGCTCTCTGCTTGCAGCGACCGTGGCTTGCCTCCTGGGCTGATGCGTTTTAGTTTCCAGTTGTTGCCTGACCATCCGCTGGACGGGCTGATCGATCTGATCGCGTTTGCGGATGAGCTCGGTTTCGACGGGTGTTACAGCGCTGATGAGACCTATCACAAGGACATGTGGGTTCCCTTCGGCGCTGCCGCGGCGAGGACGCGTCGCATCCGGTTCGGGCCCGAGGTGACGCATGTGATCTTGCGTGACCCGACGATGATCGCGCGCAGGCGGCGACGCTGGATGAGCTGACGGCGGACGGGCGGAGATCGTCTTCTCGATCGGGAACCTGGGCATGCTCGACCAGTACCACGTGGCGTGGCGTGGCACGCGGCCGTTGGCGCGCCTGCGTGAGGCCCATCACGTGATGCGGACGTTCCTCGATCAGGGAGCGATCGACTTCGAGGGCGACTTCTACCGCTACAAGGGGCTATTCACAGCGGCGAGACCGGTGCAGGAACGGTTGCCGCTCAAGATCGGAGCGATGCGCGGCCCGGGATCGTTTCGGCTTGCGGGTGAGATCGCCGACGGCGTTCACGTGGCTTGCGCCCACTCGGATGAGGCCCTGGGTTTCGCGGCCGAGATGGTGCGCGAGGGCGCCGCCCGAGTCGATCGGACACTCACCGTCGACTTCGACTTCTGCGCTTCGGTCCTGGGCGCGATCGCTTGGACGGTGAGGCCGCGCGCGAGGGCGCCCGGTCGCTGCCGCCTTTCCAACTCCTCGATGCCGCCGAGCACGTCGAGCGCCACGGCTCCCGTTCGCGGACACGGGCTGACCACCAGCGGCGTCTGGAAGACTCGGCGAGTGCCGTCGGTCCGGAAACAGGTGCACGTTGCGCTTCGCCGGTTCGGCGTTGACCTCGTTCGGTACCGGCCGGAGAGAAGGATCGAGATCATGCGCGACCTTGGGGTCGGGCTGGTGTTGGACGTGGGCGCGAACACCGGTCAGTTCGCGAGCCGCATTCGAGCAAGCGGCTACCGCGGGGCGATCATGTCGTTCGAGCCGCTTGCGGAGGCCTATGCCTCTCTGAAAGCCAGGGCGGACGCCGATCCGAACTGGACGGCATTCAACTTCGCACTCGGCGACCGCGACGACGAGGTCTCGTTCAACGTCGCGAGCAACTCGTACAGCAGTTCGCTGTTGACGATGGGGGAGCCACACCACGATGCTGCCCGCGACGTCAGGATGATCGGAACGGAGACGGTTCGAATTCAGGAGACTCGACGATGATCCACCTCCCGTCACCGCGACCTGTCTACTTGAAGGCGGATGTGCAAGGGGCGGAGCTCGAGGTTTTCGCCGGAGCGGAGCACACGCTGGAGGCCGTCGTAATGCGGTCGAGGCCGAGGTGTCGCTGGTTTCTCTGTACGACTCGCAGCCACTGTTCCACGAGGTCGCTGCGTTCCTCCGACAGCGGGGGTTCCTGCTCGTTCATCTAGAGAAACGTGTTCGTCAATCCTGAGACAGATGAGCTGCTGCAGCTCGATGCGATCTTCCTCAGAGAGCAGGCGAGCCGGATTTAAGCGAGAGTGGAGACCAGCGCTCGGGTTTTCACGTACCAGTCGTCGAAAGCAGAGATCTCCGTCAGGACGCGAGCGAAGCCGTTCAGCTGAAGAAGCCCGTAGAGCGCGTCGCGTCGCGCCGCGTCGTAGTTGTGCTCGACAGTGATGGCTTGCACGTCGTACCGTTCGAAATCGAAAGTGTTCAGAACCTCGAACTCGGTTCCCTCGGTGTCGATCGACAGATAATCGATCCGGTTCGGGGCGGAGTGCTGAGCCAGCAGATCGTTAAGCGAAACCGTTTCGACCTCGTAGGTGACTGCGTTGCGGCGAGCCTCTCGGTGTTGGTCGCGATCTGCGTAGTCGCCCATCGTGCTCAACAACGCGTCACGCGGTTCGACGAACGTGACGTGTTGACCCGAAACCGTCCAGACACAGCGTTTATCGACGATGCATCGCCTGTTTCTCGCCAACGCTTCGTGCCAAGGTCTGGCCGGCTCTGCGGCAATCCCGTTCCATGAGAACGATCGTTCAAGAAGGAACGTGTTCGAGAGGTTGACGCCGTCTGCTGCGCCAAACTCGACGAAATAACGGTTGTGGGCGAACGATGTTGCCCAAAGAGCGAACAGATCTTGACCGAGCTGAGCTCGTGGAACGGTCTCGATGTCTGGGGCATGGGCCAGGAGTCTTGCTGCCATTTCGGCGCGCCAGGCGAGGCGAGCCTCCTCGGCCCGCAGCGCCGCGAGACGGTCGGATACCTCGAGCGTGAGCGGCGTCGGGCCGAGGACCCAGTTCGCGAAGCCAAAGAGAGAATGCTTGACCGTCATCCGTTGAGGGCCTCGTGATCGCGATTCAACCACGTCCTCGCCTGCGACTACGAGTGCGAGTCCGTCTCAGCGACGCCGGCGTGCGACGAACCCGGTGAGCAGCACGGCGGTCACGGTGAGGACGAGCGAAATCGCCTTGCCGCCGCGCAACTTCGAGACGCCGCCGGCGCGCTCGGCCATGTCGACCGGCACCTCCTTCAGTCGCAGCCCGGCGTTGCTGATGCGGATGAGCGCTTCGACCTCGGGTGCCCCCGTCGTGAACTCTTCCGCGAGCAGCGGCATCGCCTTCGCATTCACCGCATAGAGACCGCTGGTGGCGTCGCCGAACGGCTCGCCGAGCACGAGTGCGAGTGCGCGGCGGAGAACAGCGGTGCCGAACCGGCGTGCGGGGCTCGGGAGATAGCGGTACGGCGCATAGCCCTCGCCCGAGACGAAGCGGGATCCGACGGCGACGTCGCACACGTCACTGCGGACGAGCGCCAGGAGACGTGCGAGCTCGTGGCCGGGGTGCTGGCCGTCGGCGTCGACGCGGCCGCAGAACGCATAGTCACGCTCGTGTGCGAAGCGATACCCCGCCGCTACGCCGACGCGAAGCCCGCGGTTCTCGCCGAGGGACAGCACCTCCGCGCCGCCCGCGCGGGCGGTGGCGACCGTGCCGTCGGTCGAGCCGTCGTCGACGACGAGCACGTCGGCGTCCGGGACCTCGCGACGCAGGTCGTCGAGTACGCCCGGAAGATTCCCCTCCTCGTTCCAGGCAGGAATGAAGACGAGCGTGTCGCTCAGCGTGCGCTCCGTTCGAGCTCGTCCAGCGCTCGCCGCAGCTGGCCGCGTGCCCACGGCAGTGCCGCGAGCTCCCACGCAAGCGCTCGAGACGACGGCAGCTCCGGTACGACGCGAACGCGTGCCGCGATCCCCCGGCTGGCGTAGAGCGAGTGGAAGAAGTAGCGGGTTCGCAGGTAGTGGAACGGCGCACAGACGACCACCGCGAGCTCCACTCCGCGCTCGAGCAACAAGGGGAGGGTCCGGGCGGCGTTCTCGGCGGTCACGGTTGCCGTGGGCTCGACGATCAGCTCGACATCGGGCCCGCGCCAGACGGCTCGCATCTGCTCGCCCTCCGACGGTCCGCCGTCCGGCGACCAGCCCGTGAACACGACCGCAGACGGCCGCAGGCGCTCGGTCAGGGTCTCGGCAGCGACCACGAGGCGCCGGCAGCGGGCGCTGATGCGATAGCCCCCGGCACCGAAGGCGCCGTGGCCCGGCACGACGATCGCAGTCCGGTGCATCCCGCCAAGGTAGACGTTGTGAGCCCGTTTCAGCATGAGCCTCGCGCGTTTGGGAAGGAGTCTCGGTGGAGACTGCGAAGGCGGCCTTTCACGACCTTTACATCTGCTGCCGATGGTTCCCCCATCGCGCCGTCGTCGATGAGAATCGCTCGCCTGCTCACACCGCTCGTCGCCGCTGCATTGCTTGCGGGGCTGGGTGCTGCGCCGCTCGCGGCATCGCCCTCCGGCAAGATCAAGGTCAAGCAGCGCGAGGCGCAGGTCGTGCTGGCGCAGGTGAACGCGCTGGATGATCAGCTCGGCAAGACGGTCGAGGCCTGGGACGGCGCGAGCTACGACCTCGGCCGGGTCAAGAAGCAACTCACCGCGAATCAGGCGTCACTCACTGTCGCCGAGCGTGCGCAGCAGCATGCCCAACAACTCGTCCAGTCGCGGCTCGTGACGATCTACGAGAGCAACCAGCCGACCACGATCGACGTCGTTCTCGGCAGCTCGAACCTCGGCGATCTGATCGATCGACTGCAGGCAGCACGGTCGGTCGCGACGTCGGATCGCCAGCTTGCGCAGCAGGCGACGCGGGTGCGCGACCAGCTCGCCTCGGCGAGGCGCGCGTTGCAGAAGTCGGAGCACCGTCGCGCCGCATCGGTGCAGCAGCTTGCGAACCAGAAGGTGCAGATCGGAGCGATGCTCGCGCAACGTCGCCGTCTGCTCTCGTCGGTTCAGACCGAGCTCACGACGATGCGCGCGCAGGAAGCGCGGCGCCAGGCGGAGCTCGCCGCGGAGGCACGCCGCCGCCTGGCAACAGAACAAGCCGCGCTCCGCCGCCAGGCCGCGGAACGCGCCAGGGCTGCCGAAGCAGCCGCGGCGGCGCCGAAGACGCTGCCACCGGCGGCGACGACCACTGCCGCGACGACGACGGTCGTTACGACGACGGCGCCGGCGACCACGACGGCCACGGTGCCGGTGGTGACGGATCCGACGTCGACCGTACCGGACGGCGTCACCGACCCGACGACGACCACGACGGCAGACACGCCACCGGTCGTGCTGCCGGCCGGACATCCGGACGCGGCGACGATCGCGCTTCGCTACCTGGGGGTGCCGTACCTCTGGGGCGGCGAGAGCCCGAAGGGCTTCGACTGCTCAGGGCTCGTCGCCTACGTCTATGCACAGCTGGGAATCACGCTGCCGCACTTCGCCGCCGCGCAATACCAGCTCGGAGTCGCCGTGCCTCGCGATCAGCTTCAGCCAGGAGACCTGGTCTTCTTCGACGCGCTCGATCACGTGGGCATCTACATCGGGGGCGGCCAGTTCGTGCATGCGCCGCACACCGGGGACGTGGTGAAGATCACGACCCTTGCCGCCTACGGCGGCGGCTACGTCGGCGCACGCCGGATCTAACCGCCCAGCTCCTAGTGCGGCCGGGGGCCGCGGCGCAACTCGTCCCAGGTGGCCCGATGCAGGTCGGCTTCCTCGGTGATCGCGTCCTCGGGCCGCGGCTGCCGTGTCCGCCGCCCGATCGTGAGTCGGCGGGGAGCAGTGGTGTCGAAGGAAAGCCGTTTCATGCGTGCACCTCCATCGTTCCGGCGGGCGCCGGTGCCCGCGTGATCCTGATGTCTCCGCTCACCGTCTTCGCGCGGAGCTCGACAAGCGGCCCTTCGCCACCCGGGGCCTCGGGCGTGACCTCGAGCTCCGAGCTCGTGTCACCGCTCACGGTGTTGCAGTCGAGCCAGGCTCGCGATCCTTTGCGAACGCCGATCTCGATGTCACCCGATACCGAGTGGGCGGCGACGCTGCCCTGCAGCACGGCGCGATGTCGTTGGTCGCCGCTCACGGAGTTCACGCTCACGTTGTCGTACGCCTCGCCGATCTGCACGTCGCCGGATGCCGTGGAGACGCTCACCGGTCCGCGGGCGACCTCGATCGAGACGTCACCCGAGGCGGTCTGGACGTTGGCACCACCGGTGATCTCGCGCGCGCTGACGTCGCCGCTGGCGCTCTTCACGTTTGCTCCACCGACGTGCTCGAGTTCGACGTCGCCGGAAGCCGTGGCGACGTTGACCGCACCGAGCTTTCCGTGGGTGGTCACTTCTGCAGACTTCGTCCGCGCGGTGAGCGTCGAGCTCTCGGGGCACCGCACGCGGCAGGTGATGCCCTGCCTCCCGAAGATGAAGCCGAGCCCGAGCCCTGAACGGCGTTGGGGCACGTCGATCACGAGCTTCGGCGTCCCGTGCTCCTGTAACTCGACGCGGGCCTCTTCGACGAACGCACGGGACTCGTCGTCGTCGGCGATCAGCTCGACCACGACGCGATCGTCGAGTGTTGTGTCGACCTCGATCTCACCCGACACGAGGCGCACGTCGATCTCGACCGGGCCCTTCACCTCGAAATGCTTCTGCATCGCTCGCCTCCTCCGTGCTCAGCTTTGTGCGTATCCGGACAGTCGCTTGCCGCTCGACCGGGCGGGTCGCGACTCGGCCGCGCGCGCGATCGCGCGCACGATCCAGGTGTTGGTTGAGACGCCCTCGCGGTCGGCCGCTTTCTCGACCGCCAGCTTGAGGTTGTCCGACAGGCGCAGCGTGATCCGCGAGGAGAGCTCCTCCCCGACGGCGCCTGCGCCTTCGCCGGCAGTGTCGACGTACACGAACTCGGGCTCCTGGCCGGCGAGCCGAACTTCGATGTGACCCGACGGCAGCTTGGACGACAGCTCGACAGCGGCCTGTGAGAGCAGATCGAGCAGCTTGAGCCGGAGGCTCGCTCCGACCGAGTCCGCGAGTCGACGTGCGATCTGCCGGGCGCGCTCGTCGCCGAGCTCGGCCAACCCCTCGATGTCCTCCTGGACGCCGTTCAGCAAGATGCTCAGGTTCATCGTGACATCACTATGACATCACAGGCGACACCTGTCAAATGTCACGGCGTTCTCGACCCCCTCGAGACCCGTGCAGTTAAGCCTTGCGCTGGCCCGCACGGTGCTCCGGCTCGTTGATTAGGCTAGCCCCCGGGTGCGCAGGGGGTCCATCATCCAGCTGGTCGCGATCGGACTCGTCGCCGGCGCCATCTGTACGGCGGTCGCGCTGGCGATCCCCTGGCTTCCGGTCCCTGCGGGCCGCGAGGCGAGCCGGATCGACTTCGTCTACTGGTTCGCCACCGTCATCGCGATCGTGGTCTTCTCGGTCGTCGCCTCGGTGCTGGTCTTCGAGGTGTGGAAGTTCCGTGTCAGGCTCGACGACTTCACCGACGGGCCGCCGACGCACGGGCACACCTCACTCGAGATCGTCTGGACGGCGATCCCGGCCGTGCTCGTGACCGCGATCTCGATCGTCAGCGCGATCGTGCTCGCGAAGGACGGCCAGGCGGGCTCGAACCCGGTCAAGATCAACGTCGTCGCGCAGCAGTTCGCCTGGGAGTTCACCTATTCGAACGGCAAGACCTACGGGTTCCTCACTCTTCCTGAAGGACTTCACACCGAGCTCAACATCACGTCGAAGGACGTGATCCATTCGTTCTGGGTGCCGCAGCTCTCGCAGAAGCAGGACGCGGTGCCGGGCCAGCACAACAACCTCGTGATCACACCGACGCGCACCGGGACGTTCCCGGTCATCTGCACCGAGCTGTGCGGTCTCGGGCACTCGCTCATGCGCAGTCACGTGACGATTGTCAGCCAGGACGCGTTCGCCAAGTTCCTGAAGGGCGGCGGAACGACGACCGGGCCGCCGGGGCTTGCGGTCTTCCAGAAGAACGGCTGCGGCAGCTGTCACACGTTGAAGGCGGCCGGCGCCACGGGAACGATCGGACCTGACCTCGACAAGCTTGCCGACTACGCGAAGCAGGCGAATCGGGGCTCGCTCGAGGCGTTCATCCGCGAGTCGATCGTGTCACCGGGCGCATACATCCAGCCCGGCTACAACGACTTGATGCCCCACACCTTCAAGTCGCAGATCCCCCCGGCCGAGCTCGACCAACTCGTGCAGTATCTGGTGGCGAACGCGCAGAAATGACGACCGCGGCACACCACTCCCCCGAGGTCCACGTTCCTCCTTCGCCCGGGACTGGCATCCATCGGTTCACACGGGCCGGCTGGCTGCGTGTGCTCTGGACGACGCCGCTCTTCTTCGGCATCGGCCTGGGGATCGTCACCGGGCTGAGATGGCTCGCCGGGTGGGACCCGATCTGGGACGGCGTTCCGATCCTCACCGTCGAGCTCGTGACGACGCCGCTCGGCTTCCTCGTCGGGCTCGGCGGCTTCGACTACTGGGCGTACTACGCGTCCGGCCGGCCGACCGTGGCGGACGATCACTCCGGGCACGGCGCCAAGAGCTGGCGCGACTACTTCCGGATCAACACCGATCACAAGGTGATCGGGATCCAGTACGTCGTCACGACGATCTTCTTCTTCTGCGCCGGCGGTCTCCTCGCGATGCTCTTCAGGGCCGAGTTGGCGCGGCCGGGCGACCAGTACTTCAATCCGCAGACCTTCAACGTGCTGGTCTCCGACCACGCGGCATTGATGATCTTCCTCTTCATCATTCCCGCGTTCGCCGGCCTCGGGAACTACGTCATTCCGTTGATGCTCGGTGCCGCCGACATGGCGTTCCCGCGGTTGAACGCGCTGTCGTTCTGGCTGCTGCCGATCGCCGGCGTCATGCTGATCGTGGGCATGGCGGCGCCAGGCGGTGGCCCGTCAGCGGGTTGGACGTGCTACGCGCCGCTCTGCTCGCACCAGCCGCCGGGGCAGGTGTTCTTCAACATGGCCGTGCAGTGGGCAGGTGCGAGCTCGATCATGACCGCGCTCAACTTCCTGGTCACGATCATCACGATGCGTGCGCCGGGGATGACGTTCTGGCGCATGCCGCTCCTCGTGTGGGCCAACTTCACAACGAGCCTGCTCGTCGTGCTCGCGACGCCGTTCATCGCGGGCTCGCAGTTCTTCGTGTTGTTCGACCGCGTCATGCACACGAACTTCTTCGAATACCAGCAGGGCGGGTACGTCCTCGGCTACCAACACATCTTCTGGTTCTACTCGCACCCCGCTGTGTACATCATGATGCTGCCCGGCTTCGGGATCATCAGTGAGGTGATCTCGGTGATGAGCAGGAAGCCGATCTTCGGCTATCGGCTGATGGCGCTGTCGCTGATGGCCATCCTCGTGCTCGGCTTCTCGGTCTGGGCCCACCACATGTTCGTCGCGGGAATGGCGAGTTGGCTCCGTGTGCCGATGATGGTGACGTCGATGGTGATCGCGGTGCCAACCGGGATCAAGATCTTCTCGTGGCTCGCGACCATGTGGGAAGGGCGACTCCATTTCACGACGCCGATGCTGTTCGCTCTTGGCTTCCTGAGCATGTTCGTGATCGGCGGACTGTCGGGCATCTATCTCGCGTCGGTGCCGATCGACATCCATGCGAGCGACACCTACTTCATCGTTGCGCACATCCACTATGTGCTCTTCGGAGGGTCGGTCTTCACGATCTTCGCCGGCATCTACTACTGGTTCCCGAAGATGACCGGGCGCATGTACTCAGAGCGGCTCGGGAAGCTCCACTTCTGGTTGACATTCGTCGGCTTCAATCTGACGTTCTTCCCGATGCACTACATCGGGTTGCAAGGAATGCCGCGTCGTGTCGCCGACTACGCGAGCCGGTTCGCCGACATCAACCTCTTCATCTCGATCGCGTCGTTCGGCCTCGGCGCCTCGACGCTCGTCTTCCTCTACAACATGGCGCGCTCGTGGGCGCACGGCCCGCTCGCCGAGGCAAACCCGTGGCACGCCTTGACGCTCGAATGGCAGGTCTCATCGCCGCCGCCGGTCTTCAACTTCGACGAGATTCCGCAGGTCGTCGGCAATCCGTACGAGTACGGCGTTCCGGGCGCGCGCCACGCGATCCTCGGTGCTCCGACTCCCGCCCCCGATCCGGTCGGCGCGGCGGACTAGGTCCTGTGGCCGAGCACATCCTGGTGATCGCGAACGAGACGGCTGCGTCGCAGACGTTGCTTGACGCCGTGCGCGGCGAGGCGGGAACGTCGGCCAGGATCACCGTGATCGCGCCCGTCAACGAACCGAACCAGGGTTACGTCGTCTACGACGACACGCGGCGAGCATCGGCCGGCCGGCGACTCGACAAGACGCTCCGTGCACTGCGGGAGGCCGGCCTGTCGGCGCAGGGTTTCGTCGTCGAGACGGGGCCCGTGCAAGCCGCTGTCGACGCGCTCGCGCAGCTCGAGCCGAAGATCGACGAGATCGTCGTCTCCACGCACGAGCCCGAGCGGTCGGGTTGGTTGCGCCGCGATGTCCTGGGTGACATCGAACGACGCGCAAAGGGGATCCCGGTGAAGCACGTCGTCGTCGACAGATCGGGCGGCGAGGACGTCAACGTGCTCGTGATCGCCAACCAGACCGTCGTCTCGCCCGAGTTGCTCGACAGCGTTCGTCGCCGGGCGGAGCAGGGTACGGCGAGCTTCCTGCTCGTCTCGCCCCAGGGCGACGACGAGGAGCACACGGATGCCGAGCGCCGTCTGCGTCTCGCGCTGGGCGAGCTTCGGGGCGCGGGCATCGACGCGCACGGGCAGGTCGTACACCCCGACCCGTACACGGCGGCAATGCACGTCGTGAACGACGAGCGTGTGGACGAGATCATCGTCTCGACATTCCCGGGCGAGAAGAGCGGCTGGCTGCGGCGCGATCTCGTGCAGCGGCTGCGCAAGGACACCGGGCTGCCGGTCGAGCATGTTGTCTCCAACCTGGTGACGACATGAGCCGTAGGCTCGACGGAGGCGAAAACAAGAGCGGAGGCGACGGCTTTGCCGTCGCTGGAGCGGGAATGAGCCGTAGGCTCGACGGAGGCGGTCAGCGAGCGGAGGCGACGGCTTTGCCGTCGGTGGAGCGGGAATGAGCCGTAGGCTCGACGGAGGCGGTCAGCGAGCGGAGGCGACGGCTTTGCCGTCGGTGGAGCGGGAATGAGCGCGGCGGCAGAGGCTCACGCCCACGGCGGACACCACGGTCCGCCTGCGCCTCACTACAGCTCTCGTGTCTCGCCTGCGACGCTCGGGATCCTCCTCTTCATCGGGTCGGAGATCATGCTCTTCGGCTCGTTCTTCACGGTCTACTTCTTCATTCGCGTCGTCAACAACGCGTTCTGGGGTGGGCAGTGGCCACCGTCGCCGTACCAGCTGCCGGCGTTCGTCGCAGGCGTCAACACACTCCTGCTCGTCACGTCGAGCTTTTCGATGCACTGGGCCGACAGCTCGATCAAGAAAGGGAACCGCGCCGGGCTCCAGGCAGGGCTCGTTCTCACATTCGCACTCGGTCTCTCGTTCCTGGTGATCCAGATCATCGAGTACAGCCGGATCGGGTTCAACACGAGCGATACCGCGTTCGCGGCAACGTTCTACGGGCTGACCGGCCTCCACGGTGCGCACGTGTTCATCGGCTTGACGATCCTGATGGTGATGATCGTGCGAGCGTTCCGGGGCCATTTCTCGGCCGAGCACCACCACGGTGTCGAGCTCGGCGGGATCTACTGGCACTTCGTCGATGTGATGTGGATCGTGGTCTACTTCACGGTCTACATCATCTGAAAGTCCGTCGATGCGCAACCCGATCCGGAGCGAGCGTGACGCATTCCGGATGGTGTTGCTCACGGTTGCCTACTTCGGGCTGATCGGGATCGGCTGGAAGATTGAACGGTGGCTCGGCGTCGCGGTGTTCGTCGTGCTCACCGCCGCGGGAATCGGCTGGGTGCTTCGCCGGGGCAGCCGAGAGGCGCCCGTGCGGGAGGCGTCTGCACCGAGCCCGCCGGGCGAGCACCGAATCCTCGTGGTCGCCAACGAGACGGTCGGTGGGGCCGAGTTGCTCGACGAGCTACGCCGTCGCGCGGCCGGCCGGCGAACGCTCGTGCTGGTGGTGTGTCCCGCGCTCAACTCTCCGGTCCGGCACTGGGTCTCCGACGAGGACGGGGCGCGTGCCGCTGCCGGCGACCGCCTGGCGGCGAGCCTGCTCGCGATGCGCGCGGTGGGGCTCGATGCGACCGGGGAGATCGGCGACGGCGACCCCCTGCTCGCGATCGAGGACGGGATCCGTACGTTCCGGCCCGACGAGCTCGTCGTCTCGACCCATCCGCCCGGGCGGTCGCACTGGTTGGAGCGGGGGGTCGTCGACGGCGCGCGCGAACGGTTCGACGTGCCGCTGACACACGTGGTCGTCGATCTCGGGGAGCCGTTGCGGTGACGTCGACGGCCGTTCGGGTCGAGCAGATCGACCCGCTTCCAGTCCGCGACACGTTGCGCGATGTGCACCGGGCTGCGCTCGGCGCCGGCGCCCTGTCGGATGAATGGGCGGATGAGCGTTTACCGCGTCACGTCACCCGAGGCGACTTCGTCTTCCTCGTGGCGCGGGACCTCGACACGATCGCCGGCTTCGGGTACGGCTACACCGGCGCCTACGGCCAGTGGTGGACCGACCGCGTCGCGCGGGCCCTGTCGCGCGCTCAACGGGCCGACTGGCTCGACCGCCCGCACTTCGAAGTCGTCGAGCTGCACGTCCGGCCGAGCGCCCAGCGGCGGGGCATCGGTAGTGCCCTGCTCGCGCAGCTGCTCTCCCGGCAGCCGCATCGGCGCGCGGTGCTGACTACTCGATCGGCGTCGACGTCGGCGCGGCGGTTCTACGCGAAGAACGGGTGGGAGGAGCTGGCGGAGGTCGATTTTGGCCGCGGCTACCCGCCGTACGTCGCGCTCGGAAAGTGGATCCGCTACTTCCCGGCGACCGAGGCGACGTAGCCTGCGACTGCCTGGATCTGCTTTTGGCTCAGGCGGCCTTTGAACGACGGCATTATGGCTCCGCCCGTCTCGACCTGGCGCGCCACTCTTGCCTTCGACGGCTTCAACGCGTCCAGGTTCGGACCGACGTTGCCGGTGGCGCCGGCGTCCTTGAGGGTGTGACAACCGCCGCAGCCCGCCGTCGCGAACACCTGCTTGCCGTTGACCGTCGGCCCGCCGGTGGCCACGGGCGGCGACGGCGTGGCGGGCTTCTGACCGGCCGCGGTGACCCCGCAGTCTGGGACCGACCCGCGCACTGGGCGACGTAGATCGCGATGTCGTCTGCGTTCTGGCCCTCGTACAGGTTCGCGGGCATCGGCGGCTCGGGGTAGGCGATCTGCCCGCGGACGACGTCCTTGATCGTGGACTGCGAAAAGCCCTGTTCCTTGTCGCTCGCGAAGGCATCGTCGAGATTCGGTCCCACCGTGCCGGTCGTCTTCGCATCGGCGAGCGTGTGGCAGGAGCCGCAGGAGGGGTCGCCCGGCTTCGCGGGCGTCACGAACAGCAGCTTGCCGTGGCCTGGATCGCCGGTGGTGACACGCTTGACCGCCCCGCAGCCGGCACTGAGCACCGCAACCGCGATCACGAGAGCGGAGAGGAGAGCGCGGCGCAGGGTCAAGACGCGGCGGTCAGGAGGAGTGTCGGGTCGTGTCGGGCAGTCCCGAGAGTGCCTCGTCGCGCGTCTCGGTGAGGTCGAACACGCGATCGAGGCCGGTGATCTCGAAGATCTTCGTGATGTTCGGATCACTGGACACGATCGTCAGCCGGCCATCGGCGGTCCGCAGCCGCCTCAGGCCCCCGACGAGCACGCCGAGTGTGGTCGAGTCGATGAACGTCGTCGCCGTCAGGTCGACGACCACGGAGGCACCCTCGCCGATGACCTCGAGGAGCTGTTGCTTGAACTCGGGCGCCGTGTAGAGATCGATCTCGCCCGCCAGCGAGATCACGTACGTGTCGTTCGCCAGCTGCTCGGTCTTGATGTCGAAATTCAACTGCGAAACCCCCGGCTCGTCGGGCGCCCGTCCCCGGGCCCGCGCCGCCGAGTTTAACCGGATGCCTGGGTGGTGGTCTGCGCAGCCGCAGCCTGCTGCTTCAGTGCCGTGATCACGCGCTTGACCTGGGGTGCAAGCGGATCGTTCGGCGCGAGCTTCAGGAACCGGCGATAGGCGACCAGTGCCGTTGCCGTGTCACCCGCGCTCTGTGAGGCCTGACCGAGCTGGATCTGCAGCGTCGCGTCGTCGGGCGACAACGCGGCGAGCTTCTTGTAGGCCGTCTCGGCCTTGGTTGCGGTCGCCTGCAGTTGGGTGTACGCCGCGGAGATGCGCGCCTGTGCACCTGCCGTGACCGCGGCAGCGAGCGGATCTCCGAGTGCGTTCGGATCCTGGAACGCGCGGCCGAGTGGCGTTGTCGACGGCGGCAGGAACGCTGCTCCTGGGACGGCGACCTGGGCGGCGGCCTGGGCGGCGTTGTAGTTGTTGTTGTAGGTCGTCGCGAGCGCCGAGTACTGCGAGGCGAGCTCCGCAAGCGTGTTCGTGTCCTTCGGATGGAGAGCGGTCAGGCGCTCGAGGGCCGTCACAGCGTCGGCGGTGCGCTGCTTCTGTTCGTAGGCCGTCGCGAGGGCGCGCCAGTCGGCTGCGCTGTTCGGGTTCTTGGCCACCTTGTTCTGAAGGCTCGAGATCGACGTTCCGCCGTTCCCGCCGAAATTGAACGCGTTCTGGAGCGCGTTGCCGATGCCGGTCGAGCCGGAACCGACGCCGAGGAGGACGAAGCCGAGCACGAACGTGACGGCGAGGAAGACGTAGATCCACTTGGCGTGGTTGCGGAGCCGCTGGAAGAAGAGCTCTTCCTGCCATTGCGGCGGCTTCGACTTGTGCGGGCGTGCTACCGCGGTCGCGGCGTGAGCATCCGTTCTCGGGCGGCGCTTGCGGTGTTGCGTACCTCTTGCCACGTGTCCTCGTCCTCGTTCGTGTATCGGGTTTCGCCGTCGACCACTGTCGCCAGCACTCGTTCCGGGGAGCCGCCGAACACGACGGCCGCTTCCGGGTCCTCCACCGGATGGTAGGGGCTTCCGGCCAGCGACACCACCGTCAGATCGGCCCGCTTTCCGGCCGCCAGGGTACCGACCTGGTCGTCGAGTCGGAGCGCGCGTGCGGCGTCGGCGGTCGCGAGGCGGAGCGCTTCCTTCGCGCTGAGCGCTCCAGGATCCTTCATCTCCGCCCGGGCGAGGTAGATCGCGGTGCGCATCTCCTCGAAGACGTCGAAGGACGGCGCCGACGCAGGAGAATCGGTGCCGAGGCCTATTCTGACGCGCGCGCTTCTGAGGTGCGTGAGCGGCGCCACCCCACAGCCGAGCAGCGCGTTCGATCGCGGGCAGTGTGCGATCGGGACGTCGTGGCGGGCGAGCAGCTCGATCTCCGGCGGCTTAACGTCGACACAATGTGCGCACAGGAGCTCGGGGCCTAGGACGGGCCTGAGCGTGGCGATGCTGCGCTTCCCTGTCGGCGGGACCAGCAACGGCGCGATCTGCTCCAAGGGCCCCCTGCCGTGCTCGAGCCATTCGTGCTCGTTGGCGCTCTCGGCGAGATGGGTGCCAACGGGGATTCCGAGCGACAGGCACCAGCGGTAGACGTCGACCGAGCAGGTGTACGGCGCGTGCGGCGAGATGCCGATGCGCACGAGCGGTGTCTCTTCGACCAAGGCTCGGGTCTTCGTGAACTGCTGCTCGGCGTTCGCCGGGTCGACGGCGAAGACCTCGAGGTACACGATCGCCCTCAGGCCGGCCGCCGCTGCCGCGTCTGCTGCCGCTCCGGAGAAGCTGTAGTCGGCGGTTGTCGTGATGCCGCCGGCGAGGGAGTCTGCGGCGCCGCGGAGCGCGATCGCGAGCATGTGCTCGCGATCGAGCAGCTGCTTGCGCTCCATGTGCGTGGCGAGCCATGTTGCGAACGGCGCTCCGTCGCCGAAGCCGGCGTACATCGCGTACTCGAGATGGGAGTGGGCGTTCACGAACCCCGGCACGATCGCGGCGTCGTAGAAGTGGCGCTGTGCGCGGCCGGTGTCGACGTCGACGATCCGCCCGTTCTCGTAGCGCACGCGGCCTCCGGCGATCGGCGGGCCGTCGACGGGGATGACCCAGTCGGCCGAGAGCTCCCCTCGGTTTGCGCTCACGTACCGGCGGTCGCGGCGGCCCGGGCGCGTGCCGAGCGGCGGTCGAGCAAGAGCGAGAGCCAGATCGATGCCTCGTAGAGGATCACGAGTGGGATGCCCTCCATGATCGTCGTCACGGGGTCGACGCCGGGCAGCGCAACGGCCACGCATGCGACGACGAAGTAGCCGATCCGGCGGTTCTTGCGCAGTTTCTGCGTTGTCAGGATTCCGGTGCGCGTCAAACCGACGACGAAGATCGGCAGCTCGAACACGATCGCCATTGCGAGGAGCACCTTTGCGGCGAACGAGATGTAGTCGCGCGCGCGGATGAACTGTCGGTAGCTCGAGCTGTCGTAGTGCGCGAGGAAGTGTGCGGCGGCAGGCAGCGCGAGGAAGTACCCGAACAGGACACCCGCGACGAGGAGAACGGTGGCGAGCAGCGTGAAGAGGCGCACCATTCGGGCGTGTGCCGGATCGACCGCCGGGCTGAAGAAGAGCCAGCCTTGCCACAGGATCACCGGAATCGTGACGAGGAAGGCCGCATACAGGCTGATCCACATCGACGTCATGAAGGGCTCGCCGAGCGTGAAGGTGGAGAGCCGACGGTCCCCCGGCGGCAGCGCCCGCGTGAGCAGATGGATCAGATGCGTGTGGAAGATGTACGCGACGATGAAGCCCGCGAGCAGCGCACCCAGGCAAACGAAGATGCGCTGGCGCAGCTCCTCGAGGTGCTCGACGAGCGTCGCCTCTTCGCCGTGCTCCAGGCGACGCGGCAGCCCGGCCACGGTTAACGCACTCCCTAGCGGACGGTTTCGTTCTCGTGGGGAGTGGTGACGGCCGGATCCGGCGGCGCAGGCGGCAACTCCGATGCCTGCGTCACTTCGGGCTTGCTCGCACCCGTCACCGAATCCTTGAACTCCCGCATTCCGCTACCCAGCGAGCGACCGATCTCCGGCAGGCGCTTCGCACCGAAGAGCAGCAGTGCGACGAGCAGCAGGAGGACGATCTCTCCAGTACCGATATTCGGCATGGAACCAGCCTACCACCACCGTGCGGCTACGATGATTCGCGAGACCGATGGCCAAGCTGGAGCTGAAAAACCTGCACGTCGCGCTCGAGGACGGCACCCAGATCGTCAAGGGCGTCGATCTGACCGTCTCGTCGGGCGAGGTGCACGCGGTAATGGGGCCGAACGGCTCCGGCAAGTCGACGCTCGCGTACGCGATCGCCGGCCACCCAGCCTACGAGATCACGGGCGGGCAGATCCTGCTCGACGGCGCCGACATCACCGAAGCACCTGCCGATGAGCGGGCCCAGGCGGGGCTCTTCCTGGCGTTCCAGTATCCGCAGGCGATCCCCGGTGTCACGGTCACGAACTTCCTCCGCCAGGCCTTGAATGCGACGCGCAAGGCGCGCGCCGGTGGCGTCGAGGATCCGATTCCCGTGCCGGAATTCCGCAAGGAGCTGCTCGGCCAGATGGACCGGCTGAAGGTGAGCCGCGAGCTCGCGTCGCGGTACCTGAACGACGGTTTCTCCGGCGGCGAGAAGAAGCGCGTCGAGATCCTGCAGATGGCGATGCTGAAGCCGCGCATCGCCGTGCTCGACGAGACCGACTCGGGCCTCGACATCGATGCGCTCAAGATCGTCGCGAGCGGTGTCTCCGACCTCGTCGGTCCCGACATGGGCGCACTGGTGATCACTCACTACCAGCGGATCCTCAACTACATTGAGCCCGACTTCGTTCATGTCTTCGTCGACGGCACCATCGTCGAAGAAGGCGGCAAGGAGTTGGCCGAGAAGCTCGAGGTCTCCGGCTACGAAGAGTGGGAACAACCGAAGGCGGCTGCATGAGCCGTAGGCTTGACGGAGGCTCACAGAGAGTGGAGGTGCCGGCTTGGCCGGCGCCGGAGCGGGAACAGGGCCGTAGGCTTGACGGAGGCTCACAGAGAGTGGAGGTGCCGGCTTGGCCGGCGCCGGAGCGGGAACAGGGCCGTAGGCTTGACGGAGGCTCACAAAGAGCGGAGGTGCCGGCTTGGCCGGCGCCGGAGCGGGGGTACTAATGGCTCAGACAGAGAGCGAGATCGTCCAGGGGATCGGCTCGGACTACGAGGTCAAGTACGGCTTCAACGTTCCCGAGGACTACTTCTTCAAGTCGGGCCGCGGCCTGTCGCACGAGCTCGTCGACGCGATCTCGTCGCACAAGGACGAGCCGGACTGGATGCGGAAGTTCCGGCACAGGTCGCTCGACTACTTCCTCGCGCGGCCGATGCCGACCTGGGGCGGCGGACAGACGCTGCAGGAGATCGACTTCGACAACATCTACTACTACATCAAGCCGACGGAGAACCAGGCCGACTCGTGGGAGGACCTTCCGGCCGACATCAAGGACACCTGGGACAAGCTCGGGATCCCCGAGGCGGAGAAGAAGTACCTCGCGGGAGTTGGTGCGCAGTACGAGTCCGAGGTCGTCTACCACAAGCTCCAGGAGAGCCTGACTGCGCAGGGCGTCATCTTCCTCGACACCGACACGGCGCTCCGCGAGCACGAGGAGATCTTCAAGCAGTACTTCGGGACGATCATCCCGCAGAACGACAACAAGTTCGCGGCGCTGAACAGCGCCGTCTGGTCGGGCGGTTCGTTCATCTACGTCCCGCCCGGCGTGAGGATCGAGCTGCCGCTCCAGGCCTACTTCCGCATCAACGCGGAGAACATGGGCCAGTTCGAGCGCACGCTGATCATCGTCGACGAGGACGCCTACGTGCATTACGTCGAGGGCTGCACGGCGCCGATCTACTCCACCGATTCGCTGCACAGCGCGGTCGTCGAGATCGTCGTCAAGCCGAGGGGGCGGTGCCGGTACACGACGATCCAGAACTGGTCGACCAACGTCTACAACCTCGTCACCAAGCGGGCGGTCGCCTACGAGGACGCGACGATGGAATGGGTCGACGGCAACCTCGGCTCGAAGCTGACCATGAAGTATCCGGCGATCTGGCTGCTGGGCGAGCGCGCGCACGGCGAGGTGCTCTCGATCGCGTTCGCCGGCAAGCACCAGCATCAGGACGCCGGCGGGAAGTGCGTGCACGTCGCGCCCCGCACGACGAGCGTGATCACCTCGAAGTCGATCTCCAAGAACGGCGGGCGTGCGGGCTACCGCGGTCTGCTCGAGGTCGCCAAGGGCGCGCACGGCGCGAGGTCGAAGGTCGTCTGCGACGCGTTGATCCTCGACGAGGAGTCGCGCTCGGACACCTACCCGTACATTCGCATCGACGAGAACGAGGTCGACATCGGCCACGAGGCGACGGTCTCGAAGATCGGCGAGGAACAGCTCTTCTACCTGATGTCGCGCGGCCTCAACGAGGCCGAAGCCTCGGCGATGGTCGTGTCGGGGTTCGTCGAGCCGATCACCAAGGAGCTTCCCCTCGAGTACGCCGTCGAGATGAATCGCCTGATCCAGCTGCAGATGGAGGGGTCGGTAGGTTGATCGTCGAGCGGACGGACTTCGTGTCCGTGCCGGTGACCGACATGGAACGCTCGACCCGGTTCTACGGCGAGACGCTCGGTCTCGACCAGATCGGCGAGGGCGGCTATCCCGAGTTTCAGCTCGGCGAGAATGTGAGCCTCTACCTGATCGACCTGACGAGCGTCGGCAGGGAGTTCAGCGGCCCACATACCGCCTACATCGCGTTGCGAGTGCCTGATGTCGAGTCGACGCGCGCGGAGCTCGAGAGCAAGGGGATCACCTTCGCAGGTGACACGTACGACTCGGGTGTCTGCCACATGGCGTTCTTCCACGATCCGGACGGCAACTCGCTGATGCTGCACCGCCGGTACGCACCGAAGTCATGACGACCGTTACCCGCGACGCCGCCGCGAGGCTCCGTGCGGAGCTGCCGCTGCCGTCGACCTCCGACGAGCACTGGCGGTTCACCGACCTCCGGGGCTTCGACCCTGACTCGGTGCCAGTCACCGTGGTGCCTGGCACGCAGAACAAGCCCATGCTCGACCTCGACGTTGCGGGGCGCGCGGCCGCGCACGAGAGCGGGATCGAGATTCTCTCCGCGCCAACGGGCGTCACCTTCGAGCCCCTGCCGCTCGATTACGAGGCCAGGCTGATTCCCGAGGACGACCGTTTTGCGCTCGAAAACCTCGCGCAGTGGCGTCACGGCCTGCTCGTGCGTGTCCCGAAAGGCGTCGAGCTCGACAGGCCGCTGTACGTCACGGTGACCTCGAACGGCGGGTCGCTCTACTGGCGCATGGTCGTCGAGGCGGAGGAAGGCTCGCGGTTCACGCTGATCGAGGATCTCTCGTCGTCGGCTCCGGACACAGTCGCCTACACCAACGCCGTCGTCGAGCTGTTCGTGCACGAGAACGCGAAGGTCGAGTACGTGTCGCTACAGAACCTCTCGCAAGAGACGTGGCACTTCGGCCGTCACCGCGCCGTGCTCCAGCGCGACGCCGAGCTCGACTGGGTGATCGGCGGCTTCGGCTCGAAGCGCGGCAAGGTCTGGGTCGAGAACGACCTCGCCGGTCCGGGCGCGACGTCGCGTGTCACCGGCGCGTATTTCGCCGACGGCGATCAGCACCTCGACTACGACACGTTCCAGGAGCACATCGCGCCGAACACCGAGAGCGACTTTGCATTCAAGGGCGCGCTCCGAGAACGGGCAAGCGCGGTCTGGCGCGGGATGATCCGCGTCGAAGAGGGCGCGCAGAAGACGAACGCCTACCAGGAGAACAGAAATCTTCTGCTCTCCGACACCGCGCACGCCGACTCGATTCCCGGCCTCGAGATCATGGCGAACGACGTTCGCTGCACGCACGGGGCGACCCTGGGACGGGTCGACCGCGAACAGCTCTTCTATCTGATGGCGCGGGGCCTCTCACGTGCCGAGGCGGAGCGTCTGATCGTGCGCGGCTTCTTCCAGGACGTGCTCGACCGGATCGAGCTCGAGCCGGTTCGCGAGGCGCTCGGCGCCGCGCTCGAGGCGCGCATCCCACAGGCGTAGAGTTTTCTTAGGTCCGGGTGCGAGGATCGTGACGATCCGAGCGAAAGGAGACCCGATGCTCGGTCGTAGAGTCGCCGTCGTGGTGGGAACTGCCGTCGTCGCCGTCACCGGCGGCGGCGTCGCACTCGCCGCGAATCACGGTGCCTCGCACAGTTCGAAGCCGGCGACGCACGCGACGTCGAGGCAGTACTCGGCGGGGAGCATGCAGAACCATCAGGGGAAGGGGAACTGCCCGAATATGGGCGGGTCGTCATCCCCGAACGCGTCTGCCCAGCTCTAGGTCCGGTGACAGGAGAAGGCGCCCGGCGCGTGCCGGGCGCCTCTCGTCTGTCGTCCCTCGATCAGATCTCGTGGTTCGAGCGGATCAAGTTCTCCGGGTCGACCGCGGCTTTGATGCGGCGGAGCCGGTGGTAGCTGGTCTCGCTCCACAGTGTCCTCGCTTCGCGCTT
The DNA here is from genome assembly GCA_963715115.1 of uncultured Thermoleophilia bacterium. Classification (GTDB taxonomy): domain Bacteria; phylum Actinomycetota; class Thermoleophilia; order Gaiellales; family Gaiellaceae; genus PALSA-600. The sequence continues at coordinate 37,089 of CAVQRE010000008.1, forward strand.
GCTCTCGGCGAAGTTGAGGTACGTGTGTGGCGCCTCCAGGTGCGCGAGCCCCGCACGCAGGTCTCTGACCGTGCTCTCGACCGCGTGCCCCGCCTCCGCTGTCGGCGCGATCCCGACCGCGAAGAGCAGGTACGGCGCAGCGAATGCCGCGAGGGCACCGTGCTCGGCCCGGCTGCGGCCGATCGCGCCTCCCAGGTGGCGGATCTCGACGGACAGGAGCGGTGAGCCCACCGTTGCGGACACGATCGTGTCGATCGCCGCTGAATCCAGATCGTCGAGCGCCATCCCGTCACCGCTTCCGGGCACGGGGTGCTCCGGATCCATGTGCAGATGCGAGAGCGCCTGTACCGGGATCAGCTCGACGGTGTCCATGACCGGTCCGAGGCCGCGGAGCGGCGCGACGATCTCGCGTCCCTCGCGTTCGCTGCCGCAGTGGATGACCTCGACCACGACGAACGACTTTCCGCGCACGGGCTCGGGAATCTCGTCGAGCGGGGGGAGTTGCAGGATGCGGCCGACGGACGTCGTTTCGTCCGGCAGCCCATCCGTCCACGCCCGCCACTCCTCGAGCACGTCGGCGGCACGGTCGACCGGGAACCAGAGGATGCCGGCGTACACCTCCCGGATCGGGAACAGCCTGAACTCGATCGCGGTGACGACGCCGAAGTTCCCGCCGCCGCCGCGGAGCGCCCAGAACAGGTCTGGATCGTTCTCGCGGTCGACACGATGGAGCCTGCCGTCGGCCGTGACGAGCTCGATCGCCGTCACGTGGTTCGCTCCGATGCCGTGCTTGCGGCCGAGCCAGGAGAGGCCGCCGCCGAGGGTGTAGCCGACCACCCCGACGTCCGGCGAGGAACCTGCGAGCGCGGCGAGGCCGTGACGTGCGGCCTCCTCGACGACCTCGATCCAGATCGTCCCTGCTGCAGTGCGGGCGATCATCGACTCCGGGTCGACGGTGACGCCGCGGAGACGATGCAGCTTGACGAGGATCGTGTCGTCGAGCGGGCCGAGCGCTGCCCCGCCGTGCCCGGTTCCCTGCGGCGCCAGGCGCAAGCCGGTCTCACGTGCGAAGCCGACGATCTCCAGGACGTCACCGACGCTCTCCGGGATCACGACCGCCGCCGGGCGCTGGTCGACCGCGAGGTTCCAGGCCTGGCGGGCCTCGTCCCACGTTTCGTCGCCGGGGACGACGACGGCCCCGTCGATCCGCGCGGCGAGCTCGCGCGCGTCGATTGCGCGGACCTGTTCAATGCTCCGAACCTGCGTCATTCGATCCAGCCTCCTGCGAGTGGTGTCACAGGCGATCGTGCTGGACTCGAGGCCCCCGCGCGTCGGCCGCCGAGGCGATCTTACGGTCGCCCGCCGGGACGACGTGGAGCTCGACCCCGTCGTTCGTCCGGACGACGGCTACGCGCGAATGAGCGGCTTGTACTTGATGCGGTGCGGCTCGAGCGCCTCCGGGCCCCGCGTCTCGCGCACCCAGTCGGCGTACTCGGCCCAGTCCCCTTCGAACCACGTCACCTGCGAGTCACCCTCGAAGGCGAGAATGTGCGTCGCGACGCGGTCGAGGAACCAGCGGTCGTGCGTGATCACGACGGCGCATCCGGCGAAGTCGAGCAATGCCTCTTCGAGCGCGCGCAGCGTGTCGACGTCGAGATCGTTGGTCGGCTCGTCGAGCAGCAGGACGTTCCCGCCGCTCCGGAGCAGCTTCGCAAGATGAACGCGGTTTCGCTCTCCGCCGGAGAGCATGCCGACCGGCTTCTGCTGGTCACCGCCCCTGAAGTTGAACCACGAGGTGTACTGGCGCGAGTTGATCTCCTGCTTGCCGAGCAGGACAACGTCCTGTCCGCCGGAGATCTCCTTCCACACGGTGTTCTTCGGATCGAGCTCGGCACGTGACTGGTCGACGTAGGCGAGCTGCACGGTGTCGCCGATCCTGAGCGCTCCGGCATCAGGCGTCTCCTCGCCGGCGATCATGCGGAAGAGGGTCGTCTTGCCCGCGCCGTTCGGGCCGATCACGCCGACGATGCCTGCAGGAGGAAGCGAGAACGTGAGGTTCTCGACGAGCAGGCGGTCGCCGAAGCCCTTCGCGACGCCTTCGGCGTCGATCACGACGTCGCCGAGCCTCGGGCCCGGCGGGATGTGGATCTCGACCCGGTCGAGCTTCACGCTCTGCTCCTCGGCAAGCAGCTTCTCGTACGCGCCGAGGCGGGCCTTCGACTTCGCATGCCGAGCGCGTGGCGCGAGTCGCACCCATTCGAGCTCGCGTTGCAGCGTGCGGCGGCGGGCCGACTCCGTCTTCTCCTCGTGCGCGAGCCGCTCTTGCTTCTGTTCGAGCCAGCCCGAGTAGTTGCCCTGGTACGGGATGCCACGACCTCGGTCGAGCTCGAGGATCCAGCCGGCCACGTTGTCGAGGAAGTAGCGATCGTGGGTGACTGCAACGACGGTGCCCTTGTAGTCGGCCAGAAAGCGCTCGAGCCATAGCACGGACTCGGCGTCGAGATGGTTCGTCGGTTCGTCGAGCAGCAGCAGGTCGGGCGCCTGGAGGAGCAGGCGACACAGCGCTACCCGGCGTCGCTCGCCGCCCGAAAGAGTGGCGACGTCACGGTCGCCTTCTGGAAGCCGCAGTGCGTCCATCGCATGGTCGAGCTGCGCCTCGAGTTGCCATGCGTCGCGCCGGTCGATCTGATCCTGCACTGTCGCCTGCTCGGCGAGCAGTGCGTCGAAATCGGCGTCGGGCTCGGCGAAGCTCGCCGAGATCGTGTTGAACCGGTCGAGGAGGTCGCGCACCTCGCGCACCCCGTCCTCGACGTTCTCGCGGACGGTCTTCAGCGCATCGAGTTCGGGCTCTTGCTCGAGCAGGCCGACGGTCGCGTTCGGGGCCAACTCCGCGGTGCCGGACGACGTCTCCTCACGACCGGCCATGATTCGGAGAAGCGTCGACTTGCCGGCGCCGTTCGGCCCGAGGACGCCGATCTTCGCACCGGGCAGGAACGACAGCGAGATGTTCTGGAGCACCTGACGATCGGAGCCGTAAAACTTGTCGGCCCGGTACATGGTGAAGACGTAGTCGCTGCTCACGGCTCGGCCACGATACCTTCACGTTTCCCTGATTCCGGGACCGTAGCGTTGTGCCATGAAGACGCTCGTCGCGGCTGCGACGCTTCTCGTGCTCGCCTTGCCGGCGTCGGCGGCTCCGCCGCGGATCCTGCCGGCGCAGGACGCATGGCCCGTGTGGTCGCCGGACGGGGGCAGCATCGCCTTCACGCGGATCGACTCGTCGGGAATGACGCTGGAACTGCTTCGGCTCGCCCCGGCGAGGACGGAGACGGCACTTGCGCACAATGCCTACCAGCTCGAGCCGAACTGGTCGCCCGACGGACGTGCGCTTGCGTTCCAGGCGCACGGCGGCATCTATGTCTGGCGGGCCGCCTACGGCAAGGCCACCGGTGGTCCGTGCGCGTGCGGGGCGCCCGCGCTCGGTAGCGAGCTCGCTTATGTTCGTGGGACCGATCTGTACGTCGCCGGCACACGTTGGGCGTCGGGTGTGATCGGGCAGCCGGCGTGGGAGCCGGGCGGCGAGCGGCTTGCGTTTCAGCGCGACGACGGCATCTATCTGATTCGGGGCCAGAACGGCTTCCCCGGCACCCCGGAATTGCTTGCCTCCGCCGCGAATCCGGGCCGACCCGTCTGGTCGCCCGACGCGCGCCAGATCGCCTATACGGCGGGGGCACGCGTCTACGTCGTCGCGAGCGACGGGACGGCGTCCCCGCGGGCGATCTCACCGCGGTTCGCCGACCTCGGCACGCCGAGCTGGTCGCCGGCGGCGGACTCGGTCGTCTACAGCCGCCAGGGGGCGATCGAGGTGACCACACTCAGCGGGTCGTCGTCGGTCCTCGCGCCGTCCGACGGCCTCGGCGCCGCCTTCTCCCCGGTCGACGACATCGTCGCGTTCGCGGGGCCACGGCCTGGCTGTCCGGGGCACATCGGGATCTCGCTCTGGCTCGACAACGCGCACGACCGTCCGATCGCGGGGACGTGCGAGGTCCGCGGCACGCCGCACGCCGACACGATCGAGGGCAGCTCACTGTGGGGCGACGTGATCCTCGCCGGCGCCGGGGACGACCTGGTTCACGCGAACGACGGGCATACCGATCGAGTCGACTGCGGCCCAGGTCGGGACACGGTCTGGGCGGATCGCACCGACCGGCTGACCGGCTGCGAGATCGTCCACCGCTGAGCCAACCGTGCCCTGTTCGGGGGTGGACGGTCGCCGACCGGTGCGCCATCGTCCGACGTGCCGCATGCGCCTCGTCGTCGCCCTCCTGCTCGGCCTGATCGCCATCCCCTCCGCTGCAGCCTGGTCGACCATCTCGACCGTGACCGTGCAGAACACGATGCGACCGGGAGTCGTGCGCACCGCGTCCGGCGTCGAGCTCGCCGCCTACAGCGACGGCAGCGGGACGCTCAAGGTCTGGTCGAGCACGACCGGTGACCACACCGTTGCATCCGGCCTGCTCTCCGTCGGGAAGCCCGCACTCGTGCAGTTGCCCTCCGGCTCAGTCGAGCTCTACGCACCGGCAACAACGCCCGGCTTTGCGGAGCAGGGTGTGCTTCGGTGGGAGTCGACATCCGACGGCGCCTCCTGGTCGGGGCCTGTCGCGACTCAGTCGGCCAGCCTTGCCGACGTACGGGCCGCCGCGGTGCGACCCGACGGCACCCCGATGTTCACGCAGGACGGAACGTTCGGCGTCGTCGTCTATCAAGGGTTGAACGGCGAGGTGTCGCACACTGTGTTCGGCGCGTGCTGCGGGTACGCCGAGTCGCTTGCAGTCGACACTTCGAACTACGCGCAGATTGCGTTCTGGTCGAACGCCAACGCGTTCCCGGGCCAGTTCGTCTACGAGGGTCTCGACGCGACCGGCGCGCAGGGGGGCCCTGGGCGCGCCTTCGGCCAGCCGCAGACAGCGCCGCGCGACGACGATGTTCCTCTTGTCGCCGATGGTCTCGGCAACACCTTCATGGGCTGGTCGGGCGGCTACCCGTCGTCGACGAGCTTCGCCGTGAACTCGTTCCGCGGCGGCAACCTCCTCTATTCGACGGTCGTCGCCGGAGGCACCTTCTCGGGCGGCGATCCGCACATGGCACTGGCCGTAGACCCGTCGAATCGGCTGTGGGCGGTCTGGACGCAAGGCGGCGTCGTGCACGCGCGGCGCTCGCGGAGTGCTGCGCACCACTTCGGCGCCGTCTCGGTTGCCCCACTCGGGAGCGTCACCGCGTACCAGCTCGCGGCGCTCGCGCTGCCAAATGGCAGCGTCGCCGTCTACGTCGACACCGGTAGTTCGATCGAGCGCACGGTGCTGAAGCCGACCCTCACCGTCCATGCGACGGGCTCGTCCGTGACGATCACCGACGACGGCGTCCCCGTGAAGGGCGCCCTGACGGGCGGCGGACGGACGGTCATCTTCGTCGGCGGCCGGGCCAACCTTGCTCCGTTCCGCAAGGGGACGCGGATCACGGTGTCCGCCGGCGTCTACGCCCCGGCGTCGTTCCGCAAGCCCTGACCGGCCCCGGGTCGCCCTGGGACGCGTGGCTACAGTAGCTCCGTGGCCGTCAAGGCACCATCGACGCTCGACGTGCACAAGCTGCGCGCCGATTTCGCGGTCTTCGAGGAGCTCGTCAACGGACGCCCGTTCGCGTACCTCGACTCGGCGTCGTCGACGCAGAAGCCGCGACAGGTGCTCGACGCGATGCGCGAGTTCTACGAGCACTCGTACGCGAACGTCCATCGCGGCGTCTACACCCTCGCCGAGCGCGCGACCGCCGGCTACGAGAGCGCGCGCGAGAAGGTGCGCGCGTTCGTCAACGCGCCCTCGAACCGCGAGGTGATCTTCACCCGCAGTGCCACCGAGGCCCTGAACCTCGTGGCTTACGCATGGGGGCTGGACAATCTCGGCCCCGGAGACGTCGTCGTCGTCACCGAGCTCGAGCACCATGCCAACTTCGTGCCGTGGCAGTTCATCGCCAAACGGACGGGAGCCGAGTTCGCCCACATTCCGATCGACGATCTCGGTGAGCTCCAGCTGGACGCGCTCGACGAGCTTGCGTCACGCGGCAATATCAAGGTGGTCGCGAACAACCTCGTCTCGAACACGCTCGGCACGATCAATCCCGTCGAGAAGCTCGCGAAGTGGGCGCACGACCAGGGCGCGATCATGGTCGTCGACGCTGCACAGGCTGCGCCGCACCGGCCGATCGACGTGCAGGCTCTCGGCTGTGACTTCCTCGCTTTCTCCTCGCACAAGCTCTGCGGGCCGAGCGGGATCGGCGCTCTCTGGGGCCGGCGTGAGCTGCTCGAGGAGATGCAGCCGTTCAATCTCGGCGGGGAGATGATCCGGTCGGTTGCGCTCGACCGTACGAGCTGGAACGAGCTGCCGTACAAGTTCGAAGCGGGTACGCCCGCGATCGCCGAGGCATACGGCTTCGGCGTTGCGATCGACTACGTCTCGGCTGTCGGTCTCGAGGCGATCGAGCAGCACGAGCACGAGCTACTGGTCCAGGCGATGGATCTGTTGGCGGAGATCCCGGGCATTCACATCTTCGGGCCGCCGGCCGACCGGCGTACCGGGATCGTCAGCTTCGAGCTGGACGGCGTGCACCCGCACGACGTGGCGCAGATCCTCGACTGGGAAGGCATCGCGGTGCGCGCCGGGCATCACTGCACGCAGCCGCTGATGACGCGACTTGGTGTCGCGGCCACGTCGCGCGCCAGCTTCTACCTCTACACCCTGCCCGACGACGTCGACCGGCTCGCCGCAGGTCTCATCAAGGTGAAGGAGACCTTCGGTGCGTAGGCTCGACGGAGCACAAGAAAGAGCGGAGGTGCCGGCTTGGCCGGCGCCGGAGCGGGGATGAGCGAGTTCGATCAGCTCTACCGCGAGGTGATCCTGGATCACTACAAGAATCCGCGCGGGCACGGGATCATCGAGGGCGCCGATGCGCAGGCGGAGGGCGAGAATCCGCTCTGCGGCGACGAGGTGACGATCTCAGTGCGCTTCGCCGCCGACGGCGAGACGATCGACGAGATCGGGTTCGAAGGGCGCGGCTGCGCGATCTCGCAGGCTGCGACTTCCATGCTCACCGAGATGGTCAAGGGGCGGAAGGCGAGCGAGGTCGCCGAGCTGCCGAAGGAGGACCTGCTCGACGAGATCGGGATCCCGCTGACGCCGATCCGGCTCAAGTGCGCGATTCTCGGCCTTGGTGTGCTCAAGGTGGCGCTCCATCGGGCGAAGGGGACGCCGCTTCCCGAAGAGTGGCGCGGCCTCTCCGACGGCCTCCAGTTCGACTAGTGGGCCGGTAGCCGTGCCCGAGGTCCACGTCGCGCCGCTGGCCGAGTTCGGTCCCGGGTCGGTGAAGATCGTCACCGTCGGCTGGACCTCGATCGGCGTCTACAACTGCGGCGGCGAGCTCTTCGCGCTCGAGGATCGCTGTTCGCACGACGACGGCCCGCTCTGCGAAGGTGAGTGGGAGGAGGATTCCTGTCGCGTGATCTGCCCCCGGCACGGCTCGGCGTTCGACCTGCGGAGCGGACGCCCCCTCTCGCTCCCGGCCTTCGAGCCGGTGGAGACGTACGAGGTCGCCGTCCGCGACGGGGTCGTCGTGGTGGTCGTCGCGGACGTGCACCCGTGATCCGCTGCTGGGAGTCGGCCGATCCGCTCTACGACGCCTACCACGACGAGGAATGGGGCCGTCCGGTACGCGACGAACGAGGGCTCTACGAGCGGCTGACGCTCGAGGGCTTCCAGTCGGGCCTCTCGTGGCTGACGATCCTGCGCAAACGCGACGGCTTTCGCGACGCGTTCCGCGGCTTCGAGCCGGAGCGGGTGGCCCGGTTCGGGAAGCGCGACGTCGAGCGGCTGCTCGCAAACGCGTCGATCGTGCGGCACCGGGGGAAGATCGAGGCGGCGATCGCGAACGCGCGGGCGACACTCGAGCTGCGCGAGGCGGGAACGCCGCTGCACGAGCTCGTGTGGGAGAGCGCTCCGCGCCGGCAGAAGGCACCGCGCTCGCATGCCGACTGGCTGTCGTCGTCACCGGAGTCGACCGCCCTCGCAAAGCGCCTGCGCGCTGCGGGCTTCCGCTTCGTCGGCCCCACCACCGTGCACGCGGCGCTGCAGGCGTGCGGCGTGATCAACGACCATCTCGCGTCCTGCTGGGTGCGTGGGGCGGTCGAGCGCGAGCGGGCCTCCGTCCTGGCCGATCCGCTAAGGTGAGGCCAACCGCGGAAAGGAGGTGGTCCGGCGTTGGAGACTTCGAGTACGGGCAGTGGAGGTACCGGCTCGTAGAGGCGTGTCCCCGGGACCTGACGGGGAATCGCTTAGCCAGCGTGGGGGACTCGCGTTACGCGCGCCGCCTGATTGATCGGCCGGAAGCGCCTCTACGAATACCAGCTGGTTACCGGATCGAGGGCCGCCGTGAGGCGGCCCTCGGTTCTTGTTGGGAAGAGAACCTGCGGTTCCCTTCCCAAGGCCCATCCCTCCCTCGGGCGAGGTGTCGCGGGGCCCGCGCTTCGCCTCCCGGCCGGACAAGCCGGCCTTCGGCGGCGGCCGTCTCTTGTTGGGAAGAGAACCTGCGGTTCCCTTCCCAAGGCCCATCCCTCCCTCGGGCGAGGTGTCGCGGGGCCCGCGCTTCGCCTCCCGGCCGGACAAGCCGGCCTTCGGCGGCGGCCGTCTGCGCTTTGACAGCCTGAACAAACAAAACGCATGAAAGAGCCCGTGGAAAGCATCGTCGAAGACCCGGCACTTGCCGCTCCGGGCGCTGAGCGGACGGCTTGGACGCGCGCGAACATGCCCTTGCTCGGCGCACTTGCCGCGGAGTTCGAAACGACGCGGCCGCTGGCCGGCCGCCGCCTCGGTATGTGCCTGCACGTCGAGCCGAAGACGGCTGTTCTGGTTGAGGTGCTGCTGGCGGGCGGGTGTGAGATCGCATTGACCGGAAGCCCGGCGACCACCGACGACGGCACCGCGGCGGAGCTTGCCTCGCGGGAGGGCATCACCGTCTGGGCGAAGAGGTCCGACGACGTCGCCGAGCACCGGAGGCACCTCGACCGCGTGTTGTCGTTCGGGCCCGACCTTCTGCTCGACAACGGTGCCGAGCTGATCGCGGGCGCGGTGAAGCGAGAGCTGCCTGTCACGGCTGCGACCGAGGAGACCACGTCGGGAGCGAACCGTCTCAAGGCCGAGCTGCGCGGGGGCGTCCCCTTCCCGGTCGTCGTGATCGACGACTCGCCGTTGAAGCGGCTGATCGAGAACACCTACGGCGTCGGCCCGACCGTGGTCGAAGGCTTCATGCGCGCCACCAATTTGCTCGTCGCGGCGACCGTGTTCTGTGTGATCGGCTACGGCGCCTGCGGCCGCGGTGTCGCCCGGGCGCTCCGCGGAGACGGAGCAACCGTGCTCGTGGTCGAACGTGATCCCGTGAAGGCGCTCGAGGCGGCGTTCGACGGCATGGCCGTGCGCTCGCTCGATGCGGCTCTGGGCGAGGCGGACGTGATCGTCACCGTCACCGGCTCGACGGGTGTGATCGGCCGCCGTGAGCTCGGGCTCGTGCGGGACGGGGCCCTGCTCGCCAACGCCGGGCATTTCTCCGAGATCGAGGTCGCGGAGCTCGGCGACGGGGCCCGGCTGACGGACGACGTCACCGAGCACGTCGTCGCCGGCCGGCGGATCAGGCTGCTCGGTCGCGGGGAGATGCTCAACCTCACCGCCGCATCGGGCAACCAGATTCAGGTGATGGATCTCGGCTTCGCGCTCCAGGCGCATTCGCTCCGCGCGCTCGCGGCGGATCCCGGGCAGTTCTCCGCAGGACCGCAGCCGGTACCGCCTGCGATCGACGACGAGGTCGCCCGCGGGATGCTCGCAACCCTTTCGGCCTCGACGGTGTGAGCCCGCTCAGCGGGTGGCGCGGCGGAGCTGGTCTTCGAGCGGGACGAGGCGCAGGCCGAACGTGTCGACGGCGTCGGTGTTCGAGCACACGTTGTCTCCCGATTCGAGCATCGTCACCTGGTCGGCGGTCAGCGGCGCGCCGGGCGCCCACTGCGTCAGCCTGGCGCCGGTGCGGGCGATCGGGAACGGAATGTGCAGGAGCCGCCGCCGCTTGCCGAGCACGCCGGCAATTGCGAGGTAGAGCTCGTTCCACGTCACGATGTCCGGGCCGCCGAGCTCCCACGTGCGACCCGGCGCTCGAGGGTCGTCGACGATCGTCGCGAAGAACTGTGCGACGTCCTCGAGCCAAACGGGCTGAATGCGCTGTGTTCCCGGGCCGATCACGGTGACGACCGGCGACAGCTTCACCTGTGTCACGAACGTCGGCAGCGCACCACCTCGGCCGAAGACGAAGCTCGGACGGACGAGCACGTACTCGAGCCCGGAGCCCTCCACCTCGCGCTCGATCGCCCACTTCGCTCCGTAGTAAGGCACGACCTTGCTCGTCCGCTCGTTCGTCCCGAGTGCGCTCATCTGGACGAATCGCTCGACGCCGCCGTCGCGTGCGGCGGCGATCAGGGCGGCCGTCCCGCGTGTCATCACCCGCTCGAAGTCGGCAGGAGCGCCCTTGATGATCGCCACGAGGTTGACGACATGACTGCAACCCTCGACCGCCGGTCCGAGGCTTTCGGCGTCGGTCAGGTCCCCGCGCACGAGCTCGACGCCCAGTGACTCGAGTGAGCCGACGCGATCGGGGTGCCGGGCGAGCACGCGGACAGCGAGCCCGCGGGCCCGGAGTGCATCGACGATCGCCGTCCCGACAAACCCCGTTCCACCGGCGACGAGGATCTTCATTGCTCGAAGTTCTGCCAGTAGCGGCTGGGCGTCGGGCCACGCTGGCCCTGGTACTTCGATCCGAGCGTGGTGCTGCCGTACGGCGAGGCAGCGGGCTCGGACAGCTGCATGAACGAGACCTGGCCGATCTTCATCCCGTGGTAGATCGTGATCGGCAGGTTGGCCACGTTCGACAGCTCGAGTGTCACGTGACCGTCCCAGCCGGGATCGATGAACCCGGCGGTCGAGTGGATCAGGAGCCCGAGGCGACCGAGTGAGCTCTTGCCCTCGAGCCGGGCGACGAGATCGTCCGGCAGCGTGACGCGTTCGAGCGTCGAGCCCAGCACGAACTCGCCCGGGTGCAGGATGAACGGCTGGTCGTCCGCGATCTCGACCTCCTCGGTCAGTTCCTCCTGAGGTTGCTTGACGTCGATGAATGGATAGCGCGCGTTGTGGAACACGCGGAAGTATCGGTCGACGCGCACGTCGACGCTCGACGGCTGGAGGAGCGAGGCGTCATACGGGTCGATTGCGATGCGACCTTCGCCGATGAGACGCTCGATGGTGCGATCGGAAAGGACCATCGGCTGATTCTTCCATCAGCGCCTCGCCCAGCGTGCGGAGGCCCTTGAGGAACGCATCGCGCTCGTCCGGCGTCAGCGCCGTGAGGGTTCGGACGAACGGGCGGTCGCGCTGCTCGAGCCACGCCCGCACCCGGTCGGAGGTGAGCGCATTCAGGTCGACTACCGTGCGGCGCCGGTCGTCGATGTGCTCGCGCCGGTGGACGAGGCTCAGGTCCTCGAGGTCACGGGTGAGCTTGCTGGCTGCCGGGAGCGACAGCTCGAGCTCGCGGGCCAGCTCTCCCACGGTGCGCTCGCCCTCGGTCCCGATGTGGGCGAGAACGGCGATGTGGCGGCGCGAGAGCCGGGGCTCGCTGGGGACGAAGGCGAGCAGATCGTCGCTCGGGCGGCGGCGCTGCCAGAGGCCGCGCATCACCCGGCGGAGGTCGTGTCGGAGCTCGTCCAGCTGAGGGCGTTTTGTTACCATCGGAGATCAGTTATCATCGAGTAACTATTATCGAGAAACCACGAAAGGAGGTGAGCGTATCCATGTGTGAAGGACATCACCACCATCGTCGCTTCGGCCGCGGCCGGCGCGGCTTCCCGAACCGTGAGCAGCTGGTCGAGCGGTTGACCGGGTATCGGCAGCATCTCGAGAGCGAGCTTGCGAACGTGCAGGAGCTGCTCGAGCGGCTCGGCGACGCGACGGGCTCGACGCCCGCCGACCCGCAGCCCGAGATCTAGTCGGCCGCGGCCGAGGCGGCGGCCGGCACGTAGTACCGGTCCGTGTACTCGATCACCGCTCGCAGCATCGAGAACCGCGGCGCGAGCTCTGCGATCGACGCCCTCATCATCAGGGCCCAGTCGTCCCGCGCCGCGAAGCGCGGGACGACCTGTTCGGCGAGCAGGTCGTACAGCTCGGCGGCGTCCTCTTCGTCCGAGGTCCCCTTGATCGCCCACCCGTAGGCGGGGTCGTACGCCTCGGCCCACCACCCGTCGAGCACCGAGAGGTTGAGGACGCCGTTGACGGCGGCTTTCATGCCACTCGTGCCCGACGCCTCGTAGGGGCGCTGCGGCGTGTTCAGCCAGACGTCGCAGCCGGGGATCAGCCTGCGCGCGAGGTCGATGTCGTAGCCCTCGAGGAACACGACCCGCCCGGCTGCAGGACCGCGCGACAGCTCGACGACCTCTCGCAGGAGATCCTTGCCGGCCGCGTCCTGCGGGTGCGCCTTGCCCGCGACGACGATCTGCAGTGGGAGCGCGAGCAGGCGTTCGAGGTCGCTGAACACCAGCGCGGCCCGTTTGTACGTCGCGAAACGGCGGGCGAACCCGATCGTCAGAAGCGACGGGTCGAGCCCGGTCAGGTCGGCGAGACGCTCCCTCAGAGTGGCGCGAACCGCCCGAAGCACGTCGAGGTCGAGGGTGCGCGCCGCCTCCCAGCGGCCGGTGGCCGGCGGTGCCTCGGGCCGCACGCCCGCCTCGCGCAGGACCACGGCGAGCTCGGGAGCGATCCAGGTCCCGAGATGGACGCCGTTCGTGATGTGCTCGATCGGCGCGCGCTCGGCCGGGGGGAGCTCCGCCCACATCGTCCGAGCGACTTCTCCGTGGAGCTCGGAGACGGCGTTCGCGTATGCGGAAAGCCGGAGCGCAAGCGGGGTGAGGCCGAAGTCAGCGGCGCCGTTCGAGCGGCCGAGGCCGAGCAGCTGGTCGGATGAGATGCCGGCCTTCCCGGCGGGCCCGCCGACGTAGCGGAGCACGAGCTCGTCGGAGAAGACCTCGTTGCCTGCAGGTACCGGCGTGTGCGTCGTGAACACCGTGGTCGCCGCCACCTGGGCGAGTGCCGCGTCGGGCGAGAGGCCGCTCTCGACGAGCGTTCGTGCCCGCTCGATCGCGAGAAACGCGGCGTGACCCTCGTTCACGTGGTAGACGCGCGGCTCGACATCGAGCGCGCCGAGGGCCTGGACGCCGCCGATCCCGAGCAGCAGCTCCTGGCGGATCCGCTGCTCGCGGTCGCCGGCGTACAGCCCGTCGGTGATCCCGTCGGCGTCCAGCAGATACAGCGGGACCGAGCCGACGTCGTAGCGCCAGATCGCCACCTCGACCGCCTCGCCCGCGAGGTCGACCTGAATCGAGACGGGCTCCCTGGTCAGGCCGAACGCGACGGGGTCGAAAGCCTCGGGCGCCTCGAGCTGCCGCCCGGTCTCGTCGACGGATTGGCGAAAGTAGCCGTTCCGGTAGAGCAGGCCGACGCCGACGAGCGGCAGGCCGAGCTCGGAGGCGGCCTTCAGGTAGTCGCCCGCCAGCACGCCCAGGCCACCCGAGTAGATCGGCAAGCCGGGATCGACGCCGAACTCCATGCTGAAGTAGGCGACGAGGACGCCGGGGTCGGCGCCGTTTTTCTCCGACCACCAGGTCGTGGCGTGGGTTCCGGTCTCAGAGGTCGGCATGGTCTGCCCGTGGGACGGCCGGAGGCTAGCGAAGGCAGACGCCCCGTTGCAGCACTACCCGCCGCCCTCCTGGCGACTCGCTACCCTCGAAGGGGATGGCCACGACCCGCGCAACGCAGATCGTCACCGAGATTCCCGGGCCTCGTTCCCGGGAGGTGCTCGACCGTCTTCGCGCCAGCGTGGCGTCGCCGCTCGACCTCACGTTCCCGGTCGTCGCCGCCGAAGGGCGTGGCGCGACGATCACCGACGTCGACGGCAACGTCTTCATCGATTTCACCGGCGGCGTCGGCTGCCTCAACGTGGGCCACTCCCATCCGAGGGTCGTCGCGGCCGCACAGGAGCAGCTCGAGCGCTTCGTCCACACCGACTACACCGTCGTCCCGTACGAGGTCTATGCGCAGCTGTCCGAGCGACTGCTCGCGGTCGCCCCCTTCACCGTTCCCGCAAAGGCCGCGTTCTTCAATGCCGGCACCGAGGCTGTCGAGAACGCAGTCAAGTTCGCGCGCGCCTATACCGGCCGTCCGGCCGTGATCGCTTTCGAGGGCGGCTTTCACGGTCGCACCCTCCTGTCCCTGTCGCTCACGTCGAAGACGCATCCATACAAGGCTGGGCTCGGGCCTTTCGCGCCCGAGGTGTACCGCGTGCCGTTCCCGAACGCCTATCGAGGGCCGTCGTCCGCCGAGGCGCTTGCGGCGCTCGACCGGGCGTTCACGACACTCGTAGCGGCCGAGACGGTCGCCGCGATCGTCGTCGAGCCGGTCCAGGGTGAGGCCGGGTTCATTCCTGCCGACGTCGAGTTCCTCGCCGGGCTGCGGTCGATCTGCGACGAGCACGGCATTGTTCTCGTGTGCGACGAGGTGCAGACAGGGTTCGCGCGGACGGGACGCTTCTTTGCGATCGAGCACTTCGGGATCGAGCCGGATCTGATCACGATCGCCAAGTCGATCGCGGGCGGCCTGCCGCTCTCGGGAGTGCTCGGCAAGGCCGTGATCATGGACGCCCCTGTCGTCGGTGGCGTCGGCGGTACCTACGTCGGCAATCCCGTCGCGCAGGCTGCCGCGCTCGCGGTCCTCGACGTGATCGAGGACGAAGGGCTCGTCGATCGGGCCGTCGCGCTGGGCGAGACGATGCGTGCCCGCATGGAGTCGTGGCAGGGCCGCTTCCCGAGCGTCGGGGACGTGCGTGGCCTGGGGGCGATGCTGGCGATCGAGCTCGTCGAGGATCCGGCGACGAAACGGCCGGCGACGGCGCTTGCCGGCCGTGTCCAGCAAGCGGCGCTCGAGCGCGGACTGCTGCTGCTCCGGGCCGGTGTGCACTCGAACTGCGTGCGGGTGCTCGTGCCGCTCGTGATCACGGACGCCGAGCTCGCCGAGGCGCTCGACGTCTGGGAAGACGCGCTCACAGCGGCGATTTAGCGGGCGAGGGCTACCCTCACCGGAGATGGTCGGGGAGGTCCTCCTAGACCGCTACGAGCTCGAGGAGCTCGTCGGCACCGGCGGCATGTCGAGCGTCTACCGCGCGCACGACCGTCTCCTCGACCGCACCGTCGCGCTCAAAGTGCTCCACGAGCACCATCTGCAGGACCCCGAGTACGTCGAGCGGTTCCGGCGGGAGGCCCGATCGGCGGCTGTGCTGTCGCATCCGAACGTCGTGACCGTGATCGACCGTGGCGAGCACGATGGGCGGCAGTTCATCGTCTTCGAGTTCGTCGGCGGTGAGAACCTGAAGCAGCTGATCGAGCAGAAGAAGCCGCTGCCGGTCGCGACCGCGCTCGAGCTTGCGACGCAGATCGCGCGCGGGCTCTCCTTCGCGCATCGCAACGGGCTCGTCCATCGTGACGTCAAGCCCCAGAACGTCCTCCTGAACGGCGACGGACAGGCGAAGGTGACCGACTTCGGTATCGCCCGCTCGCTCGACGTGGGGCGCGGGATGACGCAGACCGGCACCGTCCTCGGGACGTCCGACTACATCGCTCCCGAGCAGGCGCAGGGCCTGCAGGTCGATGAGCAGTCCGACGTCTATTCACTCGGTGTGGTGCTCTACGAGTTGCTCACGGCCGAGGTTCCGTTTCCGGGTGAGAACTTCGTGGCCGTTGCGATGCGGCACATCAACGAGCCTCCGCCTTCGGTGCGTGCCAAGCGTCCCGACGTGCCGCCGCGGGTCGACGCAGCCGTGCAGCGTGCAATGGCGAAGGATCCTCGCGACCGCTTCCCGACGATGGCGGACTTCGGCCGCGAGCTCGAGGCATGCGCGGTCGACGGCGAGGACGGGACCCAGATCATCGCCCCGCCGAAGCACGTCCGGCGCCGCCGCCGCTCCGGAGCATGGCCCCTCGTCCTGCTCCTGCTCGGGCTGATCGCGCTTGGTGCCGCCGGCGCCTACTTGCTCTTCCGGAGCTCGGATGGTTCGTCGACACCGGGCATCGGCGGCACGCCGAGCCTCAGCGCAACGACTGCCTACGACCCGAAGGGCACCGGCGTCCCCGGCGAGAACGACGCCGAGGCGCACTACGCAACAGACGGCAACGCGTCGACCTTCTGGTCGACGGAGCGCTACTACGACGAGCAGCTCGGGAAGCCCGGCGTCGGGCTCGTCCTCCATACCCAGGGCCCCGGGAAGCTGACGAGCCTCGTGGTCACGACCGACACACCCGGGTTCACGGCCGAGATCAAGGCCGGCGACGCGCAAGATTCGTTCCCGGACGTCGTGTCGGGATCGCAGCTCGTCTCGGCATCGACCACCTTCACGATCGGCGGCAGCGCACATCCGTACTACCTGCTCTGGATCACCAACCTCGGCGCGCACCAGCTGGTGCACGTCAACGAGGTGCGGGCCGGCTAGAAGCGGAGCTGTGCGCGCCGGTCGAACCGCTCGACGGCGAGGTCGGCCAGGCGCCGGAGCAACTCGCCGTAGGGGATGCCCGAGGCGGCGAATAGCTGTGCGTAGACACTGGTCGACGTGAAGCCGGGGATCGTGTTCAGTTCGTTGACCAGCACTTCGCCGTCGTCGCGAACGAAGCAGTCGGCTCGTGCCATCCCTTCGCAGTCGGTCGCGACGAACGCGCGGACGGCCAGCTCCTGGACGCGCTCGCTCTGCTCGTCGGTAATTCCGGCCGGAACGCGAAGGTCCATCTCGCCCTCGTCGTACTTTGCCTCGAAGTCGTACCACTCCTTGTGTGTGACGACGATCTCACCGGGCAGCGACGCGATCGGCTTGAGGTTGCCGAGCACCCCCACCTCGACCTCGATGCCCTGGACGAGCTCCTCGACGAGCACTTTCTCGTCGTGCTCGAACGCGAGTGCCACCCCGCGCCGGAGCTCGCCCTCGTCGTGCGCCTTCGTGATCCCGATCGACGATCCGAGCCGCGCCGGCTTGACGAAACAGGGATAGCCGAAGGGGTTGCGCGGTTCGTCGCCGAGGCGAAGCGTGATGTTGCGCGTCACGGGGATGTCGTGGTCGCGCATGACCGACTTGAATACGTCCTTGTCCATGCACAGGGCGGATGCGAGCACGCCCGCGCCGACGTAGGGCACGCCCGCGAGCTCGAGCAGTCCCTGAACGGTCCCGTCCTCGCCGAACGGGCCGTGAAGGACGGGGAAGACGACGTCGACCTGCGCAAGGGTCGAGACCACGTCGCGGGGCGGGAGGCGCTCGAGGCTCTTCGAGGGGGGCGAGGCAGGCCCGAGTGCTCGCTCGGCGGCCTGCAGCTGCCAGCGCCCGCCGCGATCGATCTCGACCGTCACGACCTCCGCTCCCCCCTGCTCGAGTGCCGCGGCAACGCTGCTCGCCGAAGCGATCGAGATTGCGTTCTCGCTCGAGCGGCCGCCGAGGATGACGGCGATGCGCCTGGTCACGGGACCGTGGTCGTCGTCTGCGTCGTCGTCACAGCCGTGGTGGTCGTGCCCGTCGCGCCCGTGGGCCCGGTTCCAGGCTGGAGCTGGCCGATCGTGATCGTGATCACCTCGCCCTGCTGGCCGGTCGAGTTACCCCTCGGGTTCTGGCTGATCACGACACCGTCCTGGCTCGGATCCGTCACCGACTGGGTGATCGTGGCGACCGTGAAGCCGGCCCCCTGCAGGATGCTCGTCGCGTCCGCCTGGGTCAGGCTCGTCACGTCCGGCACCTGGGACGTCGTCGGCCCCTTCGAGACGGTGAGGACGATCCGTGTCCCCCTCGGCGCCGCCGTCCCCTGGGGCGGATCCATCGAGATCACGACGCCCTGCGGCTGCTGGTCGGAGGCGGCGTCGATGCGCCCGACCGTGAAGCCGAGGCCGATCAGTGCCGACTGGGCGTTCGCAAACGGCTCGCCGGTCACATCGGGAATCACGATCGGCTTCGCGCCCCGGGAGACGTTGATGGTCACCGTCGAGCCCTTGTCGACCCGGTCACCGGCTGCCGGTAGCTGCCCCGTGACCGTGTCCTGCTGCTCCCCGGAGTAGATCCGCCGGATCTTCGAGTTGAAGCCCTTCTGTGCGAGCGCCTGCACGGCGCTGGTGAGGTCGAGCCCGACCACCCCCGGAACGGCCACCTGTGCGATGCCGGTCGACACGATGAGCGTGACCGTCGACGTCTTGTTGATCTTGGCGCCGCCGGCCGGGTTCTGAGCCGACACCTGGCCGGCGGGCACCGTGTCGCTCGGGAGCCTCTGTACCTGGGGGGTGAGGCCGGCCTCCTGGATCTTCGTCTTGGCCAGGTTGACCTCGAGCCGTGTCACGTCCGGCACCGCTACAGGCTTCGAGTCGTTCAGCTGGTCCTGGATCTTCGTGTACAGAAACCAGCCGCCCGCGGCGGCGGCGATGATCAGGAGCAGGGCGAGCAGCCAGGGCAGGAACGACCGCCGTGCGGGCTGCTCCTCGTAGTCGTAATAGGGCGTCGGCGGCCGGTAGCTCGGCGGAATCGGCGGTGTTGCGACAGGCCGGGGTTTCGTCACCATCGTCTGCGACGCGGCCACTCCGGCGCCCGCGAGCACCTGCGTCATCGCGTCCTCGGTCTCGCGCGAGACGGCGACACCGCGGGCAACGCGTGCGAGATCGGCGTCCATCTCCTCGGCTGAGCCGTACCGTTGGTCTGGGTCCTTCGCGAGGGCGCGCATCACGACCGCGTCGAGATCGTGCGGCACTTCGGGCCGCAGCGTCGACGGGGGTTCGGGGACCTGCGACAGGTGCTTCATCGCGATCTCGACCGGCGTGTCGCCGGTGAACGGCACCTTGCCGGTCAGCATCTCGTAGAGGACGATGCCGAGCGAGTAGAGATCCGAGCGCGGGTCGACGGGCGCGCCGCGTGCCTGCTCGGGCGACAGGTACTGCGCGGTGCCGACGATCGAACCGGCCTCGGTCATCTGCGATGCGCCGGAGCGCGCGATCCCGAAGTCCGTGACCTTCAGCCTGCCGTCGGGCCGCACGATGATGTTGTGCGGCTTGATGTCGCGGTGGACGATGCCGTTGCGGTGCGCGAACGCGAGTGCGCCCAGGATCTGCCGCGCGTAGTCGATCGCGATCGCCGGGGGCGTCGGGCCGTTCCGGATCAAGAGCTCCTTGAGCGTGCGCCCATCCAGGAACTCCATCGCGATGTAGTAGGTGCCTTCGGCCTGGCCGCGGTCGAAGATCGAGACGATGCTCGGATGGTTGAGCCCGGCGGCGCTCTGGGCCTCCCGGCGGAAGCGCTCGACGAACTGCTCGTCCGACGCGTGCCGTTCGTCGAGCAGCTTGAGCGCGACGCGGCGTCCGAGCTCCTGATCCTCGGCGAGGTACACGTCGGCCATTCCGCCCGAACCGAGCTTGCGCTTGATCACGTAGCGCGTGTCGAAGATCCGGTTGATGCGCGTGTCGGTCGAGGCCATGGTCAGGGGGCTACTGCTTCGACGCCTGCGGGAGGATCGCCTGCATCAGCTCGCGTGCGATCGGCGCCGCGACCGAGCCGCCGAACCCGTTGAGCTGGTGCTCGAGCACGACCGCGCCTGCTACCTGCGGATTGTCGGCCGGCGCGAAGAAGATGAACCATGCCGTGTAGACGTGCGGCAGGCCGGTCTCGGCGGTTCCGGTCTTGCCGGCGACCTTGATCCCGGGGATCTGAGCCGCGGTTCCGGTGCCGCCCGTGACGACCGCCTGCATCATCTGGTTGAGCGCAGCCGCCGTCGTCGGTTTCATCGCGCGTCGCCAGAGGGTCGGGCGCGTTTTCGAGACCACGCTGCCACTCGGGCTGCGCACGACCTTGAGCAGGTGCGGCGTCATGACCTTGCCGCCGTTCGCGACGCCGGCTGCCACCAGCGCCATCTGCAGCGGCGTGACCAGCATCCGCTCCTGGCCGAAGGCGAGTCGCCCAGGGTCGACCTGGGAGGCGTTGTCGATCAGCTTGTGCTTCTTGAAGTCGTAGAGCCCGCTCGGCGCACGCTCGTTCGCGGGCAGCTCGAGCGGCGGCGTCGAGTAGAAGCCGAAGTCCTTCGCCTTGTCGAGGATGCGGCGCGCCCCGATCTTCTGGCCGATGTTGCAGAAGACGGCGTTGATCGAGTGCTGGTATGCCTCGATCAGATTGACGTTGCCGTACATCTCGGGGCCGTTCTGATCGGGGTTGCCGGAGTTGTAGACGCGCTGGCCGTACTCGGTGCAGTAGCCGGGATCGAAGAACTTCGAATCGGGCGTGTAGACGCCGGCGTCGAGGGCCGCTGCGGCAGTGACCGTCTTGAACGTCGAGCCCGGCGCGTACAGGCCCTGCGTCGCGCGGTTGAGGAGCGCCGAGGACGACCCGGGGCAGGCGCTCGGCGAATGGATGATCGACGCATAGCCCGCCGAAGACTCGATCTTGTTCGGGTTGAACCCAGGGGATGACGCCATCACGTAGACGGCGCCGGTCTTCGGGTTCAGGACGACTGCTGCGCCGCACGATCCCGCGAGCGCGGACTCGGCGAGCTTCTGTGCGTTCGGGCGGATGGTCAGCGTCAGGTTGTTGCCGGTGACGGTCGTTCCGCGCAGCTTGTCGGTGAGCTTGTCGATGATCGTGCCGAGGTTCGCGTTCGACGCCGTCAGGTAGCCGTTCAGTTGACGCTCGACGCCTGAGCGTGACCGTCCCTGCGTCGAGTAGCCGACCACCTGCGACGCCAGCCCGTTGGTCGGATAGCGCCGGAAGTAGAAGGTCTGGCCGGCCTGCTTCACTCTCTTGTTGCCCGCGAGCAGAGTGTGCCCGTCGGACCCGTAGATCAGTCCGCGCTTGATCTTGAACTCGGCTACGCGCTGGATCGCGTTGTCCTGGCGCGCGGCGAGGCCGGCCGACGCCCATGACTGCCAGTACGTCGTCGCGGCGATCAACGCAGCCAGGAGCAGCAGCGCGACGACCGAGAGGCGCGAGATCTGTTTGTTCATGTCGGTGCGTTCGCCCGGTTCGAGACGAGGAGCAGGCCCGCGAGGACGAGGAAGTTCGCTACGACCGACGATCCGCCGTACGAGATGAAAGGCAGCGTGATCCCGGTGAGCGGGATGATCCGGAGAACGCCGCCGACGATGATGAACGTCTGCAGCGCGAACCCGAACGTCAGGCCGGCCGCGAGCAGTTTCGAGAAGCCGTCCTCGGCCTGGAGCGCGACCCTCATTCCCCGTGCAACGAACAGCATGAAGACGAGCAAGAGCGCCGCCGCGCCGATGAGCCCGAGCTCTTGCGCGAGCGCCGAGTAGATGAAGTCGGTGTTCACGAACGGGATCAGCGCGTGCCCATCGGCCGACGTGAAGACGCCCTTGCCGAGTCCGGCGCCGCCGAAGCCGCCGTTGCCGATCGAATAGAGCGACTTGACGAGCTGGTAGCTCTCGCAGTCCTGTCGCAGGGCGAGGCCGCCGGTCTGAGGGCAGTAGACGCGGTTCGTCGTCCACGGCTGGAGCCAGATCGTGACGCGCTCGTGAACGTGTGGGATCTTCTCGTAGGCGACGAAGCCGCCGGCCGCGAACAGGCCGATTCCCGCGAGCACGAAGGAGAGCCTGTTCGTGGCGACGTAGAGCATCGCCAGGAAGATCCCGAAGTAGAGGAGCCCGGAGCCGAGGTCGTTCGTTGCGACCAGCACCAGCATGCAGCCGCCCCAGATCACGAGGAGCGGGCCGAGGTCCTTCAAGCGCGCCTGTGCCAGCACCTCGCGCTTCTCCCGCAGGTAGCCGGCAAGGAAGACGATCAGGAAGATCTTCGCGAGCTCGCCCGGCTGGAACCGAAACGGTCCTGCCTCGATCCACAGCCGTGCGCCGTTGACGGTCGTGCCGATGCCGGGCAGGCGGGGGAGGTAGAGCAGGACGATCGCTCCGATGCCGAAGAGGTACTTGTACTGCTCGAGCACTCGATAGTCGCGGCGCAGCCGAAGGAGCGCGAGCGCGAAGAGGGCGACGCCGATCACGATCCACAGCCCTTGCTTGAACGCGTCGCCCGGGCCGAGACGGTAGATCTCGGTCAGGCCGACGGCGGTCAGGAGCGCAGCCATCGGCAGGAGGTACGGGTCGGCGTTCGGCGTCGCAAACCGGGTGACGATGTGCGCCGCGAGATACAGGCCGAAGAAGAAGAGGGCGTACGTGAGTGAGCCCCAGCTGACCACCGCCTGGCGGGCGATGTAGACCGACGCGAACCCGAGCCCGGTCAGCACCCCGACGACGGACAGGTAGAAGAGCTCTCGGTTCCGGTAGCTCAGCGTGCCAGCCCCCACCAGGCGAGCAGCACGATCAGCGCGACGAGCGCTGCGATCACGAGCGAGGCGAGCAGTCGCCGTCCGAGCCCCGCTTCGGGCTCGACGGGCGCTGCTGCGGCGGCGGCAGCGCTCTCGCGGGCCTCGGCCAACGCGGCCACCGAGACGACCATCGTGTCGTCGATCGGCGCGTGGCCGTCGAGTGCCTCGGGCGGTATCGCCACGTTGTCCTCAGGATGCAGCGTGTCCTCGTCTTCCGGCGGCGGCGGGTCGGGAACGGTTGCGTACTCGCGCGTGCGCTCGTCCGGTTCGCCGTCCGCAGCGACCGCGAAGAGCACCGCCGTGATGTTGTCTTCGCCGCCCCCGCGGTTCGCCGCTTCGATCAGCGAGCGCGCGCTCGCCTCGAGGTCGCTGCGATAGTGGGACACGATCTGCTCGATCTCACCGCCGTCGACGTAGGACGAGAGGCCGTCGCTGCAGATGAGAAAGACATCTCCGGCGCGCGCCTCGATCGAGAACGTGTCGACGTCGACATCCGGGTCGGTTCCGAGCGCGCGCGTGATCACCGACCGCTGCGGGTGGACCTCCGCCTCCGCCGGCGAGAGCTCGCCGCGGCGGACGAGCTCGGCGACGAGAGAGTGATCATCGGTCAACTGGTCGAGCCGCCCGTTCCGCAGCAGGTATGCGCGGGAGTCGCCGACGTGCCCGAACGCCACCCGTCCATCGGCTTCGACAAGCGCGACGGTGATCGTCGTGCCCATCCCGCTCGCGGCTGCGTCGGTGGTCGCGCGGTCGTGCACGCGGCGGTTCGCCTCCTGGATCAGCTGTGTCACGCGCTGCTCTCCCCCGCCGTTTGCGCCGCCTTCTCGCAGCGCGGCTGCAGCGAGACCGGACGCAACCTCGCCGGCCTGTGCGCCGCCCATGCCGTCAGCGACCGCGAACAGCGGCGGCTCGCAGACGAACGCATCCTCGTTGCGCCGGCGTTTCCGCCCGGTGTCGGTGCTGCCGAACGACTGGACGACCGCAATCACGATTCGAACCTCAGGTCGGTTTCGCCGATCCGGACGACGTCGCCCGGAGCGAGGCGGCGCTCGCGCGTGAGTCTGATGCCGTTGACGAAGGTCCCGTTCGTCGAGCCGATGTCCTCGAGCCACACACCGTCCCGGCGGCGCTCGAAGCGCGCATGACGCCCGGAGGCAAACTCGTCGCCTGCGAGGGCCACGTCGTTGTTCGTGCCACGGCCGACCGTGAGCGGCTGCGAGTCGAGTTGGTAGACGTCGCCTCCGTCGAGCGCAGGGCTCTCGAGCACGACCAGCCGACCGGCGGCCCGCTGTGCAGGCTTTGCGGTGAGGCTCGCGGCGTCGAGCGGCGACAGGATCATCGACTCCTGCGGTGGACGCAGGTCGCGGGTCGCCGACCGGACGATCCGCCAGATGAAGAGATAGAGCAGGATGAGGAACGCAATCTTCAGGGCGAGGAGTGTCGTCTCGACCTGCGCCGATCCGAGAACCGCTCCGCCTACGGTCACCGCGTCTCCCGCGAGAAGGTGACCTCCGTCGAGCCGATCGTGAAGCGGGTCCCGTCCTCCAGCTTCAAGCGCTTGACGCGCTTGCCTCGAACCTCGATCCCGTTCGTCGAGTCGAGGTCGACCAGCCAGTAGGCCGAGCCCTCCCGGCGGAGCTCCGCGTGCCGCCGCGAGACGTTCGGGTCTGGAACCTGGATGTCCGCCTCTTTCGACCGGCCGACCACGGCCCGCGGACGCGTCGACTCTTGACGTCCGCCGTCCCAGGTCAGCACCGCGATCTCGGGCTCGACGCCGAGTGAAACCGGTGAGGCAGCCTCGGTTGCCTGGGCGACGGGTGGCATGGGGGCGTACACCATGGTTGCACCTCTTGCGGCCGCTTCGAGCGGCTCCGGCTGGCCCGGGTCGACCTGCGCCAGGCGCGTCGCGATCCCGAACATGCCGACGTCGAGATCGTCGTCCGTCTCGAGCAGCACCCGTGGCGGTGTCAGGAGCGCATAGTTCTCGCGTCGTGCGTGTTCCGCCAGGTATTCCGAGAGCTCGTCGGTGAGCTGCGTCTCGTAGCTCGAGAACTGCGCCCGGTCGGCGGGCGCGAGGTACACGGTGTACTCGTTGGGGACGTAGACACGCGACACCGACACGTTGCGGTGATCGTCCATCTCCTTGACGAGCTTTCGGGCGAGCTCGACCGGTTGGACGTTCGTCCGGAACGCGCGGCCGAACACGCCCTCGAAGAGCGATTCGAGCTTCGATTCGATGCTGCGGAGAACGGGCATGGGCGGGCAGGGGCGTTTCCCCGGCAGTCCAGTTTACGGCCTCGAATCGAGGGTTAGAGCGGCCGCCGAAACCCATGCCGCCGCGATCAGCGGCAGGATCGCGGCCGCGGGCGCAGTCAGCGCGGTCGCCGCGAGCAGCGCCGCTCCGTATCCGGCGGCCGCCCACGGCCCGCGGCCGCGGAGGAGCGGGAGCACGACTGCTGCCGCGGCCACGATCAGTGCTTCGGCGACCAGGGTGGGATGGGCGCCCAGCTGCCCGATCAGCGCGTGTGCGACTGCAGTCGGGCGCCTCGAGCCGTCGATGCCGAGGCCGAGCGGTGGATGCGAGAGCTCGAACGGGAGGCGGACGTGACGGAGGCCTGCGACGAGCCCGGCGAGGAGGACCGCTCCGGCCGCCTGGGCCGCCCGGCGCCCGCTGCCCCGGGCGCACTGCGCGGCGAGGGGGATCAACCCGAGCGCGGCGATGGGCGCCAGCAGAGGGCCGACGACCAGGAGGAGGCCGGCGCGAGCGTCGCGCCAGGTGAGAGCGATCCAGGCGGCCGCAGCGATCGCGTAGACCGTCGCGAGGCCGGCCGAGATGTTCGCGAGCGGGAAGAACAGGGCAGCGAGGGCCGTCACGAGCCCGAGCCGGGGGCCGACGAGCGTGGCCGCGGCGGCGAGCGCGCCGAGACCGAGCGGCCAGCCGGCCGGATAGAAGGGCAGTGCTGCCGTCACCCACCCGGTCGCGATCCCGGCAGCCGTCGCCGGGAGCACGCGCTCGAGGAGGACCGCCCGGCGGTCGATCGGGGGCGCTGCGGGCCGAGAGCGCTTCGGCCCCCGCCGCCTGCCGGGCAGGGACCGCAGGTCGGAAGCCAGCCGACCGGCAGAGGGGCGGCGCTCCGGGTTCAAGACGAGAGCGCCGGCGACGGTCTCGACGATGCCCGACCGAAGGTCAGGCCGCCTCGTCTCGAGCCCCGGCGCTCCCTGCTCGATCCGCCGTGTCGTCTCGTTCAGGTCGCCGTGCCAGAACGGGTGCTCGCCCGCGAGGGCCTCCCAGAGCACGACCCCGACGGCCCAGACGTCGGCAGCCGGCGTCGCGACCGCGCCGCGCAATCGTTCCGGGGAGATGTAGGCGAGCGTGCCCGGGACGTCGCCGAGTGCGGTCAGCGTGTCGAACTCGGCCATCTGTGCGAGCCCGAAGTCGAGCAGCCGGATGTCGACCGCGCCGGTCTCGGCCAGCAGGACGTTCGAAGGCTTCACGTCACGGTGGACGATCCCGCGGCCATGGGCATGGGCGAGGGCGTCGCAGATCTGCGCGGCGACCTCGATCGTTGCGCGGTCGTCGAGCTCTCCGGACCGCATTGCCTCCCGTAGCGTTCGGCCTGGAACGTACTCGTACGTGATGTAGACGTGCGACGAGTCATGGGCGAGCGACCTGATGCGCTGGCACCGCGGGTGGCGGAGCGCAGCCGCCGCTCGAGCCTCGCGCTCGGCGCGATGACCCGCCTTGCCCTCGCGGGCGACGATCTTCAGGGCGACGTCGAGCCCGCTTCGCTCGTCCCGCGCCAGCCACACATGGCCCATGCCGCCCGAACCGAGCGGGCGGATCGGCCGATAGCGGCCGAGAAAGAGGTCGTGCTGGACCGCTGTTTGAGACACCAACAGGGGCTTACACCGCGGGCAGGACGACTCCTCCACCAGGTCGTTTCCGACCGCGAAGCCCTGTACCCTCGGTGGGTCGATGGGCCCCACCGACGACGACATCCACTTCGATTTCTTCGAGGACGAGCCCGCCACCACCGAGGCGCAGCAACCGACGCGCAGCCGGCTTCCCCGGCGGGGCGGGAGCGGGCCTCGCCGCCCAGCCGGGCCGCACCGGAGCCTGACGCCGCTCCTCCGCCTCGGAGCCCTCGTCATCGGGGCGATCGTGCTGCTCGTCGTCTTCGGCCTCCTGCTGCAGTCGTGTACCTCGACGTCGAAGCACAACACCTATGCCCACTACATGGACAAGGTCACGGTGATCGCCAAGAGCTCGGCCGACAACGGCGCAGCCGTCGCGAACGCGCTCGTCACGCCCGGGATCAAGGCGGCCGAGCTCAACCAGAAGCTGCTCGGCATCGCCGAGCAGGAGCGCCAGAACGTGGAGGCTGCCTCGAAGCTCCACCCGCCCGGCCCCCTGCGCGACGAGAACGGGCACATGATCGAGTCGCTCCAGTTGCGCGTCAGCGGTACGGAGGGTCTCGCGAATGCGTTCAAGCAAACGGCGGGCTCGACCAAGTCGAGCGACGCGGAGATTCTTGCCGAGCAGGCCGACCGGCTCGTCGCCAGCGACGTCGTCTGGGACGATCTGTTCAAAGCACCGTCACAGGCCGAGTTGAAACGGCAAGGCGTTGTCGGCGTCGTCGTCCCGGAGTCCCAGTACGTCGCGAATCGCGACCTACTCGGCCAGCAGTCCATGGCAGCCCTCCTGAACCGAATCAACGCGTCGGGATCGGGGACGACACCGAGTGGGCTGCACGGCACGAACATCGTTCAGACGAAGGCGCTTCCCTCCAACATGGTGCTGTCGCAGACGCAGCAGAACACGGTCAACGGCGTCAGCACCAACCTCGCCTTCGCCGTCACGATCCAGAACTCGGGCAACTTCCAGGAGGCCGGGATCAAGGTCACACTGACGGTTCAGCAGAAGAGCCCGATCGTGAGGACGCAGACGATCGATCTGATCAACCCCGGTCAGCAGAAGACGTTGACGTTCTCGAATCTCGGAGAGGTGACGTTCGCGATTCCCGCGCACGTCAACGTCGACGTGAAGCCCGTGCCGGGCGAGGTGCGGGTGGACAACAACAGGGCCAGCTACCCGGTCCTCTTCTCGCTCGGGTAGAAAGGGCACCAAGTCGTGCACGTCTCGGCTTCAACCGCCCTCGTCGTCGCGCTCGCCGGGCTGGCGGTCGGCGCGATCTCACTCGGTCTCGCATGGTGGGGCATGGTCAAGGTGCGGCGCGTGCGCGACGCCCAGCGGGTGATGCTCGGCGGCGGCCGCCGCGATCTCGTCGAGTTCGCCGTGACCCTCCAGGGTCGGGTCGACGACCTGCATCGCGCCGTCGACGAGGTCGCAGCCGGGCTCCAGCGGATCGACCGCCGCGTCGACGGGGTCGTCTCGAACAGCTCGATCGTCCGCTACGACGCCTACGAGAACACCGGCGGCCACCAGTCGGCGTCGCTCGCGCTGCTCGACTCGGCTCGCACGGGCATCGTCGTAACGGCGATCCAGGGCCGCGACTACGCGCGGATCTACATGAAGGAGCTCGACCGCGGCCGGGCATCGGTCGACCTCTCGCCCGAGGAGGCCGAGGCCGTCGAGCGCGCGATGAGCCGCTGACCATTTGCGAATGGTCTTTGCGGCCGCGTCGTCCGGTACATTGCGCCAAGGGTGCAGCAGGTTCTTGTTCTGAACGCGAGCTACGAGCCCCTGAACGTGTGCTCGCTTCGCCGCGCCCATGTGCTCGTCTTCAAGGGGAAGGCGGAGGTCATCGAGCAGCTCGACCGACCACTTCGCTCGGCCAGCGACACGTTTCGCTGGCCACACGTCATCCGGCTCGTGCATTACGTCCGCGTCCCGCGCCTCGTGCAGCGCAAGATCTCGCGCCGGGCGCTCTTCGCCCGTGACGGTTGGCGCTGCGTCTACTGCGGCTCGGCCGGGGGCCGGCTGACACTCGACCACGTGATCCCGCGCTCGCGCGGAGGCGACTCGACGTGGGAGAACGTCGTCACCTCGTGCTCTCCCTGCAACCTGCGGAAGGGGAATCGCCTCCCCGACGAGGTTCACATGGTGCTCTCGCGGCATCCCCGCCAGCCTGCGCCGGTGCTGTTCATTCGCCTCGCCACGCCGAAGATCCCGGATCGCTGGGAGCGCTACCTTGCCCCGTACGCGACCTCGACGCTCGGCGCGGCAGCTGCCTAGATGATTGATGCCACGTCCTCGTGTGTCCGGGGTGCGCGGCCTGGCTGCACTGGGACGCTCCCGGCCGTAACCGCGCCGGCGTAGCCGCCACGGTCAAGCCGTCCGCTTCACCACACCCGGTCCACGCCCCGAAATAAGACGATCCCGCGGCATCAACCATCTAGCGGGAGTCGCCCGACGCGCGCGGCAGGTCGGGCCGCTGCTCCCACTCAGACCACGACCCGGGGTACAACCGGCCGTCGCGTCCGGCGAGATGGAGCCGGTGCAAAGGCACGCACGCGGTCACGCCCGAGCCGCAGTAGGCGACGACGTCGCCCTCCGGCAGCGCGGGCAGAGGCTCGTTCCACGGCGCGCTGAGAGCGCCGGGGATCCGCCCCGGGACGCGGTCCGAGAGGTTCGGCTCGCCGCGCCAGCGTGAAGCGACCCGCGCATCGACCACGACCAGTTCGGCGGCTCGGCTCGCCAGCTCGCCGGCCTCGATCGTGTCGTCGCTTCGCTCGCGGGGAGTGAAGGTGGCGGGCGCGACCTGCTCGTCGCCACCGCGGAGGGGGCCTTGCCACGCGTCGAGTGCGAGCACGGCGCACGTGTCGTGGCCGAAGTGCCGCAGCAGCCACCAGAGCCGCTCGGCGCCGCCGAGCGAGCCGTAGGCGACGACGAACGTCGACGGGCCGATCCCGGCCGCGCCAGCCGCCGCCGCGAAGCGGGCCGGCGAGGGCAGTGGATGCCGGCCGCCGGAACCGGGCGGTGACGAGAGGTCGCGCTCGACGTCGAGGAATGCCGCTCCGGGAATGTGCGCCTCGAGATAGGCACGTCGTCCGTACTCGGGGTCGTCCAGAGCCCAGCGGCAGTCGACGAACTGGTAATTCACTGTGACATCTGAGCATGCGGCGGCGTATGGAGGGCATGAGACGTAGGCTCGACGGAGTCTCACAAGAGCGGAGGCGCCGGCTTGACCGGCGGCGGAGCGGGGGATTGAGACGCATCCTTCTCCTCTCCGTATCGGCCGCGGTCGTGCTGTTCGCCTTTGCCGCGCTCGCGGGCGTCGGCCGTCCGGCTCCGGCCAGGGGCGCCGGGGCGGCTTCGACCGCCCAGCCCAGCCTGGTCACGACGAACGGCCACGGCGACGTCACGGCGGTGCCCGACGAGGCCGTCGTCTCGGCCGGGGTCAACACGCACGCCTCGACCGCTGCGGCAGCGCTGTCCCAGAACGCGCAGCTGATGCAGCAGGTGATCGCGGCGCTCAAGAACGCCGGCGGCTCGGATCTCCAGACGCAAGAGGTCTCGCTCGATCCGCAGACCGACAATCAGGGCGCGGTCACCGGCTACGCCGCCCAGGACACCGTCAGCGCCAAGGCGAAGATCGCCGCTGCGGGCGCGCTGATCGACGCCGCCGTCGCAGCCGGAGCGAACACCGTCGACGGACCGAGCCTCGACGTCTCAGACACCGACGCGCTCTATCGCGATGCGCTCAAGCAGGCGGTCGCAGACGCGCGCGCGA
>CAVQRE010000009.1:0-69487 GCA_963715115.1 uncultured Thermoleophilia bacterium
GCCGCAATCCGAGGATGAACTCGACTCCGACGTGCTCCCTCATCCGGTCATGCTCCTAACGTTGCGCTGATGGGCCTCTCGAAGCTACTTGAGCGACGCGTGTCGCGGTTCATGCGCGAACCCCCATCGGTCCGCAACGCCGCCGGCACAATTGTGATCGCCACGGTGATCGTTGTGGTCGGAGCCGGCGCACTGATGCGCGTCCTCGACCCACACGAGTACTCGAACGTCGGAGTAGGGATGTGGTGGGCGATACAGACCGTGACCACCGTCGGCTACGGCGACGTCACACCCAAGAACGTCGTCGGCCGGATCGTCGCCGCGTTCGTCATGCTCGAGGGGATCGCCTTCGTCGCGATCGTCACGGCGGTGATCACATCGACCTTCGTCGCCCGCGCGACGCGCGACTATGACGCCGCCCAGGCAACCGACGAAGCGACCGACGCCGAGCGGATCGAAGCTCGCCTCGACACCCTCGAGCGTAAGCTCGACAGCCTCGCGGCGACGCTGCGCGGCACCAGCGAGAGCTGACCAGTGGCTAGGTCGGCGCTGTGCCGGGCCTGGCTTGGGCGCCGGGCTGGATTGGCGGGATGCCTCCGGTGAACAGCAGGGCGATCAGCGCGACGAGCGCGAGGATCGACACGGCGACGCACAGCCCGTCGATCTCCCTCAAGCCGCCGGAGTACTCGCAGCGCTCGCCCTCGTGATCGGCGTCAGCGTCGCCGCAATCCGAGGATGAAAAAGACCTTCGCCGAAACACCAATCACCAAACCACCTTGCAGTGTCGACGTCCTAAGGGGAACACCGGTTGAAGTCGATAACAAGGAATGATGAGCGGCACATCCGAGACTTCCAGGTTCTTCGAAGGTTGTCGTCAGCGGCACGAGGAGCTGGCGTGATTTACCTCTTCACGATCTGTGAGTACGGCGGCGGAGAGATCGCTTGGTGCACGCTGACCTGCGAGGAAGACTTCGCCCACGGTTTCGAGCTCGGCGTGAGAATGCGGCTTAACGAGGACCTGCATTACATCGTGCGGGAGGAGATCGGCGAAGAAGACCTCGCAGGCCACACCGCCACCGCCGGGCCCTGGATCCAAGCCGCCTGACGCGCTCGGACACCAGCCCCGAAGCAGACCCGATCTAAGCACCGAACGTTCGAGCGAACGCCCGCGTCCGTGATCTCCGGCGCCGCGAGATCCGCGAACTCCCCGATGGAGCGTGCGCGTCGCTCGGTCAGCGTGGCTATACCGGCAACGTCGCACGCTGCCGTTGTGATGAGAGGTTGGCCGAAGCCTGGCCAACTGTTATCGACGTCAGAAGAATCCGACGTCAGAAGGGGGCACCATCGCATCTGACAACGACACTCCTGTCGATCTGTACATCGCGGCCTACTCCGACCCGGACGCCGCCCAGACCGACTGGGACGCCATCAAGGAACTGCGCGGCCCATTCGCGGGTGAGAGATATCGGCCATTGTGGCCGATGCCGGGCCGATCGTCTCCGTCGTAGCGTTGGGGCCGTCGACCAATTGGGTCGAGACAAGCTGCGTGACCGGCGGCTGGGCCGGTCACGGTGAGAGAAGGAGGCACCATGGCATCTGACAACGACACTCCTGTCGATCTGTACATCGCGGCCTACTCCGACCAGGACGCCGCCCAGACCGACTGGGACGCCATCAAGGAACTGGCAAAGCAGAAGTCGATCACGGTTGACGGGCTCGTGCTTGTCAGCCGCGGA
This sequence comes from uncultured Thermoleophilia bacterium, assembly GCA_963715115.1. Taxonomy (GTDB): domain Bacteria; phylum Actinomycetota; class Thermoleophilia; order Gaiellales; family Gaiellaceae; genus PALSA-600. Next base: position 1,737 of record CAVQRE010000009.1, read on the forward strand.
ATGGACGGAAAGATCGACGTCAAGGACGACTTCCACACCACCGGCCACGGAGCGGCCTGGGGTGCGGGCGCCGGTCTGCTCGTCGGCCTCATCTTCCCGCCTGCATTGCTCGCGTCGGGCCTCGTCGGCGCCGCAGCGGGTGCCGGAATCGGCGGGCTCGTCTCCCACGCTGAGAAAAAGGAGATCAAGAACGAGGTTCAGGACGACGTTCCGCCCGGGAGCTCCGCAATCGTCGCGCTGTTCGAGGAGCGCTGGGCAGCGGACATCCAGAAGGCGCTGCCGAAGGCCAACAAGGTCTCGAAGCACGAGGTCGACAAGCAGAGCGCCGACAAGGCGAAGGCCGCAGCAACCAGCGCATAGACAGTCGATCCCGGCGCTGTCCCGCCCGGACATCAAGGAGGGGGCAGCGCCGGTCCATTTGAGCATAGGGATCGACCGTACTCAGCCAGCGACGTTGGGAGACAACTCGATGAGTGCCGATCGCAGTCCTGCGACTGATGAGGTGAGCGAACGGTCGAGCAAGGCTGGCCGAGTGCCAGCAGCTGTTGCGTCGTTGAAGACAGGTTTCGCCAGCGTCGACCAACTGAGACCGATATCGAATTGGTCCGAAGTCGTGTTGGTCAGGGGCGACCAAACTCAGCCATTTCGAGAGGAAGGGAGTCCGACGATGAGCCTGGTTGCCGACAGCTATCCGTTTCCGAACATCATGTGGTCGATGTTTGCGACGAGGCGACGGCCTGAGTCGGGCCTTCTCGTAGTGGGAGAGCCAGACAAGAAGAAGCTGTACAAGAAGGCAAAGAGACGGCAGCGCGACAGGCTTGCTCGCGCCCTCGAGGAGAACGGGCACCACAAGCGGGAGAACGATAAAGACGCACGCGCTAGTGGTCGACCAGGATGGAACGCGCCCACTGACGATCGTCAAGCTTCTCCCGGCTCTGCTGGTCGTGTGCTGTCGGGTTCGAGTGCTGTGAGCTTGTAGATACAGATCACGCAGATGGCAAACACGCCGAGCGACCACCACGGGTGTGTGCCGCCCGTGTTTGTCAGGGCGCCGATCGCGCCGATGAAGGCGGCGATGAGTCCGACGACGCGCCCGTAGGTGCCGCCGCCGAAGAGCGACAGGGAGGCGGTTATCTGGACGATGCCGAGGATGATCACGATCCATCCCCAGGTGTGCAGGCTCGAGAAGAGATAGTGCGTGTCGCCGACGTAGAAATGCGAATTGGCGACGGCTGCGATACCGAAGGCGAGGTTTAGGACGCCCGCCAGCATCAGCAGGGTTCCCACGAATGCCTCTGTGCCCCTTACGTTTTTCATTGGTGTCCTTTCCGGACCTGGCGCCGTCTGACGCAGTTGGTCGTGGCTATGCCGGCGCTGTGCTGGGTTTGGGCTTGGTTTTGGCGCCGGGTTGGATTGTTGGGATGCCTCCGGTGAAGAGGAGCGCGATGAGCGCGAAGAGCGCGAGGATCGAGACGGCGACGCGGAGCCCGTCGATCCGGCTCTTCTCGTTTGTCTTCACGATCGCGTCGGCAGTTCGCGGGGGGACGTGTGCGTCGGAGAGCGCGGTCTTGAGGTCGGCGTCGGAGATGAACGGGACGCCGCCGGCGAGCTTCGTCTGTGCCTGGGAGGCGACACGATTGGGGACGGCCGGGTTGTTCTGGACACCGGTGAGGAACGAGGCGGTCAGCGCGGAGATGAGGACGGCGCCCGCGAGCGCGGTCCCGATCGAGGCGCCGAGCTGTGTCCCGGTGTTCTGGATTCCGCCGACCTCGCCGCTCTGTTCGTCGGGCACCGCCGACACCGTGACGGCGCCGAGCTGCGAGGCGATCGAGCCGATCCCGGCGCCCGCGAGCAGGAGCGGCCAGGTGACGATCGACGCTCCGGCGCCGTAGTCGAGCAAGACGAGAAGCAGCACGAGCCCGGCGAACATGGCGATGAAGCCGAGGCGGATGACCCGTCGCGGGTTCGCGTGCGGGAACACCTTGGGGACTCCGGCGGCGAAGAGCAGCAGCATCAGCGAGAGCGGCAGCAGATGCATGCCCGTTGCGACCGCCGAGAGGCCGAGCGCGACGGACAGGAACAGCGGAACGACGAAGAAGATCCCGGCCTGCACGAGGAAGAGGAAGAAGAACGAGGTGACGCCGTCGCGCAGCTGGATGTTCCGCAGCATCTTCGGGTCGATCAGCGCAGCCTGGCCGCGCGCGATCCGCCGGTTCTCCCACATCACGAACAGGCCCACCACCACGCCGCCCCCGAGTACCAGCCAGATCACCGGCGAGAGCCCGAGCCACTCGGGAGCGCCCGGCTTGGCCCGCACGAACCCCCACGCACCCGACTTCAGGGTGCCGATCACGATCAGACCGAGGCCGGCGGCCGAAAGCGCTGTGCCGACCAGGTCGAGCTTGGCGCCCTTCTCGGGCGGTGTGTCGTTCACCGCCGCGCCAGCGCGAGGATCACGATCACGATCAGCACCTCGCTGACGAACACCCATCGCCACGACGCATAGCTCGTGAAGAAACCGCCGATCACCGGCCCCACCGCGGCGGCCATCGCGCCGGCAGCCGCCACCAGCCCGTACGCGCGCGGCCGGTCCGGGTTTGGCGAAGTTCGAGGCGACGAGCGCGACGATCGCCGGAAAGATCAGCACCGCGCCGAAGCCCTCCAGGAACGACCAGCCGATGATCAGCACCGTCAGGCTGTGCGACAGCGCCGTCGTCAGCGACCCGCACGCGTAGATAACGCAGCCGATCGTGAACGCACGCTTGCGGCCGATGATCTCCCCGACCCTCCCGCCGGTGATCATCAACGACGCCATCACCAGCGTGTACAGCGTGATCGCCAGCTGGATCCCGGTCACATCGGTCCCGACGTCCCTCGCGACCGTCGCGATCGCCGTGTTCATCACCGTCATGTCGAGCGCCATCACGAACTGCGCCGACGCCAACGTGAGCAGAACCAGACCCGAAGCCTTGGCAGCGGCGGAAGACGCGATCGGAGCGGTCGTCATTGGCTGGATCCGACGGCGGTTGAGTTCGGCCGCTAGACGCCGGTCTCGACTTCGATTTTGCCGTCGTGGGCTGCTTTCGCGAATGTATTGTAGTCGCGGTCGTTCTGGTCGGCGTAGGTCTCTGCGAACTCGGCGAGCGCGCGGTCGAAGGCGTCGTTCGTGCCGAGGTAGCTGGAGATCGCGATCGCGTCTCCTGAGCGGGCGTGGGCGCGGGCGAGCTCGGCGCCGCAGAACTTCGCGTATTCACGCATGATCGTCGGCTCCATCAGTTCGACCTGGGCTGAGCCCTTGGCGTCCCAGAGCTGGCGGATGTAGAAGTCGCGTTCGACGCCGTCTACGCCGGGTGTGCGGATCCAGCCGAGCATGATGTCGCTGGCGGCCTGGGTCAGCCGCTGGCCTTCGACGACGCGCTGGCCGTGGTTGGCGAACTCGCTCTTGCCGACGAACGGTTCGAGCACCGACGCTTCCGCCTCCTTGAACTGCAGGAACAGCGGGTCGTTGTCGTCGCGGCCGAGGAGCAGCATGATGTACGCCCTGGTGCCGACGCTGCCGACCCCGACGACCTTGCGGGCCGCGTGGACGTAGCGGTAGCGCTCGAGCAACTTGCGCCGGTCGCCGGCGAGAGTCCGCCGGTAGGAGCGGATCACGCCGCGCAGGAAGTCGTCCAGCTCGTGCACGCGGTCGTCACCTACGAGATCCTCGATCGGTGTCACGACCGGCGGATCAGCGATGATCCGCGGTTCGCCGTCGACGATCTCGGTCAGCTTCGAGAACGCCTTGAGGCTGTCCTTGGAGCGTGTCTTGGCCAGGTTTTGCTCCGCCCGTTTGCGCTCCTTCGTGTTCGCGACACGCTGCAACTCGGTGAGCAGCTGGTCGACATCGACGCGTGCGTACCAGAGGTCGAGGTTGCCCAGGCCGGCGTGGGCCGTCATCGCCTCGCGGTAGGCACGCCCGACCGCCAGGTTCACTTGCTCGCGCTGCTTGTCGTCGAAGCCACGATCGCGACCGGCGACGGCGAAGCTCGCGACCAGCCGCTTCACATCCCACTCGAACGGCCCCGGATGCGTCTCGTCGAAATCGTTGACGCTGAACACAAGCCGCCGATCCGGTGCGGCGAACGCACCGAAGTTCGACAGGTGAGCATCACCGCACAACTGCACCTGAAGGCCGGTCCTCGGCAGACCCGAGAGGTCCGAGGCCATCAGATAGGCGGCACCACGGTAGAACGTGAAGGCCGAGACCAGCATCCGCCCGTGGCGGATCGGCACAAGCTCCGGCACCCGCGACTGGTCCTGCTCCACGAGCAGCTTGAGCGGGCTCGGCCGACCCGCCGGCGGCTCCCACACGGCATGCGCGGACCGCGGCACTGCACTCCTCGCCGCCTTGCCCTGTGCCACCCGCTCTGCAACCGACAGATGCTCCACCCGTCCCGACGGGCTCGTCTTCTTCAGCTTGTTGTCCGTCAAACTGTTCTGCACTCTGTTTGTCCTCCCAACTGACATCCGTATCGATCGAGATCCAGAGTCCGATCGGCGTCAGCCGCCGACCAGGCTCTGGCAGGAAGCGGTGCTCTTGAACGCCGAGCCGAGCGAGCCACTTCTGCTCTGCAGCGAGCTGATCGCCGACTTGGCCGAGGTCAGCAGGGTCTGCACCTGCGGTTTGAGCGGTATCAATGCCACGGCGATCTGGCCGGCCGAGGCGCCGCTCGGGATCTGAGCAACGGCGGTCTTCGCCGAGCTGATCGTGGTCGTGATGTCGGTCGAGAGTTGATCGAGCTGCTGCTTGGCCGCCTGTCCGTCCGAGGTGTTCGGCGCCGGCACGGCTTTGATCTGGGTCGCCAGCGTCTTGGTGGCAGCCTCGACCTGCGTGACCTTCGTCTGGAGCCCCGCCTTCGAAGGGATGCCGCTGAACGAGGTCAGGATGCTCTTGACCTGCTTCTGCCAGCTGCCGATCGCGGTGCAGACGCTGTTGGCGTACGTCTCGTCCGCCTTCTTGTCGGAACTGCCGCCACCGCACGCGGCCGCGACCAGGGCGAGGGCGACGAGCAGGGCGAGCAGCGTCCAGACGGTGAACCCTCGTCCGGACCCACCACCCCGAAGTCCAGCTCGCTCAACAACCATCCTGAAGCCTCCTTGAGTTCGATCGAGTTAAGCGCCGTGTGCCGTGAACGAGCCTTCTCGTTTTGCATGTCACCTCATGACTCGCAGAGCGGCCCTACATGACCTCTACTGCAGTCTCGGACGGACGTGCGATCAGGTAGAAGACAACGCCGAGAACTGGCAAGAAGATGATCAGGATCGTCCACATCGCCTTCGCGAGCCCGCCGTGGTCCGTGCGGCGGAAATTGTCGATGAACACGTGGATGACGACGAAGATCCAGATCACGAAGAAGAACAAGATGACCATCCACCCGACCACGTCCCAGAAGGTGGGGTAGTTCCCAGACGCGAGCATTTGCGCTCCCTCCGTTTGATGCCGGAAGACGTCCGGCCCGTGTCGTCGATCTAGGTCGTCGCGGCCGACTTGTTGGTGCTCGCGGCGGCCTTGACCTGCTTGGCGCTCGTGCCGTCGACCTTCTCCTTGGTGACGTTGCTCGCGCTCGAAAGTGCCTTCCCGACGTCGCCTGCCCACTGTTCCTCGAATACGGCGACGATGCCGGAGCTGTTGAGTGGCAAGGTGTCCTCGACGTCGGCCTTGATCACGGCCTTGTCGCCATGGGAGATGAGGGCACCGGTCCCTGCGCCGATCCCGGCGCCGACGGCCGCGCCTACGAGCAGACTGGGCGGGAAGATCAGGCCGACGACCAGACCCCCGACCGCGCCCCACCCGGCGCCCTTGGCGGTCGTGTGCAGGTCGTCGTCGACGTGGATCTTGCCGTCAGAACGGCGGCTGACGAGTACCAGCCCGTCGACCTTGATCGAGCCGTCGTCGGCGAGCTGCTTGATCGCGTCCCAGTCGACCTTGGCCGCATCCGGATCGGCGTACGCTGCGATATAGAGATCGACAGGCGCGTCGCTTTCAGCTGCCATCGTGGACTCCTTCTCTCCTTCTCTCAGGTGGCCGACCAGACGGCCGGCCAGTTTTCTGTCGACCCGATCGGCCGACTGCATCAACGCTACGACGGAGACGATCGGCCCGTCATCGGCCACAATGGCCGATATTCGCCCGCCCTCAGCACGCGGCCACTCACACGGAACCGCGAGCTCAGTCGGAGTCCGGATCCGGAATCGTCAGCCGACCCTCGATCGCTCCGAGGCCAGTCTGCTCGACGATCTCGACGGCTTCGGACCTGCTCTTGACACCGAGCTTGTGGTAGATCGAAGCGACTTGAGTCTTGACGGTTGGGCGCGAGAGGTGAAGACGATCGGCGATCTCCCGGAGCGAGAGATGCGTCTGCAGGAAACCGATCAGCCGGAGCTCGGCCGGAGTGAGCTCATAGTCCTTCCCTCGCCTGATCCGCTCATCGAGACGCTGCAGCCGGGCGGAAAGCGTTCCCGCGTCGGGGTAGCCCCGGAGTACGTCGCTCGCAACCCGCGCGAACTCGAGAGCGCCGACGAGGTCGCCGAGGTTCAGGCTGACATCGGCACAGCGCAGCACAACATCGGCTTCGAGCCAGGGGACCCCGTGGAGCAACGGGCGGATCCGCCGCACGTGCTCGAGCTGCCGCGCAGCCTCCGTGTGGTCACCGCGCTGCTGCTGCGCCATCGCTCCGGCCGCGTAGACGACGGCGCTCTGGGCGATCTCGTTGAGCTGCGCCTCTTCGACCAGCAGCATCGCCTCGACCGCCCACCTCTGCGCGTTTCGCCGATCGCCCAACTCTGCTGCCGCGAAGGCCATGTAACCGAGACAGAAGAACCGCACGTGCGCGAGCTCTGGCCGGTGGCTCGAAAGAGCGAGTGCCTCACCGAGCACCCCGATTGCCTCTCGCGGTCGGCCCAGAAGAATGTTCGCCGTCCCCAAAGCGCGACAGGCGCCGAGAAGCCAGCGCGTTCCATCACGCTTCTCTGCGGCGTAGGCGAACTCGGCGTCACGCAGCATCCCGTGGATTCCCTCTGGGGCGACGGCAGTCCGAACAAGCGCGAGCGCCGAACGAAGCGACGTCGCCCCGTCAGCGGATGGCACATCGAGCGGCCCCCGCTCGGCCGCAACGACGAACCGGCTCGCTCGGACCGGATCGCCGAGCAGCACGGACACCCAGGCTCCCGCAATCGACAGCTGGGCGTCCGATGCGATCTCCTGATCGGTGCAGCGCTCGAGCCAGAGCCGTAACGTCTCGATCCGCCCGCGACTTGTGAGCTCGTCCCAGTGCCCGAGCGCGATACGGCCGGCCTGCGCGAGATCGCCGCTCTCGTGCGCGTAGGCGAACGCCTCGTCCGGGCTTCCGTGCAGCTCGCACCAATTTGCTGCCCGCTCCAAGTACACGGGCAGCAACTCAGGATGGCGACGGTTGAGCTCCGCCCGAAGGAGATCACTGAACAGGTGGTGGTACCGGTACCACTCACCGCGATCGTCGAGCGGGACGACGAACGCATTCGAGCGCGCGAGAGCCTCGAGCGAATCGGCCGCGTCGACCGTGCCGAGCACCGCATCGCACAAGGGTGGCGTCATCCGTTCGAGGATCGAGGTGCCGAGCAGGAACGTCTTGAGATTGTCCGGCTGGCGCTCGAGCACCTCTTCCAGGAGGTAGTCGGCGATCTGCTGCTGAGTGCCGGTCAGACCGGCAGCCCTGGTGGCGGCATCGTCGCGGTCTCGCAACGAGATCGTCGCCAACGCGACCGCCGCGGCCCATCCCTCCGTCCGCTCGCGCAGAGCCTCGGCCGACTCCTCCGACAGCTCCAGACCGCCGCGGGCGGCGACGGCTCGCGTCTCCTCCGTGTCCAGAGCGAGGAGCGTGGCCCCGACCTCGATCAGATCGCCACTTGCACGGAGGCGACCGAGCCGTATGCCGGGATCGCCACGCGTGACCAGAACCAACTGAGAGCCGGGTGGCACCTGTTCGGCAAGAAAGCCGAGAATCGAGCGGCTCGTCTTGGAGGTGACGAGGTGAACGTCGTCCAACACCAACACGAACGGGTCACACTCGCCGAGATCGGCTGCCAGGAGAGGAAGGGCGACCTCGACGATCCTCGGCGTCCTTCGTGACAACTCCTCCAGGTCAACGCGGACCGAGCCAGCCCGCTCGAGCGCCGCCGCAACACGGGCGAGCAGCGCCACGGGGTCGTTGTCGCCGCCTGCAAGTTGCACCCAGCAGCAGACCCTCGGATCCAGCTCGCTCCACTGCGCGACAATGGTCGACTTTCCGTAGCCCGCAGGAGCAGAAACCAGCACCACCCGACCGCGTTGCACGACCTCCTGCAACCGAGCGAGGCGGGCCCGCGGTACCACATCGGACCGAACAGGCGGAACCAGCACCGCCGACGCTGTCAGCAGGCGCCGACCCTCGCGATGAGGGGAAGAACTAGCGATAGCTCCGACCTTCGCTCCGACGGCGCGATCCTGAGACAAGCATGACGCTGCTGGCAAGCACGGCGCCCCAACCGCCAGCGAATGCCGCGGAGGCTCTGAAGTTCTAGATGTGGGTCATCGATCACGGGTACTGACCAGCCGCCGTTCACCGGCGGATGCTCCCCGGCGACGCCCAAGCTTGAAACGGTTTCCGGGCGAGAATATCAGCCTCTTTGGCCGATGAAAGATCAGCCGCCGTCGGCGTAGCGTTCGGCGCATGACCGCCGAGCCGAGAGCGTCCCGCAGAAGGGCATCGCGCACGGCGGTACATCTGACGCCGACCGAGACGGCCGTCCTCACCCTCCTCCCGACGCATCAGACGCTCGCCGCGATCGGCGACCACCTCGGCATCAGTCGTCCAACGGTGAAGACCCACGTCCAACACATCTACAAGAAACTCGGGGCCACAAACCGATCCGAGGCCGTGGAGTCGGCTGAGAGCGCCGGCCTGCTGCCCACCGGCCGGAAAGGTCAGGCGCAGAGGAGGTGAGCTCGACCTTGCTCGAGCATGGTTTCCGCCAGCCGAACGACCGGTGTGACTCCCACGTGCCGCGGGCTCACACCTGACAACGAGGTTGAACGATGACCGATCGGCGCGGGATCTGAACAGAACATGACCGAGCCGCGGCGTCGGCCGTGGCCAAACCTCCTGAAAGGAGAATCCGATGGCAGACACACCGGTGCTCGACTTGCTCGCGAGCATGACCGCCGATTCGATCGAGGCGTCGAGCCTCGATCCGGATACGTTGGTGCTCGTCCGCATCGCCGCGCTCGTGGCGGTCGACGCGGCGCCGATGTCGTACGTCGCCAACCTCGAGGCTGTCAGCGACCTCGACATCGACCCGGATCAGGTTCGGGGCGTGCTGGCCGCAGTCGCTCCGATCGTAGGGACGGCACGCATCGTCTCGGCGCTCGGCAAGATCGTTGATGCACTCGACATCGAGCTCGAGATTGCGGAGATCACGGCGAAGGCCGAACAAAAGGCATGAGCGAGAGGAAAGCCGGAGGGACCGGGCTTGCCCCCGTCCCTCCGGTGGGATGTCCGATTTGCACTGTGAATGCGTCGTCCTGACCACCACCTTCGTGAAGCCGAACCTGAGCGATGTTGGAAGCGCGGTGGTCGTCACCAGTCGCCTCGGTCTTGGCGCGGGCCCTGTAGCAACGGGCAAGCGCGGTGAGCACCTATGAGTGGCTACGAGCAGACGATCTCGGGAATCGTCAAGGTCGTCGAGACGGTCGGGGCGGGGATCATGGTTATCGGCGGACTCGGTGCGTTTCTCGTGTTCGCATTCCGTGCCTTGCACGCCGAGACGGCGCATGGGTCCTACGACGCACTGCGCCGGAACCTCGGCCGCTGCATTCTGCTCGGGCTCGAGGTCCTGATCGTCGCCGACATCGTCCGCACCATCATCGTTGACACGACCCTCGAGAGTGTCGCCGTCCTCGGCATCATCGTCGTGATTCGGATCCTTCTCAGCTTCTCGCTCGAGGTGGAGATCGATGGCCTCTGGCCGTGGCGCCGGTGGCAGCTCGAGAGAAGTGAGGACCGAAGCCGCCGCCAGGCAACCCCTAAGCTCGGGGCTGCGGACTCAGTGAGTTTCGATCGTGCCGTGACCGGTTACGTGCGCTCGGGCTTCCCGGGTGGCGTTGCCTGTTCGCCATGCACGCGCAGTACCCCGATGATCGCGATCACCAGGAAACCGAATGCGGCCACCTTGGGGGCGAATATCGCGAGCACTATCACGCCGACGTAGAAGCCGAGGTTCGGCGTCGTCGCGATCAAGATCGAGTTGATCTCCTGCTCGCTCACCTCCGGCTTGAGCAGGTCGCGGTTGCTCGCGATTGCCCCCCACAGCGCACGCGAGCAGCAGGGAGATCACCAGCAGCGTCGCGCCGTAGACGATGACCGCGGCACGCTCGGCGTCCGTTTCGTGGATCGCCTCGGCCAGCAGCTTGGTCGGGAAAGGGAGAAACGCGACGGCCATCAGCAGCGCCAGATTGAGTCGCATGATCCAGTTGTTGGCGTACTGCAAACGCCGGAAGAGCCCGTGGTGCACCATCCAGAGCCCGCCGATCGTGATGAAGCTCGTCGCATAGGCCAGGTAGGACGGCCACTGATTGCCGATACCGCGCCAGAGATTGCCGAACTCGGACTCAGGTACCGCGACCTCGAGGATCAACAGTGTGATCGCGATCGCAAATACGCCGTCGCTGAACGCCTCGATCCGGCCGGTGCCCCAGCGGTCTTCCATGTCGCAGCAGCTTTCTACGGCACCAACAGCCGATCCTGCCTGCCAGGTCTGCCGAGGCACCGACGCAGCGCGCCCAAACCACTCAGGTAGGAGGCGCCTCGCTACCGTGCCAGATGCGAGCTGCAAACAACAGGAACAACAACAAAGTGTGCCCGTTGTGTACCCGGCGGGACTCAGGCGCCCCGCAAACCGTTATCCGAAGCCGAGAATGAACTTGGCGTCGTCGGACATCCGGTCCGGCGTCCAGGGCGGGTCGAACGTGAGCTCGCTCTCGACCTGACCGACACCCGGAATCTCGGTCACGACGCGCTCGATGTCCTCCTGGATCATCGCGCCGGCAGGGCAGCCCATCGAGGTGAGCGTGTAGGTCACCTTCACCTTCTCGCCCTCGACCTCTGCACCGTAGAACAGCCCGAGCTCGACGATATCCATCCCAAGCTCGGGATCCTCGACCTGGCGCAGCGCTTCGACGACCTCTTCGGAGCTCGGCATGCTTGGAGGCTAGCTCAGACGGCCTGGCGGGCGCGGTCGGCGGCCAGCAGGACGAGCTCGACGACCTCGTCGATCGCGCGCTCGACGTTTGCATTCTCGACCACCGGCACGCCCTCCCGGATCGCACGCTCGACGAGATGCGCCTGCACCGTTCGAATCGCGTCGAGGTGATCGAGGTACTTGTCCATCGCCCGGATGCCGCCCGTGGCGACGTCGCGGACATGGAAATGCATGCGGTGGGCTTCCTCGTCGGGGATCGCCACGATCACATGCACGACGAGGGCCCCCTCGACCTTCGACGGCACGAGCCCCGGCACGAGGTGGACGCCTTCGAGCACGATCGACCAGCCTTCGGTCAGAGCACGCCGAATCGCAGCGTCGATGCCGACACTGACGTGCCGCGACTGCTCGTCGAAACCGACGACGGTCGGGTCACCCTTCACCTCTCCCACCACCGCCTCGCCGGCCGCGAAGCTCGAGCGGTGAATCGTCGGCATGAACTCTTCCGAGAAGAACGCGCGCATGGTCTGCCGGATGAAGTCGGTGGAGGTAACCCGCGTGAGGCCGAGCCGGTGTGCCACCTCGGCGGCGATCGTCGACTTGCCGGTGCCGGTCGAGCCCCCGATCAGCACGATCAGCGGCAGATCGAGGGCCTGGAGCTCGGAGAGCCGGCGCAGCCGCTTGACGGCGCGCTCGCCCTCACGATCGCCGAGCGTCTCGCGAGCCAGTTCCTCGAGGCGCCTGAGATCGACGGTGCGCTCCCGACGCTCCGCGAGGTCGACTTCGATCCGCCGGGCGAGCCCGTAGGCCCGGTCGGCCGTGACGCCGACGGCGATCAGCGCGCGCGCCATCATCCCTTTCGAGTACGGCAGCTCGGCATCGCCGAGCGGTAGCGGATCATCGTGCCGGCGCTGGTTCACGGCGCTCCGACCCGCGTGGGCACGAGATCGAGCAGCGCCGCGTCGAGATCGCCGTGCAGGGCAACGACGTCGTTCGAAGCAAGGACGATCCGGCGATCGTGCGCGAGTGCGTGCTCGGCAACGACGTCGACCGCAGCCGCCTTCACCTCGACGAGATACGTGTCGGCGTCGATCGAGGCGAGCTCGCGAGCGAGCGCCGCGCGATCGGCCAGGCTCGTCGAGACCGACACGACGTCTGCTTCGAGATGCGAGACATCGGTACCCCCGGCCGTGAACACCGCCACGCGACCCGACAACGGCTCGGACGGTCGCAGTCGGAGCGTCACCGGCACGGCGCCGTCGACCTCACAGTTGACCGCGACCAAGAGATCGGAGATCAACCGGCGATAGGTGTTCAGGTACGTGTCGACCTGCTGCTCGGGGCCGACGACGAGGATCCGCCGGTCGGTCGCCACCGGCGGAATCGCCGCCCCGCTGCCGTCGAAGATCACGACATCCGGACTCCGGTCGGCGGCGAGCTGCGCCCCCGCGGCGACATTCGATATGAAGACAGCTCCGGCCAGCCCGCCACCCGCACGACGGCACCCGATCGTCGTCACGCCGCACGTCGCCGCGGTCTCGAGATGATCGGATGCGGCATGACGCCCTGCGCGCGACCGCGCGACGAGCTCGGCAACCGTCGGCGGCGATGTGACGACCTCCGGCTCGGACGGCCCTCCGCGACCCATCGCGACAACGACCACCGAGCGATCGCGCGCGAGCAGCCGTGCCAGATGACCCGTCACGGCGGTCTTGCCAACCCGCTTCCCGGTTCCGATCACGGACACCGACGGCAGCTCGAACGGCTCCAGTCGCGGAGGGTCGAAACGGAAGTCCGCCCCGACATACGGCAGTCCGTCGGCGAGCGCGCGCGAGATCCAGCGGAGGCGTTCGGCAGGCCCGAGTACCGGCTCGTCGGACAGATCGACGACGAGCTCGGCTCCCTCGAATCCGGGCACGACCGGTATGCCGTAGTCGGCTTCCCCGCGCAGCTTCTCGGTGCCACCGACGACGATCGCGCCCACCCACTCGTAGGGCAGGGCCGCGAGCGCCTCCCGGACCACGTCGGGATAGTGCTCGCCGTCGACCAACGCAACGGCGCGCACGACCGTCACCGCCTTGCGCTCACCTCCCGCTCGATGCGACCGGTGTACTTCTCGTACTCGCCGGTCAGCAAGTCGAACTGGATGATCAGCTCCTGGCCGTGGAACGGATAGCGCCGCCACACCGCGACGTGCGACCCCTCGACCTGAACGACGTTGTAACAGGGCCGGGTGTTCCCTCTCAGGCGAAGCGTCGACACCGTGCCCGTGTTCACGACGAACAGATCCTCGAGCTTCCAGGCGTACGGCACGTGCTTGTGGCCCGAGAGGACGAGCTGTACGCCGGAACGCTGCAGGCACTCGATCGCATCACCGGCGTCGTACACGACGTTCCGCTCCCGACCGGTGCCGGGGATCGGCAGCAGATGATGGTGGAGCACGAAGACGCGAAGTTCCGACGGCTCGGCGAACTGCTGCTCGATCCAGTTGTACGAGCCGCGCCCGATATGGCCGTTGTCGAGGTCGGGCTCGGTCGAGTCGACGGCGACGACCGTGACCCCCGCCTTCCGGACGACCGTTCTCCGCGGGCCGATCAGCTCCTCGAAGTGCACGTAACCCACATTGCGCGAGTCGTGGTTGCCGGGAACGACGACGAGAGCCTGGCACGTGAAGCGGTCGAGATAGCGCCTGGCGCGCGCGAACTCCTCTTTGAACCCGAACGTCGTCAGGTCGCCCGAGCAGACGACGATGTCCGGGTCGAGGTCGTTGATCTCGGCGATCGCGCGCTCCATCAGATCGGGCACGAAGTGCGGATCGCCGCAGTGGATGTCCGAGACGTGGGCGAGCGTCAACTCCATTGGCGCGGACTCTAAGGCTCCGAATGACGCAAACGGGGTGACGGAAGCATCCGGGCCTACTGCTACCCTGATTTTGGTGATGCCGGAAACGCCTGTTTTCCAGGCATATTGCGGAACCGAACCGCCGCGCTTTGCGAATCCGGCGGAGCTCGAGTACGCCAAGATTCTCGACTGGTACGGCGTCCGCTGGCAGTACGAACCGACGACGTTCGTGCTGGCCCGCGACGAAGAGGGTCGAGTCGTCGAAGCCTTCAGCCCCGACTTCTACCTCCCCGACCAGGATCTCTACCTCGAGGTCACGGTCATGAAGCAGTCGCTCGTCACCCGCAAGAACCGCAAGCTTCGCCGTCTCCGCGAGCTGTATCCCGACATCAAGATCAAGCTGTTCTACGAGCGCGACTTCGAGCGGCTCGCCGCGCGCTTCGGGCTCCAGAAGGCGTCCTGACCGAGCCGGGCATCCACGATCCCCGGGTCGGGGAGGTGTTCCTCGAGGCCGCCGAGCTGGCGTTGCGGGTGCGGGAGATCGGGGCGGAGATCGCGCAGGACTACGACGGGCTCGAGCCGATGCTGGTCGGCTCGCTGAAGGCGTCGATTCCCTTCATCTGCGACCTTTCGCGCGCGCTGCCGATCCTGCACGCCCTCGACTTCGTCGAACTGGCGGGCTACGGCCGTGACGGCGTCGGCGCGCACGAAGGGATCCGATTCCTCAAGGATCTGAACGAGGAGATCGACGGCCGGCATGTCGTCCTCGTCGACGAGGTCATCGATACCGGTCTGACGATGAACTATCTGGTGGGCTCGCTCGTGCTGCGCAATCCAGCGTCGCTCAACGTGGCGACACTCTTCGACCGTCCGTATCGCAGGCTCGTCGACGATCTGCCGGTGCGCTACGTCGGCTTCACGATCCCAGACGAGTTCTTCGTCGGCTACGGCTTCGACCTGGACGAGCGGCACCGCAACCTGCCCGATCTGCGCTTCGTGCGCAAAGCCGCATAGAACTCCGCTCGCGCGGAGTTTTAGGCATGGCTAAAATAGGAGAGTGATCGCCTCTCGCCCCGCAGTTCTCCCAGAGGGGCTCCAGACCGTCGACGAGGCGCTGCACCGGACGCGGTTCCGGATCCTGCCCTTCCTCGGCCCGGCGTTCATCGCGTGCGTCGCGTACATCGACCCGGGCAACTTCGCGACCAACATCGCCGCGGGCTCGAAGTTCGGTTACACGCTGGTCTGGGTGGTCGTCGCCTCGAGCTTGATGGCGATGGTCATCCAGACGCTCTCCGCCAAGCTCGGCATCGCAACGGGCCAGAACTTGCCCGAGGTCTGCCGCGAGCGGTATTCGCGTCGAGTCTCGCGCGGTCTGTGGGTCCAGGCCGAGCTGATCGCGATGGCGACCGATCTCGCGGAGTTCCTGGGTGCCGCCGTCGGCTTCCAGTTGCTCTTCGGGTTCGGCCTGTTTCCCTCGGCGATCCTCACCGGGATCGCGGCGTTCGCAATCCTCGGGCTCCAGCGGTTCGGCGTGCGCCTCCTCGAGGCCGTGATCGCGACGATCGTCGGGGTGATCGGGGTCTGCTACCTCGCCGAGCTGATCTTCTCGAACCCCGACCTGGGCCAGGTCGGCAAGCACGCGGTCGTGCCCGGCTTCAGTGGCTCATCGCAAGCGCTGCTGCTCGCGGTCGGGATCATCGGCGCGACCGTCATGCCGCACGTGATCTACCTGCACTCGGCGCTGACGCAGGATCGGCTCGTGCCCGAGACCGACCAGGACGCACGCACGCTCTTTCGCTACACGCGGATCGATGTCCTGATCGCCATGACCATCGCCGGGCTGATCAATGTGGCGATGTTGGTGATGGCGGCAAGCACGTTCTACGGCAGCGGCCACCGTAACGTCGACTCGCTCGAAGGAGCGCACCGAACGCTGGAGCCGCTTCTGGGCGGTGCCTCGAGCACGCTGTTTGCTCTCGCGCTCGTCGCGTCGGGCCTGTCGAGCTCTGCGGTCGGGACGCTCTCGGGGCAGGTCGTGATGCAAGGGTTCATCAAGAGGCAGATCCCGATCTTGTGGCGGCGGCTGATCACGATGGCGCCTGCGTTCATCGTGATAGCGCTCGGGCTCGATCCTTCGCGCACACTCGTCCTCTCCCAGGTCGTGCTCTCGTTCGGGATCCCCTTCGCCCTCGTGCCACTCGTCTACTTCACGGCGCGGCGCGACGTGATGGGCCGGCTCGTGAACAAGACCAGCACGACCGCTGCGGCAGTGATGATCGCTGCCGTGATCATCGCGCTCAATATCTTCCTGCTCGTAGAGACCTTCTCCTAGGGCTCGGCCGGCGCGCGATCGAGTGCGCGCAGTGCCTCGGCGGCCGACTGGCGAAGCGGCCCGAGTAGTTCGCGGTATTCCTCGTCCCCGACCTTCCCGGTGCGATGGTCGAACTCGAGCTCCTTGAGTGCAGCGAGCGCACGATCGCGTTCCTCGGCAAGCGTGAGCCGTCGTTCGTCCTCGGCACTGGGAGCGTCGAGGCGGTCGTCGTCGGCCTCGGGCTCCCGGAGGAACGGCAGGCATACGACCAGGACGGCCGCCGCCGCGAGTGCGACCACGAGAACGAGGGCGAGTGCGCTCACGCGCGCGCAGGCGCGAGACGCAGAACGAGGCGACGCTGCTCTCGGGCATCGGGCCACATGGCGACGACCGCTCCGAAGAGGAACACGACGCCTGCGACCCAGATCAGGTTCACGAGCGGCTTGACGAGAACCTTGAAGTACACGACACCGGTCGGGCGGATGTCATTGGTGATCACATAAAGATCCTCGGCACGGAGCCAGTCGGTGTGGATGCCGACCTCGGTCGACGTCTCCGGCGGATTGCGGTACTGGTTCTCACCCGACTGGATCACTCCGTTCCAGCGTCCGTTCACGTCGAGCACCGCACGCGTCTCGGTCGCGTTCGCATTGGGCGGATGAGCGATGCCGCGATACGTGAGGGTGTAGCCGCCGATCGCCATGCTCTGCCCGACCCGCAGCGCGCGCTCCGACGTTCGGCCGTAGGCACTCGAACCTGCGACGCCGATCGCAAGCAACACGATTGCGAAGTGCACGATGTAGCCGCCGTAACGGCGACGGTTTCGTCCGATCAGCCTGAACAGAGACCCCGTCGCCCGCGTGCCTCGGACGAGCTCGACCACGATCGCGGCGATCACGAAAGCCGAGAACGTGTACGCGATGAGCCCTGGTCGTGACGAACCTGCGCCGTCGATGATCAGCACGACGCCGGTGGCAAGCGCAGCCGTGATCGGCCACACGAGACTGCGCAGGAGCGCCCGGACACTGGTCCGACGCCAGGCGATCAGCGGCCCGATCCCCATCAGCAGCAGCAGCGGGAGGCCGAACGCGCGCAGGAAGAAGTCGTAGTACGGCCGGCCGATCGTCCGCGACTCGCCCTTGACGAGCTCGGTCAGGATCGGGAAGAGCACGCCCCACAGGATCGTCAGGCAGAGCGCAACGAGCAGCAGGTTGTTGTAGAGGAACGTCGCTTCGCGCGAAAGCGCGGATTCGAGCTTCGTCCGTGCCTGCAGCAGGGGTAGCCGCCATAGGATCAACGCCACCGAGAACAGGGACGAGATCACGACGAACGCAAGGAACCACCCTCCGACCGAGCTCTGGGCAAACGAGTGGATCGAGTTCACGACCCCCGACCGTGTGAGGAACGTGCCGAAGACGGACAGTTCGAACGCGAGGGCGACGAGCACCATGTTCCAGACCTTCAGCATGCCCTTGCGTTCCTGGATCATCACCGAGTGCAAGAACGCGGTTGCGGCGAGCCACGGCATGAGCGCGGCGTTCTCGACCGGGTCCCAGGCGTAGTAACCGCCCCAGCCAACCTCGACGTACGCCCAGTGCGCGCCGAGGAGCTGCCCGAAGCCGAGGAACGTCCATGCCGCCAGCGTCCAGCGCCGCGTTGCGACGATCCAGCGCTCGTCGGGGCGACCGGAGAGCATCGCTCCGGCGGCGAAGGCGAACGGAATCGAGAGACCGACGTAGCCGAGGTACAGCATCGGCGGGTGCGCCACCATGTACGGGTTCTGGAGGCTCGGGGTCAGCCCCGCTCCGTCGACCGGCGCGGTCTGCGTGTCGAACGGGCTCGCGACCGCAACGAGCATGAACGAGAAGAACGTCGCAATGCCACCGAGCACCGGCACGACCCATGCGACCAGGTCGCGCAGCAAGCGCCGGTTGACGGCGACGGCCAGCGCGCCGTATCCCGTCAGCACCAGCAGCCACAGGAGCAACGAGCCCTCCTGCCCACCCCAGAATGCGCTCAACGAGTAGACCGGAGACAGCGTGCGATTCGTATGGGCTGCGACGTATGCGAACGAGAAGTCGTGCCGCACCAACGCGCTTGCAAGCACCGCGGCTGCGATCAGCGTCGAGGCGAAGCATGCGACGAGCGCGTTCCGCGCGGAGTTCGCGAGGCGTCGACGGTTCAGGTGCGCTGCGAACGCACCGACGACGAAGGCGTACAGCGCAAGGCCGAAGCTGACGACGAGCGCTGCGCGGCCGAGATCAGCCACCGGCTACGCCTTCGGCTGCGCGGTGTACTTCGACGGGCACTTGGTCAGGATCCCGGTGCCGTTGATGCGCCCGTCGGCATAGACGCCGGTGACCACGACTTCGCGCGTCGCCTTGAACAGCGGGGGCGGACTGTCGCCGTGGTAGACGACCGGCACGACGACTCCCTTCGAAGTGCCGCGGTCACGCAGCCCGAAGCGAAGGCCCCGCACGGTGTGCGAGTCGCCCGAGACGGGACCTACGACGATGCCGACGATCGAGGCGATCCCGGGATGACCCTGAAGCTGGCTCGGGCTCAGCTGCGGCGTCGACTTGCCGGCGATCGCCGTGTAGAGCAGGAAGATCGCCAGAACGGCCGCGACGGCGAGAGCGACGATCAGCCGCGCAGGACTGCGCGTGGTCACGCGGTGAGTCTAGCTATGCGTCGGCGGGGGCATGTTGAGGTCGGCGCCCCGGCACGCGGTAGCCGTGCTCGGCGCACAGCGACCCGGGCGACTCCTCGGTGAGCGCGTCGCAATACCCCTTGCCGTACGCGGCCCTCATGAAGGCAGCCACCACGTCGAGCGTCCATTCGCTGATGCCGGCAGCCTCCCGCCAGAGGTCGGCGAGCCGCAGGTCGATGTCGAGCTCGAGCAGATCGATACGAGACGGGTGCGTGGGCATGGTCGAAAGGGTAGGAACGCGATCGGACGGACCCTCGCTCGTTACGCTGGTCGCCGCGCCGATGCCACGTCGCCTCCATTTCGGCCCTGCGAGAGTCCCGGTCCGCGACTCGCCCGAGGCAGCCGTCGCCTCGCTCCTCGAGCACGGCCATTCGGCATGCGAGATCGACTTCGAGGGGCGATTCTGGATGGACTATGCGTTCGCGGAGGCCTTCGGCGCTCTGTGCCGCGAGCACGACATCGCACTGAGCGTGCACGCCCCGATTGCCGGATTCATGGGCCACGCGGAACGCGGCAAGAAGCTCAACATGGCGATCGGCATGCTCGACCACTCGGCGGGGATCGCGGTGGCAGCCGGTGCCGCGGTCGTGGTCTTCCACCCCGGCTTCCTCCTTGGACGCACGAGAGAGGACGCGATCGATGCCGTGTGCGAGCAGCTCCTAGAGCTCCGGGTCCGACTCGAAGGGAAGGGTCGTGCTGTCCCGTTCGGAATCGAGGTGATGGGTCGTGTTCGCGACCTCGGCTCGCTCGACGACATCGTCGAGATCGCATCACGTGTCGCGTGGGTGCGCCCGGTGCTCGATTTCGCGCACATGCATGCGACCTCCGACGGTGCCTTCATGGACGTCGCGCCGTTCGCCGAGGCGCTCGCGCAGGCCGATTCCGTGCTCGAGCCCGGCGCGCCGTTCCACATCCACTTCTCGGACATCCAGTTCGCGAATCGCAACGAGACGAAGCATCTTCCGTACGGCGCCGGGACACTCAGAGCGGAGCCGTTGCGTGATGCGCTCGCCGGCTTCGCGCGACCGGCGACGGTGATCTCCGAGTCACCGGACGCAGCCTCGACCGAGGCGATTCGCTCGATTCTCGAAACCCAGACGGTCTAGGCGTCCGGCTCCTGCGCCGGGGGCGGCTCGGGCGTCTTCGGCGGGGCCGCGGGCGCGGCAGGCGCGGAGGATGGCGACCCGCTCGAGCTCGACGACATGGGGACCGACTCGCCACTGTCCTTGAACACGAGCCAACCACCGTAGGCGATGACCGCCGCAAGAACGATGCCGACGTAGCTCGGCCACGCCGAATAGTCGTCGGCGATGTTCTTGATCAGGGCGAAGAGAAGGATCAGAGCGCCGAGCACGAGCGAGATGAGCCCATCCGGCAGTGTGCCCGGCAGGTCGACTCCGAAGGCGCGCGCACCGACGAATGCAACGAGGGCAACGGTCATCAGGAGGATGAACACGCCCCAGAACCCGTGGATCCCGTTTCGCCCGACCGTGAAGGGGCCGACGTCGACAGACTGCCAGTGCAGAAACATGTCGATGAACAGCAGGACGCCGGCACCGAGGATGAGCTTCCTGCCGAGCGACAGTTCGTTGATCTTGTCCACGTGAGCGTCCCTTTCGGAGTGGTGGCAAGCGAGCGACAGTTTGCAGGTTCGCGGCGGTCGTCACAAGCCCTCCTCGCTCCGTGCCGTTATCGTCAACACGTGCTCGCGTCGGGAATCTTCAAGGCCTACGACGTTCGCGGCCTGTATCCAACGGAGATCGACGAGGCCGGCGCCTACGCGATCGGCCGCGCATATGTCGAGCAGTTCGATGCGAAGCGCATCGCCGTCGGCCGCGACATGCGCGTGTCGTCACCATCGATTGCCGGAGCGGTACGCGACGGCGCTGCGGATGCAGGCTCGGATGTACTCGACCTCGGGCTCGTCGGAACCGAAATGGTCTATTTCGCAGTCGGCGAGCTCGGCCTCGACGGCGGCATCGCCGTGACGGCGTCGCACAACCCGAAACAGTATGCGGGGATGAAGATCGTCCGCGCCGGCGCGCTGCCGGTCGGAGGTGACTCCGGGCTCCTCGACGTGCGCGACCGTGCGCTTGCCGGCACGTGGCGCGAGGCGAAGCGAGGCGAGATTCGCGACGAAGACATCTGGGATGCGTTCGTCGACCGCGTCCTCTCGTTCGTCGACGTCGACTCGCTCCGGCCGCTGCGCATCGTGATCGATGCTGCGAACGGGATGGCCGGCACGATGCTGCCGCCGGTGCTCGCCCGCCTGCCGATGCTCGACGTCGACCGGTTCTACTTCGAGCCGGACGGTACGTTCCCGAACCACGAGCCGAACCCGCTGCTGCCCGAGAACCGCGAGTTCATCATCGCGAAGACGACGAGCGAGGGTGCGGACTTCGGTGTCGCGTTCGACGGCGATGCGGATCGCTGCTTCTTCGTCGACGACACGGGCGATTTCGTCCCGGGCGACTTCACGACTGCGTTGTTCGCCGAGTCGATCCTCGCGCGTGAGCCGGGCGGCAAGGTGATCTATGACGTGCGGGCGTCGTGGGCCGTGCCGGAGACGATCGAGGCGGCAGGCGGGGTCCCCCTCATGAACCGCGTCGGTCATGCGTTCATCAAGCAGCGGATGCGCGAGGTAGGTGCCGTCTTCGCCGGTGAGGTCTCGGCGCATTACTACTTCCGCGACTTCTCGCAAGCAGATTCGGGCGTGGTGCCATTCCTCCTCATGTGCGACCTCATCTCTCGGCGCGGGAAGCTGAGCGATGTGCTTCGCCCGTACCGCGACCGCTACTTCATCACCGGCGAGATCAACACGCCGGTTGCGGACGTTGCGGCGACGCTCGCGCGGCTCGAGACGGAGTTCGGGCCGCAGGGCGTGGTGTCGCATCTGGACGGGCTCTCGGTCGAGGCTGACGCCTGGCACTTCAACGTGCGTCCGTCGAACACAGAGCCGCTGCTTCGACTGAACCTCGAGGCACGCTCGCCGCGAGGTGATGGACGCCAAGCGCGACGAGGTGCTCGCGGTCATCCACGGCTGACTGAGCCGGTCAGGGCTCGGCCGGCTTGGCGCCCTCAGTCATAACGGTGCCTGGCACCGGGCTCGTCGCCATCGCGGCGCGCACGAACCGCCAGAGCTCCTCGCGGGCACCCGGCGGCTGTCGCCCGAAATGGGCTAGCACCTCGCCGACGTCGAGGCATGCCGGCGGGTGCTCGAGCCCGAGCGTCGGACGAAGACTG
This sequence comes from uncultured Thermoleophilia bacterium, assembly GCA_963715115.1. Classification (GTDB taxonomy): domain Bacteria; phylum Actinomycetota; class Thermoleophilia; order Gaiellales; family Gaiellaceae; genus PALSA-600. The sequence continues at coordinate 24,098 of CAVQRE010000009.1, forward strand.
CTCCAGCGCCAGTGGCGCGGATCGCGGCATCCCGTCTCCACGCGTACCGGATTCAGCAAGACGTACCGAACGGCCTCTTCCCAGTGCCCGTCGGTCTCGATCATGCGACCGTAGAACCGCTTGCCGAACAGATGATCGGCCCGGCGGTTCACCCAGTTGGTCGCGCGGGCGAACCTGCCGTTCAGCTCGCACATCCCATGCGAGAGCCCGCGCTCGTCGATCTGAAGAACCAGGTGGTAGTGGTTCGTCATCAAGCAATACGCGAAGACGCGCCAGCCGTAGCGCAGGGCCGCCCGATCGAGCTCGCGGACGAAGAGCCTCCCGCTCCAGTTCCCGAAGTAGATGCGCTGCCGATCATTCCCACGCGTCGTCACGTGGTACGACGCGCCGGGGATCTCGATCCGAGGGCGTCGCGCCATGCCCTCGACGGTACGCGGCGGCGGAGCGAACCGCATCGTCCCCTTCCGGCCTGTGGATCGTTTGTCGCACTTCCGTAACGTTGCCTGGCACCGCGGTTAGGATCGCCGCGTGATCGAGCTCGGGCACGTGACGGACCGGCGGCCGCCGTTTCGCTACGCCGCCCACCTGCGCGTCGGGTTCTCCGAGACCGACGCACAGGGCGTCGTCTACTACGGGCGGTACATGCCGTACTTCGACCTGGCACGAACCGAGTTCCATCGCCACCTCGGTCGCGCCAACCTCGGATCGAACGACTTTGCGATGCGCGCCTCGATCGTCGAGTACCACGCCCCGGCGCGCTTCGACGACCTGCTCGAGGTCTTCGTGCGCGTCGAACGGATCGGCACCACGAGCATCACCTACGACCATGCCGCCTACAGGCTGGAAGACGACGACGCCGGAAGCGGCGACGTCCTGATGGCTACCGCCAAACAGACGCTCGTGTTGATCGACCTCGCAGGTCGGCGACCCGTCCCGGTGCCGAATGCGTTCCGCGAGCAGATCGCCGAGTTCCAGCGCTCCGCTCTCTAGTGCCTGGCACCATCCTCCGAGGCGGCGACGAAGATCTCCGTCAGGTAGCGGAACGGAAACGGCTCGGGCACGCCGTCGACGAGCTCGCGGACGGACACGAGCAGGGTCTCGCGCTCGTCCGGTGACATCGCCGCGACGAACGAGGTCGAACTGACGCGGTCGCAGAGGTCGTCGGTCGTGAACTGCTGCTCGAACGGAACCCGATACACCTCGAGCGGGCCGAAGAGCGGCGACCGTTCGAACGGCTCGCGCCAGACATTGTCGCGCTGCGCCGGAACCCTGTTTCGCGCCGGCTCGAGCACTCGCCCGAGCGCTGCCTGAAGGGGATCCGCCAGATCGCGGCTGTTCCAGACGAGCGCGACGGCTCCCCCGGGTCGCAGCACGCGGCGAAACTCCGGCAGCGCGAGCGTCTGATCGAACCAGTGGAGCGCCTGCGCCACCGTGATCACATCCACGCTCGCATCGGGGAGCGGCAACTGCTCGGCTGTGCCCAGGATCGCCTCCGCACCGGGAGCCGCCTCGACGAGCTTTGCCAGCATCGCCGGCAGCGGCTCGACGGCGACGACGTGAGCACCGGTCGGCACGAGCAGCCGCGTCAGCTTCCCCGTCCCCGCCCCGACATCGACGACCGTTCGGCCCGGGCGAAGGTCGACCCGGCGCGCCAGCCACTCCACCGCTTCCTTCGGATAGCTCGGTCGCGCGCGCTCGTAGACATCGGCAGCAACCGAGAATCCTGCGGCGGCGACCGGGTGGATGCCCTCCACTACGACGGCGTCACGCGATACGCATCGAACACTGCGTCGAGATTGCGCAGCGAGTTCAGGAGCGTTCGCAGGCTCTTCACGTCGCCAACTTCCACCGTGTAGCGGTTCTTTGCCAGCTGGTCCTCGACAGCGCCGACGTAGCTGACGATGTTCGCACCATGCTCGGCGAACGTCCGCGCGACGTCCTCGAGCAGCCTGGCGCGATCCCAGGAGTCGACCGCGATCTGGACGCGGAAGCTCTTCGCGGCAGTCGCCCCGTCCCACGCCACCTCGGTGAGCCGCTCCGGGTTCCGACGCAGTGCGCGCACATTCGGGCAATCCGCACGATGGATCGTGATGCCCTTGCCAAGCGAGATGTAGCCGATGATCTCGTCACCCGGCACCGGTGTGCAGCACTTCGCCAGGCGGACGAGCACGTCCTCGACGCCGGGCACGGCGACGCCCATCTCCGCCCCCTGCACCGTGCGCGACTTCGGAGCCTTCCGAATCACCGGCGCCTCGTCGACGACCTGCTCCGTCTTCAGGCGCTGGATCACCTTGTTGACGATCGAGCCCGGCTGCAGCTTGCCCGAGCCGAGAGCGACGTAGAAGTCGTCGGCCTTCTTGAAGCCCACATCTCGAATCACCTGCGCGAGCGTCGGCGAGCCGCGCAGCTTTGCGTACGGCAGATTCTGTCCCTTCAGCGCCTGCTCGAGCGCGTCGCGGCCCTTCTGCTCCGTCTCCTCACGGGTCTCGCGCGAGTACCACTGCCGAATCTTGTTGCGCGCCCGCGAGCTCTTCGCCAGGGACAGCCAATCGCGCGACGGCCCGCGCCCCTGCTTCGACGTCAGGATCTCGACGAAATCGCCGTTCTTGAGCTGGTAGTGCAGCGGGACGATCCGCCCATTGATCTTCGCACCGACGGTCCGGTGGCCGACATCCGTGTGGACGGCATAGGCGAAGTCGATCGGCGTCGCCCCGGCCGGAAGCGTCTTCACCTGCCCCTTGGGCGTGAAGACGTGCACCTCTTCGTCGAAGAGGTCCGTGCGGAACGCCTTCATGAACTCGCGCGGATCCGCCTCGTCGGCCGTGCTCTCGTCCATCAGCTGCTTGACCCACGCGACCCACTCGGCGTCCTTCTGCTTGGCGCCGCGCTTGTACAGCCAGTGCGCGGCCACGCCGTACTCGGCGGTCTCGTGCATCTCACGCGTTCGCACCTGGATCTCCAGCGGGCGGCCCTGAGGACCGATCACGGTCGTGTGCAGGGCGCGGTAGCCGTTGAACTTCGGCATCGCGATGAAGTCCTTGAATCGCCCCGGCATGGGCTTCCAGAGCGAGTGGATCAAGCCGAGCGCGCCGTAGCAGTCACGCGTGCCCTCGTCTCCACCCCGCTCTGCGATCACGCGCATCGCGGTCAGGTCGTAGATCTCGTTGAACTCGCGACCCTTCTTCGCCATCTTGTCGTAGATCGAGTAGAAGTGCTTTGCGCGCCCGGAGATCTCGGCCGGAATATCGACCTTGTCGAGCTCCTTCTGCAGGACGATCGCCGCCTCGCGCACGTGTTCCTCGCGATCGGCGCGGCGTTCGGCGACCATCTGCTTGATCTCCTCGTACTTGCGCGGATGGAGCGTCTGGAACGACAGATCCTCGAGCTCCCACTTGAGGGCGTGGATACCGAGCCGGTGCGCGAGCGGCGCGTACACCTCGAGCGTCTCGCGCGCCTTCTGCACCTGCTTCTGCTTTCCGAGGTACTCGATCGTGCGCAAGTTGTGGAGCCTGTCGGCGAGCTTGATCAGGATCACCCGCACGTCCTCGGCCATCGCCACGATCAGCTTGCGGTAGTTCTCTGCCTCGGCGTGCTCGCGACTCTGGAACTGGACGCGCGTCAGCTTCGTGACACCCTCGACCAGTTTCGCGATCTCGTCGCCGAACTCCGCGCGCACCTCGTCGATATCGGTGCCGGTGTCCTCGACGACGTCGTGGAGCAGGGCGGCAGCCAGCGTCGGCTCGTCCAGCTGGAGCCCGGCCAGGATCTTCGCGACCCCCCACGGGTGGAAGATGAATTCCTGCCCCGACTGGCGCACCTGCCCGGCATGCGCACGCGCCGCAAAGTCGAAAGCGTGCGCCAGCAGCGCCCGGTTGACGTCGACCTTGTACGCCTCGACCTCGGCGACCAGCTCCTCGACGAGGTCCTGATGCCGTTCGAGGACTGCCATGAAGCCAGTGTACCCCCGCTTTTCTGCGCCCCATCCCCCGCTAGTGGGATGCGCAGGAACCCCGTCATCGGCGATGAATTTGAAAAGCCCATGTTCGCCCGACGGAGACAAACGAAAAAGCTGAACCAGATCGCGCGGGTTCTGCGCGAGCTCGATGCGGCCTCGACTCGGCCTGCGGTGAAACCACGCCGCAGCCGCGTCGCGATCGGACGCACGGCCTAGCGGCCGCGCCGTCTAGGCTGCGTTCGCCACCGACGGCGACGCTTCGAGCAACGCCCGAAAGCTCTGCGACTCGAGCAGGCTTCGCCGTATCCCGGCCTCGGTGAGCTCGAGCTCGGCAAAGATCGCGCGCGCCTCCGGCGTCCAAGACGCCTCGCCGGCGCGCCACTCGGCCGCGAGCCACTCCCGAAGGTCTTCGTAGCGTTCGTCGGCGTCGAAGACGCGGCGCACCAGGAGCTGGGGCGACGTGACCCCGTTCCATCGGTTCTCCTGCAGCCGGAAGGCGACGTCGTAGCGCCCAGGGCGCCGGAGCCGGTCGAGCTCTCCTCCCTTCCCGAAGGCGATCGCCGAACCGGCGTCCCGGCCGCGCTGGCGCACCCGGAAGCGAAGATGCTTGCCGTCGCCCACCGTCTGCAGGTCGGCGAGCTCGCACCCGTCGACGAGCAGCGTCACGCCCGGATTGCCGAGCCCGAACGGCGCAAGCCGAGCCAGCTCGGCGCACAGGCCGAGCGTCAGCTTCGAGCCCGGGACGATTGCATCGACGCGGGTCGACGATGCGAGGTCGTCGTCGGACAGGACATCGTCGGCATACGCCGCGAAGGCCGCCGCGAACGCGTCGACACGGTCAGGGTTGATCGAAAGCCCTGCGGCGGCCCGGTGTCCGCCGTACCGTTCGAGGTCGGACGCGCACGCCTCGAGGGCGCCGTGCAGGTCGAACGCTCCCAACGACCTGCCGGAGCCCTTCCAGCTCCCCTCGGCTCCCGCAATCAGCACAACCGGCCGGTTGTAGCGCTCGACGAGCCGTGAGGCGACGATGCCGATCACGCCTTCGTGCCAGTGCTCGCCCGCAGCGACGTAACCGTGCTGCCTGCGCCGCGATTCCGGCCAGGAGTCGATCTGCTCGACGGCGTCTCGGAGGATCCGCTCCTCGATCACCTGTCGCTCGCGGTTCAACCCTTCGAGCTCCTCCGCGAGCCGCGACGCTTCGTCGCCGTCGTCGGTGAGCAGCAGCGCAAGCGCAGCCTCGGGGCGGCACAGTCGTCCCGACGCATTGATGCGCGGCGCGAGCCGGAAACCGATCGCCGACTCGTCGACCGTCGCAGGATCGACATGGGCGACGCGCATCAGCGCACGAAGGCCCGGCCGGCTCGTCTGCCCGAGCCGTCGCAGTCCCGCGCGCGCGATCGCCCGGTTCTCGTCGAGGAGCGGCACGACATCGGCGACGGTCGCCAGCGCGACGAGATCCAGGTGGCGTTCGAGGAACGGATGGCCGGAGCCGAGCAGGGCTTCGGCGAGCTTCCACACCACACCGGTCCCGCACAGCCCGGGGAATGGATACGCGCCCTTGAGCGTGGCGACGACGGGGCAGGCTGGGAACGTGTCGGCAGGACGATGGTGGTCGGTCACGACCACTGCGAGCCCGAGTGAGCGTGCGTGGTCCACCTCGGCGACGCCGGTGATCCCGCAGTCGACCGTCAGCACGAGGTCGAAGCCCTCCTCGGCCAGCCGCGTCAGCGTGTGCCCGTTCAGGCCATAGCCCTCCTCGAACCGCGACGGCAGATGCCACGCGACGTCGGCTCCGAGCTCCCGCAGCAGCAGCACGGCCAGCGCGGTCGCACAGATGCCGTCGGCGTCGTAGTCGCCGTGGACGCAGATCCGCGCCCCGGCGTCGACGGCCGCCCGGATCTCCCCGACCGCCTCGTGCATGTCGCCGAGCTCGAACGGGTCGTGGCCGGGAAATGCCCCGTCGAGGAAGATGCTCGCCTCCTCCGGCTCCGCGTAGCCACGGCGCACAAGCACCGACGCCGTCACCTCGTCGAGCGACAACGCCAGGGCCAGACGGCGCACCTGCTCGTGCGAGCATGTCTCGAGCTGCCAGGTCGCCGCCGCCATGAGGGTTCGTCACGGTACGGCCCACGTCGGACGGAATAGTCGAAAAAGCAGCGAAAACCTGGTTCAATGCGGTCCCCGTGCTGAGGACGCTGGTCGCCATCGTCGCTGCTGCCGGGCTGGCCTGCGCCGCGGCCCCCGCGTCGACGCCCAGCCCGCTGATCGCTCCGCGCGTGACCGTCTCCGGCGTGGGCATCGGCGGCCTGTCGGCCGAGCCGGCACGCGCCAAGGTGGAGCTCGCGTTCTCACAGCCGGCGACGATCCGCACACCGGGCGGGCTCGTGCGCGTGACGCCCGAGGAGGTCGGCGCGAGCTCGAGCATCTCGGCGGCAGTCTCGTCGGCGCTCGCAGCGACGCCAGGGAGCCGCATCGCCCTGCCGATTCGCCTCTCGAGCGCGCGGATCGCCGCTGTCGTCCAGAAGCTCGCGCGGCGTTACGACCGCGCGCCGGTCGACGCGACCGTGACGGGCGCCACCGGCGAGGGCCCGGTGTTCAGCCCGGCAAGAGCCGGAACCGCGGTCGACACGAAGACGATGCGGGTCGCGCTCCAACAAGCACTCCGCACGGCCGACCACCGGCCGATGGTTCTGCTCGAGCACTCCGTCGCCCCCGCGCGCACCCCCGAGAACTTCGGGCCGGTGATCGTGGTCGTTCGCGGCGCGAACTCATTGACGCTGTACGACGGTCCGACGGTCGTTCGCCGGTTCTCCGTCGCAACGGGCCAGGCGATCTACCCGACACCAGCGGGCCTCTGGCAGATCATGGACAAGCAACGCGACCCGTGGTGGTACCCCCCGACGTACGACGAGTGGGCGAAGGGCCTCAAGCCGGTGCCGCCCGGCCCTTCGAATCCGCTCGGAACGCGCTGGATGGGACTGAACGCTCCAGGCGTCGGTATCCACGGCACCGACGCGCCCGCGTCGATCGGCTACAGCGCCTCCCACGGCTGCATCCGCATGCAGGTCCCGGACGCCGAATGGCTCTTCGAGCACGTCTCGGTCGGCACCCCCGTGGTCATTCTCTAGGCAGCTCGACGCCGAGCCACGTCAGCAGCACGACCAGCCCGACGAGCACGGCGACGCCGCCCCACAGAATCCGCGGATGGCCGGATTCGCGCACCGTGACGGCGAATGCCCGACCGAGCAGGATCATGACGCCGAGGACGAGCCCCGCACCCACCACGAGCGCCGGCGCAAGGATGACGATGCGTTCCCAGGTCGATGCGGCCGCCAGGAGGTTCATTACCATGAGATCGTGCCTGACGCGCTGCCAGTCCCCGACGCGAACTACAGCTCCGGCAACGACTACATCGTCGAGTTCCTGGGATACCGCTTTGCGTTCAGCTCAATCGACTTCGAGGGGCGCGTGATCGCAGCCGCGGTCAAGCTCGGTGTCGTGCCGTCACCCGAGCTCGACGAGGACGAGACGGCCGATCTCGTCGCCCTCGCCGCTTCCGGCGTGATCGAGGAGCCGTTCTCCCAGCTCGGCCGTTATCTCGTCCGCCATTGGGAGCGGATCTCGCTCGTCGACGACGAGTCGCTGGTCTACTGGCTCCGCAAGCTGATCTTCCGCGGCGCATGGCTCGACCATCAGGTCAAACGCGGCGCGCTCGAGGTCGTCTGGGACGACGGCGAGACCGAGTTCGCCTACCAGCACCCGGGCGGCGGAGGGCGGCCGCTCCTCGAGCTCGCACCGGTGCCGAGTTGGCACGAGCTCCAGTTCCGGCCGTAGCAGCAGCGGCCGGCGCGGCGTATCTCGCCGTGCTGCTGGCGCTCGACCATTACTCGAATTACCACGAGCAACTCGCGCTCGGTGTGCTCACCTGGGCGGTGCTGTTCGCCGCGCTCTCGCGCGCATCGACCGAACGACGAGCGCAGACGCTCGCCGTGGTCGCATTCGCGACGATCGGGGAGGTGACCGGGTCGCTGATCTGGGGGGTGTACCACTACCGGCTGCACAACCTCCCGCTGTTCGTGCCGCCCGCGCACGGCCTCGTCTACCTCACCGGACTGTCGCTTGCACTCGCATGTCGTCGGCACACCCACGCGCTCGTCGCGACGGCCGCGATCGCGGCCGCGAGCTGGGGCCTGCTCGGTCTACTGGTTCTGCCGCGCCGCGACGTTGCGGGCGCAATCGGCGTGCCGTTGCTCCTCGTCTTCCTTCTGCGCAGCCGCAACCGTGCGATCTACGCGTCCGTCTTCCTGGTTGTCGCGGGGCTCGAGCTCTACGGCACGGCGATCGGCACCTGGCGCTGGGCGGTGCGGCTCCCCGGCCTCGGCATCCCCGACGGGAACCCGCCGAGCGGCGTTGCCTCGGGGTACGTCTGGTTCGACGTGATGGCCCTGCTGACCGCGCCGGCGGCACTCGCACTCGTGCGGCGAGCAAGGCCTGCGTCAGAAGAGCGTGCCGCCGTCCGACTCGGCGCCTAGATGCTCGCGTCCGAGGTCGGTGACGACGCGGCCGCGCGGCGTCCGCTGCAGGAACCCGAGCTGCAGCAGGTAGGGCTCGTAGACGTCCTCGATCGTCTCCGACTCCTCTCCGAGCGCAACGGCAAGGGTGGAGAGCCCGACCGGGCCGCCGCCGAACTTCTCGACCAGCGCGCGAAGGAGCTCGCGGTCGAAGCGCTCGAGCCCGGCGCCGTCGACCTCGAGCAGTGCGAGCGCTTCTTCAGCGACCTCCGTCGTGACGACGCCCTCGTGCCGAACCTCGGCCACGTCGCGCACGCGGCGCAGAATGCGATTGGCCACACGTGGTGTTCCACGTGAGCGTGCCGAGATCAGCTCAGCCGCCGCGTCGCCGATGTCGACACCCAGGATGCGGGCCGAGCGCCGCACGATCGCTGCGAGCTCCGGCGGCGAGTAGTGGTCGAGGCGGAAGGTGAGGCCGAAGCGGTCGCGGAGCGGCGTCGTCAACAAACCAGTTCGCGTCGTTGCCCCGACGAGTGTGAACGGCGGGAGGTCGAGCGTGAGCGTCCGCGCGGCCGGCCCTTGCCCGACCACGATGTCGAGCCGGAAGTCTTCGAGGGCCGGATAGAGGATCTCTTCGGCAGCCCGGCTCATCCGATGAATCTCGTCGATGAAGAGCACGTCGCGCGCATCGAGCGATGTGAGAATCGCAGCGATGTCCTTGCGCTCGAGCCCCGGCCCGGCGACCTGCCGGATACCGACGCCGAGCTCGTTTCGGACGATCTGTGCGAGCGATGTCTTGCCGAGGCCCGGCGGCCCGGCGAGGAGGACATGGTCCAGCGCCTCGCCGCGCGCCTGCGCGGCCTCGAGGGCGATCTGGAGCTGCTCCTTCACGCGCGTCTGGCCGACGAAGTCGTCGAGCTTGCGCGGGCGAAGCGACCGCTCGACCTCCTCCTCCGCGTCCGCGAGCACAGGTGCGAGGAACTGCGTCATGCCGCCGCGCGTAGAGCCTCGCGCACCTGCTGCTCGACCGGCAGCGCCTCGTCGATCGTCGCCAGCGCACGCTCGGCGTCGAGGAGCGACCAGCCGAGATTCACGAGCGCGTCGCGGGCGAGCGTCGCGTCGTTCGCCTCGGCGCCAAGCGCATCGGCGGCACTGAGCTTCTCCTTCAGCTCGAGCACCACTCGCTGCGCGGTCTTCAGGCCCACGCCCTGGATCGCCTGGAACCGTTTCACGTCGTCGCGCGCAATCGCGCGGCGCAGTTCGGCAGGCGTCGAGCCCGAGACGATGGCAAGGGCGACCTTGGGACCGACGCCGGAGACGCCGAGCAGCAACTCGAACAGCTCACGCTCGTCGGCTGTCGCAAACCCGTACAGCTGCAGCGCGTCCTCGCGGACGATCGTGTGAACCTCGATCGTGATCTCGCCGCCGCCGAGCCGCTGCACCGACGGCGCGGCATGGACGAGGTAGCCGACGCCGTTGACGTCGACGATCAGGCCGCCTCCGGCCCGCCCCGCGATCCGGCCTCGCAAGCGCGCGATCATGCGTCAACGTTACGGGTGCGAACGGACGTTCCTGCCCCACTCGCCCGGAACCGGCGGGCCCAGCCGTAGACGTCGAGGTCGCGGCCGCCACGGGCGAAGCCGACGCGCACGAAGCGCTCGAAAGGCCGCGCCGCACGGGGATCGACGAGCGGCACCTTGCGCCGCGTCGCGCGGAGCACGCCCGCCGCCACTGACGGCCGAGGCACGAAGAGCGCAGGCGGCAGCCGTCGCACCACGGCCAGCTCGTACCAGGCGCCCCACACGACTCCGGTGGCCGTGCTCGGCCAGAGCCGGGCACGCTTGGCGGCGACGTCCCACTCCACGATCAGGTCAGCCGATCGCAGCTCGAGCAGAGGGTTGCCGAGCAACGTGCGGCAGATCTCCGCCGAAGCGCAAAACGGGAGGTTCGCCACCACCCGGAACGGCTCCGCCGGCCAGCTGAGGTCGGCCGCAGTCGCCTGCACGACTCGCGCCTCCGGGCATGCCCGCCGGAGCCGGGCGACCGACCGTCGGTCCGGCTCGACGGCAACGACGCGCGCACCGCAATCGAGCAGTGCGCGCGTCAGCAGGCCGGTGCCCGCGCCAATGTCGACGACCAGCTCTCCGCGACCGATGCCGGCGTCGCGGACGATCTCCTCGGCGAGGCTCCTACTGCCGAGAAGGTGCCGCCCGGCCGGCCCAACGCCGGCGGAGGCCACGAACCATCACCATCGTCGTCATCGGATCGGAGTCTACGGCAGCTCGATCAGGCCGCGCTTTGAGTGTCTCCGCCCCCGCTCGAGAGACTTGCCCCGAGGTTGGTGTCACCCTTGACCACGACGCTGTGCACCACCCAGGCGATGATCGCGCCGAGCGGCGGGGCGATCATGTAGATCCAGAATCCTGTCCAGACGTTACCGACCAGCGCCGGACCGAACGTACGGGCCGGGTTGACCGACGAGCCGCTGAACGGGATCGCTGCGAAGTGGATTGCGAGCAGGGTGAGCGGGATCGCGATGAGCGCGCTGCCGCCGTACCGCTCGCTCTTCGAGGACTGCAGGATCACCGTCACGAAGATCGCCGTGAAGACGAGCTCGATCACGAAGGCCGATCCATTTCCAGCTGCCGGCGTCGTCGCCGTCAGGGCGACGTCGTGCTTCGACGTCGCGAGCAGCAGGACGAGCGATGCGAGCGTCGCGCCGACGAACTGCATGATCAAGTAGCCGCCCAGGTCGACCGCGTCGATCCGGCGATCGAGGAAGAGCCCGATCGAGACGGCGGGATTGAAGTGCCCGCCCGAGACCTCCCCGAATGCGTAGAGCCCGGCGAGCAGCGCGAGGCCGAACGCGAACGGCGCGACGATCAGCGGCGGGATGCCGCTTCGGTCGGCACCGACGATCGCGGTTGTGCCGGCGAAAACCAGCACGAATGTGCCGAGCAACTCGGCTGAATATCTCTGCCACTGCTGCATGTGCCTGCCACCTCCCGGGCGACGATCGATAGAGCGCGAAGGCTTCTTCGCAGGTCGCCGCGCGAATCCTTCGCGCTAGGAGACTGCGCGAAGCAGCGGAGGAGCGGTCGCGTGGCAGATTGCGACGGCGAGCGCGTCGGCTGCGTGATCCGGAGTCGGGACCTCGTCGAGCGAGAGGATCGCCCGCACCATCCTCCCGACCTGTTCCTTGTCGGCCCGGCCGTACCCGCAAACCGCCTGCTTGACGCGCGCGGGCGCGTATTCGGCGCAGGCGACGCCGACGGACGACGCGGCGACGAGGACGGCTCCGCGTGCCTGGCCGACGGAGAGCGCGATGCGGGCGTCGGCGCCGACGAACGATTCCTCCAGCGCGACGGCATCCGGCGCGTGTTCGGCGATCAGCTCCTGGACGGCCGTGAAGATCGTGAGCAGCCGCGCCTCGTTTCGAGCCCGCGGCGGCGTTCGCCACCACCCGTGGCAGGTGGCCCGGAGGCGCCCGTCGCTTCCGTGGACGATCCCGTACCCGCAAGCAGCCGTCCCTGGGTCGATGCCGAGGACCTTCACGAAGAGAGGTTAGGCGCCGCCCCGGACGGTTCCTGCCTCAGCCCGCGACGGCCTCGAGAACGCGTTCGGGGATGTCGAAGTTCGCGTAGACGTCCTGCACGTCGTCGTTCTCCTCGAGCGCGTCGACGAGCCTCATCACCTGTCGCGCCTTCGCCTCGTCGTCGATCGACACCGTCGTCTTCGGCACGAGCTGGAGCTCGGCCGACTCGATCGCGAAGCCCGCCTGCTCGACCGCCCCGCGGACGGCGGACAGCGCCTCAGGGGCCGAGGTGACCTGGAACGACGATCCGTCGGCGTCCACGTCGTCGGCGCCCGCGTCGGCGGCGACGAGCAGCAGCTCCTCCTCATCGGCCCCTTCGGCCGTCACGACGACGACGCCCAGGCGTTCGAACTGCCACGCGACCGCTCCGGTTGCGCCGAGGTTGCCGCCGTGCTTCGCGAACAGATGACGCACATCCGCGGCTGTGCGGTTCTTGTTGTCGGTGAGCGCCTCGACGATCAACGCGACGCCTTCGGGGCCGTAGCCCTCGTACACGATCGTCTCGAAGGTGTTCGCGTCGGAGTCGGCACCGGAGCCCTTCGCAACCGCGCGGTCGATGTTGTCCTTGGGCATCGAGTAGGACCTCGCCTTCTCGATCGCGTTCTGCAGCGCAAGGTTGTTGACCGGATCGCCGCCACCCTCTTTCGCCGCAACGAGAATCGCACGCGACAACTTCGAGAACAGCTGCCCGCGCTTCGCGTCCGCTGCCCCTTTCTTGTGCTTGATCGACGACCACTTGCTATGCCCGGACAAGCCGCTCCTCCTTCGCCATCGCCAGAAACCGCTCATGCAGCCGCGTGTCCTCCGTCAGCTCGGGATGGAACGAGGCGACCAGGAAGCGGCCTTCCTGCGCGAGCACCGCGCGCCCATCGAGCTCGGCCAGAACCTCGACCGCCGAACCGAGCTCCTCGATCCACGGAGCGCGGATGAACACGGCGCGGATCGGAACCTCTTCTCCGTCGACGGCGAGATCGGCCTCGAAGGACGCAACCTGCCGGCCGAAGGCGTTCCGGCGGACGGTGAGATCGATCAGCCCCAGGTGATTGCGGTCCAGCACGATCATCCCTGCACACGTCCCGAACACGGCGCCGGGAAATGCCCTGATGGCGTCGTCCAGCCCGTACAGGCGCATGAGGCGCATGAACGTCGTCGATTCGCCGCCGGGAATGACCAGTCCGTCGAGGCCGTCGAGCTCGGCCGGCTTGCGCACCTCGACGGTTTCGACGCCGAGGCGGCGCAGCATTGCGACGTGCTCGCGGAAGTTGCCCTGCAGTGCGAGAACGCCGATTCGGAGCGGCTTCACGCCAACGATGGTATCGATCAGGCGCGCGCGTACCCGCCGTCCGTCCGCTCTGCCTCCCCGCTCCCGACGAGCCGCTCGAGGTGCGCCAGCGACTCGGCGACGGCGAAGCGCCGCTCGATCGGCGAGAGGTCCTGTGCGAAGAGCACGAGCGACACGTCGTACGCGGTTCGCGGCTCCCCGTTCAGTGTCGCGATCGTCGCCTCGAGGCGGTCCCAGTGGTGCGCGCGGATCTCCCGGGCCCGAGCCGCAGGGTCGGAGATCACGTCCTTGTGGCCCGCGTACGCGACCCGCGGTGAGAGCTGCTCGATGCGGTCGAGCGTCTCGAGATAGTCGGCGAGCGGATCGGGCCGCGAGTTCGGGTACAGACCGATCGTCGGGGTGATCCCGCTGAGGATCGTGTCACCGGCGATCAGCACGCCGTCGCGGAGGAGGACGATGTGGCCGTCGGCGTGACCGCGTAACACCTCGACCCTCCAACCGTCGACATCGTCCCCGGGGTCGAGCAGCTGCGGCGAATCGGCCCAGTGGATCGACTCGACGAGCCGCGTCGACTCCCGTACGACGCCTTCGACTTCGAACGCAGGCATCCCGTTCGCGACCCAGTGGTTCGCCAGCCGCTCGGGCGATCGCCCGGGGCCCCAGGCCTGGATGCATTGCTCGAAGTCCTCGCGCCCCTGTACGACCGGTGCTGCAGTCAGCGACGCGACGTCGCGGGCGCCGCCGACGTGATCCGGGTGCATGTGCGTGACGACGATGCGCTCGAGCGGCCCGTCGAGCTCGTCGAGAATGGGTCGCCACCGCGCCTCCGGGTCGTGTGTGCCGAGGCCGGTGTCGACGAGCGTGAAGCCGCCGCTCGTCCGGAGCAGGTAGCAGTGCACGTGATCGAGCCCGAACGGCAACGGAAACGTGATGCGGTGGATCCCCTGCTCGAGCTCGACCATGTTCGGGACGCTAACGGTGGCGGCGCTCGAACCGCGCCGCCACCGTTCGCGTGGAGAGCTCAGCGGGCGTTCGAGAAGATGTGGCCGAACGGGTGGAATGCACCGTTCTGCCAGTGCTCGAGGCTCTGCTGATCGATCGGGTACCGCTCCGTCGGGGTGGTGTTCAGCTTCACGCCCGTCAAGAGGAACGGATTGACCACGTGGTTGAACGTTGTCAGTTCGCTCATCAGCCCGGCGCGGGTCGGATTCGACCCGGCCTGCCTCAGAGCCTGCACCATCGTCCAGGCGCTCGCGATGCCGTAGATGTTGTTGCCGTCGTTCGGGTCGGCGCCGGGGTCGTACTTCGCGAGGATCGACTTGTACAGCGTCGACGTCGCCGTGTTCGGGTTGTTGATGTAGTCGTACAGGTACGCCGTCGAGATGTCGCCGTCGATGTTGGCCCCGCTCTTGATCGCGAGACCCATGAAGAGCGGCGATGCCGACACGTTGTTGATGAACGTCGTCGGCTTCCAGCCGATCTTCGTCGCGACAACGAGCGCGTCGATCGTCTGGGTCGGCAGCGCGAACAGCGCGAACACGTTCGCGCCCGCTGTCTTCAGCTTCACGACCTGCTGGCTGACGTCTGTCTGCGTCGCGTCGTACTTCTCGACGTCGACGACCTTGGACTTCGCATCGCCGAGGCCCTTGATCAGGCCCTCGTAGTAGTTCTGGCCGTAGGCGTCGTCCTGAATCAGGACGCCGATCTTCGCCTGCGGCACCTTGCTGGCAATGAACTGGCCGTAGATGCTCGACTCGCCGGGATAGTCGGGCTGGAACCCGATCGTCCACGGATACTTCTTGTACTGGGCGCCCCAGTACGAGTCGCCCG
The DNA here is from genome assembly GCA_963715115.1 of uncultured Thermoleophilia bacterium. Lineage (GTDB taxonomy): Bacteria > Actinomycetota > Thermoleophilia > Gaiellales > Gaiellaceae > PALSA-600. The sequence goes on from CAVQRE010000009.1 coordinate 39,271, forward strand.
TCGCGACCAGCACCTGCGGCACACCCTTCTGGTTCAGGTAGTCGCGGGTGGCGAGCGTCGGCGCGGTGCCGAGGCTGCCGTAGACGGCGAAGACCTTATCCTGCTCGACCAGCTTCTTGGTCAGCGGGACCGTGTTCGCCGGGTTGTACTGGTCGTCGTAGACCTTGTCGACGATCTTGCGGCCGTTGACGCCGCCGTGGGCGTTCACATACTGGAAGTACGCGTTCTCGGCCTTGGGGATCACGCTGTAAAGCGCGACGGGGCCTGTGAGTGGGAAGGTGCCGCCGATCGTGATCGTCGTCTTCGTGACGCCTGGGGTCGCCGTCGAGCCGGCGAACGCCGCGGACACGAGGACTGCCGTACCTACGAGCGCCACCAGGACGGCAAGCGCTCCTTTCATCCTTCTGGTCATCGGGCCTCCGTGCCTAGGGGACTTTTCACACTTTCACTGGTGCTGGAACCGGATTGCAAGAGCCTCCGGAGCAGGTCGGCCGCACCCAGAGGGACGACCGCCATGACGACGATGACGACCACGCCGAATATCACCGGTACCGACTGCGACGAACTGATGTGGGAGTCGGTTAGTGCGATCGGCAGCAGTTCGACGAAGGCCGCTCCGACGATCACCCCCCACAGCGAGCCCAGACCGCCCACCACGACGCCGATCAGGATGTACAGCGAGAGCGAGAGGCCGAAGACATCCGGGTTGACGAAGTTGATGACGAGGACGTAGACCGAGCCGGCAACGGCTGCCATCGCGGCGGAGATGCCGAACGCCAGCGTCTTGTAGATCGGGAGCGCGACCCCCGAGGAAGCGGCGGCGATCTCGCTGTCCCGGACGGCCCGGAACGCGCGTCCGGTGCGCGCGCGGAGGAGGAGCCAACTCAGCACGAACATGATCCCAGCAATCACCCACGCCGTCCGGTAGAGCCAGAGCCCGCTGTGCGTCGGAAGCGCGAGCCCTTCCGTCCCGCCGGTGAAGTTCGGATAGTTCTTCGCGATCTGGGGCACCGCGAGCGCGACGGCGAACGTCGTCAGGGCCAGATAGACGCCGGTGAGCCGCAGGGCCGGGAGCCCCACGACGATGCCTGCTCCGAACCCGACCAGGGCGGCGACAGGGAGCGTCGCGATGTCGTTCCAGCCGTGGTCGTGCGTCAGGATCGCCGTCGCATAACCGCCGACGGCCATGAACGCACCCTGGCCGATCGAGATCTGCCCGGTGTAGCCCGTGACGATGTTGAGCGAAAGAATCGCGATGAAGAACACCCCGACATTCGCCCCGGTCGACAGGTCGTAGTCCGACAGCACGAGCGGAAGCAGCGCGATCACGAGGGCCGTGACAAGCGCAGCGCCCACCCCGAAGGCGGTCGAACGCGAGATGCTCATACTCTCCTCGTTCTGGTTCGGCCGAAGAGCCCGGACGGTTTGACCAACAACACGGCGAGCATCAGGACGAAGGCGGCCGGGAGCAGCAACTGCGGCGTCACCCAGCTGACGTAGCTACCGAGCAGGCTGAGCAGCACCCCGATCGCGAGCGCCCCGATCACAGCACCTGCGGGACTCTCGAGCCCACCGACCACGGCGGCGGCGAAGGCGTAGATGAGGATCCCGTCCATCATGTTCGGTTGCAGCAGGACGCTTGGGCTGGCCGCCGCCAGCATCCCGGCGACCGCGCCGAGCATCGCTGCGAGGCCCCAGCCGAGCGAGAGCATCCAGCTGACCCGGATCCCAACCAGGCGCGCCGCCGCCGGGCGGACGGCCGCAGCCCGCATCGCGAGGCCGACCTTCGTGAACCGGAAGAAGAGCCAGAGCACGAAGACGGAGGCAATCGAGATCGCGATCGTCCCGAGGTCCTGGAGCGAAAACGCCACGCCGCCGACGTGGTAGATATGAGCCGGGAACGGCGCAGGCATGAATTTCACCTGGTTCCCCCAGATCCGCCCGATCGCGCCCTCGACCAGGATCAAAAGGCCGATCGAGGCAATGACGACGGTGAGCGGAGTACCGCGGCGCTCGACCGGCCGAATCGCGGCCAGTTCGACCGCGAGCCCGCCGACGAAAGCAATCCCGAGGGTGCACGCGAACGCGAGCCAGTAGGTGAGGCCCCAGTCGATCAGCTGCCACGCGATGTACGTCGTGAAGGTCGCGAGCGCGCCCTGCGCAAAGTTGATCACCTCGGTGGCCCGATAGATGAGGACGAGCGCAACCGCAAGGCTCGCGTAGATGCCTCCGTTGGCGAGCCCCGAAACGGTCTGCTGCGCGAACAGCGTGCTGCGCAGCGAACCGATGACGAGGAACACACACCCCGCAACGATCGCGCCGGGCACGATCCACGAGGTCCTCGGCCGCCACGTCGTGCGCTGGAAGAGAGAGATCGCTGTCATCAGTATCCGAGGTAGCTCCGGCGGATCGCCTCGTGCGATGCGAGCTCGGCGCTCGCGCCCTCGAACGCGACAGTCCCAACCTCGAGCAGGTAGGCCCGCGACGCCGTGTCGAGCGAGATACGCGCATTCTGCTCGACGAGCAGCACCGCCGCTCCTTCCCGCTGGTTCAGCTCCTTCACGATCCTGAACACCTCGGCGACGACGAGCGGTGCAAGCCCGAGCGAGGGCTCGTCGAGCAGCAAAAGCTTCGGCCTCTGCATGAGCGCACGGGCGATGGCGAGCATCTGCTGCTCTCCGCCGGACAGGGTGCCGGCTTCCTGGGCGCCGCGACGCTCGAGCCAGGGGAAGTATTCGAAGACGCGGCGGAAGTCGTCGCGCAGCGACCCACGCCGTACGTAGGCGCCGAGCCGCAGGTTCTCCGAGACGGTCAACTCCGCGAACGTCCCGCGACCCTCGGGAACGTGCGCGATGCCGAGCCGCGCGGTCGCCTCAGGGCCCCGGCGGCCGAGCGACCGGCCGGCGAACTCGAGCGAGCCGGTCCGTGACACGGTGTTCGAGATCGCGCGCAGAGTCGTGGTCTTCCCCGCGCCGTTGGCGCCGAGGATCGCGACGATCTCGCCTTCATCGACGGTGAGCGACAAGCTTCGCAGGGCCTGCACCTGACCGTAGCGAGCATCGACGTCGCGGAGTGCAAGCAGCGACCCCATGAAACCGATCAAGTCAACCGTGATTTGACTCCTCGGTCAATATGGGGGCGTGCCGGAAGCCGTGATCGTCTCCACCGCCCGCACGCCCATCGGCCGCGCGGGCAAGGGCTCGCTCGTCGATGCGCGCCCGGATGACCTGTGCGCGTTCGCCATTCGGACGGCGCTGGCAAAGGTGCCGGAGCTGCCGCAGGAGGAGATCGCCGACGTGATCGTCGGTTGTGGCTTCCCGCAGGACAAGCAGGGGATGAACCTCGGCCGGCGCGTGGCCTTGCTCGCGGGTCTCCCCGAGGCCGTGCCGGGTACGACGGTCAACCGCTTCTGTGCATCCAGCCTGCAGACCATCCGCATGGCGTTCCACGCGATCAAGGCCGGCGAAGGTGAGGCGTTCGTCGCGGCGGGTGTCGAGTCGATCTCACAGGTCGACGGATATCCGAAGTCGCATGAAGAGCTCCACCCCGCACTGTTCGGCGACAACGCGCCGATCGCGAACGTCTACATCCCGATGGGGCTGACCGCCGAGAACGTCGCGGAACAGTGGGACGTCTCACGCGAGGAGATGGACCGCTTCGCGCAACGGTCGCAGGAACGCGCGGTCGCGGCGCAGGACTCGGGCTTCTTCGCGCGCGAGCTGACGGCCTACGAGGGAGTCGACCTTGACGACGGGCCGCGCCGGTCGTCGACGCTCGAGAAGCTTGCGGCACTTGAGCCGGCCTTCAAGCCGGGTGGCAAGGTGACGGCCGGCAACTCGTGCCCGCTGAACGACGGGGCGGCCGCCGTCGTCGTGATGTCGGAGCAGCGAGCGGGCGAGCTGGGAATCACGCCGCGTGCGCGCATCATCACGTCGAGTGTGTCGGGCATCGCACCGGAGATCATGGGGGTGGGCCCGATCGAGGCCGTGCGGAAGGTGCTCGCTCAGAGCGGGATGACGATCGACGATGTCGATGTCGTCGAGCTGAACGAGGCGTTCGCCGCGCAGGTCATCGCCGTCTGCCGCGATCTGGGAATCGATCACTTCGGCGAGAAGTTGAACCCGCATGGCGGTGCGATCGCTCTCGGCCACCCGTACGGGATGACCGGCGCGCGGATCATGAACACGCTGCTCAACGACCTGGAGACACACGACGCAACGATCGGGCTCGAGACGATGTGCGTCGGTGGCGGCCAGGGCATGGCGATGCTCGTCGAGCGCCTCTAGATGATTGATGCCACGTGCTCGCGTGTCCGGATGCGCGGCCTGGCCGCGCTAGGCCGCTCCCGGCCCGCCCCCGGCGGCGTCGCCGCCGTGATCAGGCCGTCCGCTTCACGACGTCGCACCGGCACCGATGGCTCTGCCATCGCCGCCGGCACGCCGCCGCGCCCCAGCACACCCAGTCCACGCCCCGGAACAGACGATTCCGTGGCATCAACCATCTAGCGTCTCGCCGCGTTGGGCGCGCTCGCGCTCGCACTCGCGCTGGGCTCATCCGTCGTCTGGGGAGGCGCCGACTTTGCCGGCGGCTCGCTCTCGCGGCGACTGCCGGTGCTGGGCGTCACCCTCGTCTCGCAGGCCGCGGGCTTCGTTGTACTGATCGTGGCAGTCGCGGTGCGCGGCGACGTGGGTGCGCGTTCCTTCCTGCTCGGCCTGGCGGCCGGTGTCGGGGGCGGCCTCGGCCTCGCGGCGTTCTACCGAGCGCTCTCGCTCGGAACGATGAGCGTCGTCTCGCCGATCGCGGCGTGCGGCGCGCTCGTGCCGTTCGCGCTGTCGGTCGCTACCGGTGAGCGGCCGTCCCGGCTCGCGGTGGTCGGCGCGGTGGTTGCACTCGCGGGTGCCGTCCTGGCGTCGCTCGAAGAGCGCCGCGCCGCGTCGCACGCGCCCGATCGGGCGCGTGCCGTCGTCCTGGCGGTCGTCGCGGCGGTCGCGCTCGGCCTCTTCGTGTACTTCCTCGGGCTCGGAAGCCGGCAGGGCGACGCGCTCTCGACGCTCGTCGGCGCGCGTGTCGGGTCGCTGACCGTGCTCATCGTGGTCGCGTTGATCCTGCGTGCGCCGGTTCGCATCCCGCGCTCGTCGATCGCGGCGGTGGCGGCGGTCGGATTGGCCGACGTCTCGGCGAACGCGCTCTTCGCGCTTGCAAGCCGGCAAGGGCTGCTGGCGCTCGTCTCCGTTCTCGGGTCGCTCTACCCGGTCGTCACGGTCCTGCTCGCACACGTCTTGCTCGGGGAGCGCTTGACGCGGACGCAACGGCTCGGTGTTGTCATGGCGCTCGCCGGTGTCGCGATCATCGCAGGCGCATAGCATCAGCATGTGGAGCCGCTGATCGTCGTCGACCGCGTCGAGCGCTTCCTCGACGCGAACGGCCTCGGCGAAGGGCCGCTGACGGCCAGCCGCATCGGCGACGGCGGCGGTTCGAACTTCACGTTCCTCCTGGAGCGCGGCGACGACCGGTTCGTGCTGCGCCGCCCGCCGCGACCACCGCTGCCGCCGTCGGCACACGACATGGTGCGCGAGGCCGGGCTTCAACTCGCGGTGCGCGAAGGCGGTTTCGGTCGCTTGCCGGAGATCGTCGCGGTGTGCGACGACGACTCGATCCTCGGCGTTCCGTTCTACGTCATGCGGTTCCTCGACGGCCACGTCGTCACGCAGGCGTTGCCGGCTGGGCTGGAGACGGCCGACGCCAGGCGACGGCTCGCAGACGATCTCGTCGACACGCTCGTGGAGATCCACGGGGCCGATGTCTCGGTGCCCGCGCTGGCCGCGTTCGCCCGGCCGGGGAGCTACGCCGAACGACAGGTGCGCCGATTCACGCAGCTGTGGGAGCTGAACCGGACGCGACCGGTCCCGGATGTCGACGAGGTCGCCCGACTGCTCTCTGGCGACCTCCCGCAACCGCTGCCGCCGACGGTCGTCCACGGCGACTTTCGTCTCGGCAACATGATGGTCGCGAGAGAGGAGCCGATGCGCATCGAGGCGGCGCTCGACTGGGAGATGGGCGCGATCGGAGATCCGCGCGCCGATGTCGGGTATCTGCTCGCGACGTACAGCGAGCCGGGTGGGAGCCAGAACCCGCTCGGCTCCTCGCCGGTGACGGCGAGCGCTGGGTTTCCGTCGCGGAAGGAGCTGGTCGCGCGCTATGCCCAGACGAGCGGCCGCGAGCTCGGCCCGCTCGCGTGGTTCGAGGCGCTCGCGCTGTGGAAGGCGGCCGTCTTCTGCGAGGCGATCTACGGGCGCTACGTTCGCGGCGAACTCGGCGCCGAGGACACCCGCGCCGCGCTCTTCGAGGGCGGCGTGCCGGCACTCGCGGCCGCGGCGCGCGAGGCGCTTGGCGCGTAGATCCTCGTCTGACCGCGGTCAGACGCGCGTCTGACTCCCTGTCTTCAACGGTCGACGAGACGGTTCGGTGTGGAGCGCCTCGGCGGCAGTGTCGTCGTCAGACCGCGGTCAGACTGCGGCCCTCACGCCGCCGCCTCCGCGACCACGCGCAGGGTCGCCTCGTCGCGCGTCGAGACGAGAACCGTCGTCGCGCCTGATTCGCGCCACGCGGCAAGTCGGTCGGCGATCCGCGCCTTCGGGCCGACGAGAGCGACCTCGTCGACGAATGCATCCGGCACCTTGGCCGCGGCATCGCGCTGCTGCCCGCCAAGGAATAGCTCCTGGATATCGCGCGCCTCGGCCTCGTACCCGTACCGTGCGAAGAGATCGTTGTAGAAGTTCTTCCCGCGCGCGCCCATCCCGCCGATGTAGAACGAGTAGTACTCCTTCAGCACCGCGCGCCCCGACTCGACGTCGTCGGTGACCAGCGCGGGCACGCAAGGCGCGATGTCGAATCCCGCCCTTGCCCGCTCGAGCGGAAACACCGACCGGGCCTTCTCCGGCGACCAGAAGATCGGCAACCACCCGTCGGCGATCTCGAACGCGAGCTCCACCGACTTCGGACCGATCGCGGCAAGATAGATCGGGATCTCCGCACGCAGCGGCCGCAGCATCAAACGCAGCGGCTTCCCGAGCCCTGTCCCCCCGCTCAGGGGGATGTCGTAGTGCTCACCGTGGTGCTCCAATCGGTCGCGCCGGAGCGCCGCGCGCACGACCTCGACGTACTCGCGCGTCTTGCCGAGCGGTTTCCCCCACTTCTGGCCGTGCCATCCCTCGACGACCTGCGGCCCGGACGTCCCGAGCCCCATCAGAAAGCGACCACCCGACAACAGATCGAGCGTCGCCGCCGTCATCGCCGCATTCGCCGGAGACCGCCCCGGCAGCTGCATGATCGCGGTGCCCAGCTTGATCCGCTCGGTCAGAGCGCCGAGCCACGCGAGCGGCGTGACCGCATCGACGCCCCACGCCTCCGCCGCCCAGGCCGAGTCGTAGCCGAGTTGCTCCGCCGTCCGGGCCAATTCGATCAGCTCGAGCGGATTCGTGCCCGGCTGCGCGTACCCCATATAGAACCCGAGCCTCACGTTGGTGCGATGCTAAACAGGTGACGGTGACCAACTGGGCTCCACCGACGGAGCGACTCGAGCGGACACGCGCGTTCATGGACGACCGCGTCCTGCCGAGCGAGCCGATCCTCGACCGCGAGGACGACGAGGCCGAGGCTCTCGTTCGAGAGCTGCGGGACGAGGTCCGCGCGCTCGGGCTCTGGGCGCCCCACGTTCCGCCGGAGGCGGGCGGCACCGGTACCGGCTTTCTCGACTACGCATACCTGAACGAGCACATCGGCCGCTCGATGTGGGGGCAGCTGGTCTTCGGATGCCAGGCCCCGGACGCGGGCAACGCCGAGATCCTCCACCTCTTCGGCACGGATGAGCAGAAGGAGCACTGGCTGCAGCCGCTCGTCGCTGGTGAAATCCGATCGTTCTTCTCGATGACCGAGCCCGAGGTGCCGGGCTCCGACCCGACGACGCTTCGCACGCGCGCGGTACGCGACGGCGACCACTGGGTGATCGACGGTCACAAGTGGTTCTCGTCAGGCGCCGACGGTGCCGCCTTCGGAATCGTGATGGCGGTCACGGACCCCGATGCCGCCGCGCACGCGCGCGCGACGCAGATCATCGTGCCCGCCGACACCCCCGGCGTCGACGTCGTCCGCCCGGTCACGGTGCTCGGCCACGCGGGCCGCGGCTGGACGACGCATTGCGAGATGCGCTACACGAACGTCCGCGTTCCCGCGACGAACACGCTCGGCGAGGAGGGATCGGGGTTCCGGATCGCCCAGAAGCGCCTCGGGCCGGGCCGCATCCACCATGTGATGCGATGGCTCGGCCAGATGCAGCGCGCGTTCGCACTGATGTGCTCGTACTCACTCGAGCGCGAGGCATTCGGCGGCCCGCTGGCCGAGAAGCAGACGGTGCAGAACTGGATCGCCGACAGCTACGCGCAGATCCACGCCTGCCGGCTGATGACGCTCGACGCAGCCCACAAGATCGACGGCGGCGACGAGGCGCGCGTCGAGATCTCGGCGATCAAGTTCTTCGCTGCGCAGGCGTTGCAGGACGTGATCGACCGCGCAGTGCAGGTTCACGGAGCTCGCGGCCTCACCGACGAAACACCGCTCGGGCACATGCTGATGATCGCCCGTGCCGGCCGGATCTACGACGGGCCCGACGAGGTTCACCGGATGGTGGTCGCGCGACGGGTCCTCAAGACGTTTGCAAACGGCGACGGGTGGGACTTTCGTTGACGTGGACTCGCTGAAGGGGAAGCTGCTCGTCTCATCGCCGTCGCTCGTCGACCCGAACTTCCGCAAGACGGTGGTCCTGATCGCGCATCACGACGATGACGGCGCGCTGGGCCTCGTGCTGAGCAGGCCCTCGGCTGTCGCGGCTGCCGAAGCGATTCCCTCACTCGATGGCCTGCCGGGAGCCGATGGACCCGTGTTCGTCGGCGGACCGGTTCAGCCGCAGGCGTTCATGGCACTCGCGGAGTTCGCCGACGTCGAAGACGCCGCCGCCCCGATCTTCGACCACGTCGGGTTCATGAGTGCCGACGCCGAGCCCGAGACGCTGTCGATCCGCCGCGTCCGGCTGTTCGCCGGCTACGCCGGCTGGGGCGCCGGGCAGCTCGAGGCGGAGCTCGCCGAGCCCGCGTGGATCGTCGTCCCGGCCGAGAGCGACGACCCGTTCGTCGACGATCCGGACGCGCTCTGGCGCGAGGCGGTGCACCGTGGGGGCGGCGAGCTCTCCCTGATGGAGAACATGCCCTTCGACCCGAATCTCAACTAGAGCGGCGGCAGGCCGACGCGCTCACCCTCCTGCCGCGGCCCTGGCAGCGTCGGGAAACGAAACGGAGCCGCCTCACGTCCGGGCTGGACGAACCAGGCATCCCCGCTCGAGCCGCTCGTGGCGGCCCGCCAGACGGCCTCGGCGACGGCATCGGACGCGACGAGCGGAAAACCCGCCGCCGAGAACGCCTCGCGCTGTGCGTCGATCATCGGCGTATCGGCAATTCCGGGGCACACCGCGTTGATCGTCACCGGCGCGAGCTGCGGCGCGACGCTCCGCACGAACCCGATGAGCGCGTGCTTCGTCAGTGAGTAGATCGCGTCCGACGGCATGCCGGTCAGCCCGGCGAGTGAAGCGGTGACCACGATCGCGCCCTCGCTCATCACCTGCGCCAGCCGTCGCACGCCGAAGACGACGCCGTCGACGTTGACACCGACCGCGCGCCGGTACTCCGCTCCGGAGAGCGCGCGAATGTCGGTCTCGCCGGTGAGCACGCCCGCGTTCAGGCACGCGATGTCGACCGCGCCGACCTCGGCCCACGCCGTCTCGGACGAGACGTCGAAGCCGTCGACGAGATCGAGCGACTCGACCTCGTAGCCCTCGGCCTCGAGCCGCCCGACGATCGCTCGTCCGATCCCGCCCGCGCCCCCGGTGACGAGGGCTTTCACGGCTCGAGAACGACCTTCCCGATGTGCTTGCGCTGGGCGATCAAAGCGTGCGCGGCTCCAGCGTCGGCGAGCGGGAACCGCGCGCCGACGACCGGGTCGATCTCGCCGCGCATCCACATGCCGAGCAACTCGAGCGCGCACTCGTGCACGAACCCGGGTTGCAGCTTCATCAGTCGCGCGAGATAGATCCCCACCACACCGGCATTTCGGCCCACCAGCCATTGCACGCTCGGGTCCTGCCACAGCCCACCTGCGAAGCCGATTGCGACGATCACTCCCAGCGGATTCAGGAGCGAGAGGGAACGTGTGAAGACATCGCCGCCGACCGGGTCGATCACGACATCGGCACGCACGTCGTCGAGCTCGTCGTAGCCGAGTGCCTCGTCGGCGCCGTTGTCGAGCGCAGCTGCCCGCTTGTCGGAAGTGCTCGCAGTCGCGATCACCCGCGCATCGAGGTTCTTCGCGAGCTGGACGGCCGCTGAGCCCACACCGCCGGACCCCGCGTGGACGAGCACCGTGCTGGCAGGGGTCACGCGCGTCTGGCGGTGCAGCGGGATGTAGGCGGTCAGATAGGTGAGCAGGAACGACGCACCGGCGGCGAAGGACGCGTCGTCGGGCAGCGCGAACGTCCAGGCGGGGTCGACCGCGACCCGTTCCGCGTAGCCGCCGCCGTTGATCCGTGTGAACGCGAGCACACGCCGGCCGTCGAGCTCCCCAGCAACCTCGGATCCCAACACGTACGGCAGCTCGGGCATCTGCGGATAGAGCCCCTGCCGGATCAACAGGTCGGCGAAGTTGATGCCGGCGGCGCGAACCGAGACGACGGCGTCGCCTTCGGGCTCGGCGACCTCCTCGACCTCGAGACCGCCGCCCACCTCGTGGAGGACGGCCGCCCTCATCGTCCAACCCAGCGGGCTTCGCGCTTCTCGAGAAACGCGGCGACACCCTCCTGCCCGTCCTCGGACTGAAGGCACGTGGCGAATGCGAGGACTTCGCGCTCGTCGTTTCGCACGTCGCGGGTGTCGAGCAAGAGCGACTTGATCTGCCGCAACGCGTGGGGCGACTGCTTTGCGAGCGGGTCGACATAGCGTGCGATGCCCTCCTCGAGGTCGTCGACGACGAACTCGACGAGCCCCCACGCCTCGGCCGTCCGCGCCGGGACACGCTCGCCCGACATGATCAGCCACCCTGCCCGGCCGGGCGAGATCAGGCGCGGTGCGCGCTGCGTGCCCCCGCCTCCCGGCAGCAGGCCGAGATTCACCTCGGGGAACCCGAGCTGCGCGTCGGCCTGCGCGATCCGAAAGTCACAGGCGAGCGCGAGCTCGAGCCCACCGCCGAGGCAGTACCCGTGGATCGCAGCCACGACCGGGACGGGCACGCTCTCGATCAGGTCGGCGACCGGCTGGATACCCGCCGGCCTCCCGCTGTCGTCGCCGGCCCCCTGGAACCCGGTGATGTCGGCGCCCGCCGAGAACGCACGGTCGCCCTTGCCCCGAAGCACGATCACGCGGACGTCGTCGCCCGGCTGCTCGAGCTCGGACCACAGCGTGTCGATGATCCCGCGGTTGACGGCGTTGACCGGCGGGTTGTCGAGCCAGACGGTCTTGATCACGACGCGGGTGCGATCGCGGTCGCCGGGTCCGGCGCGAACATCTCTCGGAGCTCGGTCTTGCGGAACTTGCCGACACTCGTCTTCGGGATCTCTGCGACGAATTCGAACCGATCGGGGAGCCACCACTTCGCGAAGCTCGGCGCCAGGAAGTCGCGCAGCTCCTCGGCGGTCGCCTTCTGCCCATCCTTGAGCACGACCACGGCGAGCGGCCGCTCGTCCCATTTCGGGTCGGGAACGGCGATCACCGCCGCCTCTGCGACTGCCGGATGGGCCATCAGGGCGTTCTCGAGCTCGACCGACGAGATCCACTCGCCGCCGGACTTGATCACGTCCTTCGACCGGTCCTTGATCTGGATGAAGCCGAGGGGATGGATCGTGACGACATCGCCCGTCCTGAACCAGCCGTCGTCCGTCCAGCGGTCGGCCTGCTCCGGCGTCTCGTAGTAGGCGGCGGCAACCCACGGGCCGCGCGTCTCCAGCTCGCCCATCGCCTCCCCGTCCCACGGGAGCACGTTGCCCTCGGCGTCGCGGTGGCGTAGCTCGACGAGCGGCAACGGCCGCCCCTGCATCGCGATGAAGTCGAAGCGCGTCTCGCGGATCGGCGTTTGCGAGCTCGCCGGGAAGTTGTGCGGTCGACGCGACCGGCGAGGTCTCGGTCATCCCCCAGCCGTGAACGACGTCGAGCCCGTGGCGCTCCTTGAAGCCGGCGATCATCGAGCGCGGCGCAGCCGAGCCGCCGACGAGCATCCCCTTCATCTTGGACAGATCCCAGCGATCAGGTGTGGCGTCGAGCAGCTGCAGAATGCCGAGCCAGATCGTCGGCACCCCGGCCGTCCACGTCACGCCTTCGGAGACGAACGCATCCAACAGGCTCTCCGGGTCGAGGAACGGGCCCGGATAGACGAGCTTGGCGCCGAGCATCGTCGCGAGGTACGGATAGCCCCAGGCGTTCGCGTGGAACATCGGGACAACCGGGAGGATCACGTCCCGCTCCGAGATGCCGAGACCCATCGGGTTGCCGGCCGCAACGCCGAGCGTGTGCAGCATCGTCGAGCGGTGCGAGTAGAGCACGCCTTTCGGCAGCCCGGTCGTGCCGCTCGTGTAGCACATCGCGGCTGCCTCGTTCTCGTCGAGCTGCGGGTCTTCCCACGCATCCGGGTCGACTCCTGCCAGCAGCTCCTCGTAGCCGTCCTCGACGACCAGAACGTGCTCGATGTTCGTGCGGTCCCGGAACTGATCGAGCAGCGGAATGAGACTGCGGTCGACGATGACCGCACGATCGTCGGCGTGCGTGGCGATGTAGGCGAGATCGTTCGGATGAAGACCGCAGGTTGAGCGTGTGCAGGACGAAGCCGCCGCAGGGAATACCCAGATAGGCCTCGTGGTGAACGAGGTGGTTCCAGCAGAGCGTCGCGACGCGGTCGCCGCGCTGGAGCCCGAGCTCCTCGAGGCCGACCGCCAGTGCGCGGGCGCGGCGGCACGACTCGCCGTAGGTGCTGCGCTGGAAGCTCCGGTCGGGCAGCCGCGTCACGAGCTCCGACCCGGCCGAGTAGGCCTCGGCGCGCCGGAGCAGCGTCGGCAGCGTCAACTGGTAGTCCATCATCAGGCCGTTCACGGCGTCAGCCCCTGCCGCTTGGCGAGATCGTCCGGCCCGACGAGCTGCCCGTCGCGCTCGACGTAGCCGCCCTTGCCGCCGACGACCAGAACGACGAGGTCCTCGTCGGTGCGGTTCGACACGCATCTCGGTGTCGTCGACTCCACGTGCACGAGCCCGCCTTCCTCGACCGTGTGCTCATCGCCGTCGACGACGAACGTAGCCGTGCCGCGGTGGACGAAATAGAGCTCGTCCTGGGTGTCGTGGTAGTGATTCGGACCTTCGTACCGGGGCGGAAACACGATCGCGTTGATGCCGAATGCAGTGACGTCGAGCGGCTTCCTGATCTTGCGAAAGCCATAGCCCTCGCCGAGGGCGTCGAGCGAGTTCACGGAGTAGCCCATGAGGGGATCCTACGATCCGAAGAGAAAGCGCGTGAGAACGCGGTCGCGCAGGCGGTCCGGCAGCCATTGGACGGCCGCCCGCCGCTTCGCGTCGGGCCCGATCAGGTAGCGCGTCCGCGGCTTCGACGCGGTGAGCGCGTGCTCGATCGCCTTCGCGACCGCGCCGGTCGACACCCCGTGGCCGGACGAACGCTCCGCCGCAAGCTTCCCGAACTGCTGCAGGCGCTCCCCGTAGCGCTCGGCCACCTCGGGCGGCAGGTCATCGACGGAGCGTTGCGGCTTTGTCCACATCGGCGTCGCGATCGTCGCCGGCTCGATGATCGCGACGTGCATTCCCCACGGCTGCAGCTCGACGCGCAGCGAGTCGGCCATCGCCTCGAGCGCGAACTTGCTCATCGCGTAGGCGCCGAGGAACGGCAATGCGGAGCGCCCGGCGACCGAGCCAACGATGACGATCCGCCCACCCACATGCCGCAGCGCGGGCAGGAACGCCTGCAGGACCCGCAGCTGCCCGACGACGTTGACGTCCAGCTGGCGCGTGAGCTCGTCCGGCGGCAGGAACTCGAGCGGCGAGGCGATCGCGATCCCGGCGTTCGCGACGAGCCCGTCGAGCTGCTCGACCTGCCCGGCGGCTTCTGCGATCGCCGCTGCGTCCCCGACGTCGAAGACGAGCTCTCGCGCCCCCGAAGGAGCATCGCCGACCTTCCGCACGGACGCGTGGACCGTCCACCCGCGGCGGAGCAGGTACTCGGCCGTTGCCCGTCCGATGCCGCTCGACGCGCCGGTTACGAGGCAAGCAGGGATTCGGCCACCCCGGCGCGCAGCTCGCGGCCGTACCCGAGCGCGCCCTCGAGCCACAGCGCGCGCTTGTAGTAGCGATGCAGCGGATGCTCCCAGGTGAAGCCGATGCCGCCGTGTGCCTGAATCGACCGCTCGCACGCCAGTACCGCTGCCTCGGAGGCCTGCGACTTCGCCGCTGCGACGGCGAGGTCGACCTGGTCGTCATGCTCGGCGACCGCCCACGCGGCCCAGTAGGCGAGTGACCGGGAAAGCTCGACCGCGACGTAGGCGTCGACAAGCGGATGCGAGATCGCCTGGTAGGTGCCGATCTTCTTGCCGAACTGCTCGCGCGATCCGACGTAGGCAATCGCGAGCTCGACCGCCTTCGACCCGATCCCGACCGCCTCGAGAGCCAGCGCGGCGAGCAGTCGGCGGCGGACATCCTCCCACGCCCCTACCGCCGGCCCGGCGCCGTCGGCGGCGAGCCGTCCGAGCTGCAGTGTCTCGTCGACGGTGGCGACGCGCTCGCCCTGCGCCGGTCGGCCGTGCATGTCTGGCGTCAATACACGGTCGACCTGGTCGAGATGCGGCACGAAGCCGTCGATCTCGATCGACCACACGTCGTCGCCGGCCTGACCGGCGACCTCGTTCAGGACGAACGGCCCCTCGTAGAGCGACCGGCCGAGCTCTTCGAACAGCACGGCGGCGTCGAGGAACGTGAAGTCGTCGCTCTGCAGGATCCCGACCCAGCCGAGCGAGGCGAGCTGCTCGAGCGTGGGCGACGGGTTCGCCTCGAGGAACGCGCGCGCCTCACGGCGGAGGTCGTCCTGCTCGGCGGTGAAGGAGAAGTCCATGATCTTTCTAACGGCTCCGGGGAAGACCGAGCACGCGCTCGGCGACGATGTTGCGGAGAATCTCGCTCGTGCCGGCCTCGATCGTGTTGCCGCGCGAACGGAGCTGCTGGTACTGCCAGTACCCGCCGGCGTAGCCGCCGCCGTCTGTCAGCTGTGCATGCGATCCGAGGATCTCGAGCGCGAGCTTCGTCAGGCGCTGGTTGTTCTCCGACCAGACGAGCTTCGAGGCGGAGCCTTCCGGACCGGGAATGCCCGTCTTCTGGAGCGTCGTCAGCGCGCGGTAGTTCGTGTAGCGCAGCGCCTGGAGTTCCACCCACTCGCGCGCGATCCGGTCGCGCAAGATCGGATCGGTGACGTTGCGCTCTTTCGCGAGCGCGAGCAGCTTGCGCACGGCCACGTCGAGGGTCGCGGCAAGCGCAAAACCGAGCGTGCCGCGCTCGTGCAGCAGCGTCGTCATCGCAACCTGCCAGCCGCCGCCGATCTCGCCCAGCAGGTTCTCCTTGGGGACATGCACGTCGGTGAAGAAGATCTCGTTGAACTCGGGGTGCCCGGTGATCTGGACGAGCGGACGTACCTCGACACCCGGAGCGTGCATGTCGGCGATCACGTAGGTCAGGTTCTTGTACCGCGGTTCGTCGGGGCGGCCGAGCCCGACGAGGATGCAGAAGTCTGCGATGTGCGCGAACGACGACCACACCTTCTGCCCGTTGACGAGGAAATGGTCGCCGCGGTCCTCGATGCGTGTGCGCGCCGCGGCGAGATCGCTGCCGGCGTCGGGCTCGGAGAATCCCTGGCACCAGATCTCCTCGGCGCTCAGGATCTTCGCGAGATAGCGATCCTTCTGCGCGTCCGTCCCCCAGGCGATGATCGTCGGCCCCGCCATTCCGAGGCCGATCACACCGAGATGGGACGGCGCCTCGGCGCGCGCGAGCTCCTCGAGGAAGATCGCCTGATGGTTGTACGGGGCGCCGGCGCCGCCGAACTCCTTCGGCCACGTCAGGCCGGCGTAGCCAGCCTCCCCCAGCTTCCGGCTCCACTCGCGATCGTCGTCCTCGAAGCGACGGGCACCGCGCGTCCGCGAACTGTCGGGGAGATTCTCCTGGATGAACGCACGAACCTCGCTCCGGAACGCGGCCTCTTCGCTCGTATCGCGCAGGTCCACGCCGGGATCCTAACTTTCGCGCAGCGTCATGCAGGTCGACGTTGCGTACGCCACGAGCGAGCCCTCTTCGTCGGTCACACGGCACTCGAGGAGCGCCATCGTCCTGCCGCCCTTGATCATCTCGCCGACCGCCGTCAGCCGCCCTTCCCAGACCGGCTTGAGGAAGTTGATCTTCAGCTCGACGGTCGTGAACATCTCATCAGGGTCGAGCCGCGACAGATTCGCGCAGCCCATCGCCGCATCGGCGAGATCGCAGAGGATCCCACCGTGCAGCGTTCCAGGCGGGCTCGAGTGCTGCGGGCCGACGTCGAGCTCGAAGGTCACGCGCCCCACCTCGGCGGCGACCATCTTCATCCCGATCAGCTCCGCCACGAGAGCACCCTGCTCCTCGCCGGAGATGATGCCGCGCAGGTACTCGAGATGGCTCATGCTCGCTCCGGCGCCGGCAAAGCCGAGGCCTCCGCTCCCGCGCCGGCTCCGTCGAGCCTACGCCGGCTCATACCCGCTCCAGCGCCGGCAAAGCCGGCACCTCCGCTCCCGGACCGGCTCCGTCGAGCCTACGCCGGGTCATACGGTGAGCACCGTCCGGATGACGTCGCCGTCGCGCATCGCGCCGAACGCCTCTTGCCAGCTCTCGAGCGGCGCCGTCTGCGTCACCATCCCCTCCAGATCGAGCTCGCCGTCGAGGGCGAACCGCGCGAGCCGCGGGAAGTCCTCCTGCGGGAGATAGTCGCCGCCGTGCGAGACGACGATCGAGGCTCGTTTCGCGAAGAGCCCGGGCAGGTCGACGTCGGCCCGTTCGCCCGCAGGAGACAATCCGACGAGCACGTACGTGCCGCCGGACGCGAGTAGAGACAAACCTTGTTCAAAGGTCGAGCGTCTTCCGACCACGTCGAAGACGAAGTCGACCGGCCCCGACTCGACATGCGTGGCGCCGAAGCGGCGCGACTGGTCGAGCTTGCGCGGGTCGCGATCGATCGCGCGGATCTCCGACGCGCGCGCGATGCGCGCGCCCTGGATCGCCGAAAGACCGACCGCACCGCAGCCGATCACGGCGACGCGCGCGCCGGCCCAGACCTTTGCGGTCTCGAGCACCGACATCACACCGGTGGCGACCGCACAGCCGATGAGACAGGCCTGCTCGAACGGCAATTCCGACGGGACTCTGACCGCTGCCGCAGCAGGCACGACGGTGTGCGTCGCGAACGTGCCGGTGCGCAGCACCGGTGTCAGCACCGTTCCGTCCGCGCGGTGGAGGCGGCCGGCAGCGGCCGGCGGCTTCCGGCAGCGGCGTGGAGCGCCGCGCAGGCATGCGGCGCAGGTGCCGCAGGACGCTTTCCAGCCGATCACGACGCGGTCGCCGATCGACAGGGCGTCGACTCCGGCACCTACGCCGACGACGCTGCCCGCACCCTCGTGGCCGAGCAGGACGGGGAACGGGTGCCCCCAGCCGTCCTCGTCGATCACGTGCTGGTCGCTGTGGCAGACGCCGGTCGCCTCGATCCGAACGAGCACCTCCCCCGTCTCCGGCTCGTCGACGCGGATCTCCTCCAGGGCCACGCGGCCCGGTTCGCTCAGGACGACGCCGACGTCAGCCATGAGCGATCGAGGTCGCGCACCGACGTCATCCCGGCGAGCGCCAGGGTGAGGTCGAGCTCGGCCATCAGGTTCTGGATCAACTCCTCGACGCCGCGCTGGCCGCCGACGGCGAGGGCGTACGCATACGGACGGCCGATCAGCACCGCGTCGGCGCCGAGCGCGACAGCCTTGACGATGTCGGCGGCGCAGCGAATGCCCCCGTCCATCAGCACGACTCCCTGTGGAAGCGCGTCGCGCACCTCGATCAGTGCGTCGAGTGCAGCAACTGCCCCGTCGACCTGTCGCCCGCCGTGATTCGAGACGATCACGCCGTCGATGCCGTGCTCGAGCGCGAGCTTCGCGTCGTCGGCACGCAGGATCCCCTTGACGAGCAGCGGCAACGAGGTCTGTCCGCGCAGCCAGTCGAGGTCGTCCCAGGTGAGGCCGAGGTTCGAGAAGTGCGTCAGCAACGTCGCCACGGCGGTCAGCAGATCCTCGCTCGGAGGCTTGGCGAGACGGGAGAGGAACACCGGGTCGCTGAAGTAGACGCCGCAGCCCTCTCCCTGCAGGAAGGGCAGGTACGCGGCGCGAAGGTCGCGCGGCCGCCAGCCGAGGGTCAGCGTGTCGACGGTCACGACGATCGCGGAGTACCCGGCCGCCTCGGCGCGCGCGACGAAGCTGGCGCAGAGCTCGCGGTCGTTCGGCCAGTAGAGCTGGTACCAACGCGGACATCCCGTCTCGGCCACTTCCTCGAGCGAGTGCGTGGCCGCACCAGAGAGCACCATCGGCACGCCCGAGGCCACACTCGCGCGAGCGACGGCCGGCTCGGCGTCCTCGTGCGCAATCGAGAGGACGCCGATCGGGGCCAGAAGGAACGGCGCCGGTGAGTGCAGGCCGAGCACCTCGACCGAGAGGTCACGCGTCGCGGTCCCGGAGAGCATGCGTGGGCGGATGCGGTGATGCTCGAACGCGGCAAGGTTCGCTCGCGCAGTCGACTCCGAGCCCGCAGCACCGGCGATGTACCCGTACGCGCTCGGATCGAGCCGTGCTGCGGCTGCACGTTCCCAGTCATCGGTGGTGATCGGCCACTCGGGCGGCTGCTGCGCGATGTAGATCGCGTTCTGAATCATTGCGCCCGAGAACGACATCGCCTGGATCCTAAACTGGCCGCATGAGCGAGACCGCGCGGCTCGAGACGTTCAGCGACGGAATCTTCGCGATCGCAGCGACGCTTCTCATCCTCGACGTCAACCTCGGCGGGCAGGGCTCGGTCGCCCATCAGCTCGTTCAGGCGTGGCCGTCGTATGCCGCCTACGGCATCTCGTTCGTGACGCTTGGAATCGTGTGGGTCAACCACCACACCGTCTTCACGCAGATCGACAAGGTCAATCGGACGTTTCTGTTCATCAACGTGCTGTTCCTGATGGTCGTCGCGTTCACGCCATTTCCGACGCGCGTCCTCGCCGACAACCTGCGCGACCAGTCGAAGGCGGCAGCCGTCTTCTACGGGCTCACCTACACGGCGATGGCGGTCTGCTACGGGGCACTGTGGTTCTATGCAGCGAGCGGGCGCAGGCTGATCGCGGCCTCGGCCGACCAGCGGATGGTGTCCGGCATCTCTCGGTCGTTCCGCCCCGGGACGCTGATCTACGCAGTTGCGACGCTGAGCGCGCTCGTGTCGGCGATCCTCGCGGTCGTGCTGTATGCGCTGATCGCGCTCTTCTACGTGATCGAGAGCTCGGTCTTCGGCCGCTCATCGTGAGACGAGAACCGGAGCGTTTAGAGGGTGAGGGCTCAGCTAGTCCGCAGCGCGTGGCGCCCGAAAGCGTTCGCGGCCGTGACGCGGCCCTCCTTGTCGCGAAGGAAGAAGCCGGTGCTGCCGCGATGCGGCGGTGTGGTGCAGACGATGCGGTCAGCATTACCCGACCGGAAGAGGAAGGGGACCGGCGGCTCTTGCTCCAACTCGACACCAAACTCCTCGAGCAACTCTGGTCGGTCGATCACGAGCAGTGAGAGGCCATCGCCGTTCGCTGTGACGTCGACGATGTTCGCCACGGTCTCGTAACGGCCGCAGTACGGGACGAGCTCGTCCGCCGTGCGCGCGACGGTCTCCGGCTCCGGTATCGGCGCGTCGAGGAGGGTCTCCCACGCCCACTCCATGATCCGTTCGTTGAACGCTGCACCGATCGGGCTGCAGTTCGTGCACGAGACAAGGGCGAAACCGTGCTCGGGGACGATCTTGAAGAGCGACAGCTGCCCGAGCGTCGCCCCGCCGTGGCCGACCACCTGGAGGCCTGCGACATCGCTGAGCAGCCACGAGATCCCGACCGCGTCGCCCGCCGACCAACCGGGAGCCTCGACCGTAGCCTCCTGCATTCGATGGGCGAGCCCGCGCGAGAGAAGCGAGTCGCGACCGTCGAGGTGGAAACGCGCCCACGCGATCAGGTCGCGCGTGGTCGTGGCGAGGCCGCCGACGGGATTCGTCGCTCGCGGAAACCCGAACGGGAGGATCTTCGTGCCGCCGTCCTGCAGGCGCTGGTGGTCGACCGCGACCCGCCGCGTCAGAAGATCCCGCGGGAAGAACAGCGTGTCGTGGAGATCCAGCGGATCGAGCAGAAGCTCGCGCAGGGCCGCCTCGTAAGTCGATCCCGTCACTTTCTCGACCAGCCGGCCGGCAACGCCGAACGCGGCGTTGTTGTACGAGACAGCCTCGCCCGGCCGCGTCAGCTGTTGGAGCCCGACCATCGCTTCGACGTAGCGCGCGAGGGCGTCGTCTCCGTCGCCGGTGTTTCGGAAAAAGTCGCCGTCCCAACCCGAGGTGTGGTTCAGCAGCTGGAGGACAGTCACCGCTGCGGCCGCGTCCTCGTCGTCGACCCGGAGTTCCGGGACATACGTCCGGGCAGGTGCGTCCAGGTCGACGACGCCCTGTTCCACGAGGCGAAGGATCGCCGTGGCTGTGAACGTCTTGGTCGTCGAACCGCACAGGAAGAGCGTGCGCTCGTCTACCGGGAGCGGGTTCTCGACGCTCGTGACGCCGTGGAACGCGTGCTCCTCCCGGCCGTCGAGGAGCACGCCGACGGCGACACCGGGGACCTGTAGCTCCTCGGCGAGCGAGGCAACCACGTCCTGGAGCTCGTCCATCGGCATGACGCTACCCCCTGGGCGTTCACAACCGTAGAGGCGCCTAGCGGATTCGAACCGCTGTAAACGGCTTTGCAGGCCGCTGCCTAACCACTCGGCCAAGGCGCCGGAGTCGGCCATCGTATCGGCGCTCGGTTGACCCCACCTGGCTCCTCCCGGGAGCGCCGTATACAGTCGCCCTTGCCGTGTCGCTGCAGGAACGGACAGCCACAGGGCGCCTCCAGGAGGCGCGGGAGCGCTACGTCGCTCGCGGGATCTCGACCCAGCCGATCTTCGTCGACCGCGCCGAAGGAGCCCGCGTCTGGGACGTCGACGGACGTGAGTACATCGACTTCGCCGGCGGGATCGGTTGTGCCAACGTCGGCCACTCGCTCCCGGCCGTCGTCAAAGCGGTGCACGAGCAGGTCGATCGTTATCTGCACCAGTGCGCAATGGTCGGCATGTACGAGCCGTACATCGAAGTGTGTCGGCGACTCGCCGAGCTGTCGCCGTGTCGGGGTACAGATCAGAAGTCGCTGCTCCTGAACTCGGGCGCCGAGGCGGTCGAGAACGCGGTCAAGATCGCGCGCGTCGCGACCGGCCGCCCGGCCGTGATCGTCTTCGACAACGCGTTCCACGGCCGGACGCTGCTCGCCATGACGATGACCGCGAAGGTCGTCCCGTACAAGAAGGGCTTCGGGCCGTTCGCGCCCGAGGTGTACCGCACACCTGCCCCGTATCCCTATCGCGGCGTGTCCTCGGACGACGCGATCGCAGCCTTGAAGGAGCTCTTCAAGGGCGACGTCGATCCGGAGTCGGTCGCGTGCGCTGTACTCGAGCCCGTGCAGGGTGAAGGCGGCTTCCTTCCGATGCCGCCTGACTTCCCGAAGCGGCTGCAGGAACTGCTCGACGGCTACGGCATCCTCTACGTCAACGACGAGGTGCAGTCGGGCTGCGGGCGCACCGGGCCCGTCTGGGCGATCGAGCACTACGACGCGCAGCCCGACCTACTGGTCAGCGGCAAGACGCTCGGCGGTGGCCTGCCGCTCGCGGCAGTCACCGGCCGCGCCGAGGTGATGGACGCCGTCCCCGCCGGCGGCCTCGGCGGCACCTTCACCGGGAACCCCGTCTCGTGTGCCGCAGCAATCGCCGTCCTCGACGCACTTCCCGGCCTGCGGCCGCGCGCCGAGGAGGTCGGCCGCCACGTTCGCGAGCGGCTGAGCGTGATGGCACCGGAAGGGAGCGACGTCCGGGGCCTCGGTCCGATGCTCGCGCTCGAGCTGCCCGAGCGGACGGGCGAAGCGACCTCACGCATCACGGCCGCTGCTCGCGAGCGAGGGCTGATCCTCCTCTCCTGCGGCATCTACGGCAACGTGATCCGGATCCTCGTCCCGTTCACGGTCTCCGACGCAGAGCTCGACCGCGGCCTCGACATCCTCCAGGAGTGCCTTGGCGGCTGATGTTCGCGTCGAGCAGGCGCGCAAGACCTATGGCGATGTGGTCGCGGTCGACAACGTTGACTTCGAGGTCGCCGACGGAGAGTTCTTCACCATGCTCGGCCCGTCGGGCTCGGGCAAGACCACGACACTGCGCATGATCGCGGGGTTCGAGCAACCCGACACCGGAACGATCACGCTCGGCGGCGAGGACATCACGCGTCGACCGCCATACGCGAGGGACGTCAACACCGTGTTCCAGGACTACGCGCTGTTCCCGCACATGACGGTGGGCGGAGAACGTCGGCTACGGGCTGAAGGTGAAAGGCGTGCGCGCGGGGCGAGCGTAACTCGAGAGTCGACGAGGTGCTGCGCATGGTTCGCCTCGACGGATATGGACGGCGCAAGCCGGTGCAGCTGTCCGGCGGCCAGCGCCAGCGCGTCGCGCTCGCGCGGTCGATCGTCAACCAGCCGAAGGTGCTGCTGCTCGACGAACCGCTCGGCGCGCTCGATCTGAAGCTGCGACAGGAGATGCAGGTGTTCTTGAAGGCGCTCCAGCGCGAGCTCGGCATGACCTTCCTCTACGTCACACACGACCAGGAGGAGGCGTTGACGATGAGCGATCATCTGGCCGTGTTCAACGAGGGCCGCATCGAGCAGACCGGCTCGCCGGCCGAGGTGTACGAACGCCCTGCGACCGAATTCGTCGCCGGGTTCGTCGGAACCTCGAACATCCTCGAGCGGAACGGCCGCAGATTCACCATTCGCCCGGAGAAGGTGATCCTGCTCGGCGGCGACGAGGGAGAGGGCGAGCCGGGCCGCATCCGGGACGTCGTCTACCTCGGTGCGGTCACGCGCTACGTGGTCGCGCTCGACGGCGGCGGCGAGCTCGTTGCATTGAGGCAGAACCTCGAGACGTCGTCCGCCGAGGCGCTCGAACAGCGTGGGAAGCGTGTGCGGCTCACTGGCG
Organism: uncultured Thermoleophilia bacterium; assembly: GCA_963715115.1. Lineage (GTDB taxonomy): Bacteria > Actinomycetota > Thermoleophilia > Gaiellales > Gaiellaceae > PALSA-600. The sequence continues at coordinate 62,732 of CAVQRE010000009.1, forward strand.
CCCCGAGCACACGTTCCCGATCGACCAACCAGAGACGACCCCCCTGCAAGGAGGATGACCAACGTGAGACGGATCCGCAAGATCCACCTGCTCGCTCTCGCCCTCGTGACGGTGCTGCTCGTGCCCGCCGTCGCGGTTTCTCGCGGCAACGGCACGAGCCTGCCCACGGCGATCGGGAAGGGCGAGGGCTCGCTCAATCTGATCGAGTGGCCGCTCTACAGCGACCCGAGCTTCGCGAAGAAGTTCGAGCAGGAGACGGGCTGCATCATCCACCGCAAGGACGCAGGAACCTCCAACGAGATGGTGGCGCTCATGCGCACCGGCGGCGGGGGCGGCGGCGGTCAGTACGACCTCGTATCGGCGTCGGGCGATGCCAGCCTGAGGCTGATCTACGGCGGCGACGTCCAGCCCGTCAACGTCAACCTGATCCCATCGTGGAAGAACTTCCTGCCGGCCTTCAAGTCGCCGGCGCACAACACCGTCAAGGGAGTGCACTACGGCGTCTCGGTGCAGTGGGGCCCGAACACGCTGCTCTACAACACGCAGAAGGTGAAGCCCGCCCCGACCGGCTGGGGCGCGATCTACAGCGGCAAGTACAAGGGCAAGCTGACCGTGCCGAACAACCCGATCCAGATCGCGGACGCGGCGCTCTACCTCGAGCAGACGAAGCCGAGCCTCGGCATCAAGGACCCGTACGAGCTGACGAAGTCCCAGCTCGACGCGACGGTCTCGCTGCTCAAGCAGCAGAAGCCGCTTCTGAAGCGGTACTGGAACTACGCGTCGGACGAGATCACGTCGTTCAAGGGCGGCGACGTGTGGATGGGTGCCGGGTGGCCGTACCAGACCCTCGCGCTCGAGGCCGCCAAGGCGCCGATCAAGGAGATCGTGCCGCTGCCGACGACCGGCTGGGCCGACACGTGGATGCTCGCCAAGAAGGCGCCGCATCCGAACTGCGCGTACAAGTGGATGCAGTACGTGACGACGGCACCGGTCGAGGCGAAGCAGGCGCTCGTGTTCGGCGAGACGCCGGTCAACCCGAAGGCGTGCTCGTACATGGACAAGCTGCAGAAGGGCTCGTGTGCCCAGTACCACCTGAACGAGCCGGCGGCGTACTACAGCAAGATCAAGTTCTGGAAGACGCCCGTCGCCCAGTGCGGCTGGCACTCCGCAAACGACTGCATGGACTACAACGCCTGGCAGCGCGCCTGGACAGAGGTCACCGGCTAGCCGGTGACGGTCGACGTCCAGGCAGCTTCGGAGGCGGGCTCGCCGGTTCGGCGGGCCCGCCTCCGAGTCGGCGCGGCGGTGTGGCGGCGCCCTTGGCTCAAGGGCTTCGGGCTCCTCGGCCCACCGGCCGTCGCCTTTGGCGTCGTCTACCTGGGCGCGCTCGCGGTCCTGCTCGTCTCGTCACTGTGGACGGTCGACTCGTTCACCGGCACGCTCGTCCACCATTGGACGCTCGACAACTACCGGATCATCTTCTCAGTCAGCGATCCGACCTATCTCCGGATCGCGGGACGTACGATCGGCATCGCCGCCGCCGTGACGATCACCGACGCCGTGCTTGCCTTCCCGCTCGCGTACTTCATGGCCCGTGTCGCACCTCCCCGGCTCCGTGGACTGCTCTTCGTCCTGGTCGTGCTGCCGCTCTGGTCGAGCTACCTCGTCCGCATCTATGCCTGGCAGACGATCCTCTCGGGTGGGGGCGCGCTGGACTGGTCGCTCAAGAAGAGCGGCCTGCCTGCGGCCAACATCGCCTACTCGAACTGGGCGATGTGGCTCGTGTTCACGTACGTGTGGCTGCCGTTCATGGTGCTACCCGTGTACGGCGCACTCGAACGAATCCCCCACTCCTACATCGAAGCATCACGTGATCTCGGCGCCCGCGGCTCGCGAACGCTCCGCTCGGTGATCCTTCCGCTAGCGCTCCCCGGCGTCGTCGCCGGGTCAATCTTCACCTTCTCGCTCACGCTCGGCGACTTCATCACGCCGCTCCTGATCGGCGGCACGAACTCGACCTTCATCGGCAACGTCGTCTACGAGAACATCGGCATCAACGCGAACATCCCCTTCGCGGCCGCCCTGGCGACGATCCCGGTCGGCGTCATGGCCGTGTACCTCGTGATCGCCCGCCGGCTCGGCGCCTTCGACGCCCTGTGATGGAGAGCCGCGGCACACGCATCGGCCTCTGGATCTGGACCGCGCTCGTCGTCGCGTTCCTCTGGGTGCCGCTCGTGCTGATCGGCGTCTACGCGTTCAACAAGTCCAACGTGCAGAGCTGGCCGATTCCCGGCTGGACGACCCACTGGTTCAGGGTCGCCTGGTCGGATCCGGACGTTCGCGACTCGATGCGGCTGTCGCTGGAGGTCGGACTGATCGCGACCGTCTTCGCGCTCGCGCTGGGCTCGATGGCCGCCTTCGCGATCCACCGCTTCAGGTTCTTCGGCCGGGAGTCGGTGTCGTTCCTGCTCATTCTGCCGATCGCGCTGCCGGGCATCATCACGGGGATGGCGTTGAACTCGTTCTACGTGTTCGCCGGCATCGGCTTCTCGATCTGGACGATCGTGATCGGCCACGCGACGTTCTGCGTCGTCGTCGTCTACAACAACGTGCTCGCCCGGCTCCGGCGCACCGCCCCGTCCCTCTACGAGGCGTCGATGGATCTGGGCGCCGACGGCTGGCAGACGTTCAGGTACGTGACCTGGCCGGTGCTGTCGACGGCGCTCATCTCCGGAGCACTGCTGGCGTTTGCACTCTCGTTCGACGAGGTGATCGTCACGACGTTCACGGCGGGAGCCCAGACGACGCTCCCGATCTTTATCCTCGACAACCTGCGGCAGGGCCAGGAGCTGCCGATCGTCAACGTGGTCGCGCTCGTCGTGATCCTCCTGACGATCATCCCCGTAGCAGTCGCCCAGCGCCTGACGCGCGAAACTGGGATCCTTCGCACCGAATAGGAGGTTCGAGCTCATGGCAACGATCGAAGCGACCATCGACGTCCTCAACCCCGCGACCGGCGAGTCGATCGGGGAGGTTCCGAACGCGAGCGCCGACGACGTCGACGAAGCGGTCGAGCGCGCCAAAGCGGCGCTCCCGGAGTGGCTGGACGCCACGCCTGCTGAACGGTCCGAGCTGCTGCTGAGGCTGGCCGACGTGATCTCCGACAATGCAGAGGAGCTCGCGCAGATCGAGTCACGCAATGTCGGGAAGCCGATCAGCCTCGCGCGCGAGGAGATGCCGTTCGCGGCCGACAACCTCCGGTTCTTCGCCGGATCGGCGCGCATCCTGGAAGGCAAGTCGACGGGCGAGTACATCAAGGGCTACACGTCGATGATCCGTCGCGAGCCGATCGGGATCGTGGCGGGCATCTGCCCGTGGAACTACCCGCTGATGATGGCCGTGTGGAAGATGGGGCCCGCACTCGCCGGCGGCAACCTCCAGATCCTCAAGCCGTCAGAGCAGACACCACTGTCGCTCCTGCGCTTCGTCGAGCTCGCGAAGGACGTGATTCCGGAAGGCGTGCTCCAGGTCGTCACCGGCGACGGCGTGCCGACGGGCCAGCGGCTCGTCGAGCATCCGGACATCGGCCTCGTCTCGCTCACGGGTGACATCGCCACCGGCAAGCTGATCGCGAAGAACGCGGCCGACACGCTCAAGCGCGTGCACCTCGAGCTCGGCGGCAAGGCGCCGATGGTTGTGTTCGACGACGCCGACCCGGAAGCCGTCGCCGAGGGGATCAAGATCGCCGGCTATGCCAACTCCGGCCAGGACTGCACGGCCGGCTCACGCGTCCTTGCCGGACCGAAGATCTACGACGCATTGCTCGAGGCGCTCGTGCCGGCCGTTGAGTCGCTCAGGGTCGGCGACCCGGCCGACGGCGACGAGATCGAGATGGGCCCGGTGATCTCGAAGGACCAGCAGGACCGCATCCTCGGCTTCCTCGAGCGCGCGGAAGGCGCGACCGTGCTGACCGGCGGCGGGACGAACGGCGACCGCGGCTACTTCGTGCAGCCGACCGTCGTCACCGACGTCTCCCAGGACGACGAGATCGTCCAGAAGGAGGTCTTCGGCCCGGTCGTCACCGTCCAGCGGTTCGGCGACGACGCCGAGGCGATCGCCTGGGCGAACGGCGTTCCGTACGGGCTGGCGGCGTCGGTCTGGACGCGCGACGTCGGCCGCGCCCTGAACGCAGCGCGCAAGCTGCAGTTCGGCACGGTGTGGATCAACGACCATCTCGTCCCGATCACGTCGGAGATGCCGCACGGCGGCTACAAGTGCTCCGGCTACGGCAAGGACATGTCGGCGTACTCGATGGAGGAGTACACCCAGATCAAGCACGTCGTCGCGAAGCTGGATTAATAGTGGGGGAAACCATGTTTCCCCCACTGGCCCCCTTCTTGTTGGCGCTACATCTCGTCGGCTGATCAGGCCTCCCGCCGGGCCAAGCCCGGCTCCGGCCGCCAGGCGATCCAACCCTCACGGGCGAAACAGCAGGTGCCGGGCAGCCGCTCTTGACCTACAGAGCGAGAAGCTCGGCGAGCTCGGCGGCGGTCGGCTGCCCAGCTCGCCGGCGGCGGCGTTCGCGCGCACCTGCTCGGGCTTGGTCGCGCCCGCGATCACCGACGCGACGGGCGACATCGCCGCGAGCCCGCCGATCGCGACTTCGAGCAGCGAGGCGCCGTGCGCCTCGGCCCAGCCGCGGAGCTGCTCGACCCGATCGAGCCTCGCGCCGTCGATCTCGCGGCCGTGCAGCCTCGTTCCCGGCTGCGGCGGATGCTCGCGCGAGACCTTGCCCGTGAGCAGGCCGCTCGCGAGCGGAAAGAACGGGATGAAGCCGAGGCCGAGCCGCTCGCAGGCCGGCAGCAGCTCGCGCTCGGCGTCGCGCTCGAGCCACGAGTACTGGCTCTGCTCCGACACGTACGGCAGCTGCAGCGACGCGGCGATCGCCGACGGCGCGCTCGAGCGTCTCCGACGCGTAGTTCGACGTGCCGAACGCGCGGACCTTGCCTTCGGCGACGAGCTCGGCGATCACGCCGAGCGTCTCCTCGAGCGGCGTCTCGCGATCCTCCTCGTGATGCTGGTAGAGGTCGACGTGATCGGTTCGCAGCCGACGCAGCGACGCGTCTAGCGCCGCGCGGACGTAGGCGCGCCGAGCCGCGGCGCGACGCCCCGTCGCCCATCGGCTTTCCGAACTTGGTCGCGAGGACGACCTGGTCGCGGCGTCCCTCGCAGGATCTCGCCGATCAGCGTCTCGCTGCCGCCCGCGTTGCCGTAGATGTCGGCGGTGTCGAAGAACGTGACTCCGACGTCGAGCGCGGCGTCGATCGACCGCACGCGTGCCGGCCTCGTCGACGCGCCCACCGAAGTTGTTGCAGCCGAGGCCGACAACCGTCACCTCGAGCGAGCCGAGCGTCCGCGTCCTCATGAACGCCACGTCGCGTCGAGCACGCGCAGCCAGTTCGCATGGGTCACCTTCGCAATCGACTCGCGTCGTAGCCGACCGTCGCGAGCGCATCGACGATCTCGGGGAATCCTTCGATTCCGCCGACCGCGTCGGGCACGACCGCGCCGTCGAAGTCCGACCCGAACGCCACGTGATCGATGCCCATGCGATCCGAAAGGTAGTCGACGTGCCGAATGATCTCGGTGATCGGTGTCTCCCGGACCTCGTCTCCGTCCTCGCGCAGGAAGTTGACGGCGAAGTTGACGCCCACGACGCCACCGGAGTCGCGGACAGCGTCGAGCTGGCTGTCGGTGAGGTTGCGCGACGACGCGCAGAGCGCGTGCGCGTTCGAATGTGTCGCCACCAGGGGCGCGCCCGAGATCCTCGCGACGTCCCAGAAGCCGGCCTCGTTCAGATGCGAGAGGTCGACGAGGATCCCCAGACGGTTGCACGCTTCGACGAGGGCGCGGCCGGCGTCGGTGAGACCGGGACCGGTGTCGGGTGATCCCGGAAACGCGAACGGCACCCCTTCCGCGAAGGCGTTCGGCCGCGACCAGACGAGCCCGATCGAGCGCAGGCCGCGCCCGTACCACGCCTCGAGGTCCGAGAGGTCGGGCGCGAGCGGGTCTGCACCCTCCAGGTGCACGATCGCAGCGACGTCGCCCTCGCGAAAGTCGTCGACCGACAGCGCGCGCCGGACCGGCAGCTCGCACAAGGTCGCGTAGAGCTCGTCGGCGATGCGCGCAGCTTCCTCGTGCGGGATCGGATCGGCCAGTGGCATCACATACGGGATCTCGGGCATGCCGTGTGGATGCGGCGACGGGACGAAGAGTGCGAAGAAGCCACCCGCGAACCCGGCTACGCGAGCGGCCTCGAGATCCATATGTGACGACGGCTCGCCGCGCCACCGGCGGAGCACAAGGTCGTTGTGTCCGTCGATGACCATGCTGCGGCATCCTACGGGCGGTCGCCCGCGGGGCGACGGCTAGGCGACCGGCAAAGGAACCGACGTGCCGACGTGGCCGAGCAGGTCGGCAAGCGCCTCGACACAGTCCGGGTCGAACTGTGCACCGCTGTGCTCTTGGAGCTCGGTCAGCGCCACCTCCGTCGTCAGCCGACTCCGGTACGGCCGCCCGCCGGTCATCGTCTCGAACGCGTCGGCGACTGCGAGCACACGTGACGCGAGCGGGATCTCCTCGCCGGCGAGCCCCGCCGGATAGCCGGCGCCGTCGTAGCGCTCGTGGTGATGCGGACCCATTCGGCCTCGGTGTCGAGGTCGGCCGCGAGCAGGATCGCGTGGCCGATGGTCACGT
>CAVQRE010000010.1:0-84227 GCA_963715115.1 uncultured Thermoleophilia bacterium
GCCTCGGGATTGAACCCGACCGCGCGCACCTCGAAGCCAAGCGTCGTCCGATTGATCACCAGCCAGTACAGGAACAGAAAGGCGACCGAGATGAAGATGCCGATCGAGAGGCCTTGAAGCAGCTTCGGGCCCCAGAAGATCGGCAGCTTCGCCCCGTCGGCGATGTCGTTCGAGATCGGAAGCGAGACCTGCGTCGAGTTCTGGAGCGGTCCCTTCTGCCCGAACAGCCACTCGCCGACCCAGATCGCGGTCCAGTTGAGCATGATCGTCGTGATCACCTCGTGCGCGCCGACCGTCGCCTTGAGGATGCCGGCGATACCCGCGTAGAACGCGCCTGCGAGTGCCCCGATCACGAGGCACAACGTGACGTGCACGAAGGGATCGAGGTTGACGAACAACGTGCCGATCCAGACGGCGAAGTAGGAGCCGACCAGGTATTGACCCTGGCCGCCGATGTTGAACAGCCCGCACCGGAACGCAAAGCCCAGCGCGACGGCCGTCAGGATGATCGGTGTCGTGATCAGCAGCGTCTGCTGCAGGTTCGTTGCCGCGATCGACGACGTGTCCCACCAGAACCAGACGTGCTGGGTGGAGAACGGGAGGCGGATCGAGTACGAGCCGAAGTGGGCGAAGAAGTTCAGGCCGGTGCCGTCGAAGATCGAACGGTAGACCTTGAGCGGGTCCTTCCCGACGACCGCGACGGCGACACCGGCCATCAGGAAAGCGAAGATCGTCGTGAGGATCGGTGCGCCCGCTCCGGCGGCCTTGCTGCCGTAGCGCGACGCGAAGTTCTGTTGCGGGCTCGAGCCCAGCGGGCCGGTCGGTGGCGGCGGCGCTTCGTCGAACTCCTCCGAATACAGCTCGTCGCTCATTCCCGCTCCGGCGCCGGCGAAGCCGGTGCCTCCGCTCCTGGTGGTCCGGCTCCGTCGAGCCTACGCCGGCTCACGCCACAGCCTCCCGGCGACCGCCGGTCATCGCGAACCCGAGCTCTTCCTCGGTCGCGGTCGGCGGGAACTCTCCGACGATCTGGCCCTCGTAGATCACGAGAATCCGGTCCGAGAGTGAGAGGATCTCCTCGAGCTCGAGCGAGACGAGGAAGACCGCGCGCCCGGCGTCCCGCTGCTCGACGAGCCGGCGATGCACGAACTCGATTGCGCCGACGTCGAGGCCGCGGGTCGGCTGGGCCGCGATCAGCACCTTCGGCTCGGCGTCGATCTCGCGGGCCAGGACCACCTTCTGCTGGTTTCCACCCGAGAGCGAGCCGGCCGGAGTGGTTGGAGCCCCGCCGCGGACATCGAACTCGGCGAGCAGGCGCTTCGACCGGTTGAGCATCTTGCCGAGCTGGAGGAAGCCGAAGCGCGAGTTGCGGTGCCTGTCGATACGCGTGCAGGCCGAGGTTCTCGGTGAGCGAGAACGGCAGGACGAGGCCCCGTCGGTGCCGGTCCTCAGGGATATGCCCATCCCGGCGTCCCCCACCGCGCGGGCGCTCGCGTGCGTGATGTCGTCGCCGTCGAGGACGACGCGACCGGACGAGGCATGCCGGAGCCCTGTGATCGCATCGATCAGCTCTGTCTGGCCGTTGGCGTCGACCCCGGCCAGCCCGACGATCTCGCCTCCGCGGACGGTGAAGCTCACGTCGCGAACGGCCTCGAGCCCGCGGTCGTCGTAGACGTTGATGTTCTCCACTTCGAGCAGCGGCTTCCCGGGATGCGAGGCGGTTTTGTCGACACGAAGCAGCACCTCGCGCCCGACCATCATCCGCGCGAGCCCTTCTTCCGTCGCGCCGGCTGCCGAGACGGTGTCGACAAGCTTGCCGCGCCGCAACGTCGTGATGCGGTCGGCGATCTCGAGCACCTCGTTGAGCTTGTGCGAGATGAAGATGATCGACTTGCCCTGCCCTTTAAGGGAGCGGACGATCTCGAAGAGCTCCTGTGCCTCTTGCGGTGTGAGGACGGCGGTTGGTTCGTCGAGCACGAGGATCTCGGCGCCGCGATACAGCGCCTTCAGGATCTCGACGCGCTGCTGCTGGCCGACCGAGATGCGATCGATTCGTGCGTCGGGATCCACGGCGAGCCCGTAGCGCGTCGACAGTTCCGTGACCCGACGGTCGGCGGCGGAGTAGTCGAGTAGCACGCCGGCATGGCGCGGCTCCGAGGCGAGGACGATGTTCTCGGCCACCGTCATCACCGGGATGAGCATGAAGTGCTGGTGCACCATCCCGATTCCGTGCTCGATCGCGGCCTTCGTCGAGCCGAGGTCGATCGGCGTGCCGTGGAGCAGAATCCGCCCCTCATCGGGTGTGTAGAGCCCGTAGAGGATGTTCATCAGCGTCGACTTCCCGGCGCCGTTCTCGCCGAGCAGGGCGTGCACCTCACCCGGCATGAGGTCGAAGTCGATGTGGTCGTTGGCGAGCACTCCCGGGAACCGCTTCGTGATCCCCTCGAGCGCGAGGATTGGTGCCTCAGCCATGCGGGCCGATCCTATGCAGATCGGCCGTAGCCGTGCGAATGGGAGGAGCGGCGTTAACCGCTCCTCCCATTTTCCGTGTGAGCTTCTCGCTACTTGACGGTCGCCGGGATGCCCTTGATCTTGCCGGCCTTCAGCAGTGCGAACTGCGCTGCCACCGCCTTGCGGATGCTGGCCGGGACCCTGGGGCTCCATTTGCCGAGGCCGACGCCGTTGACGTCGGCGCCGAACTGCCTGTTCGTGCCCGTCTTGAGCGTGCCGGCCTGAGCGGCCTTGATCGCGCTGTAGACGGCCACGTCCACGCTCTTGGTCGCGCTCGTCATCACCCACGGGCCCAGGTAGCCCTGGTCGGCGTCGACGCCGATCCCGAAGATGTTCTTGCTGTGCGCTGCGTCGAGGACGCCGAGGCCGCATGAGCCCGCGACCTGGAACTCGACGTCGGAGCCGCCCGCGATCTGGTTGAGCGCCGCCTCCTTGCACTTCGCCTGTGCCGTGAAGCTGTTCGAGTAGGCGTTCAGGGTCTTGATCCCCGGATCGGCCTGCTTCGCGCCGTACTGGTAGCCGGCGATGTAGCGGTCGACCGACGGGAGCTTGATGCCGCCGACCGAGCCGACTGCGGCGCCGCCGCGCTGCTTCGTCCAGAGCCCCGCGGCGTAGCCGGCGAGGTAGCCGGCCTGCTGCTCGCGGAACAGCAGTCCCTGAACGTTCTTCGGCCTATGCTTGAGCGTCGCGACGTCGACGTCGACGACCGCGAACTTACTCTTCGGGAACGACGTTGCGACCGCGTCCATCGCATCCGTCATCAGGAAACCGACGCCGATCGTGATCCCGGCTCCACTCTGGGCGCAGGTCTGGAGGTTCGGGATGTACTGGTTCGACGACTGCGACTGGATGACGCGACCCTTCACGCCGGTGCTCTCGGCCTTCAGCAGACCGACATAGGCGAGATGGTTGAACGACTTGTCGTTCAGCCCGCCGATATCGGTCACCAGGCAGGCGCTAAAGGCTGCTTTGTGCGCCGCCGACGCCGACGAGCCGCGAGTCGCGGCAACGGCGGACGCCAGGAGCACCGTCACGATCGCCAGGACCGTGATCGTGAGCCAACGCTTCCTCACTTGGATGAACCCTCCTCTTTCGGAGCTTTGTTGGGGGGAGTGCGGGGGTTACCCTAACCCCAAGCTCAGACGCGTGAAAGCCGAGGTGGTTAGGCGTTCAGGCGTCGGCGGGCGCCGCCGCGAATCGCTCCAGCTCCTGCTCGGAGACGAGCACCCGCCGGGGCTTCGATCCCTCGTAGGGCGAGATGATCCCGCGGCGCTCCAGCATGTCGATCAGCCGCCCCGCGCGCGTGTAGCCGACCCGCAGGCGCCGCTGCAGGAGGCTGACGCTGGCGGTCTGTGCGGTCACGACGACCTCGATCGCCCGGTCGAGCAGCGGATCCTCGTCAGGATCGAACTCGCCATCCTGGTCGTCGCCGTCGTCGGCGAAGACCTGCGGCAGCTCGAGGAAGGTCTCGTCGACCTCCTGCTCCCGCTGGGCGCGGGCCTGCTCGACGACGAGCGCGATCTCCTCCTCGGTCACGAACGCGCCCTGCACACGCTGCACGCGTGAGGTGCCGAGCGGCTTGAAGAGCATGTCGCCCTGGCCGAGGAGGCTCTCGGCGCCGTTCGAGTCGAGGATCACGCGCGAGTCGGTCTGCGACGAGACGGCGAAGGCGATCCGCGACGGCACGTTCGCCTTGATCATGCCGGTGATCACGTCGACCGACGGACGCTGCGTCGCGAGGACGAGATGGATGCCGACGGCACGCGACTTCTGTGCGAGCCGGATGATCGAGTCCTCGACCTCCTGCGGGCTGACCATCATCAGGTCGGCAAGCTCGTCGATCACCACCAGCAGGTAGGGCAGCTCGTCCTCCCCACGCTTGCGCAGTGCGCGGTTGGCCTCGTTCAGGTTGCGCGCGCGCACCTGAGCGAGCCGCTCGTAACGGCGCTCCATCTCGGTCACGACGTTGAGCAGGACGGCGGACGCCTCCTTCGGGCTCGAAACGACCGGCGTCAGCAGGTGCGGGATCGACTCGTAGTAGTTGAGCTCGATGCGCTTCGGATCGATCAGGATCAGCCGCGCCTCGTCGGGTGTCGCGCGCAGCAGGATCGACGTGAGGATCGTGTTGATGCAGCCCGACTTTCCCGAGCCGGTGGTGCCGGCGATCAGGATGTGCGGCATCCGGGCAAGGTCGGCCCATACCGATGCCCCCGAGATGTCCTTGCCGAGCCAGACGGCGAGTGGGCTTGCCGCCTGGGGCAGGTCGTCGAAGATGTCGCCGAGCGTGACGAGGTTCGGGCTCAGGTTCGGCACCTCGACGCCGACGGCCTGCTTGCCGGGAATCGGCGCAAGGATGCGGATCTCGGTCGTGGCGAGCGCGTACGAGAGGTCGTCCTTCAGCTGGGCGACCTTGCCCACCTTCGTTCCCGGCGCGAGCTGGAGCTCGTAGCGCGTCACGCGTGGTCCCGAGATCTGGCCGATCACCGTCGCCTCGACGCCGAAATGGGCGAGGCAAGTGACGAGCGCCTCCGCGACGCGCTGTCCTGCTTCGCCGTTCGGACCCGCGCCCGGCTTCGAGACGCGCAGCACCGACCGGTCCGGGAGCTTGTAGTCGACGCGGGCCGGGGCCGGCGGGTCGAACAGCGTCTCTTGGCTGTTTTCTGCGGTTGGCGCGTCGAGCTCGTCCGGCTCGTCGCGAATGAGCATCGGCGGCGGCCCGGAGATCGAATCGGTGACCAGGTCCGGATAGTCGTGCTTGACGTCGACCGGCGGCGCCGATGGTGGCTCGACCGCCGGCAGCGTGCTCGGACGAGGCTCGAGCGTCAGCTTCGCGGTGCGCACGCGGGTATGCGCGACCTGAACCGCATGGCCGGTCCGGCGCACGATTGCGCCCAGGCTCGCACCCGTGAGGAGCAGCAAGCCGGTAATGGTCAGGAGCACGCCGAGGATCGTCGCGCCTGTCGTCCCGAGCCCGAGCGCAACGATCGACTCGAGTGCGCGCCCGACCGCACCGCCGTGCGCATCGCCGAGCGTGAGCAGGATCCCGGTCAGCGCGACCCCGAGACCGAGCTGGAACGGGCGCACGTCGACGAGTTGACTCCGTGCGACGACGAGCGCCCCGAGCGGCACGAGTACCACCGGCGCCAGGTAGGCCGCGGCACCGATCGCTGCGGTCACGAGGTCGGAGACGGGACCGCCGTTGAAGCCGAACCACAGGATCGCCGCCAGGAAGACGCCGAGCGCGACGAGGGCGAGGCCGATCAGCTCAGGATGGTGGTGCGACCGGGCTCGACGGCGCCGTGTGCGTTTCTTCACGCGACTCGGCGTCTTCGGGGACGTTTTGTGGACCCGCCGTTTGCGAGTGGCCATGCATGGGCCTTCTCGCTCCTGGCTCTCAGTCCTGCCGCGAGAACGATGCCGTGAGCATCCCGAAGTACGTCGGCGCCTCGTAGCTCAGGAGCTCAGGCTGCCAGCCCTCACCGATCGCGCCGTGCAGCATCAGCAGCTGCCAGAAGCTGTCGGCGAGTGCAGCGAGCGCAACCTCGGGATCCCACTCCGCGAGGTCGGCGAGGCCGTTTTCGCGGACGAGGCGGACGATTGCCTCGTCATAGGAGGCAGAATGCGCCGAGAAGCCGTACGGGCCGTCCGCGGAGTGGCCGTGGCCGTGGTCGGCGCTCGCGACGAACGCGACGCGCCTCGTACCTGTCGCACGCGACAGCGCGGCTCCCGCGCGGACGTGGAGCTCGTTCGACAGGGCACGACAGGGAGTGACGACGACCGCGGGAGCACGCAGGAACGAGAGCGGGATCCCAGCCCCCCAGTCGATCGGCATCTCGGACTCGCCGGCGGCTGTCGCCCCGAAGGTCACACCTGCGACCGGGAGACCGTCCTCGCGGAGTGCGGCGAGACAGGCTTCGGCGAGGCGCGGTTCGCCCGGGCCGTCGTACAGCCTTGTGTCCTCGACGAAGCGTGAGGCGTGCTCGGACAGGCGCGCGGCGCGCACGACGCCGAAGCGATCGTCGAGCAGGGTGCCGTGCGGTGTGGCGATGATCACCGCCTCGGGGCCAGCGGCGAAGAAGCGGCGCGCGAGCTCGTCCATCCCCTTGCGCGTCTGACCGTCGGGCCGGTCGAAGACGAGCCCGCCGTGCGGGGCGATGGCGGCGAAGACGAGCGTCACCCGAGCGTGCCGATCCGTTCGATGAGGAGCTCGGCGAACCTGTCGGCGTCGAGATCGAGCGCAACCTTCGCGTTCGGCGGTCCGAAGTGCTCGCGGCCGCGCCAGTCGACGTTCGTTCGACCCCAGCTCGGTCCGGTCGTGCAGTCGACCTCGATGTATGCGTCGCGAACGTCGACGAGTTCGGGATCGACGAGATGCGCGACGCACACGGGATCGTGCATCGGCGACCCGGCGAGATCCGGGTACCGGATCCGGTGAAACCGCGAATAGAAGTCCATCAACTCGGCGACCATCGCCCCCACCCGGCCCGACCCACGCAGTCGCTCCGTGTGTGCGTCCGTGATGAGCGCACGATGCGTGACGTCGAGCCCGATCATCGTCGTGTCGAGGCCCGCGACGAAGACCCGTTGTGCCGCTTCCGGGTCGGCCCAGATGTTGAACTCGGCTGCCGGCGTGCGATTGCCTTCGCCGACGGCGCCGCCCATCAGCACGATCCGTTCCGGCACCGCCTCGGGGTGCAGCGAAAACAGCAACGCGATGTTCGTCAACGGCCCCGTCGGGACCAGCGTCAGCCTCCCGTTGCGCGCACGGATCTGCTCGGCGATGAAGTCGACCGCGTGCTGGTCACCGGCCGCGATCGTCGGCTCCGGGAGCTCGGGACCGTCGAGCCCGGACTCGCCGTGCACGTGCGCGGCGACATCGCGTTGGCGTACGAACGGCCGGTCGGCACCCGCATGAACGGGCACGTCGGCCCGACCGGCGAACTCGAGGAGGCGGAGGGCATTCGTCGTCGTCTTGTCGAGCGTCTGGTTCCCCGAGACGGTCGTCACGCCGAGCAGCTCGATCTCGGGTGAGGCCAGTGCGAGCAGGAGCGCGATCGCGTCGTCGTGCCCGGGATCGCAGTCGAGGATGATGGGCGTCGGTGTCATGACGCGAGTATCGCGTCAAGTTCGGCATGGGTCGGCAGGGACGGTTGCGCACCGGGCCGCGACGCTGCCAGCGCACCTGCCGCACAGGCACGCTCGAGGGCATCCTCACGTGCGCGGCCCTCGAGCAGTGAGACGACGAGGCAGGCGGCGAAGGCGTCACCGGCTGCCGTCCCGTCGACCGCGTCGACGACCGGAGGCAGCGCCCGTGCGACCTCACGGCCCTCCTCGTACAGCGCCGCGCCTTCGGCGCCGAATGTGACGGCGACGAGCGTGCCCGCCGAGACGACCTCATGCTCGAGCCGGTTCACGATCAAGAGGTCCGGGACAGTCTCGGTCGGGCGTGCCGGCGAAGCGTTGAGCGCGAAGAACGAGGCATCGCGTGCCGCCTCGAGCACGACCTCGTCGGGCACCTCGAGCTGACACAACACCGCACCGGCGACGCGCCGCGGTTCGACGTGCGCGTTTGCTCCCGGGACAACGACGATCTGGTTCTCGCCACTGTCCGTGACGAGGATCATCGCCAGGCCGGTGGCGCCGGTCCGGGTCAACTCGAGCGAAACCCCCGCCTCGGCGAGGCTCGTCAGCGCCTCGTCTGCGAGGAGGTCGTCCCCGACGGCGCCGACCAGCCGCACACGCGCTCCGAGCCGCGCGGCGGCAACCGCCTGGTTTGCGCCCTTCCCGCCGGGGATGCGGTCGAAGCTCGTCGCCGACAGCGTCTCCCCGGGGCGCGGCAGCCGTTCGACGCGCGCAACGAAGTCGAGGTTGATCGAGCCGACAACCGTGAGGTCGACCACGCGTGGCGCGTCAGGCGGCGATCGCGCGAAGATCGTCGAGCGTTCGGCCGAGCAGGTTCTCGCGAAGGTCGAACAGGCCCGCCCAGAGCGATCCCGCGTCGACGCTCGATTGCCACCGTACGGTCGAGGCGAGGCCTTCGAGCGCGCGAACCAGGATCGCGAGCTCCAGATACGCCGCGGCGACCCGGTGCGGCGCGACGCTCACACCGGCCCGGTCGAGCACGGGCTTCCAGTCGACGAGCTCGGCGGGGCCGGCTTCGCCGAACCACGACTGCCCTTCCGCCATGCCCGCCTCGAGCTCGAGCAGGTAGCGCCCGAGCGGGCGGTCGAGGCCGCTAAGAGCCGTCTCGACACGATCGGCGGCCCGGCGCAGCGCCGCCTGGCGCCGCCCCGGCGTCGACGGATCCGCCTCTCCCCGCGACCACCGCTCGAGGAGCCGGCAGAACGCGAGAGCCGAGACCTGGGTGGCGACCAGCTGCTGGATCAGCCGCCGCGCCGTCTCGCTTTCGACGGAATGCTCGACGATCACCTCCGCCCACTCGGGCTGCGTGCCCAGCGTGCTCACGTCCGCCTCATACCTCGACGACCACCGGCAGGATCATCGGCCGGCGCCGGGTGCGGTCGTAGACGAGCTGGCCGATCCCGTCGTGGAGGTGCTCCTGCAGCAGCTTGATCTCGCTGACGTCCTGCGCGAGCAGGTCGCGGACGATCTCGTGCGCCTCCTCCCGCATCTCCGACAGCAGTTCGCTCGACTCGGCGAAGCCGCGTGCGATCAACTCGGGCCGCGCGATCTCTCCGTCGGAGAGGGTGGCGACGACGATCACGACACCGTCCTCGGACATGTGGCGGCGGTCGCGAAGCGCGACATCGGAGACGTCGCCCACCCCGAGCCCGTCGACGAACGTGACTCCGGCGTCGACCTTGCCAGCGATGCGGACGCCGTCGGACGACAGTTCGACCACATCGCCGTTCTCGGCGATGATGATCGACGACGCCGGGACACCGGACTCCTGCGCCAGCCGTCCGTGCGCCGCGAGCATGCGGAACTCGCCGTGGATCGGCATCACCGCCTTCGGACGGACGAGGCCGAGCATCGTACGGAGCTCTTCAGCGCGTGCGTGGCCCGAGACGTGCACCGAAGCGTTCTCCTCGTGGAGGACCTCCGCCCCGTTCCGGGTCAGCCGATTGATCGCATCGTGCACACGGAGCTCGTTTCCGGGCACCGGCCGTGCCGAGATGATCACAGTGTCGCCACGCTCGACGTGCACCGACGGGTGGTCGTTGTACGCGATGCGTGTGAGAGCAGACAACGGCTCGCCCTGTGAGCCGGTACAGAGCACGAGTTGCTCGTGGGGCGGGACGTCGTCCAGGTCGGCCGGGCGGACGAGCAACTCTTCGGCGACCTCGATGTAGCCCAGGTTGCGGGCGACGTTGAGGTTGCGTCTCATCGACCGGCCGACGACTGCCACACGGCGGCCGCAGTCGACTGCGACGTCGATCGCCTGCTGCATCCGGTGGATGTTCGATGCGAAGCTCGAGACGAGCACGCGACCCTGCCGAACGGGGATGATCTGGCGGAACGCCTCGCCCACCACCCGCTCCGAGCGCGTGAACCCCGGACGCTCGGCATTGGTCGAGTCGCCGCAGAGGAGATCGACACCGCGGTTCCCGAGATCGGCCAGCTTGCCGACGTCGGTGCGAAGACCGTCGACCGGGGTGTGGTCGAGCTTCCAGTCACCCGTGTGGAAGACGCGGCCGGCAGACGTCTCGATCGCGATCCCGACGGTGTCGGGCACCGAGTGCGCCATGCGCACGAACTCGAGCCGGAAAGGCCCAATGTCGAGAGGCGGGCCGTCGGGGTCGATCTCGCGCAGCTCGGCCGCTCGAAGCAGCCCGTGCTCGTCGAGCTTCGATTTGACAAGACCGAGCGTGAGGCGCGTCGCCCAAACCTCGCGCACGCTGACCTCGCGCATCAGGTACGGCAGAGAACCGACGTGATCCTCGTGCGCATGCGTCAACACCACCGCGCGAACCTCGCTGTCGCGGAGGTAGCCGAAGTCAGGAAGGATCAGGTCGACGCCGAGGTGCTCGTCGCGTGGGAACGCCATTCCGGCATCGACGACGAGACGTTCGCCCCCGAGCTCGTACACGGTCATGTTCTTGCCGACCTCACCGAGGCCGCCGAGTGGAATCACACGTAGGACGTCCGCCATCGCGGACTGAGTCTAGGCGTGGACGAACATCTAGGCGTGCACGAGCAGGCCGAGCCGCTCGAGGCAGCTTCGAACCTGCTCGATCTCGACCGTGTCAGCGGCAACCAGCGGAAGGCGGTGCCCGCCGACGCGGTGGCCGAGGAGCGTCAAGGCGGCCTTGATGGCGATGGGGTTCGTCTGGATCCCCAGCAGGTCGTAGACCGGACCGAGCTCGGCGTCGATCTCGCGTGCGCGGGCGACATCGCCGTCGATCGCCGCCTGCACCTGCTCGGCGACACGCGGCCCGACGACATGGGTGTGCACGCATACACCGCCCACTCCCCCGATCTCGAGGAAGGACTGCAAGAGGTTGTCGTCGCCCGCGTAGAGATCGAGCCCCGTGGTCAAGATGTGCCGTGCCTGCTCGAGGTCGTCGTTTGCCTGCTTCACTGCGGTGACCGTCTCGATCTCTGCCAGGCGCGAGATCGTGTCGGGCTCGATGTTCACGACGACGCGCGACGGGATGTTGTAGACGACGATCGGACGATCGCTCGCGTGTGCAATCGCTTCGAAGTGGGCGACGATGCCGCGCTGCGGCGGCTTGTTGTAGTACGGCGTCACAACCAGGAACGCGTCGGCGCCCAGCTCGTGGGCCTCTTGCGTGAGGTGGACCGAGTGCGCCGTCGAGTAGGTGCCGGTGCCCGCGACAACGGTGGCACGGTCGCCGACGGACTCGACGGCGGCGCGAATCAGATCGAGGCGCTCGTCGTCCGCGAGCGTCGGGCTCTCACCGGTCGTTCCGGCGACGACGAGCCCGTCCGAGCCGTTGTCGACGAGGTGACGGGCGAGCTCCTGGAACGCGTCGAAGTCGACCGCACCGTCTTCCCGGAACGGCGTGACGATCGCGGTGAGCACGCGGCCGAGCACCCCGGCAGGATACGCGTTCGTGGCAACGTTCCTGCTCGTTCACGGTGCCTGGCACGGGGGCTGGTGCTTCCGGGCGGTGCAGCGCGAGCTCGAGCAGCGCGGTCATGTCGTGGAGGCGCCCGACCTTCCGAGCGATCAGGTCGGCCTGACGCAGCTCGACTACGCGCGCGGAATCGGGCCGCGGCCTGAAGCGGTCGTCATCGGGCACTCGCTCGGCGGTCTGACGATCCCGTTCGTGGAGGCGCGCGTGCGCGTCTATCTCGCCGCCCTGCTTCCGGTCGAACACCTCTACGGGCCGGTCTTCGCCGACGGTTTCGCCGGCTTTCTCCGCGACGAGCTCGGCCGGTCGTACTGGCCGGACAGGGACACCGCCCATGCGAAGCTGTATCCCGACTGCACGCGGGCGCAGTCGGACGCCGCGTTCGTGCGGCTGCGTCCCCAGGCGCCGATCGACACGATTGTTCGGCCGGGGTCGGGGCGCGACGTCGTGATCGCAACGCTCCGAGACGCCGCGATCGATCCCGCCTGGCAGGTACGCGCCGGTCGCGCCCACGCCGGGCGGGTGCTGTCACTCGATGCGGGTCATTCGCCTTTCTTCACGCATCCGGTCGAGCTCGCCGACCTGCTCGAGTCGGTCGCATAGAGCGACGCGGCCGTTCGGGCCACGTCCGCATGCCAGGCGAGGGTGACGAAAGTAATGCGGATTGTCCACAGGCGACCGAGGGCGCTTGAACGCTGCGGTTCCCCGCGACACACTTCCGTTGCCGTCGCCAGGCGAAGGTGTCAAGTTCGTGACGTCAACCTGACGACTCGGTCGGCGACGTGCTCCACGTCGCCGACGATGCGGAGGAACTCCGCCTCGTACGGCCGTCCGGCCAGTCCCACGAGTGCCTCCGGCGCCGCCTCCCGCAACCGTGCGAGTACCGGTGCCACGTTCCGGCGTTCGTAGAGGACATCGGCGGCGATCGCCAAGTCGAAGGTTCTTGTCAACGGCTGCCGCCAGTCATGTACCTCGGAGACGAGCGGGAGCCCGTTTCGCGCGGCGTTGCTTCCCAGGAGCGCGACCGCGTCTTCGGCCCAGTCGACGGCCGTCACCTCCGCACCGCGTGCCGCGGCCACGAGCGAGGGCAACCCGAGCCCGCAGCCGAGCTCCAGCACACGCACCCCGGCCAGGCGTTCAGGCAGCGCAGCGACGAGCGCGGACGCTGCCGGCCACAGCTCCGCCCAGTACGGCAGGAACTCGTCACGCGCGAACGCGTCCTCGTCGAGGAGCTCCTCGGGCGCCTCGGGGCGCAGGAGACTCAACGACAGTGCGCCGACGCGAACCGTCTGCTCGACGAGCCCGGTCAGAGCAGCGCGTCGAGGCCGACCGTGACGCCTGCCGGCAGCGTTCCGAGCCGCTCGAGCGCGAGCAGGACTCCCGGGACGTACGCCTCGCGCGACAAGGCGTCGTGGCGAATCGTCAGCAGCTCGCCCCGGCCGCCGAGCAGGACCTCCTGATGCGCCACCAGACCGGGAAGCCGCACGGAATGAATCGGGACGTCGCCGCCCATCGCCGTAGCGGTCGCCTTGGCCGTCCCGGACGGGGCGTCGAGCTTCGTCGCGTGATGGAGCTCGACGATCTCCGCTCCCTCGAGCACACGCCCAGCCTGGGCGGCAAAGCGCATCATCAGGACGGCGCCGATCGCGAAGTTCGGCGCGTAGAAAACGGGCACCCCGGCGGCTCGGGCAGCGCCGTCGACCTCGGCGACGTCCCAACCCGACGTCCCGACGACGGCGGGCACTCCGGCCGCGATCGACCGCAGCACGTTCGAGACGACGGCATCCGGCGCCGTGAAGTCGATCGACGCGTCGGCGATCGCGAGGTCGTCGACGAGCTCATGGCCCGCAGCGACGAGCGCAGGAGCGAGGACGAAGCCGACCTTCCCGTTTCGCCCGGCGAGGACGATCTTCATGCCGCGCGCGCGAGCGACGGGGCGATCCTGTCGAGAGCGGCGACAAGATGTGCCTCGTCTGGCCCGATGCATGCCGCCGACAGCTTTTCGGGCGCGAGCAGCGTGGCCGCCAGCGCGCAGACCGACTCGGCCTCGACGGCGTCGATCTCGGCGACGATCCGGTCGAGCGAGAGGAGCTCCGAGTCGGAGATCAGCGACTTGCCGAGTCGGTTCATCCTGGTCGAGGTCGATTCCATCGAGATCAGGATCCGCCCCTTGAGGTTCTCCTTCGCACGCACCAGCTCGCGCTCGGGGAGGTTTCCGCCGGCGATGTCGGCGATCTGCTCGGCGGCGATCGCCAGCGCCTCGACGAGATTGTCCTCCCGTGTCCCGACGTAGACCCCGATCTGACCGGTGTCCGTGTACTGCGACACGAACGAGTAGACCGCGTACGCGAGCCCGCGCTTCTCGCGTATCTCCTGGAACAGCCGCGATGACGCCGACCCACCGAGAATCGCGTCGAGCAGCGAGACGGCGAAGCGCCGCCGATCCGACCGCGAGATGCCCGGCGCGCCGAGGCAGACGTGGTACTGCTCGGTGTCCTTGCGTTGAAAGCGCAGGCGTGGTGGTGGAGGCTCGACGAGCGGTGTGCGAACCATCGGTCCGGTCGGCTGACCGTCCGAGCGGCGCCCGAGCGCCGATTCGAGGAGCGCGAGCAGGTCCTCGTGGTCGACGTTGCCCGCCGCCGAGACGACGATGTTCCCGGGAACGTATTTCGCAGCGTGGTAGCGCGCGATCGCGTCTGCTTCGATCGAGGAGATCACCTCGGCCGTGCCGATCACCGGACGCCCGAGCGGATGGTCGCCGAACACCGCCTCGGCGATCAGGTCGTGGACGAGCTCCTGCGGCGTGTCCTCGTACATCGCGATCTCCTCGAGCACGACCTCGCGCTCGGCGTCGAGCTCGTCGAACGTCGGGGCGAACACCATGTCGCTCATCACTTCGACAGCTGTCGCGAGGTGGTGGTCCGGCATCCGCGAATAGACGAGCGTGTGCTCGCGCGAGGTGGCCGCGTTGAGCTCGCCGCCGAGACCGTCGAAGATCTCGGCGATCTCGAGAGCGCTGTGACGAGCGGTTCCCTTGAACAGGAGGTGCTCGATGAAGTGCGTGACCCCGGCCTCGGGCTTCTCCTCGTCCCGCGAGCCGGCCCCGATCCAGTAGCCGACGGCCGCCGACCGAACGTGGTCGAGCCGTTCCGAGATCACACGCTCCCCGGAGTCGAGCTCGCTCAGGAGCCAGTTCTGCACGGCCCGATCGTAGTGCCCTGCCCGCGTCGGTACACGACTCGCGTGCGCGGATCCAGCAACAGGGCCGGATCGGTCTGCGGGACGACGATCGCCGCGGCCACGCCGAGGCCGGCCGAAACGCCGCCGAGCAGGGCCGTGAGGGTCGGGGCCGGTGCCGCCGCAATCGCTGCGAGCACCGACACGCCGACGGTGCTCGGAAAGGCTGCGCCCAGGGCCTGGTGCCACCGGGGCGCGACCGTGATGCCTGCCGGGGCAGGCGCCGGATCGTCGGTGTCAGGCAGGAAGCGGGAACGCGGGTCGGCGAAGGCGAGGAACGCGGTCGCGAACGCGCCCACGAGGAAGGCGATGTAGGCGGGTGCGGGAGCCGAGCCCGCCAGCCGTGCGACGACGAGCCACACGACGCCCAGCGCGATCCTGATCGGCGCGATCAGCAGCGCCCGCTCCCGCAGCGAATGAAGTCTCACTGCAGATCGTCCGGAAGCAGCGACCAGAGGATCGCGTCCTCCCGCCGTCCGTGGAGCCAGATTGACCGCCGCTCGAGCCCTTCGCGCACGAAGCCGACGCGACGCGCCAGACGCTGAGACGGACCGTTTGCCGGATGCGTGCGGACCTCGAGGCGCCCCACACCTTGCTCGAACAGCGCCCGCGAGAGGACGCGGATCGCCTGGGACATGAGGCCGCGGCCGCGACCCGTCTCCCCCGCCAGGTACGCGAGCTCGTAGTTCTCGCGGTGCCGTCGCGAAGCGACCACGACACCGAGCGCCGCCCCGCCGGCGGTCTCGGTGACCACGTAGTCGTATCGGTCGCCGGACCGGCGGCCCTCGACGACCCGGCGCCTGAGACGGTCGAAATCCGCATCACCCGGATCCGCGGGCATGTTGAGCCACCGCCGCACCAGCGGGTCGCACATCGTCCGCAAGACGTCCGCGCGGTCGCCCTCCTCGAGTTGCCGGAGGACGACCGCGCCGTCTTCGATGCTCGCCGGCAGCTGCACGCCGCCGACCGTACTACTCGCTGCGAGACCCCTCGCGCTCGCGGCGCGGGCCACCACGGCCGCCTCGGCGGTCGCGGTCACCGCGCGGGCGCTCCTCGCGGGGCTCGCGCGGCGGGGCGTTCTTCGCCCGCTCGACGAGCTCCTCCGGGGAGACCAGCGCGCCGTTCTCGTGCTTCTGGACGAGCTTGAGGCCGATGCGGCCCCGTGCCTTGTCCACCTCCTGCACGAGCACGTCGAGCACGTCGCCGCGTGCGATCACGTCCTCGATGTGGTTGACGCGGCCCGGCCCGACGTTCGAGACATGCAGCAGGCCGTCCGTTCCCTTCTTGAGCTCGACGAACGCACCGAAGTCGGTCGTCTTGACGACCTTGCCCGTGTACTGGTCGCCGACTTCCGGTTCCTTCGTGAGCGCCGTGATCGCCTCGATCGCCGCGTCGCCCTTCGTGCCCTCGGTGGCGTAGACGAGAATCGTCCCGTCCTCCTCGATGTCGATCTGCACCTCGTACTCGGACTCGAGTGAGCGGATCGTCTCGCCGCCCTTGCCGATCACCATGCCGATGTACTCGGGGTTGATCTGGATCGTCGAGATCCGCGGCGCGTGCGAGGCGAGAGCCTCACGCGGTTCCGGGATCGCCTGGAGCATCCGGCCGAGGATCGCGACGCGCGCCTCCTTGGCCTGGGTCAGTGCACGCTCCATGATCTCGCGGCTGACGCCGGTGATCTTGATGTCCATCTGGAGTGCGGTGATCCCGTCACGCGTGCCGGCGACCTTGAAGTCCATGTCGCCGAGATGATCCTCGGCTCCCTGGATGTCGGTGAGGATGACGTAGTCGTCGCCCTCCTTGACCAGGCCCATCGCGATACCGGAGACGGGGGCCGTGATCGGCACACCGGCGTCCATCAGCGCGAGCGTCGAGCCGCAGACGGAGCCCATCGACGACGAACCGTTCGACTCGAGCGTCTCCGAGACGAGGCGGATCGTGTACGGGAATTCATCAGCAGTCGGGATGACAGCCTCGAGCGCCCTCTGGGCGAGTGCGCCGTGGCCGATGTCGCGCCGTTTCGGCGAGCCCATACGCCCCGTCTCCCCGACCGAGTAGGGCGGGAAGTTGTAGTGGTGCATGTAGCGGCGATCGGTCTCGAGCGACAGGTCGTCGATCCGCTGCCCTTCCTTGGCGGTGCCGAGCGTGAGCAGCGTCATGATCTGCGTCTGGCCGCGGGTGAAGAGCCCAGACCCGTGCGTGCGCGGGCTGACCGACACCTCGACCTCGATTGGGCGGATCTCGGTCTCGGTGCGGCCGTCGGGCCGCCGCTTCTCGACGGCGATCTTCTGGCGGACGATGCTCTTGTAGATCGACTCGCAGGCCTTGCGGATGTAGCTCTTGGTGATCGAGTCGTGCTCACCGTCCTCCCCGCCTCCGGGGAACGGCAGCCGCACCGTGTCGACGATGTGGTCGAAGAGCAGGTGGCGCTTGGCCGACTTCAGCTCCTTCGAGTCCTGCTCGGCCTCGGTCAGCCCCCGAAGCTCGCCCTCGAACTGCTCGCGCACCTCGCGTTCGACGGCGGTCGAGCGCTGCTTCTCGAGGATCATGGCGAGCGACATTCGCGCCTGCAGCTCGCGCAAGACGTCGTCGGCGGTCGAGCTCATCGTCAGCTCGCCGGTCTCCTTCGCGACGATCGCCTCGACGATCTGCCCGGCCTCGCGCAGCCCCTGCTCGGAGATCGACGTCCAGATCTCGTGGCCGTAGGTCTCCTCGAGCCGTTCGCTCGTCGCCGGGTCGAGCCACTTCGGCTTGCCGGCCTTCGCGCGCAGCTCCTCCTGCGCCTCGCAGAGCTTGACGATCTCGCGCTGGGCGATCTCGAGCGCCTCGAGGAGCTTCTCCTCGGGCACCTGGTTCGCGCCCGCCTCGACCATGGTCAGGCCGTCCTTGGTGCCGACGACGATCAGGTCGAGCTCCGACGAGTGCTCGGTCTCCTCGAGCGTCGGGTTGACGACGAGCTCGCCGTCGAGCAGCCCCATGCGGACGGCGCCGATCGGGCCGAGGAACGGCAGCGGCGAGATCGTCAGCGCCGCGGAGACGGCGTTGATCGCCAGGACGTCGTGCGCGACGACGAGATCGGCCGAGAACACGGTCGCAACGCACTGCACCTCGTTGCGGTAGCCCTTCGGCCAGAGTGGCCGGACGGGGCGGTCGGTCATGCGTGCGGTCAGGATCGCGCGCTCGGTCGGACGCCCCTCGCGCTTGAAGAACCCGCCCGGGATCTTCCCGGCGGCGTACATGCGCTCCTCGACGTCGACGGTGAGCGGGAAGAAGTCCGCGCCTTCGCGCGCCTCCGTCCGCCCCTGGGCGGTGCCCAGCACGACCGTCTCGCCGCCGCGCACGACCACGGCGCCGTCGGCCTGCTTGGCCAACTTGCCGGTTTCGAACGAGATCTGCTTGCCGCCGATGTCGACGGACACGGAAACCGGCACCCCTGCGGGGTGCTCGGCCTCAACAATGCTCATAAGTCCCTATTCCTCCACTGTGCGTTTGCTGTTGCCAGCAGTTGTGAAGGGTGGAGGTTTGAGTCAGCTCCGACGATCGAGGAGCTCGCTCAAACTTCCACCCTCCGTGAGCGACAGGAGCTAGCGGCGCAAGCCGAGCTCCTTGATGAGGGCGCGATAGCCCTCGACATCCTTCCGCTGCAGGTAGTTGAGGAAGCGGCGGCGGCGCCCGACGAGCTTGAGCAGGCCGCGACGCGAGTAGTGATCGTGCTTGTGCGTGCGGAGGTGCTCGGTGAGCTCGTTGATGCGCTGCGTCAGCATCGCGATCTGGACCTCGGGCGAACCCGTGTCCGTCTCGTGCTTGCCGAACTTCCCGATGTGTACCTGCTTCTCTTCCTTGGTGAGGGTCATGTGCCTCCTGACGTGGAACGTGTCACCCAGGGCCCAAGCACGCCGCGAAGGAAGACGCGCGCGGCCGAGGCCGGGTCGGGCAGTAGGGTAGCGGATTCGTGTTGGATTCGACGTTTTTGCAGCTCTGCGAGGACGCCGCAGCCCGCTTCGACGTCCCGGCGATGGCGATCGGCACGGCGTCTCCCGACGGCACGGTCGAGCTGCATGCGGTCGGCTGCGACGTCGACACGCGCTTCCAGATCGCGTCGGTGACGAAGCCGATGACAGCGGCTCTCGCCGTGAGTCTCCTCGACCTCGAAGCGCCGACGGGCGTCTGGCCCGACGACGTGCACGTGCGGCACCTACTCGCGCACACGAGCGGGTTCGCGTGCGAGCTCGCGAGCGATGCGGCTCTCGGCAACGGCGACGATGCGCTGGCCGCCGCCGTGGCGCGGCTGCCGGCCGTTCCCCGGCTGGTCGGCGTCGATCGCGCCTGGTCGTACGGCAACACCGGCTACTGGCTGGCCGGCTGGCTCGCCGCGACGGCCGCGGAGTCGACGTTCGAGGACGCCCTCCGTCAACACGTGCTCGGACCGGCCGCGATGGCGAACGCCGGCTTCGACGACCCCGATGTCCCCGGGACCGGCCGCGGGGCGAGCGAGGCTCCGTACCCTCGTTACCGACGCCCGTCCGGAGGTGTCGTCACGGACGTCGGAGACGTGGTGCGATTCGGCCGCTGGCAGCTCGCCGAGCCGTGGACGGCCGCGCTGCGACGACCGCTCGGCAAGCCGGTGAGCGGCGTCTACGGTCTGGGTCTCTTCGGCGAACGCGTTGCCGGCATCGATGTCTGGGGGCATCCGGGCTCGTCCCTCGGGTTCCAGTCGAGCTTCCTGCTCGTCCCCGACCGGGGCGCAGTCTTCGCCGGCCTGACGAACAGCGGCGGCGGCGCGCGGGCCCTCGTCGAGCTCGAGGAGCTCTGGCTCGAGCGCGTGGTCGGCGCCCGTCGCGAGCGCCGCGCCACCGTCGAGCTCGCGCCGGCTGTGCTCGGCTCGTTTGCCGGGACGTATGCGGACGTCGAGACGACAGCGGTCGTCTCACCAGGCGGCGACGGCCTGCTCGTCGACGTGACCGAGGACGGCGAGACGGTGACTTTGTCCGCGAGGCCGATCGGCGCTCGCAGGTTCGAGGTGGTCGGCGGCGAGTTCGACGGCGACCGGTTCGATTTCCCGCTCGACGGCTTCGCCCGGGTTGGCAGCGTCCTGCTGGCGCGGGTCGAGTGATCGCAGCGGTTGCGGCAGGCCACCCAGCGACGGCCGACGCTGGGGTGGAGCTCCTTCGCGCCGGCGGCAGTGCCGCTGATGCCGCCGTCGGCGCATCCCTCGCGTCATGCGTGGCGGAGACGATCATGACCGGCCTGCTCGGCGGCGGGCATGCGATCTACTTCGACGCCGCGACCGGTGCGACGACCAATCTCGACGCGTTCGTCGCCGTCCCGAGCGGCCGCGGGGCTCCGATGGCGGAGCTCGAGGTCCTGTTCGGCGAGGAGACGGTCCGGTATGCGATCGGGGCCTCGTCGTGTGCCGTGCCGGGCGTCCCGGCCGGGCTCGAGGCGCTGTGGCGCGCTCACGGCAGACTGCCGTGGGGGGAAGTCTTCGCGCCGGCGCTCCGTCTCGCCGCCGCGGGCACGGTGTTCTCCCCCGCTCACGCCGCCTGCCTGCGGATGCTCGCGCCGGTGATGACGATGCGGGAGGGCGGGCGAATCTACGCGCCGGGAGGTCGCCTGCTCGAGTCGGGTGACACCCTCGCGCAGCCGGGCGTCGTAACGGCGCTCGAGTTGCTGCGCGACGAGGGCGCGCGCTCGGTCTACGACGGAACGATCGCGCGCATTCTGCTCGAGCTGGTCGCCGAGCGAGACGGAACGATCACCGCCGCCGATCTCTCGAGCTACGAGGCGACCTGGTCGGAGCCGGTGGCGATCGAGTTTGCGGGCCGGAGCGTCCGAACACGGGGCGGGATCGGCGGTGTGCCGGAGGCTCTCGCTGCGCTCCGGCCCCCGTTCGGCCGCGACGAGCTGCTCGAGGTGCTCGAACGGCCGGGCCCGGGCGGCGGTCAGACGACGAACATCTCGGTCGTCGACACCGATGGGAACGCATGCGTGCTCACGACGAGCCTCGGCCTGGGCTCAAGCGACTGGCTCCCGGCGCTCGACCTGCACCTGAACAGCATGCTCGGCGAAGTCGACCTCATCCGCGCGCCGCTCGTTCCCGGCGCACGGATGGCAAGCATGATGGCGCCGTCGTTCGCATTCGACGGCCAAGGGCTCGAGCTCGCAGTCGGGTCGGCCGGCGGCACGCGTCTGCGAACGGCGCTCGTCGGCGTCGTCGCCGCTGTGCTCGCCGAGGGCGCAGGAATCCAGGCGGCGATCGAACGCCCCCGATTTCACCCGGTGGACGGTCTGGTCAACGCCGAGCCCGGCGTCGACGAGGCCTGGCTCGTGTCGCTCGAGCGCGACGGGCGAACCGT
Organism: uncultured Thermoleophilia bacterium; assembly: GCA_963715115.1. Lineage (GTDB taxonomy): Bacteria > Actinomycetota > Thermoleophilia > Gaiellales > Gaiellaceae > PALSA-600. Next base: position 21,161 of record CAVQRE010000010.1, read on the forward strand.
GCGCCGGTGGCCGGCACAGCATCATTTCTTCGGCGGCGTGAGCGCCGTCGGCCGCACCGGGGCCGGAGCCGACCCGCGCCGAAGCGGGGCAGTCAGTCGGCCGTGACGGGACGCGTCGCCGCGCGCGTGGCGTCGACGTCCCGGGCGATCTGCGCGACCAGCTCCGCCTCGCTGCTGAACGAGCGCTCGTCGCGCAGACGCTGCCAGAGCTCGACCACGAGCCTGCGGCCGTAGAGATCGCCCTTCCAGTCGAGGAGAAACGCTTCGATGCGCCGCTCCGACCCACCGTAGTGCGGATTGACGCCGATCGACACCGCAGCTCGTCGGTCACCGACCGCGCCCGCGTAGATGCCGAACTGCGGCACGAGGAGGTCGGCGTCGACGCGGAGATTGGCGGTCGGAAAGCCAAGCGTGCCGCCGCGCTGGTCGCCGCTCACGACCAGCCCATCTACCTCGAGCGGTCGCCCGAGCATCGCCGCCGCCTCACCGGCGAGGCCGTCCGCTGCCCGTCGGCGGATCTCCGAGGACGACACCCCGTCGACGAACGGCACCTCGCGGGCGTCGAAGCCGAGAGCTTCGAGTGTCCCCAGGTTCCCGGCCCGTCGGTGTCCGAAGTGGAAACCCGCGCCGGCAACGACGACACGCGTGTCGATCGCGCCGAGATACCGCTCGGCAAAGGACTCCGGCGAGAGTGTCGCCAGCTCGGGCGTGAAGGCGACGACCAGCGTGTCTTCGATCCCGCACGCAGCAAGCAGTTCGAGGCGGCGCTCGAGGGTCGCAAGGAGCTCGACCCGGTTGCCGAGGACCGTTCGCGGATGCGGATGGAAGGTCACGACCGTCGGACGCAGACCCGCGTCGACCGCGGCCCTGATGACCGCACGATGACCGCGGTGAACGCCGTCGAACGTCCCGAGCGCGACCGCGCGTGCCGCCGGCTCGAGGTCGCCGGGGCTGCGGGCGACGTTCACGCTGCTCCCTCGCCCCCGGTTGCGGCAGCCGCGAGCACCCCGGCACGCACCGGTGCGGGGACGCGCTCGAGCGCCTCGACCGGGAGACGCGCGAGGACGACGTCGACATCGAGCAGGCGAGCCGCAGTGGCGTCGCGGTCCGCCTCGTCGACCGTGAACGGACCGACGGCGGTGCGCCGCAACGTCGTGCAGTGCCCTCCGAGCGACTCCGCCAGCGAGCGAACGTAGGTCCCCGAGCTGACGTGCAGGAACAGCCGCACCGTTGCTCCGTCGAACGCCTCGACGCTCAGCGAGTGCACGATCGACCGCCGCAGCGGCATCTCCACGTCGACGCCACGCCGCGCAAGCCGGTATGCGCGCTCACCCCCGATCTTCACCGCCGACGCGGCAGGGATCCTCAGCTCGACCGGACCGCGCAGTTGGTCGACGGCAGCGTCGAGCCTCTGCTTGGTGGGCGCGGTGTGGCGCTCGACGACCTCACCCTCCCGGTCGCCGGTCGTCGTGGTTGCGGTCAGGTCGATGTCGGTCTCATAGCGCTTGTCGAGACCGACGAAGCACGGCGCGAGCCGGGTCGCCGCCCCGGACAGCAACACGAGCAGGCCGGAGGCGAACGGATCCAATGTGCCTGCGTGCCCGGTGCGGGCGCGTGTTCGCCGACGCAACGTCGCCACGATCGCAAACGACGACGGCCCCGGCGGCTTGTCGACCAGGGCGATCCCGATCGGTCGCAGCCCTCGTGGTGGCAAGGTTCAGTCCGTGACCGCCGCGAACTCACGGCGCAGGAACGCGACGATCGCCGGGATCTCGAGCTCGGACGAGAACCCGGCTGCCTGACGGTGCCCACCGCCGTTGGCCGCCCGCGCAATTGCGGAGACATCCACCTCGTCGCGGCTCGACCGCAGCGAGACTCGGCGGGCCGGCCCTTCGTCACGTGGCGGCTCACGGATGAGCGCAACCATCTCGGATCCTTCCACGCTCCGGAGGTAGTCGATGATGCCCTCCGAGTACGGCTCCTCGGCCCCGACCTCCGCGAAGTCCTCCTTCAAGAGATACGTGACGACGAGGCGGCCGTTCTCGTACAACTGCGCGCGCCCGAGGGCCCGCGCAAGCAGCTTGAGCTTCGCGAATTGCACCGTTTCGTAGACGAGCCGAAAGATGCCGTGGACGTCGGCCCCCGCCTCGACGAGATCGGCGGCGAGCCTGAGCGCCTTTGGCGTCGTGTTCGAGTACTGGAAACGGCCGGTGTCGGTGACGAGCGCGACGTAGAGCGCCTCTGCGATGTCAGGTGAGAGCTGAACGTCCAGCGACACGAGCACGTCGCGGACGATCTCCGCCGTCGAGGAAGCGTCGTCGACGATCAAGTTGAGATCTCCGAAGCGCGAGTTGTCGTGGTGGTGATCGACGTTCACGACCATGCGCGCACGCTCGACCGCTTCTGTCTCGGGGCCGATGCGCCGCTCGCTGGCGCAGTCGAGCGCGAGCAGCACTCGTTCCTCGAGGTCGTCCGGCAGCAAACGCCGGAGGTCTGTCAGGTCGAGGAACCCGTACTCGCCCGGAGTAGGAGCCTCGCCCGAGAGGTACATGACGACGTCCTTGCCGAGCTCACGCAACGAGATCGACATCGCGAGCATCGATCCGAGAGCGTCCCCGTCGGGATTCTCGTGTGTGACGACGAGGAACGAGTCGTTCGCTTCGATCGCCGCGGCAACTGCCCGGACGTCACTGTCTGTCGTCGTCGGCTGGCTCATCGGGGTCAGGCAGGTCGGCCGCGAGGTCGTCGATGAGCTTTGTCATGCGAACGCCGCGCTCGACCGTGTCATCGTAAGCGAACGTCAGCTGTGGCGTCCGGCGCAGGCTCAGCTCGCGGTTGATGCGAGCCTGGAGAACGCCGTGCGCCGACGCCAGCCCCTCGAGCGCAGCTCGCCGCTTACGCTCGTTGCCGAGGGTCGACACGAAGACGGTCGCCTCCTGCAGGTCGGGGGTGACGCGAACGCTGGTGACGGTGACGAACCCGATCCGCGGGTCCTTCAGCTCGCCGATCCCGTCCGCCACCACCGCCCGCACCGACTCGTTCACCCGCCTCATCCTCTCGCTCATGATCGCCGTAGGCTCGACGGAGGCGGCCCAGGAGCGAAGGTGCCGGCTTGGCCGGCGCCGGAGCGGGTCATGATCGCCGTAGGCTCGACGGAGGCGGCACGGGAGCGAAGGTGCCGGCTTGGCCGGCGCCGGAGCGGGTCACTGATCCTCCGGCGAGACCAGCAGCTTCTCGCAGCGGACGAGAACAGGCTCCCCCGAGGCGAGCCAGCGCTCTGCGCCGGCGGCCAGCTCGTCTGCCTCGCGCGCCGATCTCGCCGCGCAGGCCACCGTGAGTGTTGCGCGCTGCCAGAGCTCGTGGTGATCGGCTTCGGCGACCGAGGCGCCGAAGCGTTGGCGCAGGATGTCCTTGGCCGAGCGTACGTAGTGCCGTTTCCCCTTCAGCGAACCGGCTTCCGGAAAGTGGAGCTCGACGGTGAGGATCGCGACGTAGCCCGAGCTCAAGACTCGTCGGCGTCGTCCTGCGGCGCGCTGCCGCCGGACGGCTCGTCGAGCGACGTACGCTCGATCTCGCGCGTCTCGAAAACCTCGAAGACGTCGCCCTCACGCAGGTCGTTGAAACCCTCGAGCAGGATTCCGCACTCGAATCCTTCGCTCACTTCGCGAGCGTCGTCTTTGAAGCGCCTGAGCTGGGCGACGGTCGTCTCGTGAATACGTGTTCCTTCGCGGAAGATGCGAATGTTGGAGCCGCGGCGGACGATGCCGCTCGTCACCATGCAGCCTGCGATCGTTCCGAGGCGCGAGACCCGGAACAGGGCACGCACCTCGACTTCCCCGATGATCGCCTCGGTCTCGACGGGCGTCAGAAGGCCGACGAGCGCCTGTTCGATCTCTGCTGTCAGCTGGTAGATGACGCGGTAGAGGCGGATCTCGATGCCCTGCCTGTCGGCGGCGGCGCGCACTTCTGCCGACGGGCGCACGTTGAAGCCGATCACCATCGCGTTGGAGGCAGCCGCGAGGTTCACGTCGTTCTCGGTGATCGCGCCGACCCCGGTGTGGATGACGTTGACCTGCACCTCCGAGTGGCGAATCTTCTGGAGCTCGCCGACGATCGCCTCGACCGAGCCCTGCACGTCGCCCTTGAGCACGATGTTCAGGTCCTGAACTCCGCCGGCCTGCATCTGCTCGAAGAGCTTGTCGAGCGACACGCCGCGGCTCGCCTGCTTCGAGCGGGCTTCGCGGCGGAGCCGCTCGCTGCGCTGCTGCGCGAGGTCGCGGGCCCGTGCCTCCTTCTCCACGACGCGCCCGAGCTCACCGGCGGGCGGTGGGCGGTCGAAGCCGAGTATCTCGACCGGGTCGCCGGGCTTCGCCTCCTGGATCCGCTCGCCGCGATAGTCGTAGAGGGCGCGGACCCTTCCCCAGGCATCTCCGGCGACGATCGCATCGCCCACCTTCAGCGTCCCGCGCTGGACGAGCATCGTGGCGACCGGGCCGCGGCCGACGTCGAGCCGTGACTCGATGATCGGGCCCGAAGCCTCCGCCGCCGGGTTCGCGCGCAGGTCGAGCTCGGCATCGGCGACGAGCAGGATCTTCTCGAGCAGCTCGTCGAGGTTCTCACCCTGCTTCGCCGAGACGCGCGCGACCTGAACCGTGCCGCCCCACTCCTCCGCCTGCACCTCTTCCTGGGCGAGCTCGCTGAGAACGCGCTCGGGGTTCGCATCGGGAAGGTCGATCTTGTTGACGGCGACGACGATCGGAACCTCGGCCGCACGCGCATGCGAGATCGACTCGCGGGTCTGCGGCATCACTCCGTCGTCGGCGGCGACGACGAGCACGGCGATATCGGTCACCTTTGCGCCGCGCGCGCGCATCGCGGTGAAGGCCTCGTGGCCGGGCGTGTCGAGGAACGTGATGCGCCGGCCGTCGATCTCGGTCTGATACGCGCCGATGTGCTGCGTGATCCCGCCCGCCTCGGTCTCGACGACGGTCGTCTTGCGGATCGCGTCGAGCAGCGTGGTCTTGCCGTGGTCGACATGACCCATGATCGTGACGACGGGAGGGCGCTCACGCAGCACGTCGTCGGCGTCGTCGAACGTCTCCGGCTCGACGTCGTCGTCGTCGGCGTGCTTGATCGTCACCTCGCGCTTGAGCTCCGCGGCGATCAGTTCGACCTCGTCGTCCGTCAATGACTGCGTCGCGGTCTTCATCGTCCCGAGGTTCATCAGGAGCTTGATGATCTGAGGCATCGCGACGCCGAGCGCCTGCGAGAAGTCGCGCAGGGTGACCCCCGATTCGACGGTCGCCGGACCGGTCGGCTGGACGACCTCGCGCGGCTGCCTCGGCCCGCGCTCGGCGGGACGGTCGCCGGGACGCTGGCGCTGGCCCTGGCCGGGACGGTTCCCACCCTGGTCGATGACGACGCGGCGCCGTCCGCGCGGTCCACCGCCGCGCGGTCTGATCGGTCTATTTGGTTTGCCGTTGGCCATCGGGGATCAAGTGTAGAGGCGGGACAGGGAAGGGTCGACGCTGACGGAGCGCCGCAGGATGCGGTTGAACGCTCGGCGCGACGCGGCGCGCTCGAAACAGAGGAGTCGCCGGCACGTGTATGTGCCGCGTCCGGGCCCCGCTCCGGGCGTGAGCTCGCGTCCCTGCGCGTGGAAACGCTGAAACTCGCGCTGCGGCGCCTTGCGGCCGCAGCCGGCGCAGGTTCGGATCGGGACCGCCGGCGCTATTGCGACTCCTCCTGAACCGCTGTCTCGATCGGGATCCCGTCGTTCGGGTCGTCCTCGACGTAGCGGTGCTCGGTCTGATGGGCTCCGGATTCGAGCGTCTGGTCCTCTCCCGCCACCGGCGCGTCGCCGGGGCCCGCCGGGAATGTCTCCGCCGGTGCGCTTCCGAACTCCCCGGCGTCCTCGGTGACCGCCTCCGGCTCGGCCGTGTCCGCGAGCGCCTCGAGCTCGGGCTCCGCCTCCGCGACGATCGGGTTGTCCTCCTCGTCCGGCTCGTGCAGGGCGAGCTCCTGGTGCGCCGGGACGCCGCAGTAGCGTGACCCCGGGAGCGCCGTGTTCGGGCAGCGCTTGCCGTTCGAGAGCACGGCGGCGCAGCGACCAGACGAGTCTTCACCGTCACCACCCTCGCCCCCGAACGCGGCGTCCGCCTCCTGCTGCGCGAACTCGCTGTCGGAGGTGATGTCGATCTTCCAGCCCGTCAGGCGGGCGGCGAGGCGGGCGTTCATGCCCTCCTTGCCGATTGCGAGTGCGAGCTGGTCGTCCGGAACGACGACCGTCGCCTCCTTGCCGGCGTCGTCGAGGTAGACCTCGCGGACGCGCGCGGGCGACAGTGCCTTGGCCACGAAGCGAGCCGGCTCGGGATTCCACGGGATGATGTCGATCTTCTCGCCCCTGAGCTCCGAGACCACCATGCGTACGCGCGAACCGCGCGGGCCGACGCACGCCCCGACCGGGTCGACGCCCTGTGTGTGCGACTCGACCGCGATCTTCGACCGGTAGCCCGGCTCGCGGGCGACCCCGCGGATCTCGACGAGGCCATCGGCGATCTCCGGCACCTCGAGCTCGAACAGGGTCTTGATCAGCTCGGGATCGCGCCGCGACAGGATCACCTGCGGGCCCTTGGTGCCCGTCCGAACCTCACGGATCACCGCCTTGATGCGGGAGCCCTGCTCGTAGCGCTCGCCGTCGACCTGTTCGGGGCCCGGCAGGAGCGCTTCCACCTTGCCGAGATCGACGAGGATGTTCCGCCGGTCGCCCGTCTGCTGGACGATCCCGGTCACCACCTCGCCGACCCGATCGATGTACTCGTCGTACATCATCTCGCGCTCGGCTTCGCGGATGCGCTGCAGGATCACCTGCTTCGCGGTCTGCGCCGCGATGCGGCCGAAGTTGTCCGGGGTCACGTCCTCCCGGTCGATCAGATGCTCGGGAACGTCGGACCAGTCGATCTCGAGATCGTCGTCGGAAAGGAGGGTGTGGTTCTTCTCGCCCGTCTCCTCTTCGAGCCGCTCGAGCTCCTCGATCGTCCGCTCGCGCGCCTCGTCGAGGAGACGCTCCTCGATGTCCTCGGGCAGATCGATCGAAAAGACGCGGAAGTCGCCCCGATCGTCGAGCTCGACTGTCGCGTGCCGCGATGCGCCCGGTGTCTTCTTGTACGCGGCAAGGAGCGCGTCCTCGAGCGCCGCAACCAACGTGCCGCTCTCGATTCCCTTCTCGCGCTCGATCTCGCGGACCGCTTCAACAATCTCCTGGCTCATCCCACTGTCCCTTCGTCGATCAGATTGGCCCGCACGATCTCGTCGTACGGTATGTCCACCGTTCCGGCGCCGTTTCGGATCTGCACCCCACCTGCCGCGGCGTTCAGCACTTCACCCCGCGCGCGACCCGTCCGCGTCTTCACGCGAACCTTGCGCCCGAGAGCGCGCTCGAAGTGCGAGCGCGTCCGCAGCGGCCGATCGAAGCCGGGCGACGACACCTCGACCGAGTACTCGTCGAGATAGGAGCGAAGAAGATGCGTGACGCGCTCGCAGAGAGCGTGGTCAACACCGGCCGGGTGATCGACGAAGACGCAGAAGCGCTCCTTGCCGGTCAGCTCGACTGCCAGCACCTCCGTGCCGGGCAGGGCAGGCTCGACCAGGCGCGCAACGTCGCGCCGGAGCATTCGTTCCCGTTCCTGCTGAGCAATTGCCATCCACGAAAACCCCCATCAGCGAACCGCATCTACAAAAAATGGGCGCCGCGCGCCCATCCCGAAAACGCTCGAAATGTGGTGTCAAAAAGGTAGCAGAGACCGGCTGTTTCCAGGCCGAATCCCTCGAGCGCCGAACCGCCGGGCACGGCGGTGCCAGGCACCCGAGTGCCTGGCACCGTGTTGCCGGCTCACAGGACGCAGTGCTGCCCTGAGAGGTAGCGATCGGTCAGAGGCGGCTCGCAGCGGCCGCGAGTGACTGCCACCGAGCCCGCCTTCCCCGTCGCGGCGTGCGCTGTGGCGCTCGTACCGCCGAACGCGGTACGCGGACAGCTGTAGATCCAGAGGTAGCCGGACTCCACGATCGCCGTGCAGCTTCTCGGGATGGCCCCTCTGAAGGCGCCCTGGACCACCGAGCCCGTCGAGTCGCTCGGGCAGCTGTACGTCCAGAGATAGCCGACCGCCACGGTCAGCGTGCACTTTCCCGGGCTCGCCTGCCTCACCGTGCTGCCGGGACAGCGGTAGCTCCAGGGGTGACCCTCGATCATGGTCAGCGTGCAGTTGCCCGAAACGGAGCTCGTGCCGGGATAGACCGACGACACGACGACCGTCGGGACGTAGTGGTGATTCGTCGTCACCGCGCCGGCCACGCCCGGAACCGCGAGCACGACGGCCACCGCCGTCGCGACGAGTGATGTGTGAATTCTCACCGCAGTCTCCTCTCTCTCGACCTCACACCGAGAAGAGGCCGACCGATCGCCCCGTGATACGCCAGGCTGCGCCGGGCTCAGGTGTCGAGGACGATCGTGACGGGCCCGTCGTTCACGAGCTCGACCTGCATCCGAGTCCCGAACACCCCGGTCGCGACCTGGACGCCGAGGGTGCGCAGCTCGGCGCAGAACGCGTCGTAGAGTGGCTCGGCCGTCTCGGGCCGTGCAGCGCCCGTGAAGCTCGGCCGATTTCCCTTCGCCGTATCGGCGATCAGCGTGAACTGGCTGACCACCAACGCCTCGCCGCCCACGTCGAGCAGCGACCGGTCGAACTTCCCCTCGTCGTCGGGGAAGATGCGAAGGCGCGCGATCTTCGCTGCCAGGCGTTGGGCAGCCGGTTCGTCGTCGTCGGCGGCGATCCCGAGCAGGACGACGAGCCCACGCCCGATCGACCCACCCGGGCTCGCCCGCGCCCGCGCGACCCGCTGGACGACGGCCTTCAAGCCCGCTCCGGCGCCGGCCAAGCCGGCACCTGCGCTCCTGCAGAGACTCCGTCGAGCCTACGTCTCAGCAAAGCCCGCTCCGGCGCCGGCCAAGCCGGCACCTGCGCTCCTGCAGAGACTCCGTCGAGCCTACGTCTCAATCCAGGTCGCGAATGCGGGCGGCGTATTGCTCGGAGCCGGGCTTCATCGAGCTCGCGAGCTTGAAGTGCCCGTTCGCCTCGGCCGCTCTGCCTTGCTTCTCGAGCGCCCGGCCGAGCGCGTAGTGCGCGTAGTCGTCGGTGGGCGCGAGCTCTTCGACGATCGCACGAAACTCACGCTCCGCATCCTCCCAGCGCGCAAGGCGGAAGTAGGCGATTCCGAGTGCCTCGCGAATCGATGCCTTCTCCGGTTCGAGCCGCTTCGCCTTCTCGAGCGGCACCGTCGCCTGCGCCGGCATACCGCCCCGTAGCCGCTTCTGACCCTCACGAAAGAGCTCGTAGGCGTCGCTCACGAGCTCAACAGTTCCTCGACGGCGTCGAGGATCGCACGCGCGATTTCGGGCTTCGGGGCCTTCGGCACGGTGCGCTCACCGTCACGCCCCACCAGGACGACCTCGTTCTCACGCGAGTCGAAGCCGATGTCGGAACGACCGACGTCGTTGAAGACGACCAGGTCGGCGTTCTTCGTCTCGAGCATCGCCCGCTTCCGTTCGAGGCCTTCGTCTCCGTGCTCGGCGCCGAAGACGACGAGAACCTGGCCTGCCCGCTTGCGGGCCGCGAGCATCCTCGCCACGTCTTCGGTCGGAGCGAGCTCGATCGTCCAGGTTTCCCGATCCTTGGGCCGCTTCGCGGCGAGTGCTTCGGCAGGCTTGTAATCGGCGACCGCGGCGGCCAGCAGGGCGACGTCGACATCTGCCAGCGCCGACGCGACATCGAGCATGGCATCGGCGGTCGGCGTCGGAATCGTCTCGACCCCGTACGGCGCATCGACCTGAAGATTCGCGGCGAGGAGGATCACGTCCGCACCTCTGCGGCGGGCCTCCTCCGCCAGCGCTACACCCATGCGTCCCGACGACCGGTTGCCGAGAAAACGAACGCTGTCGAGGGGCTCTCGCGTACCGCCCGCAGTGACGAGCACTCGCTTTCCCGCAAGCGATCCCGGGGCGAGCAACTGCTCGATGCGCGCCGCGATCTCCTCCGGCTCGGCGAGGCGCCCGATTCCCCACTCGCCTTCCGCCAACTCGCCTTCGTCCGGGCCGACGAACTGGACGCCCCGACGGGCGAGCGCTTCGACATTCGCGCGCGTCGCGGGGTGGGCCCACATCCGCGGGTTCATCGCCGGGGCTACGAGCACGGGGCCGCGGTGCGCGAGCGACGCCTCCGTGAGCACGTTGTCTGCGAGCCCCTGTGCAAGCTTGGCGAGTGTGTTCGCGGTGCAAGGTGCGACAACGAGCAGGTCGGCGCGCGCCAGGTGCGGGTAGGGGTCACCCGACGCCGGGCGCCGCGCAAGCGCGAGGAACGTCTCCTCCGAAACGAAGCGCTGCGCTCCGGGTGTCACGAGCGGGATCACGTCGTGCCCCGCCTTGACGAGCAGGCGCGTGAGTTCGCACGCCTTGTAGGCGGCGATGCCGCCGGTCACGCCGAGCAGGATCTTCGGCACGACGGAATTGTGCCCGGAAGAGGCGCTACTTGGTGTACGAGTAGACGATTTTGCCCTCGGCAATTTCCTCGAGCGACATCGTCAAGTAGTTCTTCGACCGCGACTCGATCAGTGGCGGGGCGAACTCGTCGAACGTGCCCTCGCCGAGCTGATGGTGGTAGTTGTTGATCTGCCGCGCGCGCTTCGCCGCGACGATCACCAACGCATAGCGCGAGTCGACCTGGCTCATCAGTTCGTCGATGCGGGGGTGAATCATGGCCGCGCCATAGTAGCGGCATCGGAGAGAAATGGCGAGATGACCTCTGCGAGCTCGTCTGCCGCCTGATCTCGATCGACATTCGTGACGACGTGGTCGAAGAGCGGTTGTAGCTCCAGCTGGCGGCGTGCGGTCGTGATTCGCTCACCGATCTCACCCGAGCTCTCCGTCGCCCGCTCGCGCAACCGTCGCTCCAGTTCATGAACCGGTGCGGTGACGAAGATCGTCACCGTTCGCGCGACCCGCTCGGCGACACGCAGCGCGCCGTCGGTCTCGAGCTCGAGCATCGGAGCCTTTCCGTTCTCGCGCAACCGGTCGATCTCCGATTGCAGCGTTCCGTAGCGGTTTCCGACGTAGTCCACCCACTCGAGGAACTCACCCTTGGCCACCCGGCGATCGAACTCGTCACGGTCGAGGAACCAGTAGTCGACGCCGTCCTTTTCGCCCGGCCGCCGCATCCGCGTGGTGGCCGACACGGCCAGTGCCAGAGCCGGAAAACGGGGCAGCACGAGCTTGATCAGCGTTCCCTTGCCGGCGCCCGACGGGCCGGTCACGACGAAGACCGGCCTGACGCCGTTAGCGCCCGTTGAAGAGGGCAATCAGCTCGTGGCGCTGGCGATCGGAGAGCCCGCCGACCGTCTTCGACTGGCTGATGCGGCACTGGTTGAGCAGGCGCGCCGCTTTCACGCGGCCGAACTTCGGTACCGCGACCAACATGTCGAACACCTTCGCGGTCGACACGAACTCCGGCGGGTTGCCGAGGATCTGTTCAATCGATACCGCCCCGGACTTCAGGTCCTTCTTCAACTGAGCGCGCTTCACACGAATATCGTTTGCGCGCTTGAGTGCTTCCATCCGCTGATCGAGCGAGCGGACGGGAGCTTGAACCTGTGCCTGGGGGGGCGCCATGGAAGGCCAGCATCCTACCAACCTGTGGCGCGCGTGCAACACCTGGCCGTCGATCTCAGTTGGCGGAACTGACAACAACTGCATGTGCGGCACAAAATGCATCGCCGACAATCGCGTAGCCGGCGTCGTGCACGGCGTCATCGAGCTCGTTTCGCACGCGCTGCGGCGCGTCCGGATCGGCGAACAGCACGGTGCCGAGTGCGACGTGCGTCGCGCCGCACGCGATCAGCTCGAGCGCATCACGCCCGCTCGAGACACCGCCCATGCCGACGATCGGGAGCGTCGTTGCGCGACGGGCCGCGTACACGGCAGCGAGTGCCACTGGGCGAAGAGCCGCACCCGAGTACCCGCCGATGCCGCGCGCGAGTACCGGCGCAAGCCGTGCGTCGAGCGCCAGGCCGCGCAGCGTGTTGACTAGGCTGATCCCGTCCGCACCGGCCGCCTCGACCGCACGCACCACCTCACCCACATCCCAGGCGTGGGGTGAAAGCTTGGCGTAGAGCGGGAGCGATGTCGCCGCCCGGCACGCCGCCACGATCTCCGCAGCCGTCTGCGGGGCCTCGTCGACGTTCGGGCACGACAGGTTGAGCTCGGCGGCGGCGACGTCCTCGACCGGCAGCTGCGAGCACGTGGCGGCGTAGTCGTCGCTCGAAAACCCTCCCACCGAGACCCAGATCGGAATCGACAGCTCCTGCCGGAGCCTCGGCAGCACCCGTGCGACGAACGCGTCCCGCCCGGGGTTGGCGAGCCCGATCGCGTTCAGCATGCCGGCATCGGTCTCGGCGATCCGCGGCGGCGCGTTGCCCTGGCGGGGCTCGGGCGTCACCGTCTTGGTCACGAACGCGTCGAGATTCCCGGCCACCTCGGAGGCGACCAGAGCGTCCAGGCACCCGCTGGCGTTCAGGAGCACGGAAGGTGCCTCCCGATGTCGTCCGGCACCACGCTCATCGTGAGGCACCTTCCAAGACAGGCCCCTCCACGCAGAGCCGCTTGAGCTCGCCGCCGATCTCGACCACGCAGCCGTGGCACGCGCCGTAGCCGCAGGCCATCGGCGCCTCCCAGGCGAGCTGTGCCAGCGGAGCAAGCTCACGGACCGCCTCGAGCATCGGCTCCGGCCCACAGGCGAGCACGTCGCGATCGGGCGGGATCAGCTCGGTGACGAGGACGGGGTCGACGACCACGTCTGCGCTCGGCAGCAGTACGGCCGCCTCGGCATGGTGCTCCGTGCGAAACCCGAGTACCGCCGGCGGGCGGTCGAGTGCCTCCGCGAGGTACGGCAGCGGCGCGATGCCGATGCCACCACCGACGAGCAGCGGGCGGCGCACGTCCAACCGGAATCCGTTGCCGAGCGGACCGAACACGTGCAGTTCGTCGCCGGGCTCGAGCCGCGCAAGCGCTTGGGTGCCGGCGCCGACCGGATCGAGCAGGAACCAGAGCTCGGCTTTCGGCGCCAGGCACAGCGACATCGGCCGCGGCAACGGCCTTCCCGGCGCTTCCAGCATGAAGAACTGCCCGGGCGAGCCTGGGTCGGCGCCGCCGCGCTCAACACGAAGGAGTGCGTACGGGCCGACCGCCTCGACGGCGGTGACCTTACGCAGCGCGCGCGTCGGCCTCGACATCGATCCGCTCCTGCAGTGACAGCATCGTGTCAACCCGGGCGTCTGCGATGGCGCGTGTCGCTGCAGTCGCGGCAGCGATCGTCGTGATGCAGGGGACGCGTGCAACGAGCGCCGCCTCCCTGATCAGGTATCCGTCCGAACGCGGTTCGGCGCCTCCGCCCGGTGTGTTCACCACGAGATCGCAGCGCCCCCGACGGATCAGGTCGACGACGGTCGGGGCGTCACCCGGCTCGCTCACCTTGCGCACGTCGACCACCTCCAGCCCTGCGGAGCGAAGCGCCGCGGCCGTTCCCGCCGTCGCGTGCAGCCGGAAGCCGAGTGCTGCGAACGACCGTGCAACCAGTGGCAGTGCGGCCTTGTCGTCGTCGCGTACGGAGAGGAACACCGATCCCTTCACCGGCAGCGGCCGGCCGGCGGCGCGCTCGGCCTTTGCGAGTGCCGTGGCGAGGTCGGAGGCGCTGACCATCACCTCGCCCGTCGAGCGCATTTCGGGGCCGAGCACGGGGTCGGCGCCGGGGAAGCGCGCGAACGGCAGTACGGCAGCCTTGACACTCACCTGCCTCGGCGCCTGTTCGGGAGGGAGCCCGAGCTCGGTGATCCGCGCACCCGCGGCCAGCCGGCAGGCAGCGGCGACGAGGTTGATCCCGATCGCCTTCGACGCGAACGGGACGGTGCGGGAAGCTCGCGGATTTACCTCGAGCACATAGAGGTCGCGTCCCACGACGGCCATCTGCACGTTCAGGAGGCCCACGACGCCGAGCGCGGGCCCCAGCCGCCGCACGACGTCGCCGATCTCGGCCAGTGTTGCAGCATCGATCGACTGCGGCGGCAGGACGCACGCCGAATCACCCGAGTGGACGCCTGCCTCCTCGACGTGCTGCATCACGGCGGCGATGTACGCCTCCGAGCCGTCGCAGAGCGCATCGATGTCGAGTTCGATCGCGCGGTCGAGGAACCGATCGACGAGCGTCGGCCCGTGGACGCCCCTGAATGCCTCTGCCACCTCTTCCGGTCCATTGCAGATGCGCATCGCCCGACCCCCGAGCACGTACGACGGACGGACGAGGACCGGGTAGCCGATCCGCTCGGCGGTCGTGACCGCCTCGTCGGGCGAGCGTGCGATCCCCCACTCCGGGCACGCGATGTCCAGGCCCGCGAGCAGTCGGCCGAACCGCTCCCGATCCTCGGCGAGGTCGACCGCGTCGAACGGTGTTCCGAGGATTCGGTGACCGGCAGACTCGATCGCGCGCGCGAGCTTCAGCGGCGTCTGCCCGCCGAACTGGATGACGACGCCATCGGGCTGCTCGCGCTCGCAGACGGCGAGCACCGCCTCGACGTCGAGCGGCTCGAAGTACAGACGGTCGGACGTGTCGTAGTCGGTCGAGACCGTCTCTGGGTTGCAGTTCACCATCACGGCCTCGTACCCGAGCTCGCGGAACGTCTGCACGGCGTGCACGCAGCAGTAGTCGAACTCGATGCCCTGCCCGATCCGATTCGGGCCCGAGCCGAGTATCACTACGCGCTTCGCCGACCCCTGCGGCGGCGCCTCGTCGCGTTCGCCCCACGTCGAGTAGTAGTAGTTCGACGCAGCCGCCACCTCGCCCGCACACGAGTCGATGCGGCGGTACACCGGGCGCTCCGCACGCTGGCGGGCCTCCTCGGCGTCGGCGCCCGCGAGCTCGCGTTCGAACCAGGCGTGGAGGTTCTCCGGCGCCCACTCGAACGGCCCTTCGAGACCACGCTTTGCCTTCACGAACGCCTCGATGAACGTCCGGCCGATGCCCATCGTCTCGCCGACCGCCTTCATCTGCGTACCGAGCGTCCGGTCCGCACCGGGGAACTTCTCGAAGGCAAAACGCGGAATCTTGACCACGACGTAATCCAGCGCCGGCTCGAAGCTGGCAGGTGTGGTGCCGGTGAGATCGTTCGGGATCTCGTCCAGCGTGTAGCCGACAGCCAGCTTCGCGGCGACCTTTGCGATCGGGTACCCCGTCGCCTTGGACGCGAGCGCCGACGACCGTGAGACACGCGGGTTCATCTCGATCACGCGCACCTCTCCCGTGACGCGGTCGCGCGCGAACTGGATGTTCGAACCGCCGGTGTCGACCCCGACCGCACGGACGACCGCGATCGCGGCGTCCCTGAGCTCCTGGTAGGCCTCATCGGAAAGCGTCATCTGCGGCGCAACCGTGATCGAGTCGCCTGTGTGCACACCCATCGGATCGAGGTTCTCGATCGAACAGACGATGACGACGTTGTCCGCGTGATCTCGTACGACTTCGAGCTCGAATTCGTCCCATCCGCGCACCGACTCCTCGACGAGCACCTGGGAGATCGGCGACTCGCTGAGCCCGCGTTCGACCTGTCGGCGCAGCTGCTCGGGCGTTTCCGCAAAACCGCTCCCGTGCCCGCCGAGCGTGAATGCGGGCCGAACGACCGCAGGCGTTCCGAGCCCGGCGAGGTCGTCGAGCGTCGTGACGATCCGCGAGCGCGGCACCCGCAGACCCGCCCGCTCGACACACGCCTTGAAGAGCTCGCGATCCTCCGCGCGCGAGATCACGTCGACGTCGGCGCCGATCAGCTCGATGCCGAGCTCGTCGAGCACGCCGTCCTCGTGCAAGGCCCGCGCCAGGTTCAATGCGATCTGCCCGCCCATCGTCGGTAGCAGGGCATCCGGCCGCTCACGCCGCAGCACGGCGCTCACACCCTCGACGTCGAGCGGCTCGAGGTAGGTGCGGTCGGCGAACCCAGGGTCGGTCATGATCGTCGCCGGGTTCGAGTTGACGACGATCGTGCGAAAACCCTCCTCACGCAGCACCTTCAGGGCCTGGCAGCCCGCGTAGTCGAATTCGGCTGCCTGCCCGATCACGATCGGGCCCGAGCCGATCAGACAGATCGAATCGAGATCGGTTCTACGCGGCAAGCCCGGTCACCCACCCCTCGAGCAGAAGCTGCGCGTCGTGCGGGCCTGGTGACGCCTCGGGATGGAACTGCGTCGAGCGTGCTCGCAGCCCCGGCAACACGAGCCCCTCAACGGTCCCGTCGTAGAGCGAGGCATGTGTGACACCGTCCTCGTCGCCGGCGGCGACGGCGAACCCGTGGTTCTGCGACGTCACCAGGACGCGACGCGATCGGTGCTCGAGCACCGGATGATTCGCACCGCGGTGACCGAACGGCAGCTTGTACGTCGCCCGTCCGACTGCGCGTGCGATCAGCTGGTGACCGAGGCAGACGCCGAGGACGTCGGTGCGTCCGAGCAGCTCGCCCACCATCGCGGTCTCCGCGTCGAGCGGCGCCGGATCGCCAGGCCCCGGGGAGAGCAGCACACCGTCGTAACCCGCGACGGTGTCTGCATCGACGTCGTGCGGGAAGACGTCGACCGCTGCGCCTGCAGCTGCGAGCCGGCGGATGATCGACCGCTTGCACCCGTAGTCGACCACGGCGACACGCGCACGCCCTCGAACGGTGTAGGTGTACGGGTCGCGCGTCGAGACGTCACGCGCAAGCGCCGTTCCCGACATCTCGGGCTGCGGCACGAACCTCGTTCAGCAGTTCGTTCCCGTCGACGTCTCCCACCGCGACTGCGGCGCGCATTGCTCCGCGCTCGCGCAGGTGCAGGACGAGCGTTCGCGTGTCGACGCCGGTCAGCGCCACGACGCCGTGCTCGCGGAGCCACTCGAGCCACCCCGGTCCGCGCGCCTCGCGCATGACGACACCGCGTGCGTGCGCCCGTTGTGACTCGCACCTCCCGGGGTCCGTGCCGTAGTTGCCCACCATCGGCGCCGTGAAGCACACGATCTGTGCCTCGAAGCTCGGATCGGTTGCGACCTCCTGGTAGCCACTCATCGACGTCGTGAACACGGCCTCGCCGAACGCGCATCCAGGCGCTCCGACCGATTCGCCGGCAAACACGCTCCCGTCTTCGAGGAGGAGTGCGCCTCGTTTCATCCTTCGTGCACCACACGGCCGGCGGCGATCGTCATGCGAACGCGCCCGATGAGCCGCTCGTCGAGCAGCCACGAATTCGTCGAACGCGATCGGAGCTTCGCGGCGTGGACACGCCAGCTCGCGCGGAGATCGAGCAGGACCAGGTTCGCGTGCGCTCCGACGGCGATCCGGGGCCGTTCGAGGCCGAAGATCGCGGCCGGCCCGGCCGACATCCGCTCGAGAACCGTCTCGAGGCGAAGCACGCCTGGCTCGACCAGATACGTGTGCAGTGCGCCGAACGCGGTCTCGAGGCCGATGACGCCGAACGGTGCGGACTCGAACGGCACGTCCTTCTCCTCGGCTGCATGCGGTGCGTGATCGGTCGCGACCGCGCCGATCGCCCCGTCGCGGAGCGCCTCGATCAGCGCTGTCCTGTGCTCGTCGGTCCGTAGCGGCGGGTTCATCTTGAAGTTCGGGTCGAGCGACCTGATCGCCTCGTCCGTGAGGCACAGATGATGAGGCGTCACCTCCGCGGTGACGGAAACTCCCATCGCCCGCGCCCGGCGGAGATGCTCCACCGACTCGAGTGCGGAGAGATGCATCAGGTGCACCGGCTGCCCGGTCTCGCGCGCCAGGTCGACGTCGCGACCGACCATCAAGCTCTCACCGAGCGCCGGCCAGCCGTCGATACCGAGCTCGCCGGCGACGTCACCCGCATGGGCGTGCGCGCCTCCCGTGAGCGTGGCCTCCTCGCAGTGGACGGCGATCGGCCGCCCTGTGACGGCGTTGTACTGGAGTGCGCGGCGCATCACGCCGGCAGCCGCGACCGGATGCCCGTCGTCGGTGAAGCCCGCCGCTCCGGCATCGGCGAGCGCCCCCAGCTCGGCCAGCTCGGCCCCGGCCTGGCCCTTCGTGAGCGCGGCGAGGAACCCGACGGGCACGTGTGCCTCGGCCTCCGCACGTCTGCGCAATCCACGCAGAAGCGCCGGGTCGTCGACGGGCGGATCGGTGTTCGGAACCGCGAGAATGGCGCAGAAACCGCCCGCTGCTGCGGCGCGGGTGCCGCTCTCGATCGTCTCCTCATCCTCGCGACCGGGGGTTCTCAGGTGAACGTGTGGGTCGATGAACGCGGGCGCGAGCACGAGCCCGTCGCCGTCGACGACACGGTGCCCGTTGACGTCGAGCTCCGTCCCGAGCTGCGCGATCACACCCTGGTCGATCCGCACGTCGACGGTCGTGTCGATGCCTTCGACGGGGTCGAGCACGCGGGCCCCGCGGACGACGAGGTCGTCGGCCCCGAGCGGGCCGGCGAGGATGGTCACGCCGTCTCCACGGTCGCCTCGACCGCAACCGGGCCTGCGGTGAGGAGGTCGTAGAGGATCGCCATGCGCACGACCAGTCCGGCCCGCACCTGCTCGAGCACGAGCGACGCGTCCGAGTCGGCGACATCGCCGTCGAGCTCGACACCCCGGTTTATCGGACCCGGATGCATGACGATCTGCCCGGGCCTCACCCGTGCGGCGGTGATGCCATAGCGCCGGCTGTACTCCTGCAGCGACGGCACGAAGTTCGCGCCCTCGAGCATTCGCTCGCGCTGCATCCGGAGCACGTACACGACGTCGACGTCGGCGATCGCCTCGATGTCGTGCGAGACCGGTGCGATTCCCTGCGGCAGAAGCGCAGGCGGCCCGACCAGAATCGCCTGCGAGCCGACCAGATTGAGCGCCTGGACGAGCGAGCGCGCTACCCGCGAGTGTGCGACGTCGCCCACGATCGCAACCTGGAGGCCGTCCAGCCGGCCGAACGCGCTGCGCAGCGTGTACAGGTCGAGAAGCGCCTGCGTCGGATGCTGGTGCTTTCCATCGCCAGCGTTGACGACGCGTGCGTTGGTGAAGCGCGCGACCAGGTCGGCGGCACCCGCCTCGGGGTGGCGCAGGACGATCACGTCGGGGTCGTAGGCCGAGAGTGTGAGCGCGGTGTCCTTGAGCGACTCGCCTTTGTCGACGGACGAGCCCGACGCGCGCAGCGTCACCGTGTCGGCCGACAGGCGCTTCGCAGCCAGCTCGAACGAGGACGAGGTGCGCGTCGACGACTCGTAGAAGACGTTCAGGACGACGCGACCGCGCAAGGTCGGCAGCTTCTTCGTCTCGCGCTCCTGCGATTCGGCAAACGAGCGTGCTGCCGACAGGATCCGCTCGACGTCCTCCCGGGTGAGGTCGGACACCGAGAGCAGGTGCCGTCGCTCGCGGGTCGCCGGCGGCAGCAGCTGGCCGCCGACCAGGCGTAGGTCGGTCATCTCGTCGCCTCCTCGGCCGGGATCAGCAGGACGCGGTCGACTTCGTCGACCTCGACGAGTTCGACCTGGATCCGCTCCGCGCTCCCCGTCGGCAGGTTCTTGCCGACGTAGTCGGGGCGAATCGGAAGCTCGCGGTGGCCGCGATCGGCCAGAACGGCGAGCTGCACTCGTTCAGGGCGACCGAACTCGAACAGCGCGTCGATCGCAGCGCGAATCGTCCGGCCCGTGTAGAGCACGTCGTCGACCAGAACGACGGTCTTCCCTTCGAGATCGAAGTCGAGCTTCGTGTCGCGCACGATCGGCTGCGCGCGACGCGGTGCGCGACCGGCCCGAACATGGACGTCGTCGCGGTGGAAGGTCACGTCGAGCCGACCGAGCGGAAGGTCGACATCCGCGCGCTCTGCGATGAGATGTCGGAGCCGCTGTGCCAGAGGGACGCCGCGCGTCTGGATGCCGACGAGCGCGACAGTCTCGAGATCATCGTTTCGCTCGATGATCTCGTGCGCTATTCGCGTCAACGTTCGACGGATCGCCTCGTCGTCGAGCAGGACATGCGCTACCGGTCCGACGGCAGGGTGCGACATTCGACTCCTTTCCGGCCTCTCTGGACCGGGTTAAAGGGGTGTTGCCCGGCGCACGGTACCTGCTTCGCCGGATGGACGGAACCCGTACCCTCGCCGTGACCGGTGGACCGCGAGCTCCTCTCCCGCTATGCGCGCCTCATCGTCGAGGTCGGTGCCAACGTTCAGCCAGGGCAGATCGTCTGGGTCGTCGCCGAGCCGAGCGCGGCTCCGCTCGTCGAAGCGGTTGCACTCGCGGCGTACGAGCGCGGCGCGCTCTTCGTCGACCCGTGGTACTTCGATCCCTACGTCAAGCGCGCGCGGCTCGAGCACGCCGACCCTGCAACGCTCGGTGTGGTTCCACCGTGGTATGGCAAACGCCTGCTCGCCCTGGGCGAAAATCACGGTGTTCGGATCTCGATCACGCCGCAGATCCCGCCGGGCCTGCTCGACGGCTTCGATCCGGCGATCGCCGGCCGCGATGCGCTGCCCGCACACCGCGAGAACTTCCAGGTGATCAACGCCCGGACGACGAACTGGACCGTGGTGCCGTGGGCGGCGCGCGAATGGGCGCAGACCGTCTTTCCTTCGCTCGCAGGCGACGAGGCGGTCGACCGGCTCTGGGAGAAGCTGATCTACGTCCTGCGACTCGACGAGCCGGACCCGTGCGAGGCGTGGCGCGTGCGGCTCCAGGAGCTGCACGACGCCGGCTGCAAGATCGACGAGCACCACTTCGACGCTCTCCGCTTCGACGGGCCCGGCACGGATCTCACCGTCGGGCTCCTGCCGACATCCCGCTTCTCCTCCGAGACTCCGGGCATGCAGACCGTCGACGGCATCGTCCATGCGCCCAACATCCCGACGGAGGAGGTCGGGTCGACGCCCGATCCCGGGCGCGTGGACGGCGTCGTCAGCGCGACGAAGCCGCTCGACGTCGAGGGGACGGTCGTGACGGACCTCGCGATCCGCTTCGAGAGCGGTCGCGCAGTCTCGATCGACGGCACGAACGCCGGCGCCCTCCGGTCAAGGACCGCCGTCGACGACGGCGCGTCGCGGCTCGGCGAGGTGGCGCTCGTCGACGGCGCAGGGCGGATCGCAAAGACCGACACCGTCTTCTTCAATACGTTGCTCGACGAGAACGCGGCGAGCCACCTCGCGCTCGGCAACGCCTACGCAATCTCGGTCGGCTCCGAGGATCGCGAGCGAATCAACACCAGCCAGATCCATATCGACTTCATGATCGGCGGAGACGACGTCACCGTCACCGGCCTCGACGCCGATGGATCGGAGACGCCCGTTCTACGCGGCGGCGTCTGGCAACTCTGAAGACTTTTCGCGCTCGCCGCGAGGCGGTCGCGCGCCGCGCTTGACCAGGCGCGGCGGGCCTCGCTCGGGAAACGGCACCTCGATAACGTCGAAGTCGCGCGGCACGACCGTCTCGGCGAACACCGCCTGCGCCTCACGCGCGAGCTCCGGGCCGAAATACCGGGTCGAGAGATGGGTGAGAGCAAGCATTCGGACACCGGCGTCCCGTGCGATCTCGGCGGCCTGCAGCGCCGTCGAGTGCGACGTCTCTGCGGCGCGGCCCCGCTCCTCCTCGCCGAAGGTCGCCTCGTGCACGAGGACGTCGGCACCTTCGGCGAGCACCCGGACGGCCTCCGCCGGGGCGGTGTCGCCGGGCAGAACGATCCGCCGTCCGCGCCGCGCATCGCCGAGCACGGCATCCGGAGTCAGCACGCGTCCGTCGTCGAGCGTGATCGACTCACCGCGCTGCAGCGCCCCCCGCTCCGGTCCGTTCGGCACGCCCAGCGCGTCGGCAGCGTCGGGGTCGAAGCGCCCCGGCCGCGGATCCTCGACCACCGCGTAACCGACCGCCGACACGCCGTGATGGACCGGAAAGACGAGGATCCGGTACCCGTCACGCTCGAGCGCTTCGCCCGCTCGTACCTCGATCGTCTCGACGGGATAGGTCAGCCGGCCGAACACTCTGCCCAGCGAGCCGTACAGCTCGACCAGGCCGGGCGGCCCGTAGAGGGTCAGCGGCAGCTCGCGCTGGCGCAGCGCGAACGTCTTCAGCATCCCCGGCAGCCCGAGGTAGTGGTCGGCATGGAAATGCGTGACGTAGATCTGTTCGAGATCGGGCAGACCGACGACCGATCGCATGAGCTGCCGCTGCGTTCCCTCCGCGCAGTCGAAGAGGAGCCTGTCGCCGCCCCGGCGCACCAGCACGGCCGTCGGCGCCCGCGACGCCGTCGGTGCGCTGCCTGACGTGCCGAGAAAGACGATGTCGAGGTCCACGCGCGGTCGATTCTCCCGAAGCAGCGCCGTCGGCGTCGGCACTGCCCGACGGCAGCTCGAGGAACCGCTAGGGCAGCACGAGGCGTTGCCCGGCGCTGACGCCGGCGCCGGGCAGGTGATTCGCCTGCTCGATACGCCAGATCGCGGTCCGGACATCGCCGCCGTAGTGCCGGGCCGCGATCGCCCAGAGCGTGTCGGTGGGCCGGACGGTCACGACCTGTTTCGCACCATGTGCCTGGGTCGACCGCGCGACCGCACTCCAGACGAGGACGGTGATGCCGACGATGAGGAAGATCCGAACGAACATGTGTTCGCCATGCTAGCGAACACCTGTTCGGTCGTCAAGGTCCGGTGATGAGGGGCGGCGCAGGCCCGGCCGGGACGAGGCCGGCGACCAGGGCATCCAGGGCGAGGGAGCCGCCGTAGACGTCGAACGGCGCCCAGTAGGAAGGTCGGCCGGTCGGGCACTGGCCGTCGTCACGCTCGATCTCGCTCTGCACGGCGCCAGCCGAGAGCTTCGGCACGAAGCCCGCGTAGAACAGGCCGCTCTGCCAGCCAGCCCGCGAGGTCTCGTCGACGAGCTTGAACAGGTTGACGGAGTCGATGTCCGAGTCGCACTCCGCGAAGTCCACGAGCTTCATGTACCAGTGGGCCTGGTAGCGCTCCGTGTCGTACGGTGGCCGCAGGCCCCCGTTCGGGCCGGTCGCGGTCTCGACGCCGGTGTACCCCGGCCTGCCGGCCGACGAGGTCTGGATCCCCACCTCGTTCAGCTGCACCGGCAACCGGCCGATCAGGCCGACCGTCGCCTGTCCCGTCCCCGTGAACGCACGGTAGAACGCGGCGTACACCCGCGGCAGGTTCGCGACGCTGAAGCTGCGCGGATTCTGGTACCCGGTCTGAAACGGCAGGGACTGAGGGATCGGGTACGGATGGAGGTCGAGGCCGTCCATCAGCGGCGCCGTCCGCTTGCTCGCGCGGTACCACTGGCCGAGAAGGCCGAGCCAGTCGATCGGATCGGTCGAGGGGTGGTCGTTCTTGTCCGGTGGGTTCCCGCGGGGCGACAGGCCGAGCCCCCACACGAAGACGCCGGGCGAGACCCGCTTGAGCGCGTCGTAGCCGGCGGCGAGAAACGCGCCGCAGCGCGCGGCGGAGAGGTTGCGCCCGTGGCGGGACTGCGGGTTGGCGAAGAGGTCCTGGTTGCATTCGTTCATCACGACGTACTGCTTCACATCGGGATACCTCGTCGCGAGCATGGTGAGGAAGGCGGCGAAGCGTGACGGTCCGGCCGGATCCGACAGCTCCTTCGCGTGCCGCGGATAGACGTCGAACTCGACCGTGACCCGAGCCTTCTTCGCAGCAGCGAGAGCCGGCCCAAGGTCTGCCTCGTCGGTCGGATCGAGCCCGTCGGCGATCGTCTCGTTCCACCGCAGCGTGATCGTGTTCGTGGTCAGGCCGAGGCCGGCCGTCGTGTCCCAGAATGGACCGGTGCTCTCTTCGTAGAGGCCGGTGTTGTCGTTCACGCCGAAGGCGACGCCGTTCGCGGCTGCCTGAGCAGCACCGAACGCGAGTGCGCCAACGAGCACGGTCATTGCCGTAGCGATTCGCTTCATCGAAATCCGCCGGAACGGTACTGACTAAACCGCGGTATTTGCGCTAATTCGCGGCTCTCGGCTTCGACCCTCTGCCCGCGCCCTGGACCGGTAACAGGGCATCGACCAGCTTCGCTGCCCCGAAGCGCACCGGGTCGTCGGCCGGCAGACCCGTCTCGGATTCGGCTGCGTCAACCGCAGCGCGTGCGGCGGCATCGTCGAGGTGGCGCGTGTTGAGAGCGATCGCCCGCACCACCGCCGGGCGTGCGAGCAGGCTCATCCGCTCGTGCAGGTCGGCGAGGTATCCGAGGCTCGGCATCGGAAAGGCGACGTTCTCGTCGACGACCGTCTGCCCCGCTTGGTGGCAGAGGACATAGGCGTGCGGCGCCGAGCCGTGAATCAGCCCGAGCGTGACTCCCGAATAGGCCGGATGAAGCAAAGAGCCCTGCCCCTCGACGAAGAGCAGCTCGCCTCCCCGCTCGACGCCCTGGAGGACGAGCTGCTCCGCAGCCCCGGCGATGAAGTCGGACACGACGGCGTCGACCGAGATGCCCCAGCCGGCGATCGCGATCCCCGTCTGACCGGTGGGGACGAACTCGCTTGCAATTCCGCGCCGGCGCGCCTCGCGGTCGAGCTCGAGCGACACCGTCATCTTTCCGATCGCGCAGTCCGAGCCGACCGTCAGGACGGTCGTGGCGCTGTGCGTCAGGTTGGCGCCCGTCGGAACGTTCAGGCCGGTTGGCGGAAGTCGCAGGTCGCGCAGGTCGACCCTCTTTTCGCGCGCGAGCGCCGTCAGCTCGTCGTCGCGCGTGAGGAACTCGTGCAACCCGTTCTCGACGTCGAGCCCGGCCTCGATCGAGTCCTTCAGCAGCTCACGCCAGGCGGGCGGGAAGCGGCCCCCTGCCGTGGCGACGCCGACGAGCGCGACGGTCGGCGAGTAGCGCATCGCCTCGGCGACGGTCGCGACCACCGGAAAACCGCTCTCCTCTTCCCCCGCCCGCGTCGAGTCGAGGATCGCGACCACCTGCTCGGGCCGGTAGCGCAGGACGCCGTGCGCCGTCTTCCCATAATGCGGATCGGCCGAGCGGCCCTCGGCGAGGATCAGGACCCTACGCGGGCGCGACACCGAGCCCCGCGTCGTCCGACGGCACCTGGGTCCCCTCCTCGAACGCAACCCCCGGCCATGGATCGTGTGCGAGGAGCAGGTTGCCGTCGAGATCGACGTGATCCATCAGGCTCGCCACGTGTGCGCCGGCAGCGATGCCGAGGCCCGACTCGACCATGCAGCCCAGCATGACGCCGAGCCCGAGCGCCCGTGCGGCATGGACGATCCGCACGGCTTCGCGGATGCCCCCCGATTTCGCGAGCTTGATGTTCACACCGTGCGCGCGCTCCGCGCACGCTGCGACATCGGCGAGCGTGTGGCAGTCCTCGTCGACGTAAATCGGGAGCGGCGAACGTCGTTTCAACTCTGGCCCGTCCGGATCGCCGGCAGGCAGCGGCTGCTCGCAGTAGTCGAGCGCCATCTGCGGCAGATACTCGAGCGCCTCGTCCAGCGTCCAGTACTCGTTCACGTCGCACTGGAGCGGAAGATCGGTGACAGCCCGCACGGCGTGAACGCGCTCGAGGTCGAGCCCGTCGCGCCCGCCAAGCTTCAGCTTCAGCCGCCGGAAGCCTCGGGCGTGGGCGCGTTCGGCCCGTCGCGCCATGTCGTCTGGGTCGCCGAGCCAGACCGTCCACGAGGTTGGCGGACCGACGCGTCGCAGGCCGAGCAGGCTGTAGACGGGACGGCCGGTGAGCTTGCCTTGCAGGTCGTGGAGCGCGGCGTCGATCGCGGAGCGCGCGGCTTGCTCGCCGGGCGGCAGACCGGCGAACACCTCGTCGAGTGCGAACGGGTCGGCACCGAGTGACAGCCCTTCGAGCCACGCGAGCGCGGACGCCGCCGATTCGTCGTAACGGTCGATCGGCGCCGCTTCGCCGAACCCCGACACGCCCTCGTGCCGGATCTCGACCTGCACGACTTCGGCTTCGTCGTCGGCGCCGCGTGCGATCACGAAGGTCTCGGCCAGCCGCAGCGTCTGTTTGCGTGCCGTCAGCTCCACCGCCCTCAGACTAAAGGTCGGGTCATGTGTCGGTCCCGTGTCGATCCGGTGTCGGTCTCGTGTTGCACCCTCGCAATCCGGTGACGGGCACACGTAACCTCGCGCCTCGTGGCCCACCCCACCACGTTCGAGATCTTCCGGACCGTCGACGAGGTCGAGCGCTTCGCACCGGGCGACGTGATCTTCGCCGCGGGCGAGACGGGCGACTGCATGTACGTCGTTCGAGAAGGGACGGTCACGATCCACGCGGAGGGCCTCCCCATCGAGGAGGTCAGTGCAGGCGGCATCTTCGGCGAGCTCGCGCTGATCGACGCCGCGCCGCGAAGCGCGACCGCCACGGCGACCACGGCGTGCGAACTGGTCGTGCTCAACGAGCGCGCGTTTCTCTTCCACGTCTCGCAGACGCCGTTCTTCGCGCTCAACGTGATGCGCGTGCTGTCCGAGCGTTTGCGGCGTGCCTCTGCGCAGGCGCCGATCACCGCCGGCGCGCAGACCGCAGAACCAGCCGTCAGCTGAGGAGAGCGAGCACCTCGGACGGGTCCGGGAACCGTCCTTCACGCTGCTTCGAGAAGACCGTCGACCCGTCGGCGACGACGTCGAACTGGCTCTTCTCCCCCTCGTGCATCTCGGCCACGTGGCCGACGGCATTCAGCTCGGCCACGAGACTCGCGGCCCGTTCGTCATAGCCGTTTCAGACCGGACAGAACAAGACGCGGACGTTCGCCACGCGCTGGACTCTAGCTGCCCGCCTTCGGGAGGAGCGATCACTGAACGGCGGTGTCGGGCGACAGGTCGACTGGTTCGACGACCTGTGCGCTCGGGAACGGATCGAGCACGAGGAGATACCCACCACGCTCGATCCGCTCGCAACCTGGAGCTGGAGGAAGATCCCGAAACGGGTGGAGAGCAAGCTCACGAACGGCACTCGGCACGTCCGCGAGCGTCAACCTAGCGGTGTCACTCGAGCGTGAAAATGCGCCGGCAGAACGAACCTGCAACGCACCGTCACGTTTCAGTCCAGCGGCCTCCAGAGCCGCTCGCTGGGATGGGAGTAGTGGACGTGCGTGAACGGCCTGACCAACGCATAGACCGCAATCGCGACAACGGGGATGACGAACAACAGCATGACGGCCACACCGATAACCATTTCAAGCCTCCTTTGGCCGTTGTCGCAGATTGTGGTTGCATCCGGGAGCGGCGGCATCGGTAGCTAGCCGAAGCCCGATTGTGGGTTTACTGCGCCATTCGGGTCGCTGCTCGTCGCACCAGGATGACACCGGTGCTGCAGCCCGGGCCTGCAGTATTTCCAGCGCTTGCTCGGCTATCAGGTCGCGCATCTGAAGCTGCGTTAAAGGCAAGGCGGAGTTCAAGTCAAGGTGCGGTGAATCCAGACCGGCAGCGCCGAGGTAATTCCGTGCCCGCTCCGCCAGAGGGACCGATCGTCTCGGCGGCGTCGATGCTAGACGCCGCGCGATCTCACGCGTTGCAGCTGGTAGCCCGCGCCGCAGGCAACGCAGCGTTCTCGGTGGTCGTAACCATGAATCGGTGCTGTCGACGCTGGGAGGAGGCTAGTTGTCCGCTGCTCGAGGTCGGAAGCATGGCGGCCGCACGGGACGCCTCTCCTTCTTGGTGGCGGGCGCCCGCTTCCCTCCCCTGAAAGGCGCCCGCCTCCTCCAGGCCGCAAGGGTACGGCTGTAAGGAGCAAATACCTGCTCCGGCCGAAATGCAAGGTCATTTGGGAGCGGCTGGCAGAAGAAGCGACTTAGTCACGGACGCGCGCGCGGCGTTGGTTGAACGGCGGGCGGCCGGCACACTGGCGAAGCCTGGCATTCGGATCGCCATTCGGCCGCAGTCGATCATCTAAGGGGAGAGACAGATCGCGTAAGTGTCGATCTCTGCCTGGATGAGGGAGTTCGCCCTGCCTCCACCGAACCACCCCGAGCTGCTGCTGCTCACTGCGACCGGCTCGGACGCCCAGAGCGCAAGTCCAGTCGTCGAAGCCCCACCGGAGATGATCGCGCTGCCAGCCGGACACGTCGCGGTGGCGTTGCCAATCGTCCCGGCGCCGAGGGTCGTTACGGCGTGTTCGAACGTGAGCTTCCTGAGGATCGAGGCGTTCGTCCCCGCCGGGCCGGCTGGACCCACCGGCCCTTGACGGCCGTGCAGCTTCGCGACAGCCGCGGGCGAGAGGTCGACGAGCCCGATGCTGTGATCCTTGATCTGTGCGCCGGTAACCAGGCCCCTGTTCGCCATCGCGGTGCCGCCGAGTGCGACGAACAGCGCGAGAAGAGCCACAAGCATCGCCGGAGACGGACGCCTCATAGCCGCCTGCCTTTCGAGTAGGAACGATGGACGCGGATCCACTACGTCTCGGTCGGGGTGCTCTCAACGTCTGTCTTCTCAACCATCTTGGCGACGACCTTGTCTTCCATCGGGTCGTCCTTCTGCCGCTGAATCTCCTTCTCTTGCGCGACCTCGACGCGCGCAGCCTGCCAGGATGACCAGTGGCCGGCGACGAGCGCCCACAGCGACAGCGCTGACACATAGGTCACGCTCGAGAGCCATCCCAGTGAGTACGAGATCGGGATCATCACGATCCAGAAGATCGCGAGCCAGCCGTTGACTCGGCGCATGAACACCGGGTCGCCCTGGATGGAAGTCCACAGCGAACGGACGATGGCCATCCCCGTGGGTTCTTCGCGCCGGGACGGCCTCCTTGCGCCTCTACGTCGTTCTTCGGGCAAGCAGGAAGACGATGAGGAGCAGGAGAAGCAGCCATGCGTCGATCTCGCTCGAAGCCCGGTTATCGATCGCAGCCTGACCTGAAATGCGCCCGGCAGGAATCGAACCCTGCGACCTTTCGCTCCGGAGGCCGCCGCGACGTTCGCCGACTGTCGCCACCACTGATCGAGTCGCTTAGAACCGTCGAAGTCGCATGACTGGCGTCGTTCCGTTAGCCGTCTGTCACCGCCTGTATCTCGCGGGAATCTCGCACGCACGAACAGAGCCGACCGCGGCGTGACGACGGAGTCGTCGCGGAGCGCTGGCTCAATGAACTTCCCCTTCGGGAGCCAGTCGGGGGAAGTAGTGCCAGGAGACATCTCTGAAGACCTTGATGATCAGTTCCGGCGTGACCTCCGTGTTGGGGTCGTCGAGTTCGGGCGGAAGATTTTTGACTCCCATGGCTTTGGCGTTTGCGATGACGCCGGGTCCCATGGTCTTGCCAAGGCCGCTGAGGGCCTTGTTGACGAGTTCGTAGTCGATCGCCCATTCGGGGACGGGTTGCGATTCGACGGTCGTCCAGGAGTCCGGGTTCCGTGGCGTGTCGCGCGTGAGGAGATGGTCGAAGGTGCGTGCGGCGGCGTCACGGCCGGTGAGCGGGTCGCCAAGCCCCCATGCCTTTCGCAGCGTCGCGATCAGTGAGGTGTGCCGGTATTCGTCGTTGTAGACGGAGCCTGACTCGACCCACGGAGAGACGAGGATCGCGGGGACGCGATAGCCGGACCGGTCGAACTTGAAGCCCAGCTCGCCTGCCGGTGCGGCCGGGTCGGGCGGCGGGACAGCTCCCGGGGGGACGTGGTCGTAGGTGCCGCCTGGTTCGTCCCAGCCGATCAGCAGAGTGGTGTTCCAGACGTTCGAGCCGGTCTGCGAGGTGGCCGACCGGTAGGCGTTATAGACGCGTTCAAGGAACGCTTCGCCGCCGAGCAGGGACGACGGTGAGTCGAGCGGAATGTCTTTGTTGTCGCCGAAGAACGACCGGCCTGCCGCCGGGTGGTAGTCGCCGTGGCCGGAGAGCATGTTCGGCTCGATGAAGGAGAAATCGGGCAGGGTCCCAGCGGCGGCGTCTTTCTCGAACTCGGCGAACGGAACGAAGTGCGTCGCCAGCCTGTCCTTCAACCGGGAGAAGTGGATCACCCCGGCGAACGACAGCGGCATCGACTGCACGTAGACCTTCCACGTCTTGCCGTGCTGCTCGATCCGCTCGAAGATCGTCTCCGCGTTGTTCTCCGTGAACCACTTCTTCGCGGGGCTGTTCACGACGAGTCCTGACGATGTCGCCGCCGTCCAGAACGACCTGTTCATGAACGTCTGTGACGGCACCTCGCAGAACCAGTGGTCGAACACCCCGAAATCGCGGGCGATTGCGCTCAGCACCGGCACCTGCTCCGGCGTGTACCCGGTCATGATCTGGGCGTACTCCTCGTAGGTCGGCTGGCGGCCGACTTCCGCCGTGAACGTGCTGATGTAGTCGGCGACGAACCCGTCCATTGTCGGCGTCGCACCAGCCGGTGGCGTGTTCCACGGCTCGGTCACACCCTCGCCGATCTTGAACCGGTTGTGCTCGTCCATGACGCCGAACAGCTGCGTGTTCGTGTGGTACCACTCCTCACCCGAATCCGGGTTCGGCGAATCCATGTTGGTCGCAACCGTGTACGGCACCACCTTGCGATCGGCCCCGTGCTCGGCCCACGCCGGAATCGGGTTCGACAGACCCTTCCCGATCGCACCCTCGAACGTCTTGCCGTCCTCGGGGCCATAGAGATGCCCAAGCACGTTGTCGAGAGACCGATTTTCGAAAAGCACCACAACGACGTGGTCGAGTGCGTTGTCAGGGCCGGCTGAATCAGTCATGCAGAGGCTCCGATCAGTCGGGATCTACCTACTCCGGCGAGCCTAATAAATCCAGTGCCACGCGCAACCGCCGCTAGCGTTCACGCTGCCGGCCCCGCAGATGAACGAAAGGGGATGGCTGTGTCTTTCAAGTTCCGCGTGTACAACGCCGACGACGACGACCTCGACGACTACACAAGCTCAGAGCCAAACTGGTCGGCCGGTGACGTCCTTTACAAGGACGGCAAGGCCGCGTACCGGATCACGGCGGTGATCCCGATGAACGACCTCGACAACGAGGTCTACGCCGGCATCTGGGAGGTCGAGCCGATCTGACGACGACCCTTAGAGGCTCGCGAGGTTCCACGCGCGGCGTGCCCTTCGGCGGCTGGCCCGGGCCCCGCGGCAATGGCCCTCGACGCGCCTCGCCGTTAGCTTCTTCGGGATGCGAAAGATCCTCCTGACCGGTATGTCGGGGACAGGCAAGTCGAGCGCCCTGGTGGAGCTTGAGAAGCGGGGCTTCGAGGTCGTCGATACGGACAGGGGCGGCTGGTGTATCTGGTCTGACGGCGAAGACGGCTACGTCTGGCGCGAAGATCGCATTGCAGAGCTTCTGGGGCGTGAGGAGGGGCGGACGCTCTACGTCTCCGGCACCGTGTCGAATCAAGGGCGGTTCTACCCGCGCTTCGATGCCGTTGTGTTGCTCCATGCTCCTGCCGAGGTGCTGCTTCGCCGGATCGCGACAAGGGCGACGAATGACTACGGCAAGAGCAGCGAAGAGCGCGATCTCATCCTGCGCCACCTGGCCGAGGTTGAACCGCTGCTTCGTGCAACCTGCACCCACGAGGTCGACGCGACGCAACCGCTCGATGTCGTTGTTGCGCGGCTGGTTGCGATTGGAGAAGCCGCCGAGGAGCGAGGCGTGTTCTAGTTATCGACCAGCGAAGCGGACGAAGGAGGCGGCTCCTCCCCTGAACGTCGCCGCGCCGGCCCCGGACCGCCCCCTCTTCCTGTCGGCCCGGGAGCCGGCCGCTGGCGATCATGGGCTCCCCCGCCACAACGAGGGAGCCGCGCGACTAGATCCCCGGCTACCGACCCGGTAAACGGTGAAAACCGAGGGTTTACGCCGGCTTTACCTCGGATCTCAGCCCAGCGCTTGTCGCCTCGCCCTGAAACGAGCGAACCGCCGACTGCCGAAGGCGGTTCGCTCTCGATACCCCCAAATACAAGGACGGCCCCGGAAGGCAGGGCGCCGCCAAGCGACCCTATGTCCGGCCGTCGCCGCGTTAACCGTCCGAACCGACGTGTTCTCCTCGACCGG
Source organism: uncultured Thermoleophilia bacterium (assembly GCA_963715115.1). GTDB lineage: Bacteria > Actinomycetota > Thermoleophilia > Gaiellales > Gaiellaceae > PALSA-600. The sequence goes on from CAVQRE010000010.1 coordinate 53,200, forward strand.
GCGCGAAGTCGTCGCTACTACGGACGTGCGCCGACGTAGAACGTGCCCCGCGCCGACGTTTGAGTTCTCGCGAGCCGGGTTTACGGGGAGCTGTCGTTGGGAAACCCGATTGTCGAACGTACGTGCTCGCGATGACCAGCGCTTCGTACCGAGCTCGAGTTGAGAGGAGGTCGTGGTCATGGATTCGACGCGACGCGCGACGAGTGTGCTCGGTGTCCTCGTGATCGCGGTTGCTGCTTGGGGCGCGATTGTTGCCTACGTCGGCCCGACGTTCAGCTTCGACATGGGAACGACGACAAGCGCGTGGATCTGGACGCGAAGCCACACGACGCTTGACCTCGCCCCCGGAGTCGTCGGGATCGTTGGCGGTTTGCTGATGGTTGCCGCTCACACGCGGGCGATGAAGAGCTTGGGGGCGCTGCTGGCGTTGATCAGCGGAACCTGGTTTCTGGTCGGCCCCTCCCTCGAGCCGCTCTGGCAAACCGGCGGAGTGACCACGAACGGCTCGGCTGGCAGCTCCGGGACGACGCTCGTACGAGCCCTCGAAGCAATCAGCTACCACTACGGCACCGGCGCGGTTCTTGCAGTGCTCTCGGCATTCGCACTTGGGTTGCTGGCCGCCCCTTCGACGGTGCCAGTCGCAGCACCGGGACCGTCGGCCCAGGAGGACAAACAACCTCAGGTCACATTCAGCAATCCCTCCCACGCCTGATCAGCCCAAATGGAAGTGGGCCGTGAAACACGTTCAGTGCGAGGCGATGAGGTATCGCTCTGGCGGGCGTCTACGCAACCAGAACCAACATCCAGGAGGCCAAGAATGTCCAAGCTGAAGTCCAAGCTCAATCTCAGCAAGGTGGGCCGCGTGACCGTCACGGTCGGCGACACCGACCGGGCGATCGAGTTCTACGTCGACACGCTCGGCTTCGAAAAAGCCGTCGACGTCCCGATGGGCCCCGACCAGCGCTGGGTCGAGGTCGCGCTACCCGGGCACGAGACGACGATCGCAATCGCCCCACCCCCGCCCGGCAAGCAGGCCGGCAACAAGGAGACCGGAATCATCCTTGATACCACCGACGTCGACGCCGACCACGCCGCGCTCAAGGCCGCGGGCGTCGATGTCGACGACGAGGTGACACGTTTCGGTGGGCCGGTGCCGCCGATGTTCTGGCTGCGCGACCCGGACGACAACTCGCTGATCATCGTTCAACCATCGGACTAGCTCGATCGGAAGCGCGACCGGCGTCAGCGCCGGTCGCGCTTCCGCGCGGTAAGCGCGTTGCATCAGTCCTGGTGAATGAAGCGTCCCGGCCGGTGTCAGGCTTCGCTGATGTGGTTTCGCGTGTCGCCGTCGCTGCCATCTACACACCGTCTACCAGCAGGCCGGGGTCTAACGCGACACTGCGACTCGAGTCAGCGTTCCATCCTGCGCCAGTGTTGCGAGATGACGCCTGAGCCGGTGAAGCGGAAGCTAGTTGTCGCTGCCGCTCCGGGCGTTCCAGATGATCTCCCACAGGTGGCCATCCGGGTCGCGGAAGTAGCCTGAGTAGATCTTCCAAGCCCGGTCGTGAGGCTCCTCGGTCAGCGTTGCGCCAGCTGCGATGGCCTGCTCAAGCAACGCGTTCACATCAGCTCTCTGAGGAACGATGTGACCGATGCTGAACTCCCCTGGCTTCGGCGGTCCGAACGGAATGTTCGCATCCTTCGCCAACTCCGACCGAGGGTAGAGGGCCAGCACCAAACCACCAGCCATGTGGAACATCACGACGTCGCCGGCGGGCGTGACCTCATCACCTTCGTAATCGGTGCCGGTGACGCCAGACGTAGCAAGCCCGAGACCCTCGCGGTAGAACCGAAGGGCTCGGTCGAGGTCGCCAACAGCCAAGGTGATCACGTCGATCCGAGCCTCCACCAGACTCCTTCGTCGATGGCTGGACCATTCTGCCCCGCAGCACGCGGGTGGTGGGGCCGGGTGAAAGGGCGCCGGGCTACTCCAGCGTTCGCCAATGACCCCCGACCAGAGGGCCGTCCTTTGGGCGTGCGAGGCTTTCGGGGTGACGTTGACAGAGTGGATCGTCGTTCAGGTGAAAGAGAGCGTTGCTCCGTCACGGTTCTCGACTGGGGCGCAAGACTTGATCGCGAAGTATGCGCCAGCCGACCCGGAAGCCGATCGTCAGGTCGACGAACTCGCGCTCGTCACGGCTTACGCGTTGCTGTTGATTCCCGTTCTGGCTGTCTGGGGGTTTCTCGCCTGGATGCTTTCGGGCGGCAATCGCCCGTCGAATCTCGTCGTCGGGATCGGCTGGGGCGCAATCGCTGTGATCCTTGTAGGGATCGGACTGCACCTGATTCGCTACTACGACGCGCTCTTCGGCAAGGCGCGAGGGCAAGGTAAGGGGCGCCCGAGGCTGTCCTGGCCGTGGGTTTCGGGCGACCTCGACTTCCTGGTTCAGATCGCCTGCGGGTTGCTGGCAGTGCTGCTTGGGGCAACAACATGACCCGCCGTAAGTAAGACCACTCGACTGAGCGAGCGTCCTGTCACCAGCCCCGTCTAGTGACCTATCCGGCCGGCCGCGCTGCATGAGGCTAGCGTTCGCGGTTGCAGGCGGCGTGGGCGCTCCTATGGTTTGACTTGTGATCACCTCCGGCTTCGACTACTTCCCGTGGTGGGTTGAGGCAGGAGTCGTCGCCCTTATGGGCGGGGGCATGCTCTATCACCTGATCCACGACGGCGGAGCCTGGGTCTGGTTCATCTTCCCGGCTGCGGCAGCGACCTATCTCGCCTGGCTGGCGATTAAGAGACCGCCGCGGCGCAGGGTGACGACCCGGAGGATGTGGCGCGTCTTCGTCTGGGGACTCGTCACCGTCGCAGCCCTGTTCGCGCTGCACACGGTCTAGCGCGTCACCACCGGCGCCTCGCGGCCTTCCCAGGCCCGTCCCCGTCGGAGTCTTCGTCGCACTCGGCGGCACCGCGGCCGCGCCGCTGCGCAGATAGCGCTCGTCACCGAACAGCCTTAAGGCTTGAGCTCTTCGGCTTGCGGATCGACGGCACCGCCGACCTCCGCCACGCCGCGGCGTCGCGGCTGATCGCTGCCGGTATCGATGACGAGCTGATCGCAGACCAGCTCGGCCAAGACGACTCCGGGGTGACCAGGCGGATCTATGCCCACGTCTACGACCGTGCGGCGAAAGGCTGAAGCTGTCAGGCAGGCGCTGAGCGCGCCGTCGAATTGACATTTCTGATGACATCGAGCCTGCTCGGCCTCGAGCTGCCTGGCTGATTTGGCTCTAGCAGTGATGCGCCCGGCAGGAATCGAACCTGCGACCTTTCGCTCCGGAGGCGAACGCTCTATCCCCTGAGCTACGGGCGCGGGGAGACGAGACAGTCTATCGCCGCTGCTGCTTGCGCCATTCGTCGCGGGTTGCGAGCTTCCCGGCGCGGCGCGCGGCGACGACGCACTCCGTGTGCGCGTGGCGCCGCCGCGACAGATCTCCCTCAGGCGCGATCAGCGCATGCTCGCTGCCCGCGTGCAGCATCCCGTCGCAGATCGGGCAGACGTAACTCGCAGCCTTGAGGTTCTGCGCCGGGCGGAGCTCCCACCAGCGCGCTTCGTCCACGACGCCGACGATACCCTCGGCCGGTGATCCGCCGGCTCGTCCGCACGCTCGACCCTCGGCTGCCCACGCAGGTCTGGCTGCTGCAGGTCGGCGGTGTGATGAACTCGTTCGGGAACGGCGTCGTGCTGCCGTTCCTCGTCATCTACCTCCACGACGTGCGCGGGTTCGGGCTCGGCGTCTGCCGGGCTGGTCGTCGCGACTTCCGCCGCGGCGCAGCTCACGGCGGGCATCGCCGCCGGCCCGCTCGTCGACCGGCTCGGCGCGCGCCGCGTGCTCGGTGCCGGGCTCGTGCTGCAGGCGATCGGCATGGGCCTCTTCCCGCTGGTGCGAAGCCCGTGGGAGGCATTCGTGCTGATCGCGATCGAAGGAGCCGGCAGCGCCGGCTTCTGGCCGAGCCAGTCGACGCTCATCGCGCACCTCACCCCACCTGACCGCAGGCATGCGGCGTATGCACAGCAGCGCGTCACGATGAACCTCGGCATCGGGCTCGGCGGGCTCGTCGGCGGGTTGATCGCGTCCGGGTCGAGCGCCCAGTCGTTCACGGTTCTCTTCGTCGTCGACGCCGCGACATTCCTCGCGTACGTCGTGGTGCTGGCGTTCATCCACGACGACGCCCCGCACGACCAGCATGTGGACGCGCAGCAAGCGTCCTACCGGGCCGTCCTCCGCGATCGCGTGTTCATCGGCCTCTGGACACTGAACTTCCTCTTCGTCACGGCGGGCTATTCACTGTTCAACCTCGTGCCGCCGTTCGCCCACGATCAGGCCGGCCTGAACGAGCACCAGATCGGCGCGCTCTTCTTCATCAACACGATCGTGATCGTGATCGCCCAGCTTCCGATCTCGCGTGCGATCGAAGGACGACGGCGGATGCGTGCGCTCGCCTTGATGCCCATGCTCTGGATCGTCAGTTGGCTCCTGCTCGATCTCGCGGGGTGGCGCCTCGACGGCACGGCTGCGTTCGCGCTGATGGCCGTCGCTCTGGCGATCTTCGGGATCGGCGAGTGTTTCCATGGACCGGCCCACCAGGCGCTCGTCGCCGAAATCGGGCCCGGATCACCTCCGGGGCCGGTACTTCGCGGTGCACTCGCTCTCGTGGGGGCTCGCCGGAACGATCGGGCCTGCGATCGGCGGCTTCGTGCTCGCGGCGGCGCCGTTCGCGCTCTGGCCGCTCGCCGCTGGCGTGTGCGCGATCGCCGCGGTCGGCGCGCTGCGACTCGAGCCGCGCATCCCGAGTGGGCTCGCGCGCATCCCCCACGCCGACCCGGAGCCTCCCGTGCTTGCGCTCGCTGGGACGAGTTGACCGTGGGAAACGCGAGTACAATCACAAACATGCCGCCGATGCCGATCATCGAGGATCCACTCAGTACCGATGCCGAGCCTGCCTCGCATCCGGCGGTCACGAACCCGCGAAACGGTCGTCACGCTTCCCGTGGCGACTTCGCCGCCCGCTGAGCTCAGCGCCGCCGACCTCACCTGGATCCATCTCGACACACCCGCCGTCGGCCAGGCGCAGGACCTCGCCGAGCGCTTCGGCTGGCATCCGCTCGACGTCGAGGACGTGCTCTCGAAGCGCCAGCGCCCGAAGGTCGACGACTACGCCGAGGAGGGCTACCTCTTCGGCGTCCTTCACTTCCCCGTCTACGACCGGACGATCCAGCGCCTGAACGCGGCCGAGCTCGACGTCTTCGTCGGGCCCGACTACCTGGTGACGCTGCCCGACGGTCGAGCTGCTCCCGGTCACGCGCCTCTTCCGCCGCTGTGAGGAGGACGAGGACTTTCGCGACCAGCTCTTCTCGAAGGGCTCGGGCCGGCTGCTCTACGAGGTGCTCGACGACCTGTTCGACTACTGCTTCCCGATCCTCGACAAGATCGGCCACAAGCTCGACGCGCTCGAGGACGACGTGTTCGAGGGCCGGTCGGACGAGGTCGTTCGCGACATCTCGAACGTCAAGCAGGAGATCATCAGCTACCGCAAGATCATCAAGCCGGAGCGCTCGACGCTGCGCCTGCTCGAGCGTCACGTCGAGCGGTTCCTGCCCGAGGAGCTCGAGCTCTACTTCGACGACATCGTCGACGCAGCCGAGCGCATCTGGGACATCCTCGACAACTACAAAGAGGTCGTCGAGGCGCTCGAAGCCACGAACGAGTCGGTGATCTCGCACCGCCAGAACGACGTCCTGCGCATCCTGACCGTCTTCTCGGTCGTGCTGCTGCCGCTCACGCTGATCACCGGCTTCTTCGGGATGAACGTCAACTTCCCGGGCTTCGGCACGGCGTGGGCGTTCTGGGTGATCGTCGCCGTGATGATCGCCTCACTCGGTGCGCTGCTCGGTTTTTTCCGCTTCAAGCGCTGGATCTAATTGTGGTGCGGGTTTGCGGCCCCGGCGTGGCTGTGAGACCACACCGGGACCAGACCAGAAGCGCGGCTGAACGCTGCGTGCGAGAGGCGGTTGCAACGCATCTCCGGCTCGATTGAATAGTGCGACTGTGCGCACGTCCTTCGTTCTCGCGCTACTCGCGGTCGCGCTCGTTAGCTGCGAACTGATGGCGAAAGGGGCGGCACCGAGGTCGGGCCGCCCCTCTGGAGCGGAGTGAGCTGGTCAGCAACCCCAGCTATGGGAGGGTTGTCGTTGATTACGGGGGAGGAATCCGGCTCGCGCCCTGTGTGAGGATCTTCACGGTGCCAAGGCTGGGTGGGCCAGGCCCGTTAGGCGGGTTCGGGTGCGGGGCGACATCGGAAACAACGCCGGTCTGAAGGTTCATGACGAACACGTCTGTGATCGTTCCGTCGTCGAGGTACCAGGTGACCATCAGCAGCTTGTTGCCGACAGGCATCGCAACGTAGTTGGAGACGAAGCGCTGGCCGTTATCGGGCACTGCGTGCGCCGATACTGTCGTCTGCCCGTACGTCTGCTGGAATGTGAACCCCGTGTTGGCCCCCAGCGGGTAGCTCGTCTGGAGTACATATCCGTTCAGATCGACCTTGTTGATCTGGTTGGGGAACCCAGTGATCGTTGGTGCGTCTGCGCTGGCGACAGCGATGCCCATCGTGGCAAAGGCTGCGAGCGAGACGAGGAGCGCCCTCCTGTAGCGAACCATCCCGGCTCCTTTCGTGAGTCCGTCGTCACCTCCGACCGCGCCTCCACGCGCGGCCCGAACGGTCGAAAGTCCGTATACCCCCTGGTGGGTCGCACGACACCTCTGCTCAACGGCTCCTGGGGCGCAAGAGAGTCATCCCGAGGTTTGCAGCAGTCGGCGGCTTCCCCCTGCACGAGCTTGATCGTGGTAGACGCCGGGCCGGGCGGCGATGCGAATGCCGGCGTCGTCACGCGTCGGCCCGTGAACGGCCTACTTGTGGAAGAACTGGGCGAGTGCTCCTGTCTGGAACGGAGCCGAGTTGACGTTGAGACTGCCGGAGAACGGGTAGCTCAGATCGATCAGCACGACGAGCGAGAGTGCGATGACAAGTGCGATCGAACAGGCGCCAATCGTGTGAAACCAGAAGCTGCGTGATCCGACGAGCAGGACGTAGCCGAGCATCACGAGCGCGCCGACCACGATGAGCGTCAGTACGAGGGACGGAAGCCCTCCCTTGGCGGCGTCAAGCCGCTCGCGGCGTGCGATCAACGCCGTGTTGAGTTGTTTCACCGCGTCGGCGTAGAACGCGGTCGCCTGGGGAGAGGTCGGTTTGGTGGCTTCGAGCGCGGCGTAGATGCCGTTCACGTCGTTCGCAGCGCGGACGTTGTCGCGGCCCTCGCGAAGCTGAGGCCATTCGCGGGTGACGACCGTACGGACGTAGATCCCGATTGCGCCACGCACGCGAGCGCCCTGCGCCGGGGTCAGCGCATGAGTGTCACGCGTGATCGCCGCGAGCGAGTCGGCCTCCTGCCCGACGTTGCCCTGAGCGCTGCCGAAGTTCTGGTACTCGATCACGATCACGAAGGCCAGCAGCAGGCCGAGAAGCGTGGCAACGACACCGAGCATTTGCGACGAGACCTCGGCGTCGAAGCCCTCGCGGGTGGCCGGCACGAGCCGCCGAATCAGCCAGGTGCCGATCAGCACGACGCTGACTGTCACGGCGATCGTCCCCAGCACGAGTTCGGCGACCGATGAGTGGTTGATCACCGACCGGAGCACGACCGAACCTTCGCCGCACGGTTAGCCGTCCCTTCGCGTTACCCGTCTCGTGCCCGACGTTGGCGTCAAGCGCCCGGCCTGGACCCGAAGCTACGCCGCGCGGCCGTACCCGACCAGTCGCTTCTTCGGCCATGGCTCGACCGACTCAGCGAGGGTCGCGCAACCCGGTGCGTCTACCGCTCCGGCATGAAGAACTCGACGTGGCCCCACTCCGCTTCAAGCGCTGGATCTAGGCGGACACGGTCTGCGGCCCGGGCCGCATTCGTGCACCGTTGGTCGCGGGCTCACCGTGGCTTCGTCTGCGCGAGCTCCTGGAGAGCTTCGGCCAATTCAGCTACCGCGACCTCGAGCGCCCCGGTGCGAGCGACGAGGGAGTCGAGGGCGGCCCGTGTGCCCGTCGTCGACAGGATCGGCTCCCGGCCTTGGGCCAGAAGCTCGTGAACCCGTTCGGAGAGGGTGTCACTCATGGTTCCCAAATCCCACCTCCTGTTGCTGACGGAATCATAGGCGGGAGGCATTGCGGCCCGACCGCAGAAGACCGCTGGCCCCGGCGCCCGCAACGCGTTCCTAGCGGCTGCCAGTGGCCTCCGCACAGGGGCGCCTGTCCTCGTCCTCGGGCGGGACGAGCCTCAGATGCCGGCGGGCGGAGACGAGTTCCTGCAGCGCGCGACGCCGACGCCAACTCTCGGTTTCACGGCGATGGTCATCGATGCGATCGGCGAGCACACTCCAACGGTCGACGTTCATGAGTTTCGACTCGTCGCCGGGTGACATCGACACCACCCTAGCCGACGAACCTCGCCTTGCGGACGAACGCAGAAGTCGCTCTCAGCGAGGATCTGACCGCGCCGCAGTCAAGGCGACCGCACGCGTTGCCGACAACGACCGTGAGCGCCGCGGGTCGGTGTTCTCTCGCGCCCTTCGCCGCAGAAGGGAAGGGAAGGGTTCACCCTTGGCCCGTGGCGCTCAGTAGGCTCGACACGTGAGCACGAAGCCGCTATGGGCGCCATGGCGCCTCGAGTACGTGCAGCATGCAGACGAGCTCGACCGTTGCGTCTTCTGCGAGCCGGAGCCCGAGCTGCTGCTCCACTCGGGCCCCGAGGCACTCGTCGTGCTCAACCGGTTCCCCTACGCCTCGGGCCACCTGCTCGTCGCGCCGCACCGGCACGTCGGTGACCTCACCGAGCTCACCGACGTGGAGGCACTCGAGATCCACCGCCTCGCCGCCCGCGGCGTCGCCGCGCTGCGTGCGGCCTACGGGCCGCACGGATTCAATCTCGGCTGGAACCTCGGCCTCGTCGCGGGAGCGGGGATCGAGGACCACGTCCACCTGCACGTCGTGCCGCGCTGGGGCGGAGACACCAGCTTCATGCCGGTGCTCGGTGACGTGAAGGTGATCCCGGACGCGCTCACGGCGACCCACCGCAAGCTCGCCGGGATCTTCTAGCTGGCTCAGTCGTCGACGAGGCGTGAGGTGCCGGCGAGGATGTCAGCGGCGACGCTGGCGTAGATCGTGTTCAGCTGCGAGGCCGTCGGCTGGTTGTAGTAGTTGCCGGGGCTCGCGATACCTTGCAGTGCCTGCAATGCGCTGATCGAAGGCTGTTCCGGCCCTTGCACATAGTTGCCCGCCGCATTCTTGTTCAGCCCCTGACAGATGTCGTGGCCGACGTCGTAGCCGACCGAGTAGACGATGGTGCCCGACGCCTGGATCGCCTGCGATGAGGTGATGCCCTGGTGGCACGGCATCGCGCGGTACGGCGAGGACTGCGGGTAGGACGTGGGCCCGGTATTGGCCGCACCGTCGGACATGAAGACGATTATCTTCTGCGTCCTCGGCCGGCCGTCCTTGGCCAGCTCCGCCTGTGCCGCCTCGAGCGCGTTTGCGTACGACGTCGTGCCGTTCGCCTGGACACAGTCGATCGCCGACACGAGCGGAGACGACGTATTCAGCACCCCGCCGGACGAATAGTCGCTCGAAAGCGGAACAAGCACGTAATGGTCGTTGGGAGACGTGTACGCACCCGCGGTGAACGGGCACGAACTGCTCGCACTCGCAGCCGGCGGCAGGACAGCGAAGCCGACGTGGTCGAGGGTCGGGTCCATGTAGCTGAGGAACGTCTTCAGGCCGCCTCGTGCGTTTTGCATGTCCGTGCACTGCGGATGGTCGTCGGCGCCGGTGTCGGTCGTGCACATTGAGCCGGTCCGGTCGAGCACGAGCATCACATCGAGCGGCTTCGCCGAGCACGGCGAGCATGCCGTTGCTGTCGCGTGCACGGTGAACGAATTGATCCCGAGCACCTTCGCGAACACCGTCGGGACCACAGCGGACTCCGAGACGACGACCGCGTTCGCGGGCGTGCAGCCCGGAGCGGTCGCGAGGCACTTGGTCGACACCGTCATCTGCACGTTGTCGACCTTCAGCGGCGAGTTGCTTCCGCCCGCGCCGTAGGAGTTCGCGAGAGCGGTCGCCGCTGCCACCGTCGGCAGGCCGTCGGCGCCGGCGAGCGCCGCAGCGTCGACCGACGCCTGCAACCGGCGTTGCGCCAGGTACGCGTGGCCGACGTCGAGGACGAGCGCCGCGAAGCCGAGCATCACGATCAGGAACAGCACGACGATCACGAGCGACTGCCCGCGCTCGTCGCGCAACTTGAGGCGGCCCCGGCTCACAGGAACCTTGAGAGCTCCAGCACGGCAGGCCCGAGGATGACGATGAACAAGGCCGGGAAGATGAAGAGCGCCGCCGGGAACAGCATCTTCACGGGGGCCTTCGCAGCCCGTTCCTCGGCCAGCGCGCGGCGCCGCTTGCGGGCGTCGTCGGCCAGGTTGCGGAGCGTTCGCGCCAACGAGAGCCCGAGCTGTTCGCCCTGGATGATCGCCCGGACGAACGAGGCGACCTCCGGCGAGTGGACGCGCTTGGCCATTCGCTTCAGCGCGCGCTCGCTGCTCTCTCCTACGCGAAGCTCGGTCAGGACGAGTGCGAACTCGTCTGCGAGAGGACCTTCGTTCGTCTCGACGAGCCGCTGGATCGCACCGAAGAGGCCGAGACCGGCCTCGACGCAGACGGCGAGCAGGTCGAGTGCCTCCGGCAGCGCCGAGCTGATCGCCTCGCGCCGCGAGCGGGCACGGCGATCCAGGTAGTAGCCGGGAAAGACCCATGCCAGGACACAGCCGACGCCCACGACCAGGAAGATCGTCCGGCCGCTCAACCCGGCGACCGTTCCGAAGGCGATCACCGAGAGCGTCACGAGGCCGAGGAGCCCGAGGCGCAGCGCCGCGAACGACTCCGGTGTCACCTTCCCGGCCAAGCCGGCCGCAGCGATCCGGTTCGGCAGGCGCTCGCGCATGCTCGCGGTCGTGAACCTCCGGCCGACATCCTCGAGGGCATCGGTCGAAACGAACGGATGATTCCGGCGCCGCGACACGGCCCCGCCCGAGAAGCGCCGAACCATTGCAACCGACGCCGTCCGGCGCCGGCCCTGCGGGCTCAGCGAGTCGGCGAAGACGAACACGGCGCCGGCGAATGACAGGCCGGCGAGCAGAAGCAGCAGCATGGTTACCCCTTTACCGTCCCGATCCGCCGAAGCGTGATCGTCCCCAAGGTCATCATCACGAGCGCGGCTGCGACCATCATGTGGCCGCCGGTCGTGGTCCAGAGAGGCCGCATGTAGTTCGGGTTGATCAGCGTCAGACCGATCGCCGCAACGAACGGCAGGCAGGTGAGCACGTTCGCCGAGGCCCGCACCATTCCGGTAAGCGCGCGGACCTTGCGGCGGAACTGCTCGCGCGAGCGAACCGTCTCCGACACGAGCTCGAACAGCTCGGCGAGGCTGCCGCCGACCTGCCGCTGGATCACGATCGCGTCCAGCACGAACTTCAGGTCCTGCGAGCGAATCCGCTGGCCCAGATCCGAGAGCGAGTCCTCGAGCGACCGCCCGAGATGGACCTCGGTCAGCACCCGGCGAAACTCTCGCGCAGCAGGCTCGGCGAGATCCGTCGCTACGGTCTGAAGTGCGGCGTCGAAACCGTGTCCGGCGCGCAGCGACGCGGACAGTGTGTCGAGCACCTCGGGCAGCTGATTCTCGAATGCACGCGACCGATGAATGCCCTTCGTGTGAAGGACGATCCAGGGCAGCACGCCCGCGGCAAGGCCTACGAGGGCCGCCTTGACCGTGCTGGTGTGCATCGCCATGACCGCGAACGCGACCAGCGCAGCGGCCAGATCGAGGATGACGACGGCACCGGGGCTCACATCGATCCCGGCGCGCTCGATGACTGCGAGGACTCGCCTGTGCAGGCCGAACCGCTCCAGCTGACGCTCGAAGCCCGAGAAGATCGTTCCGCGGTCGATGTTCACCCGAACCGGACGTTTGGCCGACGGTGCGTACGTCTTCATCCGGCGCCGCATGGCCATGCGGCGAAGCGCCGTCATGACCATGAAGACGGCCGCGAAGATGAGGACGCCGACCGCGATGGCGACAAGTGCGTTCACGCGGTCCGCCCCCCTCCGACGGTCGCCAGCCTGTAGGTGCCCGGGGCGGGATCGAACGCCTCGTGCGGGATGGTGACGCCCGAGTCGGCGAGCTTGCCGGTGAACTGCGGGCGGATCCCCGTCGGCACCGGCCGGTCGTACATGGCGCCCGAAGCGCCGCCGAGTGGCTTGCACGAGAAGATCTCCTGCAGCGTCACCATGTCCGACTCCATGCGGAGAACCTCGGTGACGTGCGTTACGCGCCGGCTCCCGTCCACCATGCGCGAGATCTGGATCACGACGTCGAAGGCGCTCGCGATCTGCTCGCGGATCGCCCGCAGCGGCAGATCGACGCCTGCGGTGAGCACCAGCGTCTCGAGCCGCGAGAGTGCGTCGCGCGGCGAGTTTGCATGGATGGTGGTCAGCGAGCCTTCGTGGCCCGTGTTCATCGCCTGGAGCATGTCGACCGTCTCCGCGCCACGGACCTCACCGACGATGATCCGGTCGGGCCGCATGCGCAGCGCGTTCCGCACGAGCTCGCGGATCCGCACCTCACCCTGACTCTCGATGTTCGGCGGCCGCGACTCGAGCGACACCACGTGGCGCTGCTGCAGCTGAAGCTCGGCCGCGTCCTCGATGGTGATGATGCGCTCGTTGTCCGGGATGAAGCTCGAAAGGATGTTTAGGAGCGTCGTCTTGCCGACGCCAGTGCCGCCCGAGATCAGCATGTTCAACTTGCCTCGTACGCAGGCGCTGAGCACATCGACGAGCTCTGGCGTGAGCGAACCGAGGTTGATCAGGTTCTCCGCCGTCAGTGCATCTGCCGAGAACTTGCGGATCGTCAGCACCGGCCCCTGCAGGGCGATCGGCGGAATGATCACGTTGACGCGCGAGCCGTCGGGAAGCCGTGCATCCACCATCGGCGAGGCCTCGTCGACGCGCCGGCCGACACCGGTCACGATGCGGTCGATCACGCGCAGGAGGTGATCCTCGCTGGCGAAGCGAACGTCGGTCTCGGTGACGAGGCCGGCACGCTCGATGAAGACCTGGTCGTGGCCGTTCACCATGATCTCGGTGATCGACGGGTCCCGCAGGAACGGATCGATCGGCCCATAGCCGAGGACGTCGTCGACAACTGCCTCGACGAGGCGCGTCCGCTCGTCGGTCGTCAGCCGCTCCGAGCGCCGCGACAACTCGTTCTCGACGATCGACTGCACGCGCTTGCGCAGCTCGTCGGGGGCGTCGTCGAACGATCCCAGCTCGGGCCCGACCTTGGTCACGCAGACGGCGTGCAGAGACGTGCGCAGCTCTGCGAAACGGTCGAGCAGGCGGTCGGACGACGTCGTCCCGATTCGCGCCTGGAGGGCGGAGTCGTCTTCGTGCCCGTCGTTCCCGTGGATGCGCTGCTGCAGCGACATGTCAGTTCCTCCCAAAGCTCAGAATGCGCGCCGTCCGCGGCGCCTGACGGGCGACGGGCCAACGGTCGCCGCCTACGACCGACCGCGCGAGCTCGAGCATCGCGGTCGAGAACGGCGTCTCGGTTTCCGCAAGGACGGCCGGCGTGGCCTGATTGACTGCCTGCGGGACGGCCGAGTCGAGCGGCAGCACGAAGTCGACCTTCCGGTCGAGGGCCGCCTCGACGTCGCCGCGATCCATGACCGCAGGATTCGCGCGGTTGAGCACCATCCTCAGCCGGTCCTGGCCGAACGACAGCAGCTCGAGCGTCTTCAGTGTCAGGCGGACGTTCTTCAGCGTGGGAACGTCCGGGTTGCAGAGCAGAAGCAGCTGATCGGTCTGATCGAGTGTCGCCAGCATCGGGCCGTAGAAGAACGGCGCAGTGTCGACAACCACGAGGTCGTACGCCGAGCGGGCGACAGTGAGCAGCGAACGGATCGCGTCCTCACGGACGAGCTCGGCTTCCTCGGGGTTCATCGGCGCCGGCAGGACGGAGACGCCGGACGAGTGACGCTCGGTGTAGACGCTGAGCTTCTCCGCGTCGAGCTCGGTCGGCGTCCCGATCAGCTCGCGGACCGTGCTGTTCGGCGAGACGCCGAGCATGATCGCCGCGTCGCCGAACTGCAGGTCGAGGTCGACCAGCAGTGTGCGTTTCTTCCCGAGAGCCGCAGCGGCCACCGCAAGATTGGTCGCAACGACCGACTTGCCGGACCCGCCCTTGGGCGAGAACACCGTGACGACGCGCCCGTTCGGGCTCGACTCGTCGCTGCGCCGCGCCGCGTGAACGGCCTTCTCGATCGCGAAGATCGCAGTCTCCCGGGTGATCGGCAGCGAGAGCACGTCCGCGATGCCGGCATCGAGTGCCCAGCGAACGAGCTCGGTCGTCGGCCGCTCGGCGGCGAAGACCACGGGAGCCGACGTGTGCTCGCGAACGGCCGCGAGCTGGGCCCGCGGCTTCATTGCGGGGTCGTGCACGAGCACGATCACGTCCGCCCTGCAGTCCGCGCTGCGTGCGCCTGCCGGCAGGAGCTCGAAGGAGTCGATCCCTCCGAGCTCTGCCTCGAGCGCGGCGGCTGCCGAGCCGCCGACGACCGCGACCTTCAGTGAATCGTCAGCGAGCACTCGAGCCCTCGACGACCGTCTGAGCATTTACCGGGCCGCTGTTCGCGTTCGACGGGTGCACCGACGGACGCAAGAGCAGCGACCAGTCGCCGTTCTTCTCGATCCAGAACAGCTTCTGGGCCTGAGCCGACGTGAGCTGCAGCTCGATCGAAGCCGAGCCGCCGTTCGTGGACGAGCCCGACGGCGCCTTCACGACGAGCAGGTTGCGCACGGCGATGACGCCGAAGTGGGTCGGCGTGCCTTCGGGCTTTGCGACCGAGCCGACGACGTCGACGCGGTTGCCCTGCTTGACGATCCCCATCAGAAGCTGGTTCGAGTCACCCGGCAGCACGAAGATCCGGAGCTGGCCGTGGATGGTCGACACGAGTCCCTCTTGCTGGCTGGTGCCGAAACGCTTGGCCACGATCTGCTCGCCGTGGTAGGTCGGCTGAATCGCGACCAGCGTCGCGAGTGCTGCCTTGTTCGGCACGGTCCCCGACGCAACCGCGTCGGACGGAACGCGCCTCGCGTCAGCCAGCCGGCGTGCGCAAGCTGCGTGCCGGTGGTGCCGACGGGAATGTCACGGGCCGCAACGAGCACGGTCCGATACGTCGCGGGGCTCGTCCCCGACTGGTTCGAGTTCGAGTTCGAGACGTAGATCAGCGTCAGCGCGACCGCCGCGATTCGCGAGCACGGCCGCGATCAGGATGTTCTTCAGGTTGGTCGTAAGTTCCGGCATCGTTTTTCTCCCCTCAGGTGCGCCGCTTACTCGACCCGCTCGGTCGTCGAGCTGTGCAAGTTGCCCGAGGCGACGACGATGCCGAGGAGGTTGATCTGGTACGGATAGGTGGCGTCGACGGTGACGGTGTCACCCGACACCCAGTCGGATGTCACGTTGATGGAAACTTTGGATGTGATCGAGATCGGTGGCCGCGCCGAGCACGGCGGTCTTCGTCGCCTGTGTCGGATCGGCTGCCGACCGACTCACGGCGGCCTTGCGCGCACCGGCGCGAACCGCGTCGGTCAGCGCTACGGAATTCATGAACGCGATTCCGAACTGGATGATCCCGAACAGGATCAGGAAGAGCAGAGGCGCGACGAGTGCGAACTCGACCATCGCCTGTCCTTCCTCTGATCTCTTGATACGCCGCATGGGTTCCGCCGTTCGTCTCGATAAGGACGGCGGCAGGCGCGGGTCAGCGCCTGCCGCCGCGTAACTCGCGCTGCTTAGAGCTTGGCTCCGATGCCGCCGAGCGCGCCGCCGATCGAGCCCTCGAACGTCGTGAGCACAGCAGCCAGCACAACAGCAACCAGCACGCCGATGAGCGAGTACTCGACGAACGTCTGCCCGTCTTCGCTCTTCAGCGCCGTGTACAGGCGCAGGATCGCGCCGTTGATCGCGTCCGCAATCACGATTGGTGCCCTCCCTTTGATTCGTTTGCAAGAGCGAATTCGCTCTGCTCCACCCGCGACTTCCAGGTGGAGGCCGCTTGGGTCACCGTAGGAGTCGATTTCCAGGGGGAATCCCCCCGCTCGGTTAGCCCTCGTCACCCGGAGGTCCAGCTTTGCCCTGCTCGCGTCACTCGTTCGAGGGAGCGCGCGTCTAGAGTCGGTTCGTGCGCACGGCACCCGTCCTGCGCGGCGGGCCGCTGCTCACGGCTGTCTGGCTCGTCGTCGGTCTCTTTCTCTTCGCGTGCGGCATCGTCTGCTTCCTCCAGTCGCGCCTCGGACTGCCGCCGTGGGACGTCTTGCACCAGGGAATCGCGAAGCACACGCCGTTCTCGTTCGGCGTCGCCAACGAGGTCGTCGGCGTGTTCGTGCTCTGCATCGCGTGGGTGCTCGGATCGGCGCCGGGAATCGGCACCGTCGCGAACGCGGTGCTGATCGGTGCCTTCGTCGTGGTGTTGCAGCCGCTGCACGTCGCGCACGCGCTCGGCGATGCGCCGCTCGCGGGACGCGTCGGCGTGCTCGCGGTGGGGCTCGTGCTCTTCGGGGTCGGATCGGCCCTCTACATCGGCGCCGGCGTCGGCGCCGGACCCCGCGACTCGCTGATGCTGGTCGGTGCGAAGCGCACCGGCCTCCGCGTCGGCGCGGTACGCGCGGCGATCGAGTCGACGGTGCTCCTCATCGGCTTCGCGCTCGGCGGCAAGGTTGGCGTGGGCACTGTCGTCTTCGCGCTCCTGATCGGGCCGTGCGTCGAAGGCGCGTTCGCGCTCGTGTCAAGGTCGCGGCTCGGGAGCCGTCAGACGACCCAGGCCAGTCCGTTCCAGTAGGCCCGGCACCGATCGACGGACCCAACCTCCGACATCGACCTCAAGCGTCGCGGGTAGACGTGGGAGATCGACGTACAGTTCGATGCCGTCGGCCTCGATGCGCCGGAACGAATGGTGCCCGTCGGGCTCGGTCGAGGTCTCCAGCGTGCACGTGGCGCCGCGACAACACCGTGTCGTCTTCGACCAGACGAACAGGCGGCCGCCGTGCTCGGCGACCATCGCCGCCGCCTTCGGTGTGACAGTGACCTCGATCGACGAACAATAGCCCGGTCGATGTGTGAAGCTCGGCGACGCCGATGACCAGCCCCTCCGACCCGGACCAGGCCGCGCGCATCGCGCGTCGCGCCGCCAAGCGCAAGCGGCGACGCCAGCGGGGTCGGGCTGTGGTGCTGGCGGCGGTCGCGGTGGTCATTGCGGGCGGTGTTGCGATCGGCATCCGGACGTCGCGCTCCTCGCGACCGACGGCGAGACTTCGGCCTCAGCCCACACCGACGGCGGTCACGCAGGCCAGACACAGGCCAGCCCGGATTGAGCGCGCAGCATCGACGCTACCCGCCCGCACACGAGCGAGCCGCACCGCAGCCGTTCCGATCCTGATGTACCACGTGATCGCCGCGGCACCACCCGGCGCGCCGTATCCCGGTCTATACGTCACGCCGCACGACTTCGCCGCCCAGATCCACGCACTCGTGCATGCGGGGTTCCACGGCGTCACACTCGATCAGGTGCGCGCGGCGTGGCTCGGGACCGCCGGTCTGCCGGCAAAGCCGATCGTCCTGACGTTCGACAACGGCTACCGGTCGCAGTACACAGCGGCGCTTCCCGTCCTTCGTCGTGCCGGTTGGGTGGCGGACGAGAACCTGCAGCTGACGGGCCTCCCTCCTCGGCAAGGCGGATTGACGCGACGGGAGGTACGAGCGCTCGTCGCCGCCGGTTGGGAGCTCGACACCCAGGGCTATGACCACGCCGATCTCACTGAGCTCGACCCGGCCCAGCTGCGGTTCCAGGTCGCCGTCACGCGCGCGCGGCTCCGGCGGCTCTACGGCGTCGCGGTGTCGTGGTTCTGCTATCCGTCGGGTCACTACGACCCGGCGGTCGTCGATGCCGTCCGCTGCCGCCGGGTTCGTCGGGGCAACCACCGTCGTGGCCGGCTGGGCACGGCCCGGCGACGATCCGTTCGCGCTTCCGAGGCTTCGCGTCCTCGCGGGTACGACTCCGACGGAGCTCCTCACGCTGATCGACGACGCCCGCGACCAGCCGCCGCCGACGGCCTGAGGTAAGAATGCGGATAAGGTCGGCGCGTGTCGCCAAACATCCGCCGGTTCCTGCCGTTGCTGATCATCTTCGCCGCGATCCTCTTCATCATCCCGGCGCTCACGAAGAAGCACGGCTCGTCTGCCAGCGGCAAGTCGACCGCGGCGGCGACGAACGAGGCAATGGGGCTCGTCCGGGGCCGCTGAGAAGAGAGTACCTGGCGGCCCACGGCCGCTACAGCTCGCATCTCGCCGACCTGGTCGACTCCTCGCCCCGTCTCGCCGCGGACCTCGCCGCCGGCGTCACCGTGAGCCTCGACGTCGCCAGCGACGGCAAGACGTTCCTCGCGCAGGTGTCGAGCAGATCAACTCGAGCCTCGTTCGGAGTCGCAACGCCACCAAGGTTCTGGCCGAGAGTTGCAAGGCGTTGGCGTCCGGCGTGAAGTGCCCGTAGAACGGAAGGCGATTGACGTGAGCGCCCGGTCACGAAACACTGCTCGGCGTCTCTGACAGCGCGAGACGAGGAGGTCACCATGGCAGGCGTCGAGGTCAAGAGCACCAGCTCTCCTGACGAGACGCGTCCGTTCAAGGACAAGGGCAGGGCCCACGTTCTCAACGTCAAAGGGCAGCCGGTCCTGTACGGCATCTTCGAGCCCGGTTGGCGGTGGTCGGAGCACGTCAAGCCGATCGCCGGCACGGACAGTTGCCAGGCGACCCATGCTCTCTACTGCATCTCCGGCCAGATGCACGTCGTGATGGACGACGGCACCGAGGCGGATCTCACTCCCGGCGACGTGATGGTGATCGAGCCCGGTCACGACGCGTGGACGGTCGGCGACGAGCCGTGCGTTGCCGTCGACTGGGGCGGCGCGACCAACTACGCGAAGCCGCAGTAAAGCCGGTCAGAGACTCGGGCTCCGGTCTCGACGTCAGCCGGTTGGCTCAGGAGCGGTCGATGAGTGCTGATTCGAGGCGGCGGAGACTCTCGACGATCTCCTCGAGTGACCTCCGGTGACGGCCGCGCGCCCGGCCGGTCGCGCCGTTCGTCGCGCGAACGCGCAACGAATGAGCTCGTGATCGCGGCGTGATCACGGTGAGGAACCCGATACCACCGAGCATCACGAGCGTCGCCACGATTCTGCCGGCTGACGTTCTTGGGGACGTAGTCGCCGTAGCCCACCGTCGTCACCGTCTGGACAGCCCACCACAGGCCGCTGCCGACCGACGGAAAGTTCTCGTGATCGACCACGGTCATCAGGAGACCGGAGACGACGGTGATCGAGGTCGTGACGGTCGCGATGATCGCGGCGGCCTGGCGAGGTCTCGTGGCGCGTTCGAGCTTCCGGTCGATCGTGCGCTCGATCCTCGTCTCGTGATCCATGGGGGTCGACTTCGGGACGGCGCGGACCTGTCCTGCCGGAAACGGCCGAGGACGAGCGGGGACGTGCCGAGCCGACCGAGCCTCTTCTGTTAGAAGTTCCCGGTGCGCTCGGTGCTCCTCACCGTGACCGCCGCACTGGTGCTCGCCGCGCCAGGTGGCGCACAGGGATGGCATCCGCCGGCAAGCTGGCTCGCCCAGGCACGCTGCATCCATCTCCACGAGGGACCGTGGACTGCGAACACCGGCAACGGTTACTTCGGGGGCCTTCAGTTCGCTGCGCGGACGTGGCTGCGCGTGCACGGCTCACCTCAGCCTGCCTTTGCGCATCCCGGCGATCCGGATTATCCGTTCACGGTCGCGCCGCAGGAGCAGCTCCACCGTGCTTGGCTCGTGTGGCTCGCAGACGGCCGCTCGTGGCGCTCCTGGGGGGCAGTCGGTACGGCGTGTACGCAACCGCCATCGTCCTCGCCCTAGGCACGTGACCGCAGCAAGAACTGGACGGCGGCGAAGACCACCAGGGCGACGCCTGCGCCGAGGAGCGAGCCGGCGAGGACGTCGAGCAGCCAGTGCACCTGGAGGTAGGTGCGGCTCCACGCCATGCCGGCAATTCCTGCGGTGGCGAGCGCCCACCAAAGGCGCCGCCGCCGATCAACCTTCGTGAAGAGGAGCACGGTCGCGACGCATGTTGCGCCGGCGAAGGCTGCATGGCCGGAAGGAAAGGAGGCGCCGGCGGGATGGACGAGACCGTCGGGGGGCCGCGGGCGGTCGACGAGCGCTTTGGTCACGGAGCTGAGCGACGGCGTCAGAGCTTCGGTTATCGCGTAGGCGAGCAGCGCCCACCAGCGCCTTGCCGCGATCAGGACGACCCCGATCCCGACGATTACCAGCGCCCGTCCGATCCCGCGGCCCAGGTAGTTGAAGATCAGCGCTACGTGCTCGAGCAGCGGCGTCTGGATTTCGCGCATCCAGTCGGCCCAGTGCTGCTCGATCGCGAGCGGCTGGGCGGGAACAAGCACCACCAGCACGACGAAAAGCGCAAGGAACCCGGTTCCCAATGACAGTGCACGCCAGGGGCGCATGACGAAACGCTCGCGTCGCTCCGTGTGCAACGAGATCATCCGCACAGTCTGCCCCGGGACGTGACGCGATGAATACGGGTTCGCGGGCTCGGTGGCGCTGGTGGCGATTAGGATCGGCGAAACGCGACGGGAGTGTGCCGGCGCGAAGACCGGCTCGTCCGTGTCGGTTTCAACGAAGACAGGCGAAGGCGTCCATCGGATGAACAAGCGCTCGGGCCGCGTTGCGGCGATCGTGGCTCTCGTCGCCGCCGCGACGGTGGTCGGCTCGCTCGCGGTGCTCGTCGTACGGAATGTCCCCGCGCTCCTGGCAGCGCTCGCGGCGCTCCTGATCGCCGGGGCTTTCGGCTGGATCGCGGTGACTCGACGCGGTGCCGTCCGCACGCTCGCGGCGGCGGGCGCGGTTGTGGCACTCATCGCCGGCGCGACCGCGCTGGTCGTGCTGGGAGCGGTCGATGAGCTGATCGTGCTCGTCCTCGCAACCGGTTTCTTTGCCGCGGCCAGCCGACGCGCGTTCCGCGAAGCAGCAACCCGGGGAGGGGCGGACGCGGCGCAGCCTTTCTCCCGCGCTGCGCGGCCGCGCCGGGCGATCTTGCTCATGAACCCAAAATCAGGAGGAGGCAAGGTCGAGCGGTTCAACCTCGTGGACGAAGCCCGGCGGCGGGGGATCGAACCGGTCGTGCTCGAGCCCGGCGACGATCTGCGGGCGCTTGCGGACAAGGCGGCACTGTCGGCCGACGTGATCGGGATGGCGGGCGGCGACGGCTCGCAGGCGCTCGTCGCCCAGGTCGCGATGGAGCACGGCCTTCCCTACGTCTGCATCCCCGCCGGAACGCGGAACCACCTGGCACTCGACCTCGGACTCGACCGGGACGACGTCGTCGGCGCACTCGACGCCTTCATCGACGGCGGCGAGCGAAGGATCGACCTTGCCTTCGTCAACGACCGCGTCTTCGTCAACAACGTCTCGCTCGGGATCTACGCGGAGATCGTCCAGTCCGATGCTTACCGCGACGCGAAGCTCGCGACCGTCGAGACGCTGCTCCCCGACTTGCTCGGGCCGACGCGACGCCCTTCGACCTTCGCTTCCGCGGGCCGGACGGCCGCGAGCAGGAGACGGCGCAGCTCGTCCTCGTCTCGAACAACCGCTACGTGCTCGACCGGCTCGGCGGCATCGGCTCCCGGCCCCGACTCGATCGCGGCCAACTCGGGATCGTCGCGGTCGAGATTGCGAACGCCGCCCAGGCCGCAAAGCTCGTGTCGCTGAGCGCGCTCAGACAGCTCTCCCGTTTCGACGGCTGGCGCGAGTGGACGGCGTCGGACTTCGAAGTCGCTTCGAGCGGGCCGGTGGCGACGGGCATCGACGGGGAGGGCGTCATCCTCGACCCGCCGCTCCGCTTCACCATCGCCCCCGGCGCGCTCACCGTTCTCCTCCCGCCCGCGATCCCCGGCCTCTCGCCCGCGGCGCTCCAGCCCGACTTCACCAGCTCGACGCTCCGCGAGCTCTGGCGGCTCGCAGCAGGCCGCGGCTAAAGACCCGCGAGGCTCCGACTCGCCGAAGGATTCGCCGAACAGACCGCGCAGCTGTTCGAGAAGCGGACCTCCGAGGAGGAGTCCAGACGTGTTGCGACGCGGCCGGGGACGTCAAAGCGCCGGGGCCATCCGGGGTTTAAGAACGCAGCACGCAGGGTTATACTCGCGACCCCGCCGCAGGTCAGGAACGTGGGCGTGGGCCGTGTCCCCAGCCATCCCGCACGCAGCGGGGGCCATCGAACACTCTAAGAGGCGGCCGTCGCAACCAAGGAGGAGACTGTGAAACGGACGACGACGATAGCCCTCGCGTTGTGCCTGATCGCGCTCGTGGCCGCCGCAACTGGCTACCGCTTCAGCACCGCCCCGCAGCAGACAAGCCGCACCGCCGCTGTACAGGACCACAACGGCGGCACGCTCAAGCTCCTGGCGAAGGCGGCCGCCGGCACGATCGATCCACAGGTCAACTACACCCTCGAGTACTGGCAACTCTTCCAGGCCACCTACGACGGACTCGTCGCCTTCCAGAAGGCCGGCGGTAGCGCCGCCTTCAATGTCGTGCCGGACCTCGCCTCGAACCTGCCGACGCCGACGAACGGCGGCAAGAAGTGGGTGTTCCACCTGCGCAAGGGGATCAAGTTCTCGAACGGCAAGACGGTGACTCCGAAGGACGTGGTCGCCTCGTTCCAGCGGATCTACAAGGTGAAAGGGCCGAACGCGGGCTCGTTCTACGCGGGGATCGTCGGTGCGACCGCTTGCAACAAGACCCCGGCGACCTGCACGCTCAAGGGCGGCGTGGTCGCGAACGACGCGGCGAACACGATCACGATCAACCTCGTCAAGCCCGACTCGGAGTTCAAGTACAAGCTCGCCGTCCCCTTCGCGAGCATCGTCCCGGCGGAGAGCCCGCCGAAGGACGTCGGCACCAAGCCGCTGCCGGGCACGGGCGCGTACTACTTCGCGTCGTACGACCCGAACAAGCAGCTTGTGATGAAGCGGAACCCGTACTTCAAGCAGTGGTCGCAGGCTGCGCAGCCCGCGGGCTATCCGGACGAGATCATCCAGTCCTACGGCTTGACGGCGGAGTCGCAGATCACCGCGGTCGAGAACGGACAGGCGGACTGGTCGTACGAGAACGCACCCGCCGACCGCCTCGCCGAGATGGGCTCCAAGTACGCGAGCCAGGTGCACGTCACCCCGTTGACGGCGTTCTGGTACGCCCCGATGAACGTCAACATCCCGCCGTTCAACAACCTGAAGGCTCGCCTGGCGGTGAACTACGCGATCGACCGCAACGCCGCCGTCAAGATCTTCGGCGGCCCGAAGCTCGCGACGCCGTCGTGCCAGGTGCTGCCGCCCGCCTTCCCGGGCTACAAGCCCTACTGCCCGTATACCAAGAACCCGGGCACGACGTGGTCCGCCCCCGACCTCGCGAAGGCGAGGGCGCTCGTGAAGGCGTCTGGCACGGCCGGGCAGAAGGTCGCGGTCGTGAGCTCGGACGACGAGGTGAACAAGGCGATGGGGGTGTACCTCCAGAGCGTGCTCAACTCGATCGGTTACAAGGCAACCGTCAAGCCGATCTCCGGAAACATCTTCTTCACCTATGGACAGAACACGAACAACCACGTGCAGATCCAGGTCCAACAGTGGTACCAGGACTATCCCGCTGCCTCGGACTTCCTCTACATCCTGTTCGGCTGCGAGTCCTTCCACCCGGGCAGCGACTCGAGCATCAACTTCTCGGGCTGGTGCGACAAGCCGATCAACGACCAGATGCACACGGCCCTCAACACCGCGGTCACGAACGAGTCGGCCGCGAACGTCCAGTGGGCAAAGATCGACAAGGAGGTGACCGACCAGGCACCCATGGCCACGCTCTTCACGCCGAAGCATCTCGACTTCGTCTCGAAGCGGGTCGGCAACTTCACCTTCAGCAAGCAGTTCTACTGGCTGGTCGACCAGTCGTGGGTCAAGTAGGGAACCAGGCGGGGGCCGGGCACACGCCCGGCCCCCGCGCGATCAGCGCCCTGTGACCGAGACCGTCGTCGGGGGGGTGCCGCCCGCTGAGCCGGCCGCGGTGGCCTCGCCCGGCGCCGGTCCGTGGACGCTCGCATGGCGCCGGCTCCTGCGCAACAAGATCGCGCTGGCCGCACTCGGCGTCTTCGTGCTGATCGTGCTCGTCTGCCTCGCGGCACCCATCTACGCGCACGACATCGCGCACACCGATCCGTTCACGTCGAATCTCAACGGCACGACGATCGTGAACGGGAAGACCGTGCCAGTGATGCAGCAGACCTCCGGCGGCCTCGGGCTCGGCGAGACCCCGATCGGCCCGACCTGGGATCCCGCCCACTACTTCCTCGGTGCCGACTCGCAGGGACGCGACGTGGCGGCCAGGCTTCTCTACGGAGGCCGCAACTCGTTGATGATCGGGATCGCGGCCGCGCTCCTGACCTGCCTGTTCGCGACCGTGATCGCGATCATCGCGGGCTTCTTCGGCGGGCTCACCGACGGCGTCCTCGCTCGCGGCCTCGACGTCGTCTGGGCGTTCCCGGTCTACCTGCTCGCGATCTGCCTCTCGACGGTGCTCCTCACTTCGGGCGGCCTCTCGCTCGGCCCGGTGAGCATCCAGGCGGGGAGCGTCGCGCTGCCGATCCTGATCATCGGGCTCGTCTACATCCCGTACGTCGCGAGACCGATCCGCGGCGAGGTCCTCTCCCTGCGCCAGCGGGAGTTCGTCGAGGCCGCCGAGGGGCTCGGCGCCTCCAACTGGCGGCTGCTCTGGAACGAGATCCTGCCGAACGTGATGACCACGGTGATCGTGTTCATCCCGATCATGATCGCGCTCGCGATGCTCACCGAGGCGGCGCTCTCGTTCCTCTCGATCGGCGTCCAGCCGCCCGACGCGAGCTGGGGGACGATCATCAACGACGGGCAGGGCTTGCTCTACACGAGGCCCGTCGTCGCGCTCGCGCCCGGGATCGCGATCGTGCTCACTGTGCTCGCGCTGAACGTGTTCGGCGACGGCATCCGCGACGCGCTCGACCCGCGCGCCAAGCACCGGGGCCCCGCCTGATGGCCCGCTTCATCCTCTTCAGGACCGCCTCGATGGTCTTCGTCCTGTTCGCGATCAGCGTGCTGGTGTTCCTGATCTTCTTCGCCACCCCAGGCGTCGACCCGGCCGCACGCATCGCCGGACGGGAGGCCGACCAGCAGACGCTCAGACAGGTGCGCCACGACTTCGGGCTCGATCGGCCGAAGCCGGTCCAGTACGTGATCCTGATGAAGAAGCTGTTCATCACCCGTGACCTCACCTCGTACGTGAACCGCGGCGCGAGGGTGTGGCCGCAGATCACCGAGGCGATTCCGGTGACGCTCTCGCTCGTACTCGGCGCCTCGGTGATCTGGATCCTCTTCAGTGTCGGGATGGGCCTCCTGGCGGCGGTGTTCCGCGGCACCTCGGTCGACGCGGGAGTGATGGTCCTCGGACTAATCGGGATCTCGATGCCGGTCTTCTGGCTCGGCGAGATGGTCAACCTCGTCAGCCAGAGCCGCTTCCACGACACGTTCCTCTTCTCGTGGGTGCCGCCGCTCGGCTACATCCCGTTCACGGTCTCCCCGTTCGGCTGGTTCAAGGCGCTGCTCTTGCCCTGGATCACGCTCTCGATCCTCTACATCGGGATCTACGCGCGCGTGCTCCGCTCCAGCCTGATCGAGTCGCAGAGCCAGGACTACGTCCGCACCGCGCACGCCAAGGGCCTGACCGGAAGTCGCGTCCTGATCCGGCACTCGCTGCGCACCTCGATGCTCGCCTACGTCAGCCTCTTCGGGCTCGATTTCGGCGCGCTCGTCGGCGGCGCGGCGCTCCTCACGGAGGTCGTTTTCGGCCTGCACGGGATCGGCTGGCTGACCTACCAGTCGCTCCAGAACTTCGACCTGCCCGTGATCATGGCGACGGTGATGTACGCGGCGTTCTTCGTCGTCGTCGCGAACGCGGTCGTCGACCTGTTTTACGCCGCGCTCGACCCGCGGGTGCGCCGTGCCTGAGAGCCCCGTCCGCCCCGCTGCTCGAGGTTCGCGACCTGCGGGTCTCGTTCCGGACCGAGGAAGGCATCCTGCAGGCCGTCGACGGGCTCTCGCTGACGGTCGGCGCCGGCGAGGTGGTCGGCATCGTCGGCGAGTCCGGCTCGGGCAAGACCGTGTCGGTGCTGGCAGTGATGCGCCTGATCCGGGACCGGAACGCGATGATCGAGGGCGACGTTCTCCTCCGCGGACGGGACCTGATGAAGCTCTCCTCGAGCGAGATGCGGGCGATCCGCGGCGGCGAGATCGCGATGATCTTCCAGGACCCGATGACCGCGCTGACCCCCGTCTACAGCGTCGGCTGGCAGATCGCGGAGCAGCTCCGCGCGCACGAGGAGATGACCAGGCGGCAGGCGAACCGGCGGGCCGTCGAGCTCCTGGGCGCGGTCGGGATCTCGAACCCCGAGCGTCGCGCGGGCGACTACCCCCACCAGTTCTCGGGCGGGATGCGCCAACGCGTGATGATCGCGATGGCGCTCTCGTGCAGCCCGTCCCTCCTGATCGCAGATGAGCCGACGACCGCGCTCGACGTCACGATCCAGGCGCAGATCCTCGATCTGATGAAACGCCTCAAGAGCGAGTTCGGCTCCTCGATCCTGATCATCACGCACGACATGGGCGTCGTCGCCGACCTGGCCGAGCGGATCGTCGTGATGTACGCGGGCCGGGTGGTCGAGGAAGGCCCCAATTCGGCGATCTTCCGCGACACGCAGCATCCCTACACCTGGGGACTGCTCGGTTCGATCCCGCGCGTCGACCGGCCGCGCGTCCGCCGGCTCGCGGCGATTCCCGGCACGCCGCCCTCGCTCCTGGCTCGCGAGGCCGGCTGCCAGTTCGCGCCCCGCTGCTCACACCGCTTCGATCTCTGCACGACGCGGCCGGAGCTGCTCGAGCGAGTCGGCCCGGGCCATTGGGACGCGTGCCATCTCGACCCGGCGCTGCGGCCTGCCCTGCGTGCCGCGTCGCTCGCCGGCGAGCCGGAGCGGGAAAGCGCTTGACGGAAACCGGCTCCACCCCCGTGCTCCTCGAAGCCGTCGACCTCGTCAAGCACTTCCCGGTCCGCTCGACCTCCGTCCGCCACCAGTCCCGCGAGTACGTCCACGCGGTCGACGGCGTCTCGCTCGAGGTCCGGCGCGGCGAGACTCTCGGCATCGTCGGAGAGTCGGGCTGCGGGAAGTCGACCCTCGGCCGGCTCCTGGTGCGACTGAACGAGCCGACCAGCGGCACCATCCGCTTCGACGGCACCGACATCACCTCGCTCTCACGGCGCGAGCTGCGACCGTTCCGCCGCGAGATGCAGATGATCTTCCAGGACCCGTACGCGTCACTCAATCCGCGCAAGCGCGTGGGCCAGATCGTCGGCGACCCGTTCCAGATCCACCACGAGGGCTCGCGCCGCGAGGTGCGGGGGCGAGTGCAGGAACTGCTCAAGGTCGTCGGCCTGTCGGCCGACCACATCAACCGCTATCCGCACGAGTTCTCGGGCGGCCAGCGCCAGCGCATCGGTGTCGCCCGCGCGCTCGCCCTGAACCCGCGGCTGATCGTCGCCGACGAGCCGGTCTCGGCACTCGACGTCTCGATCCAGGCCCAGGTCGTGAACCTGCTCGACGACCTGCAGGACGAGTTCCACCTGACGTACGTGTTCATCGCGCACGATCTCGGCGTCGTTCGCCACGTTTCGGATCGCATCGCCGTGATGTACCTCGGCGTGGTCGTCGAGTCGGCGCCGGTCGACCAGCTGTTCGAGCGCCCGATCCACCCGTACTCCGAGGCGCTCCTATCCGCGATCCCAGAGATCGACACCGACGACTCGAACGGCAGGACGCCTCGCTCGCGCATCGTGCTCGAGGGCGAGGTACCGAGCCCGATCGATCCACCGAGCGGCTGCCGGTTCCATCCGCGCTGCCGCTACGCGACCGACATCTGCCGCACCGAGCGACCCGTGCTCGCCAGGTACGGCAACGAGCACGTGGCTGCCTGTCACCATCCGCTCGGCGGCGGCGACCCGGCGATCGAAGGAGGCTGAGATGACGGATGGCGAAGGGACGATGGACTGGGGCGGCCACGAGACGTGGTACCGCGTCGTGGGCGAGCTCAACCCGGAAGCGGCGCTGACACCGGTCGTGATCTGCCACGGTGGCCCCGGCGCGGCGCACGACTACTGCGAGCCCATCGCCGACCTGAGCCGGTCCGGCCGCGCCTGCGTCCTCTATGACCAGCTCGGCTGTGGCAAGAGTGAGCTCCTGCCCGAGGCGCCGGCCGCTTTCTGGACGCCTCAACTCTTCAAAGACGAGCTGGTCGAGCTCACGCGGCACCTCGGGATCGCCGACCGATACGCAGTCGTCGGGCAGTCGTGGGGCGGCATGCTCGCGATGGAGCACGCCCTCGACCATCCGCCGGGGCTGAACGGGATGGTCGTGGCCGACTCTCCGGCGAGCATGACGCTCTGGGTCTCGGAGGCAAACCGCCTCCGCGCGGACCTGCCGCCCGAGGTGCAGAAGACGCTGACGCGGCACGAAGAGGCCGGCACGACGAACGACCCGGAGTACGAGGCCGCCGTCAGCGTGTTCTACGAGCGCCACCTCTGCCGGGTGGTTCCGATGCCCGACTGCGTCCAGCGAAGCTTCGCGCAGATCGCGGCCAACCCGACCGTCTACCACACCATGAACGGACCGAGCGAGTTCCACGTGATCGGAACGCTGAGCGGCTGGGACATCACCGACCGGCTCGGCGAGATCACCACGCCGACCCTGCTCGTCTCGGGCCGCCACGACGAGGCGACTCCGCTGATCGTCGGAGAGATCCACGAGCGCATCCCCGGCTCGGAATGGACGATCTTCGAGGAGTCGAGCCACATGCCGCACGTCGAGGAGCCCGAGCGGTTCCTGGAGACGGTGGAGGCGTTCCTGCGCACGATCGACTGACCGCCCCGACCCGGATTGCCCGGTCGGCAGGGGCGGGTTCCGTCGACGGCTCTAAGCGCTGAGAGTCTTGGTGATGTACGCGAGGGTGTAACCACCGAACGCCACGGCGACCGTCTTGAGGCAGCCCGGACTCTGGACCTGGCGAGAGAGGTACGTCACCAGCAACAGCCCGCCCACCGCGAAGTAGGCGAAGATGTCGATCCAGATCGCTCTGCCCGTCGTGAATATCGCTTTGATCCACTCCCAAAACTTCCGCACCTGCCCTGTCTTCCGGTCGAAGTTCGGATTCACCGGCACGCCAAGCTTCGTGGCGTAGCCGGCGCCGAGCGAGGTCGCCAAAGCCACGAATCCGCCGGCCACGTCACATTCTTGGAACTGACCGGGAAGTCTCCAGAAGCGGGCGATGGGCTCGAACCCACGACCCTCAGCTTGGGAAGCGCGACCGGTCTCGCATGGGTAGACGACTTTCGCTCAACGATGCGACCAGCTCACCGCCCCAAACCGGTCGAGACCGCTGGAGCAGGGCGGTGATTGGCACGCAGTTGGCACGCACTCAACCCTGTTCGACTGCAAGGCAAAGCGTTCGGCGTCCAACAAGTGCGCGTTTCTTGCCCGTTCTTCAGCGTGTACTGGTCCTCGAGCGGCGGTCACCGCTCGTCGATCGCGCGGGCGATGTGCAGTTCGTGCGCGGTGCGGCACGACCACCTCGTGGACGGGGTCCTCTGCGAGAGGAAACGGCTCCCCGGTCGCGCGGACCACGGCGATACCCCATTCGGCGTCGGTTCCGGTCGGGTCGGGCCACGCCGCGACCTGCTCGGCCCACGCCGCCCAGCGCGCCGTCGCCGCCTGCTGCTCCAGCAGGAATTGAACTTGACCGTCAGCCCGCTCAGGGCGAAGCGCTGGGGGTACTCGCCCTCCCCGTCGTCGTAGCGGTCGGTGATTTGCTGGAAGTGCTCAAGCGCCGCCCGCGCGGACTCGCCAAGCTCGCGGATCGCCGGAGAGGAGGGTCTCACGCGTGCCGTTCTCGGCGAAGAAGACCTTCATCAGCGCCTCCGACTCGAAGCGCGGCCGTGAGTTCGATCTGGCGAGCCAGTCGGTGACTGCCTGCCGGCCTGTATAGGTGATCGAGTAGATGGTGCGGCGGCGGTCTCCGTTCCATTCGACGCGCGCCTCGGCGAGGCCGGTGGCGACGAGTCGCTTTGCTTCGGCGTAGACGTTGCTGTTCGCGCGCGGCCAGAGGTAGTCGAGCGCCTGACGCATCTGCAGGGTCAGTTCGTAGGGCGAGTACTCGCGGAGTGTCAGGAGGAAGCACCCCGAAGGAGGTCGGCGAGGTCAGCGGCCGCTCTTGACTTTTGCTCTCAATAGGAGTATCCATTTGCTCTCAGGAGTATGGGCGGGGGCTCCGATGCAACAAGCAATGCTGCGGGTCGCGATCACCGGAGATGCACCGACGGTCGAGTCGCTGATGAAGTCATTGCGGCTACTCTTTCCCGCTACTACGACGAGCGACAAGATCCGCGAGCGCAGTTCGCCACGTCGCCGTCGTCGACGCGCAGCTTCTGGCGGACGGGACGTACTTCGTGCTCGAGCACGAAGACGAGCTCGTCGCCTGCGGCGGTTGAGTCGGCGCGCCCGGCTCTACACCGGCGTAACCATGTCGACCGAATTCCGCATCCTCGAACCGGCGACCGAGCCGGCGAAGGTGCGGGCGATGTTCGTCCGGGCCGAC
>CAVQRE010000011.1:0-150009 GCA_963715115.1 uncultured Thermoleophilia bacterium
GTGCCAGGCGGCGGCGTCGCCCTGCTCAACGCGATCAACGCGATCAAGCTCGACAGCTTAAGTGACGCGGACGAGCGCACAGGCGCGTCGGTCATCGCCCGCGCACTCGAAGAGCCGCTTCGCCAACTCGCCTCGAACGCCGGCCTCGAAGGCTCGGTCGTCGTCAACCAGGTCCCGCAAGGCCGCCAAGGGCCAAGGCCTGAACGTCGACACCAACGAGGTCGAAGACCTCGTCAAAGCCGGCATCATCGACCCAACGATGGTCACCCGCTCCGCGCTGCAAAATGCAGCGTCGATCGCAAAGAACATCCTCATGACAGAAGCAATCGTCGCCGAGCCGCCCGAGAAAACCGGCGCAGGAATGACAGGCGGCATGGGCGGTATGGGTGACATGGGCGGAATGATGTAAGGCACGACACTCAAGTGCCGCGCTGGGGGCCGGCCGAAGGCGGGGTCGGCCCTCTTTCTCGCAGCCTCGGCGGCCTGGACCATGTGGCCGACAGGAACCGGCCCGCCTACGGCTAGAGCGCAACAGGAGTTGGCCCGCACGCAAGGGATTCGGCGCGAACGATTGACGGCCGCAGATTGGGACCGTTCGGCGGGGCTAGGTGCGATGCTTAGCTCTGCTTCTCAAAGCGAGGCGCAATGACTCAGGGCCCCGACTCCCGTGCCGCCGCACGCTGACGTTAAGGACCCGCTGGCGGTGATCGCCGTTTCCGCAGCACCGATCGTGCTCGAGGGCAGGTATCGCCTGCTCGTTGGCGCGCTCATACGCCTTCGCGGGTCGCGGCGGAGCCGCTGGGCACTCACTGCCGGATACGGCGCCGTCGCAATCGCGTTCGCGTTGCTGGCCGCCCGCCACTTCGCGACCACGTCCTGGCCGCTCTCGCGTGCAGACCCGGGTTTGCTCGTGGCGGCGGCGCTCCTTCTGCTTCTTGCCCAGGCGCTCAAGGCGTTCGGCTGGGCTCGGCTGTTCGGGCCGGACGAGCGACCCACGGCCCTTGCGCTCGCGGCCGGCAACGGTGGGGCCGCGGTGGTCGGCGTTGTCCTTCCTGGCCGCTTCGACGACGCGATGCGGATCGCCGTCGTCCGCCGCTACCCGGGCTGTCCGGCCGGGGTGCGCGCACTCGCCCTCTCGCTGGTCATGCTCGGATTAATCGACTGCGCCGCTCTGGCACCGTTCGCCGCCGTTGGTGCGGCAGTTGCGGGCGCCGGTATCGGGGTTCGCGCCGGCCTCGTGGTGGTGGCTGTCGGCGGTGTCGCAGCGGCGATCGTGATCGTCGCGCTGCCACACCTGGCAGCGAGCCGGCGTGCGTTGCGCTTTCGCCTCGGCCGCTGGCTGAGCCCCCGCACGACCTCCTTGCGGCGCGCGTCCGAAGCCTGGGCGCTCGTCTCCGCCTGCTGGCTCGTCCGCGCGGTGGCCGCCTTCTTGCTGCTAGGCACGCTCGGGGTCGGCTTCTCGATCCCGCTCGCACTGCTCTTCCTCTGCGCCGGTGCGGCCGCTGCAGCGCTGCCGATCGGCCCGGCCGGCGCGGCCACACAGATCGGCGCCGGCGCAGCGGCCCTGATCGCCTCCGGTGTTGGAAGCTCGGAAGCGCTTGCTGCCGCTCTCTCGGCCGGGGCGCTCGGCGTTCTCTCCGGCGTCGCCGTCGTCCTCGTCGCAGCCACGTGGAACGCGTTTATCTCTCTGAGGCGCGAAAGAGTGCTCGGTCTGACCGTCGGTCGCCTCTAACCTCCACGATCCGAAGGGGGCGCGTGTGTCCGAGTCTGACAGACAGAAGCACACCAGCCGACACCGCTCGCGTGGGGCGGAAGCATCAAGTCACGGCCCGCGACGAGTGGCTGGGACTGCAAAATCGCTCAGCCCTGGCTGGGGTAAACCGAGCTACGCGAGGATGTTCACTGCGCGTGCCGCGACGAGGAGAACGGTGATCGCGGAGAGAGTGGACTCTGCCGCCATCAACGCCTTGGCCGGGCGCGTGAGCGGCATCGCGTCGGTTGGGCTGAACGCCGTCGCATTGGTAAGGGACACGTAGAAGTAGTCCCAAAGCCGCGGCGCCCAACCTTCCCGTGCGAGCTGGGGGTTCTCGTCCTGGGGGAACTGGAAGTCGGGCTTGCGAGCCTCCGCCGTGAGGGCACGGGCAACAGGACCACCGCAGTCCAGTTCCCAGTAGGCAAGACCGAACGCGATCGCGTTCGTCAACCAGGCTGCGCCGCCGCTGAGCAGGAGTTGCCGTCCCGTGATGTGAACTGCGGAGTGAGAAACCAACGAAATGACGAGCACGACGACACCCACGACGTTGAAGACCCAGACGAGCGAGAGGAGCCCGATCACGATCTCGCGCCTGCGGTCGTGCTGAACGAGCCGGCCCAGGCCCAGGTACAGCGTTGCGGAGAGACAAAGGTAGGGAACTGCGACGAGCAGCCACATCCACCAGAGCCGGTGCCCGAGCAGATCCCAGTGCGCGTGCCTGCTCACGAGCGCCAAGGCGATCAGGATTCCGGCGGCTGCGAGCGCGAAGGGCGCCGCATCGTCCCGTGCCTCGCGTGCAGCCGCACGCAGACGATCCGGGTCAGGCGAGACGCCGCCGGACTCGGTCAACTTGGTGGCTTTCGCCATCGCGGACCAGGATGAGAACACCATCGGACAGTGCCGACATCCAACCCCACCCGACCGCGCCACGACGGACACTGCCATGCACCAGCGTTCTCTCCTCAGAGAAGGCCGTGCGGCGATCCGAACGCCCGGCAGCTGACACGGCGGCCCGGCACGCGCTCACGCTCCGAGCCCCGAAGCCGGGGTGCTATGAAGGTGTCGACCTCGGCAGCGAGGAGTGTGCATGAGCCCGCAGATTCCGATGGTGGTCGAGCAGACCGCGTTTGGCGAGCGTGCGTTCGACATCTACTCACGCCTCCTCAACGATCGGATCATCTTCCTCGGCAGCCCCGTCGATGACGAGATCGCGAACCTGACAATCGCCGAGCTGTTGCATCTCGAGTCCGAGGACCCCGACAAAGACATCGCCCTCTACATCAACTGCCCCGGCGGTTCGGTCTACGACGCCCTGGCCATTTACGACGCGATGCAGTTCGTCAAACCCGCGATCGTGACGATCTCCGTCGGCATCGCGATGTCGGTGGGAGCGCTGCTCCTTGCCGGCGGCGCGCAGGGGAAACGGATGGCGCTCCCAAACGCCAAGATCCTCATCCACCAGCTCTGGGGTGGCTTCGAGGGCGAAGCGAGCGACATCGAGATTCAGGCGCGGGAGACGATCTGGCTCAAGCGGCGGATCGAGGAGCTGATCGCGCAGCACACCGGACAGCCGCTCGAGAAGGTCTCCAAGGACATGGACCGCGACTACTTCATGAGCGCAGAGGAAGCCGTGGTGTACGGGATCATCGACAGGGTGATCACGCACCGGTTCAACTGAAACGGGTACGAATCGGGGTCACTCGCCTTCCTGACGCAAGGATCGACGACGTCGGCCTTGCCTGCTCAGCGTTGCAGGCGCTGGGTAGCCGGCACCACTCGCATGCGCTCTCAACGCTTCGAGCCATGGCCGAACAAGCGACTGGTCGAGAACGCCCTCGGATGAGTGGCAGGGTCGCAACACATGCACGGACGACGTAGCGTCGAGCGCCACCGCCTGTCGGGCCTGTCGAGTCCGCTTAGCGGCGAATGCCGCGAAGGATTGGCTCTTGTCCCCGGGTAGGAGGCAGGACTAGAGCGCAGGGTTCACCGCAGACGATCTACCGCGGAACGATCGAATGCGGCAACCTCCTCGTCGCGGAGAAGACGCTACGCGCGGACATTCCCCGGCCGACGCTCGTCCCCACCTACTCGAGCTCACCGCACTGATCGCACTGAAGGACCCAGCCCGCCACGGCGTTGCGGCGTTCGATCTCTCTACTCGCCGCGGTGTAGTCGCGGCAGGCGAACGGGTGCAGGTGCCACCGTCGCACCCGCTTGAACGGCCTCTTGCGCCGGCGAGAAGCGCTACGTCCAAAGAGCCTGAGCCGCTTTCGGCTTACTCCTCGTCCGAGAGCTTCTGAACTTCGAGTGCGATTTCCCGCAGGGCGTTTTCGAGCGCCTCGGTCCGACGGGTGAGCTCGTCGATCGCGACGGCGGTCGGTGTCGTCGACACGAGTGGGTGTCCCCATTCCAGCGGCTTGCTGGGGTGGAGAAGCCTCTCCACCCGATCCGTCAAGGAGTTCGACAGGCTTTCAGCAGAACATCCTTTCTCGCACCCGAGCAGATTGTGAAGGAGATCACTCTGATCCTGGCTCTTGGTTCCCGGCCGAACGCTGCTTGGGCTCATGGCTCCCTCCGTTCCGAAGCGAAGACGACGCCAATCGTCGTACCGCTGCGCGACCGACACATCGGGGAAGAAACTGCATCGCGTTTCGTAGTAAGCCGCACAGTCAGCGGCCCTCGAGCCATCAGACGTGGCCGAATCTCGCCCTCGCGGCCACTTCCCTGCAGGCGCTCCGTAGCCGGGCACCACTCGCACGCGCTCTCGATTCTTCGAGCCATGGACGAAGAAGCGACTGGTCGCGGACGCGCTCCCGGCGTAGCTCGAGCGGTGGGCCGGGCACAGTGATTAAGCCGGCGTGCGGACCGCGCCCGGCCTCAAGATCGCGACGCCCGGCGGACGTACGACGATGCTACGGCTGGGTGTAGTGCGCGGGTCCGAGGAGAGTCTTCTGCCGCCCATCACCAGCCAGCCGTCGAGGCGTAAGGCCCATCTACCAGCCCGTCTAGCGGGACGCACCCAAGACCACAGCGGGGCTGCGCTCCTAATCGCTTGTGCAGCGACGTGCAGCTAGCTGTCCTGCCCACGGACGTTGTGAACGCGGCTGATCGGTGGCCGGTCGCCGATTGAGCTGTGTGGCCGTCGCCGGTTGTAGTTGTCGAGCCAGCGTGGCAGGGCGGCGGCGCGGTGTCGTGCGTGCGGTAGGCGAGTCCGTAGGCCCATTCGCGCGCCATCGTTTGGTGGAAGCGCTCGACCTTGCCGTTGGTGCGCGGCCGGTAGGGCTCGGTGGTGAGATGCCGGATCCCGCGCTCGGCGAGCAGCTCGCGCAGCGAGCGGTTCTTGACGTAGCTGAAGCCGTTGTCGGTCATCAGCCGCTTGCGACGATCCCGTGCTCGGCGAAGAAGGCGAGCGCTCGCTCGACGAAGCCGGTGACGGTTGGGGCTGTCTCGTCGTCGTGGAGCTCGACGTAGGCGAGCCTCGTGTGGTCGTCGACGATCGCGTGGGCGAAGTCGTAGCCGACTCGCGTCTCGCTGCGCATCCAGTTGCGCGAGCCTGCGAGCGGTCGCCGGTGACCACACAGGCTGCCTACGCCGAGATCCACGACGCGGGAAAGCAGCAACCGTCACCGGCTTTGTCCAGCGCAGCAGGTCGCCTTCTTCGCCGAGCACGGCATCGCTCATAGCGGCTGATGACCGCAACGGCTTCAGCTACGTCAAGAACCGCTCGCTGCTGGGCTGCTCGCCGAGCGCGGATCCGGCATCTCACCGCTGAGCACCTACCGGCCGTCGCACCAACGGCAAGGTCGAGCGCTTCCACCAAACAATGGCGCGCGAATGGGCCTCGGACTCGCGCTCCGGACGCACCACGCCGACGACGCCCAGCCGCTCTTGCTCGGCAACTACAACCGGCGACGGCCACACAGCTCAATCGGCGACCGGCCACCGATCAGCCGCGTTCACAACGTCCGTGGGTCGGACAGCTAGCTATTCGTCGTCGAGGTCGTCGAGGTCGTCGAGGTCGTCGAGTTCTTCGAGTTCCGGATGCCCGTCGAGAAACTCGGTCCACGGCGAGCCCGACGGAACTGCGCCACGGCCTGCCGGAGTTCCTCCGTGTGATTGGCGAGCCGCTGTGTGACGTCGTCGGCCATCTCACAGATGAGCGTACAGTGAACCCGGAAACCTCCGGTGTGCGCGCCAGTTGTGCGCCAGTAGACCCCCCCGCCGAGCGGTTTTCAGCGGTCTTCGGCGGCATAGACCATCGAAGGCGATTCGGCTCTCAGGGAGCGCCAAAACACCGCATCGCTGCAGGGTGTTGGCTTAACGGAGCGGCCCTGGAGTCGAACCAGGCCAGCGTGGGGCTGCCACGCCTCACCGGTTTTGAAGACCGGCTGGGGCACCGGCCCCATGCCGCTCCGAACCGCGCAATCTAGCCTCGTGGCTGCGCCGAGCCGTTGATCGGCACGTCCGTACCTGCGAGCGTGCAGGGACGCGGGTGGAATACGACGACGTCATCGTGGGTGGCGGTTCGGCAGGTGCGGTGCTCGCCGCACGGCTGACGGAGGATCCGGCGCGACGCGTCCTGGTGCTCGAGGCGGGGCCGGACTATCCGACGCTCGAGTCGACTCCGGCCGATCTCAAGAACGGCTGGCAGATGTCGCTGCGCGAGCACGACTGGGGGCTCACGGCCGAGGCCCTGTCCGGCCGAACCATCCCCTATCCGCGGGGCCGCGTGATCGGCGGCTCATCCGCCGTCAACGCGACGATCGCACTGCGTGGTGTCCCGGCCGACTACGACGAGTGGGCGGCGCTCGGCAACGATGCCTGGAGCTGGGCCGACGTCCTACCGCACTTTCGTCGGCTGGAAGACGATCCAGTAGGTGACGAGGAGCTGCACGGGCGGGGCGGTCCGGTAGAGATCCGCAGGTGGCGCGGAGACGAGCTCATTCCGACGCAGCATGCGTTCTTCGAGGTCTGCCGGCGGCTCGGCTTCGAAGAGGTCGCCGACCACAACCACCCAGACGCCACCGGCGTCGGCTCCTTCCCGCAGAACAGGCGGGAGCGCCTGCGCCTCTCCACCGCAATCGCCTACTTGCTGCCCGCCCGTGACCGGCCGAACCTTGCGATCAGGCCGAACTGTCTCGCCAACCGCGTTCTCTTCGAGAACGAGCGAGCCGTCGGCGTCGAAGTGCAGGCCGATGGAGGTCTGCAACCGGTTCACGGGCGGCGCATCACGCTCGCGGCCGGCGCGATCGGCTCGCCGGCGATCCTTCTCCGTTCGGGAATCGGGCCGAAGGACGCGCTGCTCGACCTGGGTATCGAGCCCGTCGTCGACCTGGCCGGCGTCGGCGCGGGTCTCGTCGACCATCCGGTGACCCGCCTGCTGCTCGTGCCGAAGCCGGGCAGTTGCAACCGCGAGACTCCACTGGCACAGGTGGTCGTGCGCTACACGGCGCCTGGCTCGGACGAGTTCAACGACATGCAGCAGGTGATGTTCAGTCACGTTGACGTCGCGAGCCTGGGCGGCGCGCGAGCAGTGGAAACGGTGGGCACGCCGCTCGCGATCGGGCTTCCCGTCGCGCTCGAACGGCCGCTCTCCCGGGGTCGCCTGTCGCTTGCGAGCGCGGATCCACACGTCCCGCCGCGGATCGAGCTCAACTTCACCGCCGAGCCCGAGGACCTGCGGCGGCTGCTCGAAGGAGTCCGCTTCGCCTGGCAGGTCGCACACGAGCCGGAGGTCGTCGACCACGTCGATCATGTCGCCCTGCTCACCGAGGAGGCGATGAGCTCCGACGAGGCCCTAGCGACGTACGTGCGCGCGACGGTGGCGACGCAGTTTCATCCCTGTGGCACCGCGCGCATGGGACCGGCGGGAGACGCGAGGGCGGTGGTCGACCAGCATTGCCGGGTTCGCACGATTGAGAACCTCCGCGTGATCGACGCGTCGATCATGCCGAACATCCCGCGCGCGAACATCAACCTCACTTGCATCATGATCGGCGAACACGTCTCCGAGTGGATGCGGGAGGACGCCTAGCGGTCCTCAGACGGCAGGCAGCGTCAGGCTTTCGATGTCACGCGGGTAATCGGTGAGGATCTCGATGCCGTCAGGCCTGACGACCACCGTGTCGGAGTGGCGGAAGCCGCCGATCTGATCGTCGTACAGGCCGGGCTCTATCGTGAACACCATCCCTGGCTCGACGACCGTTTCATCGCCGACGTCGAGGAACGGCGCCTCGTGGTTGCGGAGGCCGATCGCGTGGCCGACGTGCTGGCGCCAGTACCGAAGCAGGTCGTTCGCCTCGAAGTACGCGAGCACGGCGCGGTCGACTTCGGCGCAGGTGACACCGGGCCGGAGCGCGTCGAATGCGATCTGCTGCGCCGCCACCGTGTGGTCGAAGAGGCGACGCATCTCGCTCGTCGGCTCGCCGATCACCAGCGCACGCTCCAGCTCGGCGTTATAGCCCCACACGGGCGCACTCGCCTCGGTCACGAGCACGTCACCCTCGGCGAACTCGATGTTGTGCGCGATCGCATGCGCCCACGCGCTGCGCGTCCCGATCTGCCCGCGATACCCTGCGGAGACGCCGTCGGACGACGCGAGCTGGCCGCCGAACGACGGTCCCAGCGCCTCGATCATCGCCAGTGTCGCTTCGTGGGCGATCCGGAGACTCACCTCCGCCTCGGTGGTGCCCGGGCGCGTGTACTCCTGCAGCAGCCGGTGTGCGTGCTCGCACCAGCGAGCGCTCTGACGGATCAGCCCGACCTCTGTTTCGCTCTTTCGCGCCAGCATGTGCTCGATCTTCGGCTCGAGCGACACCACGGCCTCGCCCGTGACGTCGCTGAGCGCTGGTCCCTGGTAGCCGAGGATTGCCGGGTAACCGTCGCTGTCTGCGCCGATCGAGCCGCGCATGCCCATGTCCGAGAGCAGGCGACCGAGGACGACCATCGGGTGCTCGATACCGGGGTACTCGCGGTATGACTCGATGCGCTCGTAGTCCGTCTCGGCGCGGACGCGTTCGGCCTCGAACTCGGGAACGAACACGGCCAGGTCGCCCGACGCCGTCGCGACGAATGCGACCGGGCGCTCGGTCGCGAGGAAGCCGAAATTCGCGAAGTACCGGATGTAGTGCCGGTCGAAGAGCACGACGCCGGAGAGGCCGTGCGCCGCCGCATGCCGCAGCAGGCGCTCGCGGCGTCCCTGGAGTTCGCTGGCCGGAATGGTCAGATGCGGTCGCGGTCGAACTCGTCGGTGGAGCGAATTGCCTCCGAGCCGGCCCACGAGTTCGAGACGTACGAGTCGGTCTCGCGCCCGGCGAAGCCCTCGGACTGGTCGAGGTCGCGCTCGTACGGCGTCATGCGCGTCTCTTCCTCGGCCTTCTCGATCGCCTCGCCGTCGCTCTCCTTCGACCATCTGCTGAAGAAGCTCTTGAGTCCCATGCGTGAAGTATCACTGATTTCTTGGGCGCCGGAGAACGCGCACATCCCCCTGGCGCCGTGTCAGGCCGTCCGCGTCGTAGCGCTCGAGCAAGAGCTGCGCCGTCCGTCGCCCGACCCCGAGCGCATCCCGGAACCCGGGCAGGGTGATCTCGGGGAGCTCCGGGAGGATCGTGACGCCGCGGTCGTAGAGCGCGGCCGAGACTGCGAGCCCGTCACCGACCCGCCGCAGCCGGCCTTCCTGCTCGAGGAACGCCGCCAGCTCACGGTCATCGACGCGCACGACCTCGCCGTCGGCCAGCTCTGCCTCGAGCTCCGCCGCGGCATCGGCGCGCGCCCCGAGCGCTGCGGCTGCTCCGGGGAGGTAGGCCTTGGCGCCGCGCCGTTCGACCTCGAGCAGGTTCACGACGGAGGCGGCCCACGGCTCGGCAGGAACGAGCTCCGCCAGCGGGACACCGGGATCGAGTGGATGTGTTGCTGCACGCTCGGTGAGAGCTCTCCGAACGACTTGCCGCAACTCGTCGAGCCACGCAGCCGAGAAGTAGTAGTCGCCGGCCGACTTGACGGACGCAAGTCCCTGGGCGAGCTCCTGTGGGGTCAGCAGCCCACGTTCCTGCAGCTCGCGGTCGGTCACCGGCGCACGAACGAGGGCGCGCACGATCTCGATCGGATCGCCGCGTTCGAGCTGCTCGAGCCGGTCCCGTTCGAGGCGCCGCGGCGGCCTCGGGTCGAGGACGACGCCGCCCGCCACCGTGGTCTCGGTTCGCAGGATCACACGGTCGCCGCGGGCGGCCGCGACGGGCTCGGACAACCGCAGCTGGGCGTAGGGCCCGCTGCGTGCCACACGCGCCGGCGTCGCCTTCGTCCCGATGTGCACGGTCACCGCCGGCGGTACCTGCTCGAGCTCTTCGAGCCGTACGTCGAGCCGGTACGACACCGGAAACGCGTTCGGTGCGACGAGTGCGTCGCCGCGCGCGAGATCGCCGCGTCGCAGGGACGGCAGGTTCACTGCGACGCGCTGTCCGGCTGTCGCCTCCTCGACCTGCGCGTCGTGCACGTGCACCGTACGAACCCGCACCATGCGTCCGCGCGGTTCCACGCGCAGCAGGTCTCCGGGCGCGATCGTGCCGGACCACAGCGTCCCCGTGGCGATCGTGCCCGCCCCGGCGAGCGAGAACGCACGGTCGACCCAGAGTCTCGTCGACGACGAGGCGTCGCGCTCGTCGACGGGGACGCGCGCCAGTGCTTCGCGCAATGCGTCGAGGCCCGCTCCCGTCTTCGCCGACACCGGGACGACGTCGGCGCCCGGAACGAGGTCGCGCGCCTCGAGGACCGCGAGCTCGACCGTCTCGGCGTCGACGGCGTCGATCTTCGTGATCGCGATCACGCCGCGCTCGACGCCCAGCATGCGAAGCACGGCGAGGTGCTCGTGCGTCTGCGGCCGCGCACCTTCGCGTGCGTCGATGACGAGCAGGAACAGGTCGATCCCGGACGCTCCGGCGACCATCGTGCGGACAAAGCGCTCGTGGCCCGGCACGTCGACGAGTGAGAGCCGTCGGCCGTCGGGCAGCGCGAGCGGCGCGTAGCCGAGGTCGATCGAGATCCCGCGTGCCTGTTCCTCAGGCAGGCGGTCGGTGTCCTTCCCCGTGAGCGCGCGCACGAGCCAGGTCTTGCCGTGGTCGATGTGGCCGGCGGTTCCGACCGTCAGCGGCATCGCACCTCGATCACGCGCGGCTTGCGCTCACCGCGGAGATCACCTGTTCGAGCTCGTCGTCCCCAAGGGTGCGGCAGTCGAGCAGCAGCCGTCCGTCACGCACGATTCCCACGACCGGAGGTTCGCCGAGCCGAAGCGGTCCAGCGAGCGATTCCTCGAGTGCGCATGCGAACGACGGGAGCTCGGCGAGCGGCAGTGCGCCTCCGCCGACACGGGCGACCGTGTCCTCCACTTCACCGCCGACGGCCAAGGCGAGCCGCTCGGCACGCGTGCGGACGGACGCCGGATCCTCGTGGAGCATGCGCAGCACCGGCACCGCGCGCAATGCGCGACCGGGCTCGAGATAGAGCAGCAGCGTGCCTGCAAGCGCCGCGAGGCTGAGCTTGTCGATGCGCACGGCGCGGTGGAGCGGATGACGGCGCAGCCGCTCGACGAGCTCGGCGCGACCCAGCACGATGCCCGCCTGCGGACCGCCGAGCAGCTTGTCGCCGCTGAAGCACACCAGGTCGGCACCTTGTTCCAGCGCGGCGCGGGCAGTTGGCTCGTCTCCGAGCTCGACGAGTGCTCCGGACCCGAGGTCGTCGAGGACTGGCAGCCCGTGGCGGTGGGCGACGTCGGCCAGCTCGCGCAGTGTCGGACGCTCGGTGAAGCCGACCAGCCGGAAGTTCGACTGGTGCACGCGAAGTAGGAGAGCGGTCTCGTCGCGCAGTGCCCGCTCGTAGTCGCTCGAGCGCGTGCGGTTCGTCGTCCCCACCTCCACCAGCCGGGCACCGGAGCGTTCGAGCACCTCCGGGATACGGAAGCCGTCTCCGATCTCGATCAGCTCGCCGCGTGACGCGAGCACCTCTCGACCTTCGGCGAGCGCGGCGACGGCGAGGAGCAGCGCGGCGGCGTTGTTGTTGACGACGAGCGCAGCTTCGGCTCCTGTCAGGCGCTGCAGCAACGCTGCCACGTGAGTCTGACGCGAGCCGCGCGCTCCGGTCGCCAGGTCGAGCTCGAGGTTGGAATACCCGCGCCCGGCGGCGGAGACGACCTCGAGGGCCTCCTCGGGGAGCGGAGCCCGCCCCAGGTTCGTGTGCACGAGCACGCCGGTCGCGTTGAGCACGCGCTGGAGCGACGGCCGGCGTGCGTCCGCCAGCTCGTCCCGTAGGCGCGCCGGGAGGTTCCCGGGCTCACAGCCCGCTCGAATCTCGGCTCGCGCCCGGTCGAGGACGGTGCGCGCGGCCTCGATCGCGAGCGGGTCATCGACCGCTCGCGCCAGCTCGTCGACCGACGGAAGGTCTCGCAGCTCCATCTGTTCCTGAGGGTAGACGACTCGGCCGCTCCCCTTGCTTCACTGTCGGTCGTGAGATGGGTCGTCTGGGTCGGTGCGCTCGTCGCGGCACTTGTGGTCGCAAGCGCGTTCTTCGCTGTGCGGGCGTTCGAATACCGCGGCGAGGCAAGGCCCGGTGTGCACGTGCTCGGCGTCGACGTCGGTGGGCTGGACCGGACGCAGGTCGAACAGGTCGTCCACCGTTGGGGCGCCACGCAGGTGACGATCCGCGCCGCCGGCCATGCCTATCACGTTCCTCGCAGCTGGCTGGTCTCTCTCGACGCACGTCAGACCGCAGTGCGCGCACTCGATGCGGGCTCGGTCGTCGGTCTTGTCGTTCCTGGACGCGTGGACGTCGCACCGGTCCTCGCGAGCGCCGGCGGCGCAAACAACGTGCTGGACGAGGTCGCACGCGCGGGCCGCGCTCCGGTGCCGGCAACGGTCACGGTTCACGGAACCACTGTCGAGATGACCGCGGCAACGAACGGTCTCGAGCTCGACCGCGATGCGTTGCTTCGCCGGCTCGCCGCCGGAGCGACCGCATTCGATGCCCCGTTCGCGATCGTGCACCCTGTCCGTCGCAACCCGGCTGCGCGCAGCGCCGCATCGACCGCGACGACGCTCCTCTCGCATCCGATCGTCGTCGACTACCACGGCGCGCGGCTCGGAGCGCTGACGACCCTCCAGCTCGCGAGATCGCTGCGCGTCGTTCCCCGCAACCACCGGTTCGTCGTTCGCTTCGACGGCGACGCGCTCGCGAGCGCCGTTCGTCCGCGGCTCGGCCGCTGGTTCGTGCACGCGCGGAATGCGCAGTTCGCAGTCGTCGGGAACGTCGTTCACGTCGTTCCGTCGCGGGCCGGGCGGGATGTCGATCCCACTCGGGTCGCGGTCGCCGTCACGACCGCCGCGCACGGCGACCGCGTCGCCCGTGTCGAGCTCGGTGCGCGTGCGCCTGACCTGACCACGACACGCGCT
Source organism: uncultured Thermoleophilia bacterium (assembly GCA_963715115.1). Taxonomy (GTDB): domain Bacteria; phylum Actinomycetota; class Thermoleophilia; order Gaiellales; family Gaiellaceae; genus PALSA-600. Next base: position 13,189 of record CAVQRE010000011.1, read on the forward strand.
CACTCGCTCGGCATCATCACCAAGCTCGTGTCGTTCACGACGCAGATGGGCGACTCGTCGTCGAACCGGATCCACAACGTCCACCTGATGGCGGATCTGATCGACGGGACCGTGATCCGGCCCGGCGAGACGTTCTCGTACAACAACGTGGTCGGGCCGCGGACGGCGGCGCGCGGCTTCCTCGAGGGGCAGGAGATCATCGGCTCGCTCGTGCTGCCCTCGATCGGCGGCGGTGTCTGTCAGACGGCCACGACCCTGTTCAACGACGCGTTCGAGCTCGGCCTGCCGATCCTCGAGCGCACGAATCACAACCTCTACCTCTCGCATTACCCGCTCGGGCGCGACGCGACGGTGTCCTGGGGCGGGCCGGACCTCGTGTTCCGCAACGACTTGAAGCACGGTCTCTTGATCAAGGCGTCGTACACCGACCAGACGCTGACGTTCACGTTCTACGGCACACCGTCGGGTCGGCGCATCGTCTCCCAGACGGGACCGCAGGTGAACTGGACGCAGCCCAAGCTCTCCTACGCAGTCGACCCGAGCGCGCCGCGCGGCTCGGTGAAGGTTGTGCCCGGCTCGGGAGAGCTCGGGTTCGACGTCACGGTGACGCGGGAGGTCTACGCGCGCAACGGCAAGCTGCTACGCCACGATGTCTTCAAGTCGCACTACATCCCGGACAGCCCGACCGCGGTGTACGGCCCGGGGCGGACACCGCCGGGGCCCTACTTCGTGATCCCGTCCTCGATCTAGGAGCGCTCCGCCGCGGCACGCCTGAGCTCGTGGCACTCGAGCACGTGCCGGACCGCCGTTTCCGGATCGTCGGTCAAGTGCAGCAGCTCGATGTCCGGTGCCGAGATCATCCCGTCGGCGAGCAGCTCGCCGCGGATCCAGGCGACCATCTCGCCCCAGTAGTCGGAGTCGAACAGGACGACCGGGAAGTAGAGGATCGTGCGGGTCTGGATCAGCGTCAACGACTCGTATAGCTCGTCGAGCGTCCCGAAGCCGCCGGGGAAGATGACGAAGCCCTCCGACGGGCGCACGAAGCAGACCTTTCGCGCGTAGAAGTGGTCGAACGTGTGCGCGATGTCGCAGTACGGATTCCCGCCCTGCTCATGCGGCAGCTTGATGTTGAAGCCGACCGAGAGGCCGCCGCCCTCCATGGCGCCGCGGTTGCCGCCCTCCATCACGCCGGGGCCGCCGCCCGTGATCACCGCCCAGCCCGCCTCGGCGAACAGTCGTCCGACGTCGCGCGCCGCTTCGTACGGCCCGCTGCCCTCCGCTGCACGCGCCGAGCCGAAGAGCGACACAGCTGGGCGGTCGATGCGCGCGACCTGCTCGAAGCCGGCCTTGAACTCGGTCGCGATCTTCTCGACCGAGGAATCGATCTCCGCCTCGTTCGGGCGGTCGAGGATCTGGCGGTCGTCCATGGGCACTAAAGACGGTGCTGCGGGACGTGCGAGACGACCATCCCGATCACGAGCGCGAGAGCGGTCAGTCCGTAGAGGACGTAGATGAACGTCGCCCTGTTGCGACCGCCGCCGACGCGCAGGAGCTTCGCCGAGCGCCAGACAGCGCCGCCGTCGAGGATGCCGACGGGCGCCAGGTTGATCAGGTTGAGGAAGAAGCCGAAGTAGGCGAGCGCCTTCAGCAGGTCAGAGCCCTGCGCGACGCCGACGAGCAGGAACGCGAGGCTCGCCACGCCACCCAGGATCGGCCCGGCGATCGCGATGCGGGCGGTCTGCCACGGATTCCCACGTGTGTATTTGACGTATGCGCCGAGGAACGGGATGAACACCGGCAGTTTCGGATTCAGGCCTTCTCGCTTCGCCTCGGCGAAGTGGCCGAGCTCGTGCACGAGGATCAGGAAGACGAATCCGGCCCCGAACGTCCAGCCCCAGATCAGCGCGTAGCCACCGACGGCGATGAAGATGCTCGCGAACTTCAGGAAGACGAACGAGAACTTCGCGAGCGCGACGATTGTGGCGAGCAACGGGCCGAAGATCCGCCGTCCGAGCCCTCGCCAGTCGGTGCCGCGTGGCTGGATCGGTTCGTAGTCGCGAAAGCCGTCAGGGAAGCTCATACCCGCTCCCGGCACCGGCGAGGCCGGTGCCTCCGCTCCTGTGAGCCTCCGTCGAGCCTACGGCTCATGCCCGCTCCCGGCACTGGCAAAGCCGGTGCCTCCGCTCCTGTGAGCCTCCGTCGAGCCTACGGCTCATGCCCGCTCCCGGCACCGGCAAAGCCGCTGCCTCCGCTCCTGTGAGCCTCCGTCGAGCCTACGGCTCATGACCCTCGTCCGATCCATTCCTCGCCGCCCTCGTAGACCTCTTTCTTCCAGAGCGGTACCTGCTCCTTCAGGGCGTCGATCGCGTCGCGGCAGGCGGCGAGCGCGTCGGCGCGATGCGTCGCCGAAACGGCGATCACGACGGATGTCTCGCCGATGCCGACCGTTCCGATGCGGTGATGGATCGCCACGTTGGACACGTTGTAGCGCGCGCGCAGGTCCTCGGCGATCCCCCGCATCACGTTCTCGGCCATTCCTTCATATGCCTCGTACTCCAGGCGGGTCACCTGGCGGCCACGGGAGGTGGCCCGAGTCGTTCCCGTGAACGTCGCGATCGCGCCGGCTTCGTCGTCGCGCACCTCGCCGACTACCTGCTCGATCGCCAGCGGCTGGTCGGAGAGCCGGAACGCCCCGCCGGAGACCGGTGGGATCAGCGCGACCTCGTCGCCGTCGACCAACGGGCGGTCGCGTTTGGCGTACTCCTTGTTGACGGCGTAGAGGAGCCCCTCGGGCTCGTCGCCGAGATCGAGTGCCGGCCAAACGGTGGCCACGGTGCTCGCGTCGATCTCCCGCTCGGACCATCCGGCGCGCTCACGCAGACCTGCGAAGAGCCTGACCTTGACCTTCACGGGCAGTAGCCTAGGTGACCGGATGGCTGCGACCGATCGCCGCGAGACCGAATCCGGCATCGAGGTGAAGCCGGTCTACACGGCCGACGACGCGCCTACGCCGATCGAGGCGCCGGGCGTGTTCCCGTTCACGCGCGGCCCGTACCCCGACATGTACCGCGGGCGACCGTGGACGATCCGCCAGTACGCCGGCTTTGCGTCGGCCGAGGAGTCGAACCAGCGCTACCGCTACCTGCTTGCCGGTGGGCAGACGGGGCTCTCGGTCGCGTTCGACCTGCCGACGCAGCTCGGTTACGACTCGGACGACCCGCGCGCGCTGGGCGAGGTCGGGCGTACCGGGGTCGCGATCGACTCGCTCGCCGACATGGAGATCCTGCTCGACGGCATTCCGCTCGACGAGGTGTCGACGTCGATGACGATCAACGCGCCCGCGTCTCTGCTGCTGCTCCTCTACGAGCTCGTCGCGGAGCAACGCGGGATCGGTGGCGCCGCGCTGCGCGGAACGGTGCAGAACGACATCCTCAAGGAGTACATCGCGCGCGGCAACTACATCTTCCCGCCGCGTCCGTCGATGCGGCTCACGACCGATCTGTTCGCGTACTGCGCCGAACGGATCCCGTTGTGGAACACGATCTCGATCTCCGGCTACCACATTCGCGAGGCCGGCTCGACGGCGGTACAGGAGCTGGCGTTCACGCTGGCGAACGGCGTCGCCTACTGTCACGCCGCGGTCGCGGCCGGTCTCTCACCCGACGCGTTCGGCGCGCGGCTGTCCTTCTTCTTCAACGCGCACAACGACTTCTTCCAGGAAGTGGCCAAGTTTCGCGCCGCGCGTCGGCTGTGGGCCCGGATCATGCGGGAGCGCTTCGGCGCGACGAATCCGAGGGCGCTCGCGCTTCGCTTCCACGCGCAGACCGGTGGCTCGACGCTCACGGCGCAGCAGCCGGAGAACAACGTCGTCCGAGTCGCGGTGCAGGCGCTGTCGGCGATCTGCGGCGGCGCGCAGTCGCTGCACACGAATTCGTTCGACGAGGCGCTCGCACTTCCGACCGAGCACGCCGCGACGATCGCGTTGCGCACGCAGCAGATCCTGCAAGCGGAAGGTGGGACGACGGCAACCGTCGACCCGCTCGGAGGCTCGTACTACATCGAGGCGCTCACCGACGAGCTCGAGTCGCGCGCGTGGGAGCTGATCGAACGGGTGGACGAGATCGGCGGAGCGGTCGCCGCGGTCGAGCAGGGGTTCGTGCAGGGTGAGATCGAGGCAGCGGCATTTCGGTGGCAGCAGCAGGTCGAATCGGGCGAGCGCCCGATCGTCGGCGTCAACGTGTTCGACGTGGACGCGCAGGACTCGATCGAGTTGCACCGCCTCGATCCGGCCGCCGAACAGCGTCAGGTGGAGCGGACCGTCCGCATACGTGCCGAGCGCGACGCCGCTACCGCGAGGACGGCGCTGGACGTGATTCGCGAGGCCGCCCGCGGTGACGCCAACCTCCTCGTGCCGATGCGCGACGCGCTTCGGTCGCGCTGCACCGTCGGTGAGATCTGCGGCGTGCTGCGCGACGAGTGGGGCGAGTACGACCGCGCAGGCGCCCCACGCTGAAGGCGTGCGCGTTCTCCTTGTTTCGCAGATGTACCCGGGGCCGGACGATCCCGATCTTGGGACGTTCGTCGCGCAGGGAGCGGATGCGTTGCGCGCGCTCGGGCACGAGGTGGACCTGGCAGTGCTGGACCGTCGCGCCGGCGGAAAGCTGAGGTTCCTCGAGCTCCGCCGAAACGTCCACCGCTCGGCACAGGCGTCACCCGATGTCGTCTGGGCGCACTTTCTCGTTCCTGCGGGGCTGTTCGCGTCCGAGCTCGATGCGCCGCTGGTTGTGACCGCTCATGGTCGTGATGTTCGCAACATCGGGGCGATGCCCGGTGTCGCTGCGCTGACGCGGCGCGTCGTGCGTCGTGCCGCTTCGGTGGTGTGCGTGTCGCATTACCTCGAGCGTGAGCTCTGCGACCGGCTTCCCGACGCGCGCGGGAAGACGGAGGTCGTCGACTCCGGAGTGGATCTCGAGCGCTTCGACGATGTGCCTGCCTCTGCCGAGCTCGAGTCGCCCGCCTTCGTCCACGTCGGTTCCTTGACGGCGCGCAAGAACGTCGTCCGGCTGGCAGATGCCTTTTCGCTGCTCGACGGCGGGTCGCTGACCTTCGTGGGAGACGGGCCGCTGCGGTCGTCGCTCCAGGGCCGTGCGGGGATCAGGCTCGTCGGGCGCGTGGCGCACGAGTCGGTGCCCGGCTGGGTGGCCGCGGCCGACGTCGTATGCGGTCCATCTCTGCTCGAGCCGTTCGGGCAGGCTCTGCTCGAGGCGATGGCGTGCAGGCGCTCGGTCGTCGCGACGCGATTCGGGGGTCCTCCCGAGTTCGTTACGGCCGAGTCAGGCGTGCTCGTTGACCCGCTCGACGTACCGGCCCTCGCACGCGCGCTCGAGACCGCTGCTTCGCTTCCACGGCCGAACGAGGCGGCACGCGCGGCGGCCGCCGCGCACGACGTCAAGCTCCAGGCTCGTCGGATCGAGGCGATTCTCGAGCGAGCCGTTCGAGGTCGGCCAGCCTGATCTCGACCAGAGGACGGACGCCCTCTTCGAGACCGTGCTCGGTTGCGACCGCAAGAGCCTGCTCATAGCTCTGCCGGATCTTCTCGACCGAAACCCCCTGCTTGAGCCGGTTGTCACCGGTCAGGAGCAGGTCGTGGATCCTCTGTCTCGCCTTTGCCTCGTCCACTGCGACAACGCTACTCGGGCGCTACAGTTCCGGGGGCGATGCTTGCGGTTTTCTCCGTTATCCACGTGCTGCTGTCGGCGGCGCTCGTCTCGCTGATCCTGATGCATTCCGGTCGGGACGCGGGTCTGGGCGGGATGGGTTTCACGCCGGTTTCGCAGGGCGGGACGCATATCGTCGAGCGGAACCTCACGCGACTGACCGTCGTCGTCGCCGTGTTGTTCTTCACGAACACGATCATCCTCTTTCGCCTGCTCCAGTAGCGTCGTCGTACACTGATCGTCGATGCAGTTGCGGGGCCTGCACCACGTCACGTGTGTCTGCTCCGACGCGCAGCAGACGCTCGACTTCTATCGCGACCGTCTCGGCTTCACGCTCGTCAAAAAGACGGTCAACTTCGACGACCCCCACAGCTATCACCTGTACTTCGGCGACGGTCTCGGCACGCCGGGATCGCTGCTGACGTTCTTCGAGTGGCCGCGAGCGGAACCCGGGCGGCTCGGCCGCGGAACCGTCGAGTCGATCGGCCTCGAGTCGCCGTTAGTCGGCGAGGAGACCGAGCTCGAGGATCCGGACGGTCTTCGGCTCCGCCTCCAACCGGGAGCTGTGCCGCGGCTTCGCGACGTCGTTGCGATTGGCAACCCCGATCTTTACGTCGGGTTGTTCGACGAAGACGCGCCGCTTCAGTTCGCCGAGCCCGTGGAGGAGGCTGCGCTGATCGGGCCGGGGACGACGCATCACATCGCGTGGCGCGCGGTCGACGATGCCGCGGAGCGTGCGTGGCACGTGCGGCTCGACGAGCTCGGCTTGCGACCGACGCCCATCCAGGACCGCAAGTATTTCCAGTCCGTCTACTTCCGGATGCCGGATGGCATCCTCGTCGAGGTCGCGACCGATGGGCCGGGCTTCCTCGTCGACGAGCCGCGCGAGTCGATCGGCGAGGCGCTGTCGCTGCCGGCGTGGCTCGAGCCGGATCGCGCCACGCTCGAGCGCGAGCTCGTGCCCATCTCGTAGTCGAAGAGGACCGACGCGGCTACACTACGGCCGCCTTCAGGCGCTGGTGGCGGAATTGGTAGACGCGCTAGGTTGAGGGCCTAGTGGCCGCATAGGCCGTGGAGGTTCAAGTCCTCTCCAGCGCATCGAAGCCGTCCGCCTGCGGGCGGCTTTTCGTTCTCCGCTACCAGGCTCGCCAGGACGCGCGGGAGATGAACAGCCCGTGCCCCGTGCGACTCCGGCAGGTGACGCCGGTGCGTTTCGACTCGCACCTGAAGACGCCGTGCCTCCATGTCGTCCCGTACGGCCGGTTGACGAACACGGGCACCTGCCGCTCGGGCGAGTAGAGGACGCCGCCCGAGCAGGTGACGGCGCCCTTGCGGGTCGGCGCCAGCTCGAACCCGGCCCAATCGAGGCCGATCGGAGTCGATGCACAGTACGACGTGAGCCGGTTTGCATACGTTGCCTCGCCAATCCGGCAGCGCAGGATCGCGGGTCGCCCGGGCACGTAGAAGCACTTGATGTTCCCCGACGGGGAGTGAAAGCCGGGGAGCGGGGTCTTCTTCGCGACGGCGCCCGTGGGCGCGATCAGCGCGACTGCCACGAGGAAGAGCCCGGTCACTCTCAGCACAGGACGAGCGTAGTGCCCATCTGCTGTTTCCTTACAGAAGATTGACGACGTCCGCAGGAATCTCTACGCTTGCCGTCGAACACACGTTCGGTAAGCGACCCCGGAGGCGAGAATCCGTGCTCACGGCCCGTCAACAGGAGATCTGGAACTTCCTCGTCGAATACGTCGACCGGCACGGCTACCCGCCGACCGTGCGCGAGATCGGCGAGCACGTCGGGCTTGCGTCTCCCTCGACCGTGCACGCGCACCTCGCGAATCTGGAGCGAGCCGGCCTCCTGCGCCGCGATCCGACGAAACCGCGGGCGCTCGAGCTGATCGGGCGCGAGCGGCGAGAGGCCGAGCCTGTGACGACCGGCGACGATCGCGACGTCGCGCGCCTGCCGCTTGTGGGCGAGATCGCGGCCGGCGGTCCGTTGCTCGCCGAGCAGTCGATCGAGGAGTACGTCCCGATGCCGGCCTCGACGAAGGGCGACTTCCTCCTGCGCGTCAAGGGCGAGTCGATGCTCGACGCTGGCATTCTCGACGGCGACCTCGTGATCGTGCAGCGGGCACAGGATGCGCGGAACGGCGAGATCGTCGTTGCGCTCGCCGGCGACGACGAGAGCGCGAACGAGGCGACGGTGAAGACCTTCTACCGCGAAGGCCGGCAGATCCGTCTGCAACCCGAGAACGCCTCGATGGAGCCCATCTACGCCGAGCACGTCCAGGTTCTCGGTCGCGTGGTCGGAGTCTTTCGGGAGCTGTAGTCCTTGGCCGACGACGTCACCTCGTTCGCGCGCACGCTCGACCAGGAGCTCGTTGCCCTGCTTCGCGGCGCGTCGCTCGAGTGCCTGACCTGTGGCGAGTTCGTCATGCACGCACGGGCCGGGGTCGTGTTTTGCCCCGAGTGCGGCGGCCAGGCCGGCGACGAAGAAGGGTTCGAGCCCGAGCTAGACTTGGTCGTGCAGGCCGGGTGACCGCGGCGCGCCGCTTCGGCGGCGCGTCGAGGAAAGTCCGGACACCGCAGGGCAGGACGCTGGCGCAAGGCCAGGCGGCGAAAGCCGACGGAAAGTGGAACAGAGAGGAGACCGCCTCCGGCGACAGATCTCTCCGGAGACGCCGGAGGTAAGGGTGAAACGGTGGGGTAAGAGCCCACCAGCGTCGCGGCGACGCGGCGGCTAGCCAAACCCCGTCCGGTGCAAGGCGAACAGGGCCCGTCACGAGGCTGCCCGCCCAGGGCCCGGGTAGCTGCCAAGAGGGATGGTCACCCTCGACAGAATCCGGCTTACAGGCCTGCTAAAGGAAAACCCTGCGATTTGCAGGGTTTTCCCATTGTTGGCCGAGTCTTGCATCGGGTGCTCACCGTGGTCGTCTGAATGTGCGCCCGAAGAAGACGATGAGGACGGCAGTGATTGCCCAGGCGATCACGAGCATCCAGCTCTGTCGGACCGAGTCCTTGCCGGTGAACATCTGAGACACGTACCCGCCGGAAAAGGCGTTGTTGATCGCGTGGAAGACCATCGTCACGAGCACGCTGCCAAGCGCGTTCTGGAAGAGCCAGGTCAGGACGACACAGACGGTGACGACGAGAAGCAGGTCCGACCAGTGCTGCTTGCCCGTCAGGAAAAGGGGCACGTGCCAGAAGGCCCAGAGCGATCCGAGCACGAGGCTCGCTTCCAGCGCAGAGCGCCGAGCGAGGAGACGTGGGAGGGCGTATCCGCGCCAGCCCGGCTCCTCCCAGGCTCCACCGAAGAGAGGGATGAGCAGGATCACGAGCGCAGTCGGCAGGACGGACGTCCAACGGCCGAGGTCCGCTCCGCTCGGGACCGGCGCGCCGAGCGCGATGTTCATCCCTGCGGCAGCCAGGGTCACGGCGATCGGGAGGAGGATCGCCACCGCCCACCAGCGCGGGGCGACCCGCCATTTCAGCATCGAGCGAAAGAGCTGCTTGAGGCCGGGCTTGCCCTTCGTGAGCGAGAGGACGACGATCGCTGCGAGAAACGGCCCGCAGCCGAGGATGGGCGACCCCCAGCCCGTCAGCAGGTACAGGACGGCCGGCCACCACGACAACAGGTAGGCGAAAGTGAAAAACGCGAACAACGGGTGACGGCGAATCGCGTCTGCGGTCGAGGCGAGAGGATTGCGCTTCTCCCGGGCTTGGATCGGCAGTTCGAGGGTGTGCGCAGCGGACATGTCTGAATCTCCTTTTTCCGAGGTTGGTGACCTAGCCGACGCTACGGCCGGGTCGCCTCGCTCACCTCGGTCGAATCCCTAGGTCGACCCCTGGTCCAAGCCGCGAAGAGGCACGGCACCGCACGCGCAGCGTTTCTATTGAGCGCGGGCGATCGCCTGGTCCATCGCCGGGCCGGGCTGCTCCACGGCAGGCCCGTGACCGACGGCGAGGATCGCCGGGTCGAGCGCGCGGAGGGCGCGTGCGGACTCGAGATCCTTCGCCTTGTCCCAGGTCGCCATCGCTGCGAACGGAAAGCGCAGGTAGAAGTGGTTCGTGACGGCGGCGTTCCCGTACGTTGTGTAGACGTCACCTGCGAGCAGCGTTCGATCGCGGGTGTCGAGGTAGGCGACATGGCCGGGGCTGTGGCCTGGACTCGCGACGACCTCGAGGCTGCCGATGCGATCGCCGGCCGCGAGCAGGACGTCCGGCTGCGTGCTGAGCTTCGGCCAGCTTCCGGGGACCTTGCCTTCGACGACCTTCTCAGCAGCGTGGATGCGTGCATCGAGCTCGGGCATCAGCACCTCGACTGAACTGCCGAGCCTTTCCCTCAGCGTGTCGAGCGACCCGACGTGATCACCGTGACCGTGCGTGAGCGCAACACGGCGAATCGTTCCGCCTGCATCCCGAGCGGCCGCGATCAAGGAGTCGGCTGCCCCGCTCATGGTCGTGTCGACGAGGGTGAAGCCGTCGTCTTCGCGGACGAGGAAGGCGTTGACGAAGTGCAGTCGCGTGAGCTGCGTGAGGTTCGGCGTGATTGGAGCGATCTTCATCGAGGATCCTTTCTCGGAACTTTCGCGTGGATAATTCGGCGCGAGTGCCAAACTCACACAATCTTTTCTTTGCTGGACCCTTGCGTATGTCCGTGGCTTCGTCTATCCTGCGCCTGCGATACACGATGTTGACATACATGTCCAAGACCATCTCCGCAGGACCGTTCGCCGAAACGACCCAGGTCGACTGGTTGTCGTGCGGGCATCTGCTCGCGACCAACGGCAGCCGGCCGGATCCCGTCGAGGCCCTCGTAGCGAGGTGCGTGCGCTAGGAAACAAGCGCATAGCAGCTTGAGCGAGGGCGACCCACGAGGTCGCCTTCGTCGTTTCAGGACACAAACCGTCATCGAACGAAGAGGATGATGCCCAGCTTGAGAAGCACAAATCGAGAATGAGGCCCCGCCTGAGAGAGAAAGGTCCCTCCGTGTTGCGCGCACGGAAAATCGAGACGCTGAAATAAGCTTTGGCTTTAGCTTGCGATTTTCTCGGAGACACGAGAGCGCCGGGCTCCAGAACTCCTCCACGTCGGACGACGGAACTCGCAGTTGCGCAACCGGCGGTTCCGGCGATCCAGGGTCGAAGGGTGGGCGAGTGGCATAGACAACATCGTTGGCCGAGCGGGAACGTGACAGAGCTCGCAACGGACGTGACGGCAGGTCGTTGCCGCTGCATCGACATCCGGCCGAGTGGCCGGAGGTGGATGGAGGGCGGCAGGGCCGATCCGGGATCGTCTAACCGGCAGGACACCACGCTCTGAACGTGGAGATCGAGGTTCGACCCCTTGTCCCGGAGCTCGTCGCGGGCGAGTAGCTCAACTGGGAGAGCGCCTGTCTTACAAACAGGAGGTTGCTGGTTCGAGTCCAGCCTGCCCACTTCGCCTAGGCGGATAGCTCAGCGGCAGAGCGCCTGTCTGATACGCAGGAGGTCGCTGGTTCGACTCCAGCTCCGCCACTCTCACGTGGCCGTAGCTCAGCCGGTAGAGCGCTCGCCTGAAACGCGAGGCGTCGCAGGTTCGATCCCTGCCGGTCACACTCTTGGCTCCGTAGCTCAACCGGCAGAGCCGCCGACTCTTAATCGGGCGGTGCAGGTTCGACTCCTGCCGGGGCCACTCTTCGGAAGGACTGCCACTGGCGCGGTACCCCGTCTCGAAAACGGGTGGGCCTTCGGCCTTGGGGGTTCGACTCCCTCTCCTTCCGCTCTTCGTTCCGGTGTGGTCGAGTCGGCAAGACGCGCGACTGTTACTCGCGAGAGCGCAGGTTCGAGTCCTGCCGCCGGAGCTTCGCACGCCCCCGTGGTCGAACGGGAGATGACGCCGGGCTCTCAACCCGGAAGCTGCGGGTTCGAGTCCCGCCGGGGGTACTCGTCTCGTTCATCTGGCTGTGGGGGAGCTGGCCACCCCGCCGGCTTCGGGCGCCGGAGATCGCAGGTTCGACTCCTGCCGGCCAGACCTTAGCGCGGTAGAGGAGCGGCTGTCCTCGCGAGCCTCATGAGCTCGAGACCGTGGGTTCGAATCCCACCCGCGCATCGATCGCTCGATCCTTCGGGGGCGTAGCTCAGACGGGCAGAGCGCTCGCTTGTCAGGCGAGAGGCCGCCGGTTCGAGTCCGGTCGTCCCCGTCTTCATGGTGGCCGTGGTGTAACGGCAGCATCCGAGGTCGTGATCCTCGCGGTACCGGTTCGAATCCGGTCGGCCGCCCTTCTTCCTGCGGACGCTGAGCATCCGGTGAGCTCCGCGGCCTGTAACGCCGACGCCTCGCGCTGTGGTGGTTCGACTCCACCCGTCCGCATCTCGCTCACCCGGGGATGTAGCTCAACCGGACGAGCGCCTCGCTTGCAACGAGGCCGATGTGGGTTCGACTCCCACCGTCTCCACTCTCACGCCTCCGTAGTGTCAACGGCAAGCACGCGCCCTTTGTACGGCCGAGGTGCGGGTTCAACTCCTGCCGGAGGCTCCTTCGAACGCCCGTAGCTCAGTGGAAGAGCGCTGCTCTGCGAAGGCAGAGGCCGCTGGTTCGACTCCAGCCGGGCGTATCGCAACGCGGATGTAGCTCAGCGGAAGAGCGCCGGGCTTCGAACCCGGGCGCAGAGGTTCGACTCCTCTCGGGGGTTCTCGCACGCACAGAATGAAACGGAGGTTCGCGATGAGCACGATCAAGACATTCGGCACCGTCGACGCGCGAAGCCTCGACCAGCTGAAGCGATGCATGGAGGCGGGCGACGCCGAGTTCGGCGTGCTCTGCGCCGACCATCACCCGGGCTACTCGCAGCCGATCGGCGGCGGCATCGCCTACGAGGGCTACGTCTCGCCGTCGGGCGTCGGGTACGACATCGGTTGCGGCAACAAGGCCGCGCGGACCGAGTTGACACGGCGCGATCTCGACGCGCTCGGCGGCGTCGGAGGCGTTGATGCACGAGATCACGCGACGGATCTCGTTCGGCATGGGCGTTCCGGCCCAGGAGCGTGTCGACCACCCGGTGCTCGACAAGATCCGCAACGCCGACTTCGCGCCGCAGCGCAAGCTCGCGCAGCTCGCCGAGTCCCAGCTCGGCACGGTCGGCTCGGGCAACCACTACGTCAACCTGATGGAGGACGAGGAGGGCCGCGTGTGGGTCGGCGTCCACTTCGGCTCGCGCGGCTTCGGTCACAAGACGGCGTCCGGCTTCCTGGCGCTCGCGCAGGGCATGCGCTTCGGCGAGCACGCGACCGAGGGCGAGATGGACTCGCCGCCCGTCCTCTTCGAGGTGGGCTCCGAGCTCGGCGACGCCTACATCGTCGGCGATGGAGCTGGCCGGCGACTACGCCTACGCCGGGCGCGACGTCGTCGTGTCGAAGGTGCTCGAGATCCTCGGCGCCGACTGCGACGCACGAGGTGCACAACCACCACAACTTCGCGTGGCGGGAGCAGCACTTCGGGCGCGACTACTGGGTGATCCGCAAGGGCTGCACGCCGGCGCGTCCCGGGCAGGAGGGGTTCGTCGGCGGCTCGATGGGTGACGAGTCGGTCATCCTCGAGGGCGTCGAGTCGGAGGAGAACGAGCAGGCGCTCTACTCGACCGTGCACGGCGCCGGCCGCGTGATGAGCCGCTCGCAGGCCGCGGGCCGAATCCGGCGGCGCAAGCGGTGGGCGTGCACGAATCGCGACTGCGTCGTACGTCGCGGAGGAGGCGGGCAGCCTGCCCGGAGCACGGACTGGCGCTGCGCAAGGTCTGGGTCGAGGAGCAGGTCAAGCGCGGGCTCGTCGACTGGCCGGCGGTGCAGGCGCGGCTTCGGGAGCAGGGCGTCGTGCTCGTCGGCGGCGGCGCGGACGAGGCGCCGGAGGTGTACAAGCGCCTGCCGGAGGTGCTCGCCGCGCACGGCGGCTCGGTTCGCGTGAAGCACACGCTCCGGCCGCTCGGCGTCGCGATGGCCGGCCGAGACGTCGCACGATCCGTACAAGGACTGAGGGCCGCGCGAGCGGCCCTCAGTCGTTCTTGTCGACTACATCGACGCCGACTCGTCGCTGTGCCAGAGGCCGAACTCGTTTCCATGCGGGTCGCGGCAGGTCACGAACCATCCCATGTTCGGCACCGGCATCGGCTCGTCGGCTTCGCCTCCGAGCTCCTTGACCCGCGCCGCGCCCGCGTTGATGTCGGCGACGTCGAAGTAGGGGCGCGTGCCGCGCTTGCCGGGCTCCATGTTCGTGATCGCCCCGCCCGTCTGCTCGCTGATCTGCGTCATGTGGTATTCGCCGGGGCCCCCGGGGAACGCCTGGAACTGCCAGCCGAAGAGCGAGCCCCAGAACGCTCTGCTCTGCTCGGTGTCGTCTGCCGGGATCTCGAGGTGCACGATCTGGCCGGGCATCTAGTCCTCCTCGATGGATGGTCTCCAGTCGACAAGTAGACCACCCGTGTGCGGCGAAGTCATCGGTGCCTGGCACCGAGGTGCCAGGCACCGAGTTCTCGATGCGGGCTCAGGCCGCCGGCTCGATGTTCTGGTTGAGCCGGAAGACGTTCGTCGGGTCGTACTCCGCCTTCAGCTCCGCGAGCCGGTCGTACGTCTCGTCGCCGTACGACGAGCGTGCGGCGTCCGGATCAGCGAGGAAGTTGGTGTACGCGCGTCCCGTCGAGGCGTCGGACGCGGCGGAGATCACCTTCCGTGCCCACTCGGTGTGCGACTTGTCCGCGGCCGGGTCGTGCCAACCCGTCACCGCGTTGAGCACGAACGGCATCGACCGCTCGCCGAACGACGACGAGTCAGCGGGCACGCGACTCACCGCGCCGCCCATCTGGTGGACGTGGATCTCGCACTGCGGGCCGGGAGCTCCGAGGTGCAGCTCGCACAGCTTCTCGATCAGAGCGTCGTCGAGACGCGCGAGGTTCGTCGCCTTGAAGTACGAGCGGATCCCTTTCGCCCAGAGCGGGTCGATCAACGACTGCATCACCGTGTACGGCATCGGTCCGAACAGATCGGCAACCGGCTCTGCGACGTCGCGGAACGGCGCGATCAGCCCGCCGCCGCTCTCGACGGCACCGGCGGACATCCCGATCAGCGCAGCGACCTTCTTCCCATGCCAGGCCTCCGGGATGACCGGCAGCGGTGGCGCGGTGGTCAGGTCGATCACCGTGGTCACGTCGTCCGGCGCCGACGGCGCCCACTCGCGGTAGAGCTCGAGGAGCGCTTTGGCAGCGTCGGCCGGGTAGAAGATCGGCCCGGCGTAGACGATCGGTCCGACCGGGTGCAGCTGGAACTCGAGCTGGGTGGCGATCCCGAAGTTGCCGCCACCGCCACGCAGGCCGCGGAGCAGCTCGGGATTGGCCGTCGTGCTCGCGTGTACAAGCTGACCGTCGGCGGTCACGACGTCCGCGCCGACGAGGTTGTCGCAGGCGAGGCCGTAGCGCCGCATCAGCCAGCCGATGCCGCCGCCGAGTGTGAGACCCGCGACGCCGGTGGTCGAGACGAGGCCACCCGTCGACGCGAGGCCGTGCACCGTCGTTTCGTGGTCGACGTCGCCCCAGGTTGCTCCGCCGCCGACCTGCACCCGACGCGCCTCCGGGTCGACGCGCACACTGCGCATCTGGCTGAGGTCGATCACGATGCCACCGTCGCACGTCGAGAAGCCGGCGATGCTGTGGCCGCCGCCGCGAACGGCGATCGTGAGGTCGTTGCTGCGTGCGAAGCCGACTGCAGCGATCACGTCCGCCGGCCCCGTGCAGCGGACGACCAACGCCGGGCGCCGGTCGTCGTGCGTTCCGTTCCAGACCCGGCAGGCCTCCGCATATCCCTCGTCGGCCGGGGTCAAAATCTCGCCTCTCGTGGCATCCCGCAGCTCTTGCACAGTGGCTTCGCCGAGCACGGGAGCAAGCGTCTCTGTCATTTCGTCCTTCCTTTCGTCGCGCGTGTCGACTGAGTCCTAACGGAGGCGTCTTTGCGCGAGCTTTGCGGCACCTTGGCAAGCTCCTCGAGCTGCCTGTCGACAGCCGCGGTCCCCTGGATGTCGTGCGACGTCGCGTAGGCGGCCCGAGCAGCCTCGAACAGCGACGCCGCGAGCTCCCTATCCCCGCGCAGCGAGGCGAGCTCACCGAGCGCCGCATCCGCGTGCCCCAGCCAGCGACTGCGGTTTGTCGTGACCAGCACCTCCCGCGCCTCCTGCAGCGCTGACCAGGCGTCGTCGAGCCGCCCTTCGGTGCGCCACAACTCCCCCGTCCGCCACAGCGAGCTCGCGAGGCCCCAGCGGTCGCCCGCGCGCCGGAACAGGTCGCGGGCGTCAGCGAGACGGGCCTCGGCCGATTCGAAATCGCCGGCCAGCGTCTCGACCAGCCCGAGGCCCGACAGCACGAGCCCGACTCCCCGTCGTTCGTTCAGCGACGTTCGGATCTCGAGCGCTCGTTCGAAGCGGGCGCGCGCCTCGTCGATGGCGCCTTCGGCGAGCTCCAAGTAGGCACGACGGACGAGGGCACTCGCCTCGCCCCGCTCGTCGTCGAGAGCGGCGAAGTGCTCGGCGCACTCGATCAGCAGCGATTCGGCTCGGGAATTGTCGCCGCGCATCCGCGCGATGCTCGCCTGGTTCGCGAGCACGTACCCCGCCGCGGCCGTACAGGAGATTTCGATGAACGGCTGCAGTGTCTCCTCGAAGCACACGCGGAGCCCGGCCGGGTCCCCGGCGCCGCCGCGGATGTCGCTGATGTTGAGCGGCGACATGATTCGCTCACCTGGGTCGTCGACGCTGCGGAATCGATCGAGGCTCTCGGCGAGCAGCGCGTCGGCACCTTCGAGATCGCCGAGGATCCAGCGCGCGACGCCGAGCGTGTAGACGCAGAGTGCTCCGGGGCCGGCCAGGCCCTCGCGGCGGGCGAGTTCCAGCCCGCGCTGCGACCATGCCTCGGCGTCGGTGCCCGCATCCGACGCGATCGCATGCTCGCCGAGCAGCTGGAGCGCGCGCCACTCGGACCGGCGATCGCCGAGATCGGACGCGATCGCGAAGGCTTCTTCGGCGCGCGCACTGACGCTTGCGAGCGTGCCGGCGCGGAAGTCGAATGCAGCGGCCGCGATCAGCGCCTCGATGCGCAAAGACGAGCGCTCGGGTGCGGCAGCGAGGGCGGTGGCGAAGCGCCGCTGTGCCTCGGCGAGGTCGATGCGGCGCAGCCAGAAGGGCCAGATCGCGACGCACAGCCGGAGCGCCTGCTGCGGGTCATTTGCCAGGAGCGTCGAGAGTGCCGAACGCAGGTTTGCCGCCTCGCGGTCGAGGCGCGCCGACCCGCCTTCGCGCTCGGCGAGCTCGGTCGCCCAGCCGGCGTGCCGTCGGGCGAGCGCCGCGGTCTCGCCCGCTTCCGCGAGCCGTTCTTGCGCGTACGCCCTGACGGTCTCGAGCAGGTTGTACCGCCACTCGCCGTCTGCTTCGCCGACGGACACGAGCGATTTCTCGACCAGCCGCGCGAGCAGGTTCGCCACGTCTGCGGCCTCGAGCAGCTCGTCGGAGCAGACGGATTCGGCGGCCTCCAGGTCGAAACCGCCCGAGAACACCGCGAGCCGCCGAAACAGCAGACGTTCCTCGTCGTCGAGGAGATCGTGACTCCACTGGAGCGTCGCCAGCAGCGTCTGCTGGCGCGTCGGCGCCGTGCGGTTGCCCGCCTGAAGGAGACGGAAGCGGTCGTCGAGCCGTTCTGCGATCGACGCCGCGCTGAGCGCGCCGAGCCGGCCCGCCGCGAGCTCGAGTGCGAGCGGAAGGCCGTCCAGGCGAAAGCAGATGCGCGCAACGTCGGCGGCGTTTCTCGGGTCGAGCGCGAATCCCGGTGCCGCCGCCTCCGCACGGTCGACGAACAGCTTGATCGCCTCGTAACGAAGCGCCTCGTCCGGTGCCAGTTGCTGCTCGGGATCCGGGATCGCAAGAGACGGCACGCGGAAGACGACCTCGCCCGGGATGCGGAGAGGCTCGCGGCTCGTCGCCAGAACCGTCACTCCCGTCGCGCCGCGCAGGATCGCGTCGACCAGCTCCGCGCTCGCTCCGATCACGTGCTCGCAGTTGTCGAGTACGAGCAGCACGTTGCGGCTCGCGAGGAACTCGCCGACGGCGTCGCTGAGCGCCTGCCCTCCGAGCGCCCGCACGTCGAGAGCCGCCGCGACCGCGACGGGGACAGTCGTCGGATCGTTCAAGGTGGCCAGCTCGACGAGCACGGCGCCATCTGCGAACCGCGACTGCTGCCCTCGCGCCAGCTCGAGCGCGAGCCTCGTCTTGCCCGCGCCGCCCGGCCCGCTCAGCGTCAGGAGCCGTGTGCGGCCGAGCACGGAGCGAAGTTCGCCGAGCTCGTGCCCCCGCCCGACGAACGAGCTTGCGTCGGTGGGCAAACCGCCCGAGCCGGCCGCGCTCGGCAGCGCCGCGAGCTCACGCGCCACGGCTTCGTTCAGCTCTTCGAGGTGGTCCCGCCGGGACTCCGCCCAGTCGTCGTAGCGGTTCTCCGGCAACAGCACGCCGGTGTACAGCGCGAGTGCCGACCGACAGGCCGAGGCGGTGCGCTCCCGCCTTGCCAGCGCCGCCGCCTGCTCGAATCGGTCGACGTCGACCTCGACGCCGTCCATCAGGGACACGACTTCGTCGCTCACCGTGATCGTCTCCTGCCCGAGGACGCGCCGGGCGGCGTGTACCGCCTGGTAGAGGTTGTTCGCCGCGGCTCCCGGTGCATGGTCCTGCCAGAGCGCGTCCATCGCCTGCTCCCGGTGGAGGCGGTGCCCCGGTGCGAGCGCGAGGAGCTTGACGAGCTCGCGTGCTTTCTTCAGCCGCCAGGCGCGCGGTCCGACCGGCTCACCATCGACGGCTGCCGAGAAGCCGCCGAGCAGGCGTATCGAGACGCTCGACACATGGAAAGCATGTCGAAATCACGCGCGCAGGACGACCTCGACGGACGTTCCGCCGCGTGGGACCGAGCGCAGCGACAGCTTGCCCCCGATCGCCGCGGCGCGTTCGCGCATGTTGGCAAGGCCCTGGCCTGCCCCGCCTTCGCTCGGTTCGAAGCCGTCGCCGTTGTCGCGGACGGCGACGTAACGCGAGCCCGCGCGCGCACCGATCTCGACGAGCGCCGTGCTCGCGCCGGCGTGCTTACGGGCGTTCGCGAGCCCTTCCTGAACGATGCGAAACACCTCGATCTGTTCGTCGGGCCGCAAGACGATCTTCGGGTCGATCTGCAGTTCGACCGACAGCGCGCCGTCGCTCGCCAGGAACTCGACGTACCGCCGTAGCGCGGCGTCGAACGGCGAGCGTCCCGCGGCCGACGAGAGCGCGAGAAATGCATAGCGCGCTTCCTGCTGTGCAGCCTGCGCCGCCTCCTTCAGGCGCGGCACCGTCGTAGCGGGATCGGCTCCCGATTCGAGCATCGTCGCGTGTGTCGACACGGCGAACAGGTATTGCGCGAGTCCGTCGTGGATCTCCCGTGCGAGCCGCGCGCGCTCCTCGGCCACCGCACGCCCGAACTCGGCGGAGCGGATTGCACGCCACGCACCGACGAGCAGAACGCCGTACGCGAGCAGTTGGATGTAGTCGCCGAGGGTGACGGAACCGGCTCGCGCAACCGGCACGAGCATCAGGTGGAGGGTCGCGTAGAGCGTTAGCGTTCCGCCGAGCGCGAGCCAGTGTTGGACATCGTCACCACTTCGGTGAAACCGGAGGGTGAAGCCGGCGACTGCGACGAGGAGCACCAGCGCGAGCGCGGCGCGCGCGGACGTGAACGTGGTGACCGTCGCCGGGTTGCCGCCGACGTCGAGTGCCGGAATCGATTGCACGAGGAAGTGGAACGCGATCCAGACGGCGGCGAGGGCCGCCGCGCCCACTGCCATCGCCCTGACGATCAGGTCGCCCCGCTGGGTGACGTGCCCTCGCACGAGCGTCGCCGCCGCGACGAGCGCCCACCCGATCGTCGTCCCCACGACACCGGCCCAAAGTTCTGTCGAGCGTCCGGCGAATCCGCCGACGGCCGGGGCAACCGTGAACGCGGCCAGCGAGAGCGAGGTGACGAAGAACCCGATGAAGATCAGGAAGTCGAAACGTCGCCCCTCGACCGAGAACCGGGTGGCGCTGAGCACCGCAACGAGCGCGCCGGTCAACACGAACACGGTGTCGACCGTCAGCTTGAGTTCCGGCACGTACAGAGGGACGCGAAGCTCGGGGTAGGCGAGGAAGAGCGCGAGCGAGGCGCCGAACAGCGCGAACAGCAGGACCTGCCCCCAGAGCAGGCCGATGAAGCGGTCGTGGTCCACCGAGGCTGGTATCGGCAGAATCGACCCGAGCGATGACCGCTGCGCGCATCCTGATCGTCGACGACCATCCGCTGACCCGCGAGGCACTTGCCGGGCTGCTTGCTCACAACGGGTTCGACGTGTGCGGCCAGGCCGCGAGCGGCGAGGAGGCGATCCGGCTGGCAGCCGACTTGCACCCTGACCTCGCGCTGCTCGATCTCACCATGCCCGGGCTCGACGGCCTGCAGACGTTGCCCCGCCTGCTCGAGGCGGCTCCAGCATGTGCAGTGGTCGTGCTCACCGCTTCCGAGGACGAGGAGAACCTGATGGGGGCGATCCGCGCCGGAGCCGCCGGTTACCTGTTGAAGAGCGAGCCTCCCGAGCGAATCGTGGCCTTCCTGCGCGGCGTGGAGGAAGGCGAGGTGCCGCTCTCGGGCGCGGTCGCTCGGCGCTTGTTCGAGCAGGTGCGCGAGGGAGAGGCGCCGACAACGGTGCCCGACTCGATCGCCGCGATCCTCTCGGCGCGCGAGGCCGAGGTGCTCCTGCTCCTCGAACGGCATCTCGCGACAGACGAGATCGCGCGGGAGCTCGAGATCTCCGAGCACACGCGTGCGGTCGCACGTGAAGAGCCTCCTCGGCAAGCTCGGAGTCTCATCGCGTCGCGAGGCACTCGACGCACTCGCCGCCGCGCGGCGGGCGTGAGTCGTCGCGCTTCTAACGCTCGAAGCCTTCGTGCACCGCCTCGACCAGCGACGGGAGAGTGCGAAGGTTGTAGCCCCCTTCGAGGACCGCGGCAACGCGCGGGGCGAGCTGCCCCGAACGGGCGGCGAGCTCGCGGAAGCAGTCGGTCGAGAGCGCAAGGTCGGCAAGCGGGTCGTCGACATGTGCGTCGAGCCCGCACGAGACGAGCAGCAGGTCGGGCTCGAAACGGCCGACGGCGTCTTCGACGATCTGCCACGCCTCCAGATAGCCCGCGTCGGCGGTTCCTGCAGGAAGCGGGATGTTGATCACCGACTCACCCTGGTCGGTCGGCCCGCCGGTGCCCGGGTAGAGCGGCCACTGATGCAGCGACACGAACAGGATCGACGGGTCGTCCTCGACGATGTCCTGGGTGCCGTTGCCGTGGTGCACGTCCCAGTCGACGATTGCGACGCGCTCGACTCCGAGGTTTTCCTGCGCCCATCGTGCGGCGATCGCGATCGAGTCGAACAGGCAGAAGCCCATTGCACGACGGCGCTCTGCGTGATGCCCCGGCGGCCGGGCGAGGGCGAAACCGCCTCGTCGGGTTGCCTCGATCGCTGCGCCGGCGGCGAGCAAAGCGGCCTCGAACGTCGTTCGCGTGCAGACCGTGTCGGCGTCGATCAAGCCTTCCGTGATGCGGACCTGCTCGACGAGCTCGGGTGAATGGCACCGGAGCAGGTCCTCGACCGAGGCCGGCGTGCACTCGACGAAACCGAAGTGATGCTGCAGCACCGCGAGTCGCTGCTGTGACTCCGGGTGCGTTCCGGTCGGGTGCAGATGGGAGAACGCGGTGTGGCTCACGAGATCGATGGCGACCTCGCAGTTAGAGCGCTGTTAGTGGTGCGCCGTAGGTTCACGACGCCAACCTTTGCAAAGAAGAACGCCTTATACGCAATTCGGGCGGGAGTGGTGGTGGGCCAGCGCGCACCTGAACCACGCCGTGCCGGGGCGCCGAGGGAGGGCGGGGCCCCGGCACGGCACGCTCGCTGCCGAGCGGGGCTATCGTCCGGGGTTTATCTATCTGATTGCAAGGGGGTCTTCGGATGAAACGGAACCTGGGGGGCCCGGCGTTCGTGCTGGCGCTGATCGCCCTGTTCGTTGCGCTCGGCTCCGGAGCGGTCGCGGCGGGCGTCGTCCCGCTCGCCAAGCACGCGATCACCGCCGGGACGGCATCGAACGCGTTGAAGCTGGGCGGCAAGACGCCGGCGCAGCTCAAGACGACTCTCAAGGGTGTTCGCGGGCCCGCCGGTCCGACGGGTGCGCAGGGTATGGCGGGCAGCGCGCAGGTCTCGCTCCACACGCAGACGTTCAGCCTGGCCGCGGCCGGCGACGACGGCGGTACGGGCACGATCACGGCAAGCTGCGACTCCGGACAGAAGGCGGTCGGCGGCGGTTACCTGACCGATGGCGGTGGTGGCGGCGGCCTGGCGAGCGGCGTTCTCGGATCGGACTCGGGCCCGACGGCGGCCGACGACGGCTGGTCGACTTCTCTCACCAACATCGATGGCTCTGCTGCCCACACGGGGAAGGTCTACGCGATCTGCTTCGGCTAGAGATCTAGGCTCTCGCGCGCTCATCGAGCCGGCCCGCGAGCGCACCAAGCCCGATCGAATCGGCATACCGCGCCGCCCGCGCCCAGTCGGGCGGCGTCGGCACGAGCTTCGGCAGCGGCGCCTTTGCGTCCATGCGAGCGATCTGAAGGTAGAGACGCAGGTCGTCGGCGATCGTCGGGAAACGGCCCTCGGCGAGCGCGCTTTCCAGTGAGCCGTGCTGCCGGAGGATGTCGGCGGCCTTCTTCGGGCCGACGCCCGGCGCGCCCGGTATACGGTCCGAAGCATCGCCGCGGAGTGCGATGAAATCGGGCACCTGAGTCGGGTCGACGCCGTAGCGTTCGCGGACTTCGTCCGGGCCGATGCGCGCAAGCTCGCTCACGCCCTTGACGGGCTGCAGGATGTGCACGCGGTCCGAGACGAGCTGAAACGCATCGCGGTCGGATGTCGCGACGACCACCGGGCCGGACCAGTGCTCTGCCGCTGCGGCGAGGAAGTCGTCCGCCTCGTAGCCGTCGGCCTTCCCGATCAGGAAGCCGAAGGACTCGACGAGCTCGGGCAGGCGGTCGAGCTGCTCGAGGATCGAGTCCTCGAACTCCCGGCCCGACTGATACGCGGGTAGTGCGACGTGGCGGTACGTCGGAGTCTCGAGTGTGTCCCAGCCCACGAGGACTGCGTCCGGCCGCTCGGCGTCCCAGAGTCGCTGCAGGAAGTTCGCGAACCCGATCAGCGCGTTCGCAGGCCGTCCCGCCCCGTCCTTCAGGTGCTTCGGGAGACCGTGGTACGCGCGGTGCGCAAGGGAGTCGCCGTCGATCGCGAGCAGGGTCGGTTCGGTCACAGACTCGCCTCCAGTTCTCCGATCGCCTGCATCAGGCGCTCGGTCGCGATCTGAGCCGCGTCGCGTACATCGAGGCCGTCGAGGTCGCCGACCGCGATTGGTGCGCCGTAGCGGACGCGCAGCGGGCGAAGTCGCGCGAGGCCGTCGGTGCCTTTGATGCCGGCCGGGACGAGCGGGACTCCGGCTTCCAGTGCAATTCGTGCCGCGCCGGTGTGTGCCTGAGCCTCACGACGCTTGCGCAGCCCCTTTCGTCGTCGGGTTCCCTCCGGGAACATCGCGATCACGTGGCCGGCGCGCGCGAGCGCGACCGCCGTCTCGATCGCATCGCGATCCGAGGTGCCGCGGAAGACCTTGAAGGCGCCGCCCGCGGTCAGCAGCGACGACAGTGGAAACCAGAACAGCTCGGACTTCGCCATGAACCGCAAGAACCGCCTCGGCCAGATCGCCAGCCCGAGCGCCCATGGGTCGAAGTTCGAGACGTGGCCGGCTGCGAGCACATAGCCGCCGTCGGCGGGCAGAAGCTCCGTGCCGGAGGCCCGATACCGGTACAGAAGATGCAGGACTGGCCACGAAACGGCGGCCGCGAGGGAGTAGAACGGGCTCGGGCGCGGTGGACGTGTCACCGGCGGCGAGTATCGCGGATCCTGGCTCGGCGCTATGGTGGCCGCGCCAAATGCCCGCTGCGAACGGCAAGAAGCTCGTGATCGTCGAGTCGCCGGCCAAGGCGAAGACGATCGCCGGCTACCTCGGTGGCGACTATGTCGTCGAGTCGTCGATCGGCCACATTCGCGACCTGCCGACGAGCGCATCCGAGATCCCGGCAAAAGTAAAGGACGAGCCCTGGGCGCGTCTCGGCGTGAACGTCGACGATGACTTCGCACCGATCTACGTCGTCGATGCCCGCAAGAAGAAGGTCGTCGCCGATCTGAAGTCCAAGCTCAAGGCGGCCGACGAGCTGCTGCTCGCCACGGACGAGGACCGCGAAGGCGAGGCGATCGCCTGGCATCTCGTGCAAGAGTTGAAACCGACGGTACCGGTGCGGCGCATGGTCTTTCACGAGATCACGAAGCCCGCGATCGAGCGGGCGCTGCAGGAGACGCGCGAGATCGACGAGTCGCTCGTCGACGCCCAGGAGGCGCGGCGCATTCTCGACCGGCTGTACGGCTACGAGGTGTCGCCGGTGCTGTGGCGGAAGGTCATGCAAGGCCTGTCCGCAGGTCGCGTGCAGTCGGTCGCGACCCGGCTCGTCGTCGAACGTGAGCGTGAGCGAATCGCCTTCGTTGCGGCGGGCTACTGGGACGTCGTCGCGACGTTCGACCCGGGCACCTTCACTGCCAGGCTGGCGTCGATCGACGGTCGTCGAGTTGCGCAGGGTCGTGACTTCGGTCCGGACGGAGCGCTGAAGTCGGACGACGCAGTGCAGCTCGCGGAGGACGAGGCCCGCGCCCTTGCCGGCGCCCTCGGTGGAACGGCATTCGCCGTCACGTCGGTCGAGGAGAAGCCGTACAGGCGCCGTCCGGCCGCGCCGTTCATGACCTCGACGCTGCAGCAGGAGGCCAGTCGCAAGCTGCGACTGTCGTCTCAGCAGACGATGCGCGTTGCGCAGCGCCTGTACGAGAACGGGTTCATCACTTACATGCGCACCGACTCGACCACGCTCTCCGAGGCCGCGCTCACAGCGGCGCGCGACCAGGCGGCGGTTCTGTACGGGGCCGAGGCCGTCCCGGAGGAGCCGCGCCGCTACGAGCGCCGCGTCAAGAATGCGCAGGAGGCGCATGAGGCGATTCGTCCGGCGGGCGACAGCTTCCGCACCCCGGACGAGGTGCGCCGGGAGCTTTCCGGTGACGAATTCAGCCTCTACGACCTGATCTGGAAGCGAACCGTCGCTTCGCAGATGGCGGATGCGCGCGGGCAGACCATCTCGGTCCGGATCGGTGCGACCGCGTCCGACGGCAAAGCCATCGAGTTTGCAACTGCCGGGACGACGATCACGTTTCGCGGCTTCCTGCTCGCCTACGAGGAGGGTCGCGACGAGCCGGCTGCCGACGACTCGGAGGACAAGCGCCTCCCGCCGCTCGCGAAGGGTGACGCGCTGAACGCGACGCAGCTCGAGCCCGAGGGGCACTCGACCTCGCCTCCCGCCCGATACACGGAGGCGACACTCGTGAAGGCGCTCGAGGACCGCGGCATCGGCCGGCCGTCGACCTACGCCGCGATCATGGGCACGATTCTCGACCGTGGCTACGTCCGGCGCCAAGGCCAGGCGCTCGTGCCGGAGTTTCTCGCGTTCGCGGTCGTCAACCTGCTCGAACGGCATTTCGCGCGACTCGTCGACTACGAGTTCACCGCTCGCATGGAGGACGATCTCGATGAGATCGCCGCCGGCGAGGAGGCGCGCACCGAATGGCTGCGCCGCTTCTACTTCGGCGCGGACGACGACACCGGGCTGAAGGAGCTCGTCGCGCATCTCGGCGACATCGACGCACGCGAGATCAACACGCTGCCGATCCCGGGAAGTGACATCGTGGTCCGTGTCGGTCGGTACGGGCCTTATCTCGAGCGCGACGGGCAGCGCCAGACCTTGCCACCGGACATCGCCCCGGATGAGTTGACGCCCGCCCGCGCGGAGGAACTCCTCGCGCAGGGTCGCCAGGAGCGTGAGCTCGGTGTCGACCCCGAGTCGGGGCACGCCGTGGTCGTGCGCGCAGGTCGCTACGGCCCGTACGTGACCGAGGTCGTCGATGGCGACGGCAAGGCCCGGACGGCTTCGCTCTTCCGTTCGATGAGCCCGGAGACGGTGAGCCTCGAAGACGCCGTCCGGCTGCTGACCCTGCCGCGCACCCTGGGGGAGGTCGACGGCGAGGCCGTCGTGGCTGCGAACGGCCGCTACGGCCCCTACGTGAAGAAAGGGTCGGACACGCGCTCGCTCGAATCCGAGGACCAGCTCTTCACGGCCACCCTGGAGGATGCACTCGCCCTGCTGGCGGCCCCGAAGCCGCGCGGGCGCCGCGCGGCGGCTCCGCCGCTCAAGGAGCTCGGCGACGACCCGGTGAGTGGCAAACCGATCGTGCTCAAGGACGGCCGGTTCGGGCCGTACGTCACCGACGGCGAGACGAACGCCAGCCTGCGGGCCGCGGACTCGGTCGAGGAGATCACCGCCGAGCGCGCCCGCGAGCTCCTGCAGGAGCGCCGTGAGCGGGGCCCGGCCAAGGCCAAAAAGGCCGGCCGCCGCCGGAGTTGAAAGCTCGTAGCGGCTTTCACAGTTCCGATACAGCTCCGACCAACATCCTTGACGCGCTACCGTCCATACTCAGGAAGGACGGGAGTGGAATGCCTGGGCCGCCGCACGCGTTCCGAGCCTTGGGAGCATTCTCGTGAAGTGCCGCTAGAAACGGGCGCCGTCTGCCCGTATGGTGGGAAGGTTTGGGGAGCCGGGAGCAGAAACGAAAGGACATCGAGTACTTGACTCAGAACCAGATGACGGAGCTGCTTGAGACGGAAAGTGCGAGGGCGCTGATCGAGGCAGGGGAGGAGCGGGGCTGGATCGAGCCCGCCGAGCTCGAGGCGTTCGCGGTCGAGAACGACCTAGGTGAGCCGGAGCTCGAGGAGGTCATGCGCGAGCTCGAGCGCACCGGCCTCGAGGTGCGCGAACCGGTCGTCGAGGAGAAGAATACGAAGGCCCAGCCGGAGCCGGTCGTCTACGAGGCCGATTCGCCGTCGGGTGCCGGGGACAGCTTGCAGCTCTTCCTCGCGGACGTCGGCAAGCACAAGCTGCTGACCGCGCACGAGGAGGTCGTCCTCGCCAAGGCGATCGAGCGTGGCGACGGCCGCGCCAAGCGCCGCATGATCGAGTCGAACCTTCGTCTGGTCGTGTCGATCGCCAAGGGGTATCGCGGGCTGGGTGTGCCGTTCCTCGACTTGATCCAGGAAGGAACGCTCGGGCTGAACCGCGCGGTCGAGAAGTTCGACTGGCGGCGCGGATACAAGTTCTCGACGTATGCGACGTGGTGGATCCGCCAGAGCGTCCAGCGGGCCGTTGCCAATCACGCACGCACGATTCGCGTGCCGGTGCACGTCGTCGAGCGCCAGCAGAAGCTGTCGCGGGCTGCACGCCGGCTCGAGGTCGAGCTCGGTCGTGAGGCGACGAAGGAGGAGCTCGCCGAGGCCACGGGCCTGCCGATCCAGCACGTCGAAGAGGCGCTGTCGGCCGCGTCCGCGTCCGTGTCACTCAACCAGACCGTGGGTGCAGACGATGAGGGCGAGCTCGGCGACCTGTTCGCCGACCGCGAGGCTGCCGATCCATTCGACGAGGCGGAGGAGTCGCTCCGTCGCCAGAACATCCGCAAGGCACTCGATGCGCTCCCCGAACGGGAGCGGCGCATCCTCGAGCTTCGGTTCGGCTTCGAGGGCGAGCCGTGGACGCTCGAGGCGATCGGCCACGAGCTCGACCTGACGCGCGAGCGCGTCCGGCAGCTCGAGGGCCAGGCGCTCTCGCGCCTGGCCGCGTTGCGCGAGCTCGCCGGCCTCGCCGCCTAGCGGCTCTGACGAACAACTGGTGCCTGGCACTCCGGTGCCAGGCACCGACGTCTCTCAACGGCAGGGGAGCGACTGTGAGTTGCGGCGTCCCGTCCCGGCTGGGACCGCTGCCGGGTATCGCCAGGCCATCCGGGTGAAGGCCCGCACGCCGTCCGCGCACGACCTCGGATGCGAAAGTGTGACCGTCGCGCGGTATGTGTGGAAGTGCCCCGCTGCGCAGTTCGGCTTGCAGTCGTTGAGGTTCGCGACGCCGCTCGCCACGGCCTGCTTCGCGTTCCACGACGACCACGCGAGGTTCGTGAAGTAGAAGTTCGCGTCGCCGCACGCGACGATGATCTTCTTTGGCCGGACGGTCGACGGCGACCCGGGCACGCACCCCGCGAGCTTCGGGGGCGGGCTCGCCGCGCCGGCGCTTGCGGCGAGGATTGCGGCGGCAATCGCCGCGAGCAGGCCGACGCGACTCAACGTTTACGGAAGATATCTCGTCGGCCGAAGGCGTATATCGTCGCGCACGCGTGGACGCCATCCCGACTGCTGCTGACCTGCGTCCGTCGCAACCGTTCGTCGGGCGTATCGTTCGGGTCGAACCGATCGCAGAGGCGCATCGCGAAGGTCTGCGTGAGGCGGCGGAGCGCGACCCTCGGATCCACCGGTACACCAACATGTATTCGCTCGGGTTCGAGGGCTGGTTCGACCTGGCGCTCGCGTCGAACAGCGAGATCCCGTTCGTGGTGCACGTCGACGACCGTCCGGTGGGCTCGACCCGGTACCTGAACATCGAGCCGTTCCACCGCCGCACCGAGATCGGCTGGACGTGGCTCGAGCGCGCCCAGTGGGGAACCGGGGCCAACATCGAGACCAAGTACCTCCTCCTCCGTAACGCGTTCGACCGGTGCGACCTTCAGCGCGTCGAGTTCAAGACCGACGCTCGCAACCTTCGCGTTCGCGGCGCTCTCCTCGGGGTCGGCTGCTCGTTCGAGGGGATCTTCCGAAAGCACATGGTGCTACCGGATTCGATCCGTGACTCCGCCTGGTACTCGATCATCGACGACGACTGGCCTCGCGTCCGGCCGATGCTCGAGGCGAAGATCGCGAGGCACGCCGGTTGAGGTGTGCGGTCGCGGTCGAGCCGGTCCGGGCCGAGCCGCGGGACGACGCCGAGCAGGTGACCCAGGCGCTCGCCGGCGAGCCGCTCGACGTCGAGCGGCGCGAAGGTGAATGGGCGTTCGTGCGAACTGCGTACCGCTACCCAGGCTGGGTGCGAGCCGAGTCGATCGAGGAGGGGGAGGGAGCGCTGGTCGAAGACGCCCACGGGACTCCGGTCGACGTCGCTCGCCTTTACCTGGGTGCGCCGTACCTCTGGGGTGGCATGACCGAAGCAGGCATCGACTGTTCCGGGCTTGTTCACATGGCGTTTCGTCGACTTGGCCAACTCCTACCGCGTGACGCCGACCAGCAGGAGGAGGCAGGTGAGCCCGTCGACGCTCCGGAGCCCGGGGATCTCGTAACGTACGGTGAGGAAGAGGCCGACCACATCGCCTTCTGGCTCGGCGACGGCCGGATCCTGCACTCGACCGGCCGGGACGGCGGGATCGGCGTGGTCGAAGAGGTCGAGCCAGCGTCGCTCAAAGCCCGGCGGCGCCGGTGTGTGCGATTTGCGGCAAGCTCACCATTCGGGTGAGAGCTGCTTCACTCGTTCGGGGCGATTCGTCCTAAAGAAGCCGTTTGTTGAGGCCGATACGCCTGCTGTGGACGCTGCCCAGCGTAACGAGATCCTGTCGCGCTACGAGGAGCATCGCGCGCGCTTCGAATCCGTTGCAGCGCGGCGCGACGCGAACGTAGCCGAGGTCATCCCTTTCCAGGCCGCCCTGCCGGAACTGGAGCAGGAGCCCACGGCACGGGAGATCGAGGTGCTCCAGCTCATCTCGGACGGTCTAGTGAACCGCGAGATCGGCGTTCGGCTCTTCCTTTCCGAAGAGACGGTCAAGAGCCACGTCAGGCACCTGCTGGCGAAGCTTCAAGCGCGCAGCAGAGCCCACGCCGTAGCGGTTGGCTTCCGGCGTGGACTCATTAACTGACCTAGCCCGGGCAGGTTTTCCACCGCCTGTGGACAATCCCCTAAACGGGTGACGCCCAGGCGTGGAAGACCCAGTTAACTACGCGAGCCTTACCAGGAGGCGGCGCCACCGGCGACGGTGCCGCGGCGTACAAACGCAACGATCTTGCGCACTTGGATTCCCCCATTCATTGGGACTGACGGCAGAGGGAAGCTTATAACCCAAATGGGGGACATGCAAGTCATTCCGGGTCTGAGGCGTCTGACCGACGGACTGACGCCCGCGTCGGCCGCATACGTGGTGATCGTCTTGACGGCTGCGATCGGGGTTTTCAGCGCTCTTGTCCTCGGCGGGTTCGATCTCGGAAACCCAGCCGCTGTCATCGGTCTCGCCGCAGTCGCGGCATATGGCGAATACGGCGGCCACATTTCTCTTCGAGGCGGGAACCTCACCGTCTCAATTTCGCTCTTGCCGGCAGTGCTCGCAGCGGTCCTCTTCGGGCCGCTAGCAGCGATGGTCGTTTTCGGGGCATCCGCGATAGGACTCTCATTCCCATGGCAGGGAAAACTTGCTTACGTAGGAAGCAGGTCGCTGACGGGCGCCCTCGCCGCGGGTGCCAGTGCGGTCGTCGCGACCCTAATGGCCGGAGGTACTGGCGAGCTAGTCGTTGCGTCCGCTGTCGCTGCTCTTACCGCGCAAGTATTGGATGTCGCAGTGGCATGTCTGACCTACCGGCTCAGGGGTCACGGCCGATGGACAGATGCGGCCCGTGACCTTCTCCCTGTGATCGTCGCATCGGTCCCGCTCTATGCCCCGGCCGTCGCAATTCTCGCCCTCGCCTATCGCGACATCTCCCCGTGGACACTACCGCTGTTCTTCGCGCCGGCTCTGGCAGCGCAACAGTGGTTCCTGCTTTACCAAGCGCAGCGGAGCCTCGCCGGTGACCTCAAGTTCTTGAATGCGCAGCTCGAGGCCGCGAACCTTTCGTTTGCCAAGGGGCTTATCGCCACTCTCGAAGCGAGCGATCAATACACCGCCGGTCATTCGCTTGCTGTCGCGACGTACGCCCGCGATATCGCTCGGCGGATGGCCTTGGATGATGATCTTCAGGACCTCGCACACCTGTGCGGGCTCGTTCACGACATTGGCAAGATCGGACTCCCGCCTGGCCTGCTCGAAAAGAAGGGTGCGCTTACGCTTGAGGAGCGACGGGAGATGCAAAAGCATTCCGAGATCGGCGAGCGCATCTTGGCGAATGTCGACACTTACTCCGAGATCGCCGCCGTCGTACGCGCCCACCACGAACGCATCGACGGTCAGGGTTACCCGGACGGACTGCATGGTGATTCGATTCCTCTTCTCTCGCGGATCATCGCCGTTGCAGATGCGTACAACGCAATGACATCGAACCGTCCGTATCGCGACGCCATGCCGAGTCGCGTAGCTCGTCTTCGAATGGCTCAGGCTGTCGAGACGCAGTTCGATACAGCTGCCGTCGCAGCTTTCGAGGCGGTGCTTGCCGGTGCGACGGAGGACTACCGGCTCGCCAAAGGGCCCGAGTTCGAATTGCTCAGCGTCTCGGCCGAACCGATGGTCGAGAGACCGATCGCGGCGATCGCCTAGCGCATGTCCTGGTAACGGGCGACTGCCTGGGTTCGTGTCTTGACGCCGAGCTTTTCGAGGACGTGGCGAACGTGGATCTTGACGGTCGCCTCAGAGATGACGAAGGCGGCCGCGATTTCTCGGTTCCGGAAGCCTTGCGCCATAAGTTCGAGAACCTCTGCTTCCCGTGGTGTCATTAGCTGAGTAGGATCGCCGATCGTAGGGCTCCTGAAGCCCGCCTTTCGCGCGAGGGCCCGATCACTCGATAGGCGATATAGGCGCTCTAGCGATGGCCGCAGGTGATCCTGTCCCGCCAGACAACTTGCAAGGGTCGGCGACGCGCGGACGCAACAAACCACCGGGTCCCAGGTGTTGCGGTTCTGTGCCTCTTCGATGAGCCGCGCCGCCGTTTCGGCGTCCCCGTGTTCGGCAGCGATGATCGCTCGGACGCCTTCTGCGAGAACTAGGACTTCGCTTGCCAGCGAGAGCGCTTGAGCGCGATCGGCGGTCAGTAACGCCGGGTCCTCCTGTCCGAGTAACGCTAAGCCGAGCGCACGGGTTGCGAGGTACTCACCGTGCATTGCAGGTGCGGCCTCGTATTCGGCGTCGAACTTCACGTGGCTAAGCCCTTCATCCCGCCTAGCGAGTTGCAGCAGTAACCTTGCGCGGAGGGCGGCGACGTTCATTGCGTGATGCCCTAGGGGGCGCTGATCCAGGGTCGATTCGACACCTTTGAGGAGGGCATCGGCTTCGCGGAATCTCCGCAAGCCGAGCTTGACGAACGCCAGATTCCACTGGGCGTGCGGCTGCGCGAACTCGAAGCCGCAAGCTTTGATCTCCGCGATCATCCGCTGAATCAGGTCGAGGGCCCTGGCGTACTCGCATTGGAGCCCGAGAGCATAGGAAAGGTTCAACAGGACGCTCGTGCGTGCCCTTGGATCTGTCACCTGGTCAAGCACGCGCAGCGCGTCGTCGAAATAAGGCCCCTCATGGAACCCGGGGCCAATCCTCATGCGTGCGATGACCGAACTTGCGTGACGTGCGATGTTGAGAGGGGAACGGCTCCGATCCGCCAGCCTCCCGAGTTCAGCGATGCGAGCATCGACGCTCGGGCGCTCGCCATAGATAGCGGCAATAGCCAGTCCGTGAAGCGCCTCGTTTAGATCTATGTCGTCGTCTGCGTCGCGGAGGGCTTTGTCGAAGGCGCCCTCAGAAAGGTCATAATCCGCGAGTTGAAAAGCCGCACCGCCTGCGATCGCGCTCGCCCGGGACCTGAGTGGGCTGGCGGCAGCGAGTTGGTCTTGCAACCGACTCGAGAGCTGGAGCGCAAGGGCATACGCCCCATCTCTTAGCGCCACTTCGGCATCGATGAGGTCGAGCTCATCCGGCGGAAGAACTGGCGCAGCTCGAAGTTCCTCCGCAAATCGCGCGAGCGAGCCGATACGACCACTCCGAACGAGTGGTTTATACGCGGCGGTTAGTATCGGTTGGACAAGGTCGGAGAGTCCAAATCGCTTCGAAATATCGAGTGCCTGGTCCCAGCATTCCTGAGTGATGTAGGTGTCGATCGCACGTCGAACCTTCCCCTCCGACTGGGGATCCTCGCTGAGCTTATCGAGGAGAAACTCACGAAGGAGCGGGTGGAGCCCCGAGTTTTGGTCGGAGATGAAGCCAAGATCCTTCGCGCGGGTCGCGACGGCCGTGCCTTCGTCTCCAAATGCTTCGACGAGCGACTGACGCGACAGATCAGGAAGCAGTGCCAGTTCGACCAACTGGGCTCGCTCAAGTTCGGTAGCGGATTGAAGCAACTCGTCTGCGACGTACTGATGTAGGGCTTGCGGCATTGCGTTGGTGGGTGGGCTGGCTGGCCCTAGTCGTGAGGCTAGAGCGAGCACGGCCGGCCATCCTTGAGCTCGCTGGAGTAGCTCGCTGAGGTCTCCCCGCTTTCCTAGAACCGCAAATGACTCCTGGGCGTCCATCGCCAACGCATCGCGTCCAATCTCAGACAATTCGGCATAGACCATGCGTCTTGCTGTGGCCCAGACTGGACGGACCCGCGATGCGACGAGCAGTCGAGCCGAAGTTCTCGCGTAAAGAACCTCGAGCATCGACTCAATGTCGGACGAACCGCCTAGTTCGTGGTAGTCGTCGATGACGATCCATTGGACGCGCTGCTTGTTGATCTGATCGGCGAGTGCGCCAGCCACTCCGCGAGCCGCGCGTTGGGGATTGCTTTGCGCGCTCAGGTACTCGCGTATGAATTTGCTGGCGTTCCCGCCGAGTGCGTCGATGCCAGCAGCGAGATCCTCGGAGAGAGTCACGACATCTCGGTGGGCCGGCGTCGCCGAAACCCAGATCGCGCCCGACAGGGTTTTCACCCACTGGCGTGCGAGCGTCGTCTTTCCGTACCCAGCGGGTGCGAGCAGCAGGATCACCCTGGCCTCGCACTCGTCGAGCATCTTCGTTAGTCGCGGTCGATCGATGATGCCGCGCTCTCGACGCGGCCCGTCCTTCTGAACAGCCGTCGCGGCCATGCCTGCCTGCTCCTGCCTGTTCGCTCCCCTCTTGCTGCAGAGAACCTACAGCGTCTGCGGCCCGGGCCAAGGGGGCCGGCGCCCGCGGCGGAGGGTGACGCCGCGGGCGCGTACTTCGCCGTCAGCCCCCGTTGTCGGCTCTTGCCGACGCCAAGCGGGTCGCCAGGGGGTCCTCACCCGTTAGCAGGCGGAACGCCACCGGAATCTGGCGACGGCGCGGCACGCCGAGCTTCTGCCGCAGCGCGTCGCTGTGTGCCTTCGCTGTCCTCGGCGAGATGCCGAGCACGACGCCGATCTCGTCATTGGAGAGTCCTTGCGCGATCAGCTCGACGACCTGACGCTGCCGGGTCGTGATCACGAAAGGGTCATGGAGTGCCTGCATGTGGGGAGGCTACGGCCGCGGCAGCTCGATCCCCATAGGTCAAAAGGTGTAAACGGGCCCTCAGACGCGTCGAGCCCGCGCGTGCTCGTGCGAACCGATGAACGACGCCTCGTGGCCTCGCTCGTTTGCCTCCCGCAACTCGTCCTCCTCGAGCGCGCCGATCCTGAGCAGCAGCTCGAACTCGTCGCGGAGATGAGTCCGCATCATCTCGGGCCCGTCCGTTGCGATCGTGAACCTGACGTTGTGCTCGACGAATGTCCTGAACGTGTCCCGCACCGCCTCCTGATCGGCCAGTGCACCGGTGAGCAGGTTCGACGTCGGGCAGATCTCGAGCGTGACGTCGGCGTCGCGGAGAGCCGCCATCAGCTCGGGATCGCGTGCGGCGAGGACCCCGTGGCCGATGCGGTCGGGCTGGAGGGAGTCGAGTACCTCGGCGGTCTCGG
The DNA here is from genome assembly GCA_963715115.1 of uncultured Thermoleophilia bacterium. Lineage (GTDB taxonomy): Bacteria > Actinomycetota > Thermoleophilia > Gaiellales > Gaiellaceae > PALSA-600. The sequence continues at coordinate 47,856 of CAVQRE010000011.1, forward strand.
CAAGCCCGAGCTCGCCGCCCTCCTCACCGACGTGGATCGTCACGCCGAGGCCGCCGTTCCGCGCGAGCTCGACGTGCTCTCGCAGCTGTGTGTAGTCGTACCTCGTGCCACCCGGCCGCGGCCCCGCGATGTCGACGCCGACGACGCCACGCGAGGCGTACTTGAGCGCCTTCTCGACGATGATCAGGTTCTGCTGGGGCGTGAAGGTCCGGTCCATCATCAGGAGCAAGCCTGCGCGCACCTGCGGATATTCGAGCGAAGCGATGTCGAGCCCGCGGACCGCGGCCAGGATGATGTGGTCGAGATCGCGCTCGCCGCCGCGGTTGCGTTTCATCGGGTTGAATCGCAGCTCCAGCGTCGTGATGCGTTGCGAGCGGTACGCGCCGCCAATAGCCGCATGCACGCTGCGCTCGACGGCGAGTGGTGAGCTCTGGATCAGCTCGGTCAGGTGGTAGATCCGGTCGAGCGCGTCGAGGTCGGCGACGCCTCGTGGGTCGGACACCGTGACCATCCGGTCGAACTCCCAGTAGTCGCGGGTGGGCAGGGCAATTCCCTGCTCGTGCGCCAGGCTCCACATGATGTCCGATGCGACCGAGCCGCCCAGGTGTGTGTGTAGCTCTGCCAGGCCCCGCTCAAACATGCTCCCCGACTCTAGCCAGGGGCGAAGGTCGACCCGACGGCGGCAAGTAAAGTCCGCCACGGTGGGCCCCCGTCCGCAACGGCTGGACCGACTGCCGGAGCAGTACTTCGTCCAGCTGCTCGGTCGCGTCGCCGAGGCGGCGGCGGAGACCGGGCCGCCGCTCGTCGACCTCGGCCGCGGAAACCCCGAGGTCGGGCCGCCGCCGCACGTCGTCGAGGCGCTCCGCGAAGCGGTTCTCGGCGCCGGCGTTCACGGCTACGCCTCCATCCGAGGCATGCAGCAGTGCCGCGAGGCGTTGGCTGCGCGGTATCGGCGCGAGTACGGCGTCGCGCTCGATCCCGAGACGGAGATCGCAATCGTGCCCGGGACGAAGACCGCTCTGGCCGAGCTGCCGCTTGCACTGGCCGAGGAGGGCGACACCATCCTGTTGCCCGACCCGTACTACCCCGACTATCCCTCGGGTGTGGCGCTCGCCGGCGCCGTGCTCTCAACCGTGCCGCTCGAAGCCGACCAGGGATGGGCCCCGGCACTCGACGACGCCCCGACGGCGGCCGCCCTCTATTTGAACTACCCGTCGAATCCGTGCGCCGTCTGTGCACCACCCGGCGCCTTTGAGAGCGCCGTCGCCTGGGCGAATCGAACCGGTGGCGCTGTCGTGCACGACGCCGCGTACATCGACCTCGTATTCGACGGGCGTCCGGCGCAGAGTTTCCTCTCGACTCCAGGTGCAAAGGACGTCGGTGTCGAGCTCTGGTCGATGTCGAAGACGTACGGGATGGCCGGCTGGCGGATCGGCTTCGTCGTCGGCAACGCCGAGCTCGTCGCGCGCATCAACCTGTTCAACGACCACACGCGGGTCGGCATCTTCGCGCCTCTTCAGTCGGCGGCGATCGCCGCGTTCGAAGGCCCGCAGGACTCGGTCGCGCGTCGCGTCGCCGACTATGAGCGCAGACGCGACCTGCTCGCAGCCGCGCTTCCGGAGCGTCCCGTTTGCGAGGGGTCGTTCTTCGTCTGGGTCCGCCTTCCCGCAGGACTGACCGCCGAGCGCCTCCTGGTCGAGGAGCGGGTGGCGGTTGCGCCCGGCGAGGGTTTCGGTCCCAGCGGCGCCGGCTGGGCTCGGCTGTCGCTCGCGGTCGACGACAAAACGATCGAGCTCGGCGCAGAACGCCTTGCCCGCGCGTTCGCAGCGACGTACGCATGAAGATCGGGATCATCGTTCCGTTCTCCTGGTCGTACTGGGGCGGCGTCGTCGAGCACGCCGAGCACCAGGCCGATGCACTTCGCCGTCGCGGTCACGACGTCCGGGTCGTGATGGGGCATGACCCGCCCGGAAGGCTCACGCGCTTCCTCCATCCGCGAAGCGGCCGCCACGGCAACCTTCCAAAGGACGTGATCCCGATCGGGCGGTCGGTCGTCGTGCCGGCCAACGGGTCGCTTCCTAACATCATTCTGTCGCCGCGATCGATCGGGCGCATTCGCCGGATACTCGCCGAGGAACGGTTCGACGTCGTCCACCTCCACGAGCCGATGACTCCCGCCGTCTGCGTGGCGACGCTCGCGACCGCCCAGTGCCCGATCGTCGCGACCTGGCACGCCCACGGCGATCTCGGCTGGCTCCGCTACGGCATCCATTTCTGGGGGTTCCTGATCGACCGCATCGACGTGCGGATCGCCGTCTCCCCGATGGCGGCCGAGTCCGCCTTTCGCTGGCTCCCGGGGGATTACCGTGTGATTCCGAACGGCGTCCTGACCCCACCAGAGGCCGATCCGCGCAACCGCGACCATCACGTTGTCTTCATCGGCCGCCATGATCCTAGGAAGGGTCTTGCGACCCTGCTCAGGGCCTGGCCGGACGTGCACCGAGCGACCGGAGCACGATTGCGGCTGATCGGCACCGATCCGCTGCAGTACCGTTTGCTCCATTCGCGGCTTCGAGTCGACGACGCAGGCATCGACGTATTGGGAATCGTGACGAACGAAGTACGAACCGAAGAGCTCCTGCGGGCGAAGGTGTCCGTGACGCCCGCGCTCGGCGGGGAGAGCTTCGGGCTCGTTCTCGCCGAGGCGTTCGCGTGCGCGACGCCCTCCGTAGCGTCGGATATTCCCGGATACGCAGCTGTCGCGACGCCCGAGGCCGCCGCACTCGTGCCCCCGGCCGATCCGGAGGCGCTTGCCGCCGCGATCATCGACGTGCTCTCCGACGAGGAGCGGCGCGTTGCGATGGGCCGTGCGGCTCGCGCACACGCACTCGCGAACTACGGATGGGAAGACATAGCCCGTCGCCTCGAGGAGGCGTACGAGGAAGTGGCCGCATGAGCTTGCGCTCCGGCAAGTGGCGGATCCTGCTCGTGATTCCGATCCTTGGGGTTGCGTTCGGTTTGATTGCATGGCGCGGTCCCGACTGGCGGCCGGTTCACGACGCGTTCGCGGCGGTCAGCTGGCGATGGGTCGTCGTCGCGTTCCTGTTCAACCTCGTCTCCGTCGTCGCGCGGTCGCTCGCGTGGGACACCGCGATCAAGGAGTCGATGCCGCCGCCCTATCCGAAGTACCGGCTCGTGTTCTCTGCATTCTGTGTCGGGCTGTTCGGAAACGCTGTACTGCCGGGTCGCGTCGGTGAGCTGGCACGCGTCGCGGTGCTCCGGCGCCACATGCCGGGACGTGGCGTCGGCACGACCCCGCGGCTCGTAGGGTCCGTGTTCGCGCATCGCATGTTCGACCTGTTCCCGATGATCGCGCTCGTCGTCTGGGTGCTTCTCTTCGCGAGGATCCCGAGGTGGGCGTACCTGTCGATCGAGGTCGCGCTCGCGGTCGGCATCCTGCTCTTCCTCGTCGCTTTCGCGCTCGCGCGGCTGCACCAGAGCGGTGCGGTCGAGGGAATGGGACGGCTTCGACTGCTCTGGGATCGTGCGCGCCAGGGTCTCGGCGTCATGCGCCGGCCGATCGCTGCGGCCATCGCAGGTGCCTTCCAGCTCGCCGGGTGGACGTGCCAGCTGTTCGCGGTCTGGGCGGCGACGATCGCGTTCCATCTTCACGTCCCGCTCGTCGCGGCCGGGCTCGTCCTCGTGCTGATGAACGTTGCGACGATCTTCCCGCTGTGGCCGGGGAACGTCGGCCTGACGCAGGCGGCGATCGCGCTGCCGCTCGTGCGGTACGGGGTCGACTATCCGCGGGGGTTCGCGTTCGGGATCGGACTGCAGTTGATCGAGGCCTCGGTGGGGATCGGCATCGGGACGATCTTCCTCGCACGCGAAGGACTGTCGTACGCAATGCTCAAGCAGTTCGAAGAGCCTGCTCAACCTTCGGTCGAGGACGTCCACTTCGAGGAGGTCGACCGCCCCGAGCGTGCTCGCGCTAGCGTCTCCGGCTAGCCTCAAGGGCGTTCTCTCTCCGCTCGCCGCCGCCGAGTCGCTCGCGTCTGGCCTGCGGCGCGTCGAGGGTATCGAGGCGCGCGAGGCCCCTGTCGCCGACGGCGGCGAGGGAACCGCCGCCGTCCTCCATGCCACCCTCGGCGGCGACTGGCGCTCGGCCACGGTCGCCGGCCCGCTGGGACGTCCGGTCGAGGCGCGCTGGCTAGTGCTCGACGACGGCACGGCGATCGTCGAGGCGGCTTCCGCGGTCGGACTGACACTCGTCGACGCGAGGGACCGCGACCCGCTTCGCGCGGCCAGCGAAGGTCTAGGCGAGCTCATCGTCGACGTCCTCGCGCGCGGTGCGCGTGCGCTCGTCGTCTGCATCGGGGGAACGGCGACCGTCGACGGGGGCGTCGGGATGCGCCGGGTGCTCGGCGACCGCCTGCGCGACTTCCCGGTTCGCGCAGCATGCGACGTTCGCAATCCGCTGCTCGGCGAACGTGGGGCCGCCCGCGTGTTCGCCGCTCAAAAAGGAGCAGACGCCGCAGGGGTCGATGAGCTCGAGCGGCGCCTCGCGGCGATGGCCGAGCTCGCTCCGTATCGAGACGTTCGTGGAGCAGGAGCAGGCGGAGGGCTGGGAGCGGCGTTCGCGGCGTTGGGTGCCGAGCTCGTCGAAGGAGCCGAGCTCGTGCTCGACCTGATCGGGTTCGACGCCCTCGCGGGGCGCGCCGGGCTCGTGATCACCGGCGAGGGCACCGTTGACGCGACGACTTTCGAGGGAAAGGCCCCCGGCGCGGTTCTCGCTCGCTGCCGTTCGCTCGGCGTTCGCTGCGAGCTGTTCGGCGGCCTGGTCGCACCGGGGCTCGACGCCCACGCGCTCTCAGGGTCACCGGAGCACGCCGCTCGTGACCTCGCCGAGCTTGGCCAGCGGCTAGCCCTCGGTCGTTCGTGAGAGCTCCTCGATCCGGCCTCGGACGTTGTCGAGCTTCGTCACGCACAGTCGGTAGAGCTCTTCGCCGCGCTCCCACAGCTTCGTCAGCTCGTCGACGTCCGCATCGCCGCGTTCCAACCGTTCCACGATCGAGTCGAGCTCGCGCTGCGCCTCCTCGAACGTCGGCTCGGTCGTTCCTGCTCCGGCGCCGGCAGAGCCGGTGCCTCCGCTCCTGGGCGACTCCGTCGAGCCTACGTCGCTCTTTCCCGCTCCGGCGCCGGCAGAGCCGGTGCCTCCGCTCCTGGGCGACTCCGTCGAGCCTACGTCGCTCTTTCCCGCTCCGGCGCCGGCAGAGCCGGTGCCTCCGCTCCTGGGCGACTCCGTCGAGCCTACGTCGCTCTTTCCCGCTCCGGCGCCGGCAGAGCCGGTGCCTCCGCTCCTGGGCGACTCCGTCGAGCCTACGTCGCTCATTCGACCCTCGCCCCGAACGCGCCTTCGGCGACGAGCACGTCGATCGGGTCGCCCGGCGTCACGTCGGCGGGCGAGTGCACGACGTTGTCGCCGCGGCGCACGATCGCATAGCCGCGTTCGAGCGTCGCCTGCGGGCCCAGCGCCTTGAGCCGCGCGTGGGCGGTGTCGAGCAGGCTCCGCCGCCGCTCCAGTGCAAGCAGCGGCGCGCGTGCCAGTCGCTCGCGGGAATGGTCCAATCGCTGCGCGTGCCGTTCCGCGGCGACGGCCGCACCCCGGTGCAGCGCGGCGCGCGAACGGACGAGCCCGGCCCGCAACTCGGCTGCGTCCGGGACGACCAGCCTCGCGGCTGCCGTCGGCGTTGATGCGCGCGCGTCTGCTGCGAGGTCGCAGAGCGGAGTGTCCTGCTCGTGGCCCACTGCCGTGACGATCGGCACCACACATGCGGCGACGGCACGGACTACTCGCTCGTCGGAGAACGGCAGGAGGTCTTCGAAGCTCCCGCCGCCGCGCGCCAGGACGAGGACGTCGACACCGCGTCGGCACAACTCTCCGATTGCAGCGACGATCGCCTCGGGTGCGCGAGCGCCCTGGACGTAGGTTTCGGCGACGACGATGTTCGCGGGGGAAATCGTTGTCCGATGTGCGTCAGGATGTCGCGCTTGGCCGCGGCGTCGTTCCCCGTAACGAGCCCGATCAGCCGGGGGAACCGTGGCAGCGAACGCTTACGTGTCGCGTCGAAGAGGCCCTCTGCCGCGAGCGTTCGCTTCAACCGCTCCAGCGCCGCGAGGTGCGCGCCGAGACCGAAGCGCTCGATGGTCAACGCGCGAAGTCGTAGCTCGCCTCGCTGCTCGTAGAGCTCAGGCCGCCCGAAGACGTGAACTCGCTCACCGTTTGCGAGGTCGAGGTCGAGTGCGTCGAAGCGAGTCCGCTGCATCTGCACACCGAGGCTTGCTCCGTCGTCCGGGTCCTTGAGCGTGAAGAAGACGGACGTCCAGCGCGCCTGGCGGCGGAGCTCCGTCACCTCGCCCTCGACCCAGACGGTCGGCAGCCTGCTGAGCCAGGAGGCGACGCCCTTCGAGAACGCACGAACGGCGTAGACCTTGCGTCCATCGACCTCCGTCGCCTCGACCTTCACGACGGCGATCGTAGCCTGGGCGCGCGTGCCGCTAGAGCAGGATCTCGGCCGCTGTGTCGAACGTGCAGCCGGCGATGACCAGCTCGACGGCACGGTGCAGATCGGCCTCGGAGTGCGCGATCTTCTCGGCGAGCGCAAGGGGATACCCGGCCTCGATCAGCACGTGCAACCGCCACGATTCGACCTTTTCGCGCTCCGTCTGTACGTGTTCGATCGTCTGGGCCATGATGTGAGCGATTCGCCTTCCTCTAGACGAACCCTGCCCATGAAAGTTGGGCCGAAGGCGTCTGCGGCGCGCTGTCGATTGGTCTAGATCCGCGCAGACAATTCGTCGAGTCGCCTCTGGAGATCGTGGAGACGCGACTCGATGACACTGCGTTCCGACTCCGCGTCGTGGGCGATCTCGTGCAGTCGGTCACGCAATCCCGACTCGACGACGTGCGCTCGATCCTCGAGCGCCTGCAGCGCTTCGTCACGCTGTCGTTCGAGGGCGCCGCGGGTCCGGGCGATCCGTTCTTCGATGCGTTTGCCCGCGGCTTCGGTGACGGCATTGATCCGCTCGGTCAGCACGCCCTCGGCCTGGCGCGCGAACCGCTCGACCGCGAGATCGAGCTCGCGGCTGAGTCGCCGCGCCGCGTCCTCGCGGGCCGACCGGATCGTCGTGTCGAAGCTCTGCGACGCCGCCTCCGTGTACCGCTGGGTCTCGCGCGCCACGACCCGCTGCAGCTGTTCGATCTGCCTGCGCTCGACGTCGCTGAACGCCGACTGGACACGATCGGCGGCCTCGGTGCTCTCGCGGTCGATGACCTCCTTCAGCTCGCTCTCGCGTCGCCGCAGACGGTCGGCGATCTCCTGGAGTGCCCGTCGCCGTTCGGCGGCGTGCTGCTCGAGGTCGGCGTTCGCCTGCTCGACGAGCCCTTGCGTGAGGCGCGTGAGCTCCTCGCGCTGGCGGGCGATCAGCTGCCGTTGTTCTTCGATCTGCCCCTGAAGGCCTTCTGCGTCCTTCCCGATCCGCGATTCGATCTCGGCCATCAACTGGCGTTGGCGGCCCTCGAGGCGGCGCAGCTCCTCGGTCAATCCTTCCTGCAGCTTCTCGACGTCGCTCGTCCAGCTCGCCAGGCGCTGTTCCACGACCTTCTGCGCCGAGACGAGTTGCGCCGCCAGCTGCTCGCTCCCCGAGCGTTCACGTTCGGCGACATCCACGCGGCGCTCGGCGGCGATGCGCCGCTCCTCCTCGGCAAGGAGCGACAACGACTCCGCCCGTTCGCGTGCGAGTGTGAGCTCGAGCTCTCGGCGGCGGTCCTCGATCTCTTGCGCGACGGTCGCATCGAATTGCTCGCGCCCCTGCTCGAGCTCGCGTTCCAGCAGCCGCTCCTGGCTCCGGACGCGCCCGAAGATCCGGTAGCAGGCGCCGACCGCCGCGATCGCGACGACGGCTGCGACGATGGCGACGATGGTTGCTGCGGTCACGGCGTCATCGTAGGCGGGCGGCAACCACGGCGGCCGCGACGCATGTCACCGCCACGGTTCCCAGGCGAAGCGCGCGTTCGACCCCGACGGCTTCTTCGGGAGCCCCGTGCGTGCGGCGGGCGCGCCGCGCTGTGGTCGAAAGCGTCCGCTGCATCAGACTCGCCGCCGTCGCGTACCCCGCGGCGATCACGGCCTCGATGCGGATCGTCTGCGCCTCGACGAAGAACCCGGTCAGCACCGGAAACGCGCCCCACGCGAGCGCGAACCCCCAGTTCGTGTGAATGCGGCCGCCGAACCACTCGAGGTTGTACGCGGGCACGAGGAGTGCGCCCACCGCGACGAACGCGAGCAGCCCGGCTCCCCACGCGATCGCGGCTGCGATCCCGATCGCGACGGCGCCGGCGAGCGAGATGATGCCTGCGCAGACGAGTGCCCGTTGCGAGATGCCGGTGCCGAGGGGCCGGCCGCGAAGCTCGTCGAGCACGTGGGCCGCGACGCCGAGGGCCAGGAAGAAGGCGATCAACGCCGCGACGAGTCGATCGGTCCGGAACTGCGGGGCGAGCGCTGCGCCGAGTGCGACGTACGAGAGGTGCCAGAGCGTGTACGGCGGATGCAGAAGGGTCACCCAGTCGCGTGCGCGGCCGGGGCGCAGCGCGTACCACGCGGGTCTCAGCTCCGGCGTCCCCACGTCACGATCCCGCCGCCGACGCTCAGCCGCCGGCTGGAGACGTTCTCGATGCCGGCGTCGCGCCAGAAGCTCTCGAGCGTCGAGAGCGGCCAGCGCTCGTAGTGATCCCTGATCGACGGTCCGAGGAACGTTCCCACCTCGTGCCAGCCGCCGCCGATCACGCGGCCGGCGGCCGGAAGCCCGGCGCGCACCCATGCCTCCCAGAGCGGACGCCATGCGCCGCGGGGAACGCCGAATTCGAGCCCGGCGACCGTGCCGTTCGGTTTCACCACTCGGGCGATCTCGTGGAGCGTCGCCTGCGGGTCGTCGACGTAGCGAAGGAGGTAGGTGAACGTCGCTGCGTCGAAGCAACCGTCGTCGAACGGCAGCTCCCGTGCGTCACCCTCGACGAGCCGTACCTTCTTCGCCGCCGCTGCGAGCGTCACGCGGCGTCGGCCCTCGTCGAGCATCTCCGGTGTGCGGTCGATCCCGACGACGTAGCAGTCCTTCTGGCGCACGAGCTCGAGCGCCACTGCGGCGGTCCCGGTCGCGATGTCGAGCACGGTGTCGAGCGGGCCGGCGTCGATCCTGGAGACGAGAAAGCGGCGCCAGCGCGGGTCCTGCCCGAACGAAAGCAGCGTTGCCCAGCGGTCGTAGCTCGGGCCGATCGGCGCGAAGAGTGTGGGCGCTTCCACATGTGCGACTCTACGGAGAAGCCGTGGCCAGGCCGACGCCGCCCGCCTCGGAGCGCCGAGCGCATGGGCCGGAGGCGGATCGCGATCGCCACAATCCGATGTCATGGCGCTCGAGGATGAGCTTGCCCGCGCCGCCGGCGCGGCCGCCGCCCACGGGCAGGTCACCGGTGTGCTCGCGGCTGAGCCGCGTGACGGCCTCCGCTTCTACCTCGTCGCGCTCGGCCGAGACGACTGCATTCGTTGGATCGTGGTGGACGTCGACGGGCACGACGTCGATCGGCGAGAGGACGTTCGCAGCGTCGCGTCGATCGTGGCGCTGTGCGAGCTCGCCGCGGACGTCGCCGGTGGTGGCGACCTCGCTGCGCTCCGGCAGGAGCTCGCACGGCTCCGCGTGCTCGAGCGCACCGAAGGGGTCGCGGAGGCCGAAGAGGCTGCCGACGCCCTCGAGCGCGCGATCGGGACTCCGCCCCGCGTCGCGTCGCCGGTGTACCTCGACGGTGTCGGATCGGCCACAGCAGCGCTCGAGGGCGCGCTCGGAGACGTCTCATCGCCGTTCGCTGCCGCTTTGCGAGCGGGCTCGGGCGCCGTGAACGAGTTCGTCCGCGACGTCGAACGCGGCTACGCACTCTCGCTCCGCTAACGTGACCGTATGGAAGGCGGCCAATTCGGGTTTCCGTTCGGGGGCGATCCCGAGGATCTGCTCCGTGGCCTGCGCGAGTTCGCCGAACAACAGGCCGAATCGGTTCAGGAGGCCCAGCGTGAGCAGTTCGCGACGCTCACGCTGAACACGGCGGTCGAGCTCACGGCCGCGGCTCTCTCGCAGTTCATGGTCGAAGGCCCTGCCGACCAGCAGGCGCTCGCCCTCCGCGACGCCATGCGGGTGCTCTTCCCCGAGGCCGTGGCGCTCGTCAGCGCAGCCCGCCAGGGCTTCATGCGCGAGCACTAGAAAGGCGAGGCCTACCCGAAGGGCGGGTGCGGCCTAGCCGAACGCCCCTCCCGAACCTGCTCGGAGCAGGCGAAACTCGGTGGCATGGGGGGCCATGCCGGCATGTCTGCACGCGTCCAAGCCACCGACTCCGACCAGCCGAGCGCCGAGCTCACGGTCGTGATTGCCTCCGGGCACCCACTGCTCGCCCTCGGTGTGCGGGGGCGCCTCGAGGGGCACGGCTTCAGGATCGTCGGAGAGGCTTCGTCGGCGGGTGAGCTGGTGAAGGCGGTGAGGCTCCACCGCCCGGACATCTGCCTGGTCGATGCGGCGCTTCCAGGCGGCGCGTTGACCGCAGCGCGACAGGCGCGTGCACGCGGTTCGAAGCTCGCGGTCGTCTTCCTGATGTCGACCGACGACTCCGACGACGGCAAGCTCGCGATCGAGGCCGTCAGGTGCGGTGCGGCGGGCGTCCTGTTCGAGGACATGGATCCCGACCGTCTCGTCTTTGCGTTGCGCGACGTCGCCGCCGGCGGCTCAGCCCTTCCGCGCATGCTCGTGCCTCGGCTGCTCGACGAGCTGAAGCTGCCTGCCTGAACTACTGCCCGTCGTAGAGTGGGTTCTCGATCAGACCGTGCTGGTAGGCGAGGCGGACGGCCTCCGTGCGGTTCCCGACGCCGAGCTTGCGGTAGATGTTCGTCAGGTGGAACTTCACCGTCTGCTCGGCGAGCCAGAGCTCTTTGGCAATCGCCTGGTTGGCGAGACCGCGAGAGAGCGCCCGCAGGATCGTCAGCTCGCGCTCGGTGAGCCCGAACTCGCGGATCGCCTCGGCCTCGGCCGCGGCATCCTGGCCGATCGCCGAGAAGACGGTGCCCTCGATCGCCTGACGGAGGGCCGATGGAAGGTCGACGGGGTTCACGCTCTTGATCACGAAGGCCGATGCGCCGCGCTTGAGCGCAGTCTGGATCAGGTTCGGGTCGGTCGACGCCGACAGGATCACGACCTTGATCTCAGGGTGATGCTCGCGGATCTGCTCCAGGCAGGCGAGCCCGTCCATTCCAGGCATCCGCAGGTCGAGCAGCACGAGATCCGGGGTCGTCCGGCGGACGAGCGGCATCACCTGGCTGCCGGTGTTCGCCTCGCCGACCACCTCGAAGTCGTCCGTGTCGTCGAGTGCGCGACGGATGCCCTCGGCGATCAGCCGATGGTCGTCCGCGATCAGGACCCTCATCTCGGCATCAATAGCAACTTGGTATGACGGTCTAACGGCAGATACGGCTCGAGTCGCGCCGGCGGCCGCCACTCCGAGCCGTCGAAGTCAAGGACGGCCGCCGGCGCCAGGACCGGTTCTTGCCACTGCGGTGCTCTCCTGCACCTCATGCGGATGCCTGATCAACCGGTGGACGCCACCGGGGTAGCGTTGCGCGAACGATCGTCGGACCTCCGGGTCGGGAGTCGATCGAGAAGATCCCGCCGAGCATGCGAACGCGCTCGCCGATCCCGGCGATTCCCATGCGACCGCGGAGTCGAGCCGATTCCAGTGAGGTTGCGACGTCGAACCCGACGCCGTCATCCGAGACGCTCACGGCGATCGAGCGTTCGTCGACAACGACACTGACGTTCGTCGACGAAGCACAGCTGTGCTCGCGGACGTTTGTCAGCGCTTCCTGAATCGTGCGGAAGACGGTGATGCGCTGCGTGGCGGTGAGATCGTGCAGATCTCCGTTGATCTCGAGCGTTCCGTCGATCGAGTAGCGGTCGCGCAGTCGGTTGAGCTCGCGACCGAGAAGTGCGTCGAGCGGTCGCTCGACGATCGTTTGCGGCTGAAGTGAATGCGCGAGCTCTCGGAGCGACTCGTCGGTCGCCTCGATGCGGCGCTGCAGTTCTTCGAACGCGGCGTCGATGCGCGAGTCCACGAGCCCGTGCTCCGAGACCTGCCGCCGTAGGCGCTCGAGATCGCCGGCGAGAACGATCAGATCCTGGGTCGGGCCGTCATGCAGGTCGTAGCCGAGACGCGCGAGACGGCGGTCGGCAGTCGCTGTGAGGATCTCGTCGTGGGCAGCGTTGCGCTCCAGCAGCATCTCGCGCTCGAGCACCTGTGCGAGCCTGGTGGCAGTGGCGCGCAGGATCGAGGCGCCGGTGCGGGCATTCCCGAGTCGCGGCGCTCGCGGAAGGCAGCTGACGAGAGCCGCGACCGGCTGCTGCCAGCGCGAGATCGGAATCGCGGCGACGAGGTCGCCGGCGTCCATCCATTGCTCCTCGGCGTGGGCGATCGCGGCGGCGGCGACGGGGGCGGCGGCTTCGTGCGTCCGCTCCGCGTCGAGTTGCGCGACGCACTCGACGCTGGTGCTCGGCCCAACTCGCCAGATCGAGATGTCGGTCGAGTCGACGAACGCGCCAGCGAGGGCGAGCTGCCGGGCGATCGAAGCGCCCGGAGGGAACTCGGTGAAGCGCGGGTCGGCTGCCGCGTAGGCATGGATCTCGACGAGGAGCGTGTCGGCCCCGAGCGCGAGGTGGCTCCCCGCAGCTTCGGTCAGGCAATCGAGGAGACGCTGGGTTGGGAGGCCTTCGACGGCGGAGGTCGCCACCAGCCAGGCGGTGAAGGCGATCGCCCGGAGTCGGGCGTCCGCCGGCAGCTGAGCGGCTGCATGTGCGGCATCGGCCAGCGAGACTGCGGGTAGCTGCGTTCCCGATGCGGCAGCTGCACGCGCGAGGAGCTCGAGCCCCTCGTCGGCCTGGGGGAGTGTCGGGTGCGCTTGACTGGCCGTTCCGTTCGGCAGTTCGCTCACTGCTCCGTTCGCCACCGTCCTCGGGAAGACGTCCTCGGCTGCAGGCGCGCCCGGGTACGCGACGAAGTCTCCGTCACCCACCCTGGCCTCGCAAGGCTCGACTCCGGTTCTGGGTGCCCGATTCGCCGGACTTTGCAACGTCGTCCATCAGCGACTTTGCTGCGCTTGCAGTCGACGCGCGCGAGGAGCGTCGGATCTCGCACGCTTGGCGCGGTACATCTGGGCATCGGCCTCGACGAGGAGAGCGTCGAGCACGGTGTCCTCGCTGATCGTCGCGACCGCGAACCCGACGCTCGCCGGAATCGACAGCCGCCCGTGCGGCCCGATGTACGGCGCCTGGTCGAGCGCGTGATAGATCCGTGAGGCGACCGTGCGTGCATCCTCGGGCGGCGTGCGCGGCAGCAGGACGGCGAACTCGTCACCACCGAGGCGTGCCACGACGTCCTCGCCTCGAACGACCGAACAGAGTTGTCGCGCGACGTGCTTCAGCAGGTCGTCACCGACGTCGTGTCCGCAGCCGTCGTTGACCGACTTGAACTCGTCGAGGTCGACGAGCAGGAGTGCGGACGGGGCGGTGCCTGCCTGGGCGAGCGCGCGGCGAGCAGTCGCGAAGAAACCGCGGCGATTGAGAACCTGCGTGAGGTCGTCCGTACAAGCCTGCTGCTCCAGGTTGCTGCGCGTCTTGAAGTTGACGAGGGCGAGGGTTGCAGCGTCGCCGAAGCGCTGTGCGAGCTCGAACTCGTCGGCCGAGAAGACGTTGCCCTCCGCCTCTCGGTACATGCTGATCGCGCCGAGCACCGCACCGCGCGCGACGAGCGGCACCGAGATGATCGCCTCCGGCTCCGACGCCGGTGTTCCTTCCACATGTCCGGCGCGCGGATCGACGTTTGCGTCGTTTGCGAGAACTGGACGCGCGTTCGCCGCCGCCCAGCCGATCAGCCCTTCACCGAGGCGCGGCCGGAGGTCCATGACCGAGTCCGACCAGGTACCGCGGGCGAGGATCGGCACGAGGACGCCTCGCGCTTGGTCGAGCTCCGCGACGAGGAGAGAATCGCACGGCACGAGCTGCACGATGCTGTCCGCGATCCGCTCGAGCAGCTGCTCGAGGTCGTCGTGAAACAGCAAGTCGTGATAGATCGCCGTCAGCCGGCGATACGAGTCGACGAGGTCCACCTCGTCGTGTGTCTCAGGCCGCATGTTGGCTGCTCCCGTGCTGTCGGAGGCCGTCCAGGCCAAGTCTTCCTGCGGCATGAGGCCGCTGCCTCCCCCGGACGGGGTACGAGCATGGGTCATGTCCATCTCGCAGCGAAGGATCGGCCTTCCGGTCGGGTCGCTTGACCCCCCGGCGAGGGCTGTAGAAGCGCTCACACGATGAGCACTTGTGCCGCCCGGCCGCGCTCGGCGGCCCGCTGCCGCGTCCTCGGTCGCGGCCATATGTCTCCTGTGACCGCTCCCTGCGTCCTCATCGGACTCGCCGATTGCACCCGATCGACGAATGTCACCGTGTGAGCGCTTCTCGCCTCAGGCCAACAGCGAGAACCCGCCGTCCACGATCAGCGTCTGGCCGCGCACCATCTCGGCGTCCGGCGAGCACAGGAACGCGACGGCGCCGGCGATGTCGTCAGGTTCGACGAGGCGTCCTACCGGGTTCGCGGCGCCGCCCTCGAGCATCGCGCTCGCGGTTCGGGAAGTGGTCGAGCGCTCCCGTGTCGACGACGCCGCCCGAGACGGCATTCACGCGTATCCCTCGCGGCGCAAGCTCGACGGCGAGGTAGCGGACGAGCGCCTCCAGCGCCGCTTTCGAGGTCCCGACGAGGACGTAGTTCTCGAGCACCCGCTGGGCGCCGAGCGACGAGATCGCGACGATCGACGACCCGGCACCGAGATTCGGCGCGGCGGCGCGCGTGAGCTGGAGGAGCGCGCGGGCGTTTGCGTTCAGCGTCCAGTCCCAGTGTTTGTCCTCGACCTCGAGCGCCGGGCGGATCACACCGGTCGCGGCGTTGTGGATCAGCGCTTCGAGCGGGCCGAGCGCGGCGACCTCGTCGAGCACGCGACGCGAGGTGACGTTGCCGCGCACGAGCACCAGCTCGGCGCCGGCAGCCGCGATCTCGGCCGCGGTCGCCTCGGCCGCCCGGTCGTTGCGGAGGTAGCCGATCGCCACTCGGCGGGCGCCGTCACGCGCGAAGCGAAGCGCGATCGCGCGCCCGATCCCGCGCGAGCCGCCCGGTGACGAGGACGTTCACGCCCGGCGGGGCAGCGGCTCGTCGGCCGGCGCCGACGACGGGATCTCCGCCCAGCCCGGGCCGGTCCGACTCAGCGCGGGCCCTTCGTCGGCCTTCGACGACGCGTGACCCGAGGCGGTCGAGGCGGCTCCATCTGCTCGGTTGCGTAGCGCCGCGCGTCATGCGTCGGCCGGCAGGTCCGCGACCAGCTCGCGCACGCGCGCCCGGATCTGGTAGGCGAAGTGCGGCGTCGCCGGCCCGACGAGGGCGTCGACGTCGTCGCGGGTCGGCTCGCGCTCATCGCGGCCGAAATTACAGCTGGCTAGGCTCGGTCGACAGGCGTGCGCCGAGTGAGTCCGTCGACCTGATGCTGCTCGCGGACCGTCCTTCTCTGGGCGCTCAACATCACGGTCACGAAGTACGTGCTCGAGCACGGCTTCCAGCCGCTCGCGTACGCGACGATCCGGTACTTCGCGGCGACGTCGCTCTTCTGGATGCTTCACGTACGCGCGCGAGCGGTCGTTCCGGATCGAGCGTCGCGACTCGAAGCTTGGTGCTCGTCGCGGCGCTCCTGATCTTCGTCAACCAGCTCTGCTTCGTCTACGGCGTCGACAAGACTCGAGCGCCTCGACGGTCGCGCTGATCCTCGGGACGACGCCGATCTTCATCGGGATCATCGCGACGCTCGCCGGGCTCGAGCGCGTTCGCCGACGTTCTGGGCGGCCGCGGCGGTCTCGTTCGTCGGGGTCGGCTTTGTCGCCGTCGGGCAGCGGCGGGTTCTCGGGCAACATCGGCGGCGACGGGCTTCGCTGTCTGCACCGCCGCGACCTGGGCCGCCTACTCGGTGACGATCGCGCCGCTGATGCGCCGCTACTCGCCGTTCCGGGTCAGTGCGCTCGTGCTCGCACTCGGCTGGGTGCCGCTCGCGCTCACGGGCACCCCCCAGCTCCGGACCAGTCGTTCCATTTCGGTACCGGACGTGGGTCGGCTTCGCCTACGCGGTGGTCGGGCCGCTCTTCCTGACGAACATCCTGTGGTTCACGGCGATCGGCCGCGTCGGGCCGGCCCGCGCCTCGCTGTTCGCGAACATGCAGCCGTTCTTCGCCGTCCTCTTCGCGCTCATCATCCTCGGCGAGCTCTCGAACCGCTGGGAGATCGTCGGCGCCGGCGCGATCGTCGGCGGAATCGTGCTCGAGCGTGCCCGTCGCGGCGCCCGCCTTGTCGGCGGCCGACTGATTAACTAAGTTAACCTTTACCGGTGAGCTTCGCCGAGAGACTTCAGCGGAAACCGCAGGGCTACTCGCTGACGATCGGCCGCACGCTCGCCATCTACGCCGGGCTGATGGTGACGATGGCGCTCGCCGCGCTCGACCAGACGATCGTCGCGACCGCTCTCCCGCGGATCGTCGACGATCTCGGCGGGATCACGCAGTACTCGTGGGTCTTCACCGCGTACATGCTCACGTCGACGGTGACGGTGCCGCTGTACGGGAAGCTCGGCGACGTCTACGGCCGCAAGAACCTGTTCATCTTCGCGATCGTCCTCTTCCTGCTCGGCTCGGCGCTCTGCGGCGTGGCCCAGTCGATGACGCAACTCGTGCTCTTTCGCGCGGTGCAGGGCCTCGGCGCGGGCGGGATCTTCCCGCTCTCGCTCGCCGTGATCGGCAACATCGTGCCGCCGCGGGATCGCGGCCGCTGGCAGGGGCTGATCGGCGCCGTCTTCGCCGCGACGTCGATCATCGGGCCTGCGATCGGCGGTTTCATCGTCGACAACGCGAGCGTGGCGCTGGGTGTTCCTCGTCAACCTGCCGATCGGCGCGCTCGCGCTTGTCGTCATCTCGCTGACGATGCCGCGGCGCTCGATCACACATCGTCACGACTCGACTGGCTCGGTGCTGGCTTGCTCGCGAGCGGTACGGCGGCGCTGCTGATGGGGCTCGTCTGGGGTGGACGCCAGTACGGATGGACGAGCGAGCACGTGCTCGGGGCGCTGACGCTCGCCGCCGCCCTGCTCGTCGCGTTCGCCTTCGTCGAACGGCGGGCCTTCGAGCCGATCCTGCCGTTCGAGGTCCTGCGCGATCCCGGTCGTCGGGTCGAGCGTCGCCTGCATGACGCTCGTCGGGATGGCGATGTTCGGCACGATCTCGTACGTCCCGCTGTTCGTTCAGGGTGTGATCGGCACGTCCGCGGCCTCGTCGGGTGTGGTCCTGACACCGCTGATGCTCGGGGCGGTGACGACGTCCGTCCTCACAGGGCAGCTCGTGTCACGTACGGGGCGCTACCGCTGGAACGCCGTCCTCGGGCCGCTCGTGCTGACCGTGGGCATGGTGCTGATCTGGCAGATGGGCGTCGACACGACGAACGGCGAGGCAGCCCGGAACATGGTGATCGCCGGCGTCGGAATTGGCGCGATGATGCAGGTGTTCGTGCTCTCGGTCCAGAACGCCGTGCCGCGCTCGATGATCGGCTCCGCGACTGCGCTCACCCAGTTCGCACGTCAGATGGGCGCCACGATCGGCGTGACGATGATGGGCGCGATCGTGAATCACGGGCTGCCGGGCGGGGTCTCCGTGCCCGGCGAGGGGAGTGCGATCCACCGGTTGCCCGAGCATCTTCGCAGCGGCCTCGCCGACGCGCTCCAACCCGCGTTCTTCGTCGGTGTTTGTGCCGCCGCGGTGACCTCGGTGATTGCGGTCGTCGGCGTCCGCGAGCTGCCCCTGCGCCGCTCGCTCGACGAGATCTCGCCCGCGGAGGCCGCTGCCGGAGCCCCGGCGGCGCCCCCGGCAGAGGCCTAGACTCTCTCGCATGGGCCGGGACTTCATGCCGCTCGACGGCTGGGACCACGTCGAGCTCTGGGTCGGGAACGCGAAACAGGCCGCCTACTTCTACGAGTATGCGTTCGGGTTCCACCGCACCGCGTATGCCGGCCCCGAGACCGGCGTCCGCGACCGCGCGAGCTACGTGCTCGAGCAGGGCGACGTGCGGCTCGTCATGACCAGCGCCCTCCGCCGCGATCACGAGATCGGCGAGTTCGTACTCGTTCACGGCGACGGGGTGAAGGACATCTCGCTTCGCGTGCCCGATGCGACCGAGGCCTATCGCCAGTCGGTGCAACGCGGCGCCCGCGGGATTCGGGAGCCGGTCTGGCTCGAGGACGACTACGGCAGGGTCGAGCTCGCGTCGATCGGAACCTACGGCGATGTCGTGCACACGTTCGTGAACCGTTCGGGATACGAGGGCGCGTATCTGCCGGGGTACGTCGCTCAGGACGCACCGGTCCCGGTCTCGGATGTCGGACTGCTTGCGATCGACCACGTCGTCGGCAACGTCGAGCTCGGCCGCATGGACCACTGGGTCGGCTTCTACGAGCGCGTGTTCGGAATGACCGAGATGATCCACTTCTCCGACGAGGACATCTCCACGGAGTACTCCGCGCTGATGAGCAAGGTGATGACCGATGGCCAGGGGAAGATCAAGTTCCCGATCAACGAACCGGCTGAAGGCAAGCGCAAGAGCCAGATCGAGGAGTACCTCGACTTCAACCATGGTCCCGGCTCCCAGCACATCGCGCTCCAGTCGGCGAACATCGTCGAGACGGTCGAGGCGCTGGCGCGTCGCGGCGTGTTGTTCTTGTCGACCCCCGACGCCTACTACGACGAGACGCCGGAACGCGTCGGTGAGATCGACGAGAGCTGGGACGACCTCCGTCGGCTCCGGATCCTCGCTGACCGCGACGACGACGGCTATCTGCTGCAGATCTTCACCAAGACGGCCCAAGATCGGCCGACGCTCTTCTTCGAGATCATCGAACGCCACGGTGCACGGGGATTCGGCGACGGCAACTTCAAGGCGCTCTTCGAGGCGATCGAGCGCGAGCAGGCGCTCCGCGGCAACCTCTAGATCGTTGATCGATAATTCAACGCCGCTGCGGATGGGGGTCTGCACGCGGCGCATTGCGGCCGCCTCGCCCTGCACCCAGGCCCACCGGCCTTGGCGCCGGTCGAGTCACCCACACTGCTTGGTGCAAACCCTCCCCGCAACGACGGCAATTACCGATCAACCATCTAGAACTGAAACGCTATGAGTCCGCAGCGGCGCACGGCGCTGGTCTCCGTCGCGGCGGCGGGCGTGCTGCTCGTCCTGAAGCTGACGGTCGGTCTCGCGACGAACAGCCTCGGGCTGGTCTCCGAGGCGATTCACTCCGGAACGGATCTCGTCGCGGCGCTGCTCACGTTCTTTGCCGTCGGCGTCGCAGGGCGGCCGGCCGATCGCACACATCAGTACGGGCACGGCAAGGCCGAGCACCTCGCCGCGCTCGCCGAGGCGGCGATCCTCGCTGTCGTCGCCGTTGTGATTGCCGTTCGTGCGCTCGAGCGCCTGCTCGGGCGCGGCGGCGGTGAGGTGAATGCGACGTGGTACGCGATCGCGGTGATCGTCGTCGTGATCGTGATCGACGTTGCGCGGACGACCGTCTCCTGGCGAGCATCACGCCGGTACATGAGCGCCGCGCTCGCGTCGAACGCGCTGCACTTCGGAAGCGATCTCGCAGGGTCGGTCGCCGTGCTCGCTGGCCTCCTGGTCGCGCGCGCTGGATACGCGGGTGGCGACTCGGTCGCCGCGCTGTTCGTAGCGGTGCTCGTGATCACGGCCGCGGCCAGGCTCATGCGCCGCAACATCGACGTGCTGATGGATCGCGTCCCGGCCGATGCCGAGTCGGCCGCGCGCAGAGCGATACGAGCGATGGAGCCGACGGTCGAGCTTCGGCGTCTGCGCATGCGCCAGGCGGCAGGTCGCCAGTTCGCCGACGTCGTGATCGGTGTCTCACCGACTGCCGCCGTCGGCCAGGGCCACGCCGCCGCCGACGCGGTCGAGGCCGCCGTCGGCCGTGCGCTCCCGAACGCCGACGTGGTCGTCCACGTCGAGCCCATCGAGGACGCGAGTGTGCACGAGCGGGCGCACGCGGCGGCGATTGCGGTTCCGAACGTCCGCGAGGTACACAACATCGCGCTCGTCGACGTCGACGGCCACACCGAGCTGTCGCTGCACGCGAAGCTTCCCGGGGAGCTCACGCTCGAGGAGGCGCATGCGATTGCGGAGCAGCTGGAGACGTCGATCTGCGAGGCGGTGCCGGAGATCGCGGGCGTCCAGACGCACCTCGAGCCGCTGACGGAGAGCAGCGCCGCCTGGGAGGTGCGCGGAAGCGACGAGGCTGACCTTCGACGGATCGTGCTCGAGGCGACCGGCACCGAACCGCGTCGGCTTCGCTTCCTGCGCACGCCGTCGGGCCTCGTCGCGTTCCTCACACTCGGGCTCGACGGGACGAGCCGCCTCGACGAGGCTCATGCGCGGGCGAGCGAGATCGAGGAGAAGATCCGCCGAGCGCGGCCTGACATCGCCGACGTGATAGTTCATACCGAGCCGTGAAGCTCTGCATGTTCACGCCGAAGGAACTCGGTCTCGAGCGGGGTTGGCCCGGACGGATCGAGGGGGACCGCGTGATCCAGCTTGCCGCGCAGACGCTGCAATCCTTCTTCACCGGTGGCGGCACTGCGCGCGAGCACGCCGAGTTCGCCCTCGCCGATGTCGACCTGCGGCCGCCGGTGCTCCGCCCGCCGAGCGTCCGGGACTTCATGGCGTTCGAGGCCCACGTCGCGAACGCACGGCGTCTCCATGGCCGGGAAGTCCCGCCCGAGTGGTACGAGGTGCCCGTCTTCTACTTCTCGAACCCGGGTGCGATCTTCGGCCCCGGCGAGGACGTGCCGTACCCCGATGGGACCGCAGAGCTCGATTACGAGCTCGAGTGTGCGGCGATCGTCGGCGGCGACGGTGCGATCAGCGGCTTCACGGTGATGAACGACTGGTCGGCGCGAGATCTGCAGCGGGTCGAGATGCGGGTCGGGCTCGGTCCCGCGAAGGGCAAGGACTTCGCGACGTCCCTCGGGCCGGTGGTCGTGACGCCGGACGAGTTCGACGGCGGGTCTGGCGCGATGGTTGCCCGCGTGAACGGCGAGGAGCGCTCACGCGGCGAGCTCCGGGATCTCTACCACCCGTGGGCAACGCTGGTCGAGCAGGCCGCGCGCAACACGCAGTTGCTCCCCGGCGACGTGATCGGGTCGGGGACGGTCGGAACCGGGTGCATCCTCGAGCACGGCGACGGCCGCTGGCTGCAGCGCGGCGACGTGGTCGAGCTCGAAATCGAAGGCATCGGCGTGCTCTCGAACCGGATCGCGTGATCGGCCCCGACGACGTTCGCGCTGCTGCGCGGGTCCTCGAAGGCGTCGCGCATCGGACGCCGTTCATCACGTCGCGGACGCTCGGGGAGGTGGTGCTCAAGCCGGAGTGCCTGCAGCGCGCGGGCGCGTTCAAGTTTCGCGGCGCGTACAACAAGATCGCCTCGCTGCCGCGCGGGGTGCCGGTCGTCGCGTACTCGTCGGGCAACCATGCGCAGGCCGTCGCCCTGGCTGCTCGGCTGCTCGGCACCGAGGCGACGATCCTCATGCCGGCCGATGCGCCGACGGCCAAGGTCGATGCGACGCTCGGCTACGGCGCCGAGATCGTGACGTACGACCGCTACTACGACGACCGCGAGGCGCTCGGCAGTGCGCTTGCAGCCGAGCGCGGACTCGAGCTCGTCCGTCCGTACGACGATCCGCTGGTGATGGCCGGGCAGGGCACGGCCGCGCTCGAGCTGATCGAGGACGCCGGCCCACTCGACACGCTGGTTGTCCCGGTGGGAGGCGGGGGGCTCATCTCGGGCTGCGCGACGATCGCGCGTGACCTCGGGGTCCGCCGGGTCGTCGGCGTCGAGCCCGACGCAGGCGACGACTGGCGTCGATCGTTCGCCGCCGGGCACCCGGTGCGGATCGACGTACCGCGCACGATCGCCGACGGGCTGCAGACGAACGTGCCGGGCGACCTCACGTGGGAGGTGGCTTCCCGTCTCGTCGACGAGATCGTCACGGTCACCGATGCGCAGATCGTGGAGGCGATGCGATTCGCCTTCGAGCGGCTCAAGTTGGTCGTCGAGCCGAGCGGCGCGGTCGGGATCGCGGCGGTGCTGCAGGGCGCGGTCGTCGGGGACGGCCGGATCGGCGTGATCGTCTCCGGCGGCAACGTCGGCACCGACCGGTTCGCCGAGCTACTGGCGTGACTCGCGGACGGCCTGGGCGACCCGGGCGCGTTCGTAGGAGAGCCGAAACAGCTCGATCACCTCGTCGACGTCTTCCTCGTCCGAGATCTGGCGCGACACCCAGCCCGTGTGCGGCAGGACGTGGTGTGGGCTCGCCCGGCCTGTCTCGACGAGCATGTCGCGGATCCTGCGGGTGAACGGGAGGTCGGCCCACCGCTCGCCGTGCAGGTGCCCGAGCTCTCTCCCGCCGAGCCTGAACTCCGTGCCGCCGAACCGATGCGGGTGAACGGAGACGCCGTCCCACGATGCCACCTCCGAGCGAATCTGGGCGACGATATTCTCCATCCATGCCGTTCTACCAGCGCCTCGGCGAGGTGCCCGAGAAGCGTCACGTCGTCTTTCGCGAAAACGGCACTCTCCTGACGGAGGAGGTGATGGGCTTCGAGGGCTTCTCGGGCCTCGAGTCGATCCTCTACCACCTGCACTCCCCCTGCCGCGTGATCGCGCTCGGCGAGTTCGAGCCGATCGTCCGCGAGGAGTGGGTGCCGGAAGCCCATGCCCACCGGCACTTCACGACCTGGGATCTCCCGGCCGGCGGCGATGCGATCGAGGGCCGGCGTCTGCTGATGTGGAACAACGATGTCGAGATCTCGCTCTGCCGGCCCACCGAGCCGATGGACTACTTCTTCCGCAACGGCGAGGGGGACGAGGTGATCTTCGTCCATCGCGGCGCGGGAACCCTCGAGACGATCTTCGGCGACCTGCCGTACGCGCCCGGCGACTACATCGTCGTTCCCCGCGGGACGACCTATCGCTTCGCTCCCGACGAGGGAGAGGATGCGGAGCAGCGTTACCTGGTGTTCGAGACGCCGGGGCTGATCACGATCCCGAAGCGCTACCGCAACGAGCACGGGCAGCTGATGGAGCACGCACCCTTCTACCATCGCGACCTTCACGCTCCGACAGAGCTCCGAACGCATCGCGACCGCGGCGAGCACATCGTCAAGGTGCGCGTTCGCGACGGCTACCAGACGTACGTGATCGACTATCACCCGTTCGACGTCGTGGGCTGGGATGGATACGTCTACCCGTGGACGTTCTCGATCCACGATTTCGAGCCGATCACCGGCCGCATCCACATGCCTCCGCCGTCACACCAGACCTTTGCCGGCCCGAACTTCGTCATCTGCTCGTTCTGCCCGCGCAAGCTCGACTTCGACCCGAATGCGGTGCCGATCCCGTACCACCATTCGAACCTCCAGAGCGAGGAGATGATCTATTACGTCGACGGCAACTTCTCGTCGCGCAAGGCGATCGAGGTGGGCTCGATCACACTGCACCCGAGCGGGCTTCCGCACGGCCCGCAGCCGGGGCTGGCGGAGAAATCGCTCGGGATGACAGAGACACACGAGCTGGCGGTCATGTGCGACACGTTCCATCCGCTGCGCCTGACCGCCCTCGCAGGCGATCTCGACGACGGGAAGTACGCGTACTCGTGGGCGGACGACGCCTCCGCCGCCGGCTCCACGCCGGACGAGGATCCCGCCGGCGTCACGTCGCATCTCTAGCGATTTGCGGCTCGCGCTCGATTGGGACGGGACCTGCACCGAGGTCGACGGCCTTCACATGCTTCTCGAGGAGTTCGGCGATCGCGAGGTGTACGCGCGGATGGAGGGCGTCCTCGGCAGCGGTCTCACGCTCCACGAGGTGATCGCCGGCGAGATCGCGACGATCCGGCTGCCGCTCGCCATCGCGGTCGATTGGGTTCGCAAGCACGTCACGGTGCGTCCGGGGCTCGCCACTCTGATCCAGGCGCGCCCCGCCGTGATCGTGTCGAGCGGCTTTCACGAGCTGATCCAGCCGATCCTCGAGCGCGAGGGGATCGTGGTCGAGGTCTTCGCCAATCGGCTCGATGCAACCGCGAACGGGTGGCGGCCCGTGTGGCGCGACGAGAGCGCTTGCCCGGTATGCGGTGAGCCCTGCAAGCGGGCGCTGCTCTCCGGCCAGCCGTACGTCTACGTCGGCGACGGCTACTCGGATCGCTGCGCCGCGCTGGCTGCGGAGCGCGTCTTCGCGAGGGACGGGCTTGCCGTCTACCTCGAGCGCTGCGGTGTCGACTACGAGCCGTTCGACACGCTGGACGATGTCGCTGCTGCGCTTCGCTGAGCCGTACGACTTCCTGCTCTCGACCGAGCGCTTCCGTCGGTTCGGCCCCGATCTTGCGAACCTGTGGGACGACGACGCGCTGTTGCGCGTCGTCGACGGGCGAGAGGTCGCGATTCGTGCGGCGCCCGGCGGCGTCGACGTCGAGCCGCTCGATGACGTGACCCGGCCCGATGTGCTCTGCCTGCTCGGCGCCCGCTTCGAGCTCGAGCCGTTCTACGCCTGGGCCGCAGACGACAGCGTCCTCGGCCCGCTCACCGTCAAGCTCGCGGGTTTTCGCCCGCCGCTCGCGCCCGATCCGTTCGAGGCGCTGGTGACGTCGATCACGGCCCAGCAGGTGTCGCTGTTCGCAGCCTTCGCGATCCGCACCAGGATGATCGAGCGTTTCGGCGTCCGTGCGGGCCGAGCTTACGCGTTTCCGTCGCGCGAGCGCCTTGCGCGTGCGTCCGAGGAAGAGCTCGTCGCGGTCGGCTTCTCGCGGCGCAAGGCCGAGTACGTGGTCGGGCTCGCGCGCAACGATCTCGACCTCGGGGCGCTTGGAGCTCTCGACGACGACGAGGTCCGCGCCCGGCTCCTCGCGGTTCGCGGGCTCGGCCCCTGGACGGCAGAGTGGTTCCTCGCCCGGCACCTCGGGCGGGCACGGGCCTGGCCGGCCGGTGACCTTGTCCTGCGGAAGGCGGTCGACGTTCTCTACGGTGTCGGTGTGGAGGAGATGGGGGCGAGACTCGAGCCGTTCCAGAACCTGTCGGCGCACTACCTCCTCACCGGGGCGAGAACGCCGTGAACGTTCGCCGCGCCACGCCCGCCGACGAGGCGACGCTGCGGGAGCTGTGGGAGGAGTTCGAGCTCGAGGTTCCGGAGCCGCCGGGCTTCAGCGGCGAGACCTGGGACGAGGAGTGGGCCGACATGCGCCGGCAGCTCGACGCCGGCGGCGTGTTCCTCGCCGAGGCCGACGGCAAGGCGATCGGCGTCGCCAAGATCGACACACCGCGTCACGGCGCGATGCATGTACATCTCGTGCACGTTCGTCCAGATGCGCGCCGTCACGGAGTCGCGAAGGCGCTCTTGCGCGAATGCGCGGCACATGCTCGCGAGTCGGGCGTTCAGACGATCACGTTCGCACGTCTTGATGACCAACGAGCCTGCGCGCACGATCTGGGGGCGGCTCGGGTTCGTCGAGATTTCGACCTTCATGGCCGCCGCGGTCGACGATCTCGACGTGCGGCTCGGCGAGGATGCGCCGGGCGAGCGCCGTGCGACCACCCACGTCCAGACGGACGACGAAGTCTCGGTCGAGCGGGCGATCGCGCATTTCCTGCCTCGGCTCGTTTCACCCGACGTGCGCAACACGGACAGCTGGATCCGGGTCGCAGACTCCGCGCTCGACAAGGATCGCGACGCGCACGGCCGGTTCGCACACGAGCTGTCCGATCGCCTCGGAGCCGTAACGGTTGCCCTCGCGATCGAGGGCGAGGTCGTCCGGCTTCGTCTCTACGAGCGTGGGCGCATGGTCGACGAGTACCTGTCGGTGCCGACGTACTACGGTCCGCTCTCGACGGGAGACCAGCTGGCGCTCGCCGCGAACCCGACGCTCATCTCTCGGTTGACCGGAGCCGACCGTGAAGCCGTCCATCGCGTCGCAGTCACGGGAGCCTCGCCGGCGGAGCTGCCCCACGCATCCCAGCTGTACGAGGACCTCGCCCGGTTGATGGGGCTCGAGCCGTGAAGCTCTATGACGCCGCGCGCTGCCCGTACTGCGCACGCGTACGGATCGTCGTCGCCGAGAAGGGCATCGAGCTCGAGCCCGTCGAGATCGACCTGACGAATCGCCCCACCTGGCTGCTCGAGCTGAACCCACCGAACGGCCGTGTGCCGGTGCTCGACAACGGGTTCGTGCTTCCCGAGTCCGAGGTGATCATGGCGTACCTCGAGGAGCTCGAGCCATCGCCTGCGCTCATGCCCGATGGCCCGGCGGAACGCGCGGAGGTGCGGCTGCTCGTTCAGCGCTTCGGCGATCTGCTCGGCGACGACTACTACGCGTTCAGGCGTGGAGACGAGAATGAGCTCGCCGCGCGGCTCGACGCGCTGCCGGTAGGCCGGAGCCTGTTCAGCGACTTCGCTTTCGTGCCCTGGGTGATCCGCGCGCGTGACATGCTCGGAGTCGACCTCCCTGAACGGATCGAAACGTGGCTGGCTGCGCTCGCGCAGCGTCCTTCGGTGGCTGCGGAGGTCGAGGTAGTGCGGTCGCTGTGACCGACATCGCCGTCGACGAGCTCGCCCAGCGACTCGGCGATGTCGTCGTCGTCGACGTACGGACGAATCACGAGTTCGACGGATCGCTCGGCAACGCGTGCGACCCGCGCCAGGGGCACATACCCGGCGCACGCAATCTCGACGTCCACCGCCTCCAGAATCTGCGGCCCGAGGAGATCGCGGGTGAGCTCGGGGTCGAGCCGGGCGCCGAGGTCGTCGTCTACTGCCATTCGGGCTCGCGCTCGTCGTTCGCGGCTCGGATCCTCCGCTCCCTCGGCTACGACGCGCGCAACTACGTCGGCTCGTGGCACGAGTGGGCGCGGCGCGCCGATCTGCCGGTCGAGACGAACTAGTACAGGGACGCAGCGCGCAGGAACGCACGCGCGAGCCGGCGGCCGAGCTCCTGCCAGGCGGTCAGCTTCTCGTCGAGCTCGCGTTCGAGCTCCTCGATCGGTCGCGGCAAGACCGCCTCGTCGCGAAACCAGCCGAGCACCTGGTCCCGGCGCACCTCGGGATGGAACTGGACCGCCCACGCGCGCGTGCCGAGGCGAAAGGCCTGCGGCACCGGGCCGTGCGCGAGGACAGTCGCACCGGGGGGCCAGCTGAACGCATAGCCGTTGGCGTTCAGCGCCTCGAAGCGTCGCGGGAGGATGCCGAGCACCGGATCGGCGAGACCTTCGTCCGTGAGCGTCGTCTCGTAGAACCCCGCGAGCGGTGTGCCGATCGACGAGACCTCCGCCCCGAACGCGCGCGCGAGTGTCTGCGCGCCCAGGCAGACCGTGAACAGGGGTGTCTCGTCCTCGACGATCCGTCGCAGCGCTTCGTACTCGTCGTGCAGCCACGGATGCGTGAGCTCCTCGCCGACGTTCTGGTCGCCGCCGAAGACGAACACGGCATCGAACCCGTGCGGCGGCGAGGCCTGTGTCCGGATGTCCCAGTCGGTGAGCTCATGTCCTTCCTCGAGGACGACGTCGCCGAAGATCTCGGGCTTGACCGCCGGGCCATGTGTGACGGCGAGCACACGCATCAGGAAACCGGAACGCCCCGCCCGAGCCACGGCAACCGCACTGTTCTCTGCACGCAGTGCAAGCTAGCCGTAATGCGTTCATTGATCGTCCGGCTCGCGACCCGCCATCTCGGTGCGCTCCACCGATTCCTCTACTCAGCGAGCGGCGGCCAGATCGGCTCGCGCATTTGGGGACTCGAGGTCTTGTTGCTGACAACTACCGGCCGAAGGTCGGGCCGGGCGCGCACCGTGCCGCTGTGTTCGCTGCGCGACGGTGACAGCTTCGTCGTGATCGCGTCGTACGGCGGGCTCGACTGTTCGCCTTCATGGTTGCTGAACCTCCAGCATGAGCCGCGAGCAACCGCGCAACTCGGCCGGATCACGCACGACGTCGTAGCGCGCGAGGCGGCGCCCGCCGAGCGTGATCGCCTCTGGGCACAGGTGACCGCTCAGGCGCCAGGATATCTCGACTACCAGCGGCGGACCACGCGCCGCATCCCGATCGTGCTACTCGAACCTCCCCGCTGACCCGTCCGCTGAAAGCGTCGGACGTTCGCAGGCTTCACGCTCCCTGCGCACCGAAGCCAAGCCTCCTGCGAGATGATCGACGAGATGAAGATTGCGACTGCGAGCGAGCGGCCCGAGCTGCTCGAGCCGGCGTGGGAGCGAACGCGCGACACGCTGCCTGAATACAACAACCATGGCGATGTCCTGAACGAATACTGGCCGCGCCTAACTGAAGAGTTGCCCGACTTCCAGTTCCACGTCCTCGGTGACGATGACGAGATCCTCGCTCGGGCGCGCTCGATTCCAGTCCGCTGGAGCGGCACAGTCAAGGACCTGCCAGCGGGGATTGACGGCGCCATCGCTCGCGGCTTCGAGGAAGGTCGCGCGACCGCGCTCTGCGCGCTCGTGATCATGGTGCCGCGCAACCTCCAGGGCCGTGGGGTGAGTGCGATGGCGGTGCGAGCGATGAGCGAGGTAGCGCGCCGCCACGGGCTTCCGTCGCTGATCGCACCAGTTCGCCCAAGCCGGAAAGAGGGCTATCCGCTCGTTCCCATCGAGCGCTACGCGCAGTGGCGGCGGCCCGACGGCCTGCTCTTCGATCCGTGGATGCGTGTTCATGAACGGCTTGGCGCCGGCGTCCTCAGACCGGAACCGCAATCGCTACGGATCACCGGCACGGTCGGCGAGTGGGAGACGTGGACGGAGATGAGCTTCCCCGAGAGCGGCGACTATTGGTTTCCCGGTGGTCTCGCTACCGTGCGTATCGAGCGCGCCGACGACTCCGGCAGCTACTGGGAGCCGAACGTGTGGATGCACCACGCCCTCTGAGCCGGTCGGTCCGAGGCCGGAAGCCAAGGCCGTCAGCGACTCGCCTCAACGAATGGGCTCTCGAGTCGCCGCGAGCGGGATGCAGTGGTTCGCGAGAAAGAGCTCGTCGGGGTCGTAGGTCGCCTTGACCTGTTGCAGGCGATCCCAACTTGTCTCGGGAAAGATCGTCCGCGGGTCTGCTCGCGACTCGGTGAAGTTCAGGTAGCGGCGGCCGCTGTTCCATGGTTCGAGTCTCGACAGCAGGAGATCGACGTGGTGTTCGACGGCCGCGTGCATCGTCGGGTCGCCGGCGAAGCCGAAGGTGAAGAGAATGAACGGCTGGTCGATCGTGTCGAGGCAGCCGTTACCAGGCTGAGCCGACACGCGAGCGCGCCGCCGAGATGGCGAACCTCGACATGAAGCAACGGGGAGCCGACGAACGCCTCGACGAGCACGTCGGTCGCGGCCGGTGAGTAGTCGTCGAGCAGGATCCCGTCACCTGCGTACGGAAGCGGGAAGTCCGGATCCATGTTTACAAGGCTGAGGTCCCGCGCAGGCATCATCGTCACGCTGTCGAGTTCCGGCTCGAGATCGCGGAAGGGCCGCATGAGCGCCGCGCCATCGCTCTCGGTCCCGAGAAACGCGACCTCGACGAGCGCGAACGACCGGCCTCGAAGGTGGTCGGGCAGGAACGGAACGTCCGGGAGCTGCAGGAGCCTTCCGATCGACTCGCACTCCGGCGGGACGGTTTCGACCCAGGCGCGCCATGCGTTGAGGATCTCGCGCGCGCGCTCGATCGGCCAGAGCAAGGCGCCGGCATAGATCTTCTCGATGGGGTAGAGCGCGAACTCGATTGCCGTCACCGCGCCGAAGTTCCCGCCACCGCCGCGTACGGCCCAGAAGAGGTCGCGCTCGTGCTCGGAGTCGGCACGGACAAGACGGCCGTCTGCGGTGACGAGCTCGACGGCCAGGACGCTGTTCGCAGCCAGACCGTGCTTGCGGATCATCCAGTTGAAGCCACCGCCAAGCGTGTAGCCGACAATGCCGACGTCGGGCGACGTGCCGGCGAGATACGCAAGGCCGTGTTCGCCCGCCGCGTGTGCGACCGGGTTCGCGAGCACTCCCGCCTCGGCCCGCGCGCGCCGACCCTCCACGTCGATCTCGAGCCCGCGCATCCGCTCCATCTTCAGGAGGAGGGCGTCTCTGCTCCAGTCGATCGGCCCCGCGTTGTGGCCGCCGGCATTGAACGCGATCCGCAGGCCGTGCGCGCCGGCGAAACGCACGGTTTCGACCACATCCTGGACCGACTCGGGCAGCACGACGGCGACGGGCCGCTGTTCGACGGCCAGGTTCCACGACTGCCGTGCCGCGTCCCACGACTCGTCGTCAGGCAGGACGACGTCGCCGGACAGACGCTTCGCCAAGCGCTCGAACGTTCGCGGTCCGGTCGATCGTCATCTCACGGCTCCTTGGTCGATGGCCCGGTTGCTCGGCCGTCCGGCAAGTCCGAACCCGATGACCATTACACCTGCCGTGAATCACATTAGGCGTTTCGGTGGCTCGTCCGCGTGCCTCGTAGACGTGCGGTGAGCTAGACGCGCGCCAACACGCGGTCGAGCGGCCGCGGGACGCGCTCGAGGTCGAGTGCCTCCACCAAGGGCCCGGCGTACTTCTGCTTGCGGTTCCACATGAAGCCGTGCAGCTGTTCCTCGAGCGGCCGGGCGCGGTGCGCGGGCTGCGCTTAGTAGATCCGGAACGCCCGCAGCTCGCCTTGCTCCGCGAGCAAGCGCCCCACTCGGTACGTCCCCACCGCCCCGCGTCAGCTCGTCCTCGAGGTTGCGCGTGCAGGCGTAGAAACCCGACCCGCTCGAGCTCCCCGCGGTCATCGCACCCCAACGCGCGCAAGAAGTGCCGCTCCTCGCCGACGTCGTAGAGCCCCGCGAGTCGGACATTGCGGTACCGACCGAGTTGAGCTGCGCGGCTGTTGGGACGCGCCTAGGCGCGCGGCGCGTACTCGACGCTTGCGAATGGCCAGTCCGATTCGAGCCACTCATTCACAGCGCGCCACAGCGGGGTGTCCAGGTGTGCGTGGTTCACCCGCACCCACGAGAGCACGCGGGCGTCGGAGTCATTGTCGGGCAGCGGATAGATGTAGACGCAGCCGATCACGTCGCGGCTCCCCGGATCGAGCACCGTGTACGTGAACCCCTTCCGGGAGCGGAAGTCGTTGGCGTGGCGCTGCAGATCCGCGCGGTTCTCGTCCGGCGTCATCTCTCGCGGCCATGAGCCGTCGGGGAACCCGGGCGTCGCCGCGATGTGCTCCATTGACGACGTCCAGGCGTCGTAGTCCTGCTCGTTGTGCTCGGGGCCGAGCGGCTCGAGCAGGAACTCGGAAGTCTCGAGACCGAGCGGGACCTCGAAGTCGGGCGGGATGAACTCGGCCACGAAACCGATCGTAGAACGTTGGCTCAGGCGGAGTCCGGAAAGAGCCAACCGTCACCTGCGCCAGTGTTCCGGGATGACGCCTGACGGCTACTGCGAACGGCTCTCGCCCCAGGGTAGGCGTGACCAATACGGCGGCCGCTCTCGCCGGAACCTCTCGGCCGTCGCATAGACCTGCTCCGGATCGGATGTCTCCTTCTCCACACTGGCGCCGTAGCGCGCTGCGAGGTCCGACACCGGATACCGGACCTGAGGGCTTACATGTGCGCCGACCATCAGGACCACGCACGGCCCGTCACCAGCTCCCACGAAGGCGTGCTCCGTCCACGCGGGCGAATGGAAGAAGTCCCAGGCTCGGAGACAACGCTCCTCGCCCTCGACGAGCAGCCTGCACTCACCGGCCAAAATCAGGAATGCCTCCTGATTCGCCTCGGCGTGGTAGACGCTGCTCTGGCGGGGCTCGAGGACGGTCACATTGATCCCGAGCTGCGTGAACTCGATCGGAGGTTCGCCGTACTCGTTCGCGAACCAACACGCCGCGCCCCTCGTCTCCGACGAGAACCACTCGGCATCGCGCACGTTGACGACGAACCAACCCTCCGTGACGGGGGCAAGCCCGGAGCCAGCGTCCTCAAGCGTCGCTTCGTTCACGAACCGGATTCTCGCAGTCGAATGACGCTGCGTCTCTCATACGGGCCGGTGTTTTGGAATGACCCCTGAGCGTGGGGGTATTGCGGGTACCTGGATCAGCAGGGTCAGTCACCTGTCGTAGTGGGCTGCTTGACTGCTGCTACGCGAGCATTCGGCGTCACTCAAGGGAGGGTCAAGCGTGCAGAAGCGGTCATTCGGCAGCCTTGAAGTGTCGGCGATCGGTCTCGGTTGTATGGGCATGAGCGGCACGTACGGAGGGCAGCACCGACAAGGAGGCGATGATCGCGCTGATCCGGGCAGCGGTCGAGCGCGGCGTGACGCTCTTCGACACGGCTGAGGTGTACGGCCCGTTCGCGAACGAGGAACTCGTCGGTGAAGCACTTGAGCCGGTTCGCGACCAGGTCGTGATCGCGACGAAGTTCGGATGGGACATTCAGGACGGTCAGCGCACCGGTCGGGTGAACAGTCGTCCCGACAACATCAAGCGAGCGGTCGAAGGGTTCGTTGAAGCGACTGCGGACGGAGACCATCGACCTCCTCTACCAGCACCGTGTCGATCCCGACGTGCCGATGGAAGACGTGGCTGGGACGGTCAAGGAACTGATCGAGCAAGGGAAGGTTCGAGAGTTCGGGATGTCCGAGGCGGGCGTGGCGAACATCCGCCGGGCGCACGCGGTGCAGCCGGTCGCTGCGCTCCAGAGCGAGTACTCGTTGTGGTGGCGTGAGCCGGAAGACGTCATCCTTCCGACGCTGGAAGAACTCGGCATCGGCTTCGTCGCCTTCACCCCTCTCGGGGCTGGCTTCCTGACCGGCACGATCAACGCGAACACGCAGTTCGAGGAAACGGACTACCGGAACACCGTGCCTCGATTCACGGCTGAGGCGCGTGAGGCGAACCAGGCGCTCGTCGATCTCGTTCGCGAGCATCGCGGAGCACAAGGGTGTGACCGCCGCGCAGATCGCACTGGCTTGGCTGCTCGCGCAGAAGCCGTGGATCGTTCCGATCCCGGGAACGACGAAGCTGCACCGAGTCGAAGAGAACATCGCTGCCGCTGACGTCGAGCTGACCCAAGAAGAGCTCGACGAGATCGAGCACCAGGCTTCGCGGATCACGCTCGAAGGCGAGCGGTATAGCGAAGCGAATCAGCGGACAATCGACCGTTGAGCCGATGGCACTGAAATGGCCAGCGTTCCGACGTGACGCCTGACGTGCGGGTCAGCCGGTCGCACTAGTGCAGAGCGCGCTACTCGAGCAACTTTAGGTGCGGCCTGTGTCCTTCGGCGTGTGGCGCGAAGTCGGCGTGGCCTGCGCGAGCGTCCCTCCGCCAGAGGCGTGTGCCGTGACGCGAGTCAGGAGGCCGGAACGCCTTCTTCTTCGAGGAGCTTTTGCAGCAACATCGCGCCGGCAGGAGCCTGCGCGACGCCGTCCGTCTGATTGTTGTTGTTGAAGAACGCGTACACCTCCTCGGCGTGGTCGGCGAGCTCGCGCAGCGGCTGCACCCATTCGCGGAGCTCGGCCTCGGAGTAGAGGTGGTCGAAGCGCTCTGCCGCCGACCCACCGCGGACGTTCCAGGTGCCGGCGTTCCGGCCGTGGAAGCGCACGTAGGCGAGCGGCGTCGTCGCGGCCACGAGCGTCGCCGGGACGTTGGCCGCATCGACTTTCGGTGCGTCGACGGTCACCCAGCTCATCCGGCGCTCCTCGAGCCAGCCGCAGCAGCTCGGCGCGGATGTCGTCGGCGAACCACGAGCGGTGCCGCGGCTCGACGAGCATCTCGTCGTCCCCGAGCTGTTCGCGCGCCCACTCGAGGTAGTCCAGCGACGACGGCTTCCACACGACGTACGGCGGGAGCTGGAAGAGGATCCCGCCGAGCTTGCCGGCGTCCCGAAGCGGTTGCAGCGCGTCGAGAAACGCCCGGAACACTGCGCCGCGCGCCTCGCGTGACGGCCGGTCGACGCGTCCGCGGGTGTCGGTCGGCAGCCCGTCACGGAGGTCGGGCGGCACTTGCTCCAGCTTGACCGGATGCCTCGTCAGGAGCCCGAATGCCTTCACATGCATGACGAATCCGTCAGGTGAACGTTCGGCCCAGCCGCGAACCATCTGCTCGGTGGGGACCCGGTAGAACGTCGAGTCGACCTCGACCGTCGAGAACCTCTCGGCGTAGTAGGAGAGCCGGGCGAGCGGCGGTGTGCCGGGCGGGTACCAGTGTTTCGAGAGCGCGTCGTCGGCCCAGGAGCACGTTCCGATGCGGATCGTTGCCGCCATCGCCCGGAACCTACCGGTGGCACTTCTAGACTGGCACCGATGGATTCACGTCCGATCGGCGTCTTCGACTCGGGAGTCGGTGGGCTCACGGTGTTGCACGAGTGTCTCGTGACGATGCCGCACGAGGACTTCGTGTATCTCGGCGATCACGCGCGCCTCCCGTACGGCCCGCGACCCCGCCACGAGGTCCAGCGCTTCGCGCACGAGATCGGCCTGTATCTCGAGGGGCTCGGCGTGAAGATGGTTGTCGTCGCGTGCAACACGGCGACGTCGGTTGCGCTTCCAGACCTGCAGGAGGAGCTCCAGGTCCCGGTCGTGTCGGTGATCGTCCCCGAGGCGCACGCGGCCGTGCAGGCGACCCGCAACCGCCGGATCGGACTGCTTGCGACCGAGCTCACGGTCGAGAGCCGGCGCTACGAGCTCCTCGCACACGCGCTCGATGCCGGCGTTCAGCTCACGGCGGTCGCATGCCCCAAACTCGTGCCGCTGATCGAGTCCGGCGACACGTTCAGCGAGGCCGTCGTCACCGCGGTGCGCGAGTACGCCGCGCCGCTCAAGGAAGCAGACTGCGACACGGTGATTCTCGGCTGCACGCACTATCCGCTTGCTGCGTCCGGTGTTCCAGCGCACGTTCGGTCGCGACGTGACGCTGATCTTCTCGGCCGACGAGACGGCACGCGAGGTCGCGGAGACGCTTCAGCGCAAGGGTTTCGAGAACGAGACGGGACGCGAGGGCGAATACCGGTTCCTCACCACCGGCGACCCCGAGCTCTTCCGCTCACTCGGCGAACGGTTCCTGCAGCTGCCACTCGGCGTCGTCGATCGTGTCGCCGTGTCGGAGCTCGAGGCGGCGGCGTGAGCCGTCGGCTCGACGGAGGCGTTCAGATAGCGGAGGGGCCGGCTTTGCCGGCGCCGGAGCGGGTATGAGGACGGACGGGCGGCGGCCCGACCAGCTGCGGCCCGTCGTCGCCGATCCGACGTTTCTGGAGCAGCCTCACGGCGTCGTCCTGTGGTCGCAAGGGAAGACGCGGGTGCTCTGCACGGCCTCGATCGGCGACGGCGTTCCCCGGTGGCTCGCACGCTCGGGACGCGGGTGGATGACCGCCGAGTACTCGCTGCTCCCCGCTTCGACCGGCGAGCGCTCGGAGCGCGAGGCTGCACGCGGGAAGCAAGGCGGTCGCACCGTCGAGATTCAGCGGTTGATCGGCCGCGCGCTGCGCGGGGTGGTCGACTTCGAGGCACTGGGCGAGCGCACGGTCTGGCTCGACTGCGACGTGTTGCAGGCCGACGGCGGGACGCGTTGTGCAGCCATCTGTGGCGCCTACGTCGCAGCGCGGCGTGCGCTCGACCGGTTCGGGCTGTCCAAGGCGCTGACGAGCGAGATCGCCGCAGTGTCGGTCGGGATCGTCGGGGGTGAGCCGCTGCTCGATCTCGACTATTCGGAGGACTCGACCGCTGACGCTGACGTGAACGTGGTGATGACGGGTGACGGTCGCCTGGTCGAGGTGCAGGCGACCGCCGAGCGCCTCCCGTTCGACCGCGATCTCCTCGACGTACTGCTCGACCTTGCCGCAGGCGGCATCGAGCAGCTGCAGCAGTTCCAGGACGAAGCAGTTGCTGCACCCGCCGGCTGAGGCGTGAGGGTGCTCCTCTGCTCCGGCAACGCAGCGAAGCTGCGTGAGATGCGCGAGCTGCTGCCTGCTTTCGAGCTGGAGCTGCTCGCGGTCGACTACCCGCCGGAGGACGGCGTGACGTACCTCGACAATGCACGGATCAAAGCGCGCTACGGCCGCGAGGCCGGCCCGGCCGATTGCTGGATGCTCGCCGACGACTCGGGTATCGAGGTGGCCGCTCTCGGCGGAGCGCCCGGCGTGGCGACCGCTCGGTGGGCGAAGGGCCGACACGTGGAGCGCCTGCTCGACGCACTCGACGGCGAGGCCGACCGGAAGGCCCGTTATGTCTGCGAGCTCGTCTGCCTCTCGCCGGGTGGCGACGAGACGCGCGGCACCGGCGTGCTCGAGGGCACGATCGCCGAAGCTCCGGCCGGCGGCGAGGGTTTCGGGTTCGACCCGCTCTTCGTTCCCGCGCACGAGACGCGGACGGTGGCCGAGCTCGGCAACGTGTGGAAGTCGCACCACTCCCATCGCGCGCTCGCCGCGCGCGCGCTCACGTCGGCGCTCGGCCGTTCTTCGCTCGACTCCACCACCAGTTGACCTCGGCGCCGAGCACGATCACGTTTGCCATCACGTAGAGCCAGACGAGCAGCACCGCCGGCCCGGACAGCGCTTGCAGCACAGGGTTGTGCTTGGAGACCTGCACGTACTGCGGCAGCACCTGGAACGTCGCCTCCAGGATCACAGCCGCCGTGATCGCCCCCGGCAGCACCTCGCGCAGCGTCAGCTCGACGTTGGTCAACACGTAGTACGCGGAGGCGAGGAACACGAAGATCCCGAGCCCGGAGATCGCGATCGCCGTCAGGCGTGCGAACGGGTCTTCCCCCGAGAAGCCGGCGTAGCGCTTCAGCACCTCCTGGCCGACCGAGCCGATCACGAGCGAGGCGAAGAGCGCGACCAGCGACCCGACCATCATCACCGTCGCGAGCGCTTTGCCGTGCAGCCACCCGCGGTTCGGCCGGCCGTACACGATGTTGAATGCGCTCTCGAGCACGCTGAAGAGCGAGAGCGACGACCAGAGGAGGAAGAGTCCGCCGACGAGGCCGAGGGCGGCCGAGTTGTTCTGGATGGCTCGCACTGCGGTGAGGATCGAGTCGACCGACGTGCTCGGAAACACTTTCGAGAGCTCACGGACGAAGAACGAGCCCTGGTCGGCCTGGTGGACGAGCCCGAGCAGCGCGAGTGCCAGGAAGAGCAACGGCACGAAGGAAAGAAGCGCGAAGTAGGCGATCATCGCGGCGAGGTGCGTTCCGCGATCGGAGAAGAACTTGGTGATCACCGTCCTCACCTCCGCGGCAGTATGCTCGGAGCGATGGACGCGAACCGCGCGATCAGCGACCTCACCGAGATCTCGCCGCAAGTGCGGGACGTCGTGATCGCGGATGCAGTCGACGAGATCGTCGGCTCGAACACACCGCCCGCGCGGGCCGAGCGACTCGTTGCCGGCGCGCGCAGACTCCTCGAGAGCGCAGACGGCCTGCGTCCGCGGCCGGTGTCGCAGCTCGAGGCGGCGACAACCGCGGGAAGCGTCTTCGTCGTGCGCGACGGCGATCACCTGATCGCGGCGACCACATCCGCAGAACCGACTGTCGGTCTCGTGTTCTACGACCTGAAGAGCTGCCTCCGTTCGCTCGGCCAGCCTTCTCCGAGCGATGCCGCCGCGTAAGGTCTTCACCGGCCTGCTCCTCGCGGCGGGCTCGATCGCCGGCTCTGTCCTTGTCCGGCGTCGCGCAGCTCGGCGCGTCGATCACGTCGACCTGTACGACGACGACGGTTCGATGGTCTCGCACGCCGAGGGCACGCCGGAGGCGGACGGTCTGCTTCCGATTGCGCGCGAGCTGCTCGCGGTGTCTTGAACCACCTGGAGCTCGGACAGGCACTGCGCGAGGCTGCGTACCTCGAGGGCGATTTCGTGCTGCGATCGGGACGCCGCTCCCGTTACTACCTCGACAAGTACCGCTTCGAGACGATCCCCGAGCTATTGCGCCCGCTCGGTGAGGCGATCGCAGTTGCCGTCCGCGAGCACGAGCCCGCTGCGGTCCGGCTCGCCGGGCCCGAGCTCGGCGCGGTCGCTCTGGCGGCTGCTGCGTCGCTTGCCTCGGGGCTCCCGTTCCTGATCGTCCGGTCGAAGGCCAAGGAGTACGGGACATCCAGGCGGATCGAGGGTGTCTTCGAACCGGGGGAGCTCGTGTGCCTCGTCGAGGACGTCGTCACGGCCGGCGGAGCGGCGCTCGAGGCCGTCGAAGCGCTGCGCGAAGCGGGGCTCCGCGTCTCGAGTGCGGTCTGTGTCGTCGACCGCGAGGAGGGCGGTCACGACGCGCTCGCGCGCCAGGCGGTGCGCCTACGGCCTCTCTTCCGGGCCTCCGAGCTCTTCGAAAGCGCCGCAAATCCGCATGGTTGAGCGGTATCCGACTTCCTTGTTAGCGTTTTACCCCGAGGTCTCCGTCTCAGAGTCCCCGAGCAGTAGGAGGAGTTCTTGACCAAGCAGGAGTTCATCCAGAAGGTCGCCAACAAAAGCGGACTGTCGGCACGCGATGCCGGGAAGGCCGTTGAGGCCTTCATGGATTCAGTCACCGAGACGCTGAAGGCGGGCGATTCGGTCAACTTCACCGGGTTCGGCAAGTTCTCGCCGTCGGCCCGCGCCGCTCGCCAGGGCGTCAATCCGCGCACGGGCGAGCGCGTCCAGATCGCGGCCACGACCGTGCCGAAGTTCTCGGCAGGCAGCCAGCTGAAGGCTGCGCTCAAGGGCTAGCACTAACGGTTCAGCTGGCGCGCCCACCGGCGCGAAGCCACGTGGAAGACGGAAGGCGGCCTCGGCCGCCTTCCGTCTTCGAAGCTACCGTGTCACCGGGATGGCCGTCGCCACGCTGACCTTCGCCGACCGCCTGGCCGCCGAGGTCGAGCGCAAACGCTCGCAGCTCGTGGTCGGCCTCGATCCGGTCCCCGATCTGATGCCGGTGGAGCTACGAGGTGACCTGGCCCGGTTCTGTTGCGGGATCATCGATGCCGTCGCGCCGTACGCAGTCTGCGTCAAGCCGCAGCTCGCCTTCTTCGAGGCGCAGGGTGCCGCCGGTATCGCGGCCTTCGAAGAGGTGTGCGCGTACGCCCGGCGTGCGGGTCTGCTCGTGATCGCCGACGGGAAGCGCGGCGACATCGGGTCGACCGCGCGGGCGTATGCCGATGCTTACCTCGAGGGCAGCCCGCCGCGTGCGGACGCGCTGACGGTGAACCCGTGGCTCGGGCGCGAGTCGGTCGAGCCGTACCTCGCCGCGGCGCGGCGAAACGGCGCCGGTGTGTTCGTGATCGTGAAGACGTCGAACGCCGGTGGGGACATCCAGGACGTTGAGCTTTCGAACGGCGTGCCGGTCTGGCAGCACGTCGCGCTTCAGGTTGCCGAGTGGGGCGCCGACCTGCTCGGCGAAGTTGGTCTGTCGCAGGTCGGGGCGGTCATCGGGGCGACGCACCCGCGCGCAATCGCCGATGCTCGCCGGCTGATGCCGCAGAGCGTGCTGTTGCTGCCCGGTCTCGGCGCGCAGGGCGCGGTGCCGGGCGATCTTTCACGTGCGTTCCAGAGTGGCCCGGCGAGCGCGCTGGGGAACGCCTCCCGCTCGGTGATCTACGCCTACCGGAGCTCGGGCGACGACTTCCGCACGGCTGCCGGCGCCGAAGCAGCGCGCCTCCAGCGCGGGCTCTGGGCCGCTTCCGGCTGGTAAGTGCGGCGAGGCTGGCAGCACTATGCGGCTCCTGCGGCGTTCCTGCTCGCGGCGACGATCGCGGTCGTCCTGATCCGTGCGGGCTTCGAGTCCGGCGGCAGCGGCACCGCTTCTCCATCAGCCGTCGCAGCCACGACCGGAAAGTCGACGCCTCGATTCTGGACCGTCCGCGCCGGCGACACGTATGCGGTGATCGCGAAGGCGACGGGCGTCTCGGTCGTGGTCATCCAGCATCTGAACCCGGGGGTGAGCTCGACGTCGCTGTTCATCGGGCAGAGGATCCGAATCCGATGATCAGAGGCCTCGCGCTCGTTGCCCTCGTGCTCGGACTGGCGGCGCCCGCTCACGCTGCGGCGCCCACTGTCCATGCCGGCGCCTACCTCGTCGAGAACGCCGCCACCGGGGAGGTCCTTGCATCGTCCAACGCGCACGCACAGGTCCCGATTGCGTCGATCACGAAGCTGATGACCGTGCTGGTCGCGCTCCGGCATCACCGCCTGACCGACGTTGTCAGCGTCGATCCGCGTGCGGCTGCCGTGGGCGAGTCGACTGCCGATCTCGATCCCGGGGAGCGCCTCACGGTTTCGGATCTCGTCAAGGCGGCGCTGATCCAGTCGGCGAACGACGCCGCCGATGCCCTTGCACTTTCGGTCTCGCCGAGCTTCCCGGCCTTCGCCGTGCTGATGAACGACGAAGCGGCGGCGCTGAACCTCGACGACACGCACTTCGTTCGCCCCGACGGGCTCGACGCACCCGGTGAGCGCTCGAGCGCTGCGGACGTCACCAAGCTGGCGCGCCTGCTCATGCAGAGCTCGTTCGTGCGGCGCACCGTTGCCGAAGAGACCGCGACGATCGCCGGCAGGCACGTGCTGCACACCTGGGACGATCTGCTCGGGCGGCTGCCGGGAGTGATCGGCGTGAAGACCGGGCACACCGACGCCGCGGGATGGTGCCAGGTCGCCGCCTTGCGGGGCCCTGGAGGCGAGATCATCTACGCGACGATCCTCGGCGAGCCGTCGCGCTCGGTTCGCAACGCCGATCTGACGTCGCTCCTCGTCTGGGCCGAGGCCCAGTACCGGATCGTCCCGGTGGTGCAGATGGGTCGCGTCTACGCCCAGGCGCTTCTTCCCTACGGCGAGCAACCGCTCGACCTCGTTGCGGCTCGGCCACTGCTGGCGGCAGCGCGGATCGGCCGTCCACTGACCGAGCGAGTGGTTGCGCGGCGCAGCGTTTCTCTTCCCGTGCGGAGGGGAACGGTGCTCGGGCGGGTCGAGGTCTGGTCGGGGAGGCGCCTCGTGGGTCGCCGCGACCTGGTCGCGGCACGTACCGTTCAGGAACCGAGCGCGTTGCGCCGACTAGGGTGGTACGCAGGGCGCTCAGCACACCATCTCGTCCAGTTCTTCACGCCGTGATCGTCACCGTCACCCTCAATGCAGCCGTCGATCGGACGCTGACCGTCCCGAACTTCCAGCGCGGGCAGCGTCACCGTGCGAGCGCAGGACTGACGCTCGCGGGTGGCAAGGGCATCAATATCGCGCGTGCGCTGAAGAAGCTCGGCGTGCCGGTGGTCGCCACCGGGTTCGTCGGCGGTGCGACGGGAACGCGGATCGTCGAGGAGTTGACGCGTGAAGCCGTGCTCAACGACTTCGTTCGGATTGACGACGAATCGCGGACGTCGACCGCGGTGGTCGACCCTGCAGACGGCACCTACACGGAGATCAACGAGTGGGGTCCTGCGGTCAGCGCCGAGGAGCTCGAGATCCTGCACGAGAAGCTCCTGTACCTGACGCAGGGCGCGGAGATCGTCGTCTTCGCCGGCTCGTTGCCGAGACACGTCGACGACGACTTCTACGCCGAGGCAACCCGCGAGCTCGCACGCCGCCAGGTTCCGGCCGTGCTCGACACGGAGGGCGAGGCGCTGCGACTCGGCGTGGAGGCCGAGCCGTTCCTCGTCACGCCGAACCAGCGAGAGGCCGAAGCACTCGTCGGCCAGGAGTTCCACGACGAGGAGGATTTTCTGCTGGCAGTCGAGCGGATCGCGGAGCTCGGCGCGCGAAACGTGCTGATCACCTCGGAGTCAGGCTGCGTCGCCCGCCTGCGCGAGGAGCGCGAGCCGCGGCTCTACCGGGCGGTCGCACCGCGCGTGGACGCGGTGTCTGTCGTCGGGGCCGGCGACGCCCTCCTGGCGGGCTTCCTCGCCGCGAGGCACGTCGGCCGCTCGCCCGAGGAGGCGTTGCGGTCGGCCGTGGCCGCAGGAGCCGCGTCGACCCTGGAGGTCGGCGCCGGGCGCTTCGACCCGCGCCAGGCCGGCCGGCTGCAGGCGGGCGTGAACGTGACCGAGCTCGCTCCGGCGAAAGCCTGAGCTTCCGGGCGAGGAACGACGTCGGGGCGACCCGGTACAGTTTCGCAATGGACGCCCCGAAGCTCGAGTTCGACGGCACGCAGAGCGCACTGCCGGACAAGTTCGCCCGCGAGGGACTGACTTTCGACGACGTCCTGCTGGTGCCGGCCGCGTCGTCCGTACTACCCAACGACGTCTCGACTGCAACGCGCCTCACGCGCACGGTCGCGCTCGAGGTGCCGGTCGTCTCGGCGGCGATGGACACCGTTACTGAGGCGCGGATGGCGATCGCCCTGGCACGCGAGGGTGGTCTAGGCATCGTCCACCGGAATCTCTCGATCGCCGATCAGGCCGCACAGATCGACCAGGTCAAGCGCTCCGAGTCGGGAATGATCAGCGACCCGATGACGCTTCCTCCCTCGGCGCTCGTCGCCGACGCGCTCGAGCTCATGGAGCGCTACCACGTCTCCGGCGTGCCGATCACCGACAACGACGGTCGGCTCGTCGGGATCCTGACCAACCGCGATCTGCGGTTCGAGCGCGACACTGCGCAGCCGGTTTCGGCGCTGATGACGAGCAGGGACCTCGTCACCGCCCCGGTCGGGACGACGCTGGCCGAGGCCGAGCGTCTCCTGCACCGCCACCGCATCGAGAAGCTCCCGGTTGTCGACGTCGACGGCGTGCTCAAAGGGCTGATCACCGTCAAGGACATCTCGAAGCGCATCGAATTTCCCCGTTCGACCAAGGACCCA
The DNA here is from genome assembly GCA_963715115.1 of uncultured Thermoleophilia bacterium. GTDB lineage: Bacteria > Actinomycetota > Thermoleophilia > Gaiellales > Gaiellaceae > PALSA-600. The sequence goes on from CAVQRE010000011.1 coordinate 90,851, forward strand.
CGCGGCCGGTTACGGGTCGGCGCGGCGGTCGGAGTCGGTCCGGACGCGCAGGAACGCGCCGCCGCTCTGGTCGCTGCCGGAGTCGACGTCCTCGTGGTCGACACCGCACACGGCCACTCTCGCGGCGTGATCGAGATGGTTGTGCGGATCAAGGACATCGCAGGTGACGTCGAGGTCGTCGCAGGGAACATCGCGACTGCCGAAGCGGCCGAGGCCCTGATCGACGCCGGAGCGGACTCGGTCAAGGTCGGGATCGGTCCGGGGACGATCTGCACGACCCGGATCGTGGCGGGCGTCGGCGTGCCGCAGATCACCGCGATCCACGACGTGGTCGAGGTGACGTCGCGTCACGGCGTCCCGGTGATCGCCGACGGAGGCATCAAGTCCTCTGGCGACATCGCCAAGGCGCTCGCAGCGGGCGCCGACACGGTGATGCTCGGCTCGATGCTCGCCGGCACCGACGAAGCTCCCGGTGACGTCGTGTTCGCGCACGGCGAGCGCTTCAAGGAGTACCGCGCGATGGGCTCGCTCGGTGCGATGCGCGCGCGCGGCTTCTCCAAGGATCGCTACTTCCAGGGCGACGTCGAGGACGTCGACAAGCTCGTTCCCGAGGGCATCGAGGCGCGCGTCCCGTACAAGGGCGCGCTGAGCGGCGTCCTGTACCAGCTCGTGGGCGGGCTGCGCGCGGCGATGGGTTACTGCGGTGCGCCGACGATCGACGCGATGAAACAGGCGCGGTTCGTCCGCATCACGGGTGCCGGGCTCCGCGAGTCGCATCCGCACGACGTCGCGATCACCAAGGACGCGCCCAATTACCGGCGCGGTTAGAGCACGCGACGCATCTTCCGCCCACGCGGCGGAAAACCGTCCCGTGCTCGTCGTCGACCTCGGCGGGCAGTACTCACAACTGATCGCACGGCGTGTCCGCGAGGCGCGCGTCTACTCCGAGCTCGTGTCCCACCGTTCGACCGCCGAAGAGCTGCGGCGACGAAATCCGGCTGCGCTGATCCTCTCCGGAGGTCCGGCGTCCGTGTATGCAGACGGCGCGCCGCGCGTCGATCCCGCGCTGTTCGATCTGGGCGTACCGACGCTCGGCATCTGCTACGGCGCCCAGCTGCTCGCACTCGAGCTCGGCGGCAGAGTCGATCGCACCGGTGCCTCGGAGTACGGCCGGACACAGCTGACGGCTTCGGGGGGCGATCTCTTTACGGGGCTCGAGGCGTCACAGACCGTCTGGATGTCGCATCGCGACACGGTCGTCGAGCCGCCGACCGGCGCCCGCATCGTCGCGGCGTCGCCGGCGACTCCGGTGGCGGCGTTCGAGGACGAGCGTCGCCGGTTGTACGGCGTGCAGTTCCACCCCGAGGTCGTGCACACCCCGCACGGCCAGGACGTGCTCGAGAACTTCCTCTACGAGGTCGCCGGTGTCCCGGCGTTGTGGACGCCGGCCGCGGTGATCGAGGAGCAGGTCGAGCGCATCCAGGCCCAGGTCGGCTCGGAGCGCGTGCTCTGTGCGCTCTCCGGCGGCGTCGACTCGGCCGTCGCTGCGCTGCTCGTGCACCGGGCGATAGGAGATCGGCTGACATGCGTGTTCGTCGACCACGGGCTCCTGCGGAAGGGCGAAGCCGAGCAGGTGGTGGAGACGTTCGGCGGGCATTTCCAGGTGCCGCTCGTGCATGTGGGTGCGCAGGAGCGATTCCTCGCACGTCTCGCCGGCGTCGTCGATCCCGAGGAGAAGCGGAAACGGATCGGCGAGGAGTTCATCCGCGTCTTCGAGCAAGAGGCGCGCTCGCTCGGTGACGTGCACTGGCTCGTCCAGGGGACGCTCTACTCCGATGTGATCGAGTCGGGCGGCACCGGCGGCGTCGCCGAGACGATCAAGTCGCACCACAACGTCGGCGGGCTCCCCGACGATATGGAGATGGAGCTCGTCGAGCCGCTGCGGCTGCTCTTCAAGGACGAGGTGCGGCGCGTCGGCGAGGAGCTCGGGCTGCCCGAGCGGATGGTCTGGCGGCAGCCGTTCCCGGGGCCGGGGCTTGCGATCCGCATCATCGGCGAGGTCACCGAGGAGCGCCTCGGGGCTCTCCGTGAAGCGGATGCGATCCTGCAGGAGGAGGTGCGGCGCGCCGGCCTCTACCGCGAGCTGTGGCAGTCCTTCTGCGTGCTGCCGGCAATCCGCTCGGTGGGTGTACAGGGTGATTCGCGCACCTACGGCTATCCGATCGCGATTCGGGCAGTGACCTCCGAGGATGCAATGACTGCCGACTGGGCCCGGTTGCCGTACGACCTCGTCGAGCTCGTCGCATCGCGGCTCGTGAACGAGATCCCGGCCGTGAACCGTGTCGTGCTCGACGTGACGTCGAAGCCGCCCGCCACCATCGAGTGGGAGTGACGCGATAGGGGTACTCACAGAATGAGCAGTTGTGCCGCCCGGCAGCGCTCGGCGGCACGCTGCTGCGTCCTTAGTCGCGGCCATATGTCGCATATGACCGCTCGCTGCGTCCTTGCATCGCACTCGCCGATCGCACCCGGATCGACGAATCTCATTCTGTGAGCACCCCTTACCGCATCGAGACCGAGCGCCTCGTCATTCGCTGCTATGAGCCCGAAGACGCGCCGCTGCTCAAGGAGGCGGTCGACTCGAGCATCGAGCACCTGCTCCCGTGGATGCCGTGGGCGCGCTACGAGCCGCAGTCACTCGACCAGAAGATCGAGCTGCTGCGGGAGTTCCGCAGCCGGTTCGACCGAGACGACGACTACATCTTCGGGGTGTTCGACAGCGGCGAGTCGCGGCTGCTCGGAGGAAGCGGCCTGCACCCGCGTGGAGGTGACGAGTCGCGGGAAGTCGGCTACTGGGTCCGGGCCGACGCGATCGGCCGCGGAATCGCGACGGAGGTGACGGCGGTGCTGACGCGCGCCGGGGTCGAGCACCTCGGGCTTCAGCGCGTCGACATCCAGATCGATCCCGAGAACGAGCGCAGCCTGCGCATTCCCCGGAAGCTCGGCTTCACCGCCGAGGGAACACTCCGTCGTCGGCTCGAGCCAAAGGAGGAGGGCGGTGAGAGGCGCGACTCGATGCTGTTCACGATGCTCGAGAGCGAGCTCCGCGGCTCATCGTGCATGTCGTTCGAGTACGAGGCCCACGACGCGATTGGGAGCCTCCTACCGCGTCGCTAAGGTGTGATCGTGCGGAGGCTCATCTGCACCTTTGCAGCGGTTGCGACGATCGGAGGGCTCGTCGGGTCGCCGGCGTCCGCGGCGACGCACCTGAGCGCCGCGGACCGCAAGGCGATCGGGGTGCTGATCGACCGGTTCGTCAAGGACGCGGTTCGGCGTGAGAACCTGCCCGTCGCCTGGAGCCTGATCGGCCCCGATCTCCGCGGCGGCACGACGCACGCGGCATGGAACAACGGCACGGGCGTCACCGTCCAGTACTTCCCCGTTGCCGGAACGGACTTCAGCAAAGCGTGGACGGTGTCATTGGTGCGCCCCGGGGCGGCTCAGCTGCAGATGATCCTGCACCCGAAGCCGAAGGCTCACGGTTACGAGGAAACTGCGGTGAACATCGAGGTGCGCAAGATCCACGGCAGCTGGATCGTCGACATCTTCTATCCTGCGGCCGTCTTCCACACGAACGGCGGAATCAGCGGGCCGAACGACTTCAAGGCCGGCAGCGGGAGCGGGGCGACGAACTCGAGTCGCATCGCGGGCCGCTGGCTGATCGTCGCCCTCGGCGTGGTCGGCGGCATCGTGCTCGTGCTCCCGATCGGCATCTGGCTGCGGGTCAAGCTGCGCGACCGCCGCGCATGGGCCGACTACGCGAAGGCCCATCCGGAGCGCTGATTAGTTCCGCGGGCCGCCCGCGACGTAGATCACTTGCCCGGAGACGTACGCGGCGTCCTCCGAGCAGAGGAACGCGATCGTGCCTGCGACGTCTTCGGGCAGTCCAACCCGCCGCAGCGGCGTCTGCGCGGCGGCAGCCTCCTTGAACTGCTCGAACGGCACGCCGACCCGCTCAGCCGTTCGCTCGGTCATCGCCGTGACGATGAAGCCGGGCGCAACGCAGTTGACGTTGACGTTGAACGGCCCGAGCTCGATGGCGAGGGTCTTCGTCATCCCCTGCAGTCCCGCCTTCGCCGTCGAATAGTTGGTCTGGCCACGATTGCCGAGGGCGGACACCGACGAGATGAGCACGATCTTGCCGCTCTTCTGTTCGACCATGTGTCGTTGCGCCACCTGAGCTGCGAGGAACGTTCCGCGGAGGTGCGTGTCGATCACTGCATCGAAGTCGTCGTCGCTCATCTTGAAGAGCATGTTGTCGCGAGTGATCCCCGCGCAGGTCACGAGGATGTCGAGCGAACCGCCGAGGTCGACCGCGGCCGCAACGGCGGCCTCGACGTCCGCGCGTGACGTCACGTCACAACGCACGGCGCGTCCCGCGATCGCGGTCGCCGTCGCCTCGGCCGTGGTTTCGTCGAAGTCGGCCACCACGACGCGCGCGCCCTCGGCCGCGAGCCGGGCTGCGGTGGCCGCGCCGATGCCGTTCGCGCCGCCCGTGACGAGGGCGGTCTTCCCGTCGAATCTCACCGAGCGACCTTATAGGTTCACGCTGTGGAGTTCCGCGAGATTCTCGCCCGGCGGCGAATGCACCGGGCCTTCGAGTCGACGCCGGTCCCGCGCGAGGCGATCGAGCGGATCGTCGGCGTGATCCGGCGTGCGCCGTCCGGCGGCTTTACCCAGGGATCGAGCATCGTCGTCGTCACCGATGGGGAGAAGCGCAGCAACGTCGCAAGCGCGTTCGGCGATCACCCGCCGACGCAGCAGTTCGTTGCGCAGGCGCCGCTCCACCTCGTCATCTCGGCGAACGAATCGCTCTACCACGCCCGGTACAACGAGGCGGACAAGCTCGCGGCCACAGGCGGTGTCGAGGTGACCTGGCCCGTCCCGTACTGGTTCGTCGACGCCGGCGCGTTGATGATGCTCGTGCTCGCCGCGGCGATCGACGAGGGCCTGGCCGCGGCGTTCATCGGCCATCCCGATCAGAAGCGGCTCTTCGCGGAGTTGTTCGGGCTTCCCGACGACGTCGTCCCGATCGGGCTCGCGCTCGTCGGCTACCCGGCTCCCGATCCGACCGCCGAGCAGGGAACGTCGCGGATGCGCTCACGCCGGAGGCCGAGCGGCGACCTGATCCACTGGGAACACTGGTAGCTCGACCGGGCCGTACTTCGCGCGGACATCGTCGACGAATGACGCTAGCTCGTCGGCGATTGCTGCATCCGCGATCTCGAGCACGTTCTCGGCGTTCTTCTCGCCGCTCCGAGACAGGTTGAACGAGCCGACGAACGTCGTGTCGTCGCAGACGCAGATCTTCGCATGCATGAAGTCGTGGACGGTGCCGGCGCCGTAGGGCGTCGAGTTCTTGCCGGTGAACGGCCCGGCCATCACCTGCTCGAGGAGCGGGAGCTTCCAGGAGATGTTCCGGTTCACGCTCCACTGATGGACGACTTCGCGGATCTGCGTCGCGTCGACGCAACCGGCGACATCGACGCCCTTGTCGGCGATCACCTGCGCGAGAGTCCCGAGCACAGGCCCAGTGGTGATGACGGGCGAGCAGATGCGGACGCGCTTCCGTGCCCGCCTGATCAGCTTCGAGATGCGCGCCGAGAGGTCCTCACCGTGGCCCGGCGTGAACCAGGCACGGAGGCCGTTTTCGTGACGCGGGTCGACGAAGCCGCTCCGCATCACATCGCCCGTCGACCACAGCTGCTCGAAATCGAGCTCGTATGCCTTGGCGATCGCCGCGTTCTCCGTGACGACGACAACGACGTTTTCCTGCCGTGACCAGGAGTCGTCGGTCCAGTTCAGCGAGCCGGTCCAGACGTCGGAGCCGTCGCGCACGACGTACTTGTGGTGCATTAGATCCGGGATGCCGGCGATCGCCTTGCCGTCGACCGGAAGACTGGCGATCAGCTCCACGTCGGGCTCGGCCGGCGGCGGTACCGGCATCGGCATCGGATGGTCGACGTTGTAGGCGAACCGCATGCGCACGCCACGCTTCCTGGCGTTCACGATCGCGTCGCCGACGATCGCCTTGGTCGCGGCGCCGAGATTGAAGTCGTACTGGGCAAGGTCGAGCGTTCTCGTCGCGCCGCCGATGAACGCAGCGACCCGCTGTGCGACCTCCTGCGGCTGTTGGCCGCCGTCCGTCAGAGTTGTGATCTGAATGCGCTCGTTCATCGATCGCCTGATTGCGGCCCGGATCGGGCAGACGTGGAACTTCTACCGCGACGGCGACGGCGCCGACACGCGTGCCCAGAGGCTCGCGCAGTATCTCGACTCGCGCGCGGATGCGCCGATCCTGCTCGTCGGCGAGGCGCCGGGATATCGCGGTGCACGCGTGTCGGGCATCCCGTTCACCTCCGAGCGTCAGCTGAGCGGTCGCGGCCCGGCCGAGGCAACGGCCACGATCGTGCAGGCCGCTCTGGCCGATTTCGGGCTGGCCGAGGACGTGCTGCTCTGGAACGTCGTCCCGACGCATCCCGGCACCGCCTCCTCGAACCGGCGGCCGACCGCGACGGAGGTTCGTGCCGGCCTCGAATTCGCCCGTGAGCTCGGCCGCGGCCGGCAGGTGGTGGGTGTCGGCCGGCTCGCAGCCGAGGCGCTCGATGCTCCGTATCTCCGCCATCCGAGCCGGGGCGGGGTGGCGGCATTCCGGAAGGGGCTGCTACAGTTCGCGCCCGGCGGACGCCTGGTCCGCCGTTTCTCCGAATGAAGACGTACAACGCCAAACCAGGCGAGATTCAGCGCGACTGGTATCTCGTCGACGCCGAGGGGAAGACCCTCGGCCGACTCGCGACCCAGATCGCCGAGCGACTGCGCGGCAAGGGTAAGCCGCAGTACACCCCTCACGTCGATACCGGCGATTTCATCGTGGTCGTGAACGCCGAGAAGATCGCCGTCACCGGGAAGAAGCTCGACGAGAAGATGTACTACAGGCATTCCGGCTATCCCGGCGGGTTGCGCGAGCGCACGCTCAGGGAGCAGCTCGAGCGCCGGCCGACCGAGGTGCTGCGCAAGGCGGTCAAGGGGATGCTCCCGCGAAACCGCCTGGGTCGCGCCCAGCTGACCAAGCTCAAGATCTATGCCGGCGCCGAGCATCCCCACGAGGCGCAGGCCCCGACGAAGATCGAGGTGTAGATGTCGACTCCGGCTCAATACCGTGGTACCGGCAAGCGCAAGACCTCGGTCGCGCGCGTGATCCTGCGGCCCGGCGACGGTGCCACCTGGGTCAACGGCAAGCCGCTCGAGGAGTACTTCCCTCGGCTCTGGCACCGCTTCATCGCCACCGCGCCGCTGAAGACTGCGGACGTCGAAGGGCAATACGACCTGCGCGTGCGCGTCCACGGGGGCGGCCCGTCCGGTCAGGCAGGTGCGATCCGGCACGGTGTCGCCCGGGCACTCGTCGAGGTCAATCCCGAGTTGCGCGTGCCGCTCAAGCGTGCGGGTTTCCTCACGCGGGACGCTCGCATCGTCGAGCGCAAGAAGGCCGGGCTGCACAAGGCGCGCAAGGCACCGCAGTTCAGCAAGCGGTAGCTGCGCCGCACGTGGCGCGCAGGTACTTCGGCACCGACGGTGTCCGCGGCATCGTGGGCGAGTCGATCACGCCCGAGCTCGTCGAGCGTCTCGGCCGCGCGGCAGCTCTCTGGACCGGTGCGGCGAAGGTTTTCGTGGGCCGCGACACGCGCGCCTCGGGCCTCGAGCTCGAGGAGGCGTTTGCCCGCGGCGTGATCTCGGCCGGCGGGGACTGCATTCTGGGCGGCGTTCTCCCGACGCCGGCGGTTGCGCTGCTCGCGCTCGACCTCGGCGTCGTCATCACCGCGTCGCACAACCCACCCGAGTACAACGGCGTCAAGTTCTTCGACCGGCGCGGACGAAAGCTGACGGACCGCTCGGAGGAGCAGATCGAGGCGCTCCTCGCAGCCGCTCCCGCGGTCGACCAGGGAACCGTCGAGCACGTGGAGATCGCTCCCGATTCCTATCAGCGCCACGTGCTCGATCGTTTCGGTGCTGATCTCACAGGCCTGCGCATCGTCGTCGACTGCGCGAACGGCGCATACAGCGCGCTTGCACCGGAGGCGTTCGAACAGTGCGGCGCGGACGTCCTTGCGATCGGGGTCGAGCCGGACGGCAGCAACATCAACGTCGGCTGCGGTGCGACCGATACCGCGCTCTTGCAGCGCACGGTGGTCGAGCACGGATTCGACCTCGGCATCGCCTTCGACGGCGACGGCGATCGGATGATCGCCGTCGACGAGCACGGAGCCCTCGTCGACGGCGATCAGATCGTTGCCGTGCTGGCACTCGATCTCGGCGTCGATCTGGTCGCGGTCACGGTGATGGCAAACCTCGGGCTGCACGAGCTGATGCGCGAGCACGGCATCCGGGTGGTCACGACCGACGTCGGCGACCGCTACGTGCTCGAGGCACTGCGGCGCGAAGGCGGTGTGCTCGGCGGCGAGCAGTCGGGCCACATCATCTGTCTCCGCGATCACGTCACGGGCGACGGACTGGCAGCCGGCATGCTCCTGTGCGGAGCTCTTCGCGGACGCACGCTGAGCGAGGCCACGGCCGTGATGCAGGTCTTTCCGCAGGTGAAGGAGAACGTCCGCGTCGAGGTGGGCGAGCTGACGCCCGACGTGCTGCAGGAGGTCGAGCGGGTCAACGACGAATGGGATGGAGCGGGTCGTGTGCTCGTGCGCCCCTCCGGGACGGAGCCCGTGATTCGCGTCCTCGCCGAGGCCCGCGACGCAGAGGCAGCGGCGAAAGCCTGTGCTAGGATCGCGGCTCTCGTCCGTCGAGAGCTCGGCTGACCGTACCCGATGAAGGGAACGGGCCACGCGGCCGGGCTTTTCCGTTTCCAGAGGCCCGTTTCGGGCATCCGTGTCCGGGTAGAGGAGGCGACGAAATGTGCGGGATCATCGGATACATCGGCTCTCGTTCCGCACAACCGCTCCTCCTCCGAGGGCTCGAGCGGCTCGAGTACCGCGGCTACGACTCGGCCGGCCTTGCGCTGCTCGAGGAGGACGGGCTCTCCTATCTCCGCGCCGTCGGCAACCTCCAGAACCTGAAGGTCGCGGCAGAAGGGCTCGGATCCGTCTCGACGACCGGCCTCGGTCACACACGCTGGGCGACGCACGGCGGCGTCACGGAGCAAAACGCGCACCCGCTCACCGCCTGCGACGAGCGGCGGCTCGCGATCGTCCTGAACGGGATCATCGAGAACTATCGCGAGCGCCGCGAAGAGCTGCTCGAGGCCGGCCACACCTTCACCTCGGAGACGGACGCGGAAGTCGTCGTCCACCTGATCGAGGACGCCTATAGCGGCGACCTCGTGGAGGCGGTCCGTGCCGCCTACCAGCGTCTCGAGGGTCACTTCACGTTCGTCGTGATCCATCGCGACCATCCGGGCGAGCTCGTCGGCGTGCGCAACCAGACGCCGCTCGTCGTCGGGCTCGGCGAGGGCGAGAACTTCCTCGCGTCGAATCTCGCGGCGTTTCTCTCCGAGACACGTCGAGGTCCAGTTCCCCGACGACGGCCATATCGCGCGGATCACCTCCGAAGGCGTGATCTACGTCGACGCCGAGACAGGCGAGCGCGTCGAGCACGACATCGTCGAGGTCGACTGGGACGATGCCGCCGCCGAACGCTCGGGATACGAGACGTTCATGCTCAAGGAGATCTACGAGCAGCCCGAGGGTGTTGCCGAGACGATCGGCGACCGTGTCCGCCACGGCCACCTCGTGCTCGAGGGGCTCGGGATGAACGAGGACGAGCTGCGCGATCTCCGCCGCATCGTGATCGTCGCGTGCGGGACGGCGTACCACGCAGGCGTCGTCGGCCGGTACGCGATCGAGGAATGGGCACGCGTCCCGGTCGAGCCCGACGTGGCGAGCGAATGGATCTACCGGAACCCGGTGATCGATCCCGGGACGCTCGTCATCGGGATCTCACAGTCGGGCGAGACCCGCGACACGATCCAGGCGATGAAGCTCGCGCGCGAGAAGGGCGCACGCACGGTCGCGATCACGAACATGATGGGCTCGCAGATCACCCGCGAGGTCGACTCGGTGCTGTTCACGCGCACCGGTCTCGAGGTCGGCGTCGCAGCCTCGAAGACGTTCACCGCCCAGGTCGCGCTGGTGTTCCTGATCGGGCTGAAGCTCGCGCAGATTGCGCGAGACACTGCCGGCGGGCGAGATCGAGTTCATCCTCGACGAGGTCTACGACCTCCCGCACAAGATGCAGCGCTTCCTCGACGGCGACCATCCGATCGAGGAGATCGCCCAGCGGTTGTACGACCGCCCGTTCTTCCTCTATCTCGGCCGCCACATCGGGCTGCCGGTCGCGCTCGAGGGCGCGCTGAAGCTCAAGGAGATCTCCTACATCCCGACGGAGGCGTACTCGGCCGGCGAGATGAAGCACGGGCCGATCGCGCTCCTCGAGGAAGGGACGCCGGTCGTCGTCGTCGCGACGAGGATCCACGTCTACGACAAGATCGTCTCGAACATCCAGGAGACCCGGGCGCGCGGCGCGCACGTGATCGCGATCGCGACCGACGGCAACGAGGACATCCAGCACCACGCCGACGACGTGATCTACGTGCCCGAAGTCGCCGGCGTTCCTGCAGGCGGCGCTGGCGATCCTGCCGCTGCAGCTGCTCGCCTACCGGATCGCGCGTCTGCGCGGGCTCGAACGTCGACCAGCCGCGCAACCTCGCGAAGACGGTCACGGTCGAGTAGCGACCGTTTCGCGCGCCGTCTGGACGAAGGCGCGTGCTGCAGGCGAGCTGTAGCGGTCGCGGTGTTAGGCCACCCCGATGATGCGGGGCGCCATCGGTTCGCCGAGCTCGACGATCGCGATTCGCGGATCCGCCGGGTCGACAGTCAGGTGCGGCATCACGGCGACGCCCATCCTGCGGCGACCAGACTTTGCCCGTCGCCGCCCGCTACGGCCTCGACTCGCGCCCGGGTCGAGCGTGGCCGTCACCGCCCGAACCTCTAGCGGCTTCCCGGCAGATACCCTGATGGGGTATGTGGTTCGTTGACGGACTGACGAATGCGCTCCGCATGGTCTGGGAGGTCTGGTGGGCGCTCGTCTTCGGCTTCGCGCCTTCGGCGATCGTGCAGGCCTGGGTGCCGCGGCGCCGGTTGGAGGACGCGCTCGGCGGACGCGGCGTCCGCGAGGTCTCGCTTGCCTACGGGCCTCGGCGCCGCGTCGTCGTCGTGCTCGTACGCCGCGATCGCGATCGCGAAGTCGCTGTTCGAAGGGAGCGAGCCTCGCGTCTCGGCGATGATCGTTCCAGTTCGCCTCGACGAATCTCGTCTTCGAGCTCGGGCTCGTATGTGGGTCTTCGTCGGCTGGCGCTTCACGGCCGCCGAGTTCGTCGGCGGCCTCGTGCTGATCGTGCTCTTGTGGCTCGCGCTTGCGCGGTGGTGTCGCGTAGGCGAGAGGAAGCGGCGCGCGCCGATGCCGTCACGGCGCGAGGCGGGCCACGTCCATCACACGGCGTCGTCGAGCGACCGCTCCGTCGCTTGCGCGGCAGCTGACGGTCGCTGCAGGCGTGGTCCGACGTCGCGCACAACTTCCGCGCCGACTGGACGATGCTCTGGAAGGAGATCCTCGCCGGCTTCCTCATCGCCGGCTACGTCTCGACGCTGCCGACCGACGTTCTTCAACAGCGCTCTTCCTGACGGACGCGTGGGCACCTCTTCGGATCGTCGAGAATGCGATCGTCGGGCCGATCGTCGCCGCGCTCGCGTTCGTCTGCTCGATCGGCAACGTTCCGCTCGCGGCGGTTCTCTGGAGCGGCGGCATCTCGTTCTCCGGCGTGCTTGCGTTCTCTACGCCGACCTGATCATCATCCCGATCGTCTTCGCCTACCGGAAGTTCTACGGGGGCCGGTTCGCGGCCGGCTCGTTGCGATCATGTTCGGGGCGATGGTCGTCGCGGCGCTCGCCGTCGACGGGCTGTTCTCGCTGCTCGGCTGGGTGCCGACTGACGCGACCGTCGCTGGCTTCGATCTCAGAGCGGCCGATCACCTGGAACTACACGGCGATCCTCAACCTGATCTTTCTCGCGGTCTTTGCCGTCCTGATCGGGCTCACGATGCGGCGTGGGGCGAGGGATCCGGTGTGCGGAATGACGGTCGACAGGCATGCCGGTCTGCCGACGTCGAGCCACGGACGACGGACGGTCTACTTCTGCAGCACGCATTGCCAATCAACGTTCGACGCGAATCCGGAGGAATACACGTGACGCACGGCTACGTACGGGAGTGACGACAAACAGGCGTTGCTCGCGAGGCTCAAGCGTGCCGAGGGACAGGTGCGCGGCGTGCAGAGAATGATCGAGGAGGAGCGGTACTGCATCGACGTCGTCACGCAGATCTCCGCCACACGCGCCGCCCTCGACGGGGTCGCGCTCTCGAGGTTCTGAAGGACCACGTCCTCCACTGCGTGCGAAGGCGGCGAGGAGCGGGTCGACGAGCTGATGACAGATCGAACGCCTGATCCGTTCGGGCTAGCGCGCAAACCCTCGACCTACCTCGAGTTGAGGTAGGTACCGTGCTCAGCACGCACGGAACCGCAACGACTTCGTGCCTTCCCTGCTCAGCGAAGCCCGCCGTTCGGGCACGTCCGGTGGCAGCCGCCGGTCACAGTTTCGTCACGAATCGTCGACCGGGCCGCGCAGGCGCTTGGTGCCCCCTCGGCGACGCCTTCGTCCAGGCGGCGCTCGCGGGAGGCTTGTCGGCGCTGTCGCCTGGCACCTTCGGCGCCGACCAGCGCTTCTCGGAGCTGCTCGAGGATCCGGTCGGCGGCGAACTCGCGATTGCGGAGCTGCGACGTCTCGTCCTGCGCGACCGCCCGGACGACAGGCCCGAGCTTCTCGAGCACGAGCCGCCGCTCGCGAGCTCGGTCAGCCCGGTCGACTCGTCGACGTCGAAGAGCGCCTCGACACGCGTCGAGCGTCTTCTGGGCGTGCTGTCCGCCCGGCCCGCTCGAGCGGGAGAAGCGGAACGCGATCTCCGAGCGAATAGACTCGACGTCCATGGCTGCGATTCTGCTTGACGTCGACGGTGTGCTGCACGTTTCGGGCGACACCGATCTCCGGAGCGGCGCCGCGGCGGTCGCGACTTCGCCGTGAGCAAGGCCACCGGCTCCGCTTCGTCACGAACTCGACGACCCTGTCCCGCGCGCAGCTCGCCGAGCAGCTTCGCCAGATCGGAATCGAGCTCGACGACGACGAGCTGCAGACGACCGGGCGGCGTCGCTGCACGGACACTCGCCGGCAAGCGTGTGCTGGCCCTGACCATGCCGGGGCTGCTCGACGATCTCGACGGGCTACAGCTCGTCGGGATGAACGTCGACGCCGTGCTGATCGGCGGCGCCGACGAGGGCGAGGAGACGGGTCGCGTGTTCTCGTACCTCAACCTGAACCGCGCGTTCCACGAGCTCGATGCCGGGGCTGAGCTCTACTGCCTGCATCGGAACCAGTGGTGGCAGACGGCCAACGGGCCGCGCCTCGACGCCGGCGCCTTCGTCGCGGGCCTCGAGTACGTCGCCGGAGTCGAGGCGACCGTGCTCGGCAAGCCGAGCCCGCGTTCTTCGGCGCGGCGCTCGACGCGCTCGATGCCGACCCTGAGCTCACGTGGATGGTCGGGGACGACTCGAAGGTGACATCGTCGGCGGTCGCGCACACGGCCTGAGGACGATCCTCGTTCGCACCGGCAAGTTCCGGCCCGACGAGCTCGAGCACTCGCGCGTCCAGCCCGACGCCATCGTCTCGTCGGTCGCGCAGCTGCCGGATTGGCTCGAGAGCAACCTGTGAGCGACGCCGCGCGTGTGCGCGTCGGCGTCGACCTGATCGAGATCGAGCGGATCGGCGCGCCCTAGCCCGCCACGGCGAGGGGTTCAAGAGCCGCTGCTTCACGGAGGCCGAGCGCGCGTACTGCGACTCGAAGCCCAACCCGCCGCAGCACTACGCGGGCGCTTCGCCGCGAAGGAGGCGATCGGCAAGGCCATCGGCTCGGGCGTCTACTTCACCTGGAAGGAGATCGAGATCCGCGGTCGGCCGAAGCCCGGGCGTGCATCTCACCGGCCGCACCGCGGCCTGGGCCGAGAAGGTCGGCGCGCGCGCACATCGAGCTCTCGATGACGCACTCGCGCGAGCTCGCGGCGGCCGTCGCGGTCGTGGTCGAAGCATCGCGGCGTGGCTCGACGGAGCCGCCCAAGAGCGAAGGGTCGGCTTCGCCGGCCGGTGAGCGGGAATGAGGCTGGAGCCGCTCCTCACGGCCGAGGAGACACGGCGTGGCCGAGGCCGCGCATTCGGGGTCGCTCGACGAGCTGATGGAACGCGCCGGCGCCGCGGTGGCCGACATCGTGCTCGGTCGCTTCCCGGGTCGAGTGACGGTGGTCTGCGGCAGCGGGAAGAACGGAGGCGACGCAAGGTCTGTGCCCGCGTCCTTGCGAGGAGGCCGGCCGTGAAGTGACGGCGTCGACGGCGTCGGCGACCTCGGCGAGCCCGATGTGATCGTCGACGCGCTGCTGGGCATCGGGCTTCCGTGACGCACCGCGTGAGGACGCCGCACGGATGATCGAGCTGATCAACGCGACCGGACGTCCCGTGGTCGCCGTTGACGTTCCGTCCGGGGTGAACGCCTCGACCGGTGAGATCCCCGGTGCGGCCGTGCGCGCGACGGTGACCGTGACGTTCGGCGCCGCGAAGGTCGGTTCGCCGTCGCTCCCGGCTCCTTCCATGCCGGCTCGGTGCACGTCGCGCCGATCGGCCTTCGCCCGCGCGAGCATGAGCACGCGCTGGTTCCCGGCCTCCGGCGCTGCTCGACGTGCCGCGGAAGAGGTGCCGACTCGACCAAGTACAGCGCGGGCTCGGTGCTGATCGTCGGCGGCTCGCGCGGACTGACCGGCGCCCCGATGCTCTCGGCGCTCGCCGCCTTCCGTGCCGACGCCGGCTACGTGGCCGTCGCGGCGCCGGAGTCTGCGCTTCCGGTGCTCGAGGCGCCGGCTGCTCGAGGTCGTCAAGCATCCTCTGCCGGAGGACAGTTCGGGACGGCTGCTGCCGCGGTCGGCCGACGGCGATCCTCGCCGCGGCCGACAAGGCCGACGCGGTCGCGATCGGGCCCGGGCTCGGTCGCACCGACGGCACGATCGAGCTCGTCCGGATCCTGCTCGAGCGGCTCGACAAGCCGATCGTGCTCGACGCCGACGCCTGTGGGAGCTCGAACCGTTCGCGCGTGGCGCGCCGACGGTGCTCACGCCCGCACACCGGAGAGCTCGCGCGGCTGCTGAAGATGGAGTCGAAGGAGGTCGATGCCCACCGGCTCGACGCTGTCCGCCGCGCCGCGTCGCGCTTCGGCTCGGTCGTCCTGCTGAAGGGCGCCGACACGCTCGTTGCCTCTCCGCGCGAAGGGGTGCTCGTCGCCGGGTACGGCACGCCCGCTCTGGCGACGGCCGGCTCCGGTGACGTGCTCACCGGGGTCGTCGCTGCGTTCCTCGCCAAGGGGATCGCGCGCTCGCTCGCCGCGGCCGCGGCGGTCGCTCACGGGGTCGCGTCCGAGCTGCTCGAGCCGTCGCGCGGGGCGGTCGCGTCCGATCTCTTGCCGGCCCTCCGGCTTGCACTCGCGGGTCACGGGCTGCAGCGCGCTCCGCTTGCGGCGCGGTAGAAAGGCACCGGGTCGTGCGGAGCGAGATCACGATCGATCTGGGGGCGTTGCAAGGCAACGTGCGGCAACTACTGCACGTGCTCGACGGCGCCGAGCTGTGGGCCGTCGTCAAGAGCGACGCTTACGGGCACGGAGCGCTCGACTGCGGCGGTGCTGCGCTCGCCGCCGGGGCAACCGCGCTTTGCGTCGCCACGGTCGCAGAAGGGCTCGACCTCCGCGCCGCGTTTCCGGAGCCGCGCATCCTCGTGCTCGGCCCGACCGCCCCTGCGGAGGTGGCGCGCGCACGAGAGGCGGGACTTGCGCTGACGATCGCCGACGGCCGCATTCCGGATGACGTCGAGGTGCATCTCAAGCTCGACACCGGCATGGGCCGTTGGGGGTTGAGCGAGCTCCCTGCGACGACACGCCGGGTCGCCGGCGTGATGACGCATCTCGCGACGGCGGACACCGATCTCGACTTCGCGCGGGCCCAGATCGAGCGCTTCCGTGCCGCGACCCAGGCGCTCCCCGCGAGCGTGCTTCGACACGTCGCGAACAGTGCAGCCGCACTCCACCTGCCGGAGTCGCGATTCGATGCGGCACGCTGCGGGATCGCCGTCTACGGTCTGTCGCCCTTTGGCGGCGAGGCCCAGGACGACGGGCTCGTGCCGGCGATGTCGTGGCGAAGTGAAGTCGCGCAGGTGAAGCTCCTTCGTGCCGGTGAGTCGACCGGCTACCGGCGCCGTTTCGTCGCCGAGCGGGACACCTGGATCGGCATCGTTCCCGTCGGATACGGCGACGGCTTCCGGCGCGACCTCACCGGGACCGAGGTGCTCGTCGACGGTGCGAAGGCGCGAGTTGTCGGCGTCGTCTCGATGAACGCACTGGCGGTCGAGCTCGTCGGAGAGGCGGCGCCAGGACTGCCGGTGACGCTCGTCGGCCCCGGGGTCTCGCTCGACGCGCACGCGCGCGTTGCCGGCACGATCGGCTATGAGCTCGCGTGCACGATCGGTGCATCGTCGGCCCGGACTCCACGTACCGTGGTGAGATCATGAGCAGTCTCGAACGTCGTGCCGCGCTCCAGGCGGACCGCGCAGCAGCGCTGTCGGCGCGGCTCGAGGACTTGCTCCCGCCCTTGCGAGGTGACGAACGCGCGCTCGACGTTGGGTCGGGGCTCGGGGCGCTGGCCCTCGCTCTCGCCCCGCGCGTACGCGACGTTATCGCTGTCGAACGCGACCAGGCGTACGCCGACCGGCTTCGAGCATCGGCTCCGCCAAACGTCGAGGTGCAGCTGGGAGACGGTGAGCATCTCGAGCTTCCGTCGTACAGCTTCGATCTGGCAGGCACGTTGCGAACGCTCCACCACACGCCCCGCCCGGAGCTGCTCCTGTCCGAGCTCGTGCGCGTCACGCGGCCGGGCGGAACGCTGCTCGTCGTCGACCAGCTGGCGCCGGCGGATCCGCTCGCCGCGGTCGAGCTCAATGCGTTCGAGCACGCGCGCGATCCGTCGACGAGCCGCGTTCTCTCGGATCAGGACCTCCGTGGGCTGTTCGACGCGAACGGGCTCGTGCTCCGTCGCGCCGACATCGTCACCGAGTCGCGCGACCTCGAGGCGTATCTCGACCTCGTCGACTGCGACGCCTCGACCCGTGAGGCTGTTCGGGCGATGGCCCCACGCGGGTACGAGGCGATCATGGGCTGGTACGTGCTGAGCAGGTAGCCCTAGCCGACGGCTACTTCCGTCGGCCGTACGCCGACCGGGCCCGGGCCACCGTCCCGGGCGCCAGGGCCTGCAACCAGCCTGCGGGGCGATACCACCGTGGCACGAAGATCTCCGGTGTGTTCCGTTCGACGGCGTTCAGCAGGCGCTCCGCGACCAGTGGCGGGTCGACGACGACACGTCTCCCGACCGCTCCGAATCGCTCCCGTTGTGGGAACCCCGGCGTCTCGATGAACCCGGGGTTGACCGTGTGCACGGACACTCCGCGCGGCGCGAGCTCGACGGCGAGCGACCGGGAGAAGGCGAGCTGGGCGTGCTTCGACGCCGAGTACGGGCCTGCGGCAACCGCTCCGGCGACCGAGACGACGTTCACGACATGTGAGCCGGGTCGTAGACCCGGCAGGAAAGCGAGCACCATCCACACCGCACCGAGGTAGTTCGTGCGCATCGTGTCTTCGATCCGCTCGGGTGTTGCAGTCAGGAACCCGCCGCGGCCGCGCACTCCTGCGTTGCACACGAGCAGGTCGATCGCGGGATGCCGCTCGAGGACACGCGTGGCAGCAGCCTCGGTCTGCGCCCGATCGGAGACGTCGCAGGTCTCGTGCTCGTCGGCCTCCGAGTCGCGCCGCGACAGCCCGACCGTCCGGTAGCCCTTGCTGCGGAGTTGGTTGACGAGCTCGGCGCCGATCCCGGACGAGGCGCCCGAGACGACGGCTACCCCCCGCAAACTCTGAGCTGCCGCGCTGCGTCGGCCGTGCGCCCCGAGCTGTCGGTGACGGTCACCGTCAGGTGGTGCTGTCCCTTGGCCAGGCCGGAGGTCGACCACGGGACGGAGTAGACGCCGCCAGGCCCGGTCTTGTCTGTGCCGATCAGGCGGGTGCCGTCGAAGAACTGCACCTTCAGGACCTTCGTCGTCGAGCCGGCGACGACGAGCAGGCGGTCGTGCTTGACCGCGCAGGCGTTCGCCTCCGGCTCGATCCACGTCACCGCAGGGCCGTCGACGACGTTGAGCTTGTTCACCTTGAACGCGGTGTTCGGGAGCAGGTCGGGACCGATGGTGTCGATGTTCTTCGACTCCTGGTAGTCCGAGGCCTCCATGATCGTCCGGGTCGTGCCGGGCTTCAGCTTCGGGGCCTGGTCGGGCAGCCCGAAGACGGCGAGCCCCGTCGCCGGGTCGTATGCGGAGGCGCCGATCAGGACGCCGCCGTAGCTGAATACCAGCGAGAGGGGGTCGACCCCCGCGCCTGCGTCGACGGCGCGGGCAACGATCAGCGGCCGGCCGGCGTTGACGCGCGTCGTGATCAGGTGGAGGGTCGGCGGCGTGAGGTCGTTCACCCACGCGTTCAGCAGGTACGAGCCCTTCAGGGGCTTGTTGGTGAACGGATCGGCCCGCGAGTCGACTGCGACGTAGAAGGTCTGCTGGCGCGGGAACTGGGCGCCGGCCGCGCCGATGTCGAGTTGGGAGTCATAGGTCAGGGAGTTCACGTCGGTCGGGACGCCGGCGTAGCCCTGCACGTCGTTCTCGTCCTTCGAGCCGAGCACGAACGGATCGACCAGCGAGCCGGGAGTCGCTGCGAGGATCGACACGCCGAAGTTGACGACCGGCTCGTTGATCGCGATCGAGTAGAGGTGCTCGGCGCCGTCCTCGTTCATCGAGGGGCCGATGTACGTGGGTGGCTGTCCGAACGGTGCGGACGGGCAGCAGTAGGACGACACGTGGCTGACGCCGGCGGCGGTGCTCCCCGTCTGCAGCTTCTGCAACGGCACCGATGGCATCGACGCAAGCGCGGGCCGCTCGACCAGGAACGAGTACGGGATGCGGCGCGTCACGCCCGCACCGGTCAACACGACGAAGCCGGTGTTCTCACCGGTGGTTGCGTTCGCCGCGACGTGGACGATGACCGGGATCGCGGCGTCGCCGCCGGGGGCGATCGAGATCTGCTCGGGAATGTCGATTTCGACGCCGTTGGTCTGCGTCTGCGGCGCGACCGTGAGCGACCATGTGCCGGCACCGTCGCCGGCGTCGCTCGCCAGCACGAGCATCGACTTCACCTGGGCGCCGTGCGTCACATCGATGCGCGCGAACGAGAGCGACTGGGGCGCGGTGAAGATCTTCGGATCGTCGGCGGCACCGACGTTCGCGAGCCCGCCGCCCTCGAGCAGCACCGATGCCTCCTGCGTTCGAGCCGTGTCTGCCCAGGCGGCCGAAGCCGACGACATCAGTGCCGACTTGACCTGCCACGGCGACCAGTTCGGATGACGCTCGACGAGGATCGCCGCGGCGCCGGCGACGTGTGGAGTTGCCATCGACGTGCCGGCGAAGACCGCGAACGTGGAGCCGATCGTGCGCGGTGGCGTCGAGGAAAGGACGTCGAGGCCCGGCGCAGCGATGTCGGGCTTCAGCGTGTAGCCGAAGTCGGTCGGTCCGGCCGAGGAAAAACTGGTGATGATCCCGGAGCGACCGGTCTGGATCTCCTCGATCGAGCTCGAGATGCGGATCGTCGCCTGCCCGCCGTTCTGGGCCATGAAGGCGCGGAACGTCTTGCCGTCGAGGTCGGAGATCATCCCGGCCGGGATCGGGAGGAGGATCGGGATCGGATTCGCTTCGCCCGGACGGTTGTCGATCAGGATCATCCCGATCGCACCCGCGCGCTGGGCCCGGATCGCCTTCGACTCGAACGTGCAGTTGCCTCGCTGAAGCACCACGATCTTGCCTTTCAGCGAGCCGGCGGGCAGTGTGCCCGGGCTCGTGTTCGGCTCGGTGGCGGTTCCGCAGAGGTAGGGATCGACGGGCTTGCCGTCGGTGCCGACGATCGACCCCGCGTCGATTACTGACTGGTTGAGCGTCGACCAGGCCGCAGGGAATCTCGCGCCGGAGCCCTGGATCGGCACGGCGCCGAGACCGGGCGGGCCGCCCTGGACGGAGAGCGCGGGTGCGAAGACGTGCGAGTTCGACACGGCGGCGACCGTGATCGCGTCGGGCGCGCTTCCGGGTGAACCGGCCGTGCCGTAGCCGAAGTCCTCGCGGTCGTTACCGGCTGCGATCACCGGGACGACGCCGGCCAGCACCGTGTTGTGGATGGCCTCGTACATCGCATCGTTCGCCGGGTCCGTCTGCGGCCCACCGCCCGAGAAGTTGATGACGTTCATCCCGTCCTGGACCGCGGACTCGAACGCCGCGACGATCTCGGGTGTGTCGGCCTCGTCGCCGAGCGGGGTGGGAATCGTGAACACGCGGTAGTTCCCGATCCATGCCTTCGGTGCGACGCCGGAGAGCCCGGCCGTCGCGGGATGATCGGGGCCTGCCGGGGCGGTCGTCCCCGCGTCGCCGGCGGCGATCCCTGAGACGTGAGTGCCGTGCGGCTCGGTGTTGTCGAATGCCTTGTTGCTGAGCGCGTTGCGGACCGGCCCCGGAAAGACCCGCGCGACGATCACCTTCGGTGTCGTCAGCTTCGTGTCGCCCTTGGGGAAGCCGGCGGGGTACGAGAAGCCGTTCGGGGAGAGGAACGGGTTCGTCGGGTCGACACCCGTGTCGACGACCCCGATCTTGATGCCCTCGCCGGCATCCCCGCTTGCCCCCTCGAGCGCGGCTGCGTTGATCACCGTCGGCCCGCTGTCGTCCGTCGCGAGGTAGCCGAGGCTCGGATAGACCTTGTTCACGTCCTCGAGGCGGAGCAGAGCCGGCAGCTTGCGCTCCGGGAGCGACACCGCGAACCCGTCCAGGATCACGCTGTAGTGCTCCTGAACGGTTGCACTCGGGATCGCGGCCTTGACCTGCGCCGACTGCGGCGCTCTGGAGGCGTGCAAGCTGAGCGAGATACGCCCGCGAGCTCGAGCTCTTGACGTTCAGGTGACGCGTGACCGTGGGGGAGCTGAGCGATCGTTCGGCGCTCCAGGCTGCGAGCGGCGGCGCTTTCAGGCGGACGATCACGCGGGTGATGCCCCTGGCCTGCGCAGGCGGAATGTGGATCGTCCCGGCGCGCACCCGGGGCTGGCTCGCCTCGCGAAGATCGGGCCGCAGCGGTTGCAGGGCAGCGGTGGCCGAGGTCGCCGCTGCGAGAGCGACGACCGCCGAGACGAGGACGAGGCGGCGCAAGGAGTCGCCACAGTAGCCGAAGCGTCGTTCGTTTAGAGTCGCGCCGTGTTCGAGGACAAACGTGCGCTCGTGCTCGGCGTTGCGAACAAGCGGTCGATCGCGTGGGCGATCGCCAAGCGGCTCGCAGACGGCGGTGCTCGCTGCGCGTTCACGTACCAGGGCGAGCGGATCGAGAAGGGTGTGCGCGAGCTCGCGGCGTCGGTCGACAGCCCGCTCGTGACCGAGCTCGACGTTCGCGACGACGGAGCGGTCGCACGTGTATTCGACGAGGTCGGCGCCGCGTTCGGCGGGCAGCTCGACATCCTCGTTCACTCGGTGGCGTTCGCCGCAGCTGAGGATCTGGAAGGTCGTTTCACCGATACGCCGCGCGAGCGGTTTTGGATGGCCGTCGACGTGAGCGCGTACTCGCTCGTCGCGACCGCTCGTGCCGCAGAGCCGTTGATGGTGGCGGCCGGCGGGGGCTCGATCGTGACGATGACGTACCTCGGCGGCGAGCGCGCGGTGCCCCACTACAACGTGATGGGTGTTGCCAAGGCCACGCTCGACGCGTCGGTGCGCTACCTCGCGTGGGACCTCGGGCAGAAGAACATTCGCGTCAACGCCGTCTCGGCTGGGCCGGTGCGGACGCTCGCCGCGAGATCGATCGCGGGTTTCCCGACGATGGAGTCGATCGTCGAGGAGCGTTCACCCCTGCATCGGCACATCGATGCCGACGACGTCGGGTCGGCCGCCGCGTATCTCCTCTCCGACGCCGCGCGCAACGTGACCGGGACGACGCTGTACGTCGACTCCGGCTACCACGCGATGGGCATGTAGCCGGAGCGGTTTACGCGGCTACGGGTTGCGACGGATTCGACAAAGACCGTCATCAGCTCGATCGCCTGCTCGTCGAGCAGTGGTTGACCGCGCCGCGCCTACGAGAAGGGCTTCGTCACCATGTCCAGCACGACGATCAGCAGGACGGCGATGTCGACGCGCGCGATCAGCAGGATCCGGTTGATCAGGGCGATCGCCTCCGGGTCGGTCGGCCCGCGTTCCTCGGAAACGACGGTGACCTTCCTCACGAGCGGCGCGAGCACGGCGATGCCCGTGATGAACGTCGCCGCGTAGCCGACCAGCCCGAGGACGACCCAGAACTTCCCCCAGCCCCAATTGGTGTTGATCATCATCGCGATCCCCATCAGGAACACGATCAGGCCCGCAGGCGCGAAGATGCGCTCGCCGGCGAACGCCGCCTGGCGCGCGACCGCGACGAGCTGGTTGGGATCGTCGGTCCGCTCCGCGAGGAGTGCGAGGATCACGAGCAGAACTCCTCCGCCGACCCAGACCACGGCGAGTGTCACGTGGATCGCCTTGAACAGCGAGTACCAGTTGTTCGGCAGGAAGACCGAGGACGAGAATGCGAAGACGAGGCCGACGACGACGACGATGAGGAGCAGCGCGACGGTGAGCGCGCCGCCGGACCGCGACGGTGCCGGAGCGCTGTTGGCCGGGGCTGCCACTGCGGCTATCTACGCAGATCGGTCGGACGGGCGCAAGCCGCGGCTGGCCGCGAGCAGCTCGTCGACGTCGGGCAACTCCGTGTTCTCGTAGTTCCACACCCCACGCACGATGGCGTCTCCGTCGATGAGAAAGGCCGAGCGGCGCGCCACGTCCCGGAACCCGCGGAACTCCTGGTTGACGCCGAACGCGCGCACAGCCTCACCGTTGAAGTCCGAGAGGAGCCCGAGATTCAGGTCGAGTGCCTGCGTCCACGCGATATGCGTGTACGGCGAGTCGCGCGAGATCCCAACCGGCTGAACACCTGCCTCGTCGAATTCGGCTCTCCTGTCACGCAGGAGCTCGAGCTCGTTCGTTCAGGTCGACGACCAGTCGAAGAGGTAGAAGAGAAGGAGCTTCGGGCCGTCCTCGACGAGCTCTTCCATCGTCACCGGCTCGCCGGGGCCGAGGTGAACGGTCGCGTTGGGGACATGATCGCCGACCTGTAGCACGGGGCCGAGACTAGCGTGCGGCGCAATACCACCGATCGCGAACATCACGGTCGGCCCGGCTTCTCGTCCGACGGCACGACCGCTGGGTGATCGGCGCTCGCAGCCGCGTGAGCGCGGTTCGGTTCTAAGCGGCTGCCTTCGTCGCTGCTGCCTCGGTGGCGGTCGAGATCTCCCGGACGACCTCGACGATGTCGCGGTTCGCGTTCCACACGCGCAGCTGTCGATCGGCACCGTTCCCGCGGGCGAGAATCTCCCGCACCCCTTCGAGTTCGCGTTCGGACCCGAGCTCGCGAGCGTGCGGCTCGACGTCGCGGAGCGTGCGGCGGATCAGCTGTGCAACCGGGACGCGGTTCCTGCGCCCGGTCGCGAGGTCCATCACCGGTGCCTCGAGCCCGTAGCGCGCGACGAGCCACTTGTTCTCGGTCGTCAGCATCCGATGCCAGCTCGGGATCTCCTTACCCGCCTCGTACTGCTCGCAGTACATCTTCACGATCGCCTGGAAGAGGGCGGTGATGGCGATCACGTCCTCGAGCCTCGTAACCGCGTCGCACACACGCATCTCGATCGTTCCGAGCCGCGGGTGCGGCCTGATGTCCCACCAGATGTGCGTGTAGTCGGCGATGCAACCGGTCCGCTCGAGCTGGCCGACGAGGGTTGCGTAGTCCTCGTAGTCGCGGAAGCGCGGCGGCGGCCCGGAGCGCGGGAAAGCCGCGAAGACCATCTGCCTGCTCGACGACAGCCCGGTGGGCTCGCCGCGCCAGAACGGCGACGACGACGAGAGCGCGAGCATCTGCGGAAGGTGCACGAGCAGCCCGTTCATCACCTGGATCGCCTTCTCGGGATCGTCGACGGCGACGTGCATGTGCATGCCGAAGATCAGCTCGCGACGAGCGACGTACTGCAGCTGATCGACGAGCTGGCGGTAGCGATCGCGCGCCGTGATGCGCTGTCGCTCGAAGAGGCTGAACGGGTGCGTGCCTGCCGAGCCGAAGCGGCAGCCCTCGGCGCGCGCGATCTCCGAGACGTATCCGCGGAGCTGTGACAACGCGGCGTGGACGTCGGCGGCCGTCCGGCAGACCGGCGTCGTGACCTCGAGCACCGACTGCATCAGCTCGGCGTTGATCCGTGCCTCGTGCTCGGAGTGGGCGACCGCTGACAACACCGAGTCGATGTGCTGGACGAGGTCCCACGTCTCGGGGTCGAGCAGCATGTACTCCTCCTCGACGCCGAGGGTGTACGGGTCGCCCTTGCCGAACGCGTGGTCGAGCACACTTGCCTTCGACCCTTGGGCGTCTGCCCCCTTGCCGGTGATCGACGACGGGAAGATCTGCTTCACGACGGAAGTATCACCGCTTCCACCTCGATCTCAACCAACCACCGTGGGTCGAGGAGCCCGGTGACGACGCCGGTCAGCACGGGTCGCGCCTTCGCGAAGGCCTCGCCATGGGCACGGCCGACCTCGTCGATGTGCGCGGCGTCGGTCACATAAACCCGCGAGCGGACGACGTCGTCGAGCGACGCGCCCGCCTCGGTGAGTGCGCGCCCGATGATCCCGAGACAAACCTGCGCCTGGTCGTAGGCGCCAGCCGGTGGATCCGCGTCGTCCGGCATGATCGGCGCTGTGCCCGCGACGAGGACGCGGTCGCCGACTCGCACCGCACGCGAGTAGCCGAACCGCTCCTCGAACGCCGAGCCCGACGAGATCCGTTGGCGCTCCACGCCGATAGCCTGCCCCCGATGCAGGCCCTGAGGCAAATCAACGCCTGGCCCTGCGACCACGCTGCGGTCGCGGCCGAGGGCAGGGTCGAGGCCGTCCACGGCGACACCGACCGGGTGTTTCCGTGGGCATCCGTGACGAAACTCGCAACCTCCGTCGCGATTCTGGTCGCCGCCGAGGAGGGTCTCGTCGATCTCGACGAGCCTGCCGGCCCACCCGGCGCCACGCTTCGCCACCTGCTCGCCCACGCCTCTGGGCTGCCGTTCGACGCCGGACCTCCGCTGTCGCCTCCGGGCGAACGCCGCGTCTACTCGAACTACGGGTTCGAGGTCGCCGCCGACCTGGTCGCCGAGCGTGCGGAGATGTCGTTCGCCGACTACTTTCGTGCCGTCTGGGCGGGCGCGGGGATCGAGCTCGACGGCTCGCCCGCCTGGGGCGCGTCGAGCACGATCGCCGGCCTCGCGGCGGTGGCGGCGGAACTGCTCGAACCGACCCGCATCGCCCGGGAGACGCTCGACGAGGCGTCGGCGACGCAGTTCCCGGGGCTCGTCGGCGTGCTTCCGGGCTTCGGTCGCCAGGATCCGAACGACTGGGGCCTCGGCTTCGAGATCCGTGATGCCAAAAAGCCGCACTGGACCGGCGTGCGCAATTCTCCGCCAACGTTCGGGCACTTCGGCCGGAGCGGGACCTTTCTCTGGGTCGATCCGGGCGCGGGGCTTGCGCTCGCGTGCCTCACCGACCTCGCTTTTGGCGATTGGGCGGCCGAGGCGTGGCCACGGCTCGCCGACGACGTTCTCGCCGAGCTCGCGTGAGTCCGGCCCGCACTCAGGAACCGTTCATGATCGGCTTCCTAGCCTAGGCCGGTGTCCTCGCCGCTCGTCCAGGCACGCCGCTCCGCCTGCGTCGTGGCGGGCCTTCTGCTCGCTGCGGCCGCCGCCGCCGGCTGCGGCGTGACGACTGACCCGGCGCCGAGAGCGTCACGCCCGGTGACGCACGCGTCCGCGAGCGCGAACCTGCGGGTAGCGGTGCCCGTGACGCTCGTCGCTCACCCACGTGCCAACCTCCAAGCCGGGATCCAGGACGCTGCCGCCACGCCCTGGCGCGGCGGTGTCCTGCTGGCGGGCGGTCTCACGCCCGCCGACGTTTCGAGCACGGCCATCGACCTCGTCCGCCCGGGCGGCGCGGCATCCGCGGGGAACCTGCCGCAGGCGCTGCATGACACCGCCGCCGTGCGGCTCGGCCGGAGCGTCTACCTCTTCGGAGGCGGGGACGGTGTTTCGCAGCACGACGAGATCCAGCGCATCGCCCCCGGCCGCCCGGTCACGGTGGCACGTCTGCCCGCACCGAGCTCGGATCAGTCCGGAGCGGCGCTTGGAGACACGGCATACATCGTCGGCGGCTTCACCGGGGCACAGTGGCTCGACACGATCGTCGCCTGGCGGCCGGGCTCTGCTGCCCGCATCGTCGGCCACCTCCCGACGCCGCTTCGCTACGCAGCCGTCGCCGCGGCGGATGGACAGGTCGTGATCGCGGGCGGCTCGACGCCGGCGGGGACCGCATCGTCGGCGGTGCTCGGGTTCGATCCCGGAAGCGGCAGGGTCAGGCGAATCGGCACGCTGCCTGCACCGACGACCCACGCGGCGGCCGCTGCGCTTCACGGCCGCGTTTACGTGATCGGCGGCCGGGGGGCGATCGTCGGCACGGCGACGGACCGGATTGTCGCGGTCGATCCGCGATCGCGCCGGGTCTCGGCGGCCGGGCGGCTGCCTGCGGCGTTGTCGGATCTCGCTGCGGCGCCGGTGGGCCGCGCGATCCTCGTCGTGGGCGGGCATGGAGCGCAGACGGTCGCGTCGGTGACCTCGCTCGTTCCGGGCCGTATCCGTGCCGTCGCCTCGGCCACGATCCCGAAGCTGCTCGACAGGAACAACGTCTACGCCGCCGACGCTCCCGGTGATCTGACCGGCGCAGCGCGACACGCGCTGCCACGCGTCTACGTCCCGAACTCACAGTCGGACACCGTCGACGTGATCGATCCCGCGACCTACAAGGTCGTCGGCCACTTCACGGTCGGCGCGCTGCCCCAACATGTCGTGCCGGCGTACGACCTCACGCATCTCTACGTGACCAACGACGCCGGCAACACGTTGACCGAGATCGACCCCCACACCGCGCGACCTGTGCGGACGATCCCGGTCGCCGATCCGTACAACATGTACTTCACGCCCGACGGCCGCTACGCGATCGTCGTCGCCGAGCGCCTCCAGCGGCTCGACTTCCGTGACGCCCACTCCTTTGCGCTCGTGAGGTCCGTTCCGACTCCGTGTCACGGCGTCGACCACATGGACTTCACTGCGGATGGAACGAAGGCGCTGCTGAGCTGCGAGTTCTCGGGCCAGCTGCTCGAGCTCGACGTCGTTCACCAACGCGTGATGCGCGTCTTCTCGTTTCCGGGCCTGCGGATGCCGCAGGACGTCAAGCTCTCGTCCGACGGTCGGATCTTCTACGTGGCGGACACGCTCGCGGACGGCGTCTGGCTCGTCGATGCGCACACGTTTCGCAAGGTCGGGTTCGTGCCGACGGGAGCCGGCGCACACGGGCTCTACCCGAGCCGAAACGCGCGCGACCTCTACGTGTCGAACCGTAGTGCGGGGTCGATCTCCGTGATCAGCTTCGCCACACGCACGGTCGTCCATACGTGGACGATCCCGGGCGGCGGCAGCCCGGACATGGGCGGCGTGTCGGTGAACGGCAAGGTGCTGTGGTTGTCCGGCCGCTACAACGGCGTCGTCTACGCCATCTCCACCGTCACCGGAAAGCTGCTCGCCCGCATCCCGGTCGGCGCGGGACCGCACGGTGTGTGCGTGTGGCCGCAACCGGGCCGGTACTCGCTCGGGCACACCGGGGTCATGCGTTAGAGGAAGTCGAGGAGCAGCGCGTTCAGCTCGTCCGGGCGATCGACGCCGACTAGGTGGCCGGCGCCTGCGACGATCTCGAGTCGCGCATCCGGGACTGTCGCGGCAATGTGCGCCGCGATGCGCTGGAAGTCGTGCTTGTCGCGGTCGCCGACGACCACGAGTGTCGGCACAGCGAGCGTCTCGAGCGGCGGGAGCTCCGGCCACAACACCTCGGGCTCGTCGTGCGCCGTCTGCAGCTCGAGCGACCGCCGGTTCTGCGGTCGGAGCTCGTTGCGATGCTCCGGTGCGACCCAGAATTCCATGTTCACCTCGGTTGCAGCGTCGAGATCACCCCGAGCGGCCGCTTCTTCCTCGCGCGCGAAGTAGTCGCGCATCTCGGCTGACCACTCCCAGTCGGGGATGCCCGAGCCGACGAGCACCAGCCGGTCGACTCGCTCGGGATGGAGCAGGGCGGTGCGGAGCGCGATGCCGCCGCCCAGTGAGTTACCGACGAGTGACGCGGGCAGGAGCGCGACGACGCGATCGACGAACGAGAACGGCTCCGTCGGCTCCGGCTCCGTTCCGAAACCGGGGAGATCCGGCGCGACGACGTCGAAGTCGTCGCGAAGCGCCGCGACCTGGCGGACCCACTGGCGCGAGTCACCGACCCCTGAGTGCAGAAGGACGACACGCTTTGCCACCCCCCGTAGCATGCACCTCGTGGGAGCGCTCGACGGCTGGCGGTTCTGTCCGCGCTGCGGCGCCGGCCTCGAGGCCGAGGAGAACCATCTCCGCTGCAGGTCGTGCGGCGAGCGCTTCTGGGCGAACCCGCTCCCGGCGGTCCAGGCGTTGCTCGAGCGCGACGGCCGCGTGCTGCTCGCACGCCGGGGCATCGAGCCGCGGCTCGGTCACTGGGACCTGCCCGGCGGTTTCGTCGAGGAGACGGAGCCGCCGGAGGCAGCGGTTCGGCGGGAGCTGCACGAGGAGACCGGCCTCGAGCTCGAGACGGCCGAGCTCTTGCGCATCGACATCGAGCCGTACGGCGACCGGTTCGTCTTCTCGGTCACGTATCGCGTGACCGCGACGGGCGACCCGGTACCCGCCGACGACGTCGTCGAACTGCGCTGGTTCACGCCGTCGGAGTTGCCCGCCGAGATGGCCTTTCCAGGGCAAGAAAAGGTGCTGCGCGAGTGGGCTCAGCGATGATTCACTCGAACGAGTGACGTCTGCTGGGCGTCAGGTCCGGGAAAGATGGGCCGAACGGCTCATGCGAGTGTCCGGTGAAGCGCCGATGATCGGCACATGGACGACTGCGGCACGTTCCACCGGATCGAGGACGACCTCTCTGAAGACTGGGTGGCCGACTGGGCGCAGGCCGGGGTGCAGGCGATCGAGCAGTATCTCGTCAAGCACCTCGCGTTCCAGACCTTCCTCGAGGACTAGACGGCGAAGGTTCGGGCGGAGGCACGCGCCTCCGCCCTCCTCGCCTAGTGCCCGGGACGGGGCACTACGCTGCGAGGCCTAGCGCCTTCTCGAGCGAGCCCTTCGGCATCGCTCCGATTGCCGAGGCCAGCGGCTCTCCACCGTCGAACAGCACCATGAACGGGATCGACTGCACGCCGTAGCGCTGCGCGAGATCCTGGTGCTCGTCGATGTTGACCTTGACGATCTTCAACTGGTGCTCGTCCGCAATACGATCGAGCACCGGTGCGACCGCGTGACACGGCCCGCACCACTCGGCCCAGAAGTCGACGATCACCTTGCCGTCCGACTTCAGAACCTCGTCGTCGAATGTGGCGCTTGTTGCTTCAGTAGACATCGGATTCGTTTCCGTTCCTTTCGCGGGGCTTGTACATCTTCGAACGCACGGCGGGTGCCGTTTCTTCCCCTCGGTACGATCGGCACATGTTCGCTCCCCTCCCGGACATACCCGATCATCCCTCCCTCGAGCTCGAGCTGCTCGAGCTGTGGGAGCGGGAGGGTACCTTCGCCGCCCTGCGGGCCCGTAACGAGGGCGGCCCGATCTGGTCGTTCGTCGACGGCCCGGTCACGGCGAACAGGTTCGCCCTCGGCGTCCATACGGCGTGGGGGCGGACGCTCAAGGACGTCTTCCAGCGCTACAAGGCGCTGCGCGGCTTCGACCAGCGCTACCAGAACGGCTTCGACTGCCAGGGGCTCTGGATCGAGGTCGGGGTCGAGCGCGAGCTCGGTCTCAACTCGAAGCGCGAGATCGAGGAGTACGGCCTCGAGGCGTTTGCCCGCAAGTGCCGCGACGTCGTCGTCAGGTCTTCGGCCGCCCTGACACGGGGCTCGAAGCGCCTCGGGCAGTGGATGGACTGGGGCAACGACTACTTCACCTTCAGCGACACGAACATCGAGTACATCTGGAAGTTCCTCAAGCTGGTCCACGCGCGCGGCTGGCTCGTCAAGGGACACCGCTCGACCGAGTGGTGCCCGCGCTGCGGCACCTCCCTCTCGCAGCACGAGCTCACGCAGGCCGGTGTCTACCAGGACCGCGCCGACCCGTCGCTCTTCGTGCGCTTCGCGCTGCTCGACCGTGCGGGCGAGTCGCTCGTCATCTGGACGACGACGCCGTGGACGCTTCCCGCGAACGTCGCCGCCGCCGTGCACCCCGACGAGGAGTACGGGCGCCGCGAGGACGGCGAGTGGGTCGCAGTGAAGCTGTTCGCGGACGACACGTTCGTCGAGCGCCTGCGCGGAACCGAGCTTGTCGGCTGGCGCTACCGCGGGCCGTTCGACGATCTTCCACCCGGCTCCCGGGTCGAGCACCGTGTCATCCCCTGGGAAGACGTGACGATGGACCAGGGCACCGGCATCGTCCACATTGCACCCGGCGCCGGCCCCGAGGATTTCGAGCTCTCGCGCGTCCACGACCTGCCCGTCCTGACGCCCGTCGACGAGTCGGGCCGCTTCTACGACGACTACGGCTGGCTCCATGGACTCTCGACGACCGAGGCGGCGGATCAGATCATCGGCCGCCTGGGCGAGCTCGGCCTGCTGGCCGAGGCGGGCTTGTACACGCACGCGTATCCGCACTGCTGGCGCTGCGACACGCCGCTCATCTTCCGAATCGCCGACGACTGGTTCATCGCGGTCGACGAGATCAGACCGAAGCTGCTGGAGGAGAACGCCAAGGTGCACTGGGTGCCCGACTACATGGGCAAGCGCATGGACGACTGGCTCCGCAACATGGGCGACTGGAACATCTCCCGACGCCGCTACTACGGGCTGCCACTGCCGTTCTATCCGTGCAGCTGCGGCCACCTGAACGTGATCGGGTCGAAGTCCGAGCTCGAGGAGCGCGCGCTCGAGGGCTTCGATCAGCTCGAAGAGCTGCGTAGGCCCTGGGTCGACCGGGTACCGATCGCCTGCGAGCGGTGCGGTGAGCGCGTCGAGCGGATCCCGGAGGTCGGCGACGTGTGGCTCGACGCCGGGATCGTCCCGTTCGCGACGCTCGGGTGGGAGAACCCGACCCGGATCCCCGAGGGCTACGCGACCGGCGCCGCCAAGGGGCTGACGAAGGCGGACCTCCCTGACCACGCGTACTGGGAGCGCTGGTTTCCCGCCGACTGGGTGAGCGAGATGCGTGAGCAGATCCGTCTTTGGTTCTACTCGCAGTTCTTCATGTCCGTCGTCTTGACCGGCCGTTCTTCGTACCGGCGCGTCCTCGGCTACGAGAAGATGCTCGACGAGCAGGGCCGCGAGATGCACAGCTCGTGGGGCAACACGATCGACGCCGAGGACGCCTTCGCGCAGATGGGCGCCGACGTGATGCGCTGGCAGTACTGCGCCCAGCCGCCCGACCGCAACCTGCTCTTCGGCTTCGGGCCTGCGCACGAGATCAAGCGCAAGCTGCTCACCTATTGGCACTCGGTCAAGTTCTTCGTGGATTACGCGAACATCGAGGGCTACGAGCCCGCCTGGAGCACCTTCGGCGTCATCGACGATCCGAGGCCGCTCGACCGTTGGCTGCTCGCACGGACCAAGCAGCTCGTTGCAGAGGCGACGGAGGGCTACGAGGCGACGTTGACCGTCGACGTGATCCGTTCGTTCGAGGCGTTCGTCGACGACTTGTCGAACTGGTACATCCGCCGATCGCGACGGCGGTTCTACTCGCTCGACGAGGCGGCGTTCGGGACGCTCTGGTACGCGCTCGCCCGGTCGTTGCAGGTGATCGCTCCGATGCTGCCGTTCCTTGCCGACCACCTGTGGCGGAATCTCGTGCAGGACGGGCCTGCGTCGGTACACCTCGCCGGCTGGCCCGATCCGGAGGAGCCGGACGAGAGCCTGCTCGCGGAGATGGCGCAGGCGCGCCGGGTGGTCGAGCTCGGGCGTCAGGCCCGCTCGGCGAGCGAGCTCAAGGGCCGTCAGCCACTCCGGCGGCTCGTGGTCGCCGGCCCGGCCGACGGCGCGGCACGACACATCGAGGAGATCGCGGACGAGCTGCGCGTGAAGGAGGTGACGTTCGGCGAGGTCGAGTCATCGGAGCTGCGCGTGAAGCCGAATCTGCCGGTGCTCGGTCCGAAGCTGGGCGCCGCTCTGCGTGACGTTCGTGAGAGTCTCGCTCGCGGCGAGTTCGAGGAGCTGGACGGCGGCCGCTTCCGCGTCGACGGGCACGTCCTCGAGCCGGGCGAGGTGCTCGTCGAGCGCGTCGGCCGCGAAGGGTGGGCGGTGGCGAGCGACGACGGTGTGACGGTGGCGCTCGACACGGCGCTCGACGACGAGCTGCGCCGCGAAGGGCGGCTGCTCGACTGGATTCACGAGGTGAACAGCCTGCGGAAGTCGACTGGCCTGGCTGTCACCGACCGCATCCGACTGTGGCTTCCCGACGGCGAGATCGTGGACGCGTACCTCGATCGGCTGCAGGGGGAGACGCTCGCCGTCTCGGTCGAGGTTGGCCCGCTGCGCGTCGAGCGCGCTTAGCTCTAGTCCTGATCGGCTGCGAGCGCGAGCTCGCGCCGCAGTTCGACCGGTAGCCGGAACTCGACGTCCTCGTCGACGAGCCGGTACGGCTCGATCTCGGCGACACCGCGCTCACGAAACCAGTCGCAGACTTCCGCCACGAGCTTCTCGGGCGCGGATGCGCCCGATGTCACACCGACGACCGACGCGACGTCGAGCCAGCGCTCGTCGATCTCACCGGCGTCGTCGATCAAGTAGGCGTCGACGCCCCCTGCGCGCGCGGTTTCGACCAGGCGATTCGAGTTCGACGAGTTGCGCGAGCCGATCACGAGCAGCAGGTCGATCTCCGACAGCATTTCCTTGACTGCCCACTGCCGGTTGGAGGTCGCGTAGCAGATGTCCTCTTTCTTCGGCGCGTAGATCGTCGGGAACCTGCGGCGGAGCGCCGCGATGATCTCGCCGGTCTCGTCCACCGAGAGCGTCGTCTGCGTCACGTAGGCGAGTCGAGCGTCCTCGGGGAACTCGAGCGCCTCGACGTCGGCGACCGATTCGACGAGCACGATCGACCCCGGCGCCTCGCCCATCGTCCCGACGACCTCTTCGTGCCCTTCGTGCCCGATCAGCACGATCGTGTAGCCGGCCTCGGCGTAGCGCCGTGCCTGCACGTGCACCTTGGTCACGAGCGGGCACGTCGCATCGAGGGTCTGCAGTCCTCGGGCGGCCGCATTCGCGTGAACCGACGGGGCGACGCCGTGGGCCGAGAAGACGACCGTCTCGCCCTCGGGCACCTCTCGCTCGTCGTCGACGAACACGGCCCCGCGGGCCTCGAGATCGCGTACGACGTGGAGGTTGTGGACGATCTGCTTGCGGACGTAGACCGGCGGCCCGTAGAGGTCGAGCGCCTTCTCGACCGTTTCGACGGCCCGCTCGACGCCGGCGCAGTAGCCGCGCGGCGAGGCGAGAAGCACTCTCGAGACCACGCCCGGATCGTATCCTCGCTTGCAAAGATGGGCCGCACGGCCTATTCCGCTCGACGGGTGGCCTGGGTTAGCGTCCTCTCACTGGGCGATGCGAACCGCGGCGCGGCCTTTGGCCACGCCATGCGGTGAGCGATCACGAGGAGCCCGCTGTATCGTCCCCCCGAGCAGCGGGCTCCATCGTTTTCAGGGACCAACGATCGCTCAGACCTCTTTGCCTGATGAGTGACGCCACCAAAGCGGTGCTCTTCAACGCGGTTCCGCTGTTCCTGCTCGCGGCGTCGTATGCGGCCGTGGCGGGCGCGATGCTGCCGGAGTTCTGGCGGCTCCGGACGCGGGCCCACCTGGTCGACTGGGGCGTCGTGCTCGTCTTCCCGGCGGTCGCGGCTGCGGCTGCGATCTTCGGGGTGCTCGTTCTTCGCGAGCAGCGAGCGGTCGTCGGCCACGTCTGGCTGTCGCTGGTCGCGATCGTCCTGGCGATCGTCCCTGCAGCCCTCCTGCTCCTGCGCTGGCGTGACCACGGGCTGGTCGCCGGCGGGGTCGGCCGGACGCTGGAGGCGGAGGAGCGCGTCTCCGTCCGCGACCGCGAGCTCGAGGCGGTCACCGCGATCTCCGAGGACCTCGTGCGGGCGCGCGACGAGGTCGATATTGCGCGTGCGCTCGTCCGCCACGTGGCGGCGCTGCTGGACGTCGCCTTCGCAGCGGTGACCCTCGTCGACGCGGGTGGCACGACTGCTTCTGGGCTCTACGCCGAACGCGACGGGCGCGAAGCCGAGTGGTGGGCGGAGGTCAGTGTGGACCTCGAGCATGAGCCGTCCGGCATCGCGAACGCCGTTTCCGACGCGGCTCCGGTCGTCGTGTACGACATCGTCGGCTCGCCGCTCGTCAGCCGGCGGCTGACCGCTCGGGTCGGGGCGAAGAGCGGTGTCTTCGTCCCGATGCTCGCGGAGGCGCGCGTCCTCGGTGTGCTGACCGCAGCCTCGATCTCCGAACGCCGGGCGTTCTCGGCCGACGAGCTGGGACTGCTCCAGTCCGTCGCCGCTGAAGCGGCGCTCGCCTTCGAGCGGCTCCGTTCGTCGGCGGCGCTGGCCGAGGCGCTCAGCCGAGAGCGGACCGCTGCCGAGATCGCGAGGCGGCTGCGCGCCGAGCTCGAGCCGGAGCGCGTCGCCGCACTCGCTGCGGATGAGCTTCGCCGCTTGCTGAACCTCGACCGCGCCGAGGTCGTGCTGGGCGGCGGGCCTCATGCAGGAGTCGCCGTCGAGGCTCGAGGCGATCGGGTCGCGACCCTCGTGGTCGAGCGGGTGCCCGAGCTCGGCGACGCCGACCTGTTGCTCGTCGAGGCGGTGGCACGCGAGCTCGGCTCGGCGCTGCAGACTGCACGGCTCCTGGATGAGAACGCCCGGCGACTCGAGCAGCAACAGGCGCTGCTTCACGCCGCGCAGGTCGTCACGGGCGAGCTGTCGTTGGACGCCGTGCTGCTCCGACTCGTCGAAGAGGTGACTGCGCTCCTTCGTGTCGACGCCGCCGACTGCTACCTGGTCGACCGCGAACGGGGGGTGTTGCGCTGCGCCGCTGTCCACGGTTTCGACGTGGGCCTGGTCGGGCTCGAATTCGTTCCCGAAGGGGGCGTCTCGGGGACGACCGACGACGAACATCGGGTCGTCGGTCGCCTGCCGCACGCGGCCTACGACGTGTTCGCGCTCGGTCTCGAGGCGCCGATGGTCTGGGCCGGTGAGTGGCTCGGTGTGCTCGGCGTCGGCGTCCGCGACAGCGAGCGTAGGTTCGACGACGACGAAGTCGAGCTGCTCGGGGCATTCGCGTCGCTGGCGGCTCTCGCGCTGCGCAACGCGGAGAGCTTCGAGGCGAGCGTGCGCCGGGCCGGGCTCGAGCGCGGCTTCTCTCGAATCGCATCGCTGCTCGGCGAGCCGCTATCGCTTGCCGAGTCCTACGATGCGGCGGCCCAGGCGGCCGCCGAGGCACTCGGCGCCGACTTCGCGGCCGTCCTCGCCCCGACTGCCTCGGGGCTGGCGGTCGCGGGGGAGTACAGGCTGCCCGCGGAGGTTGCCGCCCTCGACGTCCCGGCCGCTCTAGACGAGGCGCGAGCGGCCGCCCAGGTGCTGGCGGCAACATCGGTCGCGGGCGACGAGCGGTTCGGTGACGCGTGGCAGCGGTCCCCGATCGCCTCGCTGCTCGCGATCCCCGTGTCCGACGGGGCCGGCGGACTCGTGCTCGTCTGTTTCCGCGAGCCGCGGGTGTTCACTGCCGACGACCTCGGCCTTGCCCAGCAGGTCGCGGCCGCAGCGCACGGCGCGCTCGAGCGCAGCCGGCTGTTCGAGGCCGAGCGCGCTGCGCGGTCGCTGTCCCAGCAGCTTGCACGAGCGGCCGCCGCGTTGACGACGGAGCTCGAGCCTGGGGCCGTGCTCCAGGCGGCCGCGCGTGCGGCGAGCGCATTGCTGACCGCCGATGCGGCGCTCGTCTCGATGCTCGACGGTGACGAGCTCGTCGTCGTCGCCGCTTCCGGCGAGTCGGCCGAGTCGGTTCGCGACGTCCGCTCGCCGTCGACCGACGGCGTCGCCGGCGACGTCCTTGCGGCCCGTGCTCCGATCGCCCTTGCCGACGGCTCCTTCGCGACGGGTCACGCCCCCGGAGATCCTTTGCTCGCGTCCGGTCTGACCGGGTACCTCGGGGTGCCGATCGCCGGCAGCGGAGAGGAGCCGCGCGGGGTGCTGTCGGTCTACTCGCTCGAGTCGCGACCGTGGCGGCCGGAAGAGGTGGAGGCGCTCGGGACGCTGGCGGCAAACGCGGCAGTGGCTCTCGTCAACGCCGAGCTCTACCAGCACGTCGCGATCGAGCGTGAGCAGAGCGCGGCGATTCTCGCCAACATCGCCGACGGCATCGTCGCCGTCGACCGCGAGGGACGTGCCGTGTTGTGGAACGACGCGGCGGAGCAGATCACCGGCGTCCCCGCTGCCGAGGCGATGGGCAGGCTGCCTCGGGAGGTCCTCCGTCGAGAGCTCCAGTCCGACCAGGAGACCACCGTGACACGGCTCCTCTCGATCTCGCGCGGCAGCGAGGAGGTCTGGCTCGCGCTGTCCGAGGCGGTGATGCGCGATCCCGCGGGCGCGATCGCCGGGCGAATCTTCGCGTTCCGGGACATCTCGGCCGAGTACGCGGTCGAGCAGATGAAGTCCGGTTTCGTCTCGAGCGTCTCGCTCGAGCTACGGGCCCCGCTGACCACGATCTACGGTTTCGCGCAGACGCTGCTCCGCGACGATGTCACCTTTTCCGAGGAGGACCGGCGCACCTTCCTCGATTTCATCGCCCGGGAGGCGGAACGGCTCACCGCGACCGTCGACGCGCTGCTCCAGGTGGCGAGAATCGAGACCGGAGATCTGGCCGTCGCGCTCGAGCCGACGGACGTGGGAGCAGTGGTTTCCGAGCTCGTCGCGAGCGCGAGCGTCTCGGGTCAAAACGGGCATCGGGTCGTCGCCGAGATCGCCGCCGACATGCCGCCGGCCCGTGCCGACCCGGTGAAGCTGCGCGACGTCCTCGAACAGCTCGTCTCGAATGCGGTGAAGTTCTCGCCGGACGGTGGAACCGTCACCGTCTCCGCCCGGCGCGCAGGCGACGCGGTCGAGCTCGCCGTCAGCGATCAGGGCGCCGGCATACCGGCGTCCGAGCTTGACCGTATCTTCGAGAAATTCGTGAAAGCGGGTTCCGGCGTCGGCCGAGGCACGGGTGTGGGTCTCTTCATCGCCCAGGGGCTGGTGCGGGAGATGGGTGGTCGCATCCATGTCGACTCCCGGGAGGGGAGCGGCTCACGCTTCGCGTTCGAGCTGCCGCTTATGCGGGAATAGGGCTGACGACGATGGTGACGACGAGCGTGCTCGTGATCGACGACGAGGCACCGATCCGGTTGCTCTGCCGTGTCAATCTCGAGGCGGCTGGAATGCGAGTGCTCGAGGCCGGCGACGGGGAGTCCGGTATCGAGGAGGCCCGCAAGGGCGAGCCCGACGTCATCCTGCTCGACGTGATGATGCCGGGCCTCGACGGGTGGCACGTCGCCGAGGCGCTGCTCGACGACCCGATGACCGACGACATCCCGATCGTGTTCCTGACCGCGCGTGCCGAGTTGCGCGACCGCGCCCGCGGGATCGACCTGGGAGGGGTGGACTACGTGACGAAGCCGTTCGACCCCGTCGAGCTCGCGCCGCTCGTCCGCGACCTGCTCGACCGCGTCCGGCAAGGGCAGCGAGACGAGCTGCGGCGCGAGAAGCTGACCGAGCTCCGTGCTCAGCTGGCTCAGTTATAGGAGTGCTGGGCCCGAAGGCATTGCCTCCGGGCCCAGAATGACGATCTGCGTCTACAGCTTTGGCGGATGCAGCACGACGAACTCGGAGTTGTCTGGCTGAGTCGGGTTGCGGCCCGTCGAGAACGGATAGTTGTTGTCGTTGATCACGAGCAGGCGCCCGAACGGAAGCGGGAGAACGCTCTCGATGGTCACGAACGGCATCGAGAAGGGATTGCCGAGGCCGATGTCTCCCGGCTGTGCCGGCAGCGAGATCTTCGCCGGATCAGCAATGTCGAGCAGGTCGACGACCTCTTTCTTGACGAGGAAACCGTTGCTGTCGACGTCGTTGAAGTCGACTTCGTAGATTCGCTTGAGCGCCGCCGTGGCCCCCTGGTTCTGATCGCGTTCGATCACGAGGAAGCGATGGCCGTCGAGCTGCGTGTAATCGCCGATCGAGTTGGCCGGCGCGTCGACCTTGTACGACCACGTCCGGCCGGTGTAGCGATGCTGGGTGATCGAGTACTCGCTGATGATCCGTCGGCTCTGGTTCGGATCGGCCAGGAGCGGGCCCTCGAGCATCGGATAGAGCGTCTCGCCGTCCTGCGAGATCGCCATGCCCTCGAAGCCCCTGCTCGACCCGAGCGTCGGGGCCTCCCCGTGGGCGAGCGTCGGATTGTCCGGCGACTTGACGCCGGGAAGCGGAATCGGTGCCTCGAGGAGCTCTCCCGAGTCGCTCGTGTGGAGCAGGAACGGCCCGAACTCCTCCCCGAACCAGAGCGTGCCGTCGGCGGCGCGTCGGAACGATTCGATGTCGAAGTCGGCACCGGTCAGCAACCGGTCGGTCGTGTTCTGGTTCACGATCGGCCACTGGACCTTGTGGGCCGGGATCTCGGAGGGAGATGAAGTCCCCGACCGAGACGCCGCCCTGGCCGCGGACCGGGATCCGCAAGATATTGTCGAAGTGCGGCGTCACGCGGTACACCCGGAGGAGGAAGTCCGCGGAGTTCGCCTTGGTGCCGTAGCCGTTGTCCTCCATCACCCAGAACGCGCCATGGTCGGCAGGTAGAACCGCCGAGATCCCCTGGACCGGCTGGCTCGGGAACGGCGGCGTCCGGCCGTTCGCGGCAGTGATCGCGGCGCCGGACGGCGGCCCGGGTGCGAACGTGTCGGCCGGAAGTACGGCGCGGCCATCCAGGATCGTGTTGTCGTCGGACAGGGCCGCAATTCCCGATGCGGCAGCGACGAGCGTTGCGAGCCCGCACGCCGCGATGAGCAGACGGAGCTTCATGCGCGTCCCCTTTCGGAGTGTTCGATTGGACACGACGCTCCCATGCACGTGCGGTCGCGTGGGTTACGAGGTGGCGAGCGGGGAGGAAGGGTCCGGTGAACCGGCGCAGGCTTCGGGTCTTAGTGAAGCGGGTGGCGGGAATCGAACCCGCATGACCAGCTTGGAAGGTGACGACATAAGCGAGCAGCGGCAGGCTGCACGTGCTTTTAAGCGAAACCCGGGCTTGCGGTTGGGCCTCGCAGGGCACCGCGGGTCAGAGAATCCTGACCTGGCTCTGACCTGGGTAGCGCCGCACAAAGAGCCGCCCTCGTGCACGCTGGAACCAGTGGGCTACATGAGCTGGTTGCGCGGGCCTATCCGTAGGGGGACCGCACAACCAACGAGACGTCGATGCGGCCCCCGCGACCGAGCTATGTCTGTCAAACAATTAGAAGGCTGGGCGATTAAGCTTCTACAATTACGGGTGGCTGGCCGAGTTCCACCACGTTGCTCTCTCTAGATGGCGCCGTCGGGGGAAGCGGCGTCAGCGTGACGCGCGCCCGGATTGCGTCCGGTTGCAAAGGGGTGTCACTCTGACTGAGAGCCGACAGCGGAAGAGTTAGCTCCCGTCCCTGTTCGTAGGCCACGGCATCCGATGTGAACACGACGGTGCCGTCCCACATGGTGCCGCCGGTGACGGGATGCTCAACACCGGGCTCCCCGATGCGTCGGCCCTCACTGAACAGTTGCACAAGCTCCCGGTAGGTCCCGTCCGGCCTGGATGTCGTCCAGCGTATGCGTGATCTCGTAGCTCACGTAGACAAGCGCATCGCCTGCCACCGGCACGTTCACTGAAATTGTCAGCTGGACGGGTCCGATTGATGCCATCGCTGCCTACCTCCCTGTTGTGGGCGCTGACCCGCTGTCGAGTGTACGCCTGCGCCTTCGAAGCGCAACTGGCCGCACCAGCCCGCAGTTTCCCCGAAAGTGCTTGTAAAAACTCCAGTTTGCTCTACCTAGAAGCCTGGAAGTGTGCGCGAAGCGTGAGCAGGTCAGGTAAAAGCCTTGTATTCATGCGGGTTTGCTAGACGTCGGGAGCGTTGCAGACTCCATGCAAGCTCCAGCACTGATCGTCCTGGCTTGGCTTGGTTGCTTGCTTTGCTGGTCACTCCGATTGATTGGACGTGATTGCGAGCATGCTCGGGTCGGTCAGACGATCGCCAGCCAGCCGTGGTGGTGGAGTGCGCGAGACGCCACCTATCTGGTAGGGCGCATCACGAGCCGAGGTCGGCGCGTCACGCCACCTATGTACGGGTGGCGTCCCGCCACCTATGTACGGGTGGCGTCCCGCCACCTATGTACCGGGTGGCGTCCCGCCACCTGTTAGTTATGGGGGAACAAGAACTTACGACGTGGGAGCGTCCGACGCGGCCCAGCCCCTGAACACGCCCCAGGCTCGACCAGCATGAACACCGAACGTCCGAATCTTCGCGTCCGTTGCAAAGACGCGTCGGGTTCGGTGTTGCGGTTCGAGAGTTCGGCGGCGACCGGCGGTGTTAAGCGGGCTGCGACCGGCTCTGGTCTGATTGCCAACGCCCGGATCTGTGCCTGTGTCGAAAAACCGCGGGTGCCCGTGCCGGATTCAGCGGGCTGGTCGCCCGAGCGTGGTGTTAAAAGCTCGGCGGCTTTGATGACTGCCCGTCGGGAACGTAGGTGATCGGCGGCGGCTGGAAGGTCGGCGGATCGAGTGAGAGGACGGTCGCGCAGGCGAGCCGCTCGATTCAGATCGGGTCG
Organism: uncultured Thermoleophilia bacterium; assembly: GCA_963715115.1. GTDB lineage: Bacteria > Actinomycetota > Thermoleophilia > Gaiellales > Gaiellaceae > PALSA-600. The sequence continues at coordinate 132,239 of CAVQRE010000011.1, forward strand.
TTTCAACGCAGACACGACCTCGACGACACCACTAACGGAACGTTCCGCCCGTATCGCAGCAGGTGGTGGCACATTGACCCAGGCCGCGCAAGCGACGTAGGGTCGGACGCCGGGGTGCGTCGGGGCAGGCGTAGGAGGCAGATCCCAATGAAGGCGGTCGGCGGCGGTACCCGTAGGCTCGGTCTGATCGGAGTCACCGTGCTTGCCCTCATCGTGGCGGTCGCAGCGTCGCTCCACTTTGCGGCCGCGTCGGCGTCAACAGACAAGTTCGACAGTGTCATCGCCCACGGCTGGGCCCGGACGGGTTGCGCCACGTCTTCGTCCCTGTCGCAGATCGTCGACTCGGAGCTGGCGCTGAATCCCGACTCGATCAGCGTCCAAGCGGCGGTGTTCAGCCCGCGCTGCGGCTTCTTCCAACACACCGTCGGCTCACGCAATCTCGCCACGAAGGCACACGCCGACTCGTCCACGCGGTACGGGGTCGCGAGCATCTCGAAGACGCTGACCGCGAGCGCCGTCTGGACGCTCATCCAGCGACACCAGATTGGATTCGACGAGACGATCGACCATTGGTTCTCGCCGAGCGAGCTGTTCGGCGTCCACCAGATCACCGTCGGCGACCTGCTGATCGGGAACACGCACTACCAGACCTACGACAACGCGCCGCAATGGAAGTTCCCCTCGGCGCAGCACCTCTCCGAACAGCAGGTGCTCCGGTCTATCGACAGCTACGGCCCCGTACCACGCTCCCGCAAGCTCCTCGACCCGCTGAACAGCGACTACTTCATCCTCGCCGTCCTGCTCGAACGAGTCATGCACAAGCCCTACACCCAGGTCATGTCCGACCTCGTCTTCAAGCCGCTCGGGATGCACAACACCGACGTAAAGGAAGGCTTGACGCCGCCCGACGGGCAGCACGCGACGCCATACTCGGGCCGGATCCCGACGGACTTCAACGGATCGCAGGCGCTTGCTTCGGCCGCTGTCGAATCGACCGCCACAGACCTGGCCCGGTTCGCCTACTGGAACTTCGTCCGACCGAAGATCCTCAACCGGGCGACACTCGCGACCATCTTCGGACGCGGCCCGTTGACGCAGACTTACCTCAACCGGCTGAGCTTCGGCCTCTTCGACAGCAACCGCTTCACCGACCCGAGCGTCACCGCCACCTCGTCTGGAATGCCGGCCTGGGGGCCCGGCATTAACGTCCTCAGATACGACCATCTCCTCATCGGGTTCTACGGGAACAACCCAGGCAACTCGGCCGCCCTGACGTGGGATCCCGGCACGGACGAGATCATCACCGTCGCGTCGAACTCCGGCAGCGCCATAGGCCCCGAGATCTACCTGATCAATTCGCTCCGCCAAAAGACATCCGGATGAGGAACGTCCGCCCCGGTGACGACGTGTCGGATCTGCGGACGTGAGATCGCGGTTCGCGACGAGCTTGAGTGGGCGGTCGTCCAAGTCCGGTAGGTGGCTGAAGCTCCGCGCACCGGAACTCGTGCCGCAAGAGTTCTCATTCACGTCGAATGCGCGAAGACGCAGCCGCTCCTCCGCAACGGAACGCCGTCGATCGTTCGCGCTCAGGGGGCATCGCGGAACACTGGCCCACTCGGCCGTCGCTTAGCCCGAAAACTCGCCTACGTCACCGGCAACAGGAGGTCGATCAGATCGTGGCGACGGTAGAACTCGATCTCGGGCCGGGACGGATCACGGTCGGGTCGCTGGGCCAGGCGCTCGAAGGACGGCTGGATCAACCCGTACACCGCAGGCGGCTCTCCCTGCAGCCGTTTACGGGCATACCTGCCGCCAGGGATGGCCCCATCCTCCAGCCCGAGTGCCTCGGCATCATCGCCCTCCTGCCACTGCACGCAGACCCGATACTCGTTGGTCCCGGGGTCGATGACGCCGTAGAACTTCCTTCCGCGAAGTGATCCAACAGCGTTCTCGACCTCAGCCCAGGTGCGCGTGATCGCTTCTTGCTCGTCGCTCGTTCGCCTGAACAGGACGCGCACATCCTCGCGCTCGACGACGCCGCCGTCGCTCATGCACCAATCGTAGGCTTGTTAAGGCGGCTGCGACCCGCGCAGGTCTGATCCCAGCGTGCGGGTCGGTGTGGTGTGGCCGGAATCAAGCAACCTGTTGGTTGCGAGTCCGTCCGATCGGGTCTTTATGGTTGGTTGCATGAAGCTGTTCGACACGGTGCTTTCGACTCCGATCGCCTGGCAGTTGCATGAGCGGCTGGCGGTGCTGGCGAAGTCGGCGGATCGGACGTTGGCGGCTGAGGCTCGGAGGGCGCTTCGGCTGTATGTGCAGGAGACGGAGATGGGGGTCGGGAATGGCGTTGAAGGAGACTGAGGGTGCCGGGTCGGGGATCCCGTTCACGGTTGATTTGAGTTTCGGGCACACGTTCGCGTCGGCGCTGATCGCGGCCGGAGTCGATGTCGTCAGGGTCTCGACGGTGCTCGGGCACGCGAAGGTCAGCACGACCCTCGACACCTACGCGGCGCAGTTCAACGCACGCGGAGCGCACGACATGGGCGACGTCATCGGCGCGGCCTTCGGCCGGGTTGGCGAGTAGCCCCTCTCAATCCTGACTCAGTTCTGACCTAGACACGACGGAGGGGCCGCAAGGCCCCTCCTGTTTGGCTCTGCGAGTGCAAGCGGGTGGCGGGAATCGAACCCGCATGACCAGCTTGGAAGGCTGGGGCTCTACCATTGAGCTACACCCGCGGAAACCGCCACGTTAGCGGCTCGTGCGCGGCTCTTTAGTCTGCGCCTCGTGCTGCTCGCGCAGACGCATTCGCCGTACGCGTGGCAGGCCGACGTCGACACGACTGTCGTCATCCCTGTCCTGTCGCTGCTGTACCTGTTTGCGGTCGGCCGGGTCGGAGCGCCGCGTTGGCGCATTGCGTGCTTCGCCGGATCGATGGCGTTGCTCGCCGTCGCCTTCTGGACGCCGGTTCACCACCTCGGGCTCCACTACCTCCTGACCGCACACCTGCTGCAGAACGTGATCCTCGCGGAGTGGGCGCCGCTGCTCGCCGTGCTCGGCATCTCCCAGCCGATGGCAGTCGCGGTGTCCCGCGTTCGGGGATGGCGCCTCCTGACCCATCCGGCGGTTGCGTTGCCGCTGTGGCTCGTCAACTACTTCGTGTGGCACATCCCGGTCGTCTATCAGGCGGCGCTGCATCACCAGTCATGGTTGATCCACATCGAGCACGCGTGCTACTTCGCGACGGGCCTCCTCTTCTGGTGGCCGCTCTTCCAGGACGTCCCGCGGCGGTGGCCGTCAGGTCTCCGAGCCGGGTATGCGTTCGCGGCGTTCGTCCTCGCCTCACCGCTCGGATTGCTGCTCGCGCTCGTACCGAAGCCCGTGTACCCGTTCTACGTCGCGGCACGGCCGCGGGTGTTCGGGTTGAGCCCGCTCGCCGACCAGGAGCTCGCCGGCATGACGATGGCTGCAGAGCAGGCGGTCGTGCTGTTCGCCGTGTTCGCGTACTGGTTTCGCCAGTTCTTCTGGGAGGAGGGGTCTTACTAGAGGTTTGAGGTGGAACGACGTGTCCGCGGGGATGCGTCAGACCAAGCGGATTGGACGGGGCGGGCGTAGCCCGTAGCGGTGGCTACGGGCGAGCCCGACCGGGCCGAGCCGCGCCGTGTCTGGCGCACCAGCCGTGGGCGCGTGAGTTTCACGTCAGGCCTCTAGTTGTCCTGCCCACGGACGTTGTGAACGCGGCTGATCGGGGGTCGGCCTGCCGATCGAGCTGTGCGGTCGCCGGTTGTTGTAGTGGTTGAGCCAGTGTGGCAGGGCGGCTGCTCTGTCGTGGTGTGTGCGGTAGACGAGTCCGTGGGCCCACTCGTGCGCCATCGTCTGGTGGAAGCGCTCGACCTTGCCGTTGGTGCGTGGCCGGTAGGGCTGGGTCTTGAGGTGTCGGATCTGGCGTCGCTCGAGTAGTCGTCGCAGGTCGCGGCTTCGTGCGTACTGCCAGCCGTTGTCCGTCATCAGTCGCTTCGCGGTGATGCCGTGCTCGGCGTAGAAGGTGAGGGCGCGTTCGAGGAAGGCGACCACGGTCACCGCGCGTTGGTCGTCGTGGATCTCGGCGTAGGCGAGCCGGGAGTGGTCGTCGACGATCGCGTGCACGATGTCGACGCCGTCGCGGCGCTGGCGGTCCTGGCTTCGCCGGTCGCCGGTGACCCGGTGGCCCGGCCGCTGGAAGCGCACGTACTCACTGGTGTCCATGTGCAACAGGTCGCCGGGGCAGGGCCACTCGTAGCGGTTGGCCGGCTCCCGCAGCGGCCGCGGCGGCCGTGAGATGCCCGCCCGCTTCAGCACCTTCCAAACGGTCGAGTGGCAAAAGCCGGTTGCGTCGGCGACCAGCCGTGGCCCCCAGCCCGTCTGACGGCGGCAGGCGCAGATCGTCTCGGCGAGCTCCGGCGGGAGCTGCCGCGGCGAGCGACGCGGACGGCTCGAGCGGTCAAACAGGCACGACAACGTCGCCCGCGCCTCCTCGGTCGCCTCGAGCCAGCGGTGCCACCAGCGATGCGCCGTCGCGGGCGACACCCGGAAGGCGGCCGCAGCCTGCTTCAGCGTCATCCCGCCCTCGACCGCGCCCACCAGCGCGTAGCGGCCAGCCAATCCGAGCTTCGCGTTACGGTGAAACGACATCCGAGCCCTCCTTCGAGCGTGAGTCCTGGCAGACCCACAGCCTCGAAGGAGGGCCGGATAGAACCCTCAGCCGTTCACAACGTGTGTAGGCACGTCATCTAGCCGCCGTGAACCGAGCATGTTCGAGCCTTGGCCGAAGGAGCGCCCGGCGTGAGCCGCCCAACGTCCTCCCTGTTGAGCGGCTCGAGCGAGAATGGGTTAGATCAAGCGAGCATCGGTTGCTGGGAGAGCCCCGATGAACTCGCACCCGAGGTTCTAGTAGATCGTCGGGAGCTCGTTGACCTTTGTCAGGGCCTCTTCAAGAGTCGAGGTCTGGTAGATCTCGATCGTGTTCCATTGACCGAGCCTGCTTTGGAACGCGAACTCCCGCACCGAGCTCATGTCGTCCGCCTCGACGGCGGCGAAGACCATGTGGTTGTTCATCGGTACGTATGTCGCCAGCAGTTTGACGCCCAGCTTCTCAGCGAGGGCGGGTATCTGTTGGGCACCCTCCTGCGAGAGTGTCCGAACGGTCTTGTTGGCTGACGGACACAGATCGGGTGGGTGCTGACCAACGATGAGGTACTGCATGTGGGGCTGCCTCCTTTCGTGAAGTGTGGCGACCTTACACCTCACCTATTTGAGGCAGCCGGTGATCGTCGCGAGATCCTCGTCACTCGGGTGCTGCTGCCAGAGCATCACCGCGTTTCCCTGACGGCGGAGGACGTCGTCGATCCCGACGTTGCTCGCGTGAAAGCGGCGGTACGCGGCGTCGATGTTGTCGGCATCGCTCTGGGTCTCGCCGAACACGAGCGTCAGGGAGTTGTCGCGTAGCCGCACCCGCACGGCGCCGCCGGTCGCCGTCGTCGCGACGAAATCGAGTTGTCCTCCGAGCTCCACGCCGTCCTGGTGGAGGCACGCGGACGACTTCGCCAGCGAGTAGTTCGGCGTGTGCTTGCCGCAGCCGGCCAGCACTCCGGCGGCGAGCAGCGCTCCGAGGGCGAACCGTCTCACGGCGCGTCAGTCTAGGGCGGATCGAGACGGCTAGTCTGTCCGGCCGTGCCGGACCGTGCAGACAGAATCCAAGCGCTGGCGCGGCTGACAGTCCAGGTCGGCTGCAACCTCCAACCCGGGCAGACGCTCGCTGTCAACGCCCTGGCCGAGCACGCACCGCTCGTTCGTGCCGTTGCGAAAGAGGCGTATGCGGCCGGAGCGCGGTACGTCGACGTCTACTACAGCGACCAGCACGTCCGCCGTGCCTACATCGAATACGCCTCGGACGAGGCTCTCGGCTTCTCACCCCCCTGGCTCGTCGAGCGCATCCGTCACATCGGCGAAACGGGCGGCGCGCTCGTCTCGATCACGGGCAACCCGGAGCCCGAGCTGTTCGCAGATCTCGACGGCGGCCGGGTCGGCAGGGCTCGCATGCGCGAGCTCGGCGAGGAGTCGCTGAAGCTCACCGACGGCCTCTCCAACTGGACGATCGTCCCCTACCCGAACGAAGGATGGGCGCAGACCGTGTTCGGCGAGCCCGACGTCGAACGACTGTGGGCGGCGGTCGAGACTGCCGTCCGGCTCGACGAGCCGGATCCGGTTGCCGCCTGGCGCGAGCACATCGCGAGCCTGCAGCGCCGTGCCGACGGGCTCAATCAACGGCGCTTCGACCACCTGCGCTACAGAGGACCCGGCACCGACCTTACGATCGGCCTGCATCGCGAGTCCCAATGGAAAGCGGCGCTCGACGTGTCACGCGGGATCGAGCACGTCGCGAACATGCCGACCGAGGAGGTCTTCACGGCGCCCGACGCGCGTCGCGTCGAGGGCGTCGTCCGCTCGACGCTGCCGCTTCAGATCCAGGGGACGATCGTTCGCGACCTCACCGTGCGGTTCGAGGGAGGACGCGCCGTCGACGTTCGGGCAGCCACCGGAGAGGACGTCATGCGGACGCACGTCGCCACGGACGAAGGTGCGGCGCGCCTCGGCGAGGTCGCGCTCGTGGACGCCGACTCGCGTGTCGGCAAGACTGGGCTCGTGTTCTATGAGACGCTCTTCGACGAGAACGCGTCGTCGCACATCGCACTCGGCGCGTCGATCATCGATGCGGTCCCGTGGGCGGAGGGGCTTTCGCCCGAAGAGCGGAGCGCGCGCGGCCTCAACCATTCGTCGATCCACACGGACTTCATGATCGGCTCGAAGGAGCTCGAGGTCGACGGCATCGATGAGCGGGGCGAAGTCGTACCGATCCTGCGACACGGCGAGTGGCAGCTCTGATCGTCCGCGGCGCCGGCGGCCGGCGCGCCTACACTCAGACCTGAACGGGACGTAGCTCAGCCTGGTAGAGCGCCGCCTTTGGGAGGCGGAAGCCGTCGGTTCGAATCCGACCGTCCCGATGTCGATAGGTTCGTCGGCCGGTTGGACTTGCGCAGACGGCGTGCCGAACCGGGGCGGAGCTGCCGCCGCAGTGCAAGCGACAGCAGGGCGACGACGACCGGGACGACCAGGAACCACGTCGAGAAGACACCGAGGACACACGTCGCGACCAGCGAGACAATCGCGGCGGCGCGTACGCGGCCTTCGAGGATTCGCGCTGCCGAGGCGAGAGCGAGGACATACACGGCGATGAACAGGGCGGAGGTCGCGCGCACGAGGTCGTCCGTGCTCGCGACGCCGGCGGCGAGCCCGGCAAGGATGACGATCACGACCGGCGAGATGACGGCGAGCGGCCGCCGGGGCACGCTGCGTTCGGCGTCCCCCGCCAGCCATCGTGGCAGTGCGCCGTCCGCTGCCATCGAGGCCGCGAGCTTGGCGGCGGCACCTGTGTAGACGTTCATCGTCCCCATCGTGAGCGCGACTGCGAGCACGGCTGTCGCATCCCGGCCGATCCGACCGAACCCGACGGAGATCAGGTCGGCGAGCGGCACACGCGAGCCCGTGCCGTACGTGACACCGATTGTCGCGACGGCCAAGCCCAGGTACAGGAAGGCGATGGTGACGAACGCGATCGCCATCGCCCGCGGCAGCTCGACCTCTGGTCGGCGGAAGTCGCCGGCGAGCTGCGCGACCGCCTCCCAGCCGATGAACAGCCAGACGAGGATGTTCGCCGCGGTCCCGATCGCCCACCAGCCGTGCGGGGCGAACGGAGACCAGTGGTCGCCGCCGCGTGACGGCAGCGCGACAGCCACCGCCAGCGCCACGACGACGATCAGCACCGACGAGAGGGCAAGTTGGAAACCGGCCGAGACACGGAGCCCGAGCACGTTCGCCGCGAGAACCGTGAGGAACATGGCCAGGCCGACGCTTGTCGCGACGACCGTCCCCGACCCGGTGAGCGCGGCGACGTAGTAACCGCCGATCAGCGACACCGCCGGTGCGCCGATCAGAACTGCCGCGAGGAACCAGCCGCCGGTCACCGCGGCTGCATCGTCCCCGAGCCCTTCGCGCACGTAGGTGGACACACCGCCGGCGACGGGATGCCGCACGCCCAGCGCGGCGAACGTGATCGCGAGCGGTGCAGACAGAGCGAGCAGTCCGGCCCAGGCGATGATCGAGGCGGCACCTGCCCGTTGTACTGCGAGTGCGGGGATCAGCAGCAGGCCGGGGCCGATGAGCGCACCGAGGTAGAGCGCGCTTCCGTGCAGGACACCGAGATCGCGCCGGCCACTCATGGATAGGTCAAACGACTCGCCGGGTCGAGAACGTCCCGGCGCTTGTTTCAGCGGAGGCGGTCGGCGAACGGCTCGAGGTCGTGCGCGTGCAGGCCGATCTCGCCTGCCTCAAGCGCGGCGCGCACCTCGCGCGCCAGCGCGACACCCTGTGACACGTCGTCGGGCTCCAGCACAGTCGAGACGCTCGCGAGTACCGACCGCCCTTCGCGCAGCTGCACGTCGACCGTCGTCAGCTGCGACTTGTCATCGATGTACGGATCGTCGGGGACACCGACCCAGACAGTGACGGTCCCGCCGCCCGGGAGCGCGACATGCTCGACTGCGGGCGAGGCGCGGAGGCTCATGACGAGACCGTAACAATGCGGGTCACGTATCGCGAGTTCCCTCGTTCGGGTGATGCCCCGGGCCGGTTCGCGCTGAAGGTGAGAGAGGTGGTTGCGCGGGTGCTTGGTCTCGTCCTGTTCGTCTCGCTGGTCGGCGGGGCAGCTGCGCCTGTCGCGCTGCCGGCGCCGGCGCAACGGCAGCAGGCAGTCGCGGCGCTCGACGCCGGCGTCCTCGGCCGGTTGAACGCGATCCGCGTCGCGCACGGCCTCAGGCCTCTCCATCTGAGCGCCGGCTTGTCTGCGGCGGCCTTGGTCCACTCTCGTGAGCTCGCCGCAGAGGGCTATTTCTCGCATGATTCGGCCGACGGCTCCGTCTTCTGGAAGCGCATCGAGCGCTGGTACGCGCCTCCGCGTAGCGGGGCCTGGACGGTCGGGGAGAACCTGCTCTGGTCGTCGCCCGACATCGACGCGTCTCAGGCGCTTGCTGCGTGGATGAGCTCTCCCGAGCACCGGGCGAACATCCTCGACGACTCGTGGCACGAGATCGGCATCGCTGCGGTTCACGTCGACCGCGCCGGTGGCGTCTACCACGACCGCCCGGTCACGATCATCACCACCGACTTCGGCTCCAGAAGTTAGCGGGGCTACGCTTCCAAGGCTAGGCGCCCGTAGCTCAGTGGAAGAGCGGCGGCCTTCTAAGCCGTTGGTCGGGGGTTCGAATCCTCCCGGGCGCATCCGAGACGGGCCCTTCGGCGGAAAGGCCCGGAAGCCAGGCGAGCCAGCCCGGCAGGTACCAGTTCCACTCGCCGAGGAGCTTCATCGTCGCGGGTACCAGGACGGCGCGGATCACGGTCGCGTCGATCAGGACGGCGACGGCGAGGCCGAAGCCCATCTGCTGCATCATGATCATGCTCAGCGTCGCGAAGAGGCCGAAGACGGCGACCATGATGATCGCCGCGCTCGTGACCGTGCCGGCAGTGCGCGTGATTCCGAGCCGGATCGCATCCTCGGTCGTCGCGCCGGCGTCGTGGAGCTCCTTGATGCGGCTCAAGATGAACACGTGGTAGTCCATCGACAGACCGAACAGGACGACGAACAGGAAGAGCGGCAGCCAGCTGACGATGGCGCCGTTCGTCTGGAAGCCGAGCGGCCCGGCGAACCAGCCGCGCTGGAAGACGGCGACGAGGATGCCGTAAGCGGCGCCGACGGACAGGAGGTTGAGGACGACCGCGGTCGCGGCGATCACGATCGACCGGAACGTGAGCAGCAGCAACGTGAACGCGAGGCCGAGCACGAACAGGAAGACGTAGGGCAGCCGGGCACGCATCTGGTGGTTGAAGTCGTACGTGCCGGCGGTGACTCCGGTGACCGCGACGACGGTATCGGGCAGCTTGTCGGCGATCGGCGGGATGACCGAATCCCGCAGCGTGTGCAGGGCTCCCACCGAGGCTGCGTTGTCGCCGTTCCCCGCGATCGCGAAGTCGATCCGCGCGACCGTATGGTCCGGGTTGACGGTGACGGTGAACGGCGCGAACAGCTCACCCGTCGCCAGCGCGCGCCGTCGGAAGAGGGCATACGCGCGCTGCATCGCCGGTGTCTCCACGTTCGGCGCCTTGACCACGACCACCGCCGGTGTCTGCGAGCCCGGGAAGGCGCGCTGGATCCGCTCGTAGGTTCGAACGATCTTCAGATCGTGCGGAAGGTCGGTCAGGTTCGGCAGCTTCGTGTGCATCGACACGGCCGGCATGGCGAGCAGGAGCAGTCCACCTGCCGAGAGCACCACCGCGATCACCGGGCGGCGGAGCACCGCCGCGATGAACCGCCCCCACCGCCCGTCGTCGCTCGGGCGGCTGCGGATGAGCGGGATCCGGCCCTTGTCGACCTTGTCTCCCAGACGATGCAGGAGAGCGGGGAGGACGGTGAGCGAGCCGATCATCGCCGCGAGGACGACGATCATCGTCCCGATGCCGATCGTGTCGAACAGCGAGTTGCCCGAGACGAACATCCCGGCCATCGCGATCAGCACGGTCGCGCCGGAGATCAGTACCGCCTGCCCTGACGTGCGCGCCGTGCGGAGCAGCGCCTGGTGCGGATCGAGGCCCCCGCGACGCTCCTCGCGCTCGCGGCGCAGATAGAACAGCGAATAGTCGATCCCGACCGCCATACCGATCATCAAGATGACCGCCGCGAGCGTTTGCGCGTCGGTCGGGACGACGTGGCTGACCAGGTTGTTGAGGCCCGTGGCGGCGAGGACGGCCGCGAACGCCAGCAGTACCGGAAGGCCTGCAGCGACCAGCGCACCGAACGCGACGATCAGGATCCCGATCGTCAAAGGAAGCGACGTCAGCTCGGCCCGGTTCATGTCACCGGCGAATCGCTGGTCGAGCTCGTACTGAGACGAGGCCTGGCCGAACTCCTCGACGAGGACACCCGGAAAGCCCGCCTGGACGTTGCCGACGGCGGCAAGGATCGGGGCGATCTTGTCCTTGGCGTCGTCCGCCTTGCCCTTGATCGAGAACTCGACCAGAGCGGAGTGACGATCGCGCGAGATCAGTCCTGCGTTCGGATAGTTGACCGGCGAGGTGATGCGCTCGACGTTCGGGAGCTCGGAGAGGGTCTGGACGACACCCCCGATCGCGGAGGTGAACGCGGCCTCGTCGACGGTGGCGCTCTGCGATTGCACGAGCACGCTCTCCTGGGCGGGAACACTGAAGTTGGCCTGATCGAGGATCTGCTCGGCACGCCGCGAGTCGCCGTTGGCGAAGGCCCACGGCTTCATCTGGCGGCTCCCGACGGCGCCACCTACCACGACGCAGCCGACGGCAAGCGCAAGCCAGCCGAACGCGGCGGTCTTCCAGTGCCTGGTACTCCAGCGGCCGGCGCGGCCGGCGAGGTTGGGATTACCCATGGGACCGCTCCCTTCGCGATCGCCACTTGCTCTCGTCGACGGTAACCCTGTCCGGCTGTTCGCGAATCGCACGAAAGTACGAACCGGCACTGCGTGCTTCCACCGATTCGAGGGCCGGCGTCGCCCATCGAATGTCGCTGCTCGACGCCGGCCCCGCCTCGACCCGGCGTCAGCAGCAGCCGCAGTCGCAATCGGAACCGCAGTCGCAGTCGGCGCCGCAGTCGCAGCCTGTCGCGAGGCGCATCGCTCACCTCCTTCATCGATGATCTTCGATGGAGAGGACGGTAGCCGGTATATTGACAAACGTCAATGAAGACACTGCCCGTCCTCCAGCCGCTGTGTTGCGGCCCTGACACTCCGGTGATGTCGCCCGGCGCCGCGGCGGATCTCGCCGGGACGTTCAAGGCGCTCGCCGACCCGACGCGTGTGGCGATCGTCAACCGGCTCGCGGCGACGGAGTGCTGCGTCTGCGACCTGACGGCCGCCTTCGACCTCTCGCAGCCGACGGTTTCACATCACCTGCGCATTCTCCGCGATGCCGGCCTCGTCGAAGCGGAGCGCCGAGGGACGTGGGCGTTCTACCGGCTCGTGCCGGCCGCGGTCGAGCGGCTGCAGGGCATCTTTACGGCCGCCTGACGCGCCGACACGCTCACGGTGCCCGCGTGTACGCCTTGAACTGCAGCTGGCCGTGTTCGCACACCGGGGTCGGCGGCTGCACCGGCGCGACCGTTACGCCTCCGCCCGGGTCGTTCACTGCAAGCCCGTACGCCTTCGGCTCGCACGCCCCTCGCTGCGGCTCGCCCGGGCCTGGGATGTCCGGTGAGAAACGAGCCGTCGCGCGCGCCGACGCTCCGTGCGGCAGCTGGACCAGCACTGCCGTCAGCTGGTTCGGTGACGCGGCGCGGACGTGCGTCGGCAGCGTCTTCTCGTGTCGGCCGAGGAGCGTCACCCTGGGCAATCCGGTGACGGCGCAGCTCGTCGGCGAGTTGTTGCGCAGGACGAGCGCATAGACGATGTTGCCGGCACCGGCGCTCCCTCGAACAACAGTGAACCGTCCGGTCAATTGCAGCGCGTTGCAGTACGCCGTCACCGGACGGGCCGCGGCGCTGCGTGCGAGCAGAACGGCGCCGACGACGACGATGAGCGCGAGCAGGGCAGGCCGGCGCATGGGGGGCCATCGTAGTCGGGCCGACGCTCCGCCCAGGCGCGGATACGATGCTGGCGCACGGTGGCAGTAGCTCAGTTGGTAGAGCCCCGGGTTGTGGTCCCGGTGGTCGGGGGTTCGAGTCCCCTCTGCCACCCTGATGGTCGAAGGCAACTCGGCCCGGTGGCGTCGCTACGCTGACGACGGCCCGGCCCCGTAGCTCAGAGGACAGAGCGGGAGCCTTCGAAGCTCCGTGCGCAGGTTCGATTCCTGCCGGGGCCACTGCGCAGCCACCGGCGAGAGGTCCGGTTCGTCGCGGTTCAGCGACTCGCGAAACGGAAGAGCAGCCAGATGACGACGATGAACACACCGACCAGAACCGCGGCATCCCGGAACAGGTGGGCGTGTGTGTTCAGGTCCAGGGGAACGTCCACACCCGGAACATCGGCATCTGCAGCCGGTCGCTTGAGGCGCCGAGGCCCGGGAGGGCAAACGTGAGCAGCCACGCGGCGTTTTCCGGCACCGTCCCAGCGAACTACGACCGGTACCTCGGACCCGCCCTCTTCGAGCCGTATGCGGCCGATCTTGCGGCCCGGATCCCTGCTGCGGACGACATCAGGGTGCTCGAGCTCGCCTGCGGCACCGGGCGGGCGACGCGGCGTCTCCGCGAGGCGCTTCCCGAGTCGGCCTCGCTGGTTGCCACGGACCTCAACGAGCCGATGGTCGAGTACGCGCGTACTGCCGTCTCCGATCGAGGGATCACCTGGGAGTCCGCCGACGCCCAGGCCCTGCCGTTCGGCGACCGAACCTTCGACGTGGTCGTCTGCCAGTTCGGGCTGATGTTCCTGCCCGACAAGGCTCGAGGGCTACGTGAGGCCCGGCGCGTGCTCGTGCCGGGCGGGCTGCTGATTGCGAGCGTCTGGGAGTCGGTCGCCGATCATCCGCATGCCCGGGCGATCCAGCTTGCGCTCGAAGAGCTCTTCCCGGCCGCTCCGCCCACCTTCCTCGCCGTGCCGCACGGCTACCACGACCCCGATCGGGTCCGTGCCGACTTCGAGGCGGCGGGCTGGGACGACCCGCGGATCGAGTTCGTCCGGCTCGAGGGCGAAAGCCCGTCGGCCTGGGACCTCGCGATCGGATTTGCCTCGGGGTCGCCGCTGGCGCACGAGCTGGCGGAGCGTGGAGCAGATCCCCACGAGGTGGCTCTCCGCATCACGGATCAACTGGGCGGCGCCGCGCCGTACACCGTGGCGCTCGCCGCCCTGGTGCTCACCGCGACGAAGTAGTCAGGCGGCCTCGCGCGTCACCCATGCGGCGAGGAACGGCTCGACGATTGCCAGCGTCCCGTCCTCGAGTCGCCCGACGAGCTCCTTGCGAACGAGGGCCGTCAACGCCGACTGGAGTGTCGGGGCGGGAGGAAGGTCGTGGGCCGTTCGGTAGTCCTCGGCGTAGGGCGACATGGTGGGCTCGGCCGCGAGTGCGGTCAGCAGTCGCCGCTGGGTGCGCGGAGCGTCGGCCCAGAGCTGCTCGAGGTGATTGTGCTCGGCACGGAGCACGCTTTCGATGCCGGCGTCGACGTCCGACTCGTAGGCGAAGGCGCCGTACGGCGTTCGCTCCCAGACCTCGTGAGCGAGCTCTTGCGTCGCGTAGGGGTGACCCGATGTCTGCTCGAGGAGCCGTGCCACGGCGGCCTCGGTGATGCCCTTGTCCGTCCGCTCGAAGCGTGAGCGGACGAAACGGGCGAAGTGGCCCGTCGGGATCAGGCCGATCTCCATCTTCTTCGCGCTGCGCCAGAACGGCTCATTGCGGTCGCCGAAGATGCGATCGAGGACGTGCCGTTTGCTCCCGAGGTAGACGTGTGCGACCTCGGGCTGCGCCTGGAACACGGCGCGCAGGAGGTTGGGGTAGCGGCGGTCCAGCTCGACGATCTCCTGGAACTCGTCGAAGATCATGACGACGCGCCGGTGCCGCTCGGCCGCGATCCGGCCGAGCAGCTCGAGCAGCGACTCGATCGTGTCGTCGATGTCTGTTCGGCGGCGAGTCGCGCGGAAGCTGAAGGCCAGCGAGCCGTCGAGTGGGTCGACCTCCATCGACGGCACGACGCGCAGGCCACGAAACAGCTCCGCCGCCCGCTCGTACGCGCGGCCGGACGCGGTGTCGAGATCGCGGTGGATCGTCCGCGCGAGAGCGGCGGCGAATCGCTCCTTGCTCGTGACTTTCAGCAGGTCGACGTATCCGACGAGTGCTCCCTCGCGCTCTGCGCGGCCGGCGGCCCGCAGCACGAGCGAGGACTTGCCGTAGCGGCGTGGGGCGTAGACGAGCACGTCCTGGCCGTTTTGGAGCTCGGCGACGAGCTCGCGCAGTTCTGCCTGGCGATCGGTGAACGCCGCACCCAGGGCGAGCGCGCCGAAGCGGAACGGGTTGGTCGCTTGCTTATTCAAGCGGCCATTACGTTAACAGCCATAAGAGAGGCGGCGATAGGTTCGCGCGGAGGTCTTACCCCAAACAGGAGGTGGACAGTGGCCGTCGTCTCGATGATGAGGATCACCGGCGACACCGATGAGTTGGTTGCCAAGATGCGGGAGCACCTGATCCCCGTCGGGGAGCGGATTGCTCCGCAGCACGGCGGGCTCGCGACGATCGTCGCCCGGACGCCCGACGGGATCCTCGCGATCAACATCTGGGAGCACGAGGAAGGAAGGCACGCGATGGCCGAGGATCCTGAGGTGCGCGCGTCGATCGCCGCTGCCGGGTTCCCGAACCCTGCCTTCGAAGCATTCGAGATCGCCGAGATGCGGATCACGGAGGGTGCGGTCTCGGCTCGCGCCTGAGAGCAGCCTCCGCCCGCGCGGTTACGCTTCGCCGTGACCGCGCGGGCGTGGCGGAATTGGCAGACGCGCCGGGTTAGGTCCCGGTGGGCCGTAGGCCCTTGGAGGTTCGACTCCTCTCGCCCGCACCTGCGGCGGCATGCTTGGCCGATGGCCGACGAAGCGGTCGAACTGCTGGTGACCGACGGCAGCGGCTGGCGTGCCTGGCTCGAGGCCCACGTCGACGAGCCCGCGGGCGTCTGGCTCGTGCTCGCGAAGAAAGGGACGACGCCGACGAGCCTCACGTACGCCGAGGCGCTCGACGTGGCGCTGGCGCACGGGTGGATCGACGGCCTGGTCGGCGCGGAACGCCGAGCGCGCCGAGCGCCTGTTGCGCGAGGGACGCATGCACCCGGCCGGCATCGCGGAGATGGAACGTGCGAGGGCTACGGCCGCTGGCCCAGTCGTTAGGGCAGCGTCTCGACCAGCGCCTCGAGCGGCGGGCGCTCCTTTACCGGCGGATCGCTGACCCTCGGCCCCAGGTGGATCAGTCCGACCACGCGCTCGTTCGGCTCCAGGCCGAGTACTCCTCGGGCCTCCGGCTCCTCGAGCGCCGCCGGTGTCCGCCAGTAGGACGCGAGCCTGCGCGCCGTCGCCCCGAGCAGGATCGCGTAGACCGCACATGCGCTCGAAAGGAGATCCTCCTCGTCGGTGTGCGGGTCGCCGGTCAGGAGCGCCGTCGCGAGCACGAGCGTCGGCGCACGGCGAAGCTTCGCGCCTTCCTTGTCACCGCAGGCGTGTTCGAGGCGTGCTCGCGTCTCCGGGCCGAGCACGCGAAAGCGCCACGGCTGCGTCAGATGATGGTTCGGCGCCCAGCGGGCGAAGCTGAGGACCGAGGCCAGGGTCTCGGGGTCGACCGGTGTTGGGCCGTATTGCTTGTGCGTCCTGCGCATCCGAATCGCGTCGTCGACGTCCATCGGCCAGACGCTACCCGCATGATTCAATGGCCGGACCCTATGGCCACGCAGATCGAGCAGCTCGCGGAAGACAAGGTCAAGCTGACGGTCGACGTGCCGGCCGGTGACGTGCACCACGCTGTCGAGCATGCCGCCGCCGACCTCGCCGCGAGTGTTCGCGTCCCCGGCTTCCGGCGCGGCAAGGTGCCGATGCCGATCCTCGTCCAGCGCATCGGCCGCGACCGAATCTACTCGGAGGCGGTCGAGAGCCACATCAGCGGCTGGTTCTGGAACGCCGCGACGCGCGCGCGACTCAACCCTTCGGCGCAACCCGAGTACGAGTACAACTTGCCGACATCGGATTCGGAGACGTGGCACTTCTCCGCGACGGTTGCCGTACATCCGAAACCGGAGCCTGCCGACTGGACGCAGCTCGAGGTTCCGAAGCACGAAGCGACCGTGCCCGAAGAGGCGGTGCAGGCCGAGCTCGAGGCGTTGCAGCGTTCGGTCGCGGAGCTCGTGCCGGTCGACGGCCGTCCTGCGCAGCAGGGCGACACGGTGGTCGTCGACCTCGGTGCGGAGGACGGATCCGCACAGCGCGACTACGTCGTCGAGCTCGGTTGCGGAACGCCTGGTCGAGGAGCTCGACAACGGCATCCGCGGTCTGCAGGTCGGCGAGAGTCGTGAGGTCGCGTACGAGCTCGCCGACGGCAACATGCGCCGTGCCACCGTCTCCGTCAAGTCGATCTTCGAACGCGTGCTGCCGCCGCTCGACGACGAGCTGGCGCGGGCGGCGTCCGAGTTCGACACGTATGCGGAACTGCACACCGAGATCGAGGACGCGCCTGCGCGGCCAGATCGCCGACGAGCTCGAGGGCGTCTTCCGTGCCGCGGCGATCGACGAGCTCGTCAGGGCGTCGAACGTGGACGCCTCGGGACCGCTCGTCGAGCTCCGAACGCGTGAGCTGCTCACCGGTCTTGCGCGCAGCCTCCAGGCGCGCGGCATCGACGCCGACTCCTACTTGCAGCTCACCGGTCAGTCGCCCGAGGCACTCGAGCAGCGTCTGCGCGCAGAGGCAAGGACCTCGGTCGCGCGCGAGCTGGTGCTCGAGGCCGTTGCCGACTCGCTCGGCATCGAGGTCACCGACGAGGAGATTCGCGCCGAGCTGCTCGAGGCCGGCGAGTCGGAGGCCGACGTCGACGCGTTCGTCGCCGACGGCGGGGCCAATCGCGTGCGCGAGGACTTGCGGCTGAAGAAAGCGCTCGACCGTATCGTTGCCGAGGTGAAGCCGATCGAGCCCGATCTGCACGCGGCGCGCG
>CAVQRE010000012.1:0-142059 GCA_963715115.1 uncultured Thermoleophilia bacterium
GACGACGAGTACGTGGCGCGGATGACCCCGCCGCAAGGGCACTGCGCGCCGGCGGCGAGCGGATGGCACAGGATGAGCGCCTGACCCCGGCGACGAGCGACCGCAACCGCTGGCTCGGCCTCGTCGCTCTGACGATCGGCGTGGCGATGATCATCGTCGACGCGACGATCGTCAATGTCGCGATCCCGTCGATCATCCGCGACCTCCATATCGGGATCACCCAGGCGGAATGGGCGAACTCGATCTACTCGCTGGTCTTCGCTGCGCTCCTGATCAGCGTCGGCCGCATCGGCGACGTCACCGGGCGCCGTCGCGTGTTCATCTGGGGCATCCTGGTCTTCCTCGGAGCGAGCCTGATCACCGCGCTCGCGCCCTCGGGAACCGTCCTGCTTGCCGGCCGCTTCCTCCAGGGGGTCGGTGGAGCGCTGATCCTCCCCTCGACGCTCTCGATCGTGAACGCGACGTTCCGCGGGCGCGAGCGGGCGATCGCCTTCGGGATCTGGGGCTCGGTGATCGGCGGGATGGCGGCACTCGGCCCGCTCGCCGGCGGCTGGTTCGTCACCAACCTGAGCTGGCGCTGGGCCTTCTACGTCAATCTCCCGATCGGAGCCCTCGCGCTCGCCGGCACCTTGCTCTTCGTCGGCGAGAGCCGCGATCCGGACGCACGTCCGGGATTCGACCCGCCCGGCGTCGCGCTGTCGACCATCGGCTTCCTCGGCGTCGTCTTCGGGCTGATCGAGGGACAGACCTACGGCTGGTGGACCGCCCAGCAGGACTTCCTCGGCCTCTCACCCGGCGGGCTGTCGGTGATCCCGGTCGCCTTCGCGCTCGGCGTGCTCTCCCTCGCAGGGTTCGTCGTCGTCGAGCGGCGCCGCGCGCTCGCGGGACGTCCGGTGCTCGTCGACTTCTCGCTCTTCCGGATCCCGACCTTCCGCTACGGCAACGTTGCGGTCCTGATCGTCGGGCTCGGAGAGCTCGGGCTCGTCTTCGTGATCCCGCTCTTCCTGCAGTCGGTGCTCGGACTCTCGGCCTTCGACACCGGGCTCGTGCTGACCGCCCTCGCCGCAGGAGCGTTCCTCGCCGGCGGGCTCGCCGCGCCTCTTACCCGCCGAATCGGGCCGCACCGGGTTGTGCAGCTCGGTCTCGCGATCGAGGTCGTCGGCATCGTCGCCGTCGGCCTCACCTTCTCCGCCGACCGCCCCGCCTGGCAGTTCTGCCCCCAGCTCTTCGTCTACGGGATCGGCGTCGGCTTCGCGACCGCGCAGCTAACGAGCCTCATCCTCGCCGACGTGCCCCCCTCCCAGTCCGGCGAGGGATCAGGGATCCAGAGCACCTCGAGGCAGGTCGGCTCCGCGCTCGGGATCGCAATCCTCGGCACGGCGCTCACGACCGGGCTCGCCTCCGGCACCAGCTCCCGCCTCGAAGCAGTCCCGTCGATTCCGCCTCCACGGCGCGCCGCCATCACGGCCGCCGTCGAGCGGAGCGGCGGAGCAGTGCTACCCGCCTTCCGCCGCACGCCACAACTCCAGCCTGCGGTCGCACCGATCGAGGAGGCGTTCGTCGCAAGCGCACGACGAGCCGCCTTCATCGCCGCCGCGTTCGTCCTGGTCGGGCTCGCCGCCGCCTTCAAGCTCCGGCCCGACGGGCAAGACGAGCCCCAGCCGGGGCCAACCTAGCCTGCGGCGGCGGCGGCTTCAGAGCGCCGCGAGCTGAGCGGCAACACGCTGTTCCCACGCCGCGGCACGAGGAAGCGGTACGAGCCGCCCCCAGATCGCGCGCAGCGCGACCCCATGCAGCGCACCATGGATGAGCTCGTAGGTCCCCTCCGCGCCGAGGGCGCGGGCACGCTCGAAGCCGCGCCGCGACAAGGCGGGCGAAACGCCCGGCACGCCGGGCAACCAGCGATCGAGCGAGCCGTGAAGAACATCGAGTCGCTTCCCGCGGAGCGGCTCCAACGACAAGCGGTCGGGGATCCACGGTGCGAGCCCGACCACCCATTCGATCGACGCCTCGTCTGCCACCGAGATCGCGACCGCCCCACCCATCGAGAAACCCAGCAGCAACGTCCGCTCGGCACCCACCGCGTGGACGGCAGCACGCGCGTCCTCGACGCACGACTCGAGACGCCGCCACGACTTCACGCGATATCGAACCTCCGCGAACACGAACTGCGGGAAGCGCGGCGCCAATCGCTGAACGAGCCATTCGAGCGACGCGCTCCAGGTTCCTTCCACCTCGGCGCTCTGACCGCCGTTCACGCACACGACCGCGGTCGCGCCGCCGCCTGTGAGTCGCATCTCGGCACCGGTCGAGAGACCGACGTTCTTCGGCTCCAACGTCATCCGGCTGCGGGGCCGACCTCAATCTCGGGCCGACATCGCATCCCACCAGCGTAGGCCACAAGCCAACTACGACCGAGGCGTCCTCTCCATCACCATCCCGGTCGCCGAACACGCCAAGCCGCGCCGCGCCGCGTCCCGATCAGCTCCAGCGGAACCCCCAGCCGCATCATCGAAGGCCACACGGCGACAAAGCCCTAGCCCCCGTCGCCGGGCACACAACCGAGGCCTGAGTAACTCGCCGGCTGGAAACCGACAGCCTACGAGGCCAACACGCGGCGGGCACCACGATTCTGCGAACGTGAGCGGATGAACGAGTACCTCGATCAGGTTGGTGCGGCGCTGGAATCAGGCAGCACCACGGCCGAGCACACCGTCCTCTTGTTCCGCGCGATCGAGGATGCAGAGCTACAGCGTGACCTGGAAGCCCCGAGCGAGCACTGATTGAAGAGCGGCACCTGATCGCAGGCGCGAAGCTCCGATGACCGCCTCTCAATTACAGAGGTGGTCGAGCCCAACGGCGGGACACAGAATCGTCTGAATCCCCTTTGCCCATCGGCGATCCCGGCCAGGTTGGATGGAGCATCAATGGAGCAGAGCGGGCGCAAACGGCGGCGATCGGCGGCAAATCCGAGAGCCGCGAAAATGGCTCAAACAAGCCGAATCCTTTGCCCTCGATTGCCGATAGTTGCGAGCACAACGAAATGGTAAGGAGGGGGTCGACGGTTCGAGTCCGTCAGAGGGCTTTCGAAAAGGCCAGCAAATGGCCTTTTTTGTTGCCTCGAAGAGATACGACCCACTCTCGACGCTCCCTCAACCTGTCCCCAAGATCTGTCCCCAAGGTTCGCGCGCGGGCACCTTCTTGGCTTGATCAGAGGGATCTGAGAGGACAGAGCACCTCCTGATTCGGGAGGTGCTCCAACCGCTTCAGACCTCGGATCATCGGCTACGGCCGCTGGTCGCGTAAATCTCCGTGGGGAGTATGAGTTCTGAACACCCCTGCAAATCAAGGCCTTTCGAGCACCGGGTGGACGGCGGATGCGTCGGGGCGTCACATCCGCGGCTGCTGCCTGAGCGAACTCGCCGGGGGAACGCAGCCGGCGGCGGCTGCTCTCCCCGCGGCGCTGGTCAGCCGGCACTGAGGACGCCTCCGATGGCGCCTGCCGGGTACCCCTTGTCGTCTCCGACGATGACGAAGAAGCGCCCGGGGTTGGCAAGGATCTTCGCGATCCACTTCGGGCCGTTGGCGCCGCCCCACTTTGTCGGCAGTTCGCACTGGCGCGTCTCGCTCGTCGTGGCAGTGAAGGGGAGGACGGATGGCGTGTGCTCACCATGCGGGGCCGGCGGCGCGATATGGATGCCTGACACGCCCGGCTTCGTAATGCCGTGGAAGCTGAACTTCCAGCACACCTGGGACGGCGTGATCGTGATGGTCGCCGTGCCGGCGCCGGTGGACGTGGTGTGGAGATACCGGCCGCTCAGGGTGGCTTTCAGGATCGTCGTCGTGTCGCCGCCTTTTGCGAGGCCGGCGTGCGCGGATGCCGCCGCTCCGAGGACGAGGATTGCGAGTGTGGCAATGCGGTGCCTTCTCATTGGTCGAGCTCCTTTCGATCGAGAGATCACTCGACCCGCAGCCTGGCGCGCGTCGCTGTCCGCGACCTGACGCCCAGCTGACGGCTACGGACAGACGTCGGCGGGGCGGCGGCCGGGCAGGAACTGCCGCCACTCGGCCGCGGTCAGCTGCCGCCCGGCGTCCCGGCAGGCACGCAATGCCCACTCGGAGGGGTCGAGGGGCCAGGCGATGCCGTGGCCGTCGTTGAACACCGCGAGCGCGACCCGGCCGTCACTCGTGAGGCCGACGTCGGTGGGCGCGAACGGATCGCCCGGCAGGTTGGCGAGCGGCTGCAACCCGGGCAGCGACCACTCGTGAAGTGTCCCGCTGGTCAGGCTCGAGGTGAGCACCAGCGAATCCTGCGGCTTGACGACGATCGCGGCGACGGGCCCGCCGGAAGACAGGGTCTGCGAGAGCCTCTGGCCGGTGTCGGCATTCCAGCGCTCGAGCGTTCCGTCGAAGGATCCGCTGAGGAGCGTTCCGTCCGGCAAGAAGGCGAGAGAGACGTTCGGGGAGCCGTGCGCGTCGAGTGTGCGTTCTGCGGTGCCGTCGATGCTCTGCAAGAGGACGTGTCCGTCGGCGAGTCCTATCGCCACTTCGTTCCCGTCGGGCGCGAACGCGACTGCCGTTGCGGTCCCCGCGAGCCCCCGCCGCGACACGATTGCGCCGGTGGCGGTGCTCCAGACGGCCAGGGTTCGCAGACCGACCCCGGCCAGCAACGTTCCCGAACGGGAGAACGAGAGCGACTGCACGCTCGTCGTGAGTCCGGTCAAGGCTCGCGGTGACCGCGCGCCCGACCAGAGCTCGACCTTGCCGTTTACGCGGCCGGCCGCGAGTAACCCGTCCCCTGTGGCGACGGTCGTCACGAGGGCACCAGACGATGCTGGAAGCGCCGTACAGATTCGAAGATTCGGCAGGGCACAGGATTCGAGCTCGTCGCCGTTGCGGACGACAGCGTCGGTTGGGGTGACCGCGAGCGGGGGAGTCTGCGGGACGTTCGGCAGCGGGGCGGGCTGCGCCGGCACGGCGAAGCCGGCGCCGAACCGCCGGGCCGGATCAAGCGTCCACGCCAGCACGGTGCCGTCCAGGCTCGAGCCGTACAGAGTCTTTCCGTCAGGCGAGAAGGCCACACCGTTCGCGGCCGCCGAATGGCCTGCGAACGTGGCGATCTGGCCCCCTGTGCTCGGGTTCCACAGCGTGATCGTCCCGTCGGAGCCGGCCGTCGCGGCCGTCCGTCCGTCGGACGAGAAGGCGACGGCCAGTGCACCCCCGGAGGAGCCTGCACCGGTCGCAGGAATGACCCGCCCGGTGCGGAGGTCGACGAAAACGATCGCGTTGGCGAAGTGCGCGATTCCGATCACGTACCTACCGGTGGGATCAACGGCCGCGTAGCCGCCGAGACGGATCGGGACGTGCACCGCACCGATGCGCCTCAGCGTCCGCGTGTCCCACGTCTCGATCAGCCTGCTCGTCACCGTCACGAGCCGGCCGTGCACGAGCCCGGCGCCGACGACGTCGGGTGCGCCGAGGCGAACCGTCCGCCGGTCGCCGGTGGCGAGGTCGAGCCGGTCGAGGAAGGCGGGGCCCTCGTCGCCCTGCGCGTCGGTGACCAGGTCGTACGCGAAGAACGCGGCGTTCGCGGTGACAGCGAGAGGCGCGACGGCACCCGCCTTGTCGGGACTGAATCGCGAGTCGAGTCGCAGCCGCCGGAGCGGCCTGAGCGTCCTTGAGTCGAGCACCTCCAGCGCGTTCGGCGGGCTGCCGACGGCGACGAGCTTCGATCCGTCCGGTGTGTAAGCGGTCGGCAGGAAGCCGAACACCTTCCGCTGCGGCGCGCCGACCTCGGCATCGGTGTTCGTGTCGAAGAGGCGGAGAGCGCCGTCGCTGTCTCCGACAACGAGGGTCCGACCGTCTGGAGAGACGCTCACACGATAGGGCCGCGTCCCGGCCGGTAGCGCGAACGAGGCGGTGAGCGCCGGGCTCCGCAGGAGCGTCGTGAGGAGCGCCTGCCGCGTGTCGGCGGTGTCGTCGAGCCGAACGGCCTCTCGCGCGAGCAGAAGTGCGCGGTCGAGGCGCGGCTCGGCGACGGCCTGCGCGCCGAGGCGCGCGGCGAGAGCTACGCCCGCCTCCCGGCGCGCCGCCTGCCGTTGTTGGAGGGCGATGACGGCACCGGCGACGACCAGCACGAGCAGTGCCGCGAGGCCGACAGCGACCGCGCGGAGCCGGCGAAGCGTGCGCTGCGCGGAACGCCGTGACGCGGCCAGGAAGGCAGCCTCGTCCGGGGTCGGACGCGAGGTCTCCGTCGCCGCCCATTCCAGCGCGGCAGCGAGCCGCGCCCCACGGTAGAGGTCTGCGCTCTCGCGCCCGCCTGCCTCCCACCTCTCCGCCTGGCCGGCGAGCTCGCGCTGGAGACGTCGCCCACTCGCGTCCGCCTCGAGCCAGTCCCGCAGGCGCGGCCAATGTCTGAGGAGTGCCTCGTGGGCGATCTCTGCGAAGCCGTCGCTGACGGTGAGGAGCCGCGCGCCGGCAAGCTTCTCCACCACGTCGGCGTCGGGGAGTTGTGCAAGTGGCACGCGCCGGCGCACCGGCGAGTCCGGCCCCTCGTCGGACAGGCGCAGGAATGTCTCGCGGGCGAGCTCGCGCTCGGGCTCGGTCAGGTGACCGTAGGTCTGCTCGGCGAGCCTGGCGACGGCACCGTCGACTCCACCGGCGGCACGGTAGGTCTCGAGCCTGAGGACGTCGCCGCCGCGCAGCTGCCACAGCTCGAGCAGGGTCGCCGAGAGGAGAGGCAGCGCGCCGGGTTCGCCCTGGACGTCGGCAACGAGTGCATCGACCAGCCCTCCTTCCGCGACGAGGCCAGCCTTTGCTGCCGGAGCCTCGATCGCACGGCGCAGCTCGTCCGGCGCCATCGGGCCGACGAGTACCTGACTTCGACTGAGCAGGTCCGCGAGGCCCTGATGCTCCGCGCACCGACCGTAGAAGTCGGCCCGCAGGCACACGATCACCCGTGACCGCTCCGTCGCGTCCACGAGCGCGTCGAAGAACCGCACCCGCTCGGCTTCAGTGGCGGCGAACGCCTCCTCGAGAGGATCGACGACGATCAGCCGTGCGGCGGGATCGATCTCGTCTCCGGGCCTTGCACGCTGCCCGGGCCACGCCGCGCTTCCCGGGAGAGCGCCGTTCTCCAGGGCGGGAACGACCCCCGCCTGCACGATCGAGGACTTCCCGCTTCCGGACGCCCCCACGACACCAACGAACGGCGATGCGGCCAGTCGACCGATCACGGCGGCAACCAGCCGCTCACGACCGAAGAAGAATTCCGCGTCGTCGCGGTCGTAGGGGGCGAGGCCCTTGAAGGGACAGACGACGGTGACGGGCGCGACGACCGCCGCACGCACGTCCTGGAGCTCTGCCTCGTGGTTGAGGATGGCCCGCTGCAAGCGCTGCAGCGCCCTGCTCGGTTCGAGCCCCAGCTCCTCCCGCAGCTTCGTTCGCAGGGCGCTGTAGACCTCCAGCGCATCCGCCTGCCTGCCGGCGCGGTACAGCGCCAGCATCCACTGCCCTTGCAGACGCTCCTGAAGAGGGTTCTCCCGGGCGAGTGCCTCGAGCTCCGGCACGAGCTCGCCCGAACGCCCCAGTGCGAGCTCGGCGTCGAACCGATCCATGCGGACAGCCAGCCGCAGCTCCTCGAGACGCCGGATCTCAGACTGTGCGAAGTCGAACAGTCCCACCTCCTGCAGCGGCGAGCCACGCCACAACCCGAGCGCCTCGGCGAACGTGGCGCACGCGCGCTCGCTCTCACCCGACGCGCCGAGAGCGCGGCCTTCCTCGGCGAGCCGCTCGAAGCGCAAGCTGTCCAGCTGCTCCGGATCGACGTTCACGAGATAGCCGCGAGGGCGAGTCTCGAGGACCCCGTCACCCAGACTGCGCCGCAGCCGCGAGATCGCCACCTGAAGCGCATTCGCCGGGTCCGCCGCGGCATCGCGAAACAACTCCTCGACGATCCATTCGCTCGGGACGACCTGGTTCGGGCGCAGCAACAACAGCGCGAGCAGGGCGCGCCTCCGCTCACCTCCCAGATCGAGCCGATGACCCTCGCGGACAACCTCGAGCGGACCGAGAACGCGGAACTCGGCATGCGGCATGACGACGATTATCCGCCCATTCCGGAGTGGCTGTCAGCTCCCAGACAGGACGCCGAAAGCTCCCCTAGGGACGCTTCGGTTCCGACAAAGCGACGACCGACAAGCCCGTGACACTCCCGCCCGACCTCACCCACGAAATCGAGAACGAACTCCGCAGCGCCCGTGCCGGCGTGACCGCCGATCGCGTCCGAGTCATCGCCCTCGAGGAGCTCCACGCACTCGCCCTCTTCTTCACCGCGACACACGGATACTCGCCGAGCGTCGCCGACTTCCTCAACGGCGCGCCCACCGGTCCCGAACGTGAACGCCGGCTCCGACTCCTAAAGCTTCTCCGCTAAGGCTGCCACCTCACGCGCCTACTTCTGTCCCTGGGTAGGTCCAGCGGGATGCCGCCAGAACGGAGAACCGCTGGGGACAGGTCTTGGGGACAGGTACCGGCTTCCTCAGGGCCTCTCAGGGCGGCTCAGAGACCAGGCCGAAGAGGGCCGCGAAGGCGCATGATTCAAGGGAAACCCCGACTGGGAAGCCGGATTCCTCCGACCCGCCTGCGACGACTTCAGCCTCCATGGTAAGGAGGGGGTCGACGGTTCGAGTCCGTCAGAGGGCTCTGCAAAAGTCCAGCACGTCGGCGCTTTTGCGTTCAGCCCGACTTGCAGGGTCGGCAGCGTGCGGTGGGTATGGAGCCGTTTATGGAGCTTTCGCGTCGACGAGCCGCTACCAGCCTGGCCTGTCCCGCTACTACCACGCTTGATCGGATCTATCCGCGCGGTCGACGCTGGCTTCAAGCTACTCGGATGAACGGGAGCGCACCACTGCTCTCTCATCTTCCGTCAGTCGTTCCCGGTCGGCACCACTGTCGCTGGCTCGACCATGAGCACAACGGTGCGGCCAAGGGCATGCGGACGGTGCACGATGCCGCGTGGGATCGTCACCCCCTGACGGGGACCGAGCACGAACGGGTCGCGCCCCTCTACCTCGAGCTCAAGCCTGCCCTCTAGCACGAGAAAGAACTCATCCTCGTGCTCATGCTTGTGCCAATCGACGAGCCGACCGTCGATTACCGCGAGACGGACTACACAGTCACTCACGGTCGTGAGCGTCTGGTTGAACCACGGGTCGTGCGCGGCACCTTCGGCGGCCAGGTCGATGTGTGTTAGCTGACCGTACTTGTCGTCGTAGCGGATGTCGTAGTTATCCATCGGATCTCCTCTTTGCGCGTCGCGGGCGTCTTGCACTCCGCTCGGATGGAGTCCGAGATCGGAAGGCACCTCGATGAGGTCGAGAGCTCCGGTCGCGTCCGCGAAGCCAATCGCTGCCGGCTCTGGGTGGGCAAATCGTTGATTAGGGACGTCCCATGGGCTCCCGCGTCGCTCGCTTGGAGGCTCGAGCGACGGCAGTGATCTCGACGAGCATGCCGGCGACAAGGTCAGCTCGCACAGTGGTTCTCACAGGCTTTGTGCCCGGGAACTTCTTCTCGTAGATCGCGTTGAAGGCCTCGAACTGCGACAGGTCGGTGAGGTGCACGAGACACGACACCACGTTGTCGAGCGACGCGCCCGCTGCCTCGAGGAGGACTTCGATGTTGCGAAACGTCTGCGCGGTCTGCTCGGCGATGTCGTCGCTGATCATCTTGCCGGTCGTTGGATCAAAGCCGCCTTGGCCGGAGAGGAAGATCCACTCTCCAACTGAGAGGCCTGGCGAATACGGGCCGATTGTAATCGGCGCGTCTTCCGAGCTGATCAAAGTCTTCATGGGGGAGCCTCCTCGAAAGTGGTGATGTGGACGGTGATGCAGTGCTGCAGCGGGTTCAGCCTGCCGACTGCGAGGTCGGAGCCCGCTGGGCGAGCCCCTTGCCGAAGGAGACATTGGCGCGGCCGATCTCGGTGATCAGGACGAACACGTCGTCGCCACCCACCACGCCGGCCGCGACCAGATTGCGGTTGATCTCGGCGAGCAACGACTTCTTGACCTCATCGTCACGACCCTCCAGAAAAGTGATCTCAATGATCAGCAACTGGTCGGTGTAGGTCATGCCGAGATATCCGCTGGTATGACGGAAGCTCTCCCCGTCGTACTCGTTGAACAGCTGATACCGGTCGGCATCGGGCACCTCGAGTGTGCTGACGAGAGCTGTCTGAATCGAGGCGGCGATCGAGTCCTTCTCTTCGGCCGAGCGGCCCTTGAGCAGATTCACCTTTACGAGAGGCATGACGAGTCCTTTCTCTGTAGGTTGAGACCTCGACTGGTCGGGCTCTAGACGAAGAGCAGGACCGGCCGGCGGCGAGGCTCATCGGTTCTCCTTGCGGGTTCGTTTGCCGTCTCTCGTACCGTCACGCGATCCGGCCGTCGCGTTACACCCACGCGAGTGTGTAGTTTCTGAGCGGATGCTCGGTCCCGAGACCTTGAGCGGCGAGACCGCGCTCGTCGCGGCCCTCCGCTGCGGTGACGAGGACGCGTTCAGCGCTCTCGTCGACGCCTACGGCGCCGCGATGCACAGGGTCGCGCTGACGTTCGTCCGCTCGAGCGCGGTCGCCGACGAAGTCGTGCAGGAGGCCTGGCTCGGCGCTCTCCGCGGCCTCGACCGGTTCGAAGGCCGGTCCGCTCTAAAGACGTGGCTGCTTCGGATTGTGGCCAACATCGCCCGGACCCATGCGGTTCGCGAGGCGCGCTCCGTGCCCTTTTCCTCACTCGAGCTCGCGCGCGAGGCCTCGGAGTACGAGCCGGCCCTCCCCGTCGACCGCTTCCAAGGCCCCGACGAGCGGAATCCACAGCGCTGGGTCTCGTTCCCGATGCCTTGGTCGACCGAGCCGGACAGCGCTCTTCTCTCCGCCGAGACACGCAAGCTGATCGCCGACACGATCGCGGGCCTCCCCGACGGCCAGCGGATCGTGATCTCGCTGCGCGACGTCGAAGGTTGGGACTCCTCCGAGGTCTGTAGCGTTCTCGAGCTCAGCGAGACTAATCAGAGAGTGCTTCTGCACCGAGCGCGCTCGAAAGTTCGTGCCGCGCTCGAGGGCTACTTGACCACCGAGGCCCCGTGAACACCGAGTTCAGCTGCCAGGAGATGATCGAGGTCGTCACCAACTACCTCGACGACGCGCTGCCTCCCGACGAGCAGCAACGGTTTGAGCGCCACCTCTCCTACTGCGCCGGCTGCAATACCTACGTCGACCAGATTCGCGAGACGATTAGGCAGACCGGCAGGGTCCCGCGCGAGGAGTCACTTCCGCCCGCGCTGCGGGATGAGATCGTTGCTCAGTTCCGAAACTGGAAGCGAGGCTAGGACGCGCCGGGCTGCGTAGCGCGGGGCCAACAGTTTTCGGTTCATCGCATATTCCGGACTTCAAGACCGCCGCGGGATCGCTACCAAGCCGCGAACGTGCCGCGCATCTGATCGGGGTCTATGTCGAGCGCTCGGCTGGCGAGCTTGGGATTACCCAGATCGAAGCACATGTGCTGGCCGAGCCGGACCGACATGGACCGACACAGATCGCGACACTTCACGGCGAGTTCGGTCACATGCGCTCAACGCTGACGAACATCCTCGAGCCGGCGTTTCGTCAGGAGCGGCGCTTGCTGCCTCACTCCAGGTCACGCGGCGCAACGAATCGACAGGAAAGACGATCGTCGTTCTGCTCGCAGACACCGGTGAGCGCTATATCTCGTCAGAACTGTTCAAGTCGACCCGGTCCGTGCGCGGCGCGGACGTGGAGATGACGAGGAACTCGTAGCGGTTCGCCCGAGTCGTTGCGAAGCTGATGCGCCTTCCCGAGCGCGACGTCGACAGCATCACCGGGAGACAAGAGCTCTTCCCGATCGTGCACACGGTCCCCGTACCCGCTGAGACGAAGTACAGCTGGCGAACGTTTCGGTGGAGATGTCGCACCTCCGCCTTCCCCGGGGGCATCCGTTCCTCCATGACGTGCAGCCCGTCCTGCTCGGTCAGCACCCAGCTGTCGCAGCCGTCCCCCCAAGAATTGTGTGCAGCAAGCGCCTTGTTGATCACCGCGGAAGGTCTAACAGAGTCGCATAGTGATGCGCCCTATATCGAACGTGAGCTCGAGCATCGCTCAGAAACACACGCTCGCGAGGGTGTAACGCGACGGCCGGATCGCGTGACGGTACGAGGGACGGCAAGACGAACCCGCAAGGAGAACCGATGAGCCTCGCCGCCCCAATCGGCATAGCACTCCTTTATCTCGATACGAGCGAGAGAAGTCCCCGTGAGTCTTTCGCGTCGCGGCGGGGCCCTTAGGCCGATGAAACTCCGCGTCTCAGACCTCATCCGGGGTTGGCGCACCGGGCTCGCTCGCCCCGTGCTCATCCTTCAAGCGGGAAACGCCCTCAACTACTTCGGTTACGGGCTGATTGTTCCCTTTGAGATCATCTATCTGCACCACATACGTGGCTTTTCGACGTCGACGGCCGGACTGGTTCTGGCGGCGACGATGGGGACGGCCGCAAGCGTCACCCCGCCGACGGGAGCGCTGACCGACCGGTATTCCGCCAAACCGATCGTGGTCGCAGGCAGCTTGGCGAGCGCTGTTGGCTATGCCGGCTTCGCCTTCGTAGAGCGTCCCTGGCAGGCGTTTGCCTGCTCGATTCTCGGCGGAGCCGGGCTAGGCGCCGCAGGGACGGCCAACCGGACTTTGGTCGTCAGATTGGTCACGCCCGAGCAGCGCCCGGCCGCCTTCGCGCTTAACCGGGTCGGTGGCAACTTCGGTATTGGTGCCGGTGCGACCATCGCTGGCTTCATTGTCGCAGCCGCACCGCAGCTCAGCTCGTTCCAAATTCTCTATTTCGTCGACGCTGTCACCTTCGCCGGATTCGCGCTGATCGTGCTCGCTGCCGTACCGAGCCCGCCAGCGGTGAGCGCCGCAGCGACAGTCGCCAGCGGAACTGGCTTTCGCGCCGTCGCTCGAGATCGGCTCTTCCTCACCGTGATCGCAGCGAACATCGTGCTCGTCGTCGTCGGTCACACGTTCTTCTCCAACATCCTTTCGCCATTTGCAGCGGCGCACACGACGGTTGGCCCCGCCGCGATCGGGATCATCTTTCTCGTCAACACGTCCTTCATCGTCATCGCGCAGATCCCGGCGGTGCGCGTAGTGTCACGGATGCGACGCACACTCGGGTTCGCGGCGACAAGCGCGCTTTTTGCGGTCGCCCTGCTCGCGGTGCTGCCAGCAACGCTGATCCACTCGGAGCTCGCTGCGGCCAGTCTCCTCGCCGGTGTTGCGATCGTCTTCGCAATCGCCGAATGCGTACACATTCTCGTTCTCGGGCCGCTGGTCGCGGACATGGCTCCAGCCCATCTGCTCGGCCGCTACCTCTCTCTCTACAGTCTGACCTTCACCGGTTCCCTGGCCCTCGGCCCAGCGATTGGTGGCCTTCTCCTACAGCGCGCACCAGACGCCATTTGGTGGGGTGGCGCGCTTGCCGCGGTGCTGGCCGGAGCCTTCCTGCTTCGACTCGGCGACCGCATTCCCGACCCACTCCACGAAGCACCGCCAAGTCTTGCATCGGCGCCAGAGGCCGCGTGATGTCCTGCTCCGGCGTTCTGCCTGCCGGCCGGTACCCAACACTGACGTATAGAGAGGAGAATTGATGAGCGCGTATGCGATCGTGAACGGCCCTATCGCAGCCTCTCGCGACTGATCACGACCACAGGTGTGAGCGCGCCCGACGAGAGAGGCTGAGTCCAGCGAGGCCGGCCGCTAGAACTTGTTCGCGTACACGCCGAGGTTCGTCTTCGTGATGGTCAGCGGCTGGCCGAGCCGCAGCTCCTGGTGCTTGGCGTAGTAGTAGACGACGCCGATCGGGCCGCCGACCTGGTAGGCGCCGGGCCTGAAGTGGTGGCCGGTGAGCAGGTAGTGGGCCGCCCAGGCTGTGAGGTAGCCGAGCTTGATCGGGTTGTCGGCGAAGACGAGCTCGGCGGCGCCGCTTTGGACGTATCCGCGGAGCTGGGGGTCGGAGAGGCTGTCGCCGCCGTTGCCGGCGGAGAAGACCTGGCCGATCCTGCCCGCCTGCGTGATCGCTTCTCCGGCCATGTACGCCTCGGTCGGCACGATGCCGATCAGGCCTTTCAGGTTCGGATGGGCGGCCATGTAGCTCTTGACGGAATCGACCTCGGCCGGGTCGCCGGCGCCGGTCTCCGTGAGCGCTCCGTCCAGCTTCATCTTCGGGTACGCCTTGGGGATGTAGTCCTCGACGACCTTCTTCCAGGCTTTGGCGATGGGGAACTCACCTTGCTCGTCGAGGATCGCGTATTCGCCTTTCTTGCCTATCTGGGAGGCGAGCGCGTCGGCGAGCGCCTGGCCGTAGGCGACCGGGTCGGACGGGCCCACCCAGAGGTCGCGCCCGCCGGCGATGTCATCGCCCGACGAGATCAGGAGGATCCCGGCCTTGCGGACCTTCCTGAAGGTCGGCGTGAGCGCGGGGTCGTAGCCGTCGCTGACGATGGCATCCACGTGGCGGGCGATCATCGACTCGTAGAGCGTGACCTCGTCTGGAGGGGGAGCACGACGCGGACGCACGTCGGGGACGAGGATGCGAACGCCGAGCCTCTTGGCCGCCTCCCGACCGCCCCTCCCGTAGTTCACGTAGGTGAGATACGCAATCGTGTACTTCCGGTGCGCGGCTCCGCTCGGTCCGGCGAGGAGGGCTGCAGCCGAGAGCGGCGAGCGAGAGCCCGAGTGCGGCTACGACGAGTGTTCTTCGGATCATCTGACCTCGCCCTGTCAAACGCAGGTCGTTTCGCCAAACGCGACGAAGACGGCGTCGCGTGTCGCCTCGATGCCGCAGGGGATAGCGTCGTACCTGCCGAGTGGGATCGTGCGCACGATCTTGTTGGCACGCGGGTCGATTTGTGAAACGGAGTACCCGATGTGGTTGGCGGTCCACACGGAGCCGGCGCCGACCGCGAGCAGCGTCGGCTGCTCGGCGGACATCGGGATGCGGTGAGCGATCTGCGGCGTCTTTGGGGTCGATTCGCATGAGGCTGCCCCGCGAGGTGATGACCCAGACGCTGCCGTCTCCGACGGCGACGGCGAGCGGGCCCGCGCCGTCGCCGGTCTCCAGCTCGAGGGACTCGACCGGATTTGAGCCGGGCCTGACTTTCAGTAACCAGGCGGTTGAGCGCTCGGGGTCGTAGGCACCGATCCAGGCGGCCCGGTAGCCGTAGGCGATCGCAGTCGTCTGCCGGCCGAGGGGGATCGTGGACGCCAAATGACGGTTGCGGACGTCGATCAGGGAGACGGATTCGCCGGTGCGTCCGGGTCGGTCGGAGATCACCCAGAGGTAGCCCCCACCGACCGCCTCGGCGCCGGCCCCTGGCAGCGGGACGTCGATGCGCTCGGTAGTCAAGACCGGCTTTTCGTAGGGACCGGTGCCGTCGGCGACGCGGCCGATCCAGGTGACGACGGGTTTTCTGTCGGAGACCCAGGCGTGGCCTTCCGCATCGACCGCGATGTCGTCGAGCGCAGACCCGGGCTGAACCGGTGGCATTCCGTGGCGAGCACGCCGGTCGTAACGCTCGATCGAGGCGCCGCCCCGCGCCACGATCCAGAGCGTCGTCCCCGACCAGCGCCATCGGGCCGGGTTTGAGTCCTCCTCCGTAGTCGGAGACCTGGGCCCCGGTGGCCGGGTTGAGGGTGGCGACGCTGTTCGGGGCGACGGAGGAGACGGGACTCGAGGGAGATCTGACTCCACCGCCCCGGGTCGAGAGGAACGCGACGAGCACTGCAACGGCGGCGACCAGCGGCGAGCCCGGCCGCGACGAGGTAGCGCGGCCGGAGGGCCCGCCGCCGAGGTCGCGAGCCCACGGGCGATGTGGCGGGAGCGGCGACGTCGGTGGCGCAGGCGCCGGGGCTGCTCCGTTCGACGCGGCCGTCCCGGTCGGCGCCTCGAGCGCGGGGTCGTGTCGCAGGATCGCTTGCTGGAGCCGTTGCAGGGACTCGCTGGGCTCGATTCCGAGCTCGTCGATCAGGTCGTGCCGGGCTTGCTGGTAGGCGTCGAGCGCGTCCGCCTGGCGGTCGGCGCGGTAGAGGGCGAGCATCTGCTGGGCGCGCAGGCGTTCCCGGAGCGGATGCTCGCGAACGAGCACCTGCAGCTCGCCGAGCACCTGCTCGTGACGACCCCGGGCGAGATCGCAATCGATCCGGTCCATGAGCACGTTCAGTCGCAACTCGTCGAGCTGCACCACCTCGTCCCGTCCGAACGACTCGAGAGCGAGCCCGGCCAGCGTAGGACCGCGCCAGAACGCGAGCGCCTCCTCCAACAGCCGTGACGCTGCCTCGGACTCGCCGTCGGCCATGCGCTCGCGGGCCCTCGCGACGAGACTGCGCATGCGGTCCGCGTCAAGGAGATCGGGATCGACGACGAGCCGGTAGCCGCCGTCCGCGGTCGCGATCGGGTCGTGACCGTCGCGCGTGAGCGTCTGGCGCAGTTTCGAGATGTAGACGTTGACGGCCTTTCTCGCGGTCGCCGGCGGCGCGGGGCCCCAGAGCTCGTCGATCAGGCGCTCGCGCGACACGAACTCGTTCGGGTGCAACAGCAGCACCGCCAGGACAAGCCGCTCCTTCAACCTGCCGAGGGCGAGCGGGCGGCCGTCCTCGAGCACCTCGAGCGGCCCGAGAATCCGAAAGTCCACAAGCGCGTTTTACCGCTTCCCAAGCCGCAATGGAAGCGATCGCAGCCGGGTCAGCGACCGACGCTTTGTCCGGCTGCGGTCCCGCTGTTACCTCGACTGGACAGGCTCGCGGCATGGCTCGCCTGCACCACTCATCGCCGGCGAACGCGGTCGCTTACCACGGGGAGGTATGGACCGACGCACGCGGCTACGCCACCGTCAGCCTGCCGCCGGACGCCGTGCCGTTCCTGCCGCCGTTCGCATACGAGCTGCGCGACCTCGAGCCGGCGAGTAGCGCCCGGATAAGCGCGGGGCTCGAGAACGGCCGCTTCACGGTCGCCACCGAGCAGCCGCACGTGAAGGTCGCCTGGCGGATCAGCGGCCGTCGGCCGGCGGGCCATCCACCGCATCCACAACCGGAGGAGAGATGACATGAAGAGGGCTCTCGCCATCACAGCAGTCGCCGCCGCCTGCGCGCTCACAACGCTCGCGGCGCTCAGCGGTTCGGCTCGGGCCACCTACCCGGGGGCGACGAACGGGCGGCTCGCATTCGCGATCAAGGACGGCAGCGGCGTCTCGAACATCTACTCCGTCAAGCCGGACGGCGACGGGCTCGTCCGGCTGACGAACACAACGGCATTCGACCTGTGCCCGGACTACTCGCGCGACGGGCGGCTGATCACGTTCTGTAGCAACCGCTCCGGGTCGTTCCAGATCTGGGCGATGAACGCCGACGGGTCCAACGCCCACATGGTGACGAACGGCAACCGCTTCATCTTCCCGGACTACTCGCCGGACGCATCAAAGATCGTGTTCAGCGGCACCGCGTCCGCCACCGACGTCAACCA
Source organism: uncultured Thermoleophilia bacterium (assembly GCA_963715115.1). Taxonomy (GTDB): domain Bacteria; phylum Actinomycetota; class Thermoleophilia; order Gaiellales; family Gaiellaceae; genus PALSA-600. The sequence goes on from CAVQRE010000012.1 coordinate 17,574, forward strand.
GAACGTCTACGTCATCAACGCCGACGGCACCGGCTTGAAGCAGCTGACGACCGATCGGGAACAACATCTACGCGACCTTCTCGCCCGACGGCAAGAGGATCGCGTTCATCAGCGACCGCACCGGCGTCGAGCAGGTGTGGGTGATGAACGCCGACGGGTCGAAGCAGACCCAGCTCTCGCACAGCGGCGTCAGGGAGGACCAGGTACCGGACTGGAGCCCCGACGGGAGGAGGATCGCGTTCGCGCAGGGTGACGCCGGCAGCGGCCGCATCTGGGTGATGAACGCAGACGGCAGCAATCCGGTGCAGCTGACGTCGGGGCCCGGCGACGACTTCGGCACTGCGTGGTCACCCGACGGTCAGCGGATCGCGTTCGTCCGCGACTTCGCGAACGGCGATCGCTCCGTCTGGACGATGAACGCCGACGGCTCGGACCAGCAACGCGTGCTGCCGATCCCGCTCACAGAGTACGTGCCGACCTGGGCACGCTCTGCCGACTACCGGTACGGCGACGACTGAGCAGGGCCGGCGCTTCTCGCCTTCGCGCGACCTGACCGAGAAGATCATGCTCGGATCCGGTCGCGCGGAGCGAGTCGCGGGTGCCCGCGCGCGAGAGTCTGCCCGATTCGGAAGGCGCTCAGCGGAAGGGAGCCGAAAGGCTCCCTTCATCGTGGTGCAACCTCGCGTGCTCCATCCTCAGTGCCGCTCCCACCTGACCCGATGCACGACCTCGGTAATGGCTCTACTCGTGATTTGAGCGAAGCCCTTGTCTTCGAGAAGTGCCGCATGGCTCGCGCCCGCAACAGTGCGGTCGGAGGAGGGTGGTGCTTGTTAGGGGCGGTTGTGGTGGTCATGAAGAAGCAACTCGTTGCCCTTGACTTGGACACTGGTGTCTGATTTATTAATTCAGACAGTACCGTCCAACTTAGAAGGAGGCAAGTCATGCATCACAAGCCCAAGCAGACCAAGCACCACACGGCGGTCGACGGGAGAGACGCTGGCGGCACGACGCACCGCTGGCTTCTCCCGGTGCTGCTCGTCGCCCAGCTGATGGTCATCCTCGACATCACCGCGGTGAACATCGCCCTACCGCACATCGCCACCGACCTGCACCTGAGCGGCTCGAAAATCAGCTGGACGATCACGAGCTACTCCCTGATCTTCGGAAGCCTCCTGCTCTTCGGCGGTCGCGCAGCCGACCTCCTCGGCCGCCGCCGCATGTTCCTCACCGGCCTCGGCGTCTTCACCGCTTCCTCCTTCGCCTCGGCAATGGCCGGAAGCGCCGCGATGCTCTTCGCCTCACGCGCAGGCCAGGGCCTCGGCGCTGCGATCCTTTCCCCGGCAGCACTCTCGATCATCACCTCGGCCTTCCACGGCTCACAGCGCGCAAAGGCACTCTCCGCCTGGGGTGCGGTCGGCGGAGCGGGCGCAGCGATCGGCGTCCTCGTCGGAGGCGTCCTCACTCAGTTCACCGACTGGCGAACGATCTTCTACGTCAACCTCCCCGTCGCCGCGGCGCTGCTCATCGCCTCTCTGAAGGTCGTCCCGCCTGACACCCAGAAGCCGCGCTGGCGCGGCCTCGACCTCGCCGGCGCAGCCCTCGCAACCACCAGCCTCGCCGCGATCGTCTACGGGATCACCCAGGCGCACTCCGCCGGCTGGACTTCGATCCAGACGCATGTCTGCGGGATTGGGGGCCTCGTGGGACTCGCAGTGTTCGCGATCTACGAACTGCACATCGACGCGCCGCTCCTCCGCGTCGAGCGCATCGCCGACCGTGCCGTCGGCGGCGGCCTCGTCCTCATGCTTGCCACCGCGGGCACGATCTTCGGGCTCTTTCTGCTCTGCTCCCTCTACCTCCAGAACGTTCTCGGCTGGGGGCCGCTCGCAACCGGACTCGCCTTCGTCCCGCTCGCCCTCTCAGCCGGAATCGGATCGCATTCGGCCGGCCACGTGATTGCCAAGCACGGTGTCCGCGGCCCGCTCGCCGGAGCCTTCGCAGGCGCAGCGGTCGGGATGTTCCTGCTGTCCCGCGTCGGTGAACACGGCAGCTACCTGACAGATGTCCTGCCGGGCATGCTGGTCGCCGGTGTAGCTCTCGGCGTCGCAACCGTGTCGGTCTCGATGGCGATCCTCACGGGCACGAGCCACGAGGAGAGCGGGATGATCTCCGGTCTCAACTCGACCGGCCACGAGATCGGTGGCACGCTCGGGATCGCAATCTTCTCGACGATCGCCGCCGGGTCGAGCGGAGCGATGCTCGGTCCGCAGGCAGCATCCGGGATCGGGAACGCGTTCCTGATCGCCGCCCTGGTCGCTAGCCTCGCAAGCCTGGTGGCGCTGGCGGTCCTCCCTCGCACACAGCATTTCCTCGCGAAGCTGCGGCTCGACCCGCAGGCCATGCCCGTCCACTGAATCGATGACGAAAGCGAAGACACAGGCAAAGGCGTCCGCCCCGAAACGCCGCCGGGCGGACGCCGAACGCAGCATCGCCTCGATCACCCAAGCAGCCCTCGAAGCACTGGCGAGCGATCCGGATGCCAGCATGGCCGAGATCGCTCGCCGCGCCGGAGTCGTGCGCGCCACGATCTACATGCACTTCCCCACCCGCGAAGCACTGCTCGATGCCGTCATGGAACAGGCGACCGGGCAGGTTGCCGACGCAATCCGGGAAGCCGAGCCCGACCGCGGCGAGCCGAAAGAAGCGCTAGAGCGCGTGATCCTCGCAACCTGGAAGCAGCTCAGTGAGTTCCACAGCGTCCTTCAGATCAACATGAACCGGCTCTCGGCGCAGGAACTGCGCCGCCGACACCTCCCGATGACGACACAGTTCATTCCTCTCCTTGAGCGAGGCCAAGCCGAAGGCGTCTTCCGAAGCGATGTCTCGGCTACGTGGCTGATCGCGGTCATCCGCGCGATCGTTCACGTAGCGAGCACGGAACTGCAAGCCGGACGACTCTCGCAGGCCGAGGTCGAGCAAACGATGCTCACGACCGCTTTCGCCGCGGTCACCTCACCAGAACCGGCGCGGCGTCGCCACTAGCGGGTTCTTCGCCCGATAGAGGTGGTCCAGCGAACTCGGCCCATCCCTGAGCGCTGGGAAGCTCGAGCCGGGGTCCGTGCTCAGACCGTGATGACGACCTTGCCGGCCGCGCTGCCTTCTCTGAGGTAGGTGATCGCGGCCGCAGCATCCTCGAGCGGGAATGTCCTGTCGACGACGGGCGTGACCTTGCCGGTCTCGAGCAGTTCGCGCAGTTCGTCGAGATCACGTTTGCGCTCCGTCGAGACCCAGGTTCCTAGCTTCTGCTTCACGAACAGGGAGAGGATCATCGCGCGAATCTGGCGGTCCGTGCCTCCGAGCCACCGCCCGTCAGTTTCTCCTCCGACGATCACGAGCGTTCCCTTTACGGTGAGGGCACGGCGGAGGTGTGAGAGCGAACGATTCCCGGCGATGTCAAGGATGACGTCGTAGCGCTCGGATCCCTCGGCGAAGTCTTCGCGCGTGTAGTCGATCACACGATCGGCACCGAGCGAACGCACCAACTCGGTCTTGCTCGTGCTGCACACGCCGGTCACGCGCGCCCCGTACGCTTTCGTGATCTGCACCGCGAACGTGCCGACACCTCCCCCGGCACCGATGATCAGAACCCGCTGACCCGGCTGCACTTCCCCCTGGTCGCGGACAGCCTGCAAAGCCGCATAACCGGAGATAGCGACGGCCGCAGCCTGCTCGAAGCTCAGCTTCGCCGGCTTGGGCGACAGCCGATCCGCCTGGGCAAGTCCGTATTCGGCGAACGAGCCGCGGCAGGTGCCGAACACCTCATCACCCGGCTGGAAGCTGCTCACGTTCGCGCCGACCGACTCCACGACCCCGGCCGCGTCAAGACCCCTCACCGGGTTCTTCGGGAACCTGAGTCCGTAGCCGGCGATCCGGATCGGATAAGGCAGACCCGCCATCACATGCCAAACACCCTGGTCGACGCCGGCCGCATGCACGCGGACGAGCACGTCCTCCTCTCCGACCACCGGCTTGTCGATCTCCCGAAGCTCCAACACATCGGGCGACGGCCCGTACTTGTCCTGAACGATCGCCTTCATGATGTCGGGTGCGCCGAGTCCGCTGCCGCGTCCGTCCGCGTCAGACCACGTTCGCTACGCGGGCGTTTCAGTCGCGGGCCGACTTGATCGAGGGGAGCGGCAATGGCCGAGGATGACCCGTCCATCGACCGGATGCTATCGGGCTGGTTCCCAGAAACAGCAGCATCGTTTGCCGATTTCGAACGCTGTCGGCAAGCTCGATCCATGAGCGAATTCGATGTCGTTGTGGTCGGTGGTGGTGCTGCTGGACTTTCGGCGGCGCTGGTGCTGACACGCGCTCGCCGACGGGTGCTCGTGGTGGACGCCGGGACGCCACGCAACGCGCCCGCTGCCCACATGCACGGGTTCCTGTCACGGGACGGCCTACCACCTCTCGACCTCCTGACCGTTGGACGCGAGGAGGTCGCAGCCTACGGCGGTCAGGTCGCGGACGACACCGTCACGAAGATCCATAACGGAGGCGAGTCCGGCTTCCGGGTCGAGCTCCGCGCCGGTGGATCTATCGCCGCGCGCCGGCTCCTGGTCGCGACAGGGTTGCGCGACGAGCTCCCCGACATCCCCGGTCTGCGGGAGCGATGGGCGCGCGACGTCCTGCACTGCCCTTACTGCCACGGTTACGAAGTACAGGACGAAACACTCGGCGTGCTGGGGTGGTTTCCGCAAGCGGTCGGCTACGTGCAGATCGTCCGGCAGTGGTCCGACGATGTCGTCTACTTCGCGCCCACAGGAACGCTGGCAGCAGCTGCACGCGAGCAGCTGGCAGCCCGAGCGATCGTCGTCGTGGAGGGCTCGGTGCGACGAGTCCGCGTCGTCGAGGATCAACTCGACGGCGTCGAGCTCGACGATGACCGTACGGTCCACCTCGATGCACTGTTCGTCCCGCCGCGATTCGTGCCGAACGACGAGCTGCTCCTCGACCTCGGCTGCGCGCGCGACGACGACGGCTGGCCGACCACCCACGGCGACGGACGCACGAGCGTTGCAGGCGTCTGGGTCGCGGGCAACGTCGCCAACCCACGCGCACAGGTCATCACCGCCGCCGGCGAAGGATCCGCCACCGCGATCGCAATCAACGCCGACCTCGTCGAAGAGGACATCCGCGACGCCCTCGCCCGCGCAGCTAGTCCCACCACCACCACTTGAGAAGCACCGACCCCTCGAGTACCAACGCGGGAGCAGCGGCGCCGCGGGCTCGAACGCCCGTGAACAAAGGCTGACCCCTTCTCTGCGAGAGAGGGCGTCTTGTCGCGGAGTCAGATCTCCGTTCAGGCCGAAGCGCCGCCGACGATGGAGGTCGCGCACGCGCGCGACGCACGGCCCGACTTGCCAGAGTGACCCCTGCGCCGGAGACTGACGGGCATGGTCGCGCCCGACGTCCGGTACACGAAAAGCGGCTCGTTGAACATCGCCTACCAGGTGCTGGGCAACGGGCCGATCGACCTCGTTTACGTGGCCGGGTGGATCTCGCACCTCGACCTCTACTGGGAGGAACCGTCCGTCGCGCGGTTCCTTCGACGTCTCGGAGAAGGCTTCCGGCTGATCCTGTTCGACCGGCGGGGTACTGGGTTGTCCGACCGCGTGCCGGACGACGACCTGCCAACGCTGGAAGGTCGGATGGACGACCTGCGTGCTGTGCTCGACGCCGCCGGCAGCAGGGAGGCCGCGGTCTTTGCGCAAGGCTACGGGTCTCCGATCGGGATCATGTTCGCGGCGACGTATCCCGACCGGACGCGCTCCCTGGTCCTCTACAGCCCGGTCGCCAAGGCCGGGTTGAAGACAGACGATTATCCGTGGGGCTCCGAGCCGGGCGAAGACGAGGAATGGTGGGCTGAGACGGCAGAGCGCTGGGGGACGGAGGAGTTTGCACGGGCTTGGCTGCGGCGGCTTGCACCGAGCGCCGACGGCGATCCCGACCAGGTTGCCTGGCATGCCCGGATGCAGCGTGCAGCCGCAACACCGTCGGCGGCGGTCCGCTTCAACCAGATGAATGCGCTGATGGACGTCCGCGACCTGCTGCCCGTCGTTCACGTCCCGACGCTCGTGCTCGAGCGTGCAGACTCGGTTCTGCCGAAGGGCGGCGTGGACTTCCCCGGACTCGACGAGAGTCGCTGGATCGCGGAGCGGATCCCGGATGCGAGGTTCGTGACTCTCCCGGGGAGGGACTACCTGCCCTGGGTGGGTGACTATGAGTCGCTCGTCCGGGAGGTCTCCGCGTTCGGAGCGCGAACGTCCGCCCCATCAGAGCCAGACCGCGTCTTGCTCACCGTGCTCTTCACCGACATCGTCGGCTCAACGGACTTGCTAACGCGGCTCGGCGATCGTCGCTACAGCGAGCTCCTGGCAAAGCACGACGCGATCGTGCGGCGCTTGATCGAGCGATTCAAAGGCTTAGAGGTCGACCATGCCGGCGACAGTGTCTTCGCGACGTTCGACGGGCCCGCCCGCGCGATCCGTTGCGCGCAGGAGATCGTGCAACAGGTCGGCGAACTCGACATCGAGGTGCGCGCCGGCGTACACACCGGTGAGTGCGAGCTCGCTGCCGGACGGGTCACCGGAATCACGGTGCACACGGGCTCTCGCATCGCGGCAATTGCCGGCGCAGGAGAGGTGCTGGTCTCGAAGAGGGTCGCCGACCTCGTTGCGGGCTCGGGTCTCGAGTTCGTCAGGCACTCGACCCGCGAGTTGAAAGGCGTCCCCGGCACCTGGGAGCTCTGCGCCGTGGTCTCACCGACCTAAGGGGCGGAGAGGGTGACGGGCCGGAACGCACACGACGTTCCGGCCCGTCCGTTGATGGGTTAGAGCGCGGGTGACGAGTGGCGCGTGCGGGTGGTGCGTGCGTACATCGCGATGCCGGTCAAGGCGAGCGCGATCCCGAGGGCGCCGAATGCGCCGATTGCGGCGTCGTCCCAGCTGAAACCCGGGCTCGTGTGCACCACGATCGTCGGCCCGCTTGTCAACCCGACGCCATAGGGATGGATGGCTGCGTACCGCTCGATCGCGTCGGGAGGGGCTGCGGGCTGGTGTCTCGCGACCGCCCGCTCGAATGCGTCGGCCGGCTGGTGTCTGGCGACGGCCCGCTCGAACGCGTCCGGCGGCTGCTTGCCTGCGGCGGCAGCGATGGCCGGAACCGCTAGCCCGGCTGCGACCAGCAAGACCACGACCGACTGGGAAAACCGACGGATGGCGTGAGTCGAGATCTTCATCGTTCCTCCTTCGTCCTTGCGGTGCCGCCCGGTGCGGCTCCTGCGCGAACAAGACCGCTCGCCGGTTACGAGCGGCTGATGCGCCGGTTACGGCGTGCTTAATCGGCGCCGTAAGCCGGCTCCGGGCTATCCGGGTGCTAGCGTCGCGGGACGACGGCACCGATGGAGTTCCGCATTCTCGGCCCGCTCGATGCGATCGAAGAGGGTCGCGCGCTCGAGCTCGGCGGCGCGAAGCAGCGAGCGTTGCTTGCCGTCCTGCTGCTGAATGCCAATCGGGTCGCTTCCTCGGATCTGCTGATCGAGTCGTTGTGGGAGTCGCAGCAGCCAGAGAAGGCCCAAAAGGCGCTGCATGTGCTCATCTCGCAGCTGCGTAAGACCCTGGGCGGCGAGAGAATCGTCACTCGCCCGCCGGGTTACCTGCTCTGCGTCGAGGAGGGCGAACTCGATCTCGACCGCTTCCAAAGCCTTGTCGCAGAAGGCGGCGCCGAAAAGCTCACGGCCGCGCTCGCCCTCTGGCGTGGGCCGCCGCTTCAGGAGTTCGCGTACGAGCGCTTCGCCCAGCCGGAGATCGCCCGACTCGAAGAGCTTCGGCTGGCCACTCTCGAGCAGCGGATCGAGGCCGACCTCGAGCTCGGCCGACAAGCGGAACTGGTCGGCGAACTCGAGTTGCTCGTCCAGGAACACCCGCTTCGCGAGCGACTCCGCGCCCAGTTGATGCTCGCGCTCTACCGATCCGGCCGGCAGGCCGAGGCAGTCGCCGCATACCAGGCGGCACGCCGAGCGCTCGTTGAGGAACTCGGCCTCGAGCCCGGCCGGGAGCTGCGCGAGCTCGAGCAGTCGATCCTGCGGCAGGATCCCGCCCTCGAGCTACCGCCACGAGCTGACGCTTCACAGCCTGGTCGGCCAGAAGGCCCGAGGCGGCGCACCGGTGCAATGCTTGCGATCGTCGGAGGTGTCCTCGTGCTGGCCGCCGCGGCGGCTGCGGCTCTTGCGGTGATCCGGCACGGGTCGGCACAGACCGTCGTCGGTGTGCCTAACTCCGTGGCAGCAATCGACCCGACCACGAACCGCGTGCTCGCCGACACGCCTGTCGGCAACAGTCCAACGACGGTCAGCGTCGGAGCCGGATCGGTCTGGGTGCTCAACGCAAACGAGCAGACGGTTTCTCGGATCGATCCCAGCAGCCGCAAGGTGATCCAGGTGATCCCGACCACAACTCCCGCGAGCGACCTCGGCGTCAACGCGGCTGCGATCTGGGTGGCGAGTACCGGACACACCCTCGTCATGCTCGATCCCGACGCCCCGCTCATCGCCAGGGTGGTCCCTCTTCCCGGCGTTCAGCATGCCTTTATGCCAGCGTGGCTAGGCGGCCGGGTCGCGGCGGCGGCCGGCGCGGTTTGGGCAACGACGACCGGGGCTGTCTGGCGGATTGTCCCCACTCCGAGGCGTCGATTCACGGTGATCCAACAGGGGTGTTGCGGCCCGGTCGCGGTCGGGCTCGGTTCGATCTGGGTCGTCGGCGACTTCGGCCTCGACCGCCTCGACGCAAGCTCGGGAGCACATCAGGCTCATATCGCCCTGCCGTTCCGGGCCTCCGGTCTCGCAATCGAGCCACATGGCGTCTGGCTGACCGACGTGTCGAGCGACCACGTGTGGCGAGTCGATCCGAGGACGAACGCGCTCGAGGTGTCGGTGCAGGTCGGTGAGCACCCTTCGGCAGTCGCAGTCGGGGCAGGTGCGGTGTGGGTCGCCAGCGGGGACGGGACAGTCTCCCGAGTCGACCCCGAGACGGACAAGGTCACGAAGACGATCGTTCTCGGCGCCACACCGAACGGGATCGGATACGGGAGCGGAGCGATCTGGGTGGCTCTCGACTGAGTTGCGCCCTCGTCGGACAGATCCCATACTCGGGATGTGTCTCGCGCTCAACGAGCGTGCATAGCTCTGACGGTCGGAGTGGTCTCGCTCGCGGCGCTCAGCGCGCTCGCCGTCGCAGGTCGATCCGATGAGCGGACACTCCCGCCGTCGTTCTGCTCGAACGTGAGTTTCGGCGGGCCGGGCTCACCGGATTACCTGATCGTGTCCGACCTGGCAGAACAGAACCGCAGTGTCGTCGTGCTACAGATGATCGCGGCGATCAAGTTCGTTCTCGCCCAGCACCGCTTCCAAGCCGGTCACTATTCGATCGGCTTCCAATCATGCGACGACTCGACGCCGCAAAATCGGTCAGGCGATTTCGCGAAATGCGCAGCGAACGCGAAGGCGTACGCCGCCGACGTGACCGTGATTGGGGTGATCGGGACATGGAAGTCGTCCTGCTCGAGCGTGGAGCTCCCGATCCTCGGGGACACACCGACAGGTCGCCTCGCCCTGATCAGCCCCACGAACACGATGCCTGGACTGACCCATGCCAGCGGCGGCAGCGCGCCCGGCGAACCCGGACGCTACTACCCCAGCGGAAAGCGGAACTTCGTGCGCCTCGTCGGGCCCGACGACTTTCAGGGCGCCGCCGCTGCTCAACTAGCCACGCAGCTCGGTCTGCATCGCGTGTTCGTCCTCGACGACGCCGAGACGTACGGCCTCGATGTGGCCGGCGGGTTCAAGCGGGCCGCCCGACACCTCCGTCTCCCGCTCGCCGGCAGCGCTTCCTGGAACGTCTCGCAATCAACGTTCGAAGCGCTGGCGAATCGAGTTGCGCGAGCGCATCCCGACGGCGTCCTTCTCGCCGGGCTCGCCTGCCCCGACTGCGGCGCGTTGATCAAAGCACTGAACGCACGCATACCCGACGCCAGGCTGATCAGCGACGACGGTTTCGGTCCAGCCGACTCGCTCGTCCAGGCGGTGGGCGCCGGCGCCGACGGCATCTACCTGACCGAGCCAGGCCTGCCACCCGACCGCTACGGCGCGCTCGGCCAGAAGCTCCAGCAGAAATTCGGAAAGACATTCGTGGTCGAAGACGGTGGAGCTCCGGTCGCCGCACAAGCGGCCGAGGTTCTCCTCGACGCGATCAGCCACTCCGACGGAACCCGCTCCTCCGTCACGGCACACCTCCTTGGCGATCGCGTGCACGGCGGAATCCTCGGCTCCTTCAAGTTCGACCCCTACGGCGACATGACGCCAAGCCCGGTCACGATCACCCGGATCGAACACGGCCGCGGAGTGGCCGACCGCGTCATTCTCGTTCCCTCACGCCTCTTGCACTAACGCCCGCCGGTGCAGTCGGGGACGTGGAGCTCGAGCTCGAGGCGCCCGGCAGTTAGCTTCAATTCGTCAGGCGCACCCACGAGCTGCTTGAGTCGTGCAGCGAGCGTGGCCAGCTGTGCCGGCGTGCGAGCGGCGTCGATGGTGTCGTAGATGCGGACCCACGTTCGCGCGTAGAGCGATGCGAGTTCGCGTTGTGACGAGATCCAACGGCTGCTGATCCGCTTAAGCTCGGGCGGGACGGAAAGGGCTGTGACGCGAGCGAGCCGTCGAGCGGTCGAGGCTTGGATGTCGTGTGCGATCGAGAGCGCATCGGATCGTGTGCCCATCCGATGTTCACCGTCGAAGAGCAGCGCCCCGGCACAGATCCGCCCGACCGCAGCGGAGTACGCGGCGGCCGGAGACGTCTGCGTCGGACCCGCGCGCCCCGGTGTCGCGGCGAGCGCCGAGGCGACGAGGGCAATGCCGACCGCGATCAGGAACGTGCGCATCGGCCGATGGTGCGCCCGAGCCGCTCCATGGATGCTCCATCGGCGCTCAATTTCGTGCGCTGACGGCCCGGAAGTGCGATCCTCCCCGCTACGCCGACGCAGATCGCCTTCGGGATTCTCGGGCCACTCGAGGTGCTGGTCGACGGTCGTCGCGTGAACTTCTCGAGCCGCCGAGAGCGGGCACTGCTCGGCGCCCTGCTCCTGCACGTGGGCGAGGTCTCGTCGGTCGACGGCCTGATCGACTCGGTCTGGGGCGAGCCGGCTCCCGCAAGCGCGCGGCATATGGTGCACGAGTACGTGTCGCGCCTCCGAGACGCGCTTGGCGACGCGCCGGTCATCGCCACCCGCGCACCGGGGTACACGATCGAGCGCGACACGTGCGAAGTCGACGCCGCACGCTTCGCCGAGCTTCTTCGCACCGCGCGCTCGGCGGTCGCCGCAGACCGACTCGACGAGGCACTGAAGGCGTTCGACCAGGCGCTCGGCCTGTGGCGTGGCGATGCGCTGTCGGACGTGGTGCTCGAGGCGAACGCTCGCGCGGCAGCGGCGAGGCTCGACGACGATCGCCGCGCCGCGCGGTCGGAGCGGGTCGACGTTGCCCTCACCCTCGGCCACCACAACGAGCTCGTCCCCGAGCTCGAGCGCGCCGTCGCGGCCGAGCCGCTCGACGAGCACCTGCTACGGCAGTTGATGACGGCCCTCTACCGCAGCGGTCGACAGGCCGACGCGCTCGCCCGCTACCGCGACGGCCGGGAGCGACTCGTGGACGAGCTCGGCATCGAGCCCGGGGTCGAACTGCGGAGCCTCGAGCAGGCGATCCTGCAGCACGACCCCGACCTGGCGCCGCCCCCCTCACGCGCGGCGACATCCGTCGACACCGGCGCTTCGCCGTCTCGGCAGCGACGGCTCGCTTTGGGCGTGGCGCTGGCGGCGATCGCCGTCGTCGCAACCGCGGTCCTCGCTGTGACGCTCGGCAAGGCCCACCGCGGCGCGGCCGCGACGGTCCACGGAAATGCGATCGCCGTGGTCGACGCGACGACCGCACGGCTCCTCGGCTCGGTGCCCGTCGACTCGCGCCCGGCCGCGATCACCACCGGCGCCGGCTCGATCTGGGTCTCGTTACCCGACGCCGTCTCCGTGGCCCGGCTCTCGCCGGCTACTCGTCGGGTCATCGCCTCGATCCCGCTCGGTAGGCCAGCGCAGAGCCTCACAGCTTCCGAGGGGCAAATCTGGACCGTCGGCTCGGGCCCCACCGATACCTCCTTGACGCTCGACCGGATCGACCCGACGTTCGACACAGTCGCGCGGGTCCGGCGGCTGCCGATGATGGTCGCGGGCGACAGCGGGTCGATCGCGCGCGGGCAAGACTCGGTCGTCGTCGCTCCGCGCTCCGGGTTCCTGACGCAGATCGACGCGCGGAGTGGGCGAACACTGAGCCGGATCGACCCGGCCGCCTCGCCGACGACGGTCGCGCAGGGCTTCGGCAGCTCGTGGCTCGCCTACCGCGAGGCGAACCTCGTCGTCCGTATCGCTGCGACCGGTGCAATCACCACGATCCCGGTCGGGCGTGGGCCATCGGCGGTGACGGTCGGCCGGCGCGCGGTCTGGGTCGCCGACGCCCTTGGCGATACGGTGAAGTCGATCGACCCCGCGACGAGCTCGGTCGAGACGACCGTCGCGGTCGGGAGTGCGCCCTCTGCGATCGCCGAAGGCGATGGGAGCGTCTGGGTGGCGAACGCCGGCGACGGGACGCTGACGCGGATCGACGAGCGCACGAGCCGGCCGACCGCACACGTGAAGGTCGGCGGCAGCCCGCAGGGGCTCGTCGTGGCGGACGGCAAGGTGTGGGTGAGCGTCCAGCCGCCGCCGGCCGCGGAGCCGTCGGGCGGCACGCTCGTGGTGAGCGTGCCGTCGGGCATCACGTGGTTCGACCCGGCTGTCGCGGACGCGATCGACGACTCGTCGATCGAATATGCGATCTGCTCGACCCTGCTCAACTACCCGGACGAGCCGGGACCGGCCGGCTGGCGGCCGGTGCCCGACGCTGCCCGTGCCGCGCCCACTGTCAGCGACGGCGGCCGTACGTACACGTTCGTGATCCGGCGCGGCCTGCGCTTCTCGCCGCCGTCGAACGAGCTCGTCACCGCCGAGACGTTCAAGTACACGATCGAGCGCAGTCTCAGCCCGCGCAAGAGCATGGGCCTCGGCGGCTCCGGGCCAGGCCAGATGGAGCTGACCGACGTGGTCGGCGCCGCGGCCTACATGGCCGGCAAGGCGCAGCACATCGCCGGAATCAGCGCGCGCGGCGACCGGCTCACGATCCGGTTGACGCACCCCGCCCCCGACCTGCCCGCGCGTCTCGCCTCGTCCCCTTTCTGTGCGGTACCGACCGACATGCCGTTCAAGCCGGTGACCGGCGCGTTTCCGACGTCCGGGCCGTACTACATCGCGGCCGAGACGCCGGGCCGCAGCCTCGTCCTCGTGCGCAATCCGAACTACCACGGTGACCGGCCACGGCGGCCCCGCCGGATCGAGGTCGTGATCGGTCCGCAGCACGCCGTCGCAGCTGTCGAGGCATCGAAGATCGACTACGCGATCGACGGCGTCTCGGCCGATCAGAGCGCCGGCCTCGACCGTCGCTACGGCGCCGGCAGCCCGGCCGCGCGGCGCGGCGAGCAGCAGTACTTCGTCAGCCCGGGGCTCGAGGTCGACATGATCCGCCTGAACACGCGACGGCCCCTCTTCGCGAGCACGCGCATGCGACGCGCGGTCAACTACGCCGCCGACCGGCGAGCCCTGGCGGCTAACGGCGGCAGCTTCTACGCGCATGCGACGGTCGCGCAGATGTACATCCCGCCTGGCGTCCCGGGCTTCCGCGACGAGCACATCTATCCGCTCACACCCGACGTCGCGACCGCCCGCCATCTCGCCGGCCCCGGCCGTCACACGGCGATGCTCTACTGCTATCTGGGGGGCGGCAGCCCGCGAGCGGCTCAGATCATCGCCAGAAACCTGGCTGCGATCGGCATCGACGTCCAGGTGAAGTGCTTCCCGGGCAACCAGTTCTGGACGCGAATGCTGGCACCCGGCGCACCCTGGGATCTGGCCGTCGACGGGTACGGCGGAATCGACGATCCCGGCGATTACCTCGACTCGTTCGCGAGCCGCGGGGTCTACAACGCCGAGCACCTCGACGCTCCTCGCGTCGACTCGCTCCTCGCGTCGGCCGAGCGCGAGTCCGGTCTTGCGCGCGCAGTCGCCTACGCTCGGATCGACCATGTCCTCGTTCGCGATGTCGCGCCCGACATCGTCTTTGCCAACGAGAGCTCCCACGACTTCTTCTCGGTCCGCGTCGGCTGCCAGCTCGACTCGTCGGCCGGCATTGATCTCGGGGCGCTCTGCCTCCGGACGCGCCGCAGCTGACGATCGTCAGGCGAGCTCGACGAGAGCCGCCGGCCGCGGAGTGAGGCGAACCGCGTCCGGCAAGTCTGGTTCGAGCGCCAGCGCCGAGAGTCCGGCGACCAGCGCCACGCCCGCGGCGAGCAGCAGCGTCGCCGCAGGCGACACCGCGAGCAGCCGCGCTCCTGCAGTCGGCGCCAGCGCCAGGCCGAGCCACCACGAGAGCCCGATCGTCGCCATGTAGCGGCCCCGTAGCGCCGGGGGAGCGAGATCCGCGACGAGCGGGGAAAGCACAGCCGTGTAGAAGCACTCGCCGATCCCAACGACGATCGCGGCAGCGAGCAAGGCAGCGTACGCATAGTCGAAGGTGACGAACCCGGCTGCCAGGGCGAGCAAGCACGCGGCCGTCAGCGCAAACGCGCCGATTGCCATTGTGACCGTGCGCCGCCGGCCCTCGGCGAGCCTCGCCACCGGAATCTGGGCGAGCACGACCGTGAGTGCATTCGCCATCGCCATCAGGCCGATCAGGGGCAAGCTGAGGCCGATCTCGTCGCGTGAGTAGGTGGGCACGATCCACGAGAACACGCCCCAGCCGACCCCGATCACGGCGATGGTCGTCAACGCGAGCCGGACGAACGGCCGGTCGCGGATCACGACTCTGTATCCACCCGCGGCTGGAGCCGGCCGTGGATCCTCTCGTACGACGACGACGAGGATCACGACGTACAGCAGGTACGTCACCGCGTTGACGAGAAAGAGAAGGACGAAGCCGTTCAACCCGTACGCGGCGACGAGGCCGCCGAGCACGCCGCCGAGCCCGAAGCCGGCATTGGCGGCGACGCGTGAGACCGCGGTCGACCGGTGGCGCAGCGTTTGCGGCACGAGCGACACCAGCAGCGCAGACTGGCTCGGCAGCAGCGCGCCGTTGCCGACACCGGCGGCGACCGCCGCGATGAACGCCTGCCGCGGGGTGTGCGAGAACGCCAGGCCGCCGTAGCCGACTGCGAGGGCGACGCCCGCCGTTGCAGCCGTTGCACGTGCGCCGACACGGTCGATCAGCCAACCGGCGGCCGGCGCGGCGACGACGGCGAGCCCGGTGACGGTGCCGACGACGAGCCCTGCGTCCCCGAGGCTGAAGCCGCGGCCGTCGTGGAGATAGATGATCTCGAACGGGAGGACGGCGGCCCAGCCGAGGAGTTCAGGAAGATCCCGAGCGAGACGATCCACAATTCGGTCGGCAGGCCAAGGCCGAGCCGCCGAACCATAATGTGATAGTACACTCTGATCACCTGGGTAGTACATACTCTAACTACCCCGACGATCGCGTGGCCGCCTTCCCGCTTCGCGCTAGAGCAGCACGGCGGCGTTCACGACCAGAACGAGCCCGACGACGACGAGCGTGTAGACGGTGACTGTCGACCGCTGGAGCGCAAGCCACTCGAGGGCACGATCGAGCCGCGCGATCACCAGGTCCCCGAGGAGCAAGAAGGCGACCACGGGCAACCACACGAGGGCAGTCGCGAGCAGGCCGTACCACACAACGAGCGCCGCCTTGTCGGATCCGGAGGTTCCTGCGGCCGCGATCACGGCCGAGGCGAGTGCCGTGAGAACGAGGCGCTTCGGCCCACCGATGCCAAGTAGCAGTCCGAGCCCGGATGCTGTGAGCAAGTGGACCCGCCGCAGGCGGTCGAGCGCCGCATGCGACCTGCCACTCGACGACCGCTTGAGCGACTCCGGGTGGCGCCGGACCACGACGGCGAGCACGAGGAGCGCGACGCCGAGGCCGAGCGCGAGGAATCCCTGGAAGGTCGGATGTGCCTTCGTTCGGCCAGAAATCGTCACCGCGCCGAGCGCGACCAGCAGCGCGCACGCCAGCAACTGACCGACGACCACACCGAGCGCGAAGCCGAAAGCCTGCAGGCGCCCCGTACGCATCACGGTGACGGTCGCAGCGACGCCGAGCGGGCTCAACGCGGCGATCAGCGCATACGGAATCAGCTGGATCGCCGCATTCATCGCGTGGAGTATGTCGCTGGTCGGGTGACCTCTACCTTGAAGTGACTCCGGCTCTTAACCAGGATCGGCGGCGCACTCGCGACTACGGGTGACGAAGTGGACTGCGTCGGCTGCCTCGAGCGTGAACGCGTCCGGCGTTCCCGGGCTCAGATCGAGGACGAAGCGCGGACGATTCCAGCGCTCGTACTGCTCGGCATCGATGTAGAACGGAACGCCGCCCACCTCGCCGAGCGAGAGGTCATTCGGCCCGACGAGCAGCTCGCCCTCGTGCAAGCAGAGTGGCGAGCTGCCGTCGCAGCAGCCGCCGGACTGGAACAGCATCAACGGGCCATGCCGCTCGCGGAGCCGAGCGAGCTCGGCGAGCGCGGCAGGTGTGACGTCGACGGCTGTCTCTTCCGGCATACCTCACTCCTAGAACAGCCCAAGCGGCTTCGGGTCGTAGCTGACCAGCAGGCACTTGGTCTGTGTGTAGTGGTCGAGCATCATCTTGTGCGTCTCACGGCCGACGCCGGAGACCTTGTAACCACCGAAGGCAGCGTGCGCCGGGTAGAGGTGGTAGCAGTTGGTCCACACCCTCCCCGCCTTGATGCCGCGGCCCATCCGGTAGGCCTTGCTCGTGTCCCGGGTCCAGACTCCGGCGCCGAGCCCGTACATCGTGTCGTTCGCGACGGCGAGCGCCTGCGCCTCGGTCTTGAAGGTCGTCACCGCGAGCACGGGACCGAAGATCTCCTCCTGGAAGACCCGCATCCCGTTATGGCCCTTGAAGACGGTCGGCTCGAAGTAGAACCCGCTTTCCAGCTCACCGCCCAGGTGTGACCGCTCGCCACCGATCAGCAGCTCGGCGCCTTCCTGTTTCCCGATGCCGACGTAACTCTCGATCTTCTCCAGCTGCGCGGTCGAGACCTGAGCGCCAATCTGCGTTTCAGGATCCAGCGGATGGCCTTGCTTGATCGCTTCGATCCGCTTGAGCGCACGGCTCATGAACTCGTCGTAGATCGACTCCTCGATCAGCGCGCGCGAAGGGCAGGTGCACACCTCGCCCTTGTTGAACGCGTACAACACGAGACCCTCGACTGCCTTGTCGAGGAACTCGTCATCCGACTCCATCACGTCGGCGAAGAAGATGTTCGGCGACTTCCCGCCGAGCTCCGTCGTCGACGGGATGATGTTCTGGGCCGCGTACTGCATGATCAGCCGCCCCGTCGCCGTCTCCCCGGTGAAGGCGATCTTCGCGATCCGCTTGTTCGTTGCCAGCGCCTTCCCGATCTCACCGCCGGGACCGTTGACGACGTTGATCACACCCGGGGGGACGATCTCCTCGATCAGCTCCATCAGCTTCAGGATCGACCAAGGGGTCGGGCTCGCCGGCTTGATCACGGAGCAGTTCCCGGCCGCGAGCGCGGGCGCCAGCTTCCACGCCGCCATCAGCAGCGGAAAGTTGAACGGGATGATCTGGCCGACCACCCCGAGCGGCTCCCGGAAGTGGTACGCGACCGTGTCCTTGTCGATCTCCGAGATCGTCCCCTCCTCGCCTCTGATCACCGAGGCGAAGTAGCGGAAGTGATCGGCCGCGAGTGGAATGTCCGCCGCCAGCGTCTCCCTGACCGGCTTGCCGTTGTCGTAGCTCTCCGCGACCGCCAGGAGCTCGCGGTGCTCCTCGATTGCATCAGCCACAAGGTTCAGCACCTTCGACCGCTCGGTCGTGGACGCCTCACCCCACGCGTCCTTGGCAGCGTGAGCGGCGTCCAGCGCCAGCTCGATGTCCTCGGGCGTCGAGCGCGGCACCCTCGTGAACGTCTTGCCGGTCACGGGTGTCACGTTCTCGGAGTACTCGCCCTGCACCGGCGCCATCCAGTGGCCGCCGATGAAGTTCTCATAGCGCGGCTTCAACTCGACGAGGCTGTCGACCTCGCCGGGGGCCGCAAACATCGTGTGCTTCTCGACGGTTGCCATGACCCTCCTTTGGTCGAACTCACCAGCCGCAAAGAGCGGCTGCCTCGACACGATCGCCGCCGCTCCCACCCGGGACATCGGGGAACCGTGCCCGCCGGATGTGGGAAACCCACACCGCACCGACCCGATCCCGGACTTCGGCTCGGCGCGTTGCCGGATGCCGTGGCAGCCGGTCTCGGCGATCGTGGAGCCATGATGTCACTTGCCGGCGAACACGACGTCGGTCGCGGTGTCGGACGGACCGCCGATCGCTGTTCGCGGCTGCTGCCCCGAGGCAGGGGAGACTTGCTGCGGCAAGCTGGTCTCTGGCTGGGCTTCGCACTCGGTTACGAGATCGCGCGGGGCTTCGCCGATCGCGGACAAGGCGTCGCCGTCGCGAACGCAGATCGCGTCGTCGCAATCGAGCGCCACCTCGGCGGGCTCTATGACCTCGACCTCCAGCGTTGGGCGCTCGCAGCCGGAGGCGCGCTCGTGCAACTTGCCAATTGGACGTACTGGCTCTCACAGTTTGCGATCCTGATCGCCGGGGTGACCTGGATCTACTTCCGGCACCACGACACCTATCCACGGCTACGAAACACGCTTTTCGCTGTCAACGCGCTCGGACTGATCGGCTACATCAGCCTGCCGACAGCACCACCACGGTTCCTGACTTCGATCGGCTTCGTCGACACGCTGTCGACCGCATCGGTGACCTTCCAGTCCGGAATCGTGAAGGTCTTCGCGAACCCCTATGCTGCGATGCCGAGCCTGCACGCAGCCGACGCTCTCGTGCTCGGCGTGGCGCTGGCCTCCGTCGCCCGCTCGACGGTTGCACGGATTGCGTTTCTGCTCTGGCCTGCGTGGGTCTGGTTCTCCTTGCTCGTCACCGCAAATCATTTCTGGCTCGACGTCGTCGCAGGAGCCACGCTGGGCATGCTCGGTGTTACCGCCGCACTGCTCATCGCCGAGTATCACCGGGTACCTGCGCCGGCCCAAGGCCCGCTGCCTATCCAGCGTAGGTAGCGGCAGCCGGATGCATCACCTCGTCCATCGCGACCGCGATCCGCTCGGCCTCTTTCGGCTCGAGGTTCGTGATCGTGATCCGGATCCCCGGCGGAGTCTGGAAGCGGTAACGCTCGCCAGCGCTGACGGCCCAGCCGCGCTCGAGCAGCACTTGCACCGCCTGGACCTCGTCGGTGAGCGGCACCCAGACGCCGAGCCCGGTGCTGCCGTACGAGGCGATCCCATGTGCATCGAGCGCAGCGACGAGCGCGGCCCGCCGTTCGGTGTACGTGCGCGTCGCGCGCTCGAGCAGCTTCCCGGTCGCGGCACTCGACCAGAGGCGAGCGGCCGTCTGCTGGAGCAGGTGGCTCACCCACCCGGGACCGAGCAGCTGACGCCCCTCGACGCGACTGATCGTCAACGAATCGCCCGCGACGAGCGCGATGCGGAGGTCGGGGCCGAGCACTTTCGACAGCGAGCGGATCACAACCCAGCGAAGACTCGCACCGTGGACACTGAAGTACGGAGCTCCGGCCACGGCGGCGACATAGTCGTCCTCGATGACGAGAGCATCCGGATAGCCGGCGAGCGCGTCAGCACAGCCGCCCGGCCCGCTCGGCATCGAAGGCGGCTCCGGTCGGGTTCTGCCCACGAGGCGTCGCGATCACCGCCTTCGCGCCGCGCCGCAGCGCATGCTCGAGTGCGTCCGGGACGAGGCCGCGCTGGTCGACCCGCGCCGGTTCGAGCTCCAGTCCCAACGCGCGAAGTAGATCCGTGATCCGCGGCCAGCACGGGTCCTCGACGACGACGCGGTCGCCCGGCCGGAGTTCCGTCTGCAGGACGCGCTCGATGCCGTCGAGTGCTCCACCGAGAACTGCAATGTCGCCGCCGATGCCGTCCGCAGCGAAGTCGGCCTCGGCCAGCTCGACGAGAGCTGCCAGCTTGATCGGCCCGCCGTACAGCTTGTGACCCGGGTCGAGTCGGGCGAGCACCGGTTCGAGAGGCGGCAGGAGAGCCGGGTCGGGGTTGCCGCTCGCAAGGTCGCGGGTGTTCGGCGGCAGCGGGCCTCCGCCTCGGACTCGCAGCGGCGGCTGGGCCGCGACGACGGTGCCGCGGCGACGATTCGCGCTGACGAGCCCGCGCCTGCTGAGCGTGCGATAGGCGGCGGCGACCGTCGCCGGGCTCACCTCGAGCTCGACCGCGAGCTCACGGACCGCAGGCAGACGCTCACCAGGCACGAGCCGGCCGTCGGCGATTGCCGCCTCGATCTTCGCCCCGATCATTGCCGCTCCCGCCCCGCGTCCGATCGAATGGGCAAGATCAGACATCTCTATGTACTGTAACAAAACACCTGAGCGCGGGCAGTGAAATATGCTCTGACCGACCCAAACGACGAATGTCAGAGCACAAGCGCTTCACCGCGGAAGAAGCACGCCGGGTCGGCGAAGAGATCGGCATCGACTGGGCGACCTCGGCGTTCGGTGTCGACGAGTTCCGCGACGGCATGGACGTCGAGCTCGAGCACGGACTGCACGACCGCGACACCAACGTCACCGGTGACGACCCGCACATCACAGGAAAGATTGCACGCGCCCATCTGAACGAGTTTCCCGACTACTACACCCGGCTCGGGCGAATGGAAGCCGAGGCGGACCGGTACTGGGCCGAGCGCCGACGCGACTAACGTCTGGGCGGCGTTGAGGCAGTAGCGGAAGGCGCGGCGGGCGAGCGCCGCCAGCGCTGGGGCTCGGCGTGGACGGCCTCCATCGCCGGCCGCCGGTCATCTGGATGGGCTCGATACCAGGAGGCGTAGCGTGTGGTGAGCGGCCGCGAACTGAGGCCGTGCGCATAGACCGAGAGGACGATCGTGAACACGACCACGACGGCGATCGTCGAGTCGTACGGCAGGTTCGTCTCGTCGAGCACGATCACGGTGAAGACGATCGACGCGAGGCCGCGCGGACCGAACCAGCCGGCGAACGCGACCGTGGGAAGCCGCGCACGTGTCCCGGCGAATGCAACAGCGACGGGCAGCATGCGCGCGACGGTGAGACTGAGGACGCCGTAGAGCGCAGCGGCCCACGTCAGCTTGGATAGGTACGGCCCGACGAACGCGGCCCCGAAGACGATGAACGTGCTGGCGTTCGCGAGCCCGCCGAGCTCCTCCAGCAGGCGGGTCGTTCTTTGGTCGGCCCGCAAGACGGCGCCGAACGTGAAACCCCCGACGAAGGCGGCGATGAATCCACTGCCACCGAGCGGCGTGGCGAGCCCGTACGCAAGCGCGGCCGTCCCGACAGGCACGACCTGCATCCAGGAGGCGTCCGTCAGTTCTCGGCCGCGAGCGAAGCGGAGCAGATACGCACCCGCGACCCCACAGACGACGCCGAAGAGTGCCCCGTAGCCGATCGCCTTCTCGACGAGAGCAAACGCGCCGTGGACGCCCAGTGAGTGCGCCTCGGATCCGCTCAGTGCGAGCGCGATGAAGAGCAGCGGGACGCAGATGCCGTCGTTCAACCCCGACTCGACGTTGAGCCCCTGACGAATGCGCGACGGAAGCCGCTGATCGGTGACGACAGCCTGCCCGAGAGCGGCATCGGTCGGGGCGAGAATGATCGCGAGCAGAAGCGCCTCGCCCAGGCTCAGCTCACGGAACAGGCCGGCGGCGAGCCCGAACCCCGCGAGGATCGTCAGCGGGAGGCCGATACCGAGCAACCTTGCCGGCACGAGGTACTCCTGCCGCAGCGCCCGGACGTCGATGCGCGACGCATCGGCGAAGAGCACCAGCGTGAGCGTCGCCTCGGCCAGCAACCGCACCGATTCGCTACCGGCGCCGAGGTCGATCCACCCGAGACCCTTGTTGCCGAGCACCAGCCCGCTCGAGACGAAGAAGATGGCGGCCGTGATCGGCGTCCGGTCGAGCCGACGCGAGACGAGCGCGTAGGCGACGACGACTCCGGCGATCACCGCGAGGGTCCAGCTCGACATCTAGATGATTGATGCCACGTGCTCGCGTGTTCGGCTGCGCGGCCCGACCGCGCTGGGCCGCTCCCGGCCTGCCCCCGGCGGCGTCGCCGCCGCCTTGATCAGGCCGTCCGCTTCGCACCGCAGCACACCCAGTCCACGCCCCGAAACAGACGATCCCGTGGCATCAACCATCTGGGCGGTGCGGCGTCTCGGCTGAATCGGGCAATATCGCGCGATGACCAGCGTCACGGGCACTGCATTCTCTTCTGCCGTCGACCTGCTGGACAGTCTCGAGCGGAAGGAGATCGGAGCACGCGAGCTGCTCGACCTCCACCTCGCGCGAATCGGGACGCACGACAGCACGTACAACATCGTGGTCGAGGTGGCGGCCGACGAAGCACGCGCAGCGGCGACAGCGGTCGACGACGCCAGGGCTCGAGGCGAGGACGTGGGGCGGCTCGGCGGGCTCCCGATGACGATCAAGGATGCGTTCGAGGTCGCGAGGATGACTGCCACCTGCGGCCTGCCGGAGCTCGCCGGCCACGTGCCCAAGCGAGACGCGGACGCGGTCGAGCGGCTGCGCGATGCCGGCGCGATCCTCTTCGGCAAGACCAACGTTCCGCCCGGTGCCGCCGACTGGCAGACGTCAAACCCCGTCTACGGGCTGACCCGCAATCCATGGAATCCGAAGCGCACCGTCGGCGGCTCGTCGGGCGGCTCCGCCGCCTCGGTCGCGGCGGGGTTCACCGCGCTCGAGCTCGGGAGCGACATCGCCGGCTCGATCCGAGTGCCCTCCCACTTCTGCGGCGTCTTCGGACACAAGCCGAGTTACGGGACCGTGTCCGTCCGCGGGCACATCCCGCCGCTCCCCGGCGGGCTGCTGACGGTCCCGCTCGGCGTCGCCGGGCCGATCGCGCGCAGCGCCGGTGACCTCGAGCTCGCGCTCGACATCCTCGCCGGCCCGGCCGAGCTCGACGGCGCTGCCTGGAGACTCGCGCTGCCGCCGAGTCGCCGCGACCGCCTCTCCGAGTTCCGCGTCGGCATCTGGCTGGGCGGGGAGAGCTATCGGCTCGACGATGCCTACGGGCAGGCGCTCGAAGCGTTCGCCGCGGATCTCCGGACCTCCGGCGTGCGCGTCACGAATGTCGAACCGCCCTTCGATCCCGCCGAGGGATACGACCTGTTCCTGCGAACGTTCTTCGCAATCGTCGGCGCACCAGTGCCGGCAGAAGCGGAAGCGCTGATCGCGCTCGCAGGGGACGACGAAACCGGATACGCGGCACGGCTCGGCGGCGCGATGGCGTCCTCGCTCGGCGAATACTTTGGTCTGCTCGAGCGACGCGAGCACCTGTTTCGCGCCTTTCAGGCCTTCTTCACCGACATCGACGTGCTCCTTTGCCCTGCGGCGATGGTGGTCGCGTTCCCGCACGACGTCGCCGAGAGCGACGGGCCGCACCGCACTCAACTCGAGCGCAGGCTCACCGCGAACGGTGAGCGCGTGCCGTACTTCGACAACTTCATGTGGCCGAGCATCGCCACCTGCTCGAATCTCCCGGCCACCGTGATGCCGACGGGGAGGTTCATCGACGGGATGCCCGCCGGCGTTCAGATCATCGGTCCCTACCTCGAGGACCGCACCACGCTGTGCTTCGCACGGCTCGTCGAGGCGGAGCTCGGTGGCTTCATCGTTCCGCCGGCGCTCGCGGAGTGAGCGCGGCGACGGTCACTGCCGGTCGCGCTGTCGTCGATGCGCTCCGGGCCGAGGGCGTCCGCTTCGTGTTCGGGCTTCCCGGCGGGCACGTCCTCTCGATCTACGACGCCCTCTACGACACGCCGGAGATCCGGCACGTGCTCGTTCGCCACGAGCAGACAGCCGCGAGCATGGCGGCGGCACACGCCCAGCTGACAGGCGAGCCGGGTGTCTGTCTCGTCACGGCAGGACCGGGGTGCACGAACCTGTTGAGCGGGATCGCAGAGGCGTATGTCGGCTCACTACCGATCGTCGTCATCGCCGGTCGCGGTGCGACGGCGAGCGTCCTGCGTGGCGCGGCGCAGGAGGTGCCGACGGATCGGATCTTCGCGCCGGTGACGAAGTGGGCCGTCCGGGTCGACCGTGCCGATCTCGTCGTCGATGCCCTCCGGCAGGCATTTGCGACCGCGCGCTCCGGCAAGCCGGGCCCGGTGCTGGTCGACGTCCCGCGAGACGTGCTCGATGCCGACGTGCCGGTCCGCCCGTACGTGCCGTCGAGCACTCGGCCGCGGCCGCCCGCCGACCGGCGCCTCGTTCGAGCGGCGGCGGACGCACTCGTGCGTGGGCGCAGATCGGCCTCGTCGGGGACGCCGGAGTCGTCCTCGAGCAGCTGCTCGAGGCCATGCGAGAACGGGAAGCCGTGCTTCCCGCGGGAAACTGGCCCGAACACGAGCGCGTCCAGGAGGCGGCCGCCGAGCTCGCCGATATCGAGGCCGATGCAGAGCAGCTCGGAGCGGGAGACGCGCGCCCGATCAATCCGCTCCGCGTGCTGCGGGCCATCCGGGAGGCGTTCCCGCGCGAGACGACGGTTGCGATCGACGTCGGCTGCATCGCCCAGCACATCGCGGGCGCGACGCCGTACTTCAAGGTGTTCGAGCCGCGCTCGCTGATCGTGCCGTCGAGCTTCTACGGAATGGGCTTCGCCGCGGCCGCGCTGCCGGCTGCGCGGCTCGTCCACCCTGACCGGCCCGCGATTGGATTCGTCGGCGACGGCTCGTTCCAGATGGTGATGAACGTTCTGCCGGTTGCGGCGGAGCACCGGCTCGGCGTCACCTGGTGCGTGTTCAACGACGGCGCGCTCGGCTCGATCCGAGACATCCAGCAATACCGCTTCGGGGAGCGCTTCCTCGGAACCGACTTCGACGTCCAGCCGGACTTCGCGCGGATCGCCGAGGCGTGCGGCTGCCGCGGGGAGCGCGTCGAGGATCCGGCCGAGATCGACGCGGCCGTCGCGCGCGCCCTCGAGGCGAACGGCACCGGAATCCCGGTCGTGCTCGATTTCATCGTCGCGCGAGAACGGTTGCTCGGCACGCTCGAGCACTACACCTTCTACCCTCGAGAGCTGCTCGAGCGGCAGGCGCATCCGCCGGCGCCGGCGCGCGTCGATGCTCCCTGAGTGGGGGCAGCCGCTGGACGCGGTCGTTCAGTTCGCCTACGTCGTCGACGACATCGACGTAGCCGCAACGCACTACGCCGAACGCCTGGGCGTCGGGCCGTGGTTCGTCCGCGGCCCGTTCGAACCCCCCGACGCCCGCTACCGCGGCCGGCCGACGAGCCCGGCGTTCAGCGTCGCGCGAGCATTCTCCGGCCACGCAATGCTCGAGCTGATCGTGCAGCACGACGACGGCCCGTCGGTCTTCCACGAAGGCGGCGGCCCGCGTCGGTACGGGTTCCATCACTGGGCACGAGTGACGAAGACGTTCGATGCAGACGTCGCCCGCTATGCCGGTCTCGGCTACGAGGAGGCGTTCGCCGATCGCCTGCCGACCGGCTCCCGGGTCGTCTACATGGACGCGACCCACGATCTGCCTGGGATGATCGAGCTCGTGGAGCACACGGATGCACAGGAGCGCGCGTACGCCGAGATCTACCGGGCCTCCGTCGGCTGGGACGGCAGCAACCCGATCCGCAGGGAAGCGCCCCGATGAGTGACACCATCGAAACCGTCCGCGGTCCCATCGGCGTCGCCGACCTCGGTCCGACGCTGATGCACGAGCACGTGTTCGTCCTCGATCCCGAGGCGCTCCAGAATTACGGCCGAGTCTGGGGCGAGAGCATCTGGGACGAAGAAGTGCGCGTCGCAGATGCGATTGCCAAGCTGCAACGGCTACGCGACGGAGGTATCCACACGATCGTCGACCCGACGGCGATCGGCCTCGGCCGCTACATCCCGCGCATTCAGCGCGTCAACGCCGAGGTCGACCTGAACATCGTCGTCTGCACCGGCGTCTACGCGTTCCTCGAACTACGCGGCTTCCTCGGCTACCGCACGGACGACCAGCTCGTCGAGCTGTTCGTACGGGAGATCCGCGAGGGAATCGACGACACCGGGGTGAAGGCCGCGTTTCTGAAGTGCGCGGTCGAGGAGCACGGCCTCGTCGGCGACATTCCGAGGATCCTCCGCCTGATCGCAGCGACGGCGGTCGAGACCGGCGTGCCGGTGATGGTGCATACGAATGCGCCCGCCCGAACCGGCCTGCTCGCACTCGACTCGCTGACGAACGCCGGCGTCGACCCGACCCGCATCGTGATCGCGCACGCCGGAGACAGCAACGATCTCGACTACCTGCGCGCGATCGCCGCCACCGGGGCGAGTCTCGGCTGTGACCGCTTCAACATCGAGCACTTCAATCCCGACGAACGACGGATCGAGACCCTGACGGCACTCGTCGCAGCGGGCTTGACCGATCGAATCCACCTCGGGCACGACGGGGCCTGCTTCTACGACTTCATGGCGCACAACCCGCCGTTCGCACACGAGCGGCCCGACTACCTCCACATCTCGAACAAGATCGTCCCTGCACTGCTCGAGAACGGCGTGACGCAGGAGCAGATCGACACAATGCTCGTCGGCAATCCGCAGCGGTTCTTCGGCCCTGGCGGTGGCCACCCAGGGGTTTCGCGGACGAACCAAGCGGGGATTCCCTGATGCGCGGCACGCCGCGTTCCTCCTAATCTCGCGTCGAAATGCGCCGAGGACATCACCTGACGGAGACGCGCCACCAGCGGTGAACGATTCGACCCGGGACCTGACGCCGCTTCCGGATCTGCTCCACGGGAGCGCACACACGGGCCCGATCCGCGAGCGCCGTCCCGTCTACGTCGACCTGCTGCCACCGTGCAACGCAGGCTGCCCGGCGGGGGAGAACATCCAGGCCTGGCTGGCCCACGCCCAGGCGGGCCGGCACGAGCAGGCCTGGCGCGAGCTCGTCAAGGACAACCCGCTGCCCGCGGTCCACGGACGCGTCTGTTACCACCCGTGCGAAAGCGTCTGCAACCGCGCCGAACTGGACAGCGCGGTTTCGATCCACTCGGTCGAGCGGTTCCTCGGCGATCTGGCGCTGGAGCAGGGGTGGCAGTTCGACCCACCCCCGCTTGGCAGCCGCAGGCGGGTGCTCGTCGTCGGTGCCGGGCCCTGCGGCCTCTCGGCCGCCTACCACTTGCGCCGACTCGGCCACGAAGTGGAGATCCGGGACTCGGGCGAACAGACGGGCGGGATGATGCGATACGGCATCCCGGCCTACCGGCTCCCCCGCGACGTGCTCGCCGGCGAGCTCGACCGGATCGCCGCAATGGGCGTGAACGTGACCTCGAGTCACAAGGTCGAGGACCTCGTCGCCGAGCGCGAGGAGGGCGCGTTCGACGCAGTCTTCGTCGCGATCGGGGCCCACCTGTCCAAGCGCGTCGACATCCCGGCCCGCGATGCCGGCCGGATCGTCGACGCGGTCTCGTTCCTCCGCAGCGTCGGCTCCGGCGAGCGGCCCGTGATCGGACGTCGGGTGGCGGTCTACGGCGGCGGCAACACCGCGATGGACGCCGCCCGGGTCGCCCGCCGGATGGGTGCGGACGAGGCGCTCATCGTCTACCGGCGGACACGCGAGCAGATGCCGGCTCATCTCGAGGAGGCGGCGGACGCCGAGCGCGAGGGCGTGCGGATCCACTGGCTGCGGACGATCACCGCGTTCGACGGCCCGGAGCTCCAGGTCGAGTTGATGGAGCTCGACGAGTCCGGCTACCCGAAGCCGACCGGCCGGTTCGAGACCCTCGCCGCCGACACGGTGATCCTGGCGCTCGGCCAGGAGTCCGACACCGCCTTCCTGCGCCGGGTGCCGGGAGTCGAGTTCGAACGGGACGGGACGGTGCGGGTGTCATCGACGCTCCAGACCGGCAGCCCCGGCGTGTTCGCGGGCGGCGACATGGTGCCGAGCGAGCAAACCGTGACCGTGGGCGTCGGTCACGGCAAACGGGCCGCCCGGCACATCGACGCCTGGCTGGCCGGCACCGCGGCCGAACGCGCACCCAAGCACGACGAAGCGAGTTTCGACAAGCTCCATCTCTGGTACTTCGGCGACAACGAACGGCGGCAGCAGCCCGAGCTCCCACCGAACGAGCGGGTCGCGGGCTTCGGCGAGGTCGTCGGAGGCCTTTCGGCCGAGGAGGCCGTCTACGAAGCGGGGCGGTGCCTGTCATGCGGCAACTGCTTCGAATGCGACGGCTGCCTCGGCGCCTGCCCCGAGGAGGCCGTGATCAAGTTGGGCGTCGGTGCCCGCTACCGGTTCGACTACGACCGGTGCACCGGCTGCCGAGCGTGCTTCGAACAGTGCCCCGTGCACGCCATCGACATGGTCGAGGAGCCGAGCTGAGATGCGGGCGACGATCGACGGAAACGAGGCCGCCGCATCGGTCGCGTACCGGCTGAACGAGATCTGCTGCATCTACCCGATCACGCCGTCGTCGCCGATGGCCGAGCTCGCCGATGAATGGGCGAGCCAGGAACGGCCGAACGTCTTCGGGACCGTGCCTGCGGTCGTCGAGATGCAGAGCGAGGGCGGTGCAGCCGGCGCCCTTCACGGTGCGCTGCAGAGTGGTGCCTTGGCGACCACCTTCACCGCTTCGCAGGGTCTGCTGCTGATGATCCCGAACATGTACAAGATCGCCGGCGAGCTGACGCCGGCGGTGTTGCATGTCGCCGCCCGTTCGCTCGCAGCGCAAGGGCTGTCGATCTTCGGGGACCACTCGGACGTGATGGCGGTCCGCCAGACGGGCTTTGCGCTCCTCGCCTCGGCATCCGTCCAGGAGGCGCACGACCTGGCGCTGGTCGCTCAGGCCGCGACGCTCCAGACTCGAGTTCCGTTCGTCCACTTCTTCGACGGATTCCGTACATCACACGAGCTGAGCACGGTCGAAACGCTCTCGGACGACGATCTGCGCGCCCTTGTGCCCGAGGAGCTCGTCCGGGCACATCGCGACCGCGCGCTCTCGCCGGAGCGGCCCTTCATCAGAGGCACGGCTCAGAACCCTGACATCTACTTTCAGGCGCGCGAGACGGTGAATCCGTTCTACGCCCGCGTGCCTGGCATCGTCGAGGACGTGATGGCGCAGCTCGCCAACCGGACCGGGCGCCGACTCCACATCGTCGACTACAGCGGCGACCCGGAGGCCGATCGTGTGCTCGTGGTCATGGGGTCGGGCGGCGAGACGATCCGCGAGACCGTCGCTTGGCTCAACGCTCGCGGTGAACGCGTCGGCGTGGCCCAGGTCCGGTTGTATCGGCCCTTCCCGGCGCAGGCTCTCGTCGAGTCGCTGCCTGCGAGCGTGCGCCGCATCGGCGTCCTCGACCGGACGAAGGAGCCGGGCTCGCAAGGCGAACCGCTGTTCCTCGACACCGTCGCCGCGCTGACAGAGTCGTTTGCCGACGGCGAGCGCGATGTGATGCCGCGCATCGTCGGCGGGCGCTACGGCCTCTCGTCGAAGGAGTTCACGCCGGGGATGGTCGCCGGCATCTTCGACGAGCTGGCGGTCGAACGACCGAGGCGTCGGTTCACCATCGGCATCACCGACGATGTCTCCGGCACGAGCCTGAGCTACGACGCAGACCTGGACATCGAGCCGCCCGACACGGTGCGCGCCATCTTCTTCGGCCTCGGCTCCGATGGGACGGTCGGCGCGAACAAGAACACGATCAAGATCCTCGGTGACGAGGAAGGCTTGAACGCGCAGGGGTACTTCGTCTACGACTCGAAGAAATCAGGCTCCCAAACGGTCTCGCACCTCCGGTTCGGACCGGCACCGATTAGTGCGCCCTATCTCGTGCAGCAGGCGAGCTTCGTGGGCTGCCACCAGTTCGGCCTGCTCGAAAAGACCGACGTGCTCGGTCGGGCCGCGAATGGCGCGACGCTGCTGCTCAACTGCCCGCGTCCCGCGGATGAGGTCTGGGACGCACTGTCCCGCCCGGTTCAGGAGCAGATCATCGACAAGCACATCGCCGTCTACGCGATCGACGCCGGCCGGATCGCCCGCGAGGTTGGCCTCGCCGGTCGCACCAACGTCATCCTGCAGACTTGCTTCTTCGCAGTCTCCGGCGTGTTGCCACCTGAGAAGGCGATCGACCGGATCAAGGCGGCGATCGCCAAGACGTACGGGCGCCGCGGCGCCGAGGTCGTTCAGCGCAACCAGGCCGCCGTCGACCGCGCGATCGAGGGCTTGCACCGGATCGAGGTTCCGGAGCATGCAGCCGCTCGCCGCGGGCTGCCGCCGATCGTCTCGCCCGACGCTCCCGAATTCGTTCGCACCGTCACCGCCACGATGCTGGCGGGCCGAGGCGACGACCTCCCCGTCAGTGCCCTGCCGGTCGACGGCACGTACCCAAGCGGCACCGCGGCCTACGAGAAGCGCAACATCTCGGAACTGGTCGCGGTCTGGGACTCCGACCTGTGCATCCAGTGCGGCAACTGCAGCTTCGTGTGCCCGCATAGCGTGATCCGTTCGCGCTACTACGACCGCTCCCACCTCGACGGGGCGCCCGACGGGTTCCGATCGGCACCGCTCGATGCGGTCGGACTGCCCGACACGCTCTACACACTTCAGGTCTATGTCGAGGACTGCACCGGCTGCTCGCTGTGCGTCGAAGCGTGTCCGGTCGTCGCGCCGGGTGACCCGGCCCGTAAAGCGATCAATCTGGCCGAGCGCGAGCCGCTGGTCGCCGCCGAGCGGGAGAGGATCGGGTTCTTCGAAACGCTTCCTGCAACCGACCGCTCGCGCGTCGACTTCGGCACGGTGCGCGGCACACAGTTCCTCGATCCGCTGTTCGAGTTCTCCGGCGCGTGTGCAGGCTGCGGCGAGACGCCGTACATCAAGCTCATCTCGCAACTCTTCGGCGACAGGCTGATGGTCGCCAACGCAACCGGCTGCTCGTCGATCTACGGGGGCAACCTGCCGACGACGCCGTGGACGACGGACGGCGACGGGCGCGGACCTGCCTGGTCGAACTCACTCTTCGAGGACAACGCCGAGTTCGGGCTCGGCTTCAGGCTGGCGGCCGACAGGCACACCGAGCTCGCCCGCCGGCGCCTTTCCGAGCTCCGCAACGACGTCGGTGCCGGCCTCGTCGACGCCATCCTGGCAGCGCCGCAGCTGCGCGAATCGGAGCTCCGCGCTCAACGCGACCGGGTGACGGAGCTGAAGCGGCGGCTTGACGGGCTCGACGGGCCGGTGATCGACGACCTGAAAAGCGTCGTCGATCACCTCGTCCGGCGAAGCGTCTGGATCGTCGGCGGCGACGGCTGGGCCTACGACATCGGCTCGGGCGGCCTCGACCACGTCCTCGCCAGCGGGCGTGACGTCAACGTGCTCGTACTCGACACCGAGGTGTACTCCAACACCGGCGGCCAGATGTCGAAGTCGACCCCGCTCGGCGCAGTTGCAAAGTTCGCCGCCGCCGGCAAAACCGTCCCCAAGAAGGACCTCGCGCTGCAGGCGATCGCGTACGGCAACGTGTACGTCGCGCGCGTCGCGATGGGGGCAGACCCACAGCAGACGCTGACTGCGCTCCGCGAGGCAGAAGCCTACGACGGCCCGTCGCTGGTGCTCGCCTACAGCCATTGCATCGCCCACGGCATCGACATGGAAAAGGGCCTCGACCAGCAGTACCGCGCCGTCGCCAGCGGCTACTGGCCGCTGATCCGGTACGACCCCGTCGTGCGCGCGGACGGCGGGAATCCGTTCCTGCTCGACTCGCCGCGGCCGCGGATCTCATTGGCCGCCTACACCGACCGCGAGCTCCGCTACCGCTCGCTGGCCAACACCAACCCGGCCGAGGCCGAGCGACTACACGGGCTGGCTGAGCAGGCCGTCGACCAGCGTTGGAACGTCTACGAGGAGATGGCGACCCGCGGCGCACACGACTTCGCAGCCGACGCGCGCCGCAACCGCTGATGGACCTCGCCACCACCTATCTAGGGCTCCCGCTGCGCAACCCGCTCGTCGCGTCGGCTTCGCCTCTGTCGCGTACGGTCGACGATGTCCGCCGGCTCGCCGAGGGCGGCGTCGGCGCCATCGTCCTCTATTCGCTCTTCGAAGAGCAGCTTCGCCGGGAGGCCGAAGAGAATGCACGCCTCGTCGACGCCGGGACGGAGAGCTTCGCCGAATCGCTCTCGTACTTCCCCGGCGACGTCGCGGACGAAGGCGGTGCACGGCGGTACCTGAGCCTCCTCGCGCGCGCTGCAGCAGCGGTGGACGTTCCGGTGCTCGGTAGCTTGAACGGCGTCACGCCCAGCGGCTGGTCGGACTATGCGCGAGCGATGCAGGACGTCGGCGCTGCGGCAATCGAGCTGAACATCTACTACCTGCCGGGCGATCCTCACACCTCGGCGCGCGAGGTCGAACAGCGGCACGTCGACATCCTCATGCGGGTCAAGGACGTCGTCAGCATCCCCGTCGCCGTCAAGCTGAGCCCGTTCTTCAGTTCGACGGGCGAGATGGCGCTGCGCCTGGACGAGGCGGGCGCGGACGGCCTGGTGCTGTTCAACCGCTTTCTCCAGCCAGACATCGATCCCGACACGCTTGCGGTCGAGCGACTGGTCCCGCTCTCAAGCCCCGCCGAGGGGCGGCTGCCGCGCACCTGGATCGCGCTCCTGCACGGTCGCGTGCGCGCGTCGTTGGCGGCGACCACCGGCGTCGAGACCTCGGCCGACGTGGCGAAGTACCTGCTCGCGGGCGCCGACATCGTGATGACGGCCTCCGCCCTACTGCGTCACGGCCCAGGCCATGCGGCCGTGCTCCTCGACGGCCTCTCGGAGTGGATGGCACAGAAGGGGTTCGCTGCCGTCGACGACCTGCGCGGCCTCCTCGCCGTTGCGCCCGATGCGGACGGAGCAGCGGTCGAGCGTGCCGGCTACGTCACGGCTCTGCGCGATGCCAACCGGGGCATCTACGACCCCTCCTGACGAAGGGCAGCTCCCGCCGCGTTCACGCTCGCGAGCGCCCGCCACGTCACCTGCTCGAGGCGATGCGCAGCCGTGGGCGACAGAACATCGCAGACGAAGTCCCAGTGCAGCGAGACGCGATCGCCGGGCCGCGGCCGGGTGACGAAGGCGAGCCCTCCCTCCCGCCACCGGACGCGCCGCAGCGCAGGCGCGCCGAGAGCAAGGGTCTGCCCGAGCCAGAGAAGCGGCCGGACGTACGCCGTCAGCGAGTCGCCGTCGACGGCTGCGACCACAGCGGCCGTCGTCCGGCATTGATCGAGAATCCGTAGCGGCTCGTCGACGATCCCGGTGCGCAGCAGGCCGAGCCACGGATAGACGGCGAAGACGTGGAAGCAGTGATGCGGCAGAGCCCCGGAGGCGACCGAGGCGACGACGTTCTCGCGCGCGCGGCCGAGTCGAGAGCCGAACCGCTCCTCGACGTGACGCGCGAGATCGCCTGGGCGCACCTGCTCGAGCAGGCCGTTGCCGACCCAGTAGGCCTCGACGACCCTCGGATCGAGCGGGTCTGCAATGCGATTCGCCGCCGCGATCAGCGTGAGATAGGGCCAGGCGCCCTCGAAGGTGCGCGCGAGCTCGGACAACCCGCCGTCGGAATCGTGGGCGTCGCCGTACTGGAGCAGCGTGTGCGGCGTGTCCGCCCCGCACAGCCCGAGTGCGTTGGGCGGATACGCGTAGCGGGCAAAGAGGAGCGGCCCAGCGCTCGTCACGGAGCCGGCTCCACCACCGGTCGCCGCAGGGCAGTCCAGGCGACGAGAATCGCGCCGACGGCGACGAGGGCCGTGCCGGCGACGTTGATCGACGTTCCGTCCGCCGCCCCGGAGAGGACGGCCGTGACGACGGCGCCGAAGACGAGCACCGCCGTGACGTCGATCGCCTGCGCGAGTGAGAGCGCCACGTACCAGGTGGCGACGTAGGCCGTCAGCAGAAGGCCGGTGAGGAGCACCCAACGCCACTGCTCGGCGTCGAGGCTGGTCAGCTGGCCTAGGCGGCCGGAGACGGCGAGCCAGCCGAGCAGGAGCACGGTGCCGAGCCCCATCCGCGCGGCGGCCAGCGTCTGCGGCGCGATCCAGGCGAGCAGCCACTTGACGAACACGACCTCGACCGCCCAGAGGAGCGTGGCCGCGAGGATCATCGCTTCCCCGACGCCGAACGTCACCGTGCCGAAGTGGCCGACGAGCCACGCCTGGCCGACGATCAGCATGACGATCGCGACCGCGTGGAACGCGCCGAACCGCTCGTGCAGGAGCGGCACCGCGAGCAGCGCCACCCAGACGACCAGTGTCTTCTGGATGAACGCAGCCTGCGTGGCCTCGGCGCGCGCGAGACCTTCGAAGAACAGGACGAATGCGACGCTGCCGCCGATCACAGCGACGGCGACGAACGCGAGCCACCGCTCGCGCCTTCCGTGTTCGACATCTCGGCCGGCGACGCGCCGAGCAGGCACCGCGAGCGCGAATGCGAGCAGCAGCACGCCGGCGACCGCGTTCTTCGCGGTCGTATAGACGGTCGCGTCGCCGAAGTGCTTGACGGCGTGGCCGTTCGCATAGATCGAGACGCCGCTGATCAGTGCGGTGACGAATGCAAGTGCGATACCGCGTGCGCGATTCGTCATCGTGGGTTTCCGCCTCGCCCAGCTGCGCGCAACTCGAGTGCATCGCGCGCAGTCACCCGATCGAGAACCTCGACTGGAATGCCGAGGTGGAGGAGCAGGTCCGAGCCCGGCTCTGCATCGGGGACGAACGAGAGACTGACGACGCACCCGTCCGCCAACCGGCCGACCCGTACCCCGTCTGCATCCCAGGTCTCGACGAGCCGTGCGATCGAGCCGATGCACATCAGGACTCGACCTCGACCGTCTCGAGCACCACTTCGCCGGCGCGCGGATCGGCGATGTCCCGCTCCACCACGGCGTCGACCTCAGCGCCCTCGGCAATGGTGTCGCGTGACGCGTCGACGAAGTGCTCGCGAAAGTGCTCGGGGCTGAAGTGCGAGAGCGCGCCGAGGCGCACGCCGATCCGGGTGACGCGTACGGCACCACCCGCCGAAGCCACCTCTTCGATCTCCCGCATCACGTCCTTCATCAGTGCTCGCTCATGCATGTTCCGCGTCTCCTTCGTGGTGGACGTCGGCGAGAACCGCGGCGGCAACCTGCTCGACAGCCGCGGCGACGGGTCCGGAGAGTCCCTCGCCCGCCCCGAACGCCGCTCCTTCGATGCCGTAGACGATCACGCGAGCAGGGAGCCGGCCCAATGCGCGGGCCAGTTCGATCGCCTCGCCGACTCCGAAGGCGTGGGTGGACGAGCGGAAGAGCCGCTCCGGGACGGGCCTATGACTCGCGTCGAACCGATGCAGCGTTCCTGGAGCGGCGCCCGACTCGACCGCATCGACGACGAGCGCCGTCGTGGCACCCTCACAGACGTCGATCAGGCGGCTCGGCTCCTGCTCGCACGACACGAGCTCGACGCCGCTCGGGATGCGGCCGCGGAGGCGGTCGACGACAGCGAGACCGGCAGCGTCATCCCGCCGGTAGGGATTGCCGATCGCCACCACGACACGGCGCTCGCTCATCGCCGCTCGACCTCGAGGTCGAGGAAGTGCGTCGCGCAGGAGATGCATGGGTCGTAGTTGCGAATGGTCTGCTCGCAGAGCCCGCGCAGTCTCTCGTCGTCGAGGTGCGTGTGGCGCGACACGACGTCGCGAAGATCGTCCTCGATCGCGCGCTGGTTCTGCGACGTCGGCGGAACGATCTTCGCGTCGAGGATCGTCCCCTCCCCGTCGACCCGATACCGGTGGTAGAGCAGTCCTCTCGGGGCCTCGCTGACCCCGTAGCCGGTCCCGGCGACAGGCTCGGTCTGCACGGCAGGCACATCGGGCTCCTCGTAGGCGTCGATCAGTCGTAGAGCCTCGTCGCAGGCGTAGACGAGCTCGACGCTGCGGACGACGATGCTGCGGAACGGATCGCGGCACGACGCGCCGAGTCCTGCCTCGAGCGCGGCCTCGAGCGCGAGCTCGGACAGCTGATGATGGTTCAGCGAGAAGCGCGCTAGCGGCCCGCAGAGATACGTACCGCCGTCTCGCAGGTGCGAGTGCAGAGCGGTCGAGCGCTCGACATGCTCTTCGACGAAGAACTCGTCGTAGTCCACCGGCGCGATGTCGAGCCCGGAGTCCGAGCGGATCCGTCCGCGCTCGATCGCGTAGCCGTCCGGGTCGAAGAGTGCGACGAGCGTGCAGTCGACGTTGCGTTCCGGAAAATCGAAGCCGGCGGTCCAGCGCACCGTCTCGAGTGCTGCTTCGCGCGCACGCTCGAGGGGGTCGACGAGCGACCGGAGCTCGCTGCGGGAGGGCGCGCGATAGAACCCGCCGACTCGGACGTTGATCGGGTGGATCTCGCGGCCGCCCACCAACGCCATCACCTGGTTCCCGGTCTTCTTCAACGCGAGTCCGCGCTCGACCGCCTGCGGCGCGTCGCGCGCCAGTTCGACCGCACCGGCGTAGCCGAGGAAGTCCGGAGCGTGGAGCATGTAGACGTGTAGCGCGTGACTCTCGATCCACTCGCCGCAGTAGAGGAGCCGCCGCAGCAGCCGGATCGGCTCGGGCACCTCGACGCCACACAGATCCTCGAGCGCATTCACGGCGCTCGTCTGGTACGCGACGGGGCAGATCCCGCAGATGCGGGCGGTGATGTCGGGAGCCTCGAGGTACGACCTTCCGCGCAGGAGCGCCTCGAAGAATCGCGGGGGCTCGAAGATGCGCAGCTCGACGTGCTCGACACGGCCGTCCTCGAGACGCACCGTCATCGCGCCCTCGCCCTCGACCCGAGCGAGGTAGTCGGTCCGAATCGTGCGCCGCTCACTCATGCGGCACCGCGTTGCGGAAGAGCTCGGCATCCGCATTGAACGTCCGGAAGACGCGCTCGACCCCGCGCTCGGTCATCCCGAGGTTGCGCAGGAGCGGGATCAGCGCAACCGTGTTCGGCGTCTCCATGGGCCCGAAGCAGCCGTAGCAGCCGCGGTTGTAGGCCGGGCACAGGGCACCGCAGCCTGCGTGGGTCACCGGGCCGAGGCACGGTGTCCCGTGGGCGACGGTGACGCACACGACGTTCCGCCGCTTGCACTCCGTGCAGACGCTCGTGGACGGGATGCCCGGCTTGCGTCCATGAAGGAATGCGGTGACCACCTCGAGGAGTTGGTGCTTGTTGACCGGACAGCCGTGCAGCTCGAAGTCGACCGGGATGTGCGCCGCGATCGGAGTCGACGTCTCGAGTGTGGAGATGTACTCGGGCGATGCGTAGACCGCCGCGACGAACTCGTCGACGTCGCCGAAGTTGCGAAGGGCCTGGATGCCGCCCGCGGTCGCACACGCTCCGATCGTGACCACCGCCCTCGACGAGCTCCGGACGGCGCGGATCCTTTCGGCATCGTGCGCGGTCGTGATCGACCCCTCGACGAGCGAGAGGTCGTACGGTCCCTCGACCGTTCCGCTCGTCGCCTCCCGAAACTCCGCGAGCTCGACGGTGTCGGCGAGCGCGAGCAGCTCGTCCTCGAGGTCGAGCAGCGAAAGCTGGCATCCGTCGCACGACGCGAACTTCCACACCGCGAGCTTCGGCTTCACGCTCACACCCGCTCCAGCGCCGGCCAAGCCGGCACCTCCGCTCCCAATGGGCCTCCGTCAAGCCCACGGCCCTGTTCCCGCTCCAGCGCCGGCCAAGCCGGCACCTCCAATGAGCCTCCGTCAAGCCCACGGCCCTGTTCCCGCTCCAGCGCCGGCCAAGCCGGCACCTCCGCTCCCAATGAGCCTCCGTCAAGCCCACGGCCCTGTTCCCGCTCCAGCGCCGGCCAAGCCGGCACCTCCGCTCCCAATGAGCCTCCGTCAAGCCCACGGCCCTGTTCCCGCTCCAGCGCCGGCCAAGCCGGCACCTCCGCTCCCAATGAGCCTCCGTCAAGCCCACGGCCCTGTTCCCGCTCCAGCGCCGGCCAAGCCGGCACCTCCGCTCCCAATGAGCCTCCGTCAAGCCTACGGCTCAAAGCTCGCGGACCTCGAGCCACGGGGCGAGCGTCGAATACGGATAGACAGGCCCGTCGCGGCAGATCAGCGTCGGGCCGAGCTGGCAGTGGCCGCA
This sequence comes from uncultured Thermoleophilia bacterium, assembly GCA_963715115.1. GTDB lineage: Bacteria > Actinomycetota > Thermoleophilia > Gaiellales > Gaiellaceae > PALSA-600. The sequence continues at coordinate 56,014 of CAVQRE010000012.1, forward strand.
CAATCCGATCCCGCAGTCCATATGCCGCTCCATCGAGACGAGGATCCGCTCCGGCGGCAGCCCGCGCTCGATCAGCGCGCGCGCCGCGAAACGCATCATGATCTCCGGCCCACAGACGAAGGCAGTCGTCCGCTCAGGCCGGAAGCGCGCGCCCGGAAGGAGTTTGGTCACGACTCCGACCCGTCCGAGCCAGTTCGGGCCGGCCGTGTCGACCGTCACCTCCACGTCGATCGTGCGCCGCCACTCGTCGAAGAGGTGCGTGTAGAGCAAGTCGTCGGGAGTGCGGGCGCCGTAGAGAACGGTCGCATTGCCGTAGGCGGTGCGTTGCCCGAGGACGTGCAGGACCACCGGCCGGAGGGGGGCGAGCCCGATGCCGCCGGCCATGACCACGACGTCACGACCGAGGGCGACCTCCACGGGCCAGGGCGTGCCGAACGGGCCGCGAAGCCCGAGCGCCGTGCCGGGCTCGGCATTGCAGATCGCGCTGGTGACCGCTCCCACGGAGCGGACCGTGAGTACGACCGGGCCGGGACGCTTCGGAGGGCCGCTGACCGAGATCGGGACCTCTCCGACCCCGAAGGCGTAGACCATCATGAACTGGCCGGGCGCAATCGACGGGCCAGGCCCGGAAACCGGCTCGAGCGTGAGCGTCCAGGTGTCGGCGGTGTCCTGCTCGCGCTGCGCGACCCGGAACGACGCCGGGACCATTGCGCCCTGGCCGTGCTGCTCAGTGACGGTCGCCACTGCCATAGACGTCGAGCAGCCGAAGCCGCGTCCATTGCAGGCGGTCGATCAGCACCTGCGCGAAGCGACCCATGAGCGCGTAGCCGAGCGCCGGGTCGCGCTCGCACTTCTCACGCATGCACACCCCGTCGAAGGCGGTCGCGCGAACAACCGACAGCGCGCGTGCGTCGAAGTGCCAGCGATAAGGCGGGAAGAGCCACGACCAGCCGAGGACGTCGCCCGCCTCGATCGTCTCGATCGTGACTGCGCCACGCGTGGGCACGAACGACTCGACGGCAACGCTGCCCTGACGAACGAGGTAGAAGAGGTCGGCCTCGCCGCCCTCGCTGAAGATCCGCTCGCCCGCGGCAAAGTGGACGTTGCGGGCGCAGCCGGCGAGCAGCACGCGCGCCTCGTCGCCGAGCCCCTCGAAGAGCGGCACGTCGACCAGGAGGTCTTCAAGCGACCGCGGCATCGGCTCCGTCCGTGGCGCGAATCGCGGCGACCTCTTCGGTGATGTCGATACCGACCGGGCACCAGGTGATGCAGCGCCCGCAGCCGACGCACCCGGACGAGCCGAACTGGTCGTGCCAGGTGCCGAGCTTGTGCGTCATCCACTGCCGGTAACGCGAACGACCCGAGGGCCGGATGCTGCCGCCATGGATGTGCGAGTAGTCGACGGAGAAGCAGGTGTCCCAGACACGCCACCGCTCGGCCTCACCGCCGGAGAGGTCGGTCTCGTCCTCGACGGCGGAGCAGAAGCAGGTCGGGCAGACGAGCGTGCAGTTTCCGCACGTGAGGCAGCGTTGTGCGACATCGTCCCAGCGCGGATGCTCGAGATTGCGGTCGAGCAGGTCGCGGAGGTCGAAGGTTTCCATCGTGCGCCCCATCTTGTCCGCGGCGGTCGCGACCGACTGCTCCGCGGCCGCCAGGTCCGTCGCGACAGCCGGCCGACCGGACAGCTCGGCGAGCAGTTCGGCACCACGGTCGCTGCCTGCCTCGACGAGAAAGCGGTGCTCCAAATCGAGGAGCTCCGTCAGCGTCAGGTCGGAGCCCGACTCGACCTTCGGGCCTGTGCCCATCGAAGTGCAGAAGCAGGTCCCGCCGGGCTCGAAGCAGTTGACCGCGACGAGGAACACGTCCTCCCGTCGTGCGGCGTAGTCGCGGTCCGAGTACTCGGCCACCGAGAAAGACGCGATCCTGGATCTCGATCGCGTGCAGCTCGCACGAGCGCACGCCGATGAAGGCGAGCGGTTGGTCGTCGGGCGGTTCCTCTTCGACCATCGGGCGCGTCGCCGACCGCTCGCGTACGCCAGAGACGCACGCGGGGCGGGAAGAGGAACCGCTTCCAGGAGTGCGGACCGACGGCGAAGCCGAAGCGGGCCTCGTCCTCTCGCTGCTCCAGGCGATAGACCGCCACCGTCCTGACGATCGGTCCAGCCGATCGGAAGCTCGCGGGCGGTAACGAGGTCGTCGTAGACGATCGCGCCGTCGCGCATCGTCGGCCCGAGCACGCGATATCCCCGATCTCGAAGCGCACCGATGAGATCGTCGAGCGCTTCGACAGAGATGATGAGCTGCTTCGCCTCGGTCATCCGGCCTCCGCCCGAATCCTCTCACGCGGCGACGGGGACGAGCACCCGTTGTGCGAGTTCGGCGAGACGGTTCGAGTAGCCCCACTCGTTGTCGTACCAGGCCACGACCTTCACCTGAGTCCCGTCGACGACGGCTGTCAGGCCCGCGTCGAAGATCGACGAGAACGGCGACTTGACGATGTCGGACGAGACCAGGGGCTCCTCGCTGTAGGCGAGGATGCCGGCGAGCTCGTCTCGGTCTGCCCGAGCGCGGACGATCGAGTTGACCTCATCCACCGTCGTAGGCCGCTCGACCTCGAGCGTGAGGTCGACCAGTGATCCTGTGGGCACGGGCACGCGCACCGCGTAGCCGTGCAGCCGCCCCTCGAGCGCCGGAACGACGAGGCCGAGCGCCTTCGCGGCACCGGTCGTCGTTGGCACGAGGTTGCAGGCCGCAGCGCGGGCGCGGCGGTAATCCTTGTGCGGAGCATCCAGCAGTCGCTGGTCACCGGTGTAGGCATGGACCGTCGTCATCAGCCCGTGGCGAATGCCGAGCGCCTCGTGCAGCACCTTCGCCACCGGGGCGAGGCAGTTCGTCGTGCAGGACGCGTTCGAGATGATCCGGTGTGTCTCGGGGTCGTACGCGTCGTCGAAGTTGACGCCGAGCGCGACGGTGACATCAGGGTCCTTGGCAGGAGCCGAGATGATCACTTTGTCCGCTCCTGCAGCGAGATGCTTCTCGGCATCGGCGCGCGCGCGAAAACGCCCGGTCGACTCGATCACGACCTCTGCGCCGAGCTCCTCCCAGTCCAGTGCGGCTGGATCGGAAACGGACGGCGTCTCGATGCGCCGACCGTCGACGACGAGCGCCCCGTCGGACGCCACGACCGTGCCCGCGAACGGGCCGTAGACCGTGTCGTGCCGCAGGAGCTGGGCGAGCATCTCCGGATCGGCGACGTCGTTGATGGCGACCCACTCGATGTCGGCTTCACTCTCGTAGCCGGCGCGAAACATCGCGCGGCCCGTCCTCCCGAAACCGTTGATCGCAACGCGAACGCTCATGACGAGCTCCTTTCGATCTCGCCGTCGCTGCTCGGTCGAACAATCACGACCGGACAGCCGGCATGGTGGACACACTGCTGGCCGACCGAGCCGAGCAGGAGGCCGGAGAATCCTCCGCGGCCGCGCGAACCAAGGACCAGCAGATCGGCGTCCTGTGACGCCTCGATCAGCACTCGGGCGGGCGGGCCTTCCACCGCGCGGGCCGCGATCTCGACGTCGTCGGGCACGTCGCCCACCTCGGCGACGGCAGCCTCGACGATCTCCCGGGCGTGCTGGTCGAGCGCCTCGGGATCGATCAGGTCCGGCGGAATGTACTGGAACCCCATCACGAGCGGCGACTGCCACGCGTAGACGGCCTCCACTTTCGTCTTGCGGAGACGGGCCTCGTCGACCGCCCAGCGGATCGCGTCGCTCGACGACCCCGAGCCGTCCACACCGACGACGATCATCATCTCCGCTCACCTCCCTTTCGTTCTCTCGCTGCAAGCCTCCGCGCCGCAGGTGCGGACGGCATCGGGTGCACTGCCCATCGACCCTCGGTAGAAACCCGAAATGCTCAGACAGCCGAGAGGACGGGGTCGATCAGGTCCGCCAGATCGGCGACCACGCGGTCTGCGCCCTCCTCGACCAGCGCGGCGGCCCGCCCCGACCGGTCGACGCCAATCACGCGGCGAACGCCGGCGGCGCGACCCGCAGCAACCCCGGCGTTCGTCGTCTCGAAGGTGACGACGCTCTGCGGTTCGACATCGAGCTGGCGACACGCGGCGAGCACGGAGTCAGGCGCGGGTTTCGCGCGCAACCGCTCCGCGCCGATCACCTCACCATCGACCACCTCGTCGACGAGACCCAGCAGCCCGGATCGCTCGAGGATCGCCTCGGTGTTCGCGCTTGCCGAGACGACGGCGCAGCGAAGCCCGGCCTCGTGTGCGATCTCGAGAAAGCGGAGCGAGCCCTCGAAGGCGCTCACACCGTCGTGCCCGAGCCGGCGCCGCAGCGCCTCGTTCTTCCGGTTGGCCAACCCGTGCGCGGTCTCGATGCCAGGCGGATCATCGAGCCCGCCTTCGGGCAGACGGATCCCGCGGCTCGCGAGAAACGCATGCACGCCTTCGATCCTCGGCCTCCCGTGGATGTAGAGGTCGTAGTCGTGCTGTGTGTCGAACGGCCGCCACGGCCCGAAACGGTCGCCTGAACTCTCGTGGTGACGGGCGAGGAGCTCGTCAAAGGTCTCCTGCCACGCGGCCGCGTGAAGCGCTGCACTCGCGGTGAGCACTCCGTCGAGGTCGAACACACATGCGAGCACCGCACGGTCGAGGCCAAGGAGCTCGCCGCTCGCTCGGGGGCCGGTCAGTCGCCGGTGGGACCCTGTGTGCAGCAACTGGGCGAGCCGCTCGAGCGCATCTTCGGCCTCGCTGCGCTCGTGCACGAGGTCACGAGCCCGCATCTGCATCTCGTCGGGCTCGAACTGAAGCGCCTGCCGACTGCGGCTTACGGCATCGAGGGCGTCCTCCGCCGCATCGAGTGCGCTGCGCCATTGGATGCTGAGTGTGTCCAGGCCGTCCACGGGTGAGGGAGACGAGATCTGCCGTCGCAGTGACGGCAGATCTCGTCGGATCAGATCAGATCGAGCCGACCAGCTGCTCTTCACGGGCAACGAGCTCGTGATCCGGAGCGGCTGAGGTGAGCACGACCTTCAGCGCATGCGTCTCGGCGGCAGCGCCGAACACGTCATACGCTTTCTCGCTCTCCCCGAGTGCATAGTGATGCGTCGCGAACGGCGTCGGGTCGAGACGCCCGCTCTCGATCAGCCGGAGCAGCTTCGGCGTCGTCGAGGTGTCGACCAGCCCGGTCGTGATCAGCACGTCGCGGATCCAGAGCTTCTCCAGATGCAGGGTCGCAGGATGGCCGTGAACACCGACGTTCGCCAGGCGGCCGCCGGGACGGATGATTTCCGCGCAGAGCTCAAACGTCTCGGGCGCGCCGACCGCCTCGATCGCCGTGTCGACGCCGAGGCCACCGGTGAGATCCATCACCTTCGCGACCGCGTCCTCGCGCCCGTTGTTGATGGTCACGTCGGCCCCGAACTCACGCGCCTTCTCGAGCCGAGCGTCGGCCAGGTCGATGGCGACGATTCGTCCCGGCGAGTGCAGCTGCGCGGTCATGATCGCGGCGAGCCCGATCGGGCCGGCACCGACCACTGCGACCGTGTCACCGGGCTCGACGCGCCCATTCAGCACACCGACCTCGTACGCCGTCGGCAGAATGTCGGCGAGGAAGAGCACCTGCTGGTCGGACAGCGCATCCGGCACCTTGTAGACGGATGTATCGACGAACGGCACGCGCGCGTAGTCGGCCTGCAGCCCGTCGATCAGGTGGCCGAAGATCCAGCCGCCGCCGCCGGTGCACAGGCCGTAGTGGCCTTCCTTGCAAAAGCGACAGCGCCCGCACGACGTGATGCAGGATACGAGCACGCGGTCTCCGACCTTGACGGTGGTCACGGCCGACCCGACCTCGACGATCGTGCCAACGGCCTCGTGGCCGAGGATCGTTCCCGGAGTCACTTCCGGCACGTCGCCTTTGAGGATGTGCAAGTCGGTCCCGCAGATCGTCGATGCGTCGACACGGACGACAGCGTCCGTCGGTTCGACAATTGCCGGGTCCGGAGCGAGCTCCCAGGAGCGCTGGCCGGGCCCGTGGTACACGAGGGCTTTCATTTAGTCGACCTCCTTTGGTCGATCTCAGTCTCGATCCGCACCACCTGCGCGGCATCGGCGGATGCCCGGACTGCGGTCTGCGGACTTCCCGAAGCCCGCTCGACGATCAGCCGCCCGCGACCTCGTACGTCGTCCCCTGTTCCGCGAGCGCCGCCTGGGCCGCGGCGAGCCTTGCGAGCGGGACCCGGAACGGCGAGCAGGAGACGTAGTCGAGGCCGATGCGGTGGCAGAAAGCGATCGATTCGGGATCACCGCCGTGCTCGCCGCAGATCCCGATCTTCAGCTCCGGTTTCGCCGCCCGTCCACGCGTCACGCCGATCTGCACCAACTCGCCGACGCCGTCCTGGTCGAGCGTCTCGAACGGATTGTGCTCGATCACTCCATCCTCGAGATAGCCCGCCAGGAACTTTCCTTCGGCATCGTCACGTGAGAGCCCGAGCGCGGTCTGCGTCAGGTCGTTCGTCCCGAAGGAGAAGAAGTCGGCATACGCGGCAATGTCCCCTGCGCGCAATGCCGCACGCGGGAGCTCGATCATCGTTCCGCAGTGATACGCCAGGCCCGGCGCCTCGGCTGCGAACACGCGCTCCGTGAGCTCGCGCAGGCGATGTAGCTCCTCTGCGTAGGCGACGAGCGGATGCATGACCTCGACGATCGGGGCCTCGCCCGTCCTCGCCGCGACCGCCGCGGCAGCACGGGCGATTGCCTGCACCTGCATCTCGTAGATCTCCGGCCATTGCAGGCCGAGCCGGCAGCCGCGCGTTCCGAGCATCGGGTTCACCTCACGCAGCGCCCGAATGCGCTCGCGCATCTTCGGACTCGTCGCCTCTGCTTCGCTCGGCAGGAACTCGTGCAGCGGCGGATCGAGCAGCCTGATCGTGACCGGCAATCCGTGCATCGCCTCGAACATCGCCTCGAAGTCGGATTGCTGGAACGGCTCGAGGCGGTCAAGTGCGGCGCGCCGCGACGCTTCGTCATCGGCCAGGATCATCTCCTGCACCACGGGCAGTCGCTCCTCGCCGAAGAACATGTGCTCCGTACGGCAGAGTCCGATGCCCTCGGCGCCGAAGCGGCGAGCGCGCTCCGCGTCGGTCGGAGTGTCGGCGTTCGCCCGCACCCCGAGCACCCTGTATGCGTCGGCCCATGCGAGAACCGTCTCGAGATCAGCGTTGATCCCCGGCTGCACGAGCGGCGCCGCGCCGATGATCACACGGCCGTTCGAGCCGTCCACCGTGATCGTCTCGCCCTCGCGGACCTCGAAGTCACCGATCGTGCAGCGGCCGGCGCGCTCGTCGATCTCGAGCGCAGCGCAGCCCGCGACGCACGGCTTGCCCATGCCGCGCGCGACGACGGCGGCGTGCGATGCCATGCCACCGTGCGCGGTGAGAATCCCCTGCGCCGCCGCGAGGCCGTGAATGTCGTCGGGCGTCGTGTCGAAGCGGACGAGAATCACGGCTTCGCCTGCGCCACGCTCGGCGGCGACGTCGGCGTCGAAGACGACGATGCCCACCGCTGCACCGGGTGACGCCGAGACGCCGGTCGCCGCGACCTCAACCGCTGCGGCGGGATCGACCATCGGGTGCAGCACCTGCTCGAGTGCGCTCGGTGGGATCCGCAGGACCGCCTCCTCGCGCGAGATCAGGCCCTCGCGCTCCATGTCGACGGCGGCGCGCAGCGCGGCCGCGGCAGTCCGCTTCGCCGACCGGGTCTGAAGGATGTACAGGCGGTCGCGGTCGATCGTGAACTCGACGTCCTGGATATCACGGTAACTGCGTTCGAGCTCGTCCATCGCGGCGCAAAACTCCGCGTACGATTCGGGCAGCAGCTCGGCGAGACGCTCGAGCGGCTGCGGCGCGCGAATGCCGGCAACGACGTCTTCGCCCTGTGCGTCCACGAGGAACTCGCCACGCACCGCCTTCTCGCCGGTCGCCGGATCGCGCGAGAAAGCGACCCCGGTCGCCGAACGCTCGCCGGAGTTGCCGAACACCATCTGCACCACGTTGACGGCGGTCCCGATCGTGTCCGGGATCTCGTTGAGCCTGCGATAGACCTGCGCGCGCGGGTTTTGCCATGATCGGAAGACAGCCTCCACCGCAGCGCGAAGCTGAGCACGCGCGTCCTGTGGGAACGGCCGTCCGAGCGCTTCCACGTAGATGCGCTTGTAAGCCTCGACGAGGCCCTTCAAATCATCGGCTGTGAGCTCGGTGTCGACCTCGATGTCGAGCTGCGCCTTCCGCGCGCCCAGCGCGTCCTCGAAGAGACGCCCGTCGATCCCGTCGACGACCTCGCCGTACATCTGGATCAGCCGCCGGTACGAGTCGTACGCAAAGTGCTCGTTGCGCGCGGCGCGACCCAATCCTTCGACAGCGGCATCGGAGAGCCCGAGGTCGAGAACGCTGTCCATCATCCCGGGCATCGAGATCGCCGCACCCGAGCGCACGGAGACGAGGAGCGGATCGTCGACCGACCCGAAGTGCTTGCCGGTCTTCGCCTCCAGACGGGCAACCGCTCGATCGAGCTCGTCACCGAGCCCGGCGGGAACCTGTTCGCCGTGGCTCAGGTAGTCGCGGCAGGCATCCGTCGTGACCGTGAAGCCTGCCGGGACCGGCAATCCCATCTGCGTCATCTCCGCAAGGCCGATGCCCTTGCCGCCGAGCTGCTCGCGCCCTCTCGGCGCGACGTCCTCGAAGTCGTAGATGTAGCGCGTGTCTGTCGTGACGGCCATGGCGCACACACTCAGACCCGGCCGGCGAGCTCATCGACGGCCGCGTCGGCCTCGGCCACAGGCACCGTCGAGCGAACGACGAGCACCGGGCACGGAGCCGTGTGGACCAGACGCGTCGAGACACTGCCGAGCAGGGCCCGCCCGATCGCACCGCGCCCATCGGACCCGACGACGATCAGCGTGTCGCCGATCGACTCGGCGAGCTCCAGGATCTGCTTCGCCACGTCGCCCTGACGGAGATAGGCGATCGTCGCGATTCCCGCCTCGGACGCCTCGTCGGCAGCAGCGTCGAGCGCATCCTGCGCGTTGTCGCGGGCGACCTCGGCGAGCTCACCGGCCATCATCGGCGCAGCAGAGAGCTCGTACGGGGGAACCGACCAGACGCTCACGAGTCGAAGCGGCCAGCAGGTCTCGGCGGCCAGTTCGATCGCCTCACGCGTTGCCCGCTTCGCACCGGGCGAGCCGTCCGTGCAGAGAACAATCGTCTTCATCATCGGCTCCTTTTGGCACCTATTCGTAATGCCGATGTTGCCGCAGAACGGTTCGCCTGCAATCGGGGAGCGCGTGTATCGCCGTGCGGCTTTCCCGCACCGCGACACGGCGGAGGCCGCGGGCGGTGCGCTCCGCGCCGCGGCCTCCGATGGTGCCGATCACGCCTTGGCGATCGGAACCTTGAGCGGCTTCGGCCGCGCCGTCTTCGGCACCCGCAACGTGAGAATGCCCTTGCCGTACGACGCCTTGAGATGCTCGGCATCTGCTTCGAGCGGGAGCTGGAAGCTCCGCTCGAACATCGACTCGAGCCGCTCGTGCAGGCGAACCGCCTTCTCGGTCGATTCCTTCTCGACCTCGCGCCGGCCGGCGACGGTCAGCAAGTGATCGCCGACCTCGACATCGAGCTCTTTCTCCTCGTACCCCGGCACCTCGAGCTCGAAGACGATCTCGTCTTTCGTCTCGACAATGTCGGTCGCGGGCGTGATGGTCGGCAGCAGCGTCGGAAAGATCCGGCGCAGTCGCTGGTCCATCAGTTCCAGGTCGCGGAAAGGTGTCCACCTTTCGAGGACGGGCATGATTCACCCCCTTTCTCGGTCCACGACCATGGTCGCGCCTCCTGAGCCCGGGCGCATCAGCGGCGGGCGGCAAGAAGGTCGTGGGGAACTACTGATCGACCGTCACAGCCAGCGGCACGAGCACGAGCTGCGAGGATGGTGGCAGATCGGGCATTGAGCCGCCCGCCAGCGAAGGCGTTTCTGGCTCATGCCCGAGAGCACCATCAGCACGCCCGCGGCGAGGACCACGATCTCGACGAGCGCCGGATTGGTGGAGATCACATTCACGTTGGCAGGATCGCTTGCGCTGGAGCTTCCAGCGTCGGGCCTGACGCTGAACGAAAGATCCGTATGCACTACGGATTCCGTTCTGGGACAAGTAGGCGAAACTCACTCCGCAACGACCGCAGAGCAAGTCCGACATCTGGGGAAGATGACTTGACCAAGGTCGTTCGGGAGGGCCCAATCGGGCCCTCCGCTTCGTCGATCCCCGGTCGTCGCTCCGTAGTTGTCCACGCTGAGGATCGGCAGACAGCCCGATGCCTGCTGCGCACGCCGTGGCGAGTCTCGAGGCAACCGCACGAGGAGGAACACACATGCCGACCGCCAAGAGCCCAAGATCGGTAAAGCCCGGCGACCTGGTGATCGTCTCCGGCCACCGAGTCGGCGAATCCGAACAGATCGGCGAGGTGATCGAGGTGCTCGGCGACGCCCGACGCAGCCATTATCGCGTGCGCTGGGACGACGGCCACGAGAGCGTCTTCTTCCCGGGCAGCGATGCGACGATCCGCCCTCGCCGAGTCGGGACGGCCAAGGGCGGCACTCGACCATGAGAGTCGAGCAGATCATGAGCCGTGAGGTCGTCGGTGTCACGCCGACGACCTCACTCAAGGATGTCGCTCGTCTCCTGCTCGAACGCGGAATCTCCGGCGTACCCGTCCTGGGCGACAACGGGAAGGTGCTCGGCATCGTTTCGGCGGGCGACATCCTCGTCAAGACCAGTGCGGCATTCGGCCTTCGTGAGCACCCGTCGAACTGGCTGTTCGGCGACGATGAGCGCGAAGCGCTGAAGCGCGGAGCGCAGACGGCAGCGGACGCCATGTCGCGACCGGCGATCACCGTCGACCCACGCTGCACGGTTGCCGAGGCGGCTCGGATGATGGTCAAGCGATCTGTCAATCGCTTGCCCGTGGTCGACGACGGGGAGCTCGTCGGGATCGTGACGCGCAATGACATCGTGCGGGCATTCGCACGGCCGGACTCGGAGCTCGAAGAGCAGATCCGCACCGATGTCCTGCTGGACACGCTGTGGATCGATCCGGCAGCGATCGACGTCGTCGTCGAGGAGGGCGACGTTGCCATCAGCGGAGTCGTCGAGACTCGCACGATCGCGGAGCTGATCCCGACTTACATCTCGCTCGTCCCCGGCGTCGTCTCGGTCGACGCGTCACGCCTCGAGTGGCGCACGGACGTCGGCGCGCAACGACCCCACACGTCGCGCCTCTAGAGTGATCTAGGCGAGTCCGAGCGCGTTCGCAGCCGCGGCGAACACGCCCTCGCCGCCGAGCGAGTAGCGCTCGTCGAAGTCGACTGCACCGTTGAGCTCGAGGACGACGTACCCGCCGTCTGCGATCGGCAGCAGGTCGACACCGACGAGATCAGTACCGACGACCGCGGCAGCCGTCCGCGCGAGCTCGGCGGCGTCGTCGGACGGCTGCGCAGGCTGCAGCGTTCCTCCGAGCGAGACGTTCGTTCTCCACTCGCCTTCGGCCGCGACCCTTTCGGCCGCCCCGACGACTCGCCCGCCGGCAACGATCACACGCAGGTCGTGCCCGGGCGCCGGCACGAGCTCCTGGACGACTGCGCCGTGACGCCGAAACCAGGCTTGCTCCCGAATCGCCTCGAGACATGCGGTGAGCTGCGACTCGTTCTCGCAGCGAAACACGCTTCGCCCCCAGCTGCCGAAGCGAGGCTTCACGACGCACGGTGGACGAAGGGGAGACACCGGCCACGAGGCCGTGAACGTGGCCGTCTGCGGGTGTGGGAGCCTCGACTTGGTGAGAATGGCCGCGGTCCGCAGCTTGTCGTGTGCCCCGAGCAAAGCATCGGCGGTGTTGATCACCCGGACGCCGCGACGTTCGAGCAGGAGCAACGCGAGCAGGCCAGGCTCGACGCCGTCGAGACTCGACAGCACGTCGAGCCGGCCGACGACGATGTCGTCAGCTCGTGCAGTCCGGAGCGCGTCGGCGCCGGACACGAGCCGCGCGGCGAGCCCGAGCTCACGCCAGCCCTGTACCAGCCCGACGGATCCCTCGCTGGATGCCGACGCGAGCACGCGGATCCGACCCAGGTTCGAATCGGCATCCGGCGCCGCGATCGCGATCTCGTCGTCGTGGTTTGAACTCTCGATGACGGACATGCCGCCTCCTTCCCCGCGAGCGTCACCGGAGCTACCGGCATCAGCATCCGCGCCGGCACCGATCGGGCTGCGGCTTGTCCGTCGCCTGCGAGCGCTTCAGCCGCCGATCAGGTCCCGCCGCCCGAACGACAGAAACGCACCGCCGCCGGCGATCGCACCAACCGCAACCATGACCGCGGCCGCCGCCGGGCGGAAAGGCGCTCCCGGGACCGGAGCGACGTGAGCGAACGGCGACAGATCCAGCACCCAGTGGGGTGCGCCGACCAACGCGCCGAACAGCTCGAGCAGGAACGCACCGACGACGACGCCATAGGCAATTCCGACGCTCGCCCGCGGCCAGACGCCGTAGGCGAGCAGACCGATCCCGAGGAAGCAGAACGCAGCGGGCAACGTATTCGCCCCGGCTCCGATCAGGCGTGGCAGGCTCACACCGGCGCGTTCCACCGCCGCGCCCGCCCATGCAAGCACACCCGCGACGAGCGCGAGCGCGCAGGTGGCCAGACAGGCGAGCGTCACGCGGCCGCCGAGCCAGCGCGCTCGGCCGAGCGGCAGCGCAAGCAGGAGCTCGAGCCGCTGATCGGACTCTTCGCGACGTGCGGCCGCCACCTGCGAGCAGGCGAACAGGCTTACGAGGAGCACGAAGAAGACGAAGTAGAAGCCGAGCGCGCCGGAGGGCGTGACGATCGACGTACCGCCGAGCTTCCGGAGCTCCTCCTCCAGGCTGGTCGACAGGTTCGCCTTCGAGAACGCCGTCGACAGGACGCCGACCGTCAGTGCAAACGCGCCGATCCCAAGCGCCCAGGTCGCCAGACTTCCTCGCTCGGCGCGGATCGCCTCGCCGGTAGGGCTGTTCAGCAACGTGAGTCGCGCCGGCGCCGTGTCGATCGCCGGAAGCAGGCCGTTCCCGATGTCGCGGGTGGCCGCGACTGCGCCGGCGATGACGATCAGCACTCCCGCGGCGAGCCCGAGGGCGACCAGCGGTGCGGGATCCGGCCGCGCGAAGGGTCGCAGCTCCTCGACCCAGCCGAGAGGCGTCACCCAACGGAGAGCCCCTGCTCCTCCCGCGATGTCGGCGACGACCCGAAGCAGGTACGCGACCGCCAGGACGCCGAGCGAGATCTGCATCGCCACCCGCCTTGTCGCGGCGAGCTGGCTCGCGACAGCTCCGACACCCACGAAGAACCCGGCCGGCGAGATCGTCGCCAAGGCCAGGTAAGCCGAGCCGCCGAGCGGCAGGCGGGCGGCGAAGAGCGCGAGGGTCGCGGCGAGCCAGAGGATCACGGCCGCGACCGCGACACCGGCGACTGCGGCGGCGTACGCGACTCGTCTGGCGACGGGCTGGGCGAGGACGAGCTCCTGGCGCCCCAGATCCTCCTCGGCCCGGAGCGCCCGGACGACGGCGAATATCGCCCATACGCACGCGAGAATCGAGCCGAAGCCTGCGAGTCGCCAGGCCGCGTAGCCGCCCACCGTCAGCAAGTCGTGGGGCCGACCGTAGAAGAGCTGAACCGCCTTGTTCAGCCCGAAGGTGCGGGCGAGCCCGAGTCGCTCGCGTACCGTCGGATACGTGTGCCGGTAGCCGACGGCGTTCGCAAATCCCATCGCGGCGAAGATGAGTGCGAACGAGGCGGTCGCGACCTTCCCGTCGCCGAGCACCCGCCGGCCGATCGCCCTAGCCGCTCGCACCGGTTCCGTCGTAGTGGTGGAGGAAGATCTCCTCGAGCGATGGCTGGCTGCTCGTCAAGGCCGAGACCTCATGCCGGGCCAGCACCGCCAGCAGCTCCGTCAGTGGGCCGGTGACCTCGAACTGCGTCGTGCTGTCGTCTACGACCACTGCGTGGACACCGGGCAGCTCGGGTAGGTCGGGACGGGGACCGACGAAGGTGACCTCGAGCGTGTGCGCGGAGAGATGCCTCAGATCGGCGAGGGTCCCCTCGTCGACGAGACGACCCTCGCGAAGGATCCCGACCCGGTCGCACAACACCTCGACCTCGCTGAGGATGTGCGACGAGAGAAACACCGTCTGGCCGCGCTGTTTCGCCTCGACGACGGATTCGCGGAAGACCTGCTCCATCAGCGGGTCGAGGCCGCTCGTCGGCTCGTCGAGAATCAGCAGCTGCGCGCGCGTCGCGAGCGCCGCGACCAGCTGAACCTTCTGGCGGTTCCCCTTGGACAGTGCTCGGACCTTCCGCGAGGGGTCGAGCCGGAACCGCTCGACGAGCTCGTCTCGGTAGACGGAGTCGGTGCGACCGTGCAGGTTCCCGAGGTAGACGAGCGTCTCGGCCCCGGTCAGGCCGGGCCAGAGCGTCGGCTCGCCCGCAACGTACGCGACGTCACGATGTGCGCGGACGGCGTCACTCCACGCATCGCGGCCGAAGAGCTCGGCGCGTCCCGACGTCGCGCGATGGAGGCCAAGTAGGAGACGGATCGTCGTCGTCTTGCCGGCGCCGTTCGGGCCGAGATACCCGTAGACCTCACCGGGCTCGACGGTCAGGTTGAGCGCATCGAGTGCAACCGTCGACCCGTAGTGCTTGCTGAGCCCTTCGGTGCGGATCGCGGGCATCTAGGGGCGCGTTCGGGATCAGACCGTCCAGGTCCAGCCGCTGATCGCCGGGTCGTCCTCGCCGTGCTGGCGCGTGTAGAGCCGCGCGTGCATACGCGCGTCGACCATCTCCTGCCGCAGCCGGCCTGCGGCATCGGCGAGCCCGGGCACGCGATCGATCACGTCGAGCACGAGATGGAAGCGGTCGAGGTCGTTCAACATCACCATGTCGAACGGCGTGGTCGTCGTTCCCTCTTCCTTGTAGCCGCGCACGTGGAGATTCGCATGGTTGGTCCGCCGGTACGTCAGCCGATGGATCAGCCACGGATAGCCGTGGTACGCGAAGATCACCGGCTTCGTCGTCGTGAACAGCGCATCGAACTCCGCGTCCGAGAGCCCGTGCGGATGCTCGCTCTCCGGTTGCAGTCGCATCAGGTCGACCACGTTGACGACGCGGACCTTGAGCGTCGGAAGACGCTCGCGGAGCAGCGCGGTCGCAGCGAGCGTCTCGAGCGTCGGCACGTCGCCGCAGCACCCGAGCACCACGTCCGGCTCCTCGTTCCCCTCGTTCGAGGCCCAGTCCCAGATGCCGAGGCCGCGCGTGCAGTGCGCGATCGCGTCGTCGATCGACAGGTAGTCGAGCGCGGGCTGCTTGCCCGCGACGATCACGTTCACGTAGTGCTTGCTGCGGAGGCAGTGGTCGGCGACGGAGAGCAGGCAGTTTGCGTCCGGCGGGAGGTAGACGCGGATGATCTCTGCCTTCTTGTTGACGACATGGTCGATGAAGCCGGGGTCCTGATGTGAGAGGCCGTTGTGATCCTGGCGCCAGACGTGCGAGCTCAACAGGTAGTTGAGCGACGCGACCGGGCGGCGCCACGGGATCCGCCGCGTCGTCCTCAGCCACTTGGCGTGCTGGTTGAACATCGAGTCGACGATGTGGATGAAGGCCTCGTAGCAGTTGAACAGCCCGTGCCTGCCGGTGAGCAGATAGCCCTCGAGCCAGCCCTGGCACTGATGTTCGGACAGGACCTCCATCACGCGTCCGCCGGGCGCGAGCGGATCGTCGGTCGGCAGCGTTTCCGCGTCCCAGGTACGGGCGGTCGCCTCGAACACGGCTCCCAGGCGGTTCGATTCGGTCTCGTCCGGACCGAAGATCCGGAAGTTGTCCGGGTTGCGCCGGATGACGTCGCGCAGAAACCCTCCGAGCACCCGCGTCGCCTCGCTCGTCGAGGTTCCCGGTTGGGTAACGGAAACGGCGTACTCTTGAAAGTCCGGAAGTTCGAGCTCCCGCAACAGGATGCCGCCGTTCGCGTGCGGGTTCGCGCTCATGCGCCGCTCGCCGCGCGGCGGTAGAGCGGAGAGCTCCTCGACGAGAACGCCGTCGTCGTCGAAGAGCTCCTCCGGCGCGTAGCTTCGGAGCCACTGCTCGAGCAGCGCGAGGTGTTCCGGATTGTCGCGCACGCCCGCGATCGGAACCTGGTGCGAGCGCCAGGTGCCTTCGACCGGGACGCCGTCGACCTCCTTCGGCCCCGTCCATCCCTTGGGCGTGCGCAGGACGATCATCGGCCAGGGCGGACGACCCTCGGCGCCGCCGCTCCTCGCCGCCTGCTGGAAGCCGTCGATGTCGTCGAGCGCCTCGTCGAGTGCGATGGCAAGCGCAGCGTGCACCTGTGCCGGATCGTCGCCCGCGACGAACAGCGGACGCCATCCGTACCCCTGGAGCAGCGACGCGAGCTCCTCTTCCGGGATCCGCGCGAGCACGGTCGGGTTGGCGATCTTGTAACCGTTCAGGTGCAGGATCGGCAGCACGGCTCCGTCGAGCCGCGCGCTCAGGAACTTCGTGCCGTGCCAGCCGGTCGCGAGCGGGCCGGTCTCGGCCTCGCCGTCGCCGACGACGCAGCACACGAGCAGATCGGGGTTGTCGAACGCGGCTCCGAACGCGTGCGACAGCGCATACCCGAGCTCCCCACCCTCGTGGATCGACCCGGGTGTCTCGGGTGCGACATGACTCGGAATCCCTCCCGGGAACGAGAACTGCCGGAACAGCTCCTTCAGGCCGGCCAGGTCGCGCCCGACGTGCGGGTACACCTCACTGTAGGTGCCCTCCAGGTATGCGTTGGCGACGAGACCCGGGCCCCCGTGGCCGGGGCCGGCGATGTAGATCGCGTTCGTGTCACGGGCGCGGATCGCGCGGTTCAGATGCGCGTAGACGAGGTTGAGCCCCGGCGTCGTTCCGAAATGGCCGAGCAGGCGCGGCTTGACGTGCTCGCGCGCGAGCGGCTCATGCAGAAGTGGATTGTCGAGCAGGTAGATCTGGCCGACCGAGAGGTAGTTGGCGGCGCGCCAGTACGCGTCGACCAACGAGAGGTCGTCAAGATTCACTTCGTCTGGCGCTCGAAGATGACGAGAACGCTCAGGCGCTCGTAGCCAACGAACCGATGCTCGGCGCCCGCCGGCACGAACACCGCGTGGCCCACGCGAAGGTCGACCCGCTCGCCCTCCACCTCCAGCGTTCCCGTTCCCTCGAGGACGATGTAGACCTCGTCGTCCGAGTGTGGCTGCTGGCGATCGGGCTCGGGGGCGACGAGGACGTACACACCGACCTCGAGCCCGGGTGACGCGTGCACAACCTCATAGCCGCCGGTCCACCTCGGCGAGCCGCCGCTTGACCGCGTCGACATCGAACGGATGAGCAGCCACGAGCGC
This sequence comes from uncultured Thermoleophilia bacterium, assembly GCA_963715115.1. Taxonomy (GTDB): domain Bacteria; phylum Actinomycetota; class Thermoleophilia; order Gaiellales; family Gaiellaceae; genus PALSA-600. The sequence continues at coordinate 73,519 of CAVQRE010000012.1, forward strand.
GGCGCCTTTTGAAGTGTCAGGTGCGTCCACGTCGTTCACCAGCCTTTGACGGAGGGTTTCGACGGAGCGATTCTCACACGCACCCGCACATCGACCGCGCAGCAGCCGTCGGGCCACGCGAGCACCGGGTTCAAGTCGAGCTCGACGATCTCGGGAAAGTCGTCGGCGAGCCGTGACAGGCGAACGACGAGATCGGCGAGAGCATCGACGCTCGCTGCGGGAGCACCGCGGAAGCCGCGCACGAGCCTGCCCGCCTTGCCTTCAAGAACGAGCTCTTCGGCCTCGAGCTTCGTGACCGGCGCGAGCCGCAACCCGGCGTCGCCGATCAGCTCAGCCAGGACGCCGCCCGGCCCGAAGGCGACCAGCGGCCCGAAGACGGGATCCTGGACGATTCCGGCCAGGAGCTCGGTGCCGGTCGTGACATATGGCTGGACGAGAACCGGCAGGCCGATCCTTTCGACCGCTGCCCGGACACTCTCCGCGTCGACGAGGTCGAGAGCGACACCGCCGCGCTCGGTCTTGTGCGCCCCGGGCTCCGCCGTCTTCACGACGACCGGGAACCCGAGCTCTGCCGCCGCCGCAACCGCACTCTCCACCGTGTCCGCTTCACGCTCGTCGACGACCGGCAGCCCGTATGCCTCGAGGAGTGAGCGAGCGCTCTTCGCATCGAGCCAGGCATCGTCGATGCGCGCGAGCGCGTCGTCGACCACGCGCCTCGCGCGGGCCGCGTCGACCTCGACGGGCTCGAGCGCCGGAGCCGGCGCTCGACGCAACCACTCGGCTCGATCCGCCGCGAGCCCGAGCGCGCGCGCCGCAGATTCGGGGTACGCGAACGTCGCAACGGCCCCATGTTGGTCACGAAACGCGGCAGGCGTGCCGGCGTGACTGATCACGCAGGCGAGAACCGGCTTCTCCGGCTTCACCGTCTCCACGGTGGTCCGGATCGCTGCCGCGACCTCGTCGGCCCCGGCGACCACCGGTGGGACGAAGAGGACGATCAGCGCGTCGACGCCAGGGTCGGCGATCAACACAGGGAGAGTCGCCTCGTATGTCGCCTCCGTCGCCGATCCGAGAAGGTCGACCGGGTTCGCCGTGCTTGCCTCGGCTGGAAGCACAGCCGCGAGCGCGGCGCGCGTCTCCGGGGCAAGGACTGGGAGCGAGAGCCCGGCGGACGCGCATGCGTCCGCACACAGGATCCCGAGGCCGCCGGCGTTCGTGACGACTGCGACCCGCCGGCCGCTGGGCAGCGGCTGGCTCGAGAGGAGAGCCGTGACATCGACCAGCTCCTCGAGCGTCCGCGCGCGAATCACCCCCGCCTGCCTGAACAGCGCGTCGGCGGCCGCGTCCGAGCCTGCGAGCGCCGCCGTGTGGGAGCTTGCGGCGTGCGCGCCGGCCGCCGTCGCGCCCGCCTTCAGCGCGATCACCGGCTTGCGGCGCGAGACGCGCCGTGCGATCCGCCCGAACTTGCGGGGATTGCCGAACGACTCGAGGTAGAGCAGGACCGCACCCGTTTCGTCGTCGTCCTCCCACCATTCGAGCAGGTCATTGGACGAGACGTCCGCCTTGTTGCCGATCGAGACGAACGACGAAAAGCCGAGCTGCCGCTCGGCGGCCTGCTCGAGCAGCGCAAGGCCGAGCGCACCGCTCTGCGACGAGAAGCCGATTCGCCCTTTCGGAAGCGCGTTCGGCGCGAAGGTGGCGTTCAACCCGACGGCCGCAGACGAGATGCCGAGGCAATTCGGGCCGATCAGACGGGCACCGTGGGCACGAACGAGCGAGAGCAGGCTCTCCTGTCGCTTGCTTCCTTCGGCCCCGACCTCCGCAAAGCCCGACGAGATGACGCACAGCGCGCGCACGCCAGACTCGAGCGCCTCCGCAGCTGCGTCCAGCACCTGCGCGGCGGGAACGCAGATCACTGCGAGATCGATCTGGTCCGAGATCTCCTCGATCGACCGGTAGCCGCGCACTCCCGCGACGGACGCCGCACCGCGGTTGACGGGATACACCGCACCGGTGAAATCGGCAGCAAGGATGTTGCGGAAGAGCTCTCCACCGATCGAGCCGCGGCGCGGCGACGCACCGATGACTGCGACTGTCCCGGGAGTGAAGAACGGTCGCAGCGACGCGACCACCGCGGCGTGGTCTCGCTCGTCGACACGCGTGCGGAGCGCCTCGGTCGCGACGATCGGGAACCGCAGCTCGACCTCACCGTGCTCGAGCTCCTGCGAGATCTCGAACCCTGCATCGGCGAAGACTGCGAGCGCCGGGCGATTCTCGGCCATCACGTCCGCGACGAACCGGTCGATGCCGGCCCGGCGTGCCCTGCTCGCAAGCTGTTCGAGCAGCCGGGTCCCGATTCCGCGCCCCTGCTCCTCGTCGGCCACGACAAATGCCATCTCCGCCGTCGTGCCTCCGTCGAGACGGGCGTAGCTCGCCAGCGCGACGATCCGTCCTTCGAGCGTCCCCACCAGCGCGCCGACCTCGGGCTCGTCGGCGAGAAACGGCACGACGAGCTCACCGTCCACGCGCCGGATACCGTGGAAGCGGAGATACCGGCTCCGGTCGGACAGGCGTGCGAAGAACTCGACGAGCGCGTCCTTGTCGGTAGGGCCGGGAGGCCGCAGACGAAGCGTCCCGCCGTCGCGAAGGACGACGTCGACGACCTCGTCCGCGGCAGCCTCGATCACGAACGAGCCGCCCCGGCCACCTGCCGCTCGGCTTCGACGGCCACGGCGGCTCGTGAAGCGGGAACGGCGAGCACCGGGCACGGAGCGGTGTGCAGCAACCGATGCGTCACACTCCCGACCAGTAGGCCGTGCACCGGGCCGAGCCCGCGGGTCCCGACGACGATCACATCGGCGTCGTGCTCGCGCGCGAACTCCGCGACCGCATGCGCCGACTGCCCGGGATGGCCCAGGACGATCTCGAGACTCACGTCGAAGCCGGCCGAGCGCAACTCGTCGACCTGACTGCGGATCTTCGCCTTCAGGTCGTCCTCGTCCGCCAGGACCGGGTACCCGCCGCTCCGTCCACCGTAGAAGTGCTCTTCGGCGTGGACGACGAACAGTGTTCCCTTGTCGTCGTGACAAGCTCCTTCGCGTAGGCGAGGGCCCGATCGGCTGCGTCCGACCCGTCCGTCGCCCAGATCACGTTCTTGAACATCGTCAACCTCCTTGCGAGACGCCTCCAGTGTCTGCGCCCAAAGGCAGACGACAATCGGAGCCGACGCTGACCACGTTGCGGGTTTACCACAGAGAACACGGGGCCGGTAGGCTCGCCGTGGTGGAGGCCGCCGACACGGTCCAGAGCCGTCTACGCTCGCTGCTCGACGCAGGCATCGCGATCACGTCGGAGCTCTCACTCGACGGCGTCCTCCAGCACGTGACCGAAGCCGCGGCGACGGTGACCGGCGCGCGGTACGCGGCTCTCGGTGTGATCGACGCAAGCGGGGCCGAGCTCGAGCGATTCCTGACACACGGCATCGACGCCGAGACACATGCGGCGATCGGGGTTCTGCCACGCGGACGCGGCATCCTCGGCGCCCTGATCCAGGAGCGGCAGCCGCTCAGGCTGCGCGACCTGACGCAGGACAGGCGCTCGGTCGGCTTCCCGGCACACCATCCGCCGATGCACTCGTTCCTCGGCGTCCCGATCCTGCTCCGAGGCGTTGCCTTCGGCAATCTCTACCTCACGGAGAAGCGCGACGGCGAGGAGTTCACCTCCGAGGACGAGGAGCTGGTGAAGCTCCTCGCGGCGCAGGCGGCCGTCGCGATCGAGAACGCGCGACTGTACGAGGCGGCAACGAACTGGTCGCGTCAGCTCGAAACGCTCCACGACGTCGTCAGGTCGCTCGTCGAAGAGTCGGAGCTCGACGTCATGCTCGATCTGATCTGCACGCGCCTCCGTGGGCTGATCGACGCGCGGATCGCCTTCATTGCGTTGCCCGATGGTCCGTCCGACCTCCGGATCGCCGCCGCAGACGGTGAAGGTGCGTCGGAGCTGGTCGGCTTCGCGCTCGATCGGGCACGGTCGAAGATCGGGCACGTGCTCGATCGCCAGCAGAGCGCGCGCGTCGACTCGGTGCTCGACGACCCCGAGTCGGACCAGGACGCCGCGAGGAAGATGGGCGTTCGGACGGCTCTGTACGTGCCGCTCGTCGCTCGCGGGCGTGCGATCGGGATCATCGCGATCCACGACAAGCTCGCGCAAGATCGGCGGTTCTCGGACGCCGACCTCCGGCTCGCCGAGATCTTCGGCGCGCGTGCCGCCGTCGCCGTCGACCTCTCCGAGCGCGTCGCGCGCGAGACCGTCCGCCGGGTGGTCGAGGCGCAAGAACTGGAACGGAGCCGGCTCGCGCGCGAGCTCCACGATGAGACCGGACAGGCGCTGACGTCGATCCTGCTCGGGTTGAAGTCGATTCGCGCCGCCGACAGCGAAGACGACGCCGATCGCGCAGTGGCCGGCGTCCGCGAGCTGATCGTGCAGGCTCTGCAGGACGTGCGCCGGCTGGCGGTCGAGCTCCGGCCGACGGCGCTCGACGACTTCGGCCTCGTGCCCGCGGTCGAGCGTCTTGCCGGAACGTTCGAGGAGCGCACGGGCATTCACACCGCACTCGAGGCGAACCTTCCGGACGGGCGACTGCCGCCGGAGATCGAGACCGTCCTCTACCGCGTCATCCAGGAGGCTCTGACGAACGTCGTCAAACACGCGGGCGCAGAGCGCGTGAGCATCGTGATCGCGCAGCGTGGGGACGGCATCCGCGTCGTCGTCGAGGACGACGGCCGCGGCTTCGCCGCCGAGGATGTCCGTCAGGACGCGCTCGGGGTCATCGGCATGCGGGAGCGGGTCGCGCTCGTCGGAGGCACGCTCGATGTCGAGTCCGCCCGCGGCAGCCGGGGCGACGCTGGCGGCCTACGTTCCGCTCGTCCGGAGCGCAGGCGCCGATCTCTCGACGAGCCGGACGATCTCGTAGAGCGCGCCGGCACCCTCGAGGCTCGCAATCCGGAGCTCTCGGCCGCGCCCGCACTCCAGCGACAGCACCGGGAGGCCCCTGAGCCGATCGCCCGGACCGCGGGCGATCCGCGCACCGGTCACCTCTCCGAGCGGCACAGCCTCATGCATGCTCCTGCTCGACAGCTCGAAGCGATCGTCGAGGAGCTCCAGGCGGCCGGATCCGACCACCCCTTCGGAGCCGCTCCACAGGACGGCGTAGTGCCGCACTTCGAGCGGCTTCGGACTCGTGTGCATCTCCGCAACGTAGTGCTCCGACTGCGCTTGTCTCTACGGCTGACTGCCGCAGAACGGCTGCGGGTTTCCACTGATCGCAGCGCGAACGAGTGCGCTAACGTCCAGCGACATGGCAGACCCGATCCGCGTCCTGATCGTCGACGACCATGCGGTCGTCCGGTCCGGAATCAGGCTGCTGCTCGGCCAGGAGCCCGACATCGATCCGGTGGGTGAGGCGGGGACGGGGCGCGAGGCGATCTTCCAGGCGCGCGCGCTCAAGCCCGACGTGCTGCTGCTGGACGTGGTGATGCCGGATCAGACCGGCCTCGAGGTCCTCCCGATGCTCGTGCACGAGAATCCCGACGCCAAAGTGCTCCTGCTCTCGATGCAGGACGACCCGCGTTATGTCCGCGAGGCCTTCGCGGCCGGGGCCACGGGATACGTTCTCAAGGAGGCAGCCGATACCGAGGTCGTGGCCGCCATTCGCGAGGTCGCGCGCGGCGGCCGGTACGTGAGCCCCGAGCTCGGCGCACGGCTGCTCGCTGCCGAGGTCGAGGCTGAACGTCGAGCCGACGAGGACCCGCTCTCGGACCGTGAGCGCGAGGTGTTGAGGTTGCTCGCGCTCGGGCACACGAATCAGGAGATCGCACAGCAGCTCTACATCTCCGTCCGCACCGCCGAGACGCATCGCGCGCACATCATGCAGAAGCTTCGGCTCCAGAGCCGCGCCGAGCTGGTGCGCTACGCGATCGACCAGAAGCTGCTCGACGAGTAGTCCTCTGGCTACACAGGAGCCGGAACGGCTGCCGCCCGCACGATGAGCACGGGCCTACGCGTCTCGCGCAGAACACCGAGCGAGACGCTGCCGAGCAGCGCCCTCGCCACTGCGCCGTGGCCGCGCGACCCCATGACGATCAGATCGACATCGTGCGAGTCGGCGAACGCAACGATCTCGTCGACCGCGGTGCCAGTCAAGAGCTCACCGGTCGCCGAGATGCCCCGCTCCTCGGCGCGCGCGACTGCCTCGTCGATCGGCCCGCGATCCAGCGGAGTCTCCACGTGAGGAGCTCCCGCGCTCATGCCGAACGCACTCCAGGGCGCGACATCCGCCGCCGGCACGACGTGAACGATGAACACCGTCGCATCGTGCTCCGAGGCGAGCTCGAGACCAAGCTCGACCGCCTCGTCCGCGCTACCCGAACCGTCCGTTGCGATCAAGATTCTCTTCATCGTCCGACCTCCCGTTGCTCGTTGCTCGCCCGTCACAGACCGAGCCCGATCCCTTCCAGGGACGGCTCGCGGTGCCAGGAGTACGCGACCGTTGCGATTCGCGGCGGGCCGGCGACGAGATCGCTCCACGTCGCCGCCGCCGCCCAGACGTCGAGCGCGTCGAGAATCGACTCGAGCGCCACATGCGACGGCGATTCGAACACGAAAATCGCCTCACCGGACGTGAGCAGCAGCTCGTGTGACTCGAGCGGCAGCTCCGACGGATCGAACGGCGGCCCTGCAGCGGCGATCTCGTGGGCACGTGACTCTGCACCAGCTCGAAGTGGCAGAACCACGACAGCGCGCCTCTGCTGCATCAACTCGAGGTCGGCGATCGTGCCTGCGAGCTCCTGCAGCACGCGCGCATCGAGCTCCGCGCCGCGAACAACGACCTGACCGGTTGTCGATTCGATGAGGAGCGCCCGCCCGGCGCTCGGGTCGCTCTCGTCGACGACCAGTCGCAGTGCGCGAAGGTCGTCGTAGCCGATCGTCCGCCACATCGCCCGCTCACCTTCGCCACGTCCCTCGAACGCGATCGCCCCCGGCTCGAACCGGAGCCGGCCGACGATCGGAGGTGCACCCCGTTCCTGCCAGGTGACGGTGTATGAGCCGGACATGACTCGAGGATCGCCGACGGCTGCGACCTCGTCGTGAGGGTTCACCCAGATCGTCGCTGCGGGAAAACCCGGCGCTTCGGTACGAGCTGCCGTGGCGGGAGCGTCCTACAGAGCCGCCAGTCGCTGCTCGAGGAAGCGTCGCTCGGCGTCGGAGTGCACGAGCTCGAGCGCACGGTGGTAGGCGTCGCGCGCGTCGTGTCGCCGATCGAGGCGACGCAGCAGGTCGCCATGCGTTGCGTGCAGATAGTGGTAGCCGTCGAGTTCCGACCGGAGGCTCTCGACCAGGGCGAGCGCGGACTCGACGTCACCGGCTTCGGCGATTGCGGCCGCCTGGTTGAGCCGGACGACCGGCGAGCCGGTGAGTCGCCAGAGCTGCTCGTAGAGCCCGGCGAGCCGGGCCCAGTCCGCGGGTTCCTCGACGTGCGCTGCCGCGATCTCGGCCTGCAGGACGTAATGGCCACGACCGCCGACCTCCACGGCGCGGCCGAGCGCGGCTCGCCCCGCCCCGAGCTGGTCCGCGTCCCAGAGCGATCGATCCTGGTCGCGCAGCAATACGAGCGCGCCGTCGGCGAAGCGCGCGTCGCGACGTGCGTCGTTGATCAGCATCAGCGCAAGCAGCGCGAGGACTTCCGGCTCGTCGGGCATCAGCTCGGAGAGCGCCCGGCCGAGCCTGATTGCCTCGGCGGCAAGATCGCGGCGGCCGCCGTAGCCTTCGTTGAAGATCAGGTAAACGACCGCCAGCACCGCCGCGAGACGGTCCGGGAGCAGATGCTCCGGCGGGACGCGAAACGGGATGCCGGCTGCCTTGATCTTCTGTTTCGCGCGCACGAGTCGCTTCGCCATCGTCTCCGCCGGAACGAGGAACGCACGCGCGATCTCCTCGGTTTGCAGGCCGCCGAGCGTCCGGAGCGTCAGGGCAACCTGCGCTTCGACCGAGAGCGCGGGGTGACAGCACATGAAGACCAGCTCGAGCCGTTCGTCCGGGATCGTCGTCTCGTCCAGCTCGTCCTCGGTCACCGTCGGAACGTCGAGGAGCCGTGTCTTCGACGCGAGGGTTCGATCACGGCGGATTCGATCGATCGCCCGGTTACGTGCCGTGGTGACGAGCCAGGCTCGCGGATTGGCCGGCGTGCCGTCGCGGGCCCAACGCGCCGCAGCGATCGCGAATGCCTCCTGGGCGGCTTCCTCGGCGAGGTCGAAATCGCCGAGGAAGCCGACCAACGCCGCGACCACACGGCCCCACTCGTCGCGGAAGACCTGGTCGAGAATGGTTACCCGACCAGTGGCCGCACCTCGACCGCGCCGCCCATCCGCGCGGCGGGGATGCGCGCGGCCAGTTCGATCGCGGCGTCGAGATCCTCGGCCTCGAAGAACAGGTAGCCGCCGAGCGCCTCCTTGACCGCGACGAAAGGCCCGTCGGTGGTGAGTGTCTTCCCGTCCTGGACACGCACCGTCGTCGCCGTCTCGGCCGGCTGCATCTGGACGCCGGGACTGACGCCCGGGGTCTCGTTGATCGCCTGATAGTCGGCATAGACGGCCTGCTGCTCGTCCTGCGAGAGGCGTCCCCACTCCTCCGGCGAGTAAGGGGTCGGCGCATCACCCTGGTGGATCAGCAGCATGTACTTCATCGCTTCCTCCTTCGTGGATGGTCACTCCTTGAGACGAGCGACCGGACCGCGAAAGGACACGTCGGGCCTTTAGAGGCTCTTACTCGGCGCCGGCTTTCTTCGCCGCCTTCTCCGCCGCTTTCTGCGCCTTCTTCTCCTCCCGCTTGCGCTTGCTCTCCTCGCGCCGCTCGGCGACCTCTTCCTTTGCACCGGTGTACGAGGTCGACACGAGCAGCTTGCCGCCCGTCCAGCCGAAGACGATCACGACGAGGATCGATCGCGAAGAGGACGTTCCAGGCAGTCGTGATCAACTGCTGCGCGGTCGAGTAGGCGACCGCCGTGTTGTTGGGGACGTGGCAGCACGTCTTGAGTGCCAGCGCGTTCGTCGCCTGCGTCACGCCCGACCGCGCCCGGAGTGAAGGACGACGACGTTGGCGAGCGAGCCGGATCCGACCACCCAGGTGATCGACTCGAAGGTGACCGGGATCGCGAAGGCGGCGAGGAAGATCCCGATCACGCAGTACTTGCGCGACGTACGAGAGGAACGACGGGAAGAAGACACGCGTGAAGTAGCGCTTCGGCTGCGAGAGGATCACGCCGCCCTGCTTCGCCTGCGCCCAGAGCTTCTTCACCTGCTGCCAGAACGCGCGCACGACGAGCGCGATCAGGATAGACGGCGCCGGCGACGATGAGGACCGTGAGCGCCCGGATGGGACGAGATCGTTGCCCAGGCTCGAAGTCGAACGAGCCCGGGACCGAGAGGAAGAGGTAGAGGTAGACGAACGTCCCCGCGACCGTGAAGAAGATCTTCTGCACGAGGTAGGCGGCGATCGAGCCGGGGAGCGTGCAGCTCGGGATGATCGCCACGAACATCAGCAGCGTCACGAACGTGCCGATGTTCGCCGGGAGAAAGTTGTTCACCGCGACGCCGACGGCGTAGGCGGTGACGATCGGCGCAATGGTCACCTCGCCCGGATAGGCGGCGGCGAGGATCCCGTAGTAGGAGAGCCCGGCGAAGATCGTCTGGCCGGTCTGGAAGAACGAGCGCCGGCGACGATGTACTGGACGGGGATCGCCTTGATCTGATCCCACAGATTCTGGAACCACCCTCGACGTCGACCCCGAGCACGTTCAGGATCCCGACGACGACGGCGATCCCGATCAGCCAGGCGGCGATCTCGGCGAGCCTGTGACCTCGCGACTTTCCGCTCGGTGCTCCCCCCGCAACGGTCGCCTCGCTCATCGGAATGACCTTAAACGACGCCGCGCCGTTTGTCGGACCGGCTCAGGCGGGCTGCTCGGCTGCCAAGCCGGCGTCCGAGCCCTGGGATCGCCGGGCGACGGTGCGGGCTCGTCCGAGGTCGGCCGAAACATGGATCGCAGCAGACGTCAACGGCGCCGCGACCACCATGCCGACCGTCCCGAAGAAGGCGCCCGCGGAGATCGTGACGACGAGGATCAGCAGCGGGTTCATCCTCAAGGTCGCCCCCATCGCGATGGGCTGCACGATGTTCTGGAGCGCGCCGTTCGCCAGGATGACGATCACGAGCATGATCAACGCCGTGGTCGTCCCCTGGGCGCCGAGCGCCATGAGAACGGCGAACGCGCCCGCGACCACGGCGCCGATGAACGGCACGTAGGCCGTGACGAAGGTCACGACCGCAATCGTGCCGGCGAGTGGAACGTCGAGCACGTACGCACCGATGCCGACGACGAGCGCGTTGAACGTCGCGACGATCGTGACCCCGAGAAAGTACCGGCGCATCGCAGTGACGATTCCGCCGGTGATCGTCTCGGCGACGGAAAGTGGCACGCCGAGATGCCGGTTGACCCAGGCACGGAACGTCGGCCCGTCCTTGAGCAGGAAGAAGATGGCGAAGAGCGTGAACGAGATGCCGAAGGCGAGCGACGCGATTCCCTGGATGCCGTTCGCGACACCTTTGAACAGCGTTGAGATGATCGAAGGCACGGAGGAGGAGACGTTCGCGTTTGCGCTCGACGCGGCGGAGGAATCGACGCCGACGTCCTGCATCCAGCCCTGGATCTTGGCGGCCGCCGCGCTGACTGCGGCCGAGATCTGACCACTCTCGGCAACGATGCCGCCGAGAACCAGCAGGAGGATCACCACGCCGATCGCCGCCAGGGCGAGCAGGACGATCAGGGCACCGAGCGCCCGCGGCACACGATGGCGCTTGAGCCAGGTGACTCCCGGCGACGCAACGATCGCAATGACCCCTCCGGTGATCACCGGCTCGACGATCGTCGAGGTCACGCCGAGCACCCAGGTCAGCCCGAGAAGGAGCGCGCCGACGCCGACCAGGAACCACGACGCGAGACCGAGATCGCGCAACCAGCGCGGCGCCGAGAACACGGTGGACAGCGCCTTGAGCTGGTCGGCATCGAGCTGCACGACGACTTGCTCGACCGGCTCGGGCGTACCGGCCGCAGACGGTTCCTGCTGCTGCCAGAATTTGAGCTTCATCGTGGGTGTGCCTCGGCGGTCGTGCGAATGGTGCTACCGGGGTTCACCGAGGAGACCCGGATCTCCTGCACGGGCTCCCGCGCCCCCGGCGTACCGGCCGTCAGCCGTCTTCGGCGGGCTGGAGCGACCGGCGCCAGCCGGAGAGGAGCGCGTGGACTGCCGCCGCACCGACGACCGGACCGTCGGGCATCGGGAGGGAAAACGGATGCAGGATGAACGGCCGCGTCTGAGGCCCTCCCATCCCGCCGTGGAACGAGATCAGCTCCTCGAAGGCGCAACCCTCTTCGAGCTGAGGATCGTAGAAGCTGTTGACCATGATGTCGGCGACGTGCTCGAACCCATCGGTGCGGCGAAGATGTGACGCAGCGTTGGGAGAGAAGTGCGCGAGGGGGTCGTCGCCGACCACCCGGTCGTCGGCGAGATAGCGCGTGCCGGAGGGACCGAGAACGACAGCACCGTCCTTCGACGACCGAACGAGCAGGAACCCGACGTGCGGGTGCCCGCGCAACGCCGGGAGCAGGTTAGGGTGCCGCTGCTCGATCTCCTCGAGCGTCAGCCGGCGCTTCTCCTCCATCAGGTACACGAGCCCGAGGTTTCCGGAACCGAGGACAACGACCTGACGGTCCGACACGTCGTTCTTCGCCCGCTTGGTCGAATGACCGGTCGCCTCACCGAGCGCGTGCCCGACCATCTTTGACTGTTCGTCGCCGTTCGCGACCTCGGTGACGCTGCCACGCGCGAGTGAACGCTCGACGAGATCCCCGAGCCCGAACCCGTTGCGCTGTTTGAACGTCGCACCCTGGGTCTGACCGTGGTCGGAGAGCACGACGAGCTCGTACGGCCTCGCCGCAAATCGCAGAGCGCGCTCGATCCGGCCGAACTGCTCATCGAGCTTCCTGAGCGCCTCCAGCGTGTCGGCGCGCTCGAGACCCGAGTGATGTGCGACTTCGTCGTAGCTGGAGAAGGTCGCGTAGACGGCGGGGCGGCCCTTCATCATGTCCGTGATCACGCCGTACACGATCAGGTCGCGGACGAAGACGCACATCGTCGCGCGAAGGAACGGATAGATGCCACCACGGTGACCCCGCGGACGGACGTCCCGGCGAATTGCACGAAGTGCGGCGAGCCACTCGAGGATCAGCTCCCACGTGAACAGCACGAGCACGCGTGTGACGTTGAACCCGTTGGCCAGGAACGCGCGATACCCGGGGTTCGCGCCCTTCTCCTCGTCGATGCGGCTGACGGTGAGAATCACGTGGTCGGCCTCGCCGGAGAGCAGGTTGCCGCGGCTCGCTCCGCCGTTGGTCAACAGGCCGTTCCCCGTCGCGTGGCGCCGCTCGATCACTGCGCAATCGTTCGGCGCCGAGCACGCGATCATCGTTCCGGTTTCCTTCTCGACCCAGCGGAAGGCCGGGATGTTGTCGTTCGAGCCGAGGAGGATCCCCGCCTGGCTCGCACCGGTCTGCGACGAGAGATCCGTCTCCCACTCGTCGAGGCGGTGTGTGCCCTGCTCCACCCACCTCGCCATCACCGGCGCGTTCCCGTCGCGCATCGCGCGACGCAGAATCGGCAAGCCGAGCCCGTCGATCTCGAGAAAGATGATCCCTGGGACGTCCGTCCGGATCTGTTGCTTCGAGCGGCGCGCGATGCGCTGAACGACGCGAAACGTGTACGTGTCGTCGTCGTTCGTTCCGAACACGGTGTCGAGCACGACGGTGACGGCGGACGCGAGGAGCGCGGCAACCAACGCCCACCAGAAGGAGTCCACCTGGATCGCATCCGGTGCGATCTCCGATGCGGCCCAGAGCATTGCCGCATCGACGAGCAAGATCAGCAGGAACCCGGTGATCAACGCGAACGGAAGCCGGAGCGCGGCGATGATCGGGGGCAGCGCAGCGTTCAGGATCGCGATCAGCAGGGTGGCGACGATCGCGCCCAGGAATCCCGTGACGCTGACGTGCGGGACGATCTCGGCGGCGACGAGCAGCGCGATCGCGGAGACGAACCATGTGAGGACCATCCGGAACGGCCGGATGGGCGGGCGCTCAGGCGTCCACGCCGGCCGTTCGCCGTAGTGCGAGATCGTCGTGTCGGTCACGGAAGCGGCAACGTTAGCGTCTCGCCGAGTCCCAGAACATGCACGCCGACGTTCGGCGCAAGCTCGGCCGCGAGCCGCTTGAACTCCTCCGCCGGCACCCGGGCGGCGGCTGCGCTCGGTCTCCGCTTCGTGATCAGCGAATAGGTTCCCCAGTGAATCGGCACCGCCGCCTGTGGCTCGAGCAGGCGCAGGGCCTCGGCGGCCCGCTGTGGGTCGAGATGACCCGAAGGCAGTCGCGGCCCCCATCCTGCGACGGGAAGCAGGGCGAGGTCGAGCGGTGCGAGCTCCGCCATCCCGGAAAACAGATCGGTGTCGCCGGCGAAGTAGATGCGCTTGGGCCCGGTCACCAGGTAGCCGAGCGCCGGTGCGCTGACGCCGAACGGCCCCCGGCCTGCGTCGTGCTCCGCGTGGGTCGCCGTCACCGTCACGTCACCGACCTCGACCGATTGACCGACGTCGACTTCGACGACGTTCGCAAACCCGCGACGGTCCACGAGGCGCCCCGCACCACGCGGGAGGATGACTCGCACGCTTCGACCCAGTTGCGCCAGCGACGGGACGTCGAGGTGATCCCAGTGCGCGTGGGAGACGAGCACCGCGTCGACGTCCCGCAGCATCTCTGCTGAGACGGCTGCGTCGCGGCGGAGGTGGAGCACGCGCCGGCGCAACACCGGATCGGTCAGCAGTCGAACGCCGTCGAGTTCCAGCAGGACTGTTGCGTGACCGATGTAGGTGACTCGCGCCACGTGCGCCGCAACCTACAAGGTGCCCGGCGATGTGACCGGGGACGGTTACATCATTGGTCTCCTTCTCGCCGCTCAAGACCGCCCGGGCAGGCATCGGCCTCACGGCGGCCAATCCCAAGACCCTGTTGTTCACGGTCGCCGGGGTCGAGGCGATCGCGGCGACCGGTATCTCGACGGGCCAACAGGTCGTCGCATACGTCGTCTTCGTCCTGATTGCATCGATCGGAGTCGTCGCGCCCGTGGTCATCTCGGTCGTGCTCGGTGATCGATCGCGTGAGCTGCTCGAGCGGGTCAAGACCTGGTTCGTGTTCAACAACGCCGTGATCCTGAGCGTGCTGCTGCTCGTGATCGGTGCAAAGCTGATCGGCGACGCGATCGCGGGCTTCTCGACCTGAGCGAAGCAGAAGCTAGACTCGCCTCATGTCCGCACTCGATGCGATGGACGCTGACGTCGAGCACGCGCTGGAGAACATCAACGTCCCGAGCTACGTGATCGACGCCACCGGCATCATTCGCTGGACGAACCCAGCGGCAGAGCGAATCGTCGGCAACGTCGTTGGCCGGCAGTTCACCTCTGTGGTCGCACCCGAAGAGGTGCGTCGCGCACGTGAGACGTTCGCACGCAAGGTCCACGGCACGGCGCAATCCACAGACCATCACGACGTGATGATCGTCGATGCCGAAGGTGATCGCGTGCAAGTCGACATCTGCTCGGTGCCACTCTTCCGCGGCGGTCACGTCGTCGGTGTCTTCGGGCAGGTACGCAACGAGGGACCGCCTGAGACGCAACCCCACCCTCACCTCACTCCGCGCCAGGGGGAGATCCTTCGCCTGCTCGAACACGGGCACTCGACCCGGCAGATCGCCGACGAGTTGCACCTGAGCCTCGAGACGGTCCGAAACCACGTTCGCCATCTTCTCCGTGCCCTGGGCGCGCATTCGCGCCTCGAGGCGGTGGCGATGGCGCGGCAAGCACAGGCGCTGACCGCCTGACGTGCGACTGACAGACGCGCGCACGAAAAGCGAAGAGCTGCGCGCGATCGGGCTGCGCGCAGCCGAGACGGCACGATCGCGTGTCCCCGGGGGACCCGCGATCTTCGAATCGCTCGAGCGCGAGCGCGCCGCCGGCTCGTCGCTGATCGCCGGCGGGGTCGCCTACCGGCTCTTTCTCTGGCTCGTCCCCTTCGGGCTCGTCCTGGCGGCGGTTGGCAGCTTCTGGGCCCAAGAAGACAACCGGAGCGTCGTGAGCGCCGCCCGTAGGTTCGGGCTCGGAGGTGCCGCGGCTCGCAGCGTCCGCGCCGCATTCACGGAGGGAGCGCACAGCCGCTGGTACCTGCTCGTGATCGGGCTCGTCTTTCTCGAGTGGTTCGGCATCGGCGCCGTCCGGGCACTGCGGGTCACCCATCAGATCGCCTGGGCAGATCGCGCCGGCAAGCTTCGTAACCCGCTCGGGGCAAGCCTGCTCTTCACGGCCGCGGTGGTGGCCGTCTCGGCGCTCGGTGTCGGCTCGCAGTGGATTCGACACAACACGAGCGGCCTGCTGAGCCTCCTCACGACGCTTGGCATGTTCGCCGTGTACGCCGCCGTTGCCGTGTGGGCGATGTCGCTGCTGCCCCACGGCCAGGCCCCGCGGCTGGCACTGCTTCCGGGGGCGGTGCTGGCCGGGCTCGGGATGATCCTCGTCCAGGTCTTCGTCTCCGTGTACCTGGCGCCGAGGCTCGATCGTCAACCGCAGCTCTACGGCGCGCTCGGTGGTGCGACCGTGCTCCTGTTGTGGCTCTACATCCTCGCGCGGTTGATCGTCTCGGCAGCGTTCCTGAACGCAACGCTGTGGGACCGCAAAGAGCGGCCGGCCGAAGCAGGCGAATAAGGAGAGTCAACTGCCTCGGCGATCGCGAGACGTCCTGGCCGCCGCCGAAGCCCGATCGAGCGTCTCGCATTTCGCGGCAACGCTTGCTTCGGCGGCGAACCGGCGACAGAAGGCGACGGCATCCGCGCCGCAGTAGTGGTAGGTCCCGCCTCCCAGAACACCTGCATGAGCCGCCTCGACGCAGGTTGCATCGTCATGCGATGCCTGCGCCGAGCCGTGGTGGCCGACGAGCACGATCGCAGGGATGCCGACCACAGCCGCACAGGCGAGCACGGCGAAGAAGCGCCGGTCACGTCGACCGATCCGCCTCTCGAGCCGCGCCGCCTCTGCAGGCACTAGGAGAAACCGAGCGCGACGCCGCGCGGAAGGACGACGACAGGGCAACGCGCGAGCTCGATCAGGTACTCGGCGGCGGCGCTGATCGTCACGCGGCCGGTCACCGCTCCGGGCTTCGAGCCGACGACCATCAGGTCGACGTTCGCGGTCGCGCGCGGCGCCACCTCACCGCCGAGGAGCGAAGCGAGCGCCTCGGCGGTCTCGAGAACGCACGGATCGCCGTCCTCGCCGATCGCACCGACCGTTCCCACGGCATACTCGCCGCTCTCGTGGAAGCCGGCGGGAGCGAGACCGAGCGCGATCGGCCCGCCGTCGAGCAGTCGGCGGGCCGATGCCTGCGGGTCGATGTGACCGCGCGCGGTGCGGTACTCGGAGCCGAAGACGATCATGTCGGCCTCGAGCCGGAGCGCGAGATCGCGGAGCCCGGTGGGCGTCGATCCGCTGAGGACGACGTGCGTCGGGAGGTCGGGCTCACCGGCCTCCTCGGCGCCTGCCGCGAGCAGCGCGCGAGCCTCGCTCTCGGCCAGCTGCTCGCGGCTGCTCTCGCTCTCCTGCGCGTGCCGCACGTACGCGAGCTCGAGCGACGCGCCGGCCCCCGCAAGGAGACGACCGAAGGCCAGCGCATCGCGGTCCGAGCCCGTTCCGTCGTACGAGACGATGATCTTCGTGCTCACGCCGGCGTTTCAACGGCGGTCGCGGTTGCCCCGGACGGGATCCCCGACGGGAACCCGAGCGACGGGATGTCGGACGGGTAGACCTCGTGTCCGTGAACGGCGATGTCGCCCATCTCCATATCCGCTTCGCTCATCCGGAGCGGCACGACGAGCCCGACGAGCTTGAGCAGCACGAAGGTGCCCGCCGCCGAGAACACGATCACCCAGAGCGCGGTGAACGCCTGCCACTTGAGCAGATGAAGGCTGCCCGTCACCGAGAAGCCGGGGACGACCTGCATCGCAGAGTCGGCGAGGATACCGGTGAGGAGCCCGCCGATCAGCCCAGCGAAGCCGTGCGTGTAGACGACGCCCAGCGTGTCGTCGACGTTCCGGAAGGGGCGTAGGAGCGCCAGGTAGTTGTAGGCGACGTACACGATCGACGAGGCGATGACGCCGATCAGCATCGCACCCCAGCCGTTCACGAAACCGGCGGCGGGCGTGATCGCGACCAGGCCGACGATCATGCCGTTGACGCTGCCGATCAGCGACGGCTTGCGGCCCGTCGCGTAGTCCCAGCCGACCCAGACGAGGAACGCAACCGCCGTCGCCAGGTTCGTGTTCAGGACTGCAGCAGCCGCGTCGGCGCCGGCATTGTAGGGATCGCCGCCGTTGAAGCCGTTCCAGCCGAGCCACAGCAGCCCCGCGCCAACCGCGACCATCGCCAGGTTGTTCGGCGCGTCGATCTCGCGATCACGCGCGAGCCGCGGCCCGATCACCCAGGCAGCGACAAACCCGGAGATTCCTGCGGAGAGGTGGATGACGTAACCGCCGCTGAAGTCGACGGCGCCGTGCTGCGCGAACCAGCCGCCGCCCCAGATCAGGAACGCGTTCACCGTGTACACGAACGTCGTCCAGAGCACCACGAACGGGATCCAGGCCTTGAAGTTCACGCGCCCGAGCACCGAGCCGAGCATCAGGATCGGCGTGATCGCCGCGAAGACGAACTGGAAGTAGACGAGCGAGGACTGCGGGAAGTCGAGAACACCCGCTGCACCGAGGTTGGGAATCTTCGCTTGACCTTGCTCCGCGTGAGCGTTGAGCACACTCGCCGGCTTCCCGACGAAGTTGCTGAAGAACCCACCCTTCGAACCGACGTGGAACGGCGTGCCGAAGCCCATCTTGAAGCCGTAGAGCACCCAGACCACGAGCACGAGCGCGAAGGCGATGAACGCGAGCATCATGCTGTTCACCGACCAGCGCTTCTGCATGACGCCGCCGTAGAGCACGACCAGCCCTGGGACGCTCATCAGTCCGACGAGCGTCGCCGCCGTCAACTGCCATGCGTTGTCCCCCGGATTCAACCAGTGCGGATACAGCATCGACCTCTCCTTGTGTCTTTGCCCAACAAAAAAAGACCCCAGGACTCGTCGGAGTCCTGAGGCCTCATTGCCTCCGCGCGCGGCGTCGTCGCCACGAACGTGCGCGTAACCATACAGACGCCGGCGGCTGCGTCAAGACCAAGACTTCATTCTTTGAAGTGCCGCCGATCGCTGCGCTATGCTGGGTTAGCGTCCGCAATGTTGCGGTCGCGCTGGCGAAGACGCCTTCAGCTGCCGTCCGGCACCTGGGGGCTTTTTTGTTGGTCCAAGGAGGACACATGCACAGGTTCGAGTCTGGCGACCGCGATGACACCGATCTCCCGGCCCGCGTCCTCATCGCCGAGGACGAGACGATCATCCGCCTCGATCTACGGCAGATGCTCGAGGAGCACGGCTTCGTCGTCTGCGGCGAAGCGCGGGACGGAAACGAGGCGATCGAGCTCGCGCGTGAGCTCCAACCGGACCTCGCACTGCTCGACGTCCGAATGCCCGTTGTCGACGGCATCGAGTGCGCACGGCGCATTCATGCCGAGCGTCCGATCCCGATCGTGATCGTGACGGCCCACTCGGACCGTGCGCTGGTCGAACGTGCGCTCGCCGCAGGGGCGTTTGCGTACCTGTCGAAGCCGTTCCGCGCAGCCGACCTGATACCCGCGATCCGAGCTGCGCTCGTCCGGCACAAAGAGCTGCTCGATGCCAGGCGCGCACTCGGCCGGGCCGAGCCGACCGAAGCCCCGGTGGAGCTCGTCGTCAGCTCGCCGGGCGGAAACACATGGCCGCTGCGCATCCAGCGGCGGCCGGACGGCGAGCTCGACGTGCGGCTCGTCGAAGACTGACGTAGTTGACAGCGGCTGCCGCCGTCAAGAACACACGACAACGGCTGCCGCCGTCAAGGACCCTGGACAGCGGCTGCCGCCCATAGCTTTCAGCCGGCGGCGGCGGCGCGTTCGAGCTCGCCGATCTCGATCTTCTTCATGCCGAGCATGGCGCGCATGACGCGCTGCGATCTTTCGGGGTCGAGGTCGCCGAGCAGCTCGGGCAGAGCGGTCGGCACGATCTGCCACGAGACCCCGAATCGGTCCTTCAGCCACCCGCACGGCCCCTCCTCCCCTCCGTCGGAGAGCTCGCTCCAGTAGGCGTCGACCTCATCCTGGTCCCGGCAGCTCACCTGGAACGAGATCGCTTCGCTGAACGTGAACTCAGGCCCGCCGTTCAACGCGAGGAATCTCTGTCCGTTCAGCTCGAAGTCGACGGTCATCACCGTCCCGGGCTCGCGGGGCCCCGCCTCGCCGTACCGGGTGACTTCGAGGATCTTCGAGTTCGGGAAGACCGACGCGTAGAAGCGCGCAGCCTCTTCCCCTTCTGTGTCGAACCACAGGCACGGGATGATCTCGTTCATCGCTCCTCCCCTCGTCACGGGCGCGCGGCGGCGTCGGCCGGCCTGGCTCCCGGCAGCCTGGCCGCTGACTCGTCGCGCTCGACCGGCGGCTCGATCGTGATGTCCGGCAGTGCCTTGTCGAGCCAGCGTGGAATCCACCAGGTCTTCTCGCGGAGCAGCGTCAGGAGGGCCGGAACCAGCGTCAGTCGCATCAGGAACGCGTCGCACAGGATGGCGACGCCGAGCAGCAGGCCGAACTCCTTCGACACCCGATCCGGCGCGAGCAGGAACGAGAAGAAGACGGACGACATGATCAGCGCGGCGGCCGCAATCACGCGCCCGACACCCGCAACCCCGTCCTTGACCGCCTCGACCGTCGGGCTCCCGTGCACGTGCTCCTCGCGGATCCGGCTCATCAGAAACACCTCGTAGTCCATCGACAGGCCGAAGAGGATCGCGAACGCGATCGGGGGCACGAAGCTCTCGATCGGCCCGGTGCGATCGAGGCCGATGACGCCCATCGCCTGCCCGAGCTGGACCACGAACGTCAGGACACCGAATCCGACGAGCGCCGACACGAGCGTCGTCAACGCTGCCTTGACCGCGACCACGGCCGACCTGAAGGCCATGGCCAGCACGAGGAAGGTGATGCCGATGATGTACAGCAGGAACCACGGCGCGTGAGAGAAGATGCGGTTGCCGATGTCGGTAAAGGCAGCGTTCGACCCCGAGACGTACGCGTGTGCAGGCGATCCCTCGAGCGTCCGCGGAATGATCGTGTGCCGCAGCTTCGAGACGAGCTGATCCGTCTTCGCGTCCTGCGGCTTGAACTTGCCATACGTGTTCACGATCGCGACCGACGCCTTCTCGCGTGTCTTCGCGTTGTAGATCGGCGCGTCTACCTGGGTGATGCCGGGCACCGACCTGAGCGCAGCCTCGAGCCGCTTGGCAGCGGTGTGATCCGACTGCATGTCGACGACGATCGGGATGGGCTCGGTGAATCCGGGCCCGAAGCCCTTGGTGAGCAGGTCGTAGGCCTTGCGCGTCGTCTGATCCTTCGGGGCGGTGCCGGCATCCGCGAGCCCGAGCCGGACGGCGAGCACCGGCGAGGCGAGCAGCAGGAGCACGACGATCACGACCGGCAGCACGACCTTCGCGTTGCGCGACACGAAGCGGCCCCACGCGGCGATCGGGGTCCGTTGCTGTCCCTCCCGCGATTCGTCGACCGGACGCATCCCGAGGCGGCCGCGGTCGATCCGCGGGCCGAGCAGCGAGAGGACCGCGGGCAGCAGGGAGTTGGCGAGCAGCACGGCGGTCAACACTCCGAGCGCGCTCCCGATGCCCAGCTTCGTGATGAAGTCGAGCCCGATCAGCGCGAGGCCCGTGATCGAGATCGCAACCGTCACGCCGGCGAAGATGACCGCACGGCCGGCAGTCGCACCCGCGGCAGCTGCCGCTTCCTGCGGCGAGAGCCCGTCATGGAGGAACTGTCTAAAACGCGTGACGATGAACAGCGTGTAGTCGATGCCCACGCCCAGTCCGATCATCGGCACCAGGATCTCCGTGATCGTGTTGAAGTGCGTGAGGCGGGCCGCAAGGAACAGCAACAGGAACGCACCGAGGACGGCGACGATGGCGAAGAGAAGTGGGATCACTGTCGGCACAAGCGCCCGGAACAGCACCATCAAGATCACGAACGCCGCGAGGAGCCCGATGATGTCGCTGATGCCCTGCGTCGGCGGCGCGTTCTCGGCCTCCCCGGTGAACTCGACCTGGATCCCGGCGGGCTCGCCGATCGCGCGTAGCTGGTCCTCGATCGAGACGATGCCCGAGCGCGGCAGCTCGAAGCCCGTTCGGTCGTACTGCACGTCGAAGAAGGCGATCTGGCGGTTGTCCGAGAGTTGTTTCGAGTGCGCCGCGGACAGCGGGGTCGTGATCGCAGAGACGTCCTTGGGGTCCTTGGCAAGCGTGCGCTGCGAAGCGTGCGACGCGACGAGCATCTTCTCGATCGCGGCAATGCGATCGGCGGTGTCGAGTCGCTCTCCGTCAGGAGCCGCCAGCACGACCCGCAGTGCCGCTCCCTTCTGACCGCCGAACTTGGCGTTGATCAGGTCGGTCGCCTTCTGCGTGTCGGAGCCCGGGATCTTGAAGTCGTTGATCAGCTTCCCATGGAACGCAGCGTTCAGGCCGATCAGAAGGACGAACACCGAGATCCAGCCGACGATCACCCGCCCCGGATGCCGCGCGCATGCACCTGCAAGCGCGGCGAGACCGCCAGAGTGCGCAATCCGCTCCTCTTCTCTCAGGACATCTTTGTCCACCTGCTCGGCGGTTCCCGGTTCGGTCATGACTCAACCCTAGACGTCACGACCCGGCCGAAGTCATCGGTTACCAGACCGCAACGAGTGAGGGCCGCTCGCGCGGCCCTCACTTCGTTCGTGCGAATCGCCTCTTAGGTGGTGGGCACAGGCTTGATCGCGCTCGGCTGGTCCTTCTTCTGGAACCAGGTGAGCGCGGTGTCGGGATTCCGCAGGGCACCGCCGATCGCGAGGATCGCGAAACCGATGCCGGTGAGCAGTAGTGCGAAGCCGACAACGATTCCGAACAAGGCCAGCTGACTCGCCATGTAGCTCGTGTTCAGCGCGGTGGTCAACGCCGTCTCGGTGACCCAGATGTTGCGCGCCGCGTTGTCGACCGGCGCACCGTTCGACTGAAGCGCCTTCGTCGGATCATTCGTTCCCTTGCCGTTGGCCGTGGCATAGCGTGGCATCTGCGCGTACGGCACGCCGCCTGTCGCCTCGAGCGTGTGGATCCGCATGTACTGGGCGAACACGCGCGCCCTGGCGCCCGTGTTGATCGCCTCTCCTGCGACGCTCTGGGTCGGCAGCTTGATCGTGGCGGGAAGACCTGCTTTCTTCGCCTCCGCAGCGATCGCTGATGGCGTCATGTCCGGCGTCCCCGTGATTTGCTCGAGCTTGAGGCTGTTCTGAACCGTGCTCCGGCCGTTGAACCCCATCACGATCGCTGCAATGCCGAAGGCGATCAGGACGGCTGCGGCGACGAGTCCGCCGATTTCGAAGACCTTGCGCATCTCCTTCTCCTTCCGTGAGGCCGAGGCTCGTCTCCGCGCGTTCGACCTGTTGCCTTTCCCGAGACTCTGGTCGTGTTCCGAAAACCGGCCATCGTGGTGGGCACGGAACCCGCTTCGGGTTTCCCGCAGCGGAATCAGCGCAAGAGATCGCGCTCGAGCGCCCACCGGACGAGCTCAGCGCGACGCGCGAGCCCGAGCTTGCGCATCAGCCGCGCGCGCTCCGCCTCGGCCGTCCGGACCGAGACCTGGAGCGCAGCGGCGACGTCGCGGTTCGTGTGGCCGTAGGCGAGCAACACGGCGGTCGCCTGCTCTCGCTCCGTCAGCGAGTCCTCGGACATGAAGCCACCGTGCCCGACCGGAGCGGAGCGGGCATCGGGTGGCCTACTGAACCCGGGTGCGGCGATGTACGGAGGTCTCTGAGACCCCGATCTTCGTAGAGTCGCCGGGCGATGCGCGGTTCGATCCTCGTCGTCAACGCCGGCTCCACCAGTCTCAAGCTGTCCCTCGTCGGCGACAAGGACGATTCGCTGCCGGTCGCCTCGTTGGACGCTGCTCCCCCGGTCGCCGCGGTGGGACACCGGATCGTGCACGGTGGGGAGAGCTTCTCGTCGCCAACACGGATCGATGACGAGGTGATCGCCGAGCTCGACCGCCTCGTCGAGTTGGCACCGCTGCACAACGCACCGGCGGTCGCTGCCATCGAATCGGCTCAGCGGAAGTTCCCGGGCCCTCCCCACGTCGCTGTGTTCGACACCGCGTTTCACCGCACGCTGCCCGCGGTGGCTCGGACGTACCTCCTCCCCGTTCGCTATCGCGAACGCGGCATCCGCCGCTTCGGGTTTCACGGCCTCTCCGTGCAATGGGCGGCCGAGCGTGTCACGGCGGCAAGGCTCGTCGTCTGCCACCTCGGAGGTGGCTCGTCGGTGACGGCCGTGCACGACGGCCGCTCGGTGGACACGACGATGGGGTTCACGCCGCTTGAGGGGGTGCCGATGGCCACGCGTGCCGGGCCGGTCGACCCGGGATCGTTGCTCTACCTCCTGCGCACGGGAGTGACGCCGGCGGAGCTCGACCAGGCACTCGAGCACGAGTCCGGGCTCACGGGCCTCGCGGGCACAGGCGATGTCGCCGCTCTGGAACGAGACCCGTCACCGGAGGCCGTACTGGCGCTCGACATCTACGCCTACCGCATCGCCCAGGCGGTCGCGGCGATGACGGTCACGCTCGACGGTCTCGACGCTCTGGCCTTCACGGGCGGGATCGGGGAGCACTCGGCGCGCGTCCGCGAAATGATCTGCTTGCGACTCGCGTTTCTCGGCGTCATTCTCGACGAGCAGGCGAACGAGATGGTCGCCGGAGAGGCGACCATCTCGACCGAACATTCGAGAGTGCGCGTTCAGGTCGTGCCGGCGCGGGAAGACGTCGTGATTGCGCGCGCCGTCAGAACACTGCTTGCGCCGCCGTGAGTCGCGACG
This sequence comes from uncultured Thermoleophilia bacterium, assembly GCA_963715115.1. Classification (GTDB taxonomy): domain Bacteria; phylum Actinomycetota; class Thermoleophilia; order Gaiellales; family Gaiellaceae; genus PALSA-600. The sequence goes on from CAVQRE010000012.1 coordinate 97,746, forward strand.
CCGAGAGCGGCCGCAATCAGGCACGCCAGCGCGGCGGAGGTCGAGAACCGGTCTGAGACCGGATGCGCGACCGCGAGCACGAGTGCGGCAGCGGCGGCACCGAGCACCCACGTAGGCGCCCGACCGGCCTTGACGACGGCTCCGAACGTCGCCAGCAACGCGACCGGAAATGCGATGAAGAGCGGGAAGATCAGCGCCAGCGACGGCGAGCTGTTGACACGGTCGATCACGTCGATCAGCTGCGCGCGGCTCTCACCATCGCCCGGGATCGACGCCCACAGGAGATAGACACCCGCCAGCGCCCCGTGCCCGATCGCGCCGAGCAAGGCGAAGACCCGCGCAGCCCGTCCGAGTCGCCGCGCCCGCCCACCGAGCGAGCCGACGATGCCGTTGACGCCCGGGACGATGAGCGCCGACGACACGACCAGGAGACCGGCCGACAGCACCATCCGCCCGTGCTGGTCGAGCGCTGCGTCGTAGATCTTCGTCGCATCGCCACTGTTCGCCGGGTCGATGATCGTCTCGGCGAGATCGGCGACCATCGCTCCGACGAGCGCTGCGATCGCCCACATTCGCATGTTCCAACGGTTCACTTTCGTGCCTCCTTCGTCGATGCACGATTCCTAACCGGCGGGCATCGTCGCGTCGTCGGCGCCACGGACGATTGAAGCTCGACCGATACGCCCAACCCTGTCCGGCGGTCGTCGTTCGCGCGCGTGACCTCCCGTCAACCCATGGGTTTAGGCTCGCCCAGTGACCTTCGGCGTGCTCGCGCTCGTCGTTGCCGCCGGGCTCGGGGGACCGCTTCTCGCGGTCGTCGGCCGGAGCGGCTTCGTTCCGATCGTCGTCGGCGAGCTGGCGGCGGGCGTGGTGATCGGGAACACCGGCTTTCGCTGGCTCGACCCGAGCACCCCGGGACTCGCGTTCTTCGCGGCCGTCGGTTTCGCGATGCTGATGTTCGGGGCGGGCATGCACGTGCCGATCCGGCAGCCCGGGATCTCCCGCGGCGTGCGCCGCGGCCTGCTCGCCGCGATCGTGGTGGCCGTGCTCGCCGTGCCTGCGGGGGTCGCGGTCGCGGCGGTGACGCCGAACGGGCACGGCGCCGTCTACGCACTCCTCCTCGCCAGTGGGTCCGCAGCGATTCTGCTACCCGCGCTCGAGGAGCAGAACCTCTTGACCGACCCGCATGCACTTGTGGTCATGGCGCAGGTCGGTATCGCGGACGTCGCCGCAATCGTCGCGCTCCCGCTCGTGATCCAGCCGAGCAAAGCACTCCATGCCGCGCTCGGCGGCCTCGCCGTGATCGCGGGGGTGATCGGCCTGTTCCTGATCGCGCGCCTCGTCCGCGGCATGTCGATCATCCATCGTCTGCGGCACGCGTCCCACCACCGAGCGTGGGCGCTCGATCTGCGGATCGCGCTGCTCATCCTGTTCACGCTGGCCTGGATCGCTGTCCGGAGCGGCAGCAGCGTCCTGATTGCCGGCTTCTCCGTCGGCCTCCTCGTCGCGCTGATCGGCGGCCCCAAACGGCTGTCGACCCAGGTCACCGGGATCGCCGCCGGCTTCTTCGTCCCGCTGTTCTTCGTCGTGCTCGGATCGGAGCTCGATCTGCGCGCGATCGTCCAACATCCGTCGCTGCTCGAGCTCACGGTGCTGCTCCTCGTCGCCAACGTCCTCGTCCACGAGCTGGGAGCGCTCGTGACCGGACAGCCGCTTGCGGCCGGCCTCGCCGCGACCGCTCAGCTCGGCCTGCCGGCCGGCGTCGCCACCCTCGGGCTCGAGCACCACACGCTGACGTCAGCTCAGGCGGCCGCGATCCTGATCGCAGCGCTCGGCTCGATCGCGATCTGCCCGGTGGGCATCGCCCGTCTCCGCTCAGGGAGTGCGGACCACGCGCCGAGCGACACCACGCCCGACCAGGCCCACGCCGAGCACGACGACGCCGGCGACAACCGCGCGCACCGGTAGCGAGACGACGAGAGCGATGCATGCAACAAAGCCGGCGACGTTGAGTGCGCGCGGCCAGCGACGGTAGTCGGCCGCCTGCGTGTACGCGGCGGCGTTCGCGACCGCGTAATACAGGAGCACCCCGAACGACGAGAAGCCGATCGCCCCGCGCAGGTCGGTCGTCAGCACCAGCACGGTGACGACCGCGGCGACGGCAAGCTCCGCGTGGTCGGGCACGCGATGGCGCGGGTGGACCGAGTCGAGCCAGCGCGGCAGATCACCGTTCCGCGCCATTGCAAGCGCCGTCCGCCCGATCCCGGCGATCAGTGCGAGCAACGCGCCAAGGCTCGCGATCGCGGCGCCAGCACGCACGACGGGGAGCGCCCACGAGGCGCCGACCGCGTCGACTGCCGTTGCGAGGGGCGCAGTGCTCGCCGCAAGCGCGGACGGCCCGGCGGCTGCGAGCGCCGAGACCCCGACGACGAAGTACAGGCCGACGACGATTGCGAGCGCGATCGGGATTGCGCGCGGGATCGTTCGTTCCGGATCGCTCACCTCTTCGCCGAGCGTCGCGATTCGTGCGTAGCCGGCAAACGCGAAGAACAACAGCCCGGCCGCCTGGAGCAGCCCATAAAGACCGCCGTGTCCGAGCGGCGAAAGGCTGCCGATCCGACCGGCGTCGGCTTCGCCACTCGAGACGATCGCACCGACGACGACGAGCAGCGCGACGATCGACGCTACGACGAGCACGCGAGCGAGGCCGGCTGTCCTCGAGACGCCGTGATAGTTCGCGGTGGTCAGCGCGATCACCGCGGCTGCCGCTGCGATTCGCTGGACCCAGGCCGGCCCCGGAATCGCATACGCCGCGAACGTCAGCGCCATCGCCGCGCACGATGCGGTCTTGCCGACGACAAAGCCGAAGCCCGCCACGAACCCCCACCACTCCGAGAGCCGCTCCCGCCCGTAAACGTACGTACCGCCCGACGTCGGGTACTGCACGGCCAGTTGCGCCGATGCGACCGCATTGCAGAAGGCGACGCACGCAGCGATCACCAGCCCGACGAGCAGCGCGCTTCCGGCAGCCTTCGCGGCAGGCCCGAAGACCGAGAACACGCCCGCGCCGATCATGGCGCCGAGCCCGATGATCACCGCGTCGGCGGTGCCGAGCCGACGCACGAGAGCAGCATCGCCTTCCCTCATCGCGGAGCTTCAGCGGGCGATCGTGGAGTTGCCGAACGGCCTGGTTCCGCCGGGGCTCGCGATGACCGTGTTGTCGCCGAGCGTCGCCTGTGCGTAGTACTGCGCTTCGATCGCCACGCCTGCACGGGCCGGGTCACCACTCGGGTCGATCCGCGTGCCGGCGACGACGTTGTGCTTGATCTCGCACATCGAGTGGTCGAGACAGAGGATGCCGACGCCCCGCGCGCCGTCGACTTCGTTGCCGCTCGCCATGTCCATCGACATCTCCCCGAGCACGATTCCGCGGAGCGACGTGTCGAGCACATGATTGTCCATTACGTCGACCGCAGCCGAGTGGGTGACGATTCCTTCACGCACGCCGGCGACGGTGCACCCGGAGACCATGCTCATGGGACGACCGATCGAATACGAGATGTCGACCCCCTGCACCCACGGCCCCGCCGGGTCGGCGACCATGCAATGCGCGATCATGACACTCGAGTTGCGGACGTGGATGCCGTCGGAGACGGCACGCAGCACGCGCACGTGGTCGAGCATCACGTGCGTCGCGCCCTCGACGTCGATCCCGTTCTCACCGCCGATAGTGGTCACGTGCCGCAGCGTGACGTGACTCGACCGAATGATGATCCCGCCGCGAACCGTCCCCCCGACGAGCGTCTCTGCTCGGCTGATTACGATCGGCCCGCGCACGACGCCGTGGAGATGAACCGTCGGAGCCCTGGTCGCATACGCGGCGCCGACGGAGACGAAGACAAGCACCGGCACGGCCACCGCGGCGAGCCTCCCGGAGCGGCCGAGCTCCCCACCGGCTTCGGCGTAGGTGAGTTGCAGACGCGGCAGCGCAGCGTGCGCGAAGAGCTGCGCGGAGAGCCACGCGAGCGCGAACAGCCCGAGTGCAGCGACGAGCGGAGCATGTATCGGGATCGCACGCATCAGCGTGTACACCAGGACGAGCTCAAGGCCACCGAGTGGCAACGCGAGCCACGCGGGCTGGTAGGAGATCAGCCGGTCGTACAGCGCTGCGTCGAGAGTGACGCCGACGGCGAGCATCACCGCGACGAGGTAGACGGCCCACCAGCGGTGAATCGCGAGTGCCACGAGCAGCGCCGGAAGCGCGGCGACGAGGCGCGACTCGACCCGGCCTTTCAGCGTGAACGACACACGCGCTCCAGGAATCGGCGAGCCGCGTACTTCGCCCCCGCAATCGTGTCGGCGGCCGGAAACGCCCACTGTCCGGCCACGCCGCCGACCGACACCGTGCGGCGCTCGTCGGTCAGGGCGGGGATCGTCGAGTCGCCGGCCAGCACCAGCCATCGGTCGTGCACCTCGAGCTCGTGCTGTTCGACCAGGCGTGACAGCAGCACGTCGTGCCGGAAACCGCGGCGAAATCCGGTGGCTGCGATCACCTGCTCGGCACCGTTCAGCTCGGCAGCGACGCGGAACCGGCCCTCGGCCGCAGCGGCAGCGATGGCGGCGTCGAAGTGCGGGTCGGGTGGGAACGAGGGTGCCGACAGCTCACGCAGCGTGGCCGCGCGCTGCTCGCGCGGTGAACGGTGGAAAGCCGCTAGCCCGCGCCTCGAGAAGAGCGGGCGCGGCACGTTCAGCGGCTGCCGCACCGGCTCGCGTCGGCGCACGGACACGACCTCGGAGCCGGCCGTGAGCGCGTTTCGCCACTCGGTCGCCGCCGCCATCCCCGCCCCGACGACCGCGACATGCGACGCGTACTCGTGCGGCTCGTACGCGTGCACGACGCGGGGATCGGCCGCGAGCTCGTCGGGGAGTGCCAGCCCCGGATGACCCGTCGCGAGAAAGACATGCCGGAAAGGCCCCTCGCCGTCCAGTTCGAAGCCGCCGACGACGGCTGCGAGCCGCGTGATCCGGTGGCAGCGGAAGCTCGCGTCGAACCCGCTTCGCTCGCGAACGGCTATCGCGTGGGCAAGAAAGTCGTCGACGCGAGGGTGATAACCGCGCGAGGCGGTCTGAAGCAACGGTCGCAGCGAACGGCGCCGCCAGGCCGCTCTCAGCGCGAGCCCCGGAAAGTCGGCGGGGGCGAGATGACCGTCGGACTCGGAGCGCATCTGCCGCTGCCGGATCGCGGCCGCCTGCTGCCGCCACTGCTCCGTCGGGTCGGGGTGCGTCCCGAAGACGACGATCTCCTCGCGAGCCAGGCCGCCGTGCCGGAGGGTCGCGAATGCAGCGAGCGCCGTCAGCCCGCTGCCGACGATCGCTACGCGTTCAGCCGTGTCGGACGGGGCTGCCCCCGCCGGGCTCATTTGACCGAACCGGCCAGCAGGCCCTGGACGAAATACCGCTGGAACGCGAAGAACACGGCCAGCGGAACGACCAGCGAGATGAACGACGCGGGCGCGATCAGGTCGATGTTGGCACCAAACTGGCGGAGGTTGCTGAAGATCGCGACAGTGATCGGCTGAACGGTCGAGCCGAAGGTGAGCGCGACGATCAGGTCGTTCCACGTCCAGAGGAACTGGAAGATCGCCAACGACGCGATCGCCGGCAGGCCGAGCGGGAGCACGAGCCGCACGAAGATCCGCAGCTCGGAGGCTCCGTCGATACGCGCCGACTCGAAGATGTCCCTTGGGATCGCGATGAAGAAGTTTCGCAACAGGAAGATCGCAAAGGGCAGCCCGAACGCGGTGTGGAACAGGATGATGCCGAGCACCGTGTCGTAGAGGCTCAAGTGGTTGTAGAGCGTGAACATCGGGATCAGCGCCATCTGCAGCGGGACGACGAGGAGGGCGATCACGCAAACGAAGATCCAGTCACGGCCGGGGAACTCGAGCCAGGCAAAGGCGTAGCCCGCGAGCGCGCCGATCACGACGACGAGCACGGTGTTGCCAACGGCGATCTCCACCGTCGTCCAGAGCGCGTGTGTGATCGCATGGTTGTGCAGGACCTGGCGGTAGTTCTGCCAGGTCGCGAGGCTCGGCTTGGAGAAGATCTGCCACCAGCCCTTCACCGTGAACGCCTGGGCCGGGAGGATCGACGTCAGAAAGAGCCCGAGGGTCGGGATCAGCCAGAGCAGCCCGAGCACCATCAGCGCGATCTGAATCGGCGCCTTGGTCAGGAAGCGGACGACCTTCGCTCCGGTCGTATCGCGCTCGGACAGCTTCGGCTGCGGGATGGCGACGTCTGCTGCCATGGCTCTACACATCCCTCCGGAAACGCTTGACGTTCAGCAGGAGGATGGGCAGGACGAGGAGGAACAGGATGACCGCGATCGCGGAGCCGGTGCCGAAGTCGTTGACACCACCGAACGATGTGCGCCACATCGCGAGCGCGATCACGCTCGCGGCGTTCTGCGACGACCCGGGCGCGAGCGTGATCACGAGGTCGAAGATCTTGAGGACGTTGATGATCATCGTGATGAACACGACCGAGAGCACCGGCGCGAGCAGCGGCACCGTGACACGCCGGAAGACCTGCCACTCGGTGGCACCGTCCGTGCGCGCGGCCTCGAGCACGTCTCGAGGCATCGCCGAGAGGCCAGCCGCGATCACGACCATCGCGAACCCGGCCCAGATCCAGATGTAGGCGATCATCAGCGCGGGCGTGATCAGCTTCGTCCCGAGCCAGGCGAAGCCGGCCCACGGTTTCGCGAATGTCCCCGCAGAGATCCCGGTGTGGTACGTCCCCGGCGGGACGCCCTTGAAGACGATGCTGCCGTCGTCGGCCGACGGCTCGGTCTCGACCACCTTGCCGCTGCTCGAGACGAGCTGCACGGTGACGCCCGGAATGCCGAGCTCACCGTTCTCCACGACGCCCGGCTTACCGCCGCCCGGCTTGAAGTCCCGCCAGACCGTGCCGGTGATCTCGCCGGGGCCCGGCTTCGGCGTGACCGCCTGCTTCGCGCCGGCCGGCATGCCGTCGGGCGGGATCCCGGTCAGGCCGAGCAGGGCCACGCCGGTCCCCGGCTTCAGGGGCGTCGTCAGCCGCATCCCGGTCTGGGCGGAGCCGACCAGCTTGGGCGTCGACGGCGAGGCATTCTCCAGCACGCCGGGCGGGTTGATCGCGTCCACGGCCACACGCCCGAGCGCGTTGACCGCACCGAGATTCGGATCCTGGATGTACATGATCCGCCAGGTGACGCCTGTCGCGAACGCCGAGATCGCCATCGGCAGGAAGACGACGGTCTTGAACGCGACCGACCAGCTGATCCGCTCGGTCAGCACGGCGAAGATCAGTCCGACGGCCGTCACGAACGCCGGCACGACCAAGACCCAGATTACGTTGTTCTTGATCGAGATCAGCAGCACGTTGGTGCTGAAGTTGAACGGGATGAACAGCGACTTGTAGTTGTCGATCCCGACGAAGCGGTTGAAGCCCGACAGCCCGTAGAAGCTGCGGATGATCGTGTAGATGGTCGGATAGACCATCCAGGTTCCGAGCAGCACGAAGGCAGGGAGCAAGAACAGCGTCCCCGTGAGGTACCGCCGCGCTCCCGGCCCTGCCTCGGCCGGCGGAGCCGCCTGGACGGGCGGCTCCGCCGTAAAGGTGCCCGAGGTCAAATCGACCTCGCTCCTACTTCCCCTTCTTGTAGGCGGCCGTTGCCGCCGACTCGAGCTTCGACGCGATCCCGTTCACGTCGGTCGGGTTGCGGAGAAAGTCCTGGAACAGCCCCCACTCGCCCTGGCCGACAGTCGCACCGAACGAGGCCGGCTGCTGGTCGGACATGTCGAAGGCGACGTTCTTCGCCTTGGCGATCGCGACTGCGGTCGCGCGGGTCGTCGCATCCGGGTAGACGCTCGCCGGCATGAACCGGTTGCCGGTCGCGAAGCCGCCCTTCGCCGCCCAGACAGCTGCTGCCGCGGGTGTGGCGAGGAACTTCACGAACGCCTCGATCGCGGGATTGTCGCGGAACGCGACGATCATGTCGCCGCCGATCACGACCGACGGAGGCGACCCGCTGATCGACGGGAACGGGAACTCGCCGTAGTCGGTGCCCGGCTTCGCCTTCACGGTCGCGACGCCCGGGACGAAGTCGCCCTCGAGAACCATCGCCGCCTTCGGTGGGTTCTGGAAGACGTTGTTGACCGACGTCGGGAAGTCCGTCTGGACGGCCCCCGACGTGCCGCCGGCCATGTTGGCCGACGTGCCGACCACCGCGGCCATCGTCTTGAGCGCCGTCTTGACGCTCGGGTCGGTCCACTTGATCTTGTGGGCCGTCAGTTGCGCGTACTTCGCCGGGCCCGCCTGGCGGATGTAGATGTTCTCGAACAGGTCGGTCAGCGTCCAACCGTCGGCGCCGCCGATCGAGTAGGCGGGTGTCCCCGATGCCTTGAGCGTCGAGGCGACCGAGGTGAGTTGCGGCCACGTGGTCGGCGCCTTGACGCCCGCGGTCTTGAAGGCGTGGACGTTGTACCAGACCGTCGATTTGTTGCTCGCCTTGAAGACAAGGCCGTAGATCTTCGCCCTGTACGTGCCGAGCAGGATCCACGACGGTGTGAAGTTCGCGAGCAGTGCCCTGCGGGCGTAGCCGATCGGCTTGAGCGCGCCCTTGGCGACAAGCTGACCAACGAAGCCCGGCTGAGCGATGTCGGCCATGTCCGGCGGGTTGCCGCCGGCGACCGCCGTCGACACCACCGTCGGGAGGTTGTCCCCCACTGGCTTGTATGTGACCTTCACGTTCGGATACAGCTTGTTGAACGCCTTGATCACTGCGCCGAACGAACTCGCCTCGGCGCCCGTCCAGATCCCGTCGAACGTGATGCTGCCGGACACCGCCTGCGCGGATGCCGGTCGAGCGCTCTGCCGGCCGAACGCGGTGCTCGTGCCGACGAGAACGGTGAGAGCGACGATCGCAACGACGCCGAACGTCGTGAGCGCGAATCGATGTGCTTTCACGCTTGTGCTCCTTTCCCGGGGGGTTCGTCGTAGATACCAAGACCTGTGTCGGGGTCGAAGAAGTGGAGTGCCCGCGTGTCGACGACAGCGCGGATCGCCTCCCCTTTTTTCACGCGCGAGCGTGCGCCGAACCGGCCGACGACCACGGCTTCGTGCTCGGCGACGCCCATCGGGGCTTCGCTTCCGTCCGCTCCGACGTCGCTGGCCAACTCTCGCGTCTCGTCCGTCTGGGCCTGCTTGGCCGTGATCGCGAAGTGCGCCATGATCTCCGAGCCCAGAGCCTCGCGCAGCTCCAGTCTCCCGTCGAGGATGTGGTCGCTCTGCGCCTCCGGGAACCAGCGCGGCATCCTCGAGGTCCTCCGGTCGGATTCCCAGGATCACCGGCTTGCCGGCGAAGGCGCGGAGCGCGGGACGCTGCGCCAGCGTCTCCTCGCCGAGCGCGATCTGCTGTTCGCCGACGACGGCGCTGGAGCGATCCGTTCTCGACGATCTTCGATTCGAGCATGTTCATCGCCGGGCTGCCGATGAAGCCGCCGACGAACAGGTTCACCGGACGGTCGTAGAGCGTCTGCGGATCGTCGACCTGCTGCAGCTCGCCCTTGCGCATCACGGCGACACGAGTGCCCATCGTCATGGCCTCGATCTGATCGTGGGTCACGTAGATCGTCGTGACCCCGAGATCGCTCTGGAGCTTCGCGATCTCGGCGCGGGTCTGCACGCGCAGCTTCGCGTCGAGGTTGGAGAGCGGCTCGTCCATCAGGAACGCCTGCGGCTCGCGGACGATCGCCCGGCCCATCGCGACGCGCTGCCGCTGACCGCCGGAGAGCGCTCTCGGCTTGCGCTTCAGCAGCTCTTCGAGACCGAGCACGTCTGCCGCCCTCTGCACCCGCTGGTTGATCTCGTCCTTCGACATTCCCTTCCGCAGGCGCAGCCCGAAGGCGATGTTCTCGAAGACGGTGAGGTGCGGGTAGAGCGCGTAGCTCTGGAACACCATCGCGATGTCGCGGTCGCGCGACGGGACGTGGTTGACGACCCGCTCGCCGATCCGGAGGACACCCTCCGAGATGTCCTCGAGGCCCGCCACCATCCGGAGCGCCGTCGTCTTGCCGCACCCCGACGGCCCGACGAGGACCATGAACTCGCCGTCTCGGATGTCGAGCGAGATCTCGTTCACGGCACGTGTGCCGTCCGGGTAGATCTTGCTCACACGATCGAACGTCACCTGGGCCACGGCAACCCCCAGCAGTCGAATCAGGGAACCGTCCTCGAAGCGCGATCTTACGTCGATCCGACCAGGCCGTGAAGCGTCTACTGCGCGACCGCGAGCACGAGCCGGTTGAGCGACGGATCGGACACCGTCGGCGCACCTGCACGGTCGCCGACCGCGACGCCGGCATGCTCGAGCCGCGCCACGAGCACGGTCCCGCTCTCGGCGTCGGGCAGGACGATGGTCGCCCGTCGGAGCGCCGCCGAGCCGGGCGGCGGCGGAGCGCCGCGCGCGCTCTCCCACGTGTTCGCGCCGAGATGGTGGTGGTAGCCGCCGGCGGAGAGGAAAGCCGCCTGCTCGCCGAGCTGCGCCATCAGCGCGAACCCGAGGACGTCGCGATAGAAGGCCACGGTCTCCGGGATCGACGAGACCTTCAGATGAACGTGACCCATCCGCGTCCCGGCCGGGAGGCCGTCGAACGGCTCGGCCGCCGGATCGTCGAGCTCCCCGAACAGGCTGTCGACGTCGAGCGGCAAGGTCGTGAGCCGCGAGGCGACCTGGCCGTCCCACACGTCGCGCGGCCGGTCGCGGTAGATCTCGATCCCGTGCCGATCCGGGTCGCTCAGGTAGAGCGCTTCGCTCACGAAGTGGTCGGAGAGCCCGACGAGCGGCACGCGGTCGCGGCCGGCGTGCGCGAGCCACCGTGCGAGATCGACGCGGTCGGGAACGCGCAGCGCGAAGTGGTAGAGACCGGTCGCGCCGGGGATCGGCACCGCCCCCGGTCTCCTCGACGAGCACGAGCAGCTCGCGCCCACCGGCTCCGAGCGACGCACGACCGTCGCCGAGCTCGAGGAGATCGAGGCCGATCGAGGCGCGGTAGTAGCGGAGCGATCGATCGAGATCGGAGACCGTCAGGTGAACGGCGCCGACGGTCGTCGAGGGCGAGAGCTCGACGGCGACGGGCTCACGTGCGACCGTCGCGTCGAGCTCTTCGGGATCGCGGGGCGCTCCCACGTCCCGATCGTCGCAGAAACGCAACCCCTCTATTCATTACGCAACGGAGTCGCGACTCAATAGCCGTAGCCCCGGCTCGTCGTGGTGTTGTCGTCGGTCGTCGTCGGTGTCGTCGTCGACTCCGGCATGGTCGTCGTGCCGCTCGACTTCACGAGCGCACCGGCCGGCGAGACGGCGAACCAGACGTTGTTCTCACCTTCGCCCTTGGCGTCGCCCTTCTTCGTGTCGTCCCCATAGCGGTACAACGCGTACCCGTTGTAGGTGACCTGCATCGACCCGTCAGGACGCTTGATCGTGCCGAGCTTCGCCTGCTTGACCCCGGTGCCCGCGGTCGGCTTCGCGCCCTTCTTGACCGTAAGTGGCGGCCATGCCTTCGCGCACGTACCGGTACAGGCGATCTTCCCGCGCTTCTCGGCCGTCAGGTGGTAGAGCGTCCGCCCGTTCGAGCTCGCGAGCACGGCCCCGTACTTCGTCGCGGCCGTGTTGACCGTGCCGGTGTGCGTCCCCGTCGCCGCCACGGCGACACCCGCACCGATCGCGGCCAGCAACGCCAACGGCAACACCCGCCTTGCAACGCGAGTTCCCATCCTCCGTACTCCTTCGGTTCGTTGGAATCGTCTACGCAGGATTACGAAAGACACCCGTCGATCGGTTTGCGATCAGGGCTCGAACTTGTCGAGCCGCGCTCGCAGCCGGTCGATCTCGGCGGCGTGCGCCTCGATCTCCGCGGGCGAGGCCCCGCGGAGATCGAGGAGTGCACGAACGTGGACGAGGCCGGTCAGTTGCAGCCGGAGATCCTCGCGCTTCCGCTCGGCGACGCTCATGCCGCCGCCTCCAGCTCGAGCGCGTCGGTGTCGAATGCGGCCTCGGGCACGGCAGGGTTCGACTCGAGCATCAGCGCGGACAGGACTGCGCCGAGGGCGGCAAGGCCGGCCAGGACGTAGAACGCGACCCCGAACCCGTGGGTGAGAGCCGCTCCGCCGAACGCGCTCGACCCGGCGTGATCGCTCACGAAGTGGGCCGTGTACGTCGTCGCCACCGTCGTCGCGAGCGCCACGCCGACCGCACCGCCGATCTGCTGGCTCGTGTTGATCAGCCCGGATGCGACGCCTGCGTCGGCCTGCTGCACGCCGGTCAACCCCCCGATCGACATCGGCACGAACGCGAGCGCGAGACCGACACCGCTGATGATGAATGCAGGGAACAGGTCGGTCCAGTAGTGACCGTCGACCGGCAGTCGTGCGAACAGGATCAGCGCGACCGCCGAGAGCGCGAGACCTACCGGCAAAACACGCCGGATACCGAGCCTCGTCACGAGCGCCTGCGACGCGGCGGAGAACGCGATGATCGTCAGAGTCAGCCCGATGTAGGCGACGCCGGTCCGGATCGCCGAGTAGTGGAGCACCTCCTGCATGTACAGGGTCAGCAGGAAGAACTGCGAGAAGATCGCGCCGCCCATCAGCAGGCCGCTCACGTTGGACGCCGTCAGCGTCCGCAGCCGGAAGATCCGGAGCGGCAACAGCGGCGCCTTCGAGCGGAGCTCGACCAGGAAGAACGCTCCGATCAGCGCGGCCGACGCAGCCAGGAGACCGATCGTCTCGGGCGTTCCCCAACCGTGCTGAGTGGCACGGGTCATTGCGTACACGAGGAGCATCAGTCCGCTGGTGATCGTCGTCGCACCCGCGATATCGAAGTTGCGGTGCTCGAGCTCGGCACGGCTCTCACGGAGCAGCCACGGGCTGACCGCGATCACGATGATGCCGGCCGGAACGTTGATGAAGAAGATCCACGACCAGCTGAGAGCACTCGTCAGCGCGCCGCCGAGCAACACGCCCGCGGCTCCGCCACTCCCCGATGCGGCACCCCAGACGCCGAGCGCAAGGTTGCGCTCGCGGCCCTCGCGGAAGGTCGTCGTCAGGATCGAGAGCGCGGCGGGCGAGAGAAGCGCCGCACCGAGCCCCTGTACCGACCGGAAGACGATCAGCGATCCCTCCGACCAGGCGAGGCCGTCCAGCAGGGAGGCGACCGTGAAGATCGCGAGCCCGATGATGAACAGCCGCCGACGACCAAGCAGGTCGGCGAGCCTTCCGCCGAGCAGCAGCACCCCGCCGAAGAAGATCGCGTAGGCGGTGATCACCCACTGCAGGCTCTCCTGCGAAAAATTGAGGTCGGTCCGGATCGACGGCAGCGCGACGTTGACGATCGCGACGTCGAGCACGACCATGAACTGTGCGGCAACGACCACCGCGAGCACGAGCCATTTCCTGCGTGCGGCCTGGTCGCCGGCCGCGTCCTCTGCCAGAATCTGAGCAGTCATTCGTTCTATCCCCCGATCGTTTACTTGTTCCACGATAGCAACAGCAAACGCTTGGGCGCTACACTTATTCCCGATGTCATCGATCGCCCCGGAACCGAAGCTCAAACCGCCGACTCGCGTCCCTAGCGAGCTCCTGGCGAGCGGTGGTTTCCTGTTCGCCAAGCTGGGACTGCTGCTGAAGAGCCGGGCGCTCAAGGCCTTCGAGGACGTCGGCTTCGAGGCCTACCACTACAGCCTGCTGGCACTCCTCGGGGAGGGCGAGCGTGAGACCCAGGCGACGATCGCCGACGTTCTCGGCGTCGACCGCAGCCAGCTCGTCGGCATCCTCGACTCGCTCGAGGCCCGCGGCCTCGTCGAGCGGCGTCGCGATCCCAACGACCGCCGCCGTCACGTCGTGAGCCTCACCCCCGACGGCCGCCGCCAGCTCGTCAAGCTTCGTTCGGTGGTGCGACGCGTCGAGGACGAGTTCTTCGCCCCCCTCGACGCCACGAGCCGCGAGGCTCTCTACGGTGCGCTGCTCACGCTCGTGGCGTACCACGATCCGCGCTGCAGCCTCGAGTAGCGGTAAGAAGAATGCCGCGCCTGCTTCGCGTGACGTTGATCACCGCCGTCGCGCTCGCGGCAGCGGACTCCGCGATCGTGGTACTGGCCGTCCCACAGCTCCTGGCGCATTTCGGGCGCTCGATCCCGAGCACCGCCTGGGTCGTGACCGCCTACAACCTCGCGGCGGCGATCGCCGGCACCGTCGTCGTGATCGCGGCGACCCGGCTTCGGACGCGCAGGCTGCTCACGGCCGGCCTTCTCGTGTTCGCGGCGGCGACGATCGGCTGCGCCGTCTCGACGTCCCTTTCGATGCTCGTCGCGCTCCGCGCCGTCCAGGGCGTCGGGGGAGCGCTGGTGCTCTGCGGGGCTTTCGTCGAGCTCGGCCCCGCGATCTGGGCCGCCGCGGCCGCGATCGGAGCAGCCGCCGGACCGGCGCTCGGGGGAACGCTGACGCAGGTCTTCGACTGGCGCGCGATCTTCGTCGCGCAGGCGCCTGTCGCCGTCGTCGCGGTCGCCGCTGCGCTTCGATCCGAGGACGTCCCGCTCCGCGCACGCGGCCTCGGCCGTGCCGACGCGACGGCGGTCGTCGCGCTGATCTCGGGCGCGCTCGTCGGCGCCCTCTTCCTCGCGGTCGTCCTCCTGGTCGAGGGACATGGGTTCAGCCCGCTCGCCGCTGCCGGGATGGTGTCGCTTCTCCCCGTTTCGGCCATCGTCGTCCGGCGAAGATTCCCGTCCGCATCCGTCGCCGCAGGCGTGGTGACGCTCGCAGCCGGGCTCGGCCTTTTCTCGCTAGCGCCGGGCTCGATCGCAGCCAACGTCGTCGCCCTCGTCGCCTGCGGCGCGGGTCTCGGTGTCTGCCTGCCTCCCACGAGCGAAGAGGCGGGCATCAGCGGCGTCGCATCACGCCACGCCGGCATCGTCCTCGGCCTGCTGCTGCTCGCACCGATGTTGTCCGACGACCTGTCGCACAACGCCGACACGGCGAAGTCGAAGGGCATCGTCATGGTCCTGAAGGCTCCCGTGCCACTGCTCGACAAGATCCCGCTCACAATCAACCTCTATCGAGCGTTGCGCGCATCGGGGCACGGCAAGCTCCCCGACTTCACCAGCGCGTTCGACAAGGCTCGGCGCGGCGACGCGGACGCCGTTCCCAAACTCGATGCGCTGCAACAGTCGCTCGATCGGGTTCAGCAGGACGCAATCGCGGCGGCGTTCAAGCGCCCCTTCGCCGTCGCGGCGATCCTCGCGCTGCTCGCGCTCGTCCCGCTCGCCGCGGGGAGGGTCGTCGCCGTCGCCCGACTGCCTGCGTAATGGCATGATCGCCCGGGTGGCGACGGTTCAGGCGGTCGAACGGAAGATCTTCCGGGTGGAAGGGTTCAAAGTCGTGATCAGACACCTCGACGGCCGCAACGTCCGCGGTGACCGCGAGCATCTGCCGGGCTACCCGTTCGGACGCGCGATGAAGAACCGCGGCAACGTGAAGGACTGGAAGCGTCGCCGCTTCCAACCGACGTATCCGGGCTTCGAGGTCGACGTGATGGCCGAGGACGGCGGCCGAGTCCACGGCGGAACGCTGCTCGGCACGGTCCGCGACGGATATCTGGAGGCCTGAGAGCTCAATGGAACGCGACGAACTCCGCGCCCTGCAAGAACCGCTGAAGGAGCGCTACCGCGACGATCCCGAGTCGGCGCTCGTGACGCTGACGGCATCGGGCGAGCTCGACGCCGGGATCTCGTGCTCGGTGCAGACCGGACGCGCCCTCGCCGAGGCAGGGCTCCATCCGGCGAGCGGTGGCGACGGGAGCCTCATCTGCTCCGGCGACATGCTCCTGCAGGCGCTCGTTGCATGCGCCGGCGTGACGCTGCGAGCCGTCGCCACGTCGCTCGAGATCCCCGTCTCGGGCTCGGTGCACGCGGACGGCGATCTCGACTTTCGCGGGACGATGGCGGTCGATCGAGGCGCTCCGGTGGGATTCACGGCGATCCGCCTCCGGTTCGAGCTCGAGAGCGACGCGAGCGAGGAGCAGCTCGAGACGCTCATTCGCCTCACCGAGCGCTACTGCGTCGTTCTACATACGCTGACCGAGCCGCCGCGCCTGTCGGTCTCGCAAGGCACGACCGCCGAGTAACGCGTCCCCCAAAAGGGGGAACATCACCGTCGCGGCTAACGGTCGACGGCCTTCGCGCCGATGACACCGATTGTCATGGGGAAGCCGACCGTACTCGTCGTCGACGACGATCCTCTGCTCTGCGAACTGCTCCGCGCCACGTTCGAGCTCGAAGGCATCGACATGCGCGAGGCGGGGCACGTGATCGAGGCGGAACAGATCATCGCAGCCGAGCTACCGGACGCGATCGTGCTCGACGTCGGGCTCCCCGGCGTCGACGGATTGTTCTATTGCGAGCGGCTACGAGAGAGCCCGCGGACTCGCACCGTGCCGATCGTCGTGATCAGCGGCTCGCGCGAGGCGGGCGTGTCGGCGCTCACCGTCGGCGCCCAGGGCTTCTTCGCCAAGCCGTTCGATCCCTTGCAGCTGCTCGGCCTGCTGGAGCGACTGCTCGGAATCGATCCGCTCCGCCATGTGACGCGGACGAGCAGCGACGACCCCGCGGTGATGGGTGACCTCCAGCGCCTGCTCGCGATCGGTCAGCGCCAGCACGAACTGCTCGAGGTCTCGTACCGGCAGACGGTGGAGGCGTTGGCCGCGGCACTCGAGTCGCGCGACTTCGGCACGAGCGCACATTCGCAACGCGTGACGTCCTACGCAACCCGCCTCACGGTGGAGCTCTCACCGGCACTGATCGACGACACGAGCCTCGAGTGGGGCTTCCTGCTCCACGACGTCGGCAAGATCGGCGTGCCTGATCGCATCCTCCTCAAGCGCGGCCCGCTCGATGCGTCCGAACGGAGCCAGATGGAGGAGCACACGACGATCGGCGAGTCACTGCTCGCTCACGTCCCGCTCTTGCACGGCGAAGGTCTCGGCGTCGTTCGCTCACACCACGAACGGTGGGATGGAACCGGCTACCCGGACGGGCTCGCGGCGGACGCAATTCCGCTCGGGGCGCGCATCTTCGCCGTGGCCGACGCCCTCGACGCGATGACGAACGATCGCCCCTACCGCGACAAGATGACGTGGGACCAGGCGCTCAGCGAGCTCAACGACGGCGCAGGCACGCATTTCGACCCGGCGGTGATCGACGCGTTGACGGTCTGCGAGCCCGATCTCTTCGCAACCCACACGTCGGTGCTCGCGGCATCACCCGCCGGGCGCTGATCGAGCCGCAGCGAACGAGAACATCGCCGCGTAGAGGAGCGGCTCGCCACACAGGCGATTCTCGGCTGCATGGCCCGATGGTCGCACGTTTCGTCACGAGCCGCTCGCCGGGAAACCCGGCGAGCGGCGACTCGTGCTCGTTCGGCTCACACCCGCTCCGGCACCGGCCAAGCCGGTACCTCCGCTCCTAGGTCGCCTCCGTCGAGCCTACGGCTCAGACCACGGCAGGCTCACGTATCTGCGTCAGACGGAACTGGTTGCCCGACGGGTCGCGGAACGCGGCATCGATGCCGTACGGCCGCTCCTCGGGCGGCTCGACGAACTCGATCCCGCGGGCCACGAGCTCCTCGTACGAGGCGTGCGCGTCGTCGGTCGTGAGCAGAACGTTCCCGGCCCAACCCTTCGCCATCAGGCTGCGAATCTGGTCGGAGGTCGCAGCGTCCACCACCGGCGGCCCGGGAATCGCGTTCAGCAAGACGGAGACGTCGGGCTGACCAGGCGGTCCGACCGTCAGCCACCGGTAGTTGCCGAGCTCGGGCAAGGTCACGTCGGCACGGAGCTCCCAGCCGAGCTTGTCGACGTAGAAGGCGAGCGCCTCGTCCTGGTCGTGCACCCAGACTCCTGCGAAAGCGATCTTGATCATGGTTCCCCTCTCTCGATGAATCGACTCGGGCGATGCTACGGTCGCGCCTGCCCGCCGTCTTCTCGAAACGTGCGGTGTTGCGGACGCCCGTGGGCTCGCAGCACACACGCCGGTATCAGCGCGTGCCGGGACGCGGGAGGGAACGACGCACGGTATGCCGTCGGCGTGATCCCGTACGCGCGGGTGAAGCTCGTGGTGAACGAGCCGACGCCGCGGAGACCGACGGCGAAGCAGATCGCAGCGACGGAGCGGTCCGTCGTCCGAAGCATCGCCGCGGCACGCTCCAGCCTGCGTGTGAGCAGGTACGCATGCGGCGACTCGCCGAAGACACGCCTGAACTCGCGGCTGAAATGGGCGCGCGAGAGGCCGGCCGCGCGGGCCAAGTCGGCGACGCCGAGCGGCTCCGCGTAGCTGGCATCGACCAGATCTCTGGCCCGCAACAGGTGACGCTCCGCAGGGACGACACGCATCCGCAGTCAGTATCGCGCGTCACTCCCGCTCGAAGACGGTTGCGTACGTAGGGTGTCGGGATGACCAACGCAACCATCCAGACGAACCACGGCACGATCGAGCTCGAGCTCTTCGGGGCAGACGCGCCGAAGACGGTCGAAAACTTCGTCAAGCTGTCGCGCGACAGGTTCTACGACGGGGTCGTCTTCCATCGCGTGATCCCCGACTTCATGGTCCAGGGCGGTGACCCGACCGGGACCGGTTCCGGCGGTCCCGGCTACCAGTTCGAGGACGAGTTCAACGACCGTAAGGTCGAGCGGGGTGCGCTCGCGATGGCGAATGCCGGCCCGAACACGAACGGATCGCAGTTCTTCATCGTCACGGCCGAAGCATGCCCCTGGCTCGACGGAAAGCACACGGTGTTCGGCCGGGTCACCTCGGGCATGGACGTCGTCGACTCGATCTCGAAGCTGGAACGGGATGCACGCGACCGTCCACGCGACGATGTGAAGATCGAATCCGTCTCCGTCGTGGAGAGCGTTTGACGCGCGTGACTGACGGCCACCACACCGTCGCGGTCGTGTGCCCGCACTGCAAGAAGCAGTTCAGCGGCGAACTGATCGAGGGCGCAGCGGAGCGCTACCGCGGTTTCAAGTGCCCGCACTGCCGGCTGTTCGTGCCGGCAGAACGCACCGACACCTGAGCCGCCCGGTCAGACGCAGTCCCGGAGCGCCTGCGCTTCCGGAAGGCCTTCGAGCTTCTTGAGCGTGTTGTTCTCGATCTGCCGGATTCGCTCGCGCGTGACGCCGAACGCCTTGCCGACTTCTTCGAGCGTGCACGGCTGACCGCCGGTCAGGCCGAAGCGAAGTTCGATCACCTGCCGCTCGCGCTCGGGGAGCGCGTTCAGCGCATGCTCGATGTCGGAGCGGCGGAGGGTCAGCGACGCTGCCTCGTCGGGGGTTTCGGTGTTCTCGTCCTCGACGAAGTCGCCGAGCTCCGAGTCCTCCTCCTCGCCGATCGGCTTCTCGAGCGAAACCGGATGCTGGGCCATGCGGAGAATCTCGCGCACCTCGTCGGTCGTGATCTCGAGCTCCTCGGCGATCTCTTCGGGGCGCGGCTCGCGGCCGAGGCGCTGCACGAGCTGACGCTCGATGTGCACGACCTTGTTCAGCTTCTCGACCATGTGGACGGGAATCCGGATCGTGCGGGCCTTGTCGGCGATCGCGCGGGTGACCGCCTGGCGGATCCACCACGTCGCGTAGGTCGAGAACTTGTAGCCCTTCCGGTAGTCGAACTTCTCGACCGCGCGGATCAGGCCGAGCGAGCCTTCCTGGATCAGGTCGAGGAACGAGAGCCCGCGACCCAGGTACCCCTTGGCGATCGAGACGACGAGGCGCAGGTTGGCCTCGATCATCTGCGTCTTCGCGAGCATGTCGCCGCGCTCGATCCGCTTGGCCAGATAGACCTCCTGGTCTGCGGTCAGCAGCGGGACCTTCCCGATCTCGCGGAGGTACAGCCGCAACGAGTCGAGCGACGGCTCCACGGTGAGGTCGAGCTTGGGCGCGTTCTTGGGCTCTTCCTCGACGAGCGGCTGTTCGTGCGGGAGGCGCTTGTGCTCCTCGCCCTCGACGAGCTCGACGCCGTGGTCGATCAGATACGTGGTGAAGTCTTCGACTTGCTCCTTGGTGAGCTCGACCTCGTCGAGCCCTTTGACGATCTCGTCGTAGGTGAGGAACCCTTTCTCTTTACCCGACTCGACGAGCTTTTGAAGTTCCTCTACCTCGGGAAGAGCAATGTCGACAGTGAGCACCTGAGCACGACCTCCGGCCTTGACGCGGTTGACGGGGAACAACCAACGTTTGAGCCGGGACGTTCTGGACGCTCCGGCTCACCCTCTGACGCGCCTGACTCTACACAAGGATTCGCCGGATCGGTATCGAATTTCTCTCAGGTTGATCACCAACCGCCCGTGCCAGAGTTCGTCTCGGAATGACGCTCGTCGATCTGGACACGATGGGTGGGTGCGATGCAAGGACGCAGGGAGCGCCAATAGCCAAGGTTATTGGCGCGACCGAGGACGCGGCAGCGTGCCCGCACAGCGTGTCCAGACGACACAGACTTCATTTCGAGACGAGCTCTCAGTAGGCTCGGATCGATGAGCGTGCTGCTCGCTCTCGTTCTCGGCCTGTCACGGCCGCCCGGGGCGTACCTCACGACCAGCTCGGGCAAGGTCCCGCTCGCGATCTCGTCGTGGTGCTGGGGCCTCAAGTGCGGGGCGCCGATCGCATCGTCGTCGAAGGTCGCCGTGGTGCGTCGCGGCACGACGATCCGCGCCGAGTTGGGTTTCGTTCCGACGAAGGTGGCGGTGGCCATCGTCGGCCGTCCGGTCACGATCTCGACGCGCGGGCACGAGGTCAGCTGGCGCGCCACCCGCGCCGGGGGCCTGTCGCTCCGCGCTGCGACCGCGCACGGCTGGGTGATCTACGTGTGCCGCGTCGCGCTCCGCTGAGCGAGAGCGCCTTGCACACGAAACGGCCGGCTCATGGCCGGCCGTTCCCCATCTCGCCGCAAGGGTGATTGCCGTCAGCCCGCGGGGAGTCTGGTACCTCCTATCGGCAGGAGGAACAGCCGACTTGAGGGGTATTTGCCTCCGGGGGCCCCGCCGCATCGGGCCCGCAGATGACGGTCGCACTCTGCTTCGGCAGAGACGGTTCATCCATCACCCGTTTCGTAGTTGACCGCTCCACTTGACTACCGTGAGGCGCCGTGAGCCAAGGGTTCAAGGATCGGCTGCGGAACGGCCCACCCATGATCGCCGACGGCGGCACGGGTGTGCTGCTGTCGGCCGCCGTGCCGGGACTGCGCGTGCCGGAGGAAGCGAATCTCCGGGCGCCCGACAGCGTCATCTCGCTGCACCTCGGGTTCATCCGCTCAGGCGCCGATCTGATCGAGACGAACACCTTCGGCGCGAACCGGCGCAAGCTGCGCGCTCACTTTCTCGAGAACGAGGTCGCCGCGATCAACCAAGCGGGAGTCAAACTCGCACGCGAGGCCCGCGAGATCTCCGGACGAGACGTCTACATCGCCGGATCGATCGGGCCGCTCGGCGACAGCGGGGGCCGCGACGACGACCGCGCCGCCCAGTTCACCGAACAGGCCGAGCTGCTGGAGGGCCGTGGAGTCGATCTGTTCATGGTCGAGACCTTCTTCGACCTGGACGAGCTGTTCCTCGCGATCGATGCAGTTCGCGGCGTGTCGTCGCTGCCGATCGTCGCGCTGCTCTCGTTCGACCAGGACGCCGAAACGATCGCCGGCGTTGGGGCGGCCGATGCAGCAGAGCGCCTGCGCCCTCTCGGCCTGGCGGCGATCGGGGCGAATCACGGCGCCGGAATCCAGGCGGCTCTCCGCGCACTGGAGGCAATGGGGACCGGTGACACACCGCTCGCGGCACTCCCGAACGTCGGGCTGGCGTCGCTCTCCGCCGGCCGCGTCGTGTACCCGCA
Organism: uncultured Thermoleophilia bacterium; assembly: GCA_963715115.1. Taxonomy (GTDB): domain Bacteria; phylum Actinomycetota; class Thermoleophilia; order Gaiellales; family Gaiellaceae; genus PALSA-600. The sequence goes on from CAVQRE010000012.1 coordinate 119,710, forward strand.
CGCGACGCCCGATTACTTCGCCGACTTCGCCGCGCATGCAGCGCGCCTCGGTGCTCGCCTGATCGGCGGTTGCTGCGGAACGACGCCCACCGAGATCGCGGCGATCCGTGATGCGATCCTCGAACACCGCGAGCCGACCGTGCCGATAGTCGTCCGGCCGCGCGAGCCTCGGGCACTCCGCGCCGCCGCGCCAGTCGACACGAAGCTCCAGCGGATGCTGCAGGAGCAGGAGTTCGTGGTGTCCGTCGAGCTCGATCCGCCGCGCGGCGGCAACGCCTCAACGATGCTGGCCGTTGCGCGAACGCTGGCAGAATCCGGGGCAGTTCACGTTCTCGACATCAACGACAACCCGATGGCGCGTGCGCGCATGAATTCGTTGATGGCCGCGGTCGCGATCGAACGTGAGTGCGGCATCGAGACGATCCCGCACGTCACACCGCGCGACACGAGTGTCATGGGACTGCAGTCCGCCCTGCTCGGGGCACACGCCGAGGGCGTCCGAAACGTGCTCGCCGTGACCGGCGATCCGCCGGAGGTCGGCGACTACCCTGGTGCGAGCGGCGTCTACGAGGTCGATTCGATCGGGCTCGCGCGCGTGCTGGCGCACCTCAACACCGGTACCGATGCGAACGGCCGCGAGATCGATGCGCCGACCTCCTTCTTCACCGGGGTCGCAGTCAACCCGGCCGCCGACGATCTCGACACCGAGCTCGCCCGGTTCGCGGAGAAGGTCGAAGCCGGCGCGCAGTTCGCGATGACGCAGGCGTTGTTCGACCTCTCCTACCTCGAGCGGATGCTCGAGCGGCTCGGCGGCACGAGCCCGATCCCGTTGCTCGTCGGCGTGTTCTACGTCCGCAGTCACCAGCTCGCCCTCCGGCTGCACAACGAGGTGCCGGGCATCGTCGTCCCCGATGCGGTGCAGGCACGACTCCGCGACGCGGGCAAGGATGCCCCCGCCGTCGGTCGCGAGCTCGCGAAGGAGCTGATCGCCGGGACGCGCTCGCTCGCCGCCGGCGTCTACGTGATCCCGCCGTTCCGTCGGCCGGAAGCGGCGCTCGAACTGTTCTGATCAACAGCTCCCGGTCGAAACCGGCGCGCTGGCATGGGCAAGCGCGACCCGCACGGGGGCGGCCGGTACGCCGTAGCCCCCTCCACCGGTGACGTGCTGCGCGAACACCGTCGCCTCGACCTGCCCCGCGGCGTTCACGGCCGGCCCGCCCGAGTTGCCGTGCCGGATCAACCCGCCGAGGGCGGTCACCTGCCTGAGCGCGGCGTCCGACAGAACCTCGCCCGTGTCACCGACGATCCCGGGCTCCACATCGAGGCCGCCGTCGCCCGGGTAACCGAGGATCGCGACCGAGTCACCTGGGTGCGGGTCGACCAGCGGCAGGACCTCCGCCTGCAGCCGGGCGACACGGAGCACGGCGACGTCCTCGGTGCGGTCGATGTAAACGGGAACGGCGCGAAAACCGTTCGCCTCGATCCCGCTCGCACCGGCAATGACGTGGGCGGCGGTGACGACGACATGCGGCCTCGCCACCCAACCCGAGCCCTCGACGCCGAGGCCGCACGCGGTGGCGACGATGCGCACGACGCCGAGACGGGCCCGGGTCACCCCCGGGGCATAGACGATCCCAGGCGCTGCCTGTTCGGTAGGAAGCGACGGGCCGCTGATCAGCTCGAACGGGCTGAACTGGGCGAAGCGACCGAAGAGGCGGTTCGGCGACACGACCTCGTCCAACTGCCGGACGATGCGCGACTGCTGCACGTCGGCGCGAAGGCTCTTCTGTCCGGGAATCTGCAGCAGCGCGGCGCCGGCGACCCAGACCAGGCAGAGGCCCATCGCGCCACCCACGACCAGGCCGCCGGCCGCGTCGAGCATCCGGAGCGGCGGGAGCACCGACAGGCCGCCGCGCGCGATCGACCCGGCCATCGACGCCAGGGACTGCAGCACGAGCGCGCCGATCAACGCGCCGACGAGGGCGGCGAGCGATGTGTACGGCGAGCTCGACCCGTCGTGCAGGACGTGCGGGGCGAGCCTCGATCCGATCACCGCCCCGAGCGCGATGCCGCCGAGTGACAGCGCCGTGGCAACGAGCCCACGCCTGAGACCGGCGAGCGCTGCAATTGCGATCACGGCCAACGCGATCCAGTCGACGCGGTTCACCTTCCCGGATTAGGCGGGCACCGGCGCTTCCCTGCCGCCGCTACACTCCGGCCCGAACCGGGGGCGTAGTTCAGTTGGTCAGAACGCCGGCCTGTCACGCCGGAGGTCGCGGGTTCGAGTCCCGTCGCTCCCGCTCCAGGAACGCCCTGCAAACGCGCGGCGTTTGTCGTCAAGGATCTGTCTCCAGGCGCGCGCATGCGGAGCAGCGGGCAGCAAACGGTTCAGATGCCCCCGGGAGGATCGCTCGGCCCAGGCGACAGGACGCTGGAGCAGGCGAGCGCTCTAGCTTCAGGGGACGTAGGAGGGCTGGATGAACGGCCGGCGCAGCCGAAGGCTAGATGCTGGCTGCAGGCGTCGCCAACACGGTGGCGAGCGCCTGCTCGACGAGGTCGTCGAGGTTCGCCCGGGCTGCGGCATCGCGGACCGCGGTGAGCTGCTCCGGCGACAGTTCCGCCTCGAGCCGCTCGAGGGCCGGTCGGGCTTCACGCGCATAGGACGCGGGCAGCTGCTCGTGGCCCAACGTGTAGGTGAGGAGCACCGCGGCGCGCTCCTGCTGGCCCGCATCCGCGAGGCACGCGCCGATCCCACTCAGCGCCAGAAGCTCGAGCGAGACGGCCTCCGCTGCGCGTGCCCGTTCGAGAGCGTCGCCGAAGCGTTCGCGCGCCTCTGCCGCGTCTCCGAGCGCCAAGGCGGCGAAGCTGATCCGGCATAGAGCGGTGATCAGCCCCCAGCGGTGGTTGCTCTCCGAGAAGGCCTCGTAGCCGGCGCGTCCTAGCCGTAGGGCCTCTGAGTGCTCGCCCAGCGCGAACGCGCTCGCACTCGCCCGGCTGAGCGCGTAGCCTCGTCCCGCGGCCTCGCCGACGGAGGTGAACAGGTCGTATCCCTCCAGGTGCAGGCGAAGCGCATCGTCATAGCGCTCCTCTGCGTCGGCGAGAAGGCCAAGCTTGCCTATTCCGTACGCGCGGAAGATCGGGTTCCCGAGCCTGTCGCAGACGGCGTTGGCAGCCTCGAACGCGTCACCTGCCGCGTCGAGGTCGTCCATCAGGAGGTGGGCGAAGCCGAGGTCCATCAGCGCTCCGGCCTCGGTGAACGTGTCATCGCTCGCTCTCACGAGGTTGATGCCTTCTTCGAGGAGGGGCACCGCCTCCGGGAAGACGTCGCGGTACACGGCCACGATGCCGAGTGCACACAGGCAGCGTCCGACCTCTCGCTCCAGGTTCCTCGCCCGGAGGACGGGCACGCAGCGGCGGGCGAGCTCCTCCGTAGCCGGGTCATACCCGAGCCGCGCGCCGATCGCGATCCAGCACGTTGCCGCCGTCAGCGCGACGGCGCTCGCGCTCCCGGGGTCGCCCGGGTCGAAGCCGGCCGTGCGCGCAATCCGCTCGAGCGTCTCGGTTCCTTCGAACCAGGCGTGCATCCACAAGAACGTGTAGAAGGCTTCGAGCGCAGATAGCGCCGCCCGCTCGTCGTCCTTTACCACGATCCACTCGAGCGCCGCGCGGAGGTTGTCGAGCTCGCCGCGCAGCTCGTCCCGCGCACGCGTCATCTCCGGGCCAATCAGCGCCTCCTGCCGCTCCAGGAGCATTCCTGCGTAGTGGCGAGCATGACGCTCTCGTGTCGATGCGAAGGCGTCGGCCGACTCGGCGGCGAGCTGCTCCGCCGCGTACTGGCGGAGCAGCTCGTGCAGCTCGAACCTGCCGAAGTCTGGACGGCGGACGAGCGACTTCGCCCCGAGCTCCGACAGCAGCCGCAGGTCGGCGCCGGCGACGGCAACCGCCGCCGCGCGGTCGAAGCCGCCGCGGAAGACGGACAGCTGAGCGAACGCGTCGCGCTGCTCCTTGGAGAGCAGCCGCCACGACTGGTCGAACGCCGCGCGAAGGCTGCGATGCCGCTCGGGCACATCGCGCATCGAGGTGGCCAGGAAGTCGACGTTCCGCTCGATCTCGTCGGCGATCTCCCCACAGGAAAGCATCGACACCCACGACGCCGCGAGCTCGATCCCCAGCGGCATACCCGCGACCAGCCGGCAGACACGGAGGGCCTGGCTGCGCCCCTCCTCGTCGAGCGCGAAGCCGGGCCTCGCCTGCGCCGCCCGCTCGACGAACAGTCGCAGCGCACCCGAACCGCCGTTGCCGTTCTCCGCCAGTCCCAGCCCTTCGAGGTCATAGACCCACTCGCTCTGCACGTTCAGCCGCTCTCGCGACGTCGTCAGCAACTCCACACCCGGGGCACGCTCGAGCAGCTCGCCGAGCAGGCCCGAGCCGTCCACCAGGTGCTCGAAGTTGTCCAGCACGAGCAACGTCGAGCGCTCGCTCAGGTAGTCGAGCAGCTCCTCCTGCGCCGAGAAGCCGCTGAGGGAGAACTGGATCGACTCGGCGACGGCCGGCGCGAGAAACTGCGGCGCAGCCACGGAGACGAGCGGCACGAAGTGCACGCCGTGCGGGTAGCGCTCGATCCGCCGTGCCGCCGCCTCCAGTGCGAGCCGCGTCTTGCCGACGCCGCCCGGCCCAACGAGAGTCAGCAGGCGACAATCCGGATTCCCGAGTAGCGCGTCGATCGCCTCGAGCTCCGTCGTGCGGCCGACGAACGACGTACCCGGCGAGGGCAGACCCCTCATCCCCACCTCGATGGTCTTCAGCAACGGAAAATCGCACGGCAACCCCTCGATCTCGAGCTGGAAGATCTGCTCGGGCGCGCTCAGATCCTTCAGGCGGTGCGGTCCAAGGTCGCGGACCCCCACGTCCACGAGCGCACGAGTGGTGCTCGAGAGCAGAACCTGCCCCCCGTGCCCGACGGCCGCGATCCGGGCGCCCTTGTGGACGTCGAGGCCTACATATCCCTCCTCGGACAGCCGGGGCTCGCCTGTGTGCAGACCCATCCGCACCCGGATCGGCCCCTCTACGAGCGAGCGCTGAGCCTCCTCGGCGGCGGCGACCGCGTCCGAAGCACGGCCGAAGGCGACGAAGAACGCGTCACCCTGCGTGTCCACCTCGACGCCGTCGTGCGCCGCAAACGCGGCACGCAGACGGCGGCGATGCTCCTGCAAGGCATCGCCGAAGCCGTCACCGAGCTCCTGCAGCAGCCGCGTGGAGCCCTCGACATCGGTGAAGAGAAGCGTCACCACACCCGTGGGAAGATCCCCCGGCATTGCAATGAACTCTAGGCGCTCTACCGAAACTCGCCGCGGACGCGCGCCCTGGTGAAGCCGATCGTCAGGGTGCGTTTCGGAACACTGGCGCAGGCGGGGGTGGTCAGCCGTTCTCGAGCGCGATAGCCGAGGGGCCGGCGCTTCCCTCGTCGCGCACGTCCGAGATCGCGGTCACGCACTTCACGCCGCCGTTGCCGTCAGGGCCGCATGACATGGTGGAGTAGAAGCCCTCAGCCTCACCGCTCGCCGAGACCTCCGCCGGTCCGTTGTGCCAGCGACCGTCTGTGGTGACCAGCGTGACGCTGAAGTCGTGCGTCTGCCCATCACACGTGATCGGAGTTGAGCCCGTCGCGGTCGTCGTGTTCGAACCAGCGGTCTGACTTACGCTGACCTCGACGGAGCCGGTTGTCTGGTTCGGGAGCACGGAGCACGAGATGCTGATCGGGAGGTCTGCCTCCGTCTTCGAGACGATCTTCGCGTTCGAGCCGAAGGAGATCGTCATCGTCCCGTCGGCGAGCGCCGAGCCCGTCACACCTGCGCTGATTGCAAATGCGGCGACCGCCAAAACGCCCGCCGTTCGGAATCTCACCACGGGCTCAACGTAATCGGCGCCGTCGAGCTGTCAACTCCCGGCCCCGGTCGTTCCCCTGCTCTGCCTTCCTTGGGCGAACCCTGACGACGCATCGCGCAAAGTCGAGCTGGGACTAAAGCCCGTTGTGAGCAGCGGCCGCCCAGAGCAAGAACAATCCGCCGGTCAGTGCAGCTGCACCGACCGCTACAAGCAGCGCCCGTGAATACGACAATCCGCCAGCCCGAAACAAGATCAACCCGGCCGCGCTCTCAGTCGCAAGCGCGCCAAAAAAAGCGCCCCTTCGGTGACTCCCGCCCAGCGGTAAAGCAACTCGGCCGAAACAAGCGCGAGCAACGGCCCGAAGAAGAGAGCCACCCTGCGACTGTCCACCCTTTGACGGCGCCGCTCATGAACTCACAGTCCTCGTCCAAAGCCACACGCGCAAGCTTCGCTCGGCGAACGGAAGACCTGGTCGGTGAACGGCAGGCGAGCGCCACCGACGTTCCGGGCGTCACTACCAAACACTGACCCATGCGATCCGCCGCTCGACGACTGCATGGAGCCGCTCAACGCTCCCTGCCCTGATTGCGGTGCCGGTGCTGATCGCCGCTGTCCTGACGCACTCACCCTTCGCCAATTAGCGTCGGGGTGCATTCGTGAACGCTGGCCCAAGCCACGTTCGACGCGCTCGTCGAAATTCACCTCGACGAGACGTCCGAGGAGCGCTGACGCTACTCGCCGGTCTGCGCGGCGATCCGGCCTGACTTGGCGGCCGCCGCGAGGGCGTCGTAGTCGCGTTCGTTCTGATCCGCGTACGCCACGGAGAAATCCGCGATCGCACGGTCGAACACGTCGCTCTTGCCGAGGTAGGACGCGACCGCCAGCCGGTCGCCCCAGCGCGCGTGCGCGCGCGCGAGGGTCGCGCCGCACAGGCGCGCGTAGAGCCGCGCCCCAGGCACACGGAAGGTCTCCACCTCGGCGCCACCCTTCCAGTCGTGCAACTGGCGGATGTAGTAGTCGCGGCTGCGGCCGTCGAGGTCCTTGACGCGGATCCAGCCGAGGAAGATGTCGCTGGCCGCCTGCATCAGCCGCTGGCCGACCACGACCCGCTGGCCGTGGTTCGAGTGCTCGCTGACCCCCACGAACCGCTCCAGGACGGACGCCTGTGCCTCCTTCGCCTGCAAGAACAGCACGTCGCTGTCGTCGCGGCCGACCATCAGAAGGATCATCGCCTGCGTACCGACGCTGCCGACGCCGACCACCTTGCGCGCAGCGTGCACGTACTCGAACTCCTCGATCGGGTGATGATGACGCGCGAGGGTGCGCCGGTACGACTGGATCAGCTTGCGCATCGAACGGTCGATCTGTTCGCGCGTCGTTCCGGGGACGGCGAGATCCTCGATCGGAACGATCAGGGGCGGGTCGGCGACGATCCGCAGCTCACCGTCGATCTCCCCGGCTCGCTTCTTGAGCACGCGCAGATGATCTCGTGCTCGCGCCCGCTCGACGTCCTCGGCCGCCTCCTTCGCCTCCTGCTTGCCGAGACGCTTCGCTCTCACCTCGCCTTGCATCCAGTCCATGATTTGGTCGACGTCCAAGTGGTCGTACCAAGCGTCAAGGGTGCCCAGCTCTGCGGCCGTACGCATCTGCCCGCGGTACTCGGCAACACAGGCCTTCACGACCTCACGCCGGTCGTCCGGCGCGAAGCCGAGATCGCGGCCAGCGACCTCCAAGCTCGCGGCGAGGCGCTTCACGTCCCACTCCCACGGACCAGGGAGCGTCTCGTCGAAGTCGTTGATGTCGAACAGCATCTTTCGCTCGGGCGAGCCGAACACGCCGAAGTTCGACAGGTGCGCATCGCCACAGAGCTGCACGTTGACTCCGGACCGGGGCGTTGCCGCCAGATCGGCCGCCATGATTAGTGCCGCACCCCGGAAGAACGTGAACGGTGACTCGAGCATCCGGCCGTAGCGGATCGGGACCAGCCCGGGAACCCGAACATCAGCCTGCTCCTCAAGCAGCGCGACCGGGTCCGGCCGATCCGCCACCGGCCCCCACGACCCATGGCTCGACCTCGGCGCCACGGAGCGCGCCGCCCTCCCTCGTGCAACCCGCTCCTCCACCGTAAGCTGCGCGTGCCGGCTCGCCTGCGCCTGCGCAGCGGACGGCACGGCAACGCGAGTGCCGTGACCAACGCTCGTCGATTCAAACGAGTGCACGCCATCGCTCCGCGGTGACATGGACGACGGCAGCCACTGCATCAGTTCCCTTCCTCATCATTCCTGGGCGATGGTACGCCGAGGACGCTCAGTGACACCCAATCAAGTGGCAGGTGCGCACACTCGCCCAGGCGAGCGACTACGGTGACCGTGTGAGTAGCAAACCCGATCTCGCACCCCTCGCCGCGGCAACGTTCAACGCGTCCCCAGCTTCTCGTCTCCTTGCGGAAATGCAGCACGCCGTGGCTCTGGAGAGGATTGCGCGCGGAGCAGGTGCGACGCGCTGGTATCTCCTTCGCGATCCCGCCGAGCTCGACGCGCTCACGTTCCGTGTTCGCCCCGGCAGCCGCGTGAGTCTCTACTTCGACAGCCGTTTCCTGATCGGCGAGTGCGATGATCAGGCGCTCAATCCGTCATCGAGATCACCGAGCGTGACGGCGAAGCCGTGATGGCAGCCTTCCCGGCAGCCGAGATCGAGGCCGAGGTTGACTTCCGAGCAGTGCTGCGGTGGCCGACGAGTTCGCCCATGACCACCGTCAAGCGACGACGTTGTCGGCGCATTTCCTGCTGCTAACGACGACCAGATGAACGCGATCACGGTCGCGCTTCCCGACGCCGACGGCGTTGTGCGGCCGCACCCGCACTGACGCCGCTCAGGGTGCACTGGCGCAGACAAGCGCCGACCGACATGACACCCCCGAGCGCCGCCGCCGGCAGTGTGGACAGCCGTCGGCTCTGGAAGTAGCGTTGCGGCTGGTTGCGGTGCGGTCGTACTGCGTGCATCAGGCTGCGCCGCGAGGGACAACGAGAAGGGGGAGAGTGACGTGTTCGAGAACCCTGTTCCATGCGTGCGGAGGCCGCCGATCACGGCCAGACGATTGACGCGGGTTGCGGCGGCTGCGGTCGGAACCCTTACCCTCGCCCTCGCGGCGGCGACTGCGGCGTCGGCTGGAGCGGCCATCAGCGTGCCCTGCGCGGGTCAGGCTGCGCTGGTGGCGGCGGTCAATGCGGCCAACGCCGCCGGTGGGGGCACGATCAAGCTTGCCGCTGGGTGTGATTACTCGCTGACGAGTGTCGACAACAACGCTGAGAACGGCCTGCCGGTCGTCACGACCTCGGTTTCCGTGAACGGGAACGGGGCGACGATCGACGGGACGGGCACGGTGCGGGTGTTCGAGGTTGACGGTCCCGGCGGAAGCCTGTCGCTGAAGGATGTGACGATTACCGGCGGCTCGGCCATCGACTTTGGTGGCGGGATCGCGAACCTGGGCGGGTCGGTGACGTTGAACCACAGCCAGGTGACCGGCAATAGCGCCCAGGTAGCCGGTGGTGGCATCGCGAGCGCCACCTTCGACCCGTCGAGCGTGGCCACGTTGACGCTGAACCAGAGCTCGGTCAGCAACAACCAGCAGACTCTCCCCCCGAACCCGGATCCGACGATGAACGGCGGCGTGGGCGGCGGCGGGATCCTGAACATCCTCGGCAGCGTGTCGCTGAACCAGAGCCAGGTGAACGGCAACAGCGCTCAAGGGTTCGTCGGTGGCGGGATCGCCAACGGCGACTACTTCACCGGATCCAGTAGCGGCAGCGTGCTGACCGTTAACGGCAGCGAGGTGAACGACAACACAGCGCCCAACGCCGGGGGCGGCGGGATCCAGAACCTGCTGGGCTCGGTCACCGTCAACAACAGCCATGTCAACGGCAACACCTCGCTCAACGGTGGCGGCATCTCGAGCGGGAACCAGGGCAACCCGGCGCTGACGGCGCACCTGTCGCTGAACAACAGTCAGGTCGACGGCAACACGGCCACCGCCGCGGGGGGCGAGGGTCCTCCGATCGCCGCGGGCGGGATCGCCAACGGGAGCGACGCGGTGCTCAACAACACCGAGGTTGACAACAACACCGCGAGCCACACGAGCGGCGGCGGGATCGTCAACCACGGGACGATGTCACTGAACAACTCCGAGGTGAACAACAACAGGGCGGCCGGCACGGGCCTGGTCGCGTCCGGCGGTGGCATCCTGAGCGCACAAGGCCCACCCGGGACGGGCACCACCACATTGACCCTCAACAACAGCCGCGTGAACAACAACCACGCTGGCGGAGACGGCGGCGGTATCGCCAACGGCGTGCCGTTCCCCGGCCCGATGCCCCTACCAGGCGGAGCCCTCACGCTGCACAACAGCCAAGTGACCGGCAACAGCGCGTCCCACGGCGGAGGGATCTTCAACAACGCCGGAACGGTGACGCTGTCGAACACGGCTGTCACCGGCAACGTAATCGACAACTGCGAACCCCTGAACAGCATCGCCGGCTGCACCGGTTAACCACTTCGGGGCGAACTAAACGGGGAGGAGTGGCCCGGCGCACGCCGGGCCACTCCTCCCCGGCTGCCCGGATGGCTGGGTCCGTACAGCTGACCCTGTCCACCAAATGTGATCCTTGCCTGCGCGTACCGCGTCGACGCCGTCGAGCAGGTCGGACGCGGGGTCGCCCCACAACATAATGTGGGCACTGCGCTTCTCGACGCACTCCTCGATGTAGCGGTCCCACCAAGCCGGCGTGTCCTCGAGCGACGCCTCGGGCGCGTGCAGGAGCCTCGACCGCTTCACGTGCTGATCCCAGTAAAAGACGCTGACGTAGTGCGCCCCAGCGCGATACGCCTCGTCGGCAACCGCCCGCGCAAGCGGCGCATGCTCAACGTCAAAGGCGAACACGACCACATCCTGACCAGGCGCAACGTTCGCGCCGACGCGCACCGCCAGTCGCGCAAGCGCCGCTGTCCGGGCCCCGATGCCCTCAGACGCCACCATCGGGGCGATCATCGCAGCGCGGGAACTCCGGCGCTGCCCACCGCCGGCCGCACCCGCCCAGAGCAACCGTAGTCCGTTGACCGCCGCGTGGGCTGCGGGACGATTCGCCTCGGACCTCATGTCCAGGAAACGGAGGGTTCCCAGCCCGTAACCGTCGCTCTGAGCCGCCGAGATCTGGGTCGTATCGATCCGGCGGCGGAGCGGCGTGGGGTTCTAGAGAGCGCCGCCTCGATCGGCGACAGTCGTGGTGATCCAGGCGAGCGCTTCCGGGGTGTCGATTCGGTAGGAGTAGCTGTTGCCTGAGCAGAGAGCGGTCAGGCCGAACGAGTCGAGTGCCAGGACGGTGTTGGTGCCGCCGAGGAGATTGGGGCCTCCCGAGTCGCCGAAACAGGTCCCGGAGCGGTTGGAGTGGAGCTTGATGAACTGGCTGCTGATGCGGTCGTTCGAGCTGATCAGCGTTGTTTGCCCGTAGAAGCGGGTGAACACGTCACCGGGCTGCGGCGTGCATGGCCCAGCGCAGGGGCCACCGCCACGGACAAAGTTCTGGACACCGAAGCCGACCAGGTCGATCGGGGTGCCCATCGCCAGCGTGTCCACGAGTCCCTGCTGGGGCAGCGCCCCGTACTGACCAAGGTTCGCGGAGGTCGGGATCGGGCCGCAACTGCCGGTATGCTCGGCTGGAACGGCGCAGCCTGAGGAAGTGAAGATCACCACGGCAACATCGTGTGTGTCGGCGCCCGGCAGGCCACCTGCGGATCCGAGTGCGAACTGCGGATCGAAGTAGTAGCTCCCGAAGAACCAGACCCGCTGCGATGGCGGCGTGTTGACCAGATTCGGGTCGAACGACGCACGGACTATCGGCGCTCCCGTCACCGTGTTGGTGCCGAAACTCGATGTGCTGTCGCTGAAGCAGTGAGCCGCTGTCAGCATGACCGTCGGCGAAAGCAGCACCCCCGAGCAGGCGAACACACCGTTGTCCAGGAAGGACACGTATGGATGGGCGTTACCGTCGGGCTGGCCGCCGAGAACCGCGCCGGCGGAAGCGGGCAGCACAGACAAGGATCGCAACAGCCATCGCCGCGACGGTGAGACGAGTGCGCACACCTACCCCTTTCACGGATCGCTCCGGACTGGCCTCTACCGACCAGCTTGGACGGTACGTGCAGCTGCTTCGATAAATCTCTCCGGTCTCCTCCGATCGATATCCCAACTCGGAGAGCCCGCCCACGCCCGAGCAGAATGTCCGACTCTCAGGTGTAAGCGGACTCGGCAACGCGACGGGCTGAGCACCTTCACCGAACAGCAGGACGAGGACGCCGCGTGGTCAATCCGGTTGATACGCATCGGTTTCGCCCTCCTCATCGTCGCTGGCTAGCGTGATCGTGCGGCAAACGTTGGGGTGACAAACACATAAGCCCGAGGTAGGCCGGACGGCGACGCTGCGTCCTTCCGTTGTCGCTCCCGTGCCTGCCCCGGTGCGTCAACGCTTTACGTGGCTTTTACGTCTGGGTGATGCGTGCTTTGCGGCGCTGGAGATGATCCGGGGAGACAGTCATTCCAAGTGAGTCGCGGGTCGGGGCGCGGCGAGTCAGAAGGAGAAGCGAGAACATGAAGCTCAAGGCAGTCGTTGGAGCCGCCGCCGCCGCGCTGGTGTTGTCGTCGATCGCGGTCGCCGCACCACCCTCCGGTAAGGGCAAGCCGCCGACCACAGGCGCCGGCTGCAAGCCGTCGGTGGCGGTGATCCTGACCGGCAAGCTGGCCGCGGACGGCGCTGCTGCCCCCTCGTCGCTGTCGGTGACGGTGACCGGCGGCAACCGCTTCGCCAAGGCCTACAAGGGCGGCACCCTGCCGGTCTCGGTCGCGATCACGACCTCGACCAAGATCAACCGGCAAGGTGATCACAACCCGGCCGATCTCAAGCTCGGCGACCGCGTCAACATTCAGGCACGCGCCTGCATGGCCGACCTGAAGAGCGCCACACCTCCGGCGTTGACCGCGACCCGGGTCACCGCCCACACCGCCAGCTAAATCGCGGCCCAGCCACCAACCTGCCGGGGCGGATCCACCCCGCCCCGGCACGGGCTGGATCTTTGTCACGCAAGTCTCAGGTGCGGTCCTGTGTGGACGACACGACGGCAGTGAGAGCCGGAGTCAATCGGGCTTCGGCTCTCACACTTCGGCTCGGCCTCGCCGACATCACCGAGGACTACGATCCCAGGCTCGATGACGCGCTCCGCTGCCGCCGCGGTGCTCGCCGCCGGGTTGTCCCTGACACTCGCAGGCTCGATGCACGCGAAGAGCGCTGCGGGAAGCGGCTGCTCTCCCGCCGGCGGAACAACGAGTGTGAAGGCACCGCAGTTCGTGCGCAACATCCCCACCGGTGAGACCGGCTGGTTCTCGTCCCCGAGCCTCGCCGATCTCAACGGCGACGGGAAGCTCGAGATCGTGGCGCCGTTCTATTCGACGTTCGTCTTCGACGCGAAAGGGCATCTGCTCGCGAAGGGCACGGCAACGAAAGGGCGGGTGTACGCGCCGGGCGTCGTCGCCGACCTCGACGGCGACAAGATCCCGGAGATCGTCGTCGGCGGAAACGAGGGCACGGTCGCGGCGTACGACTTCGTGGGCGGCCGGCTGCGGCTGAAGCACGGCTGGCCGGCGTCGACCTGCAGCGGCGGTCAATGTGCCCGAGGTCCGCGGCATGGCGGCGGCCGACCTCGAAGGAGACGGTCACGTCGAGGTCGTCGTAACAACGACCAACACCTCGTCGACGGGATCGCAGGTGTTCGTGTTCGATGCGAACGGTCGGGTGTGGCACCCGAAGGGCGCGCCGGCAACCTCGTGGCCGCGCTTCAATCGACTGCCCGGCACGGGAAACGACGCCACCTTCAACGGCATCGGCAACCACGGGTACGGCGCCTACGGCGAGAACGTCGCCATCGGCAACCTCGACGACGACCCGCAGCTCGAGATCGTCGTCACGTTCGACAACCACCAGATCAACCTCTTCAACGACGACGGCACGTCGGTGCTCGCCGCTCCGTGGTTCACGAACCGCGAGAGCGGCTACGCGGGCCGGAGGCTCGGCTGGGGCCAGTTCATCCGCTGGCTGAGCCCGACCGTCGAGACCGACCAGTACCACCGCCACATCGGGCCGTGGCCCGATGTGCACAAGACGCCGTGGCTGCAGTGGACGGCGTCCCCGCCGGTCGTCGCCGACCTCGACGGCGACGGCAAGAACGAGGTGATCGGCCTTCCCAACACCGAGCTCGGCGAGCCGTACATCACGCAGGCGTATGCGTTCATGGCTCTCGACGGCGCCCAGGACGGCGGCGTCCGATCGGCGATGCGGCACGAAGGCTTCGTCACGCTGCCACTTTCGGGCAAGCCCGCGTTTCGCGCCGACGGCGACTGGTATCCACCGAGCGGAATCCCCGCTCCAACGGTGGTGAACATCTCGGGCGATCCCCGTCCCGAGATCGTCGCCGCGGTGCCCGACGGCTTTGTCTACGCGATCAGCGCGACCGGCCGGCGCTTGTGGCGCTACGACTACGCACACGGGGCTCGGAAGACGTTCGCGTCCGAGGTCGTCGCTGCCGATCTGAATCGCGATGGCCGGCCCGAGCTGATCTTCGGCACGTACGGACCGACACCCGGCTCAGGCCGGTTGGTCGTGCTCTCCGGCACGGGCAAGCTGCTCGACGACATCCGCCTACCGCACCAGGGCGGCGACGGGAACGGGATCGGCGTCCCGGCAGCACCCTCGATCGGCGATCTCGACGGCGACGGAACGCTCGAGATCGTGCTGACGACGTTCGACCACGGGATCGACGTCTTCCATGTCCCCGGGTCGGCGACGAACTGCATGCCGTGGCCGACCGGTCGCGGCAACCTCCTGCGCAACGGGATGGGACCGGCGACTGCGTCGTAGAGGCTCTAGGTTGCTTCGGCGGTCCCCACGACGAGCGGGCTGACGAACGCCGGCACCTTCTGCAGCCGGTCGTGCTGGAGATCCCCGATCGCGAAGCCGGCCTCGCGAATCGCGTCGACCGTCGTCCGGTTGCAGTTGCAGCCGTGTGCGACGACCCGGTTGAGGCGATTCAAGCGGTCCTGCCGGCGCGCGAGACCTGCGTCCTCGGCGCGCACGTGCTCGATGAAGAGGAGCCGGCCGCCCGGCTTCAGCACCCGCCGGAGCTCGGCCAGCACCGTCGCCTGGTCGTCGACAGTGCACAGGACGAGCGTCGAGACGACGACGTCGAAGCTGTCGTCGGCGAAGGGGAGCTCCTCCGCCGGAGCCGCGACGAGCTCGATCGGGCGCCCGAGCTCCTGGGCCTTGCGCTCGAGGCGCCTGGCCATGGGCGCCTCCGGCTCGACGACGGTCAGCGACTCGACGCCGTCACCGTAGAACGCAAGGTTCGCACCGGTGCCTGCTCCGATCTCGAGCACGCGACCGCGTGCACCGGCGAGCAGTGCGCGCCGATGCTCGGCGAGCCCCGCCTTCTCGGGGCCCGCGCTCATGCGGTCGTAGACCGCGGCGAAGATGCGACCGCTGATGCTCACTGCTCCTCCTTGCGGCCGAAGACGACGAGATACTCGAGCGGGTCGTCTCGCTCGTACAGCTCCGCCAGCTCAGAGCGCAGGTCCTGCCAGCGCCCGGACGCCTCGGTCAGCTGGCGCGCCATGATCATCGGGCCGAAGTTGGTGGAGATGAACTCGACCGCATCGTCGGTCGAGTCGAACGGCACCGGCTGGACGACGTCGCGCTCGAACTCGAGCTCGACGCCGGTTTCGTCGAACAGCTCGCGCACGTGTGCCTCCGACCCCCACAGCGCCGGCGGCTCGGCGAGCGGTGGGGCCGGTGGCAGATAGCCGCCGACGGTGCGAAAGAAGTCGCCCATCAGGAAGGCTGCATCGACCTGCTCGCCGGAGAGCGAGACAGCGAGCGCCGGTTCGGCCGCGAACGGCGTCCCAAGACCCGACGCCGTCGAGGCTGCCGAGGATCAGCTCGGCATCTGCATCGACGTAGAGACGGCGACCCGCGACTCGGCGTCCAGTTCGACGCGTTCGGCGAGAGCAAGAGCGATCAGGCACCGCCGGAGAACGTGCTCCATCGGCTGCCCGAAGCCGAGGTCGATGCCCGAGCGAGAGCGCTGCGACGAGGTCGGCCAGGCGAACAGAATCGCCGTCCACCCTCCGAGCCTACGCCGGAACTGCCTCCAGGCGCGGGCTTGGCCTGAGCACGAGCGTTTCCGTCGGCGCGTGCGTGAGCAGCCACGACAGCTCCTTCGGATCGAACCCGTCGTGGTCGCCGGCACGGGCCGGCACGACGAGCCGGTCGAAGTTCTCGACCTCCCAGAGCCGCCGGAGCGCATGCGCCGCGGTCCGTCCCTGCTCGATCCGCGCATCGACCGGAACACCGCCTCGCAGGGCAGCGTGCTCGACCGCTTCGAGGAGAGGCATGGCCACCGCAACGTCTTTCTGCAGCGGTGAGTCCTCCGGATACTCCAGCGGGACGATAAGGAGGTAGGCGGGGACGAGGACGGCTTCCTCGGCGCGGGCGATCCGGATCGCAGCGTTCAGCACGGTGGGATCGAGCCTCCCGGTGAACGGAACGAGGATTCGACGCCCGCCGCGCGGTCGCCGCAGCGCCTGCGGTGTCCGACTGCGGTAACCAAGTGCGCCGGCAAGGACGACGACGAGGGCGGCGAGGAGGACGACGAGCGCCGTCACTCGTCCAACTTGGAGCGATCGGCGCGACTGGCGACGACGCGGATGTCGATTCCAGGAAGCTCGCGCACCATCCGCGAGAGCAGCGAGCCGCCGAAGATCTCGCGGCGGCGCGACTCGTCGGGGGTGCCCACGAATACGTAGGTGGAACCACGCTCATGCGCCACACGGCGGACGGTGGCGACGAGATCGTCGCCCTCCTCCTCGAGCAGATGGATGCCGAGGATGCCGGCCAACCGGCGTAGCGCCGCGAGCTGCGTCACCTCGTCCTCGGTCGGCGGACGACCTGAGGGACGCACCCACAGCGCGTCGATCTCGCCGCCGAGCCGCTGTGAGGAGCGCCAGGCCCGCCGCATGATCCGTTGGGACTTCGGCTGAGGCTCGATCAGGGCGAGCACGCGCTCGGCGACCGCCTGCTGGCTCGATGCGTCGAGCACGACCGCTTGACGGCGCGCCTCGACGTCCTCGGCCACTTCACGCAGCGCGAGCTCGCGAAGCGCGCTCAGGTTCTCGAGCCGGAAGAAGTTGATCAGCGCGACGTCCGCCCGTTCTTTCGGGTACACCTTGCCCGCCTCGAGGCGGTGCTGGAGCGCCTCCGGTGTCAGGTCGACGAGCACGACCTCATCGGCTTCGTCGAGCACGCTGTCCGGGAACGTTTCGCGCACCCGGACTCCGGTCAGCTCGGAGACCGCGTCGTTGAGGCTCTCGAGGTGCTGGATGTTGACGGTCGAGATCACGTCGATTCCGGCGGCGATCACCGCCTCGATGTCCTGGTAGCGCTTCTCGTTGCGCATGCCCCGCGCATTCGTGTGCGCAAGCTCGTCGATCAACGCCAGTTCGGGCTTGCGCGCCATGACGGCGTCGACATCCATCTCCTCCAGCTCGAGCGCGCCGTGGTCGCTGCGCAGTCGCGGCACGACCTCGATCCCTTCGGCGAGCTCGGACGTCTCGGGCCGGTCGTGCGGCTCGAGATAGCCGATCACGACGTCGCGTCCCTCCGCCTGTGCCTGCCGTCCTTCCTGCAGCATGCGGTAGGTCTTGCCGACCCCCGCCGCCATGCCGAGCAGAATCCGGTAGCGCCCGCGCACACAGCCTCATGCGCCGAACAGGTTGTGAACGACCAGGTCGATGAGCTTGATCCCGACGAACGGCAGGATCATCCCACCGAGCCCGTAGATGAGCAGGTTGCGCCGGAGCAGAGCCGTAGCTCCAATCGCCCGGTATTTCACGCCCTTGAGGGCGAGCGGGACGAGGGCAGGGATGATCAGCGCGTTGAAGATGATTGCGGAGACGATCGCGCTCTTCGGATCGCCGAGGTGCATGATGTTGAGGGCGTTCAAGGGTCCGCGCTGCCCCGGCTTCGTCGCGTAGGTGAACGCGAACATCGCTGGGATGATCGCAAAGTACTTCGCCACGTCGTTCGCGATCGAGAACGTCGTCAATGCTCCTCGGGTGATCAGCTGCTGTTTCGCGACCTCGACGATCTCGATCAGCTTCGTCGGATTCGAATCGAGGTCGACCATGTTCCCGGCCTCCTTCGCTGCCGACGTGCCGGTGTTCATCGCCACCCCGACGTCCGACTGCGCCAGGGCAGGCGCGTCGTTCGTGCCGTCTCCGGTCATCGCCACCATGCGACCCTTGGCCTGCTCTTCCTTGATCAGCGTCATCTTCGCCTCGGGTGTCGCCTCGGCGAGGAAGTCGTCGACGCCCGACTCCTGTGCGATCACGGCAGCCGTGACGCGATTGTCGCCGGTGATCATGACGGTGCGGATGCCCATCTTGCGCAGCTCGTCGAAGCGCTCGCTCATCCCGCCCTTGACGATGTCCTTGAGGTGGATCACGCCGAGCGCGAAGTTATCCTTCGCAACGACGAGCGGTGTACCGCCCTGCTCGGCGATGCGCTGGACCGCGAGGTCGACCTCGGCCGGGGTGTCACCACCCTGGTCGGCGACGAAGGTCCTGATTGCATCGGCGGCACCCTTGCGAAGCCGAGTGCCGTTGTAGTCGACACCGCTCATCCGCGTCATCGCGGTGAACGGGACGAACTCGGCGCCGGTCTCGCCCAGCTGCCGCTCGCGCAGGCCGTAGCGCTCCTTGGCGAGGATGACGATCGAGCGCCCTTCAGGGGTCTCGTCGGCAAGCGAGGCGAACTGCGCAACCTCGGCGAGCTCACGCTCGTCGACGCCTGGTGCGGGAATGAACTCGGAAGCCTGCCGGTTGCCGAGTGTGATCGTCCCGGTCTTGTCGAGCAGGAGGACGTCGACGTCTCCCGCCGCCTCGACCGCCCGACCCGACAACGCCAGCACGTTTCGCTGGACGAGGCGGTCCATGCCCGCGATCCCGATCGCCGAGAGCAGCGCGCCGATCGTGGTCGGGATCAATGCGACGAGCAAGGCGATCAGCACGGTCTGTGACTGCGGCGAGCCTGCGTAGATCGCATACGGCTCGAGCGTCACGACCGCTGCGAGGAACGTGATCGTGAGGCCGGCGAGCAGGATGTTGAGCGCGATCTCGTTCGGCGTCTTGCGCCGCTCCGCACCCTCGACGAGTGCGATCATCCGGTCGAGGAACGACTTGCCCGGCTCCTGAGTGACCTCGATGACGAGCCGGTCGGAGAGCAGACGCGTTCCGCCGGTGACAGAAGAGAGATCGCCGCCCGACTCGCGGATCACAGGTGCCGACTCGCCGGTGATCGCCGACTCGTCGACAGAGCCGACACCCTCGACGACCTCGCCGTCGGCGGGAATCACCTCTCCGGCGACCACGACGACGCGGTCTCCGCGCTGCAGCTGAGGTGCGGGGACGTCCTCCAGCGTGTCGCCGACGACCCGCCGGGCGGTCGTCGTCGTGCGCGTCGCGCGCAGCGCGTTCGCCTGTGCCTTCCCGCGCCCTTCGGCGATCGCCTCGGCGAAGTTCGCGAACAGGACAGTCAGCCACAGCCAGAATGCGATGACGGCGACGAACCAGAGCTGCCTCGTGTCACCGCGCGCGAGCTCGAGAAAGAAGATCCCGGTCGTGATGATGCTCCCGAGCTCGACGATGAACATGACCGGGTTCTTGAACTGGGTGCGCGGGTCGAGCTTCGGAAACGAGTCGATGACGGCAGCGCGCACGAGCTCGCGCGAGAAGACACTCGCGCGCCTCATTCTCGTCGCTTCGGACGGGAGACGGCAGGCGGTCGTCGACATCTACTTCCCTCCCTGCTTGTCGAGCGCAAGGTTGAGCTCGAGAACGTTGACGCCGGGCTCTCCGAAGAAGCCCCAGGAACGACCCGTCGTGTGCTGCTTGATCAGGCTCTGCACGGTCTGGAGCGAAAGACCGCGAACGGCTGCGATCCGCCGGGACTGGAGTGCCGCGTTGGCCGGCGAGATGTCGGGATCGATCCCCGAACCCGATGTCGTCACCGCGTCGACCGGAATGTCGCCGATCGTCAGGCCCGGGTTGTACGGACGCTCGAGTTTCAGGATCGCCTGTGCGGCGGCCTGCACGTTCTTCGCCAGATCGGGGTTGGTGGGACCGAGGTTGGCGAACGTCGTCGCGCCGGCGTTGTAGGCCGGTGACGTCGCCGAAGGACGTTCGTGGAAGTACCGCTTGTCCGAGAAGCCCTGCGCGGCGAGGCTCGAGCCGACGACCTTGCCGTTCTCCTTGATCAGGCTGCCGTTCGCCTGGTGCGAGAAGGCGACCTGCGCGAACGCGGTCATCACGAGCGGGTAGCCGAAGCCGAAGAACGCGGGTGATGACGACGATCGCGACCACCGAGCTGACGACGTTGCGCATCAGTGCATCAACCCCTCGACGATCGGGCCGAGTGTGAGCGCCGGGAAGATCATCAACCCGGCGGTGAGCGCGATCACGCCGACGAGCAGGACGACGAACGTCGCTCCGTCGGTACGGAACGTGCCGACCGAGGCGGGCGTGATCTTCTTCTTCCCCAGTGCACCACCGAGCGCGAGCGCCGCGAACAGCGGCGCGAAGCGGCCGAGCAGCATCGCAATCGTTCCGAGGTCGGCGCTGAAGTTCGTCAGCCCGAAGCCGGCGAAGGCGCTGCCGTTGTTGTTGCCCTGTGAGTCGTAGGCGTACAACGTCTCGGTGAAGCCGTGGACGCCGCTGTTGTAGATCGAGGCGAGGCCGCTCTTGGTCGCGATCGAGATCGCCGCCAGCGTCAGGACCATCGTCGGGACGAAGAGGGCGCCGATCGCGGCGTACTTGATCTCGCGCGCCTCGATCTTCTTGCCCAGCCATTCGGGTGTCCGGCCGACCATCAGCCCGGCCACGAACACGGCGATGACGATGTAGAAGAACATGCCGTACAGGCCGGAGCCCACGCCGCCGAAGATCACCTCGCCGAGAAACAGGTTGACGAGAGGCACTGCTCCGCCGGCAGGCGTCATCGCGTCGAAGCCCCCGTTGACCGAGCCGTTCGAGGCATCACTCGTCGCAACCGTCCAGTTCGTGGTTGCCGCCTGCCCGAAGCGGACCTCCTTGTCGGACATGTTGCCGCCCGACTGGCCGTGGCCTTGCGTGAGGTTCACGCCCGAGGAGCGCAAGACCGCGGATCCATGCTGCTCGCCGGCAGGTTGACCGCGACGCCCAGCGCGAAGACGACGAACATCGAGATGAAGACCATCCACGCGTGCCGCCGGGCGGAGACCATCTTCCCGAACATGAACACCTGCGCCGCTGGGATCAGCAGGATGGCGAGCAGTTCGATGAAGTTCGAGAGCCCGGTCGGGTTCTCGAACGGCACCGCCGAGTTCGAGTTGTAGAAGCCGCCGCCGTTCGTACCCAGTTGCTTGATTGCGATCTGCGAGGCAACCGGGCCGCGAGCGATCGTCTGCGACGCCCCCTGAACGGTCGCCGCCGTGGCGTGACCGTGGAGCGTCTGCGGAACACCCTGCCACATCAGGAGCACGGCAACGATCACCGCGAGCGGCAACAGGATGTAGACCAGCGAGCGGTAGAGATCGACCCAGAAATTGCCGAGCGTCCCCGACGAGCGGCGCGCGATCCCGCGAACCACAGCGACGAGCACCGCCATCCCGACCGCGGCGGAGACGAAGTTCTGCACCGCCAGCCCGGCCATCTGCGTCAGGTACGACATCGTGTACTCGCCGCCGTAGAACTGCCAGTTCGTATTCGTGATGAAGCTCGAGGCGGTGTTCAGCGACAGGTGGGCCGGGACGCCCTTCACGTGGTCGGGATTCAGGAACAGGTGCCCCTGCGCGCGCTGGATCAGGTACAGCAGCCCCCAGAAGAGGACGCTGAAGACGAGCACGGTCGTGCCGTAGCTCTTCCAGTCCTGCTCCTTCTTGGCGTCGACGCGAAGGGCCCGAAAGAAGCCGTTCTCCACGCCTCGGAGCAGGCGCAGACGCCGGCCGCCGACGCGCTCGGCCGTGTAGATCCCGGCCATGTAGATGCCGAGCGGATACCCGAGCACGATCAGGACGATCGAGTAGACGACGATCTGGGAGATCCCCTGCCCGGACATCGACGGCCCCCTAGAACCGCTCTCCGCGGAACAGGGCGTAGACCAGGTAGGCGAAGACCGCGAGTGCGACGATCAAGCCGAAGAGATTCGCGGTCGACATCACACGCGGTCGAGGACGTGAAGCAGGAGGTACGCGAACGCGAAACACGCGAGTGCGATGGCGATCGCCGCGAGATCGAACATCAGCGTGACCTACGTCTCGACACGCTTCCGACGCTAG
>CAVQRE010000013.1:0-15552 GCA_963715115.1 uncultured Thermoleophilia bacterium
CTCACGCGCTGCATGCAAATCCGGCTCGATCGGCTTCACCTCGGCCACGATGCGGTCGAGCGCTTTCTTCAGCCGCAAGTCCTCGCGCACCCGATCGGCTCCGCCGTCGGCGACGAACGCGTCGACGTCTTCCTCGGACTCGCCGGCCTCGAGCAGCTCGGCACGGATCTCCTCGTCCGTCACCTCGAGGCCGAGCGAGTCGGCCACGGCCTCGAGCACGAGCTCGCGCGCGACCGATGTCTTTGCCTCGGCACGCAGACGCTGCTCGAGCGCCTCCGGTGACTGACCCGTGAGCTGCAGGTATGAGTCGGCGTCGATGCCGCGCGCCTGGAGGCTGCGCGCAAGACCGGTGAGCAGCTCGCGTGTCCGGAGCTCGACGAGCGGCCCCGAGGCATCCACGTTCGAGGCCCTCACGAGCTCATCGATCGCCGCGGCACGGAAAACACCCTCGAGCTCGTCGGCGATCTGGCCCCGAAGGCGGTCTTCGATCTCGGTGCGCAGCTCCACATACGTGTCGAACTCGGATGACGCATGCGCCAGCTCGTCATCGAGCGGAGGCAGCACGCGTTCGAAGATCGACTTCACGGAGACCGTGGCGCGGCGCATGTCGCCCTCGGCGAGCTCGTACGCGACTTCACGACTCTCGCCCGTCTGCAGGCCTCGGATGCCGTTGTCGAGCTCCTCGACAAGGCGCTCCGAACCGAGCTCGACGACGTAGTCGCGCTGCGCGGATCCGTCTTCCGTGCCGAGGTCGACGACTACCGTGTCTCCCTCCTGCGCGGCGCGACCCTCGACGGGCACGAGCTCGGCGACGGAACGCCGCAACGCTTCGAGCTCGGCCTCGACCGCTTCCTCGGGCACGGTCGCCTCGTGCTTCGGCACCTCGAGCTCGGTCCAGTCGGCCGGCTCCGGCTTCGGGTGAACAGCGACCGTCGCGAAGAAGTGCCACGACTCCGAGTCGGAGGTCGGGAGGTTGTACTCGTACTCGGGCTGAGCCGAAGGGTTGAGCCGCGCGCGCGTCGCCGCATTCCAGAACCAGCCGCTGATGTGACTCTCGACCGCCTCCGAGTAGATGCGGTCGCGCCCGACACGCTGAACGAGGATCGGCATCGGCACCTTGCCGCGCCGGAAGCCTGGGATCCGAACGCTCGCGGCCAGGTCGGCGGCAGCGTGCTCGACGGCATGGTGGACGTCGCCGGCCGGCACGTCGACCGTCAGCTTGACCTTGTCCTCCGCGAGCTGCTCGATCTGCGTCGCCATCAGGTCCGGCCATTGAATCATGCGGGTAGCGTCTGGCCGATGGAGGTCGAGAAGGCGATTCGCGAACGCAGGACACACAAGCAATACGGTGCAACGCCGGTCGACCCCGAGACGCTGGCGTCGCTTCTCGAGCTCGCCCGGTGGGCCCCGAACCACCACCTGACGCAGCCGTCCCGGTTCCGAGTGCTCGGCCCGGACACGCGGATGCGCCTCGAACGCGCCTGCGGCGAGAAGGAAGCCGCAAAGCTTCGCCGTGCGCCGACACTCGTCCTCGCAACTGCCCTTCTGACCGGCGAGCCTCGTACCGACGAGGAAGATCTCCTCTCGGCTGGATGCGCCGTGTACGCGATCTTGCTCGGGGCGACGGCCCGCGGGCTCGCCTCCTACTGGCGCACGCCGGCGGCGCTCGAGGAGCGAGACGCCCGAGAGGTGCTCGGCCTCGCTGCGAACGAGCGCATCGTCGGGCTCATCCACCTCGGGCCGAGCGTGAGCGATCCACCGGTGAAGGAGCGCAGGCCGCTCGACCAGCTGGTTCAGTCGCTGCCCTGAGAGTTCGTCTCGGGCCGGGGCCAGCGGCCGTCGGCCTTCGCGCGTTCCACCTCAGCGATGCCGGACGGATGCATCCGTCCCTCACCGGACAGGCGCTCGACGCGCTCGGCGTTTCGCGCCGACCAGTTGCTTCTGCGGCGGCGCGGTGTGAAGCGCTGGCGGTAGGTGGCGTCGTCGCGCCGGCCGACCAGGCCGTCGATCCACCCGTGGGCGAGCGCTTCGTCGAGCGCCTGGGCGTAGGTGACGCTGGTCGGCCCGGTCATGCCCTTCTTCGCGAGCACGAGCCAGACGCCCGCGTGCTCCTCGACATGGGCTGCGAGCCACGCGCGCCAGCCTGCGGCATCCGCCACGATCAACTCAGCCGGTCCGTGGGCCATCTGCAGGTGCGGGCGAGAGGAGTCGAACCTCCAAGGGCCTTAGGCCCACCGGGACCTAAACCCGGCGCGTCTGCCAATTCCGCCACGCCCGCGCAGTCATGCCGAAGCGTAACCGCGCGGGCGGAGGCTCCCTCACGATCGAACCGATACAGCACCCTGTTCCGCCGACACCTATCGGCCGGCTTTCTTATGGTTGTTAACGTAATGGCTGATTGGATAAGCAAGCGACGAACCCGTTTCGCTTCGGCGCGCTCGCCCTGGGCGCAGCCTTCACCGATCGTCAGTCCGAGCTGCGCGAGCTCGTCGCCGAGCTTCGAAACGGTCAGGATGTGCTCGTCTACGCTCCGCGCCGCTACGGCAAGTCGTCGCTCGTGCTGCGCGCGGCTGGACGCGCGGAGCGCGAGGGAGCGCTGGTGGGGTACGTCGACCTGCTCAAGGTCACGAGCAAGGAGCGGTTCGCAGCGGCACTCGCGCGGACGATCCACCGCGACCTCGACACCGCGTCGGGCCGCGCGTACGAACGGGCGGCTGAGCTCTTCCGCGGCCTGCGCATCGTGCCGTCGATGGAGGTCGACCCGCAGGACGGCTCACTGGGCTTCAGCTTCCGCGCAACCCGCCGCCGATCGGACATCGACGACACGATCGAGTCGCTGCTCGAGCTACTCGGCAGGATCGCGGTCGAGCGACGTCGACGCGTCGTCATGATCTTCGACGAGTTCCAGGAGATCGTCGAGCTGGACCGCCGCTACCCCAACCTGCTGCGGGCGGTCTTCCAGACGCAGCCCGAGGTCGCTCACGTCTACCTGGGGAGCAAGCGCCATGTCCTCGACCGGATCTTCGGGGACCGGAACGAGCCGTTCTGGCGCAGCGCGAAGAAGATGGAGATCGGCCTCATCCCACCGGGGCTCTTCGCACGCTTTCTGCGGTCGCGCTTCGAGCGGACGGACAAGAGGATCACGGAGAGCGCGACGAGGCGGCTGCTCGAGCTCACGTCGGGCCATCCGTACGCGACACAGGAGCTGGCGCACGAGGTATGGGAGCGAACGCCGCACGGCGCGTTCGCGTACGACTCCGACGTGGACGCCGGCCTCGAGAGCGTGCTCCGGGCCGAGCACAACCACCTCGAACAGCTCTGGACCGACGCTCCCCGCACCCAGCGGCGGCTGCTGACCGCACTCGCAGCCGAGCCCACCGCCTCGCCCTATGCCGAGGATTACCGAACGGCCTACGACCTGCCACCCGCCCCGACGCTCCAGTCGGCGTTGACGGCACTCATTCGCAAGGAGCTGGTCGGCCGGCTCGAAGACGGGACACTCGCAATCGTCGAGCCGTTCCTCGCCGCGTGGGTGATACGCGAGGCGGCTTGACTATTTCGTCGCCGTGAGCACGAGCGCGGCGAGCTCGGTCGTGTACGGTGCGCCGCCGCCCAGCTCGCCGGTGATGCGGTCGACCACGTCTTTCGTATCGGATCCACGCTCTGCGAGCTCGTGCGCGAGCGGCGACCCCGACGCGAAGCCGATCGCGAGATCCCGCGCGGACGGGCTCTCGCCGGACAGACCGACGGCCTCGATCGTCGGGCCGTGCCAGCCTGCCGCCTCGAAGTCCGCGCGGATCCACTCGCGGTCGTGATAGCCGTGCGGCACGTCGAGGAAGTTCGGCGGGGACGCCGGGAAGAGCTCGTCGAGCGCGCGCTGGATCGCCCGAGTGTGTGGATGAGCGCCGATCGACTCCCAGACGCTCGCAATGAAGAGCCCACCCGGCTCGAGCACCGCCGGACTTCCGTAGCCCCTGGACCTTGTCGGGGAGGAACATCAGGCCGAACTGACAGACGACCACGTCGAATGTCCCGTCGCCGAACGGCAGAGCCTGGGCATCCGCGGGCTGCCAGGTGATCCCGCGACCGGGGACGGCCGTGCGCGCGTAGTCGAGCATCGGCTCGTTCAGGTCGGTGGCCACCAGCGAGGCCCGCTCCGGGAGCGTCTCCCGGAGGCGCCTGGTGACGCGTCCGGTGCCGCAGGCGAGCTCGAGCACCCGGACGCCGTCCGCGGCCGGGATCCGGGAAGCGAGGTCGGCGGCATACGGCTCGAACAGCGCCGGCCCGAGGTAGCGGTCGTAGTTTGCGGGGACCGTGCCGGAAAACGAGGTATGGCTGCTCATTCCTGCCGCCATGCAATCCGAGCTCTCAAGCGGCCGGTTGCGAATGCCGATGTTCGGGGTGTGGATCTCCCTCTGGACCTGAACACACACGCCCACCTGTTTCGGGACACCGCAGTTCTGGTCGGCGTGTTCATCGTCGTCATCTGGTTGCTCCTCCGTTTCGCGAGTCGCTGAGCGACGACGAACCGGAACCTCTCGCCGGTGGACTCGAAGTGGCCCCGGCAGGAATCGAACCTGCGCACGGAGCTTCGAAGGCTCCCGCTCTGTCCGCTGAGCTACGGGGCCGGGCCGCTCTCAGCGTAGCGACGTCCCCGGCTCCGGACTCGACCAGCATGGGTGGCAGAGGGGACTCGAACCCCCGACCACCGGGACCACAACCCGGGGCTCTACCAACTGAGCTACTGCCACCGTGCGCGGGCATCGTATCCGCGTCTGGACGGCGCGCCGGCCGGACTACCATGGCGGCCCATGCGCCGGCCCGCCCTGCTCGCTCTCCTCGTCGTGGTCGGAGCTGCTCTGCTCGGCAGCACCGCCGAGGCGCGTCAGTCCACGAAGTACTGCAACTCGCTGCAGCTCATCGGCACGTTCGCGGCGGTGCCGGGAAGCGCCGGTGCCGGCAACATCGTCTACGCGCTCACCCTACGCAACCGCTCGACGCAAGCCTGCACCGTCACAGGGCTGCCGAAGGTCACGCTCGTCGGACTGCACTCCAGGACGCTGCCGACGCACGTCCGCGCCGCGGCGCCCAACCAACTGACGTCGGCCCTCATTTCACTTCCGCACGGCGCGTCGGCACGCGCGACGGCGCGTTTTTCACCCGATGTCCCGGGCAAGGGCGAGCAGAAGTCCGGAGCGTGCGAGCCGAAGGCCTACGCGCTGGCAGTGAACGACCCGGGCGGTGGTGTGACGCTCGCGCCGATGCGGCCGCCGACGCCCGTCTGCGAGCACGGGCAGCTGCAGTTCAAGGCCTACACGCTCGTCCACTGAGCTCGGCGCCGACTCAGGCGGGCGTGAAGATGCCCTGCAGCCGGTCGACCGCATCGGGCGCGAGCCGGTAGAACGCCCACGTCCCGCGGCGCTCCGCTTCGACAAGGCCGGCGTCGCGAAGGATCCGCAGGTGGTGGGAGACGGTCGGCTGCGAGAGATCGAACGCGGCCGTCAAATCGCACACGCAGCACTCGGTCGCCGCGAGCCGGTTCACGATCGCCACGCGCGTCGGGTCGGCGAGCGCCTTGAACGTCGCGGCGAGATCCGCCGCGGCGCCGGTCGACATCACGGGGGTGTTGGGCCCACAGCAGAGGGGCTCGAGGACAGGCAGCATCTTCATTGACGTTTGTCAATATACCGACTACCGTCTCCTTCATCGAAGATCATCGATGAAGGAGGTGAGCGATGCGTCTCGCAACGGACTGCGACTGCGGCGCCGATTGCGACTGCGGCGCTGATTGCGACTGCGGCTGCTGCTGAGAGCCGGGTCCCGCTAGGGCCGGCGTCGGGCAGCGACATCGACTGCGCGACGCCGGCCCTCGGATGCGCCCGGAGGGACTCGAACCCCCGACCAACGGCTTAGAAGGCCGCCGCTCTTCCACTGAGCTACGGGCGCGTTGCCGTGCAAGCGTAGCCCTGCAGGGGGCCGGTGCTAGCTTCTCGCGCCGAAGTCGGTGGTGATGATCGTGACCGGACGGTCGCGATACACACCACCCGCGTGGTCGACGTGAGCCGCGGCGATGCCGATCTCATGCCACGAAGGGTCGACGATGTTCGCGCGGTGCTCGGGAGAGCTCGAAACGACCAGGACGAGCCGAAGCACCCGCGCAACCACCTCTCTCACGATCGGCGCAAACCGGCGGCGGGCATCACCCGTTCGAGGGAACTCGCCGTCTGCGACCGGCGTTGTTACGGTCTCGCCATGAGCCTGCGCGCGTCGCCCGCAATCGAGCATGTCGCACTACCCGGCGGCGGAACCGTCACGGTCTGGGTCGGTGTCCCGGACGATCCGTACATCGACGACAAGTCACAGTTGACGACGGTCGACGTGCAGCTGCGCGAAGGGCGGTCGGTGCTTGCGAGCGTCTCGACGGTGCTCGAGCCGGAGGACGTGGTTCAGGGGGTCGCACTGGCGCGCGAGGTGCGCGCCGCGCTCGAAGCGGGTGAGATCGGGTTGCACGCGCACGATCTCGAACCGTTCGCCGACCGCCGCCGCTAGAGGGTTGATGTGGAACAACGTGTCCGCGGGGATGCGTGAGTTTCACATCAACCCTCTAGGGCGCTGCGCCGGGACGTTCTCGAACCGGCGGGTCGTTGAACCGGGCATGAGCGGCGGTCGCGAACTCGGCGTCCTGCGCGGCAGCGCGCTCTACCTCGGGGCGCTGATCGGCCCGGGCCTATTGCTGATACCGGCACTCGCGGTGCAACGAGCGGGCGCAGCCTCGATCGTCGCCTGGGTCGGCCTGCTCGCCGTCTCTGCGCCGCTCGCAATCACGTTCGCCGTACTCGGTGTGCGGCATCCCGTCGCAGGGGGTGTGTCCGCCTACGTGCGCGAAGGGCTCGGAAACGACGCGGCCGCTGTGACGGGTGGATGGTTCCTCGCGGCAGTGCTGATCGGCGCTCCTGCGGTGTCGTTGATCGGCGGCTACTACGTCGCCGCGCTCACCGGTTCGGGAACGGTGGTCGCGACAAGCGTCGG
This sequence comes from uncultured Thermoleophilia bacterium, assembly GCA_963715115.1. Classification (GTDB taxonomy): domain Bacteria; phylum Actinomycetota; class Thermoleophilia; order Gaiellales; family Gaiellaceae; genus PALSA-600. The sequence goes on from CAVQRE010000013.1 coordinate 7,030, forward strand.
CCTTGCGATGTTCCTCACGGTGCTCGCGGCCAACGCGCTCGGGCTGCATGTGTCGGCCGGCTTCCAGCTCGCACTGTCATCGGTGCTGATCGTCGTGGTGGCGCTGGCGATCGCGGTCGCGCTTCCATCACACGGCGGCGACCACTGGTCGCCGTTCGCTCCGCACGGCTGGTGGGCGATCGGAACGGCGGCGAACATCCTCGTGTGGCTGTTCGTCGGCTGGGAGGCGGTCGCGCAGCTAGCCGGCGACTTCCGCCGTCCGGAGGTGGAGCTGCCGCGCGCGATGGCGGTCGCGTTCGCGACTATCACGATCCTCTATCTCGGCCTCGCCGTCGCGACGATCGGCGTCACCTACGGCACCGGCTCGCGTGTTCCGCTCGCCGACCTGGTCTCCGTCGGATTCGGACGCGCCGGGCGGGATGCAACCGCCGTGCTTGCGGTTGCGCTCACGATGGGGACGATGAACGTCTACCTGGGTGCCGCGGCGAAGCTCGCGGCTTCGATGGCGACCGAGCATGCGCTCCCGCGCTGGCTTGCGGGAGACGTGAACCGGAGCGTCCCTCGCCGACCGCTCGCCGTGATCTCACCGGTCGTGATCGTGATCCTCGCCGGGCTCGCCGCCGGAGTGGCAAGCACCGACGACCTCGTCCGCGCAACGTCAGCGCTGTTCATCGCCGTGTACGTTCTGGCACTCGGCTCTGCAGCCCGGATCCTCGACGGTCCCGTGCGCGCCGCCGCGATCGTCTCGCTGCTCGCGACGTGCATCCTCGGCGTGTTCTCGGCCTGGTTCCTGATCGTTCCGGCCGTGGTCGCCGGGCTGTCGCTCGTCCTGCAGCGGCACCTCCGGCCGCGGACGTCAACGGGCGGTCTGCGCCAGCCCGATCGCGACCAGGACGACCGACGCGCCGAGCGGCTGGACGCCGTCCAGTGACTCGGAGGCACCGAGCGATCGCACCTGCGCAAGACGCTCCGCCGAGAGCCCGGTTGCGAGGATCGTCCTCGACACGGCGCCGTTGATCCCCCAAGGACGGCGGCGGACGCGGCCATCGCGTACGCGAGCCCCGGACGGCGTTCCTACGCGCTCGGAACAGGGAAAGGCGCCTCGGTCACCGGCCGACGAACCTACCTTCGGGCACCTTCGACATCGGGACGGTCGGATTCGAACCGACGGCTTCCGCCTCCCAAAGGCGGCGCTCTACCAGGCTGAGCTACGTCCCGTCAGAGTCTGAGTGTAGGCGCGCCGGCCGCCGGCGCCGCGGCGGATCAGAGTTGCCAGTCGCCGTGGCGCAGAATCGGCACGGCTTCGCCGTGCGCATCGACGCCGTCGACCTCGAGCTCCCTCGATCCGATCATGAAGTCCGTATGGATCGACGAATGATTGAGACCGCGCGCGCTCCGCTCCTCAGGCGAGAGACCCTCCGCCCACGCAACGGAGTTGACGATCGACGAACCGAGCGCAATGTGCGACGACGCGTTCTCGTCGAACAGCGTCTCGTAGAACACGAGCCCCGTCTTGCCGACACGCGAGTCGGCGTCCACGAGAGCAACCTCGCCGAGGCGTGCAGCCCCGTCATCCGTCGCGACGTGGGTCCGCATGACGTCTTCTCCGGTCGACGCGGTCACCTCGACGGCGCGGCCGCCCACGAAGCGCACGGTCAGGTCACGGACGATCGTTCCCTGGATCTGGAGCGGCAGCGTCGAGCGTACGACGCCGTCGACGCGCCGGGCGTCAGGTGCGGTGAAGACCTCCTCGGTCGGCATGTTCGCGACGTGCTCGATCCCACGCGACACGTCGAGCGCCGCGCTCCAGTTGGCCTCGGCGTGCAGGCCGATCGTCAGGTCGGTGCCGGGGCCTCGGTAGCGCAGGTGATCGAAGCGCCGATCGTTGAGCGTGTCGGCACGCCGCTGCAGGTTCGCGATGTGCTCGCGCCACGCGGCAACAGGATCCGGCTCGTCGAGCCGGACAGCAGTCTCGACCGCTGCCCACAGACGATCGACGTCCGGTTCGCCGAACACCGTCTGCGCCCAACCCTCGTTCGGGAAGGAGACGATCGTCCAGTTGGAAAGGCCGTCGGTCAGCTTGAGCGCCTCAACGCCCAGTTCGCGCATGCGAGCCCTACCGACTCGCACTCCGTCGAGATCTGCGAACAGCTCCGGCTCGGGGTTGCCCGTGATCGAAAGCAGGGCGCTCCCCGTCTCTCCGATGCGACGGACGCGCTCCACGAGCCAGGGCGGTGAGAAGCCGAGCGCGTCGTCCGGGGCGAACTCGATGTGCGAACGCCGCACGTGCTGGTCGGTGTAGAAGGCGTCGACGTACCGCGCGCCGGCTGCATATGCCTCCTCGGCGACGGCGCGGACGAGCGGCGCGTGCTCGACGAGCGCATTGACGGCGAGCGTCTGGCCGCGCTGCAGGTTGCAGCCGACCTGCACGGCCAGCCGAGCGAGCGCTTGGGTCCTCTGGGCACGGTCCGGCACGGCCGAACAGACTAGTGATATTGCCAGCCTCCGATCCTCCCTCGGCCCGATCCACCTTAGAGTTACGCGCCGTGAGACGGTTCGCCCTCGGAGCGCTGCTCGCTGTCGGACTGCTCGCCGGCTGCGGCAAGGACACGCCGACCTATTCGCTGGCGAAATCGTCCGCGTGCCTCACCCAGAATGGCTTGGCTCTCGGAGGCCCGCTCGACTTCGTCGCGACCACAGCGACCGGCGGCGCCGTACGGGTACGGCTGCGCGACAACGCGTTGACGCTCGTGTTCGGCCAGACCCAGGGCGACGCCGACAACATCGACGCTGCATACCGCCGCTTCCATTCGAGCAACGTCGGGATCGACGACGTCCTCCGCCGTCAGGGAAACGCGGTGATGCTCTGGCAGGCGCATCCGAGCGATCAGGATCTCGCGACGGTCACGGGCTGCCTCAAATAGCGCCGACTTCGCGCACTGAATGTGAACCGCAACCACTGGCGGCAGTTACGGCCTGCCCCATTTAGGGTCGTCATGTGACCGAGCATGACGAGCGATCGATTCGGCTGGGACGCCTCGCGTTCCCCCGGGCTCTACTCGAAATCTTCGTCTTCAGCCGTGTCGCGATATGGGCTGCGATTGTCGTCACGTGGCTGTTTTCCGAGTCCTACAACAACCCGCTCGGACACACCGATAAGCGAACCCACGACCTCGGCTATGCGCTTGACGTCCTCGCGCGCTTTGACACCGGCTGGCTGCTCGGCATCGCCGACAAGGGCTACTCGTTCAACCCAGACGCCTCCGCCTTCCTTCCTCTCTACCCAGCCCTCGTCGGCATTCTCGGCCGCGTCCTTTTAGGAAACTTTCTGCTCGCTGCCGTGGTGGTCTCGCTCACAGCGTGTGCAGCCGCGTTCCTACTGCTCTACCGGCTCGGAACACGGTTGGTCGGCAGAGACACCGCCCTTCGCAGCGTTCTCTACCTCGCGATCTTCCCGACGTCGATCTTCCTCGGTGTCGCCTACACCGACTCTCTCTACCTGATGCTGACCATCGCGGCGTTTCTGTTCGCGGAGCGCAACCAGTGGCTCAGCGCGGGGGTTACCTCCGGACTCGCGATCCTCACACGCACAAGCGGTGTCGCTCTGCTCGTCGCACTCCCGATCCTGGCATGGAAATCAACCCGTCGTCTGCACGCAATGATCCGTCTTGCGCTAGCCGTTCCGATAGCCGCCCTCTACCCGCTCTTCCTCTGGATCGATCAAGGCAAGCCGTTCATCTTCCTCACGGCGCAGCGGGAGGGTTGGGGACGAAGGATCGCCTCGACGGGACCCTTGGCCGGTATAGGACGCGGTCTCGACGCCGGTTTTCAAGGCGTTCGCCAACTCATCGCCGGACCCGACTCAACACATCGCTACTGGAACTGGGCGACCGACACGACCACCCCCCGTGCCGCCGCGATCAGCGTCTTCTACGCCCTCACGCTTGTTGTCTTCGCCTGGCTCGCGGTCGTCGCTTGGCGGGGGCTCGGAATTCCCTACGGCGTGTTTTCGGTGGTCAGCCTTCTGATCCCGTTGTCAGCGCCGACGCAACGCTGGCCGCTCCTCTCCCTGCCCCGCTTCGGGCTCACCGTCTTCCCGCTCTTCATCGCGCTCGGATTTATCGGCAGTCGCCGCTCTGCCAACGTCGCCATCATCTGGCTGAGCGCCGCCCTCGCCGTCGTCGTGATTACCCAGTGGGCGACCTACTACTTCCTGGCCTAAGGCTAGTACGAGCCCTCTTCGTAGAAGAACCGTTGGAACCAGTACGCGAACACGACGAACAGGACGATCGCCTGCTCTGCGGCCATCGTCATCCCGGCGATCTCCTGATCCGCGAGCGGGCTCAACCCGAAGACGCGTGGCCGCGCCGCCGCGTAGAACGGGTAGACGGGCTTCGGCAGGAGCGCGAGCAGCAGTCCGAGCGGGGACGCGAGCACGAATGCGGCGAACGCATAGCCGGCACGGAAGCCCGACGGCCAGCGCCGCGGAACGTCCTGGAAGAGCGGCCACCAGACGACGATGCCCGTCGCGAAGTAGCAGGCGTGCTCGATGTGGATCAACCAGGACTGATGATGCAGCGCCGCCTGATAGACGACCGGTACATGCCACACGAAGTAGTTGACGAGCCACAGCGGGAGGGCCACCGCCGGGTGAGTCACGAAACGCCACGCGCGAACGCGGCACACCGCGACTGCCATCGGATGTGAGATGCCGAGCACCGCGAGCAGTGGCGCCCACTCCGCGAGGATCACGTTCTGCAGCAGGTGGGCGGTCAGGAGGTAGTGGAGCCCGAGATGGTGGAGCGGCGTCCAGAAGGCGACGGCGAGCAACGCCATCGATCCCGCAAAGCAGGTGATGCGCCAGCGCGGCGCTCCGACCCGGCCGACTGCGAACAGGTACAGCAACGACAGGACCGGGATGACGACGGTCGTGTCGACGTCGGCCTGCCACGCGTACGGCGAATGCGCATGCGCGAGCAGCACGCGACGCAGACTAGAAGGGGCCCAGGGAAAAAGCCGCTAACGTGGCGCCGCCGCGGGTGTAGCTCAATGGTAGAGCCCCAGCCTTCCAAGCTGGTCATGCGGGTTCGATTCCCGCCACCCGCTTAGTAGGTTTCAAGCCAAAAGCCTCGCGCGTGCGGGGCTTTTGCGCATCTCGGGCCGATCCTCGTCGTCCGCTCAGATCCGCTGGAATCCGCCTGAGCCTGGCGCGCACTGGCGCGCAACTGGCGCGCAGTCAGGTCCCGTCACCGCAGGAACGGCAGATCGTGCGGTGCCGTGCCGGGGATCGCGCCGCTCACGTTGCGCCCCACGCATGGCACGCCGCGGAGCGCTCGAGGGTCGCCGCCGAGGGTTGCGCCGGGACTCAGCGTCAGCGGCGACTCGGCGCTCGTCTCGATCGCGATCCGGCGCCAGCGTCTGCGCGTTGTGCCGGTCGAGCTGGGCGTGCTTCACGGCGAGGAGGAGGGAGGGCATCCGACTGCGAGCATACGCTCACTCGCAACCTAGCGGTTGCTATAGTTTAGGCATGGCTAACACCGAGACGCGGGTCACGTCGGTGGCGGTTCCGGTGGGCACGCTCGAGCGGTTGCGCGAGCTCGCCGCCGAGGCCGACCGCAGCCTGTCCGCCGAGATTAGGCGCGCCTTGAACGAGCATCTCGCGCGTGATCACAATGAGTGCGAGCCGACTGTCTGCAACCGGGACGGCGGGGTGGGTGAAGGATCGTGAGCCGTCGCGCCGGCGCTCGTCAGTCCGCAGGTCGGCTTCCCATAGTTTCGGGTTCCGGGTTTTCCGATGACGCTTGATCTCGACGCGGACGCGAACGGCTCTACCAGCACGCCTGAGCCGCCGACAGAGGATCTTCGAAAGGTGGGAGGAGCTCGACAGGCCGTTGACGGCTGCGGGGTCGAAGGGGCAGCTGGCGCCGCATCCGTTGGTGACGATGCTCCGTGAGCACGACATGCTGTGTGCGCAGTTGGCGGCCCCTTTACGGAAGCGTCACAGGGGTCCGGTGCCTTCGGCGGTACCGTCGATCCGGAAGCCGAGGAGCTCGAGCCTGAAGGCTGTTCGGTAGCGAGCGCTACCTGCGGGGTACGCGCCCGGCTGCGGGAGCTTGCGGCCGAAGAGGTGCGCGGGCTGCCGCTCTGACCGAGCGCTGGGGCTGCTATGGCGTCGGCGCGGGCCGCGGCATAGCATCTCCATCTCCTTCGCCCAGTGGGGCCAGAGCCGAGGCAGGAGAAGGCCCGCGTTGGGTCGGGCCATCTGGTCTGTTTCGCGGATGGCTAGGCCTCGACCGTCAGGGTCGTGCGAGTTGCGCTCGGATCGCGCCGTTGGGGAACTGCTTGGTGTGGACGTTGACGTAGAACCCGCTCGGGTTGGCGGTGATCGCCTTCGCAACGGCGGCCGGAGCGGTGGTGCAACCCTGCTGGCGGTAGGCCGCACCGAGCGGGACGACTATCGGGCCAGCCGTGCCAGCACGGCCCCGGTGGATATGGGCAACAATCGGCTTGCCGATCCCGCTGATCGTGAAGTCCCAGCAGACCTTGCGGCCGGTGATCGTGAAATCGGCAGCCCCCTTGCCAGTCGGCGCGCCCATCGGCACCTCCTTTGCACCGGACAGCGCTTTCGCCTCCAGCTTGACCGTTACAGTCGATGAAGCGAGCGCGCCAGCAACCCCAGCCGAGAGCAGGGTCGCAGTCGCGAGCGACAGGGCAATGAACTTACGCATGCGAGGCTCTCCTTTCATCGGTGATCGGACTGCCGTCATTCTTGCGCCGACCCCGTTAAGAGCTGGCCAAGCGAAGGCCAACCTTCGGCCACGATCAGGCGAGACTCCAACCGTTTCGCAAGTTGCCTGATCCGTGTCCGCTAGGCGAGACCACAGCACAGCTGCACGCGCGAGTGGCCTTCCCTCGATCGGTTCTGGTTAGGACACTTCCTGAGGAGCCGATCGGCACGCCGTCCAGAACGCCTGTGCCGATGTTCGGGAACGAGCGCTACCTGCGGGGGCAGGCGGCGCGGCTGCGGGAGCTTGCGGCCGAAGAGTTGCGAACTCGACGACCAACGCGCCCAAGATCTTTGCGACGTATGCCCCATCTGCGCCATCTCGATGGCCAAGCCTTAGGCACGCAGCCGCGACGCCCGAGATCCAGTTAGCAACCGACCGAGCCACAGTACACGGCGGCGTTTCCTCGCTGTTTCTTGTCGCCGTCTTGGCCCCTCGTTGGTGTGCCCGACGCTAGAAGATGAGCACAAGACAAACAAACGGGGGAAGCGATGGCCACTTACCAGCTCAGCTTCGACCACTCTCCGAAAATGCTTGTCTCTCGCCAAAGCGGAACCACGGAGATCGCTCTGCTCTGGAGCAAGCGGAAACGGCGGGCTGCGATCGCAGTCGACGACCGCGCAACAGGCGAGCATTTCGAGCTCGACATCAACCCGGGCGACGACCCACTCGACCTCTATAACCATCCATACGCCTACGCCGCCACCCGCCACCAACACCCCAACTCGCACGCGCCCCTAGTAGTCAGCCGAACCACGCCGAACTCGACCACACCGTCCCGGGGGTAGCACGGCATCCGCAAGCACTCGCACGCGCTGTCGACGGTCCGAGCCATGGCCGAAGAAGCGACTGGTCGCGGATGCGCACGCCGCACGTCGTAGCTGCGAAGCAGTGACCAGGCCACTCCGAGCAGTGGCTGTCGTCGGCCCTCGATGGTCAGCGGGCCGCCCGGCCGAGTCTCCCGGATGTCAGCCGCCTGCGCCACCTATGGGTGGCGAGGCCGTGAGCGTTGCGGTCAGGCCGCTGATCAGCGCGTCCTTCTCGGCGGCGCTGAGGTCCGCGCTCGGTGAGGGATGACGTAGAACCAGGGCGGCATCGATCCGCCCCGGATCGAGTCCGCGAGGTCGCCGATGCTGACGTCCTGCGGCTTGTTCCACTCGGAGAAGTTGAACTGCGCTCGACCGCCGTCGACGTCACGCTGGATGAGCCACGAAACCGGCGCGATGTTCGAGTACCAGCGCCATTTGGTCAGGTTGCTGTGACAGTCGAAGCAGGCCCGTGCCGCGAGGGCGCGGGTTTGCGGCGAGTCCCATTTTGGCTCCTGGGTCACAGGCGGGTTGGAATGGTTCCGGCCGTAGGGGACCGCCTGGATCAAGACGAACAAGCCGAGAGCGGCGAGCCCGCCGAAGATCAGCCATCGCTGCCAGCGCGGACGAGTCGACAGGAACCGCATGCACGGCATTCTGAACTAGGGGGAACATGCAGGGGGCACGCCATGGGCCGCGCACGCACGTTCGGGCTAGGCTCGTCGCGCAGCGAAGGGCGCAGAGAGAAGCCGCTCAGCTCGCCTGCACCGATGGTGTGGCCGTATGGTCTTGCTGCCGCACCGTTTCGGGTTCGTGCTCCAGGCGCGGTGTCTCTGCCATCGACGCAGCGAGAACACGCCGATCGCGATGAGCAACAGCTGGAGGAAGAGGATGTGACCGCCGGTGGCGGCGAAGATGATCGCGGCGATGGG